>NZ_AEUY02000005.1 GCF_000188035.1 Streptococcus pseudoporcinus LQ 940-04
TAGGTCTTGAGTTCATTGTAAGTCTTTCGGTATTAGTTATAAGAACATTGTTTTCAAACTTTGGGTCAATATATGGAGCAATATCCTTGCTCTCTCCCCATCTTGCTGAACCATATTCTTTTCCCTGTCTGAACTTTTTTGCATTTTTGCCTTTGCTGTAGACAATAAATTTAATTAAAGCTGCTACTCCTATGCCTATTAGAATGTCAGTTAGATGAACGCTTGGAATAAAGCTCATGGTGTTAAGCTCTAATATCCCTTGAAAAATTTTGTCTATTAGATCGCCCCCAGTATAGGCTCGTACATGGTGAGAGAAGATATTTCCAACATAGAAAAATGCAAGATAGGGAATGTTCTGCTTTAGAAACTTTGCCTTATCCTGCACCTTAAACAAGCCTTTGATGTCCTTTAGTATTTTGTCTATCATAGGCTCTGCTCCTTTTGCTTATTCTTGATTCTATCTTTAGAAACAGAGTTTTTAGCCATCTCCTTAAACTTCTCAATGTTTTTATGAATAGATTCTTTCCTGTCCGTTTTCTTTTCTGATTCTGAAAGTGCGTGCTTAAATGCTTTGTCCATCACTTTCATATCTTTCGCTTGAAAGAACACTGAGTATTTACCTGATTCTTTATCTTTCATTACCGAAAACTTAACTCCATATCTGTTCAGTTCTTTTTTCAGTTCCTTCAATTCTGTTTCTTCTACTGGTATCTCTTCAAGCTGTCCTTTTTTAACCATATCTTTTAGCTTTACTTCATTCCCTTTACTACCAACGAGCTTTTCGAGTCCACCGATTTTTTCTGATTCTCTCAGTAATTTCCTTATCAAATCCAAAAGTATCTTGCCTGTTACTTTGCCGGCTCTCACTTCCATGTTTAGCGTTTTTCTTGCAATCTCTTCATTAATCAAGTCCTCTCACCTCCGTTCAGTAATCTATCTTTATTGCGAGTTAGCTTATCTCTTTGAATAAACTTTCTGAAATCCTCACCTACAACCATAACGGGAATACACATTTCAATAATTCTTGAATAGATTCTTTGATATTCAACACTGTCCTTGCAGTTTTGAATTGTTTCGTAGGAAAGATTTGTTGTGAAAATTGTTGGTTTCTGTTTTAGGTACCTGCTATTGACAATGTTATATACCTGCTCTTTAGCATAGCTTGTATCCCTTTCAATTCCCAAGTCATCTAAGATAAGAACGGAAGTATTTACAAGAGATTCAATATATGCGTTTTTATCAAAGTCAAAACTGCTTTTTTGAAGTTCATTGATAATCTGTGCAAAATTTCTAATCTTAACGCTTATTTGATACTGTTCAATAAGGCTATTTGCAATGGAGCAGGCAAGATAAGTCTTTCCGCTTCCTACAGAGCCATAAAAGAGAAGTCCGATATTTTCTTTTTTCATTTTCTCATAATCTTCTACAAAATTCTTTGCAATCATGAGGCTTTGATTTTCTTCTCCCTGATAATTTTCAAAGGTATATGACCACTCCCTCATGGAATTGAAGCAGGTTCTTTTTAACCTTTCAATTTCCATCTGTTTTTCTCTTCGTTTCTTTTGTTTCTCTATTTCTCTATCGCATTTACAAGCTACCCTTAATATCATTTTGTTTCCGAAAAATTCCATTACATCACCGTCTTTTCTTTCGTGGCAGAATTTGCAATATACGTGTCCATCTTTGATGTATTCTTTTTCAGAATCATAGGCAAATTCTACATCCTCTATCATTATTTTTCCCAATTCTCTTTTCATAAATGTTCTCCTTTGTTATATTCTTCCCATGTCGGGACATTTGATGTTTTCGCCTGCTTGCTTTTGCCCTGATCTTTATAAAACCAAGAAAGAATCGTCGCTTTATGGTCTTTATAGCTCTTTCCGGTACTCTTGATATATGCAGATAAGCGTTCAATGTAATTATCAAGCTGTGTATTTAGTGTGATTTGTAAATCAGAAATATCTTCATCAGTTAAAAATACATTTTGAAATATTCCAAGTCCGTTTTCACAAAAACTATATTCTCTCTTACTATACTTACTCTTATTATTCTCTATATAGTTAGAGTCAACATTTTTAACTTCCTGAAGTTCATTTTCTTTACTTCTGAGGTCAACATCTTTTACTTCTGAAGTAAAGTTTTTTGACTTCTGAAAGTCATTTCCTTTTACCTGAAATACACTCATAAAGTCTTTTACATAAATGATATTAGGTTTTCCAAGTCCAAGCCTTACTCTTTCAATCAGTCCGATTCCTTTTTTGCTGTCTAATTCGTCCAATGTTTTTATGGCTGTCGGCTTTGAGATATTTCTTCTTCTCATAATTTCTTCAACGGTAAAATAGATAAATACTCTATTTTCTTTGTCTATCCAGTTATTCTTAAAAGATATTCCCGTTCGTTTTAGAAGCATGGAATAAAGGATAATTGCTTCCGCTGACAACCCCTTAAATTCTTCTCCATCAACTAATATCTCCGGTACTTTAAGAAAATTAAATCTCTCTGCTTCTCTGTTATAGAAATAGTCAAAGTCCATCGCTTCACCTCCTCCCTTAAAATTTGCAAAGAAAAAGACGATAGTTTTTCTATCGCCTTTGGTTACCATTTTGATGAAATTTTCTAAATCATAAGAATAGAATCTGTTAAGCCACTTTTTGGGCAATCATTACACCAATCGGTGCAAGACCTCCATATGCCAATTTCATTTCAACTACTGAAAATCCATATTCTTTAATAAAGTCTTCAAATTGATTTTTATTCCATTCTTGATACATCTTAAATCCTAAAATAGACATCAACCTTTTTATAATTTTTCTTTGCTTTCCTTCTTTCCATAGAAAAGTAGGGGCAAACAAAGTGCCGTTAGGTTTTAACACCCTATATATTTCTTTCATCGCCTCATCCGGCTTAGGCATAATATGAAGTGCATTAGCAATTAACACACAATCAAATTTTTCATTTGCAAAAGATAATGCTGTTGCATCGGCTGTTTGAAATGTAAGATTTTTGCATTCCCCACACTTTTTAGCTTCCTGAATCATTTGCTCGGAGAAGTCTGTACCGATCCAACTTTTCGTATGCTTTGAAAGACTAAACGATAATTGTCCTGAGCCACAAGCAAGTTCAAGCACCTCCATGTCTTTATTCAAATGAGGACGAATGTATTCGCAAACTTTATCATATACTCCTTTGTCTTTTTTCATGAAAGGAGCATATAGCTTAGCAAATTTATCCCAAAATTTTTTATTGCTTTCATCAATCATTTCAACGCTCCTTTTAGTATAAAAATAATCCTATCGATCTTTATATTGAGCCTATTTTCTCATTGATACCTTGCAAGAAAGGAATAATAGCTGTTCCTATACCAAGTAGGAATGTCATAAATGCAGAAAATCATATGCTGTCATTCTTTTCTATTAAATCATTTTGAAGTGTCTCAAAGCGTCCATAATGGCTTCTTCTTTTTCAGGTGTACACTGTGGAATAATTTGTTTCTCCTTTTTAGACTTGTTGTAATGTTCTCGTAATTCTATTCCACATTTCCTTTTTATCTGTGCAATATATAATGTCGGAACTTTTAATTCAAATTTATTCCAAACATATTCTTTGATTTGAGCATATGTTGCCTTACTTTCAGCACTTGTCAAATCAAGCTCATCCAGCTCAATTTCAATATTTATATGCTTATCGACATCAAGTTTGGACAAAAGTGCTACCGTCTCCACGTGTGTTGTCCATAGGATAGGAACACAAATTATTAACCTCGTCGCTTGATTGAGGATACAATTTGTTATCAGTTTTCTCATCAACTTCCTTAGCATTTTTTCTTCTACTCTTAAATAATCTTCCGTCCTGAGAATCCTTTTTCCCTGTTTTATATATGATTGTAATCATTGCAGGATCAATTTCTCCTTCATCGTTAGTTCCTCCAATGATGATTTTATCTACTATACTTTCAAATACAGCTCTATCAAATTCCTCAAGGTATTTATTGGACTCAAGTAATTTTTTAAATCCCTCAAGCCTTTTCTTCAATGCTTTTTCATCGGTAAGTGTTACCTCTAAAGTCCTCTTTTCTGCAAGTAGTTTCTCTTTACTAATAGCTATTTCATTATACTTGTCCTGATATATATCCATGCTGATTGACTCATTCAGCCTTAATTCAACAAGATCCTTTTCTTTCTTTAGTATCTTATCAAGTTGATTATTTATCTTCTTCAGATCTTTAGCTAAGCTGTTGTCTTTCAATTCTTCTTCCACAGTTTTAAGGAATTCATTGGTAATTTCCACATTATTATGGCATACCTGACGATAGCTTTCCATGAATGCCTTTTCAATAGCTTCTTCCTCAATTCCTTTGCTATGCGGACAATACTTCTTTCCGTTTTTAGTGGCATTGACACACTGCCATATAACTTTTGTATATTCTGAACTCGAATGCCAATTTCTTCTTGAAAGATTATGACCGCAAAATCCACATTCAAGCATACTGCTAAAAGCATATTTTCTTGAATACTTTTCTCTTTTACCACCATTATTGGCAACAGTATTTCTGTTTTTTGACCTTCTCAATCTAATACCTTGAGCTTTTTCAAAATCTTCTTCTGAAATGATTGGCTCGTGATGGTTTTCTATATAAAACTTATCCTGTTCTCCATAATTGTCCAATCTTCTCTTTGAAATAGGATCAACCGTATAGGTCTTTCCCATCATAAGATCCCCTTTATATTTTTCGTTTTTTATGATTCCTAAAACAGTTGTTTCAGTCCATCTTTTATTTCCTCTTGGCGATAAATATCCTTGTTCTTCCAGTTCTCTGGAAATTACCATACCGCCAACACCTTCAATGTATCTTCTGAAAATATATCTTACAATCTCAGCTTCTTTTTCATTGATAGAAATGCTTTTAGTTTCCGGATCATAGTCATAGCCTAAACACCCTTGAAAGCCGACCATTTCTCCTCTTTCCATCTTCATTCTCAAACCTTTTTTGACATTGGCTGAAATGTTCTCTACTTCCTGTTGAGCAACTGAACTTAAAATTGTTAAAAGCAACTCACCGTCCATTGTTAAGGTGTTTATATTTTCTTCTTCAAAAAAGACTGCAACATTAAATTCTTTCAGCTTTCTTACATACTTTAAGGTATCTAATGTATTTCTCGCAAATCTTGATATAGACTTTGTAATTATCATATCTATATCGCCATTTATACAGTCATTTATCAACCTTTGAAAGTCAATTCTTCGATCAACCTGTGTTCCTGTTATCGCTTCGTCAGCATATATTCCGGCAAGAGTCCACTCGTTATTCTTCTGTATAAATTCTGTGTAGTGTTCTACCTGAGAATTATAGCTGTTAATCTGATCTTCTGTATCCGTACTAACTCTGCAATAAGCTGCCACTCTCTTTATTGAGCGTTCAACACAGCCTGATGCAGTTCTTTTTAGTGTGGTATCACCTTTAATAACTTTTACATCTTTCTTCACTGCATCCGCCTCCTTTTTTGTATCTTTCTATGCAGTCTTATTATACCACACTTGCAAAACATTATAAATATAATTCTGTTGAAATGTTGTACTTTTTCATCAGTTTTAACTTTATCTTCCTGTATTCAATGTCATTTAGTAAATGTTTGGAAAGCAAAATAGATAGCATAGATAATTGGAGGCTATATTTTAGTAATTCGTTATTCATTCGAAACCCTCCTTGTTAAAATTCATTTTTAAGTTTTTTGACATTGGTAGGTGCTTGGCAGCAACATAGGAATCTCACCTCCGCCCCTTATTAAGACGAGCCGGCTTAAACTATTGAAGTATCATTATCACTACTTGTATCACCGAACAGATTGCCACCTCTGTTTTTTATGTATTCTTATTTATCGCTCGCTTTCTTATATCCTTGGCTAACCAGTATTCATTAAACCGAAATTATTCTCAGCAGAAAGGTCATGGCGTAAGTCATAATCCTCCACAAGTAGATAAAGTCCTACCTTGGTCTATTCAGTTGTCAAAGAGCAATATTTGAAAGGGATTGTTTTCTTTACATTTCCCTATTTGCCATAAGCAGGCTATCTCTTATTCAAGAAAGTAAAGGAGGTCAAACTCCCCTTCACTTTACATAAGGAAAATTTGACCCCTTTGGTTACCGAATTTCTAAAGTTCTTCGATGAATTTTTTCAGCTTTTCAAGAATTTTGTTTCTTCTTTTGATTAAAGCCGGATGTGTAATACTTTTGAGCTTTGCCACTGAGCGAACCGTTTCATCATTGAAATACAAGCGTTCAATAATATCTCTTTCTTCAGCATTAAGCCTTGATATAGCATTTCTAACTGCTTCAATCATCATCTGTGTTTCAACAATCTTTTCTACATCAACACTTTCATCAACAATATTATCTACAAAGTGTCCGTCATGATCCAATGATGAAAAAAGAGCAAGTGGTTTTTACTGTCCACCTGCTCCTAAATACTTTTCGTGTTCTCGTTCTCGCCAGTAGACTTTGTATATCTGCTCGCTGACTTTAACCCTTTGTCCGTTGACATAAAGGTAATATTCTTTTGGCATATATGTTTCCTCCATTCTTTTTTTGTCTGCTTGTTTTCAGGCAAAAAAAGGAGGACTCCTGCATCTTGGCATGAGAAGTCCTCTAAAACGAAAGAAACTTGTTCTTTTATAAACACTATTTAATTTTTCAATATAATTTGTAGATTCATTATCTTCTATAAAGCAAACCGAAAAAAGGGAAGAAAATGTTCTTACTATTTTTTATTATTGAATATAAAGATTTCTTCATAATTTCCTCCCTCATTCTTATATCGAACTAATATTCATATATCCTTATATCTAACTAATATTCATATATCAAACCTTTCTAATAGTTTATTTTCACCTTTGGATAATAAGATACTTAACAATTTATCGCTTCTTCTTTTCCAATTTTTCTAAGTCTGCTAAGCATTAAAAACAAGCCGAGCAAAATCATACTAAAATCTACAATAGGTTCAGCCCACCAAACTGCTAATCCTCCAAATACCTTTGGCAATAACAATATCGCCGGAATAAATAAAATCAGTTGTCTAAGCATTACAATCATGCTCGCTTTTTTCCCATCTCCAATAGATTGGAAAAATGTAAGAGTCATAATCATAATTCCATACAGGATAAAGGTAGAATAGAACAATTTAAAGTTCATAACTCCAGCTTCAATTATTTCACTTCTCACATTAAACAATGACAATAATTTTTCGGAGAAAAACATGGATGGTATCCAAGAAATAGCAGCAAGTATTGTTGCCCCATACATGAAAATCTTCATAGTATCTTTTACTCTTTGATATTGTTTTGCTCCAAAATTAGCTCCTATAACAGGCTGTAACCCTTGACTCATTCCCCACAATGGAATAAATGAGAACATATAAAGTCTCATTGTTGCAGACATTAGAATTCCCCAATTATCTCCACCATAAGCGAAAGCCTGTTTGAACAAAAATGTTTGTTGTACTGCAAATAAAATTTGCATCATCATAGCCGAACTTCCTATACTAAACATTTCACTGTAGATTGCCTTGCTCTTTTGAATTTTATGGATACCAACAAAAGCACTTTTCTTTGAAAAATAGTGAAATGTTAATATCGCCTGTACAATTTGAGATATTACAGTTGCAATGGCTGCACCTTCAATTGCATACTCTCCCATCAACTTCATAAAAATAGGATCTAAAATAATATTTAATAAAGCACCTACTCCCATAATCATCATAGATTGCTTCAATGCACCTTCACCACGCATTGTCATATTACCTGCTTGAGCAAAATTCACAAATATTGAACCAAAGAAAACTACTCTTAAATATCTAACTCCAAGTTCTTTAATATTCCCTTTTGCTCCTACCAAGTCAAGAAAATTAGGTGCAAATACCAAGCCTAATACGGTGATTACTATAGAGAATAAAATTACCCAATAACAAAAATTTCCAAATATTTTATCCGTTGTTTCTTTATCTCCCTTTCCAATAGCCCTTGACAAAATCGACGCACTACCAACTCCAATAAGTGCTGATATACCACCATTTATTATTGTTAAAGACATTGATATACTAATGGCAGACATAGCATAATCCCCTATAATCCACCCAGCAAATATTCCATCCATAAATGGATAAAGTCCTATAACAACCATTCCTATAATTCCTGGAATAGCTAATTGAAACAATAAATCTTTAGGACTTTTTGTTAAAAGTTGTGTTTTCATATCTTGTTTTCCCATATGACTTCCTCCTATTGTTTTTAATATTTTTCAGCTTATGATAACTGCCACTTGGTTGCTACTTGTCTTGCTTCAACAAAATTTCTGTAAATACCATCTGTTTGAATTAGTTCTTCGTGTGTTCCTTTTTGCATTATCTTTCCATTAGCCAATACAAGAATTTGATTTGCATTTTTTATAGTTTTTAGCCTATGTGCAATCATAATCACAGTTTTATTTCTCGTAAGTTCCTCCATTGCAAGCTGTAATTTATCCTCATTTTCAGGATCAACATTTGCTGTGGCTTCATCAAAAATAATAATTGGGGCATTTTTTATCATAGCTCTTGCTATTGAAATTCTTTGTTTTTCACCACCTGATAAACTTGCACCACCTTCTCCTATAACAGTTTGGTATTGTTCAGGAAGGTTCATAATAAAATCATGACAGCAAGCCTTTTTAGCAGCATCTACTACTTCTTCATGGGTAGCATTAGGCTTAGCAAACTTTATATTATTTTCTATAGTATCTTGGAACAAATACACATTTTGGAAAACCATACTGATTTGTTTCATCAATGACTCTAAGGAATATTCCTTTATATTATATCCTCCTATACTAATCTTCCCGTTATCTATATCCCAAAACCTTGCAATCAAGTTACAAAATGTGGTTTTTCCAGCTCCTGAAGGTCCGACTATTGCAGTCATTTGGTTTTGTGGTATATCAACAGATATATCATCAAGAATTTTCTTTCCTGAATATGCAAATTCTACATTTTCAAAAGAAATATTAAAATTAGCAGGTTTTATATCTTTTCCTTCAATATCCATTTGTGGAAATTCTTCTAATTTCTTGGTTTGTTCAATAGAGCCACTAACAACTCTAAGGGCAGTTGTCGCACTTCCTGCCAATTTAATTTGTGAAAAAGCAAGAAATGAAATTATGATTGTCATAACTGTATTCAGAAACGAAAGTTCTCCTCTTTGGTAGAAGAAAATACCTGCACCTATGATTAAAATGCTGAACAAATCTAAAAGAATATTTTGAACAATCGTGTAAGGTGTAAACAACTTTTCACAATCAAGATTTGTTTTTCTGGTATTTTCAATAGCACCTCTAACTTTCTCATCACCTTTACCGGTTAAATTAAAGGATTTTATAACAGACATTCCTCCAATCTGTTCTAAAACAGTATCTACTAATTTTGCTGAAGCCATTTGTCGTTTAGGAAGAACCTCTCTTGACTTCTTTTCCATTTTTGACAAAATAACCAAATATAATAGACTTCCGACAGTTACAATAAAACCTATTCTCCATTCAAATATTAAAATCATCAAAGTAAAGATTATAGTATTTATAAATCCCGACAAGGTATTTACCATAACCATCGCAGCCGTATTTTCCACGTCTTCTAAAACGGTTGTAGAAATACCAACGACTTCTCCCCCATTGTTTTCATTAAAAAATCCCATAGGAATTTTTTTGAGCATTTCCCCTATTGAAATTCTTTTATTTGCAACCATAAAATAGCTTGCATGGCATTGTTGTAACTGTGAATAATAATTTGCAATACTTCTGCCTACTATGCTTACAACAAGAAGTATCAAAGCAATCCACGCAGGTGTCATACTCATATCTTTTTCAGCAACAGCTTTAACTATAAAATAAATTGCACTGATTTGAAGCATGTGAAAAATTGCAAACAAGAAACTTACCCATATAGAATGGTATATATTTTTCTTCTCATCACCTGAGAAATCTAAAATTTTTTTTAAAGCACTTAGCATTTTATTTCACCATCCTTTACTCCAATATGAGCATTCCACATTTTTTTATATAGCTCACAATCTTCCATTAACTCGTTATGTTTACCATGTGAAATAAGCTCTCCATTCTCAACAAAAAAGATTTGTTGAACATCTGTTATTGTTGATAACCTGTGTGCAATAACGATAACAGTTTTATTTTGTATCAATTTTGATAGAGCTTCTTTGATAATCACCTCATTCTCCGGATCAATATATGAAGTTGCTTCATCCAATATCACTATCGGGGATTTTTTAAGCATTGCTCTTGCTATTGAGATTCTTTGTCTTTCTCCTCCTGAAATATGGCTACCACTGCTTCCGACAACTGTGTCATAGCCTTTTTCCATATTCATAATAAAATCATGGCAGCCTGACTTCTTTGCAATATTTTCAACTTCTTTATCACTTGCACTTGGATTTCCCATTCGTATGTTTTCCCTAATGCTTTCATTAAAAAGGAAATTGTCTTGAGAAACAAATGCTACTAAGCTATATAACTGTTTAAGAGGAATCTCTTGGAGATTATATCCACCAATTTTTATGCTTCCTGTATTTATGTCCCAATATCCTGCTATCAGTTTTGCCAAAGTTGACTTTCCACTACCGCTCGGTCCAACAAAAGCTACCGTTGTCCCTTCTTCTATGTTTAACGACACTCCATGAAGAATTTCCTTTCCTTCTTCATATCCAAACTTCACATCTTGCAGGGCAATATCATATTTGTTTATTTTCACATCAACATTGGAATGAATTTGCTCTTTTCCTTCTAAAATTGAATTAATGGAATTTGCAATAGTTCCTATCTTTGCAAGACCATCAACAAAATTCATCGTTTCAAGTAAAGGTCCTGCAATTCCTAACGACAAAATAATAACTACTATAAATGTTTCTATACTCAAGCTTCCATTGATGTAAAAATACCAGCCAACCGGAAGGATTGTTATCATTGTAGTAGGCGATATATTTTTTGATAAAGACACAGGAAGTTGACAGCTTCTCATCCATTCATAGAAATACTTTGCATTTGCAATAACCTTATCTTTATATTTTGCATATGACCTTTTATCCTGATTGAAGGTTTTGATCACTTCTATTCCGTTAACATACTCCACAATTGCCGAGTTCATTTCACGACTAACTTTTACAGATCCTTCATACTGAGCAGCGTAGTTTTTCATCACAAGTCCCATGAAAAACATTCCTAAAGGAATAGAAACTAATGACAATAACGCCATTCTCCAGTCAAGAAATAACAAATATATGAATATACTCAAAGAGCCTAATATATTGGATGTCATTTCAGGTAATAAGTGTGCAAGAGGTTTCTCCATACTTTCGACCTGATCGACTATAATTTGCTTTAAATTACCGCTTGGAATATTTATTATTTCTCCCAATGGCATCTTTGGAAGTTTATCAAGCATTCTTAAACGAATATCTTTTAGTACACTAAAAGTCGCTTTATGAGATACTGATAATGCCAAAGAATATAAAATTGATTTCAAAGCATATGATAGCAAGCTTATGCCAAGCCACATAAGATAAACCTTGCTGTCTTCAATTCCATTCACTAAATAAACTAAAATGCGACTTGCCGCAATGTATGGAACAATCCCCGCTAAAACACCAATACTCGCTATAAATACTGATGTCTTTAATTTTGGATGTTCATCATGTGCAAGCTCCCACAATATTGCAGTAGGACTTTTTTCTTTCATTTCAACACCTCCATAGTTCTATCTATTTACATTTCATTTCAAAAATTCATATATTGCACCATCGCATTGTTTTATAAATTCAAAATCATGCGTGATTATAATAATAGTTTTTCCTTGCTCTACCATTTGATTTAAAAATCCAATCAAAATATCCATTTGCATTTTGCAAAGTCCACTCGTTGGCTCATCAAACACTATGATTGGTTTTTGACTTACCATAGACATAGCAAGCAACAATCTCTGTTTTTCACCACCTGATAACGAACTTGGGTGCATTTCTTTTTTATTAAATAAATGTACCTTTCTTAAGGCTTCATTTTTCAAATTATCCTGTTTTGTAACTGTTCCAATTTCCTGCCATACAGATTCTGTGAAAAGTTGATAATTAACATCTTGCATGACTGCAAAGATATTCTCGTACCGTTTTTTGAGCTTTTCTCCCTTATAAAAAACTTCTCCCTTGCCTTTTATAGTTCCCATAAGTAAATTGATAAAAGTACTTTTCCCAACACCGTTTTGTCCAATAATGAAATTTATCCCGGTATTAAAAGAAACACTAAAATCAAAAATTGTATTCTTATCGTATGTTTTTTTGAAATGTAGACATGTTATTGATTCATTAACAAAGTTTGATGGAGTATTTTTTTGTAACATATCTACTTTTTCATATTGTCTATTTAAGAAATCACTCTTAAAAATTTCATTGAAATTTCTTAAATTATGTTTTTCTGAAACTCTTACAAAGAAATCATCACTAAAATATTCTTTCGTGTATTCTTTAAAAGTTTTATTTTCTATTACACACAGCTTGTCTACAATGTCTTTCAAATAAAATAATCTATGCTCGACAATGATTATGATTTTATTTCTTTTTTTTAGCTCGATAATAGCTCTTTTTAAGTTCTTAATTGATTCATAATCCAAAGATGAAGATGGTTCATCTAAAAGAATAATTTCATTTTCTGAAATTCCACTAGCAGTTATAGCAATTAACTGCTTCTCTCCACCGGACAGTTCAAAAATATTCTTGTCTAACAAATCTTTACTACCTAAAACATCTGAATAATAGTGTATTTTATCTAAAATTAAATTTCTTTCTATACATCTATTTTCTAATTGAAAAGCCAATTCATCTGTGGAATTGATACAATAAAACTGTGTTTTAGGATTTTGAAACACTGTAGATATAAACTTGGATCGTTCTAATATACTCATCCCTAATAAAGATTTGTCCTTGTATAAAACATCTCCTTTTACATCTCCACAATCATATTCGGGAATAATGCCGTTTATTACTTTTAACAAACTACTTTTCCCCGTACCTGAGTGTCCCGTTATAACAGTTACCTCTCCGGGTTTGAAATTTAGATTTACATTTTCTAATATGCTTTCTCCATCAAACTTTAATACTAAATTTTGTAAACTAAGCATACTTACCCCTTATATATAAATAGATTGCCCATACCATTATCACAAAAAATATGCAATCAATGCCACCAATGCGTGATTCACTAATACTTGTTCGCTTTTTGATTAACAGCTAACCCTTTTGTCATTGCGGATACTGTTAAATCATCTGCCGTCTTAGACAAACACATCAATAGTGGCACTAATCTATATTCAAATAATAGAATTGGATTTTTTATTAACTTTTTAAGCGTTAGTCCTCTCAAACGCATAGCTTTTTTTATCTGGCTATAATCAATCCTTGCGGCATAAAAGAAACGAACCATCACAGTCAATGGTATTGCTATTTCATCGGGACATTTCATTTTTTTCAATGAATAAATACTTTCCCCTACATTTGATGTGAGTATGGTATATTTCCCCATTAAAAATGCGGGAAGTATTTTCTTAACAACCATTACTAATATCAGTAAAATCGCTACCAAGGGACTGTATTCTAATTTCATTAAAAATCTATCAGCACCATAAACGAACACAAGAGTAGCCATCCCAATAATAGCTACTCTTGTATGTTTTGTATTTATTAAAAGCACTATCGGAATTACGGATATTATAAGGGCTTGCAAGAAATACTTTACTTGAATATTGCCTAAAACCATCACATATGAAAGAACTATTGTCATAAAAAGTTTTGTACGAAAATCAAGTTTGATTGTCATCCTTAACTCCTTATGAATCCTTATTTTTCCATACCAGCCTTTTTAAAATGTTTTTTTAGGAAAGCCATACCTATACTACAACCAATATATGCTCCTATAATTCCACCTATTGCCATTACGACAATAATCCAATTCGGCATTACACTAAGCATCTTATCAATAAA
Source organism: Streptococcus pseudoporcinus LQ 940-04 (assembly GCF_000188035.1). GTDB lineage: Bacteria > Bacillota > Bacilli > Lactobacillales > Streptococcaceae > Streptococcus > Streptococcus pseudoporcinus. The sequence goes on from NZ_AEUY02000005.1 coordinate 14,062, forward strand.
TTCTTGGTTATATCCTTGCTCTAACATCTGCTTGACATATTCATTTCTTGATATAAAAATTGGCAACCAATTTCCTAATGTGCAAAGTGGAGCAATAGAAAATGCTAATCTTGCCTTATTAACATCCGTATATTCTCCTGATTTCAAAATAACTTCAGCAATAATACCAGCAATAACAGCGGTCAATAATGCCCAAGGTCCATGTCCCATAGCAACATATACTAATGCAATAAGTAATGATTGAATAAACACCATTCCTCTTTTTTTAATCTTTGTGGAATACAGCATATTTACAGGTCCTACTAAAACTCCCTGTGCAAATGGAACAACCGGCATTAAAACTGGAACCATTCCTAAAAATGATCCAATCATCATAAATACAAAACCTAATACAGAAAATAATCCTATGTTGATTAAATCCTTTACTTCTAATCGTTTACTCATTTTAAACCTCCCTATCTCTTGTCAATATCAACAATGTAATTTACCATTGTTTCTTTTATATATTTTTTATGTTGTGAAAAAGAATTTCTTGCACAGAGAACTTCAGAACTTAATATCATCGCATTGATATAATTCACTAAAAAACCGTCACCAAATATATCTGCCTTAATTCCAAGCTGCTTGGCGATTAAACTTAGCTCATTAGTCGTATTAAGTTTCAATTCTTGATACAATTTTTCCAAATCCTGATTATATTTTTTTGCTTGTAAAAGGAGTGTATACAATCTCATCAATTCTGTATCAGCCAGCGACTTATCAACCAAAATATCACCCATTTGCTGATATTTATCTTTTCCTCGATTGTTTTTTAAATACTCATTTATCAAGTTGTTTCTATAATCATTACCATCAAGCATTAAGTCTTTAAACATTTCGTTTGTATTACCATAATGATGATAGACACCTCCTCTACTCATTCCTACCTCTGTGATAACATCTTCCATTGTTGTAAGTTGAAACCCTTTATTTAGAAAGCATTTCTTTGCAGCTTCTCGAATCTCTTTTTTTCTAATTTGTCCAACTTTTTGTTTTTCTTCTTTCAAAATAAAGACCTCATTTCATATCGTAATAAAAACCGACACTACTGTCGAATTTTATTTATCATAAATGATAGTTAATGTCAACTAACTTTTAAGTTGAATAACAATCTTCTTTATAGCTTTGACTTTCAGCAAATTTTATTGTAAAATTATCTAAAAGTTAATAGATGCTTAACGCTTGCTACCCTAATCATTCTTTTGTAGCAAGCACAGTAAGTGTACGGACACTTACGAAAAAAATTGATGAAGCAGCCCTCTGGGATCTGCTTCTTTTTTTATCAATTTTTTAACTTGTTAGGGTGTACCCTAAGACCCCGAAATACATTCAAAGGAGGATTTACCTATGGCAAATAGAACACGAAATGAAAGACTTGAAATTAAATTAACTGAAGAAGAAAAGGCTCTTTTTGAGGAGAAAAGAAAACTTGCGAAATGCAAAAATATGAGCCATTTCATTCGCAAGTGCGTTTTAGAAAAGGAAATATATCAAGTGGATTTAGAACCCTTTAGAGATTTACAAGGCTTGCTTTCCAATGCTACAAACAACATCAATCAGATTGCAAAGCGTGTAAATTCTACCGGAATAATCTACAAAGACGATATAAACGATATGAAAAAGCAGATTGAATATTTCTCAAAAGAGTTGTGGCAAATACATTCTCTGCTTCTTAACAGAACTTCCGGAGGTGATTAAATTTTATGGCTATTACAAAAATACATCCTATAAAATCAACACTTAATCTCGCCATTTCATATATTGTTAATGGAGAAAAAACGGACGAGCAAATCTTAGTAAGCACTCATAAATGCCATCAGGAAACTGCTCATACTCAATTTATAAGAACACGAAATGATGCGGGAACAAACGGAACTGTTCTTGCAAGACACCTCATTCAATCCTTTTTACCCGGAGAAGCAAGTCCTGAAATGGCACATCAGATCGGTCTTGAACTATGTAAAAAGATATTAAAGGATGAGTACGAATTTGTCTTATCTACCCATATAGATAAAGGGCATATCCACAATCACATCATATTCAATAATGTCAATATGGTTACTGGTAAGTGCTATCAATCCAACAAAAGAAGTTACCACCAAATCAGGTATCAGAGCGATAAGTTATGTAAAGAAAATAACCTATCTGTGATTGATGAGTTCTACGAGAGCTATAAGAGAAAGTACAAAACAAATGGAAAGTCATGGTATGAAAATGAGCAATCTAAGAAAGGTACTTCTTGGAAAAGCAGGCTTCAATTTGATATTGATCGTCTGATAAAACAGTCTAAGGATTGGGAAGAATTCCTAAAGAAGATGGCTGAACTTGGTTATGAAATAAAACATGGCAAACACATTGCCTTTAAGCCAAAAGATAAGCAGAGATTTACAAGGGCTAAGACGATTGGTGAAGATTATACCGAAGAAAGATTAAAAGAGCGTATTACAGAAAATCAATCTATTAAAGCCCCACCTGTCAAAAAACGAATCGGAAATATCATCAATATGAGTACCAATGCCAAAGTGAAAGAGAGCAAAGGCTATGAATATTGGGCAACAAAACATAACTTAAATACAATGGCTGAGTCAGTTGTTTTCATCAGGGAACATGGCATTAAATCCGTTAAGCAGCTTGATGAATACATTAGGAAAAGTGCTGAAGAAAGACAAGGTTTACAAGATAAAATCAAAGAAATTGATAAGGAAATGCAGCTACTTTCTGATACGATGGAACAAGTTCATACCGTTAAAAAGTATCGAGCCTATTACAAGGAATATAAGGCAAATCCATCGGACAAGGCATTTTATGAAGAATACAAATCGCAAATCACGCTCTATGAAACTGCTCTTTCCAAGCTGAAAAGCTCCTATTCTAAACTTCCAAATTCAAAGAATATTTTAGATAGACTTGATAAACTGCAAGAAAAAAAGAATATCCTCATGAAAGAGTATTCTTCCTCAAAATCTACTATGGACGAGCTTTATCAAATACGAAAGAACTATGGAATTTACATGGGCAAGGAGATGGAGAGATAGTGTTCTCTCCTCTTTTTAAATTCCTAAATTTATTTTCATAACTATTTTTTACGAACTCTCATTTTCTTTAGTATTCTATATGAAATAAAACAGCAACCAATATTTACGATTATGCTAATCAGCAATTCCATAACCGGTGTTTTATATAGTCCCGATAAAACGAATACAGATGATATTAGATATATGGCCCTTACAACTTCCTTTGAGGCAAAGAAAATTCCTATAAAGGAGTATATTTCAGCGATAATCAGAGCTATCCAGTAGCTTCTTTTTACAAGTCCAATAAATGCAATAATTGGAGATATTGCCATAAAAACACCTATTCCAGTTAATACATATACAGCAAAATAATGAACTACTTCACTCATGTTTACCGCATTTAAATGCAATACCGCTTCTACAATTAAAGATACCATAAACAATATTAGATAAACAAAAATGCTACCCAACAGAGTAATTATCATTTTTGCAGTAATCATATTCCTCTCATCTATCGGTATTAGCTTCAATGATTTGAGTACATCTTCTTGTTCTTCACGGCAAATAATATATCCTCCAAACAACGCTATCAAACTTGGCAATACATAATATGTTGTTAAAGACTGCACCTGTAAAATATACCACAAATGTATCTATATACTTTTTGTCACCAAATGAAAATTGTCCTTGAAGAAACACAACCCCTAACGTCATTATGAGTGCGAATACAAGCAAAAAAATCAATTTTGATCTGTGAAGTTTTTTATATTCAGCTAATACAAGCGTCTTCATTATGATAGTACCCTCTTTACTGGACAAACCAGTAAGGAGGGTACATATCAAATGCTCACAGCCTTTTTCTTATATACTCTTGAAAGTATTATCTGAGTTTTCGTTTATTGTTTTAAAACCACTTTTTATTGCAAATAAAACTCCTGCAATCATAAATACAAATACTATTAATAGAGGGACATAATTCATATTTGTTATCAAACCTTTTATTGCAAATGCTAATTCATAGTTGCTCCTGTAGGCTCTTAATACAATTCCAATAATGAACATAAAGATATAGGCTAAGAAAATATTTTTAAACAATATTTTCCCCTCTCCGAAAACCATATTTTCAACTTGTTTTTCTGTCATACCTGCTGTTGATAGAAGTTTAAAGTCATTGGCTCTCGCTCTAAGGTTTCCTTTAAAGCTATTATAGGCATTGGACAGAGCGATGGTTATAAGAATGATTTGGATGCCAAGATTTAATAGTTTTTCATTTCTTGTTTGTTCTTTATTCATAGCAGCTTTTATAATTTCTGTAGAAGTGCCATGATCTGATTTTGGAACATAGCTCGAAATCACTTTTTCGGCATCTTCAAATACTCTTTCTTTGTTTTTATCGGCTTTAATTTTTACAAAGTAATAATAAACTGGGTTGCCTTTATAGATTCCATATTCATCAATAAATTTTTTCATGGTACTTTCACTTGTAAAGAAAGATATTTGATTGTCATTATAAGCTTCTAGATTATAAGGCATTTCATCGATACTTGAATCTATTTTTATAGGCATGGACTTACCATCTGCATTATATTTTAAAGTAACTTTTCCTGTATCCTTATCAGAAATTTTTATATATTCATTTAAAGAATAAGGACTTCTACTATCTTTTGCAATTTTATTTAGTAGTAAATACTTTGCATTCGAAATATTATTTTCATTTAAAAGTTTTTCGAAATCCTCATCTTTTAAGGCATATATATTGGAATATAATTTATCTTCCGGTATTTTACCGCTATTTAAAGCTTCATTTAAATCCTTAGAAATAAAGTCCTCATTTTCACCAACGTAAAATTTTGTATCAACTCTTTGGTATACATGCAATTGGTCTATGCCTTCAACTTCTTCTATATCATGAACAAAGTTTTTATCCAAAAAATCACCTACATAAATACTAGATTCAAAATTGTAAGGACTTTTATAAGAATTATATTTTTCATTTAAAGCTCTATATGACTGGTCAACTAAAACTGTAGTCAGTACCAAGGCAGACAGAGCCATGGAAATTACAACAATTCGATAGGTTGAACGATAAGACCTGTAATAATCTTTTGCTAAAGTCTTTTCTATTGGTCCATTTATTTTTGATTTTCCTAATTTAATATTTTTTTCTGTAATACCATTTAAACCTTCGATAACATTTATCTTCGCACTTTTCTTGGCAGGGATCAATGCTGAAAAATAAACCATTATCAAGGATAACAAAATAATTATTAAAATAGATATAGGGCTTGGAAATATGAAATGGAAATCCATAGATTTTACACTTTGACCTAAAATATTTGATATGTTTTGATAAGATTTTGTATTATTAAGCCACATCAAATATAAGAGCAGATTTGCAGAAGCCAAAGATAAGATTGTTCCCAAGGCTATTGGTAAGGTTGAAAGTTTAAATGCTTTCTTTCGAATTAATTGCTTTACCTGCTTATCTGTCATCCCAGTGCTTTTTAATAGAGCAATTTCCTTTAAATCCCTATTGTTCCATACATTAAAAGCCCCATAAATGATAAATGCAAAAAGTAGACAAAGAAAGAAGGCTGCTCCATATTGTTCTAAAGCTGAGTTTACAACACTTTTTGGCGGAATGATTCCTTTTGGATAGACCATTTTATATTCTAAGATATCTTTATTATAAAATACTCTACCAATATCTAGGGCATGGTTCTCATCAATATTCATTTCTGATAAAATTTCCCTAGTCTTTGTATAGGTATCTCTTATATTTTTATACCAAATTTCTGCTTCGGTACCAACATTTTTTTCAAACAAGACTTTTTTATCATCACTTTTAGATAAACCTACAAGCATAGCCTCTTCAAATGAATAGCTAAAATCTTCATAAGTACCAACTATTTTATAAGTTTTATCACGAACAGTTATTTCAGAACCCAAATCATATTCTTTATTTTTTATCAAAAATATCTCTGGAACTAAAAGTTCATTTGCTTTTTCTGGCTTTTTTCCTTCCTTAATATCATAACGTAAAAGGCTTTCAGGATCTCCATTTTCATATATAACTGCATTTAAGTCTGTTTTTATTACTTTATTGAAAGAAACTTTTTCTATATCTTTATCGTTTTTTAATTTATCATAAAAACCTTGGTCAATTCCACTTATATTCACATGATAATCTCCAAAAGTTTTCTTTACATACTCATACTTGTCAGTTTTTAACGAGTTGAAGATAAAAATTACAGTTCCTAGTAAAATTACTGCCAAAAGTATGGAAATTTTAATAGCAAAACTGTCTTTCTTATTATTTTTTACAGCTCCATCAGCTAGGTCATTAATAATTTTCATAAGTTTCATCTCCTAAGAAATTTAACCTACCATCTACCATTCTATAGACCTTATCACAAGAATTTGCTACTTTTTCATCATGAGTTATTATCATAATTGTAGAATTTAATCTCTTATTTACAAGTCTGAAAAGTCCTGTGATTTCTTCAGAATTTTTTCTATCGAGATTTCCTGTAGGTTCATCTGCTAGAATGATGGCAGGTCTTGTAATAAGACTTCTAGCAATAGCGACTCTTTGTTGCTCTCCACCGGATAATTGTTTTGGATACCTATCAAGCTTTCCTTCTATTCCTAGTATCGATAAAATTTCCTTTAAATATTCTTCATCTGCCTTTTTATTGTCTAACAAAAGAGGAAGTAAAATATTTTTTCGAACGTTGATGTTTGGAATCAAATTAAAAAATTGATATACTACGCCTATATTCCTTCTGCGGAATACTGTCATTTCATCTTTGTTAAACTTGGTAATATTTTTATCTTGAATAAATATATCACCACTTGTTGGTTTATCAACTCCTGCTAATAGATGAAGCAAGGTAGACTTTCCTGACCCGCTATCTCCAATAATGGCGACAAGATCTCCTTTTTCTAGTTCAAAATTCACATTTGATAGAGCGTGTACTTCTACTCCACTATTGTAAGTTTTTGTTAAATCTACTGTTTTTACAATATTCATATTTAGTCCTCCTTATCTTTCTTAGATTATATTAGACTTAAGTGACTGGAAAGTGACTAGAAAAAAAAGACTGTGCTTTATTTACACAGCCATAATTAAATCAGTTATAAAATCTCATTTCAAAGGTATTTGATTTCTTCCCCTTATGATATAAAAGCTCTCCATTTTGTCTTTCCATAACAGATTTTGCCATAGGAAGCCCAATCCCATAACCTTTTGAATTCGGATCCAGCTTATAAAAACGTTTAAAAACTTTTTCTAACATTTCACGATCCAAACCTTTAGAAAAATCTTCCACAAAAATACTCTTATATAAGTTCGTTTCTTTTAAGTGAATTTCTATATGTCTACCCTCTGTAGCTTCTATGCCATTTTTCATCACATTGAAAAGTGCTTCATAGGTCCATTTCTTATCGCATATAAGATAAAAGTCTTCTCCATCAAGAGAAATTTCAATATTATCATTAATAAAATAATCTTGCAGGTTTCGTATGATATCTTCAATTAACTCTCTAGCTGATATTCTGTCTTTTGCCATTTCTATTGTTCCAGAATCAAGGGCTGCCAATTTTAATAAAATGTCAGATAAGTTATGGAGTCTAAGTAAATTATCTCTAAGTCTTTCTATATATTCTTCTGAAACATTATCAATTTCGTCTTCTAATAGGTCTAACAATAATAGTGATCCAGTCAACGGAGTTTTTATTTGATGGGCAATATCTTCAGTATATTCTCTTAAAGTTTCCTTGTTTTTCTCTGCATTTTCAGCTATTCTCTTATTCTCTATAATAATTTTAATAATCTCATCTCTGAGTTTACCAAATTCATCGTCTATAATTTCGTAATTATCTGAATCAATATCAAGCGAATGGAGTAGTTTAAATATATTATTAATCTTATCCTCAAGAGCTTTTTCTTTTTTCTTTTCAATTTTTGAAATAACTATAAATAGAATTATATTTATAAGTAAAAAACCAATAAGTGTTAGAATATCAAATCTTGGATTAAGATAAATTACAAACAAAGACATTACTACATTTAAAATTAAGGCAAGTAAAATATTTTTGCTTTTATTCATTGTCCCACCTATATCCTATCCCTCTAAGAGTTTTTATATGACTGCCATAATCTCCAAGTTTAGATCTGAGTCTTTTTATGGTGACAGTAAGGGTATTGTCATTTACTTCATAAAAATCATAACCCCAAACATAATCTAAAATTCGCTCTCTTAGTAGATTTATATTTTGGTTTTCTAAAAGCATCTCCAATATAGCAAACTCTTTTAAGTTAAGGTCTAAATCTTTTCCATCTATCGAAGCTTGTTTTGAAATTAGATCTAAAGATAAATTTTCAAAAGTCAGCTCATTCACTTTTTTAATTTTTCTACTAAAAATAGCATAAAAATCTAGTTATCCGCATAAAAACTGGACTTATCACACTTTATCAAGGTCAAAACCACTCAATTTACTACTAATTTACTACTTATGAATGAGCTTTGATACGACGATTTATCCTTGAAAAGTGAAGATATAAAGATACTTCCAATAAAATTTGAATATTTAATAGGTAGACACTTCAAAAAATGAGGTGTCTATTTTTTTACCCGATTTTGAAAGGAAGTGAACTTATGAAAACAAAAAATCAAGAATCAAAAGGTCGTTCCCCACTCTTTAAGACCATCAAACATTCATTCAGCCAATAAAAAAGAAAGGATAGGTAAAAATATGGAACTTAAATTTGTGATTCCCAACATGGAAAAAACATTCGGCAATTTAGAATTTGCTGGCGAGGATAAAGTCGTTCAGCGAAGAATCAACGGACGGCTAACTGTCTTATCAAGAAGCTATAATCTCTATTCTGATGTTCAAAGAGCAGATGATATTGTGGTGGTGCTTCCTGCTGAAGCTGGCGAAAAACATTTCGGCTTTGAGGAACGTGTGAAGTTAGTCAATCCACGTATTACCGCAGAGGGCTACAAAATCGGCACTCGTGGTTTTACAAATTACCTTTTACATGCTGACGACATGATAAAAGAATAAAGAAAGAGAGGAAAAATGATGAGATTAGCAAATGGCATTGTATTAGATAAAGACACGACTTTTGGAGAATTGAAATTCTCTGCTCTACGTCGTGAAGTGAGAATCCAAAATGAAGACGGGTCGGTTTCAGATGAAATCAAGGAACGTACCTATGACTTAAAATCCAAAGGACAAGGACGCATGATTCAAGTAAGTATTCCTGCCAGCGTGCCTTTGAAAGAGTTTGATTATAACGCACGGGTGGAACTTATCAATCCCATTGCGGACACCGTTGCTACTGCCACCTATCAAGGAGCAGATGTTGACTGGTATATCAAGGCAGACGATATTGTGCTGACAAAGGATTCTAGTTCATTCAAAGCTCAACCACAAGCAAAGAAAGAACCGACACAAGACAAATAGTCGCTAGGTAGAAAGGAGACTTTTTCGCATGAAACAGCGTGGTAAAAGGATTCGCCCATCTGGTAAAGATTTAGTCTTTCATTTTACGATAGCGTCACTCCTGCCTGTTTTCCTGCTGGTTGTCGGACTGTTTCATGTGAAGACAATCCAGCAGATCAACTGGCAGGATTTTAACCTATCACAAGCAGATAAGATTGACATTCCCTATTTAATTATCAGTTTCAGTGTCGCAATTCTTATCTGCTTGCTGGTAGCGTTTGTATTCAAACGGGTTCGCTATGATACGGTTAAACAACTTTACCACCGTCAAAAACTGGCAAAGATGATACTTGAAAACAAGTGGTATGAATCTGAACAGGTCAAAACAGAGGGTTTCTTTAAAGATAGTGCTGGTCGTACAAAGGAAAAGATAACCTACTTCCCTAAAATGTATTATCGACTTAAAAATGGCTTGATACAGATACGGGTGGAAATCACGCTGGGAAAATATCAAGACCAACTCTTACACTTGGAAAAGAAATTAGAGAGTGGCTTGTACTGTGAGCTGACGGATAAAGAGTTAAAGGATTCCTATGTGGAATATACTTTGCTCTATGACACCATAGCCAGTCGTATTTCTATTGATGAAGTAGAAGCTAAAGATGGTAAACTTCGCTTAATGAAAAACGTATGGTGGGAATATGATAAGCTCCCTCATATGTTGATTGCTGGTGGTACAGGTGGCGGTAAAACTTACTTTATACTGACACTGATTGAAGCCTTGCTTCATACAGATTCAAAACTGTATATTCTTGACCCGAAAAATGCTGATCTTGCGGACTTAGGTTCTGTGATGGCAAATGTCTACTATAGAAAAGAAGACTTGCTTTCTTGCATTGAAACATTCTATGAAGAAATGATGAAACGTAGTGAGGAAATGAAGCAGATGAAGAACTATAAGACTGGCAAAAATTATGCTTACTTAGGTCTCCCGGCACACTTCTTAATCTTTGATGAATACGTCGCTTTCATGGAAATGCTGGGAACAAAAGAAAACACCGCAGTTATGAATAAGCTGAAACAGATTGTCATGTTAGGTCGTCAAGCTGGCTTCTTTCTAATACTGGCTTGTCAACGTCCAGACGCAAAATATTTAGGCGACGGAATCCGTGATCAGTTTAATTTCAGAGTGGCTTTAGGTCGTATGTCTGAAATGGGCTATGGCATGATGTTTGGCAGTGACGTACAAAAGGATTTCTTCTTAAAGCGAATCAAAGGTCGTGGCTATGTTGATGTAGGAACAAGTGTCATATCAGAGTTTTATACTCCCCTTGTACCAAAAGGATATGATTTCTTGGAGGAAATTAAAAAGTTATCCAACAGCAGACAGTCCACGCAGGCGACGTGCGAAGCGGAAGTCGCAGGTGTGGACTGATCTTGCTGGCTGGTGTGGCAATAGCCACGCCAGCACTTAACCCCCCGTATCTAACAGGGGGGTACAAATCGACAGGAAACAGTCAAAAAAACATTAGAAAATCCTTTGGTTACAAGGGATTTACAAAATTTCAGCGTATGTCAAATGGGCTTTAAAAGTTGACATACGCCTTTTTGATTGGAGGGATTTTTACTGAATGAACAAACTTGGTTACAGCATTTAAAAGAAAAACGCTTGGCTTATGGACTATCTCAAAACCGTTTAGCTGTTGCGACTGGTATTACAAGGCAGTATCTAAGCGATATTGAAACAGGAAAAGTCAAGCCATCAGAGGATTTACAGCAGTCCCTTTGGGAAGCTCTGGAACGCTTCAATCCCGACGCTCCCCTTGAAATGCTGTTTGATTATGTAAGAATTCGCTTTCCGACAACAGACGTACAGCAGGTGGTCGAAAACATCTTACAACTGAAACTGTCCTATTTTCTTCATGAGGACTATGGTTTCTATTCTTATTCAGAGCATTATGCTTTAGGCGACATATTCGTCCTTTGCTCCCATGAACTGGACAAAGGAGTTCTGGTGGAATTGAAAGGTCGTGGGTGCAGACAATTTGAAAGCTATCTTCTGGCACAACAAAGAAGCTGGTATGAGTTCTTTATGGACGTTTTGGTGGCTGGCGGTGTGATGAAACGCCTTGACCTTGCCATTAACGATAAGACAGGGATTTTAAATATCCCTGTACTCACTGAAAAGTGCCAACAGGAAGAATGTATCTCCGTCTTCCGCAGTTTTAAAAGCTATCGCAGTGGCGAACTGGTACGCAAAGAGGAAAAGGAATGTATGGGAAACACCCTCTATATCGGTTCATTACAAAGTGAAGTTTATTTCTGTATCTATGAAAAGGACTACGAGCAGTACAAGAAAAATGATATTCCCATTGAAGACGCAGAAGTAAAAAACCGTTTTGAGATTCGATTGAAAAATGAGCGTGCCTATTATGCAGTCCGTGATTTACTCGTCTATGACAATCCAGAGCATACCGCCTTTAAAATTATCAATCGGTATATCCGTTTTGTAGATAAAGACGATTCCAAACCTCGTTCTGATTGGAAACTGAATGAAGAATGGGCTTGGTTTATTGGGAACAATCGTGAACGATTAAAACTAACCACAAAACCAGAGCCTTACTCCTTCCAAAGGACGCTGAACTGGCTATCTCATCAAGTTGCCCCGACCTTAAAGGTTGCGATTAAACTTGATGAAATCAACCAGACGCAGGTTGTAAAAGACATTCTCGACCATGCGAAACTGACAGACCGACACAAGCAGATTTTGAAGCAACAGTCAGTAAAAGAACAGGACGTGATAACAACAAAAAAATAACTCAAATACAAATTCATTGAATATAGAGAGGAGAACATTTTTATGAATTTTGGACAAAACCTTTATAACTGGTTTCTATCAAACGCTCAATCACTGGTGCTTTTAGCAATCGTTGTGATTGGCTTGTATCTTGGCTTCAAGCGTGAGTTTAGCAAACTGATTGGCTTTTTAATTATTGCGATTATTGCGGTTGGCTTAGTCTTCAACGCTGCTGGAGTAAAAGACATTTTACTAGAGCTATTCAATCGCATTATTGGTGCTTAAATAAAACCGTTCTTTTGTGGAATATAAGTGGTTTTCTTATGTTCCGCAAAGGAATGGTACACCAAACGAAGTGCGGTAGGGATTTTTGAATCTCTACAAAGAAAGGACGTGAATATATGGACGATATGCAAGTCTATATTGCGAATTTAGGCAAATACAATGAGGGCGAATTGGTCGGTGCGTGGTTTACCTTTCCCATTGACTTTGAGGAAGTCAAAGAGAAAATCGGCTTGAATGATGAATATGAGGAATACGCCATTCATGACTACGAGTTACCCTTTACGGTTGACGAATACACTTCCATTGGCGAACTCAATCGACTATGGGAAATGGTATCGGAATTACCCGAAGAATTACAATCGGAGCTATCTGCTCTGCTCACTCATTTTTCAAGCATTGAAGAACTAAGCGAACATCAAGAGGATATTATCATTCATTCCGATTGTGATGATATGTATGACGTGGCACGCTACTACATTGAAGAAACGGGTGCTTTAGGCGAAGTACCAGCTAGTCTTCAAAACTATATTGATTATCAAGCCTATGGTCGGGATTTAGACCTTTCAGGAACGTTTATCTCAACCAATCATGGGATTTTTGAAATCGTCTATTAAATCTGTCGGTACATTACTACTGGCAGATTTTCTATTTTACGGGGTGGCTCAATCAGCTACCCCTATTTTTTATGAAAGGATTGATTACATGAAGAAAATACGAAGCTATACCAGTATCTGGTCTGTGGAAAAGGTACTGTATTCTATCAATGATTTTAGACTTCCGTTTCCCATAACCTTTACGCAAATGACATGGTTTGTCGTGTCACTCTTTGCAGTGATGATACTTGGCAACTTGCCCCCTCTTTCCATGATAGAGGGAGCATTTCTCAAATACTTTGGGATTCCTGTGGCTTTCACATGGTTTATGTCTACAAAAACTTTTGATGGTAAAAAGCCTTATGGATTTTTGAAGTCTGTCATTGCTTATGCACTGCGACCAAAGCTGACCTATGCAGGAAAAAAAGTAACGCTTGGCAGAAACCAGCCACAAGAAGCCATTACAGCAGTTAGGAGTGAATTTTATGGCATATCCAATTAAATACATTGAAAACAATCTCGTCTGGAATAAAGACGGGGAATGTTATGCTTACTATGAGCTTGTTCCTTACAATTACTCATTTCTAAGTCCAGAACAGAAAATACAAGTGCATGATTCTTTCAGACAGCTTATCGCACAAAATCGTGATGGCAAAATTCATGCTTTACAAATCAGTACAGAATCCAGCATACGTTCTGCACAAGAGCGTTCCAAAAATGAAGTCACTGGCAAGCTCAAAGCGGTTGCCTATGACAAAATCGACCAACAGACAGACGCTTTAATATCCATGATTGGCGAAAATCAAGTGAACTACCGTTTCTTTATCGGCTTTAAGTTGCTTCTCAACGATCAGGAGTTTTCTATGAAAAGTCTTACCGTTGAAGCAAAAAATGCTTTGTCTGATTTTGTCTATGATGTGAACCATAAGCTGATGGGCGATTTTGTTAGTATGAGTAATGATGAAATCCTGCGTTTTCAGAAGATGGAAAAGCTCTTAGAAAATAAAATCTCTCGTCGTTTCAAAATCCGCAGGTTAGATAAGGACGACTTCGGCTATCTGATTGAACACCTTTACGGACAGACAGGCACTGCCTATGAAGAGTATGAGTACCATCTATCAAAGAAAAAGCTGGATAATGAAACGCTGATTAAATACTATGACTTGATTAAGCCTACTCGCTGTTTGGTGGAAGAAAAACAGCGATATTTGAAAATCCAGCAGGAAGATGAAACCGTCTATGTAGCTTACTTTACCATTAACAGCATTGTCGGAGAACTGGACTTCCCGTCCTCTGAAATCTTCTACTACCAGCAACAGCAATTTACATTCCCGATTGATACGTCAATGAATGTGGAAATTGTAGCGAATCGTAAAGCCCTATCTACTGTCCGCAATAAAAAGAAAGAACTGAAAGACTTGGATAACCACGCTTGGCAAAGTGATAATGAAACCAGCTCCAATGTGGCGGAAGCTCTGGAAAGTGTGAATGAGCTGGAAACCAATTTAGACCAAAGCAAGGAATCTATGTACAAGCTGTCTTATGTGGTAAGGGTATCAGCAAATGATCTTGACGAACTCAAACGTCGTTGTAATGAAGTGAAAGATTTTTATGACGATTTAAGCGTAAAACTGGTACGACCATTTGGGGATATGCTCGGCTTACATGAAGAATTTTTACCTGCCAGCAAGCGTTATATGAATGATTATATTCAATACGTGACCTCTGATTTCCTCGCTGGTTTAGGTTTTGGTGCTACTCAAATGCTGGGGGAAAATGAGGGGATTTATGTTGGCTACAGCTTAGATACTGGACGCAATGTCTATCTGAAACCTGCTCTTGCCAGTCAAGGGGTTAAGGGTTCAGTAACCAATGCGTTAGCGTCGGCTTTTGTTGGTTCGCTGGGTGGTGGTAAATCCTTTGCGAATAACCTTATCGTCTATTATGCGGTGCTTTATGGGGCACAAGCAGTGATTGTAGACCCAAAAGCAGAACGTGGCAGATGGAAAGAAACCTTGCCAGAGATTTCCCATGAAATCAATATCGTCACTCTGACTTCTGATGAGAAAAACAAAGGCTTACTTGACCCTTATGTGATTATGAAAAATCCCAAAGATTCTGAATCACTGGCTATTGATATTCTGACATTCCTTACGGGGATTTCCTCTCGTGATGGGGAACGCTTCCCAATCCTTAGAAAAGCCATTCGTGCAGTAACCAATAGTGAAGTACGAGGGTTGATGAAAGTGATTGAGGAATTACGGGTTGAGAATACGCCACTAAGTACCAGTATAGCCGACCATATCGAAAGTTTTACAGACTATGACTTTGCACATTTATTATTCAGTAATGGTTATGTGGAGCAGTCTATCAGCTTAGAAAAACAACTGAACATTATACAGGTTGCGGACTTGGTACTTCCCGACAAGGAAACTTCCTTTGAGGAATATACCACTATGGAGCTTTTATCCGTTGCTATGCTGATTGTCATTAGTACCTTTGCTTTAGACTTTATCCATACAGACCGAAGCATTTTCAAGATTGTAGATTTAGACGAAGCATGGAGCTTTTTACAGGTAGCACAAGGAAAAACACTATCTATGAAGCTGGTTCGGGCTGGTCGTGCTATGAACGCTGGGGTATATTTCGTGACCCAAAATACAGACGACCTCTTAGATGAAAAACTGAAAAATAACCTCGGCTTAAAATTTGCATTTCGTTCCACTGACCTTAACGAGATTAAAAAGACCTTAGCCTTTTTTGGTGTAGACCCAGAGGACGAAAACAATCAGAAGCGATTGCGTGATTTGGAAAACGGGCAATGCCTTATCAGTGATTTATATGGTCGTGTCGGTGTGATACAGTTCCACCCTGTATTTGAAGAACTGCTCCATGCCTTTGATACCAGACCACCTGTGCGAAAAGAGGTGTAAATGTGAAACCATCAATAGTAAACAGAATAAAATCAAACTGGACGCTGAAACGTCTAGGTAAAGTGGCAATGACAGTGGCTTTCACACTTGTGATTGCCATTTTTCTTTTAGCCATGCTGGGAACGGTGGTTCAAGCTGCGGGCTTGGTAGATGATACGGTCAATGTGGCAAATGAATACAGCCGATACCCACTTGAAAACTATCAACTGGATTTTTATGTGGATAATAGCTGGGGCTGGCTTCCGTGGAACTGGTCGGACGGGATTGGAAAACAGGTCATGTATGGACTATATGCCATTACCAATTTTATTTGGACAATCAGTTTGTATGTTTCCAATGCGACAGGTTACTTAGTACAGGAAGCCTATTCCTTAGACTTCATTTCCGCTACAGCAGATTCCATTGGTAAGAATATGCAGACCTTAGCTGGTGTGAGTGCAAACGGATTTTCAACAGAGGGTTTCTATGTTGGATTCCTCTTACTCTTGATTTTGGTTCTTGGGGTTTATGTTGCCTATACGGGACTGATAAAGAGAGAAACCACAAAGGCAATTCATGCCATTATGAATTTTGTGCTGGTGTTTATCCTATCGGCTTCCTTTATTGCCTACGCTCCCGACTACATTAAAAAAATCAATGACTTTTCATCAGACATCAGTAATGCCAGTTTATCACTTGGCACGAAGATTGTCATGCCCCATTCCGATAGTCAAGGCAAGGACAGCGTGGACTTAATCAGAGATAGCCTGTTTTCCATACAGGTTCAGCAACCGTGGCTACTGCTTCAATACAACAGTTCAGACATTGAAAGTATCGGTATTGACCGTGTGGAAAGCCTGCTCTCCACCAGCCCAGATTCCAACAATGGCGAAGACAGAGAAAAAATTGTTGCGGAAGAAATTGAAGACAGAAGCAATACCAATCTAACCATTACAAAGACCATTAACCGTTTAGGTACAGTCTTCTTCCTATTTGTCTTCAATATTGGGATTTCCATATTTGTATTCCTATTAACAGGAATCATGATTTTCTCGCAGGTACTTTTTATCATCTATGCTATGTTTCTGCCTGTGAGCTTTATTTTAAGCATGATTCCATCATTTGATGGTATGTCAAAACGAGCCATAACAAAGCTCTTTAATACCATTTTGACACGAGCTGGAATCACATTGATTATTACGACAGCATTTAGTATTTCAACCATGCTCTATACCTTATCGGCTGGTTATCCGTTCTTTTTGATTGCTTTTCTACAGATTGTGACCTTTGCAGGAATCTACTTCAAGCTGGGCGATTTAATGAGTATGTTTTCTCTACAGAGTAACGATTCTCAAAGTGTGGGAAGTCGTGTGATGAGAAAACCTCGTATGCTTATGCACGCTCACATGCACCGTCTACAGCGGAAACTTGGACGTTCCATGACTACTCTAGGGGCTGGGTCTGCCATTGTTACAGGTAAAAAAGGACAGTCGGGTTCGGGGAGTTCTGCAAGGACACAAGCAGATCACTCCCGACCAGACGGAAAGGAAAAATCAACACTTGGAAAACGTATCGGTCAAACCATCGGTACAGTAGCTGATACCAAAGACAGAATGGTAGACACTGCTAGTGGTTTGAAAGAACAGGTTAAAGATTTGCCGACCAATGCAAGATATGCAGTATATCAAGGAAAATCCAAAGTAAAAGAGAATGTCCGTGATTTAACCAGTAGTATTTCTCAAACCAAAGCGGACAGAGCCAGTGGACGCAAGGAACAGCAGGAACAAAGGCGAAAAACCATTGCGAAGCGTCGCTCTGAAATGGAACAGGTCAAACAGAAAAAACAGCCTGCTTCTTCTGTTCATGAAAGACCGACTACAAGACAAGAACAATATCATGATGAACAGACCTCAAAACAGTCTAATATTCAGACTTCATATAAGGAATCTCAACAAGCCAAACAAGAGCGTCCAGCAGTTAAGTCCGATTTTTCAAGTCCAAAAGTGGAACGCCAAGGCAATACCGTTCAAGAAAAAACCGTTCAAAAGCCAGCAACTTCAACCACTACAGCAGATAGAACTTCACAACGTCCAATCACAAAAGAACGTCCGTCTACTGTTCAAAGAGTACCACTACAAAATACAAGAAGTAGACCACCAATCAAAACCGCCACCATTAAGAAAGTCGGTAAGAAACCATGAAGTTGAAAACTTTAGTGATTGGTGGTTCTGGATTATTCTTGATGGTCTTCTCACTGCTTCTGTTTGTTGCCATTTTATTTTCAGATGAACAGGACAGCGGAATTTCCAATATTCATTATGGAGGTGTGAATGTTTCCGCAGAAGTGCTGGCTCATAAGCCTATGGTAGAAAAATATGCCAAAGAATATGGCGTTGAAGAATATGTCAACATACTTCTTGCGATTATACAGGTGGAATCGGGCGGTACTGCGGAAGATGTTATGCAGTCCTCGGAATCCCTCGGTCTTCCACCTAATTCATTGAGTACAGAAGAATCCATTAAGCAAGGTGTGAAGTATTTCAGTGAATTATTAGCCAGTAGCGAAAGGCTCAGTGTAGATTTAGAATCGGTTATCCAGTCCTACAATTATGGTGGTGGTTTCTTAGGGTATGTGGCTAATCGTGGAAATAAATATACCTTTGAACTGGCTCAAAGTTTCTCAAAAGAGTATTCAGGTGGCGAAAAAGTGTCTTACCCCAATCCCATAGCCATACCTATCAATGGGGGCTGGCGATACAACTATGGCAATATGTTTTATGTGCAACTGGTAACGCAGTATCTTGTCACAACAGAGTTTGATGATGATACGGTACAAGCCATCATGGACGAAGCACTGAAATATGAGGGCTGGCGATACGTTTACGGTGGAGCTTCCCCGACTACTTCTTTTGATTGTAGCGGACTGACACAATGGACGTATGGAAAAGCTGGAATTAACTTACCACGAACCGCACAACAGCAATATGATGTGACCCAGCATATCCCACTATCGGAAGCACAAGCTGGCGATTTGGTTTTCTTTCATTCTACCTATAACGCTGGCTCTTATATTACTCATGTTGGGATATACCTTGGCAATAACCGTATGTTTCATGCAGGCGACCCAATCGGTTATGCCGACTTAACAAGCCCCTACTGGCAACAGCATTTAGTGGGAGCAGGACGAATCAAACAATGAGAAAGGAAGATTTAATGATGAAATTTAGAAAAAATCAGAATAAAGAAAAACAGATACCAAAGGAAAAGAAACCTCGTGTCTATAAGGTCAATCCTCATAAAAAGGTTGTGATTGCCTTGTGGGTACTTTTAGGGCTTAGTTTCAGCTTTGCGATATTCAAGCACTTTACAGCTATAGATACTCATACTATTCACGAAACAACTATCATAGAAAAGGAATACGTTGATACTCATCATGTAGAAAATTTTGTAGAGAACTTTGCGAAAGTCTACTATTCATGGGAGCAATCCGATAAGTCCATTGATAATCGAATGGAAAGTCTAAAAGGCTATCTGACAGATGAACTTCAAGCTCTCAATGTTGATACAGTACGCAAAGATATTCCTGTATCGTCTTCTGTAAGAGGATTTCAGATATGGACGGTAGAGCCAACTGGCGACAATGAGTTTAATGTAACCTACAGTGTAGACCAGCTCATTACAGAGGGAGAAAATACAAAGACCGTCCACTCTGCTTATATAGTGAGTGTCTATGTAGATGGTTCTGGAAATATGGTACTGGTTAAGAATCCGACCATTACCAACATACCTAAGAAATCAAGTTATAAACCAAAAGCCATTGAAAGTGAGGGGACGGTTGATTCCATTACAACCAATGAAATCAATGAGTTTTTAACGACGTTCTTCAAGCTCTATCCTACAGCGACAGCCAGTGAACTTTCCTACTATGTGAATGACGGGATATTAAAACCAATCGGAAAAGAGTACATCTTTCAAGAACTGGTAAATCCTATTCACAATCGTAAGGATAATCAAGTCACGGTATCGCTGACAGTGGAGTATATCGACCAGCAGACCAAAGCAACGCAGGTATCTCAATTTGATTTGGTACTTGAAAAGAACGGGAGTAATTGGAAGATTGTAAAATAACAAATATTGGTACATGATTACAGATACTTTGTAATCATGTACTCTTTTTGATAAAAAATTGGAGATTCCTTGACAAATATGCTCTTACGTGCTATTATTTAAGTGACTATTTAAAAGGAGTTAATAAATATGCGGCAAGGTATTCTTAAATAAACTGTCAATTTGATAGCGGGAACAAATAATTAGATGTCCTTTTTTAGGAGGGCTTAGTTTTTTGTACCCAGTTTAAGAATACCTTTATCATGTGATTCTAAAGTATCCAGAGAATATCTGTATGCTTTGTATACCTATGGTTATGCATAAAAATCCCAGTGATAAAAGTATTTATCACTGGGATTTTTATGCCCTTTTGGGTTTTTGAATGGAGGAAAATCACATGAAAATTATTAATATTGGAGTTTTAGCTCATGTTGATGCAGGAAAAACTACCTTAACAGAAAGCTTATTATATAACAGTGGAGCGATTACAGAATTAGGAAGCGTGGACAAAGGTACAACGAGGACGGATAATACGCTTTTAGAACGTCAGAGAGGAATTACAATTCAGACAGGAATAACCTCTTTTCAGTGGGAAAATACGAAGGTGAACATCATAGACACGCCAGGACATATGGATTTCTTAGCAGAAGTATATCGTTCATTATCAGTTTTAGATGGGGCAATTCTACTGATTTCTGCAAAAGATGGCGTACAAGCACAAACTCGTATATTATTTCATGCACTTAGGAAAATGGGGATTCCCACAATCTTTTTTATCAATAAGATTGACCAAAATGGAATTGATTTATCAACGGTTTATCAGGATATTAAAGAGAAACTTTCTGCCGAAATTGTAATCAAACAGAAGGTAGAACTGTATCCTAATATGTGTGTGACGAACTTTACCGAATCTGAACAATGGGATACGGTAATAGAGGGAAACGATGACCTTTTAGAGAAATATATGTCCGGTAAATCATTAGAAGCATTGGAACTCGAACAAGAGGAAAGCATAAGATTTCATAATTGTTCCCTGTTCCCTGTTTATCACGGAAGTGCAAAAAACAATATAGGGATTGATAACCTTATAGAAGTGATTACGAATAAATTTTATTCATCAACACATCGAGGTCCGTCTGAACTTTGCGGAAATGTTTTCAAAATTGAATATACAAAAAAAAGACAACGTCTTGCATATATACGCCTTTATAGTGGAGTACTACATTTACGAGATTCGGTTAGAGTATCAGAAAAAGAAAAAATAAAAGTTACAGAAATGTATACTTCAATAAATGGTGAATTATGTAAGATTGATAGAGCTTATTCTGGAGAAATTGTTATTTTGCAAAATGAGTTTTTGAAGTTAAATAGTGTTCTTGGAGATACAAAACTATTGCCACAGAGAAAAAAGATTGAAAATCCGCACCCTCTACTACAAACAACTGTTGAACCGAGTAAACCTGAACAGAGAGAAATGTTGCTTGATGCCCTTTTGGAAATCTCAGATAGTGATCCGCTTCTACGATATTACGTGGATTCTACGACACATGAAATTATACTTTCTTTCTTAGGGAAAGTACAAATGGAAGTGATTAGTGCACTGTTGCAAGAAAAGTATCATGTGGAGATAGAACTAAAAGAGCCTACAGTCATTTATATGGAGAGACCGTTAAAAAATGCAGAATATACCATTCACATCGAAGTGCCGCCAAATCCTTTCTGGGCTTCCATTGGTTTATCTGTATCACCGCTTCCGTTGGGAAGTGGAATGCAGTATGAGAGCTCGGTTTCTCTTGGATACTTAAATCAATCATTTCAAAATGCAGTTATGGAAGGGATACGCTATGGTTGCGAACAAGGATTATATGGTTGGAATGTGACGGATTGTAAAATCTGTTTTAAGTATGGCTTATACTATAGCCCTGTTAGTACCCCAGCAGATTTTCGGATGCTTGCTCCTATTGTATTGGAACAAGTCTTAAAAAAAGCTGGAACAGAATTGTTAGAGCCATATCTTAGTTTTAAAATTTATGCGCCACAGGAATATCTTTCACGAGCATACAACGATGCTCCTAAATATTGTGCGAACATCGTAGACACTCAATTGAAAAATAATGAGGTCATTCTTAGTGGAGAAATCCCTGCTCGGTGTATTCAAGAATATCGTAGTGATTTAACTTTCTTTACAAATGGACGTAGTGTTTGTTTAACAGAGTTAAAAGGGTACCATGTTACTACCGGTGAACCTGTTTGCCAGCCCCGTCGTCCAAATAGTCGGATAGATAAAGTACGATATATGTTCAATAAAATAACTTAGTGTATTTTATGTTGTTATATAAATATGGTTTCTTGTTAAATAAGATGAAATATTTTTTAATAAAGATTTGAATTAAAGTGTAAAGGAGGAGATAGTTATTATAAACTACAAGTGGATATTGTGTCCTGTATGTGGAAATAAAACACGATTAAAGATAAGGGAAGATACTGAATTAAAAAAATTCCCCCTCTATTGTCCGAAATGCAGACAAGAAAATTTAATTGAAATAAAGCAGTTCAAAGTAACTGTGATTACAGAGCCAGACGCAAAGACGCAGAGCCGATAAAATGAGATTAATACAATCTCATTTTATCGGCTCTTTCCGTTATGTATGGATTCTTTTAATTAGTCTTCGATGTTTCTTGCTTCGTTGATACCGCTGGCTAAAGATTCCATTAAGGATAGTTCTTTGTCTGTAAAGCTATCCATGTATTTCTCTATCTGTAATCGTCGGGTGCTTTTTACCAAGTTATTAGCAGGTAAGAAAAATTCATCAACGGAAACATGAAGTAACGATACAAGGTCATAAAGAACTTGTATGCTGGGGTGTTGCCCTTTATTTTCAATATTAGTTAAGTACCGTGGGTCAATTTCAATCAATGCTCCCACTTGTTCACGAGTTAAACCTCGTTTCAATCGAGCTTCTTTAATGGCTAAACCAAAGGCTCTAAAATCATATTTATCTTCTTTTTTACGCATAGTAGACCACCTCTATACATTTTATTGTTCCTACTGAATTAAAAACAGGTATAGAAAAACGTGTTATATGGTTTATAGGTTTATATTTAATAAAAAGCACTACTAAACGCCAATAAAAAAAACCGTTATATGGTAGTGCTATTTACGCTGTTAAAATATTGTATATTACTTCCAAATGGCGGTTTGTTGGAGGTCAACGTCGCCATGAAGTACATCATATACAATAAATTTCCTTACATTGGGTTCTTGTCAAAAAAAGTCGTCTATCTGCAATAGATAAGTACGTCCACCAATGTGGTTTTATAAATCATATAGATAGAATAACAGAAGCATGTAAACAGAGAAATAAATCTGTTTATATGCTTTTTTGGCTATTCAGAACTTTTTTACAAAGTTTATTTATCAGTAATGCAACAAATCCCCCTTTCACATTGGGACTAAGAGTGAAAGGAGATAAACGAGCAAGGCTCACTTCCTTTCCTAGACAGAAAGGGGGTGAGAAACATGAAACCATCTTCTTTTCAGACCACAATAGAAAATCAGTTTGACTATATCTGTAAACGTGCTATGGAAGACGAGCGAAAGAATTATATGCTTTATCTTTCAAGGATTGCAAAGCGTGAGGTGTCCTTTTCGGATGTTGGCGATTATCTTGTTAGCCAGTTTGCGACAACAGATAACTATTCAACTGACTTTCAGATTTTTACACTCAATGGGTTATCAGTAGGCGTTGAAAATGATTTGTTGAGTGAAGCATTACGTGAGTTGCCAGACAAGAAACGTGAAATTCTACTGCTGTTTTACTTTATGGACATGAGCGATTCAGAAATTGCAGACCTGTTGAAATTGAACCGTTCTACTGTCTATCGGCATAGAACCAGTGGACTAGCCTTAATTAAAAAGTTTATGGAGGAATTTGAAGAATGAAAACACAATATCCTATGATTCCCTTTCCTCTCATTGTAAAGGCAACAGATGGCGATACCGAAGCGATTAACCAGATTCTACATCATTACAGAGGGTACATAACGAAGCGTTCCCTACGACTTATGAAAGATGAATATGGCAATCAAAGTATGGTCGTTGATGAAGTCTTACGTGGAAGAATGGAAACCAGACTGATTACAAAGATTTTGTCATTTGAAATTAAGTAATATCCTCTCTCCTTTCGTGGAAGCGTGCTAAACCATTCCACGCTTCCCGAACAGGGAGGTTTGTTATTCCACCAAAGCATATTGAGCTTTCAATGTGTTTTGATAGGCTAACGAGCCATTGTTCTTTGAAAACTGAATAAAAGTAATCGAATACGTTTCGATAAGAAAAGAGCCAACGGAACTAACCGCCATGACCTATCTTATAAAGATAGCGAGCGATTCATGTTAGTGATCCGAGAAGCAATCTTTAGCAGGATTGCCTGCAACGACATTCTTATCGTGATAATGATACTCCCATACAGTCAATAGTCCGAGCGTGATAAAACCGTCGCAGGCAATGAGTATGGCTACATGAGAACCATGCAGGGGTGGAACTCCCGTGAGCTTTGCTAAAGCTGTTCGATTGCTGGTAAAACAACTTTTATGAAATCCAAATAAGTGATTTGGAAAGGAGGATTTTATGAAGCAGACTGACATTCCTATTTGGGAACGTTATACCCTAACCATTGAAGAAGCGTCAAAATATTTTCGTATTGGCGAAAACAAGCTACGACGCTTGGCAGAGGAAAATAAAAATGCAAATTGGCTGATTATGAATGGCAATCGTATTCAGATTAAACGAAAACAATTTGAAAAAATTATAGATACATTGGACGCAATCTAGCGTCGCCAAAGGGTCTTGTATATGATAAAATAGTATTAAGTCGTATCAAGGCTCTTTCCATAAAGGAAAGGAGCAAATGCCATGTCAGAAAAAAGACGTGACAATAAAGGTCGAATCTTAAAGACTGGAGAGAGCCAACGAAAAGACGGAAGATACTTATACAAATATATAGATTCATTTGGAGAACCGCAATTTGTTTACTCGTGGAAACTTGTGGCTACAGACCGAGTACCAGCAGGAAAGCGTGATTGTATCTCACTTAGAGAGAAAATCGCAGAGTTACAGAAAGACATTCATGATGGTATTGATGTTGTAGGAAAGAAAATGACACTCTGCCAGCTTTACGCAAAACAGAACGCTCAAAGACCAAAGGTTAGAAAAAACACTGAAACTGGACGCAAATATCTTATGGATATTTTGAAGAAAGACAAGTTAGGTGTAAGAAGTATTGACAGTATTAAGCCATCAGACGCTAAAGAATGGGCTATTAGAATGAGTGAAAATGGTTATGCTTATCAAACCATCAATAACTACAAACGTTCTTTAAAGGCTTCATTCTATATTGCTATACAAGATGATTGTGTTCGGAAGAATCCATTTGACTTTCAACTGAAAGCAGTTCTTGATGATGATACTGTCCCTAAGACCGTACTAACAGAAGAACAGGAAGAAAAACTGTTAGCCTTTGCAAAAGCTGATAAAACCTACAGCAAAAATTATGATGAAATTCTGATACTCTTAAAAACAGGTCTTCGTATTTCAGAGTTTGGTGGTTTGACACTTCCAGATTTAGATTTTGAGAATCGTCTTGTCAATATAGACCATCAGCTATTGAGAGATACTGAAATTGGGTACTACATTGAAACACCAAAGACCAAAAGTGGCGAACGTCAAGTTCCTATGGTTGAAGAAGCCTATCAAGCATTTAAGCGAGTGTTAGCGAATCGAAAGAATGATAAGCGTGTTGAGATTGATGGATATAGTGATTTCCTCTTTCTTAATAGAAAGAACTATCCAAAAGTGGCAAGTGATTACAACGGCATGATGAAAGGTCTTGTTAAGAAATACAATAAGTATAACGAGGATAAATTGCCACACATCACTCCACATAGTTTGCGACATACATTCTGTACCAACTATGCAAATGCAGGAATGAATCCAAAGGCATTACAGTACATTATGGGACATGCTAATATAGCCATGACGCTGAACTATTACGCACATGCAACATTCGATTCTGCAATGGCAGAAATGAAACGCTTGAATAAAGAGAAGCAACAGGAGCGTCTTGTTGCTTAGTAGTACAAATGAATTTACTACTTATTTACCACTTCTGACAGCTAAGACATGAGGAAATATGCAAAGAAACGTGAAGTATCTTCCTACAGTAAAAATACTCGAAAGCACATAGAATAAGGCTTTACGAGCATTTAAGAAAATATAAAAAGATAATTAGAAATTTATACTTTGTTTAATTTAAAAACATTGTCTATTCTCGCCTTTAGGACAGGAAGAGAAAAAGGTTTTGTAATATAATCATCTGCTCCTTGAGAAAGACCTTTGATAACATACTTATCTTCGTCTTTTACAGTAAGCATTATTACAGGAAGGTCAGAAAATTCTCTCAGCCACTTTAAAAAATTAAAGCCTGATCCATCTGGGAGATTAGCATCAAGAAGAATTAAATCAAAATCATTAAAATTAAGATTCTCTGTCTGAGAAAGATTGTTATAAATAATAGTTTCAATATTATGCTTGTTTAAGTAAGTTTTAACAGCAAAAGAAATTGTGCTGTCGTCTTCAATCATTAGTATTTTCAATTCTATACTCCTTTCTGAGATATCACATTTAAAATAACTACAAATTCTGCCAAAGAGACTTTCTAAATCAGCTATTTACATTGCAAACTCTACAGTAAAAACAGTTTTTATATTTGGCACACTACTTACGCTTATTTTAGCATTATTTACTCGCAGTAATTCTTTGGAGATTGATAATCCAAGTCCTGAACCTTTTGTTAATCTTGAACTATCTGCCTGATACATTCTGTCAAATATATACAGAATATCCATCTGTGCTTAAACATTTTTTAATTAAATTACATAATGCAATATCATCATCTATAATTATTATCTCTCTCATATCTCATACCTCCATAATACCTATTCAACATAGTCATCATCAAAGGAAAATACATCATTTGATATACAATCTAAAGTCTAAAGGTTCTTTATAAAAATTAAAACTTATTTATATTATTCGTCCTATTCAATGAAATTAGTTCACCAAAATCTGTATCCAGTTCAATACAAATTCTATAGAGAATTTCCATGCTGACAAATTCACCTTTTCCCATTTTAGCTATCGTTGCAGGAGCTATACCAACTTTTTCCTGTAGGTCTCTTTTTTTCATATTTTTATCTATTAAAAGTTTCCACAGCCCATTATAGTTTATTTTCATATTACCATCCTTAATATTCATATAGTTGAACTTTTATTTCTTTAATTATATCATAATTTCACCAAATAAAAAAGAGTCGGTGCAGCCCTAAGACCACACCGACCATAAATTTACCTCTCAGCTTCTTTGTTTACTTCTTTCTTTTCTTTTGGTTTTTCCTTATCTTCAGCCTGATATTTCTTAATAGCTCCAAGTACAGACTTTTTCTTTTCTTCTTGTCCTTTCATTTGTTCCTTTGCCTTTAGTAGCTTTGAAGAAAGTATTCTGATATTGCTATGTTCCTTTCCGTTATCATCAATAGAGGTTCTTATTTGTCCAAAGAGCTTAACAAAATCTCCCTGCTTAAAGTTCTTTGGAATATCACTTTTTTCTCCATAAGCTGAACAATTATGATACACCTTGTTTCCTTCATCGTCTTTGGATACTACGGAGAAATTCGCCACCTTAAAGGCTTCTCCGCTTTTGTTTTCCCTTTCTACTACATCGACCTCTCCAACAATATTTCCGACAATATTGATAAGATTATCCTTTTCTTCCTGAGCATAAGGCAGGTCTTTTATCTGCCCCTGTTCCCTCAAATCCTCAATCATATAGTCAAATTCCTCATGCAGCAAATTAAGGCTGTCATTGTCCATATAAGCATCATAGAGCTTATCTAAGGCACTTTCATCATTGATACCTTTTTCCATGCTTATAATCGCCTTTACAAAGTCCTTGTGGTTATCACTTACCATATCTTCAATCTGATTTCTCATTGTTTTGTAATCCATGTTTTTATCTCCTTTCATGGCAAAAGGGAGATTCCCCTCCCTATCTTAAAAATTCCTGTTCTTTTGTTTTTTGCTTTTCTTCTGTTTTACTTTCATTTTGATAGGCTCTTATCTGTCCTAAGATAGATGGCTTATCCTCAGATTTTTGTGCGGTTTCTTCTTTGCTATGAAGATTGTCCTCTACATCGTAGGTTGACTCAAAATAGTCGCTATCCCTAAAGTCATTGTCATATCTGTCAGGAATGCCATCATTATCAATATCTTTAGAAAGTGGATCATAGAAGTTACCTTTATCATCAATGTCAAGTCCCGTTGCTGCTCTTAAATCTTCTGAATCAACATAAACCAAATCGTTAAAAGAGGACATTTCTATTTCATTTTTCATATTCTTTAGAGCTTCATTCTCTCCCTTGTTTTCATAATCAAAGCTCTCTGTTTTGATAGGCGTATCATCAATGTACTGCGTCCAAGTTTTCTCCTCTAAATCAAGCTCATACTGAATACCATGCCTTTCATCCGGTGTATTGGTATAGGCGATACCGATATGTTTTAAATCAGGATACAAGGTATTAAATTCATCATAGCTGTGATTTTCTTCGTACTCTCTGTTACAGAAGTCAATGATGGCTCGTTTTACATCTTCTACAAGTGGATTGTCATTTCTCTTTTCTTCCACTTCTCCCATATCAAGGAGCTTATTCAGTTCTGCAAGTCTTAATACCTTAGTTTTCAGCTCATTAGCTTTTTCAAAAGGCTTTTTGAGTTCTTCTTTGGCATTTTCAAGTTGTTCTTTTGTACTGATAAGTTTTTCTTCAAGCCTATTTAATTTCTCAGGCATTTTCTCAAGAGCGTTATCCAGTCTTGTAATATTACCGTCCGCACTTGTTCCAAGCTCTCCTGAATGCTTTGCAGCACCGTTTAGGCTAAAGTTATGATCGTTGGTAAAGAAGTTATAGCTTACTTCTAAATCCATATTTCTATACTTTCCTATAACCTTGCTTTCATTGATTTTAACCTTTGAAATTGCTTCAAGCAGTCTTTCTCCGGCTAATTTCTTGTCGGTAATCTTTTCGCCTAAAATGGTAATGGAAGTAAACTTTTCCTCACCTTCCGCTTTAGGCTCTACATCAGATATATCTTTTTTGACAGCTTCAATTAGTTTTTCCGTTCTTGTAATTTCTTCAGGATAGTTTTTCGCCACCTTATCCTCTAATCTGTAACGGTTAGACTTATAGTTTGCTTCAAGTATTTTTAGTTTCGTAACTTCGTTGTCCAAATCCATCTTTTCCTTAATCTTAGGATCGCCTGTGGCAAGAGCTTTAATCTCTGCATAGTTAAGGGAGCTTTCGTCCACATCTTCCGCCACACGAACAGGAGTCTTTGAAGTCATAATCTGTGAAATAAATTTCTGCTTATTCTCTATCGTCTGGTCGAGTAGGTCGGGGATATTACTATCCCTTTCCCCTCTAAGAACCGTGCATGAGAGTTTCCCCTCACACGGCTCAAGTTTTTATAAGCCCTAATTAGAGAGCCAGCGTATTTTCTTTATCATTTATATGCAATTTTCTATGACACCAAGGGTGTACTAATGTTTTAAGGGTAATATTGTTTTGAGTTGTTTGATGTACTCTAAAGTCTGTATCCAGAGTTATTTTCTCTCCACAAACAGGGCATATTCCGTTTTGAGTTTTATACAGTCTATTTATAACTGTACGCCCTTTAAGTTCGTTTCGTATTTTTAACTCCTCTCTTTCTTCAAAGTATATTTGCCAATTTTCATCAAATGGATTTGCTTCAGCTTGTATCTTGGTAAATCTCTTAATATCAGTATCTGTAGCATATTTAAGACGAAGATAGTATTTCTCGCCATTTTCCATTCTGTCACCAGTTGCTACACTGAAAGTCCAAGTTCTATTCCCAATGGTATGGAAGTATTTCTTAGCTATCCATTTTCTACCTTTCTTTGGGTGTCGACGAACGCACCAGGTCCACAAACTTTTATATATTTCATAGTCAAGTTTTTCAAAGGCTTTCGATGAAACATTATACTTCTGATAGTTTACCCAACCTATAATGATTGGATTTAATTTTCTAATCTAAAATTTCTTGTTTCATTGACGGATTATCTTTTATGATTCGTCTGATTTTATCGACAATAGCCTTGAAAGTTCTTATCAGATGGTTTTGTCAGCAACTTATCTTTATACATCCTAATATTAACTCCAAGAAAATCGAAACCGTCATTTATGTGCGTTATGAGTGTCTTTTCCTCAGACAGTTCTAACCCTCTTTCAGCCAAGAATTTTACAATGATTGGCTTTACACCATTTTCAAGCAATTCTGCACTTTCTCCTGTAACAATGAAATCATCTGCATATCTAACAAAATTAACCTTTGGGAAATATGTTTTCTTATTTACTGTTCTTCTATGGTATTTCTCTTTGATTGCTTTTTCTAGACCATCTAATACCATATTAGAAATAATAGGTGATATTGGCGAGCCTTGGAGACTTCCTGTTTCTGTTGGAAATAGTTTTTGTTTTTCTATATATCCACACTCAAGCCAAAGTTTTAATAGTTTCTTGTTCATTGGGATATTATTTAATATCCATTCATGACTTATATTATCAAAACAACCTTTTATATCTCCCTCCAGTACCCATTTTGCAGATTTCTTTTTATTAAGTGATGTAAAACACTGCTCGATAGCATCTTGTGTACATCTTTTTGCCCTAAATCCATAAGAATTAGGGTCAGCAGTAGTTTCTGCTATTGGCTCAAGTGCAAATTTATATAGGGTTTGCATTGCTCTATCTGTCATTGTAGGAATGCTGAGAGGTCTTTTCTTGCCATTTTTCTTTGGTATATACACTCTTTTAAGAGGCTTAGGTTTATATCCTCTTAAATTTAACTTTTCTATCGCCTTATACTTTGCCTGTGGTGTTAGCCATAATTCACCATCAACACCACTTGTTTTCTTGCCTTGATTTTCAGTTACCCTCTTAATAGTCAAGGCTTTTGCATAAAATGAAGTTGTGAGTAAATGTTGTAAAGATTTTACCTTTCCATATTTACTCATTTCCCACGCTTTCACAATACGCATTTGTAGTTTTTTAACATAGCTTTCTGCTAGAGAAAAGTCTATACTTTCCCAGTTTTTAGCTCTGTTAGTAGTAGCACACATTTTACTGTTCATTTGCTTTCTCCTTTCAAAAATTCTACAAGTTCTCTTGTGATTAAAAACCAAATGGAAGTCTGCACTCTTTCAAGTTAGGGCAAATTTTGAACCCCTATCCATCTAATTACAAGATGGCATTCGCTTTTTCCATTCTCCTTTACCTGCACCATTATCAGCATTTCTTACGATTTGCCTTGCCTTATGGCAATAGTACAGGCTTACCATGTTTCACTTAATTAACGTTGATAACTTAGGCTCTACCTCTCTGCCGGTAGTCTTTTTGTCCGTGTAATCTCACTATGGAAAGGATTATCCGACTACACACCATTTTGGTTCAGGCTTATCAGCAACTTTAGCCTGTTCGCCTTAACGACATTTATCAGTAGTTCACATATGTTAGCCATATTATCAAGCCTCGCTCCCTAACCACTTTGTTGCTAGTAGTTTCGGTATTACCTCACGGTTTTACCTCAAGTAGGGCTACTTTAATATCGGCTTACCACACCTAAGTGCAGTCGATACTCGGCTCAACTAACGGAATAGTTGGTTTGGTCATTTTACCAAACAGTTAAATTAAGCGACTTCATGTCGCACCCACAAATACGCATCAAAGGTATTCTCCGTAACATAACGATAGATATTCACTTCTTTGTTTTCATTGCCCTGTCTTACAATTCTTCCGGCTCTCTGCTCAAGGTCGGCAGGACGCCATGGGACATCTAAATCATGAAGTGCAATCAGCTTGTTTTGCACATTCGTTCCGGCTCCCATCTTCTGTGTTGAACCCATAAGAATACGGATTTCTCCTTTTCTTACCTTTGCAAAAAGCTCATCTTTTTGCTTGTCGGAATTTGCTTCATGGATAAAGGCGATTTCTTCTTTCGGTATGCCCATAGCTACAAGTTTCTCTCTAATATCATCATAGATATTAAACTCTCCATTTCCCTTCGGTGTGGACATATCAGAGAAAAGAAGCTGTGTTGACCTATCATCTTTTGTCTTATCCCAAATAGCAAACACATTTTTCACGCAGACATTGACCTTACTTTCAGAATTATCGGGTAGCAGAGGATTTATTAAACGCTGATCTAAGGCAAGTTTCTTACCATCATTGGTAATCTTCAGCATATTATCTACATCCGGTTCTACCACTTTATTTCTAACATCGTCCGCTCTTTCAGATAGGCTTTTTAAGATTTCCTTTTGTTCATCACTTGGCATTGTCTTTATAACCTCATAGTGTGCTTCCGGCGTAGGAAGATTAAGCATATCCGCTGTCTGAATATCTGCAACCTCCTTGAACATAGACATAAGCTCAGGCAGATTGTAGAACTTTGAAAATCTTGTCTTAACTCTGTACCCCGTTCCCTCCGGAGAAAGCTCAAAAGCGGACTGAGTTTCTCCAAATGTGCTTGCCCAAGCGTCAAAATGCTCCAAATTATTCTTTTTAAGGCTTTCGTACTGAAGAGGTATAAAGCTCGGTCATAGAGTTTGATACAGGTGTTCCTGTGGCAAAGACAATACCTTTACCCCCTGTCATTTCGTCCATGTACCTGCACTTCATAAACATATCGGAGGACTTAAAGGCTTCAGACTGCCCGATACCTGCTACATTTCTCATTTTCGTATAAAGGTATAGGTTTTTGTAGTTATGTGCCTCGTCAATAAAGAGCTTATCTACACCAAGTTCCTCAAAGGTAATAACATCGTCTTTCTTAAAATCATCATTTAATTTTTCAAGCCTTGTTTCCAGCTTTTTCTTTGTCTTTTCAAGCTGTTTTACCGTAAAGTTTTGATTTCTATCATGCTTATATTCCTCTACATAGTTTATGATTTCATCAATCTGATCCTGAATGTGTTTCTCCTGATATTCCTTTGACATAGGGATTTTTTCAAACTGCGTATGCCCGATTACAACCGCATCATATTCTCCTGTTGCAATTCGACCGATAAACCTTTTTCTATTTTTCGGCTCAAAGTCTTTCTTATCTGCCACCATGATATTGGCTGAAGGATAAAGCTGCATAAACTCTCTGCCGATTTGACCTGTTAAGTGATTCGGTACAACAAATAAAGACTTGGAACACATCCCAAGCCTTTTACTTTCCATTGCAGAAGCTACCATCTCAAAGGTCTTTCCACTACCTACCACATGGGCAAGAAGCGTATTCCCTCCATACAAACTTCTTGCTATAGCATTTCTTTGATGAGGTCTTAAATCTATTTTCGTATTCATTCCCTCAAAAGAGAGATTTCTTCCATCATATTCACGATTTCTGATAGAGTTAAAACGCTCGTTATATAGCTTTACAAGGCGGTTTCTTCTTTCCTGATCGTTAAATATCCAGTTCTTAAATTCTTCTTTTAGAAGCTCCTGCTTTTGTCCTGCAAGAAGGGTTTCCTTTTTATTTAATACTGAAGTTTTTGAACCGTCCGGATTTACAATCTGATCAAACACCTTTGTTTCTTTTAAATTTAAGGCATCTTCTACCAGCTTATAGGCGTTTACCCTTGAGGTGCCGTAGGTCATCTCTGCAAGGTCATTTCCTCTGTCCCTGCTCTTTCCTTCTACATTCCATTCACTTGTCAGATTTGAAAATTTAACCTTAATATCCCATTTGGCATATCCTGGAGTTTTCAGCGTTTCAAAGATGAATTTTTCAATATCCTTATTCGGTATCCAAGTAGCACCAAGACGCACATTAATTTCACTTGCTTCAAGCTCCTTTGGAAGAACTTTTGTAAGCTCTGCCTTTTGATATTCCAAACGGTTCATCTCATAGCTTATCAGCTCTTTTTCTTTGCCATCTTCTGAATAGCCAAGATGAGGTAATTCTCTTTCCGTTTGTCTGAGCTTAGAAAGATAACTGTCAACAATCGCAATCTTATCTCTGATATTTCCTGATAGGTACTCATCTTTTGTTACATAACCATATTTATAGGAATTACTGCCATTTGCACAAGCGAAAGGTAAATCACCATCCTCCAAGTTAAAGGATAACGGTCTATAAAAGTTTTGTTCTTCTCTGATGTTTAGATAGATTTCCCCTCTAAGTTCTTCTATCAAAGTCGGTCTGTCTTTATCTGTAAGACTTCCCATATAGTCAAAGTCTACATAACCTTTTTCCGACATAGATAAGACAAGGGCTTCAAGGGAAGTATCTACATGGTCGATTGTCTTTGCCTTTGTTATTGTTCTTTTTGAAAAAATATCTCCCTTTGCCTTAAAGCTTTCTACTTCATCAAGGATTTCAATGGAAGAAACAAGTGGGAAGTTACTATCCTCTTTTAAGGCTCTGGTATTAGAAAGGTTATTGACATATCCATGCTTCTTAGAAAAGCTGTCATAAATTTCATTTAGTTTTTCCTGAGCTTTCTTTACTTCATCATCTGAAAAATCTTCTTTCTGTTTGTAAATAACATCCTTTAAGGCAGCATTTAACTCAAGATAGTCCTTAATCTTTTCCTTGTTTTTATCCGTTACTTCTTTCTTTACAAACAGGGAGTTTTCTCTGTAATACACCTCATCGTCAATAATGGTATAGGAAAAGTTCTTGACATCGTCTGTTGCGGGAATTGAGGTAATTTCATCATCAAGTAGCTCTATTTCTTCATACTTTGCATCTTTAGAGATTTCCTCACTTGCTTTTGTAAGTAATCCCTTTAAGTCAGCATTTTCTTTCGGTAGACAAGCAAGAGTATTTCCAAATCTTCCCGATACTTCTTCCATAGAACCAAGCACCTGTTCAGGATGATCTACAAAGTATTTGTTATATACAAGTCCCTTTTCATCTTCAGATAGATGTATCCAGTCCTCATCACGCTCTCTAATACTGTCTCTTTTCTTTAGGAAAATAATGTCCGATGTTACTTCCGTTCCGGCAACTCCCTTAAAGGTATCATTTGGAAGTCTGATGGCTCCTAAAAATTCTGCTCTTGCTGCAATGTAGCGTCTGACACTTTCGTCCTTTTTATCCATCGTCCCGCTTGATGTGATAAAGGCGATAACACCACCGTTACGAACTTTATCAATGGACTTTGCAAAGAAATAATCATGGATAAGGAAGTTATTTTTGTTATACTCTCTGTCGTTTACCTTGTATTCTCCAAAAGGTACATTACCGATTGCTACATCGAAAAAGTTATTGGAAAAAGAAGTTTCTTCAAACCCTTTGATCTGTATGTCACTTTCAGGATATAAGAGTTTTCCAATTCGACCGCTTACCGAGTCAAGCTCTACACCATAAAACTTAGACTTATTCATTTCATCAGGGATATTGCCGATAAAGTTTCCGACACCCATACTTGGCTCTAAGATATTACCCTGCTTAAATCCCATACCTGCCAGTGTCTTATATATGCTGTCAATAACGGTTTTCTGTGTGTAAAAGCTCGTTAGAGTAGATTCTCTTGCAGCTTCATATTCAGATGGCGATAGATTTTCCTCTAAGAAACTTCTTGCAACTTCCCATTGTCCCTCTTTACTTTCATCAAACACATCAGCAAGTCCGCCCCATCCGACATACTTTGCCAAAACTTCCTGAGCTGTACTGTCAAGTTCTCTTTGTCCACTTTCGATTCTGTTTAGCATAGAAATTGCTTCAAGGTTTTGGTTTAACCTTTCGCTTGGACTTAACTTTTCAGGGAGCGTTTCTTCTCTAATTTTGAAGTTATGAGCATCAGCTTTATTTATTTCAATTTCTTCAGTTGTCTTTTCAGGATTCTGATATGTCAGATTTTCAAATATCCTCTCAAGGTCACTTTCAAGACGATAAGGAATCACATCGGAGCCTGTTATCATACCGCCAAGATATTCTGTATTGTCCTTAACCGTTACCGTCTTTAGATTGTTTCCCATATCATCAAAGCGTGTAATGGTATAGTCTTTATCCTTGTATCTGACTTCATCTCCAACGATAAAGTTTGGTCTTTCAAGGCTTACCTGCTTTAATAAGTCCTCATTATCAT
The DNA here is from genome assembly GCF_000188035.1 of Streptococcus pseudoporcinus LQ 940-04. Taxonomy (GTDB): domain Bacteria; phylum Bacillota; class Bacilli; order Lactobacillales; family Streptococcaceae; genus Streptococcus; species Streptococcus pseudoporcinus. The sequence goes on from NZ_AEUY02000005.1 coordinate 50,473, forward strand.
CAAATGTTACAACCGGTATTTGATGATTTCCACTTCTTACCGGATCAAGCCATAAATCATTCCTTCCTGTGATTTGGTTTTTAGAAATCTCCTTTATAGTATATTCTTCATGGTTGAAATAGACGGTATTACCCTCTTTAACTGCAAAATCATCTAAATGGTTTCCCTCTTTTTCATTAAGCTCTACTTCTTCTCTATCCTTTAGGTAATCAAATAAGGTAGCTTGAACTGCATCAGGCTTTGTAAATTCTTCTGCTTCTTCAGATGCTTCAAGTTCCGCTTTATTTTCAAAACTAAGTTCTCCGTTAAAGACGGATTGAAGCTCCCGCTCATCCATCTGCTTTTTAAGTTCTGTATCTTTCAGCTCTCTAAAGGTCTTTGGAAAATCTTCTAAAATAAGCCTTTGGGCATTTAATTCCTTTAGTTCTTCAAGATTAAAATATCCCCATTCAGGTTCAATCCCAAGTACCAGTCCAAAGGCATCGCCGCTTTCTTTATCATATTCCGTCATATACCAAGTCCAATTAGAACGGAAAGGTATAATATATGCAGCATGAACCTCTTTATCCGCTAATGCTACATCCTCCTGTGCATATAGCTCCGGCACTCTTTCAAGCATTTCTTCAGTCATTAGGTTTTCAGGATTATCTTTAGAATAATATTGTGGTTCTTCTATCTCTTTTGTACTTTCTGTTTCCTTTTCTTCAAAATAAAGTTTTTTAGAAAACAGCTCGTCGATATGCTTTGCTACATTTGACCATGTAAGAAATACATCGTTACAATGATTCTTCTGTAATTTAAGTCCCTTTGCATCGTGCCATTCATCACTTCCCTTTGCTCCTGAAACGGCATGAGAATGACCTCCGATCCCATACTCATCTTTTAAGAAATTCGCTTTTTCCTGAAGCGTATGATTTTCTTTGAAAAACTTAGTAATTCGCTCTTTTCCTTGAGATACTCCACTTCCTCTTGAAATCGTAGCAAGAACTTCATCTTCAGTAATAAAGCCTTGTACCTTTGGAAGTTCGGTAAGATAAGAGGTATATTCCTTTCTCGGAAGTTCAAGCTCCTGCAATTTTTGATAAAGGCTATCTACCTTGTGATAATGAAATCTTAGTACATCTTTGTTTTCTTTGTATCCTGCTAAAAAACGGCTGTACTCCCTAATTGTGTCTTTCAGATATTGGGGATTTTTTAATGCCTCAGATAATATTTTTGTTTCTTCCGGAAAGCCACCACCTCTTTCTATAAAGTCAAAATAGCCTTGTGCTTTCCCTTCTTCACTTAAATCGTGATATAGATACCATAGCGATTCTGAAACTCTATCTCTTTCATAGTCCTGTGCTTCTAAAAGCTCTACATTTGTAGCAAACTCTCCTGTTTCTAAAAGCTCACTGATTCTTCTTGCAGCATCACTCCAGCTTAAAATTTGCGTCATATCTTCTCTTGCTGATGTTCCATAAGCTAAATGAACGCCTTTATCCGAATACCAGGAAGATACCTCTCTTTCATCAATATATATTCCATTTCCGCCTCTAAAGGTATCTTTAAGGTATTCTCCTAATTCTTCTACTGTTTTCCCTTTGGAAAATTCAGCAATGATAGGAAGTCTTTCGCCCTCATGGTTTCCACCGTTTACAAGAATACTGTCAATATCATTTTGAGTAAGAGGTATTGTAAGTTTAATCTGTCCTGATCTGTTTTCGGGTAAAGAAAAAGAAGCCTTGTCAGCTTCTCTTATCTCTTTATCCGTATTTTCTTTTAGATTTCCACTATCTCCTTGATTGTCATTTCTTTGAGGGCTGAAATCATCGCTTTGTACTGCGGATGGCTCTCGTCCTCTATCTTCCAAGCCATCATCAGTTTCGGCTTCTCTGCTCGCATAAATTCTATCGCCTGTTTCTGAGTATCCATCAGGTGCCCTATCAGTTTCTTCTCCTTGTATAGATCCACTAACATCTCGAAGTTGCTCTGCTCCTCGCTGTTTGAAAGATAATCCAGTCTCATCACTGCGTATGTCGGATTCGGATATTCCCTCATAAAGTCCATCTCTTCCTCCAACTGATTCAGTGTATTCTCTTTGATTTTCTCTATTATCTCGTCCGTACTCTCCATTTCGGAAAATTCGCTCGTTTTCACTAATTCTTTCCTGATCATCTCGTCGAAGTACATTTTCTTCTACCTCCTCTAATTTTTCTTTTATTCTATTATATCCTGCTTCTTTACCTCTTAAAACTTCTTTTTGAAGCTCTAACTCTTTGCTTTTTTGAATGGTTGCATCAATGACTGTTCCGCTAATGTCCGATACCGTTTCTCCAAGGCTCATAAGAGAAATGCTGTCAAGCATTGCAAAGTTTTCCTTTAACAGCTCCTTATCCATAGGATAGTCTAACTTAAATCTTGAAGCTACTGCATAGCTCACTGAGTCCCTTGCAAACTTGGTAAAGGATATTCTGTCCTCATCAGATATTCTAAGCTCATTCATAAGGCTATCTATCTTTTCATCTCCGTAGAGCCTACTTAAAGAAAAGATATTTTCTAAGGTGTTTTCACTTTCTTCATACCCTTCAGCTTTTATCATTTCTTTTAATACATCTCTATGAGCTTCTTTATCAAATCTCCAAAGATTTACCTCATTGACATCTCTGTTTTTGGAAACTGTCTGACTAATATCAAAGATATAGTCCACCTTTTTGTATGTGCCGTAGTCCTCTAAAATGGGAATACCCTTTTGACCTCGCATAACGGTTCTTCCGAAGCGTTCCCTCCAGTAATCAAACTTGGCACAAGCTGTCGCTTCAGGATTTTTATCATAAATACTTAACTGACTTCTAAAATCATATTTCTGATTGTTTCCGACAACCTTTAAGAGCTTCAGATATTCTGCTTCACTCTGCAGAACATCTTGTTTTATTAGTTCCAAAATGTTATGAAAATCATTTATTCGCATGTTTACCTCCTTCTTTTTTACAAATAAAAAAGGCGGTTAGATTTTACTCTAATCACCTTTGTAATAATATTGCATTATCATCCTATTTCAGCTTTTTAATTGATTCACTCTCGGATAATATCTTCATCTGTTCAATTGCTATTGAATTTAGTTTTTCCAGTCTTTCAGATTGACTCATGCCCTCATTTATAAATACCGCATTAAGATTTTCAAGATTAGAAAGGCATACAAGCTGCGATATATCTGCATAATCTCTAATATTTCCTTTCAAATCCGGATTTTCATCACGCCATTCTTTCGCTGTTATTCCAAACAAAGAAACATTAAGAATATCTGCCTCACTTGCATAAATAAAGTTAATTTTTTCTTTTGAAAGTTTTTCAGGTACAAGTTTATTTTTAATGGCATCTGTATGAATCCTATAATTGATTTTTGCCAAATTCCTTTTTATATCCCAGCCTAACTTCTTTTGTTCTTCTTCCTTTAGGCGTTCAAATTCTTTAATCAAATACAATTTAAAGTATGGAGATACCCAAGAAGCAAACTCAAATGCTATATCTTTGTGAGCATAAGTTCCGCCATATCTTCCTGCTCTCGCAACTATACCGATAGAATTCGTTTTTTCTACCCACTGCTTAACAGATAAAATAAATCGGTTAAATCCTGCTTCATTTTTAATTCCCTCGAATTCGGGGGAATTAAAATTTGTATTATACATTTCTTCCCAAATACCTAAAAACTCTATTGTATTCTTGTTTCTAAGCCATTTTTCTATTAAAGCAGAGCCGTTCTCAATATTTCTAACCATATCTGTCAAAGAAATGTAGTCCCTATTATCTATGGCAATAATGCTGATTTCTGAACCTTCAACATTTATTTTAGACACATAATCACCTCTCAATCATTAAATTGATTACCTTATATTATAGCATTTTTAGGGCATTTTTTCCACCTTGAAATTAGTGGCATCTTACTTGGTATAAGTGGAAACCACTTCTTTTATCTCATTTTCAATCGCTTCTAAAAAATTTTCCTTTGAAGATTGCCCCTGTGCAATATCCGATAACTCCATTTCCCACTTTGCTGTTGTTTCTGCTGATTTAAAAGTATCGGCTACAATCGTTACAAGGCTGATTCCTTTATGTGTAGCAATAAGGTTCTTTTTATCTCTTTCTACAAATCCCTTGAAAATCAAATTTTCAATAATCCCTGCTCTTGTTGCAGGTGTTCCAAGTCCTTTTCGCTCAACCTCTACTCCTTTTTCAAGTGCATCATTTCCTGCAAGCTCCATAGATTTAAGAAGAGTATCTTCAGTAAAGTGTTTAGGTGATGTTGTATACTTTTCTTTTATTTCCTTGTTTTCAATGCTCAATACATCACCAATGTTCACATCAGGAAGTGCCATATCTTCATTTTTCTTAGACTTGTATTCTTTAAGATATTTTGTAAAGCCTTCATCTTTAATTGTCTTGCCGGAGCTTGTAAATTCAAAACCGTCAAATTCAGCTACAATCTTCCTTGTGTTTTCCACTAAAGGATAGCCCACACTTGTGTGGAATTTATCGGATATAAGGAAGTAAACTTTAGCTTCACTTAAAGGAAGTTCTGAAACATCTTCTTTTAAGGAACTGATTGTCGGGATAATCGCATGATGATCTGTAACCTTTTTAGAGTTAAATACCGTCTTAATACGACCCGTATCAAAGTCATTCTTTCCTAAGATATGATTGATGGTACTTGTAATCATATCTTCCGTTAAGCATCTGCTGTCTGTTCTCGGATAGGTAATCAGTTTCTTTTCGTAAAGACTTTGAGCATAATCAAGTGTCTGCTTAGCTGAGTATCCAAAATATTTATTGCACTCTCTTTGAAGCGTTGTCAGGTCAAATGGCAGCTCAGGCTTTGTTATCTTTTCCTTTTGAATAACATCGGTAATTTCTATCTTATCGCCTACTAAATTTAAGAGCTGTTCCGCTGTTATTTCATCATCAATTCTATCTGTTGATAGTGTAAAGCCATTAAGGCTTAATTCCACTGTATAATATTTTTCTTTCTTAAAATTTGCTATCTCATCATCTCTATTTACAATCATTGCAAGAGTTGGTGTTTGTACCCTCCCAACAGAATAACTCTGTTTATATAGGCACGAATACAGTCTGCTTAAATTCATTCCCACAAGCCAATCTGCTATTGCCCTTGCTTGTGATGATTCAAATAGATTATCGTAAAAACTTCCATCTTTTAGGTTATCAAAGCCCTCTTTAATTGCACTATCTTCCATTGATGAAATCCAAAAGCGTTTCATCTGCTTTTTACAATTTGCCTGATTATATACAAGCCTAAAGATGGCTTCTCCTTCACGCCCTGCATCGCAGGCATTTATCACAATATCTATGTCCTTATCATTCATTAGCTTTTTAAGAATCGTAAATTGTTTCTTTGTAGACTTTGCAATCTCATACTTATATTCCTTTGGAATAATCGGTAAATCAGCCATATTCCACTTCGCATATTTTTCATCATAACTATCAGGATTTGCCATTTGAATTAAATGTCCAACACACCAGCTTACCTTGTATCCGTTTCCTTCATAATATCCGTCTTTCTTTTTTGTAGCTCCAATTACTTTTGCAATAGAAATTGCAACACTTGGCTTTTCAGCAATTACAAGTTTCATCTATATTTTTCCTCCTGTTTTCAATATAAAAGGGCGAAAGATTTTACTCTCTCGCCCTGTGTTTTGCACCAAATATTGTATAGTTTTGGGTGCAAACTCATTCTACCTCATCAGCCTGTTTATCTTCTGTTTCTGCTTCATCTACTTCATTTTCACTTTCTTCTTCCTCCGAAAAGAAATCATCATCTTCCTCCTCAAAGCCTTCAAGCTCCTTATCTTCTTTTTTCTTAATGACCTTGAAATAATATCCTGCCCCTAATGCTCCTGCTACTACAAGAATGAGAATTAAGTAAGTTCCCATATTGCTGCTTTCTTCTTTTTTTACTGGCTTAGGTTCTTCTTTTTCAGGTTCTTCCTTTTTAATTTCCTGTTTCGGAGCTTCTTTCTTTTCAACCATATTGAGAAGATCATCTTCTGATACTTCTGTTAGGAGCATGACATTCTCGCTATCCTCATCGTGATTGATGATTAAATGAAAGGTCTTGCCATTCTTAGTAGTAAAGGTAACAAACTGTCTTGCATCAGCAGAATATTTATCCGTTTCTTTATTATCTTTACTGTCATTATGGCGAATTGGATAATCCTTGTTCGCATTATCCTTATTTTCCGTAACAGTTCCTCGTGCCTTTGATGGAGCAGAAGCAACTCCTTTATTGGTATTTACATTCTTACTTGAACCATCCATAGAGGAATCCTGACTGCTGTTATTGGCAGGCTGTTTCGGTGTCAGCTTATTGGGATAACGAACTTCTTTTTCTTTTTCATCGGTCTTGTCAACATTTGTGTCCTTTGTAATCTTTCCTGTATTATCCTGTGATGATGAGCCTTTACCCGTATCACTTACAGATGTTTGAGGAAAGTTTCCTGTTCCTGTTTTCATTCCAGAGATAGGGCTGATTGGTGTTACAGTAGGATTATGCGTAACTGTAGCCTTGCCAACCTCATTCGTCTTTTTCTCAAGCTCCTTAATTTTCTCAGTTAGCTTCTCAATCTCCTTTTTCATATCCGCCGATAAGTCCTTATCGTCTTTTCTCTTTTCAAGTTTTTCCTTCAGCTTATCTATTTTTTCCTCAAGGTCTTTGATTTTCTCCTTTTGCTTGTCGCTTAATTTATCCTTGTCCTTAATCTCCTGACTTAGCTTATCAAGTTTTTCCTGAAGTTCCTTAGATTCCTTTTCCATTTTTGAAATATCATCTTTGCTAAGCTCTGTTTGAGTTCCCTTATCTTCTGTTTTTGGCTTTTCTGTCTGCGTCTGAGCATTACTTTCTAACTTTTTTACAATTCGGATAATACTATCGCTTCCATCACCTTTTACTGTGTAGTTTACAAAATCGTCATTAAAGCTCATGTTATCAGGAAGCATTTCAAGATCAGAAGCGTCAATCACCTGATTTTTGTCAAAGAAAGCTGAATACTCCTTATATACCTTTCCATCCTGATATTGATATTTGACCTTTACTTCACTTTTTGTCTGACTTTCCTGATTCTTTGTATCCTTATTGTCTGTTTGAGCTGACGCATTCGCTACCCTCTTATATAAATCCTCTAAAGGTAATTCAAGATATGGGACACCGGTATGAAATCTGTTCCATGTTTCAATAATCAGCTTGTCCTTAACAATCTTGATTTCTTTTACATTGTTGATATTGGGATTTGCTTCCTTTACTCTGCCAATAATAGCGTTCTTTGTTTCCTCTTTAAGCTCTCCCTCATAGTCAACTGTTACTTTCTCAATTTTTCTATTTAACTGTAAAACAGGGCAGGTATAGACAATGACATTTGCTTTCTTTCCTTTTACGGTTCGCTCTTCCGCATTTTCTGTAATATCTCCAATATAGTAATTATCTTTATCTCTTGGAGAAACGATACTTGTAAAAGCACCTGTCCCTACATTGTGAATTCGATAATATGGATATGTTTTCTTTGTCATGTATCTTAGATCATCTAACTGATTTTCTTTGTCCATATTCTCATTGGTAAAGGTTTCATTATACTTATCGACAACTACACCTCCCTTTTCTTCAAAGGATTTTGATAAGGAAAATTTAAAGTTCAATGGCTGACCTTCTTTATTTTCTTTTCCGACATAATAAAATCCTCTAAAGGTGTCATCTGAAGTATGATCCTCAAATTTCAGTTCATAATATGTTTCATATTTTTCAGGCGGTTCATTTGACGCAAATACTGTCTTTGCACCAACTTTTAATACCCCTAAAACTCCACCCATTAACAGGGTAAAAGCTACAACAATAGCTGTAATTCTTTTATTTTTCAAACTGGTTTTCATTTGTTTTCTCCTTTTTCACTTCTGCTTTTTCTCTGTTTACTTTTGCCATTAAATCACTGATTGTAATGTTGTTCTTTCTGCAAATGGCAATAATTTCTTCGTTTTCAAGTTCTTCCTCACGAATGAACAAAGGCTCCAATTCTTCATCAATCAGAGCCTTTTTATCCTTTAACTTCTTTATTCTGTTTTTTACTGCTGTCAGTTCTTTTTTCAAATTGTGTCCTCCTTATCTGTTTACATTTGGCGGAAAGCCGAAGCCTACTGGATGATGCTGACAGAAAGTTGCTATCCAATCATCTAAGGTAGTTACTCTGATTCTCCCGATATTATCTATTACCTTGCCATCGCCTATATAAATGCCTACATGACCATAGGTAAGTCCTGCTGTACTTCCACTACTACTGCTTTCCACCGCTACAAGCATTCCCACCTTGAGTTTTGACCTGTCTGATGTAAAGGTGTAGTTTCGGTACATATCGCAGGCATTTCCGCCAATATATCCAAGTCCTGCATTTTGATAGACCTGCGATACCCACATGGCACACCAGCCTGCACCCGGAGATGGCGTAATGTATGCAGCATTTACAATTTTCTTTTGAACTTCCGTAGAAGCTTCATACTCTTTTCCGCCTCCGATACCTCCATTGGAAGCAATAAGGTCGCTATTACCAAAGGCTTCTCCCATATTGCCTTGAGCAAGGAATAAGGCTTCATAGTGCTTTAGATTGTCAGGATAGTTTGCAAAGACTTCTCTGATGATACTGTCCATTTCCCTTTTATGAAGGGTTACAATGAGTTTCTTGTACTCGTAAGGTTCTTCATGGCTTTCGGTATATTCATTTCCATCTTCATCGGTATAAGTTTCTGTAACTGTCCTATATCTGATTTCCACTTCTTCCTTATACTCAAGGTCATACATGGACTTAAAAAGCTCATTTAATACGGAGCTTACTTCCGATACATTCTTTACTTCTCCGCACCTTGATGTAATGTAGGATAAAAGCTCATGGACATTATGCCCGATGTACTCTGTGTTATTTAGGATGTACTCGTCATATCCGGGATAATTCTCTTTGACATGATCAACCTCGTTTTGAAGCTCACTTTCCATAGCGGAAAAGTTCTGATTGATTTCATTTAGGACATTTGGCTTTGACAAATAGCTTGTTGTAAGAACAGAACTTGTGGAGTTCATAAAGCCTGTCATTCCTGTCCCTGCAAAGTTGATAAAGAAAGTTCCCAAAATAATAAGACCTATGAAAATAATCATAAGTCCCTTTGCTTTTCTTAATATAACTTCCTTTGAACTTTTAAGACTTCCGATAAGCCCTTCCTTAATGCGATCTCTAAGCCTTGACTTGTTCTGCCTTTTAATGGAATCTTTCATCTGCTTTCGCTTTTGAAATCGCTTAAAGTTATTTGCTTTTTGATACTCCTGTGTCTTTTTTAGCTCCTCTTTGGCATCTCGAAACTCTAACTTGGATTTTCGCTTTCTGATTTTATAGTCCTTATTCGTAAGGTCATATCCTTTTTTTGCTCTTTTCTTATCTGAATAGTTCTTAATGCCATGAATGAGTTTTGAGCTTGTGTCGGCTGTTTTTTCTCCTGCCTCTACCCCTTGATTTTCATCACTTCCATGAGATAAGTAATCTCTTACGGTTTCACTTCCTTTAGCAAGTCCTGATAAAGCGGACACCTTAGAAGCCTTATCCCTAAAAGTTCTTTCCTGTTCTTTAGAAATCCTGTTTTTCTTTTCTCTATCAAGGATGGCTTCTTTTCCGCTTTTTTTATTGTCAGCATTTTCCTCTTTGGCTTCTTTATCCTTTTTTCTGGTATAGAGCTTATCGGAATAGTTTTTTCTCTTATAATTTTTCTTTTGAGCTTTTTGGCTTTTTGAAAAGCTTTTTGTCTCTTCTACTTTATGTTGCAGATTATCCTCTACATCATAGGTTGACTCAAAATAGTCGCTGTCCCTAAAGTCATTGTCATATCTGTCTATGATTCCGTCATTGTCGAGGTCTTTTCCTAAAGGATCATAGATTTTTCCATCCTTAACCTCAGTATCATAATCAGCTTTTCCAATTTCTTTTTGACTTACACCTTCTGTTTCAGTTACAGAAGCTACGCTATCCTTATCAGAAGCTCTATACCTTGCATTTCTTTTAGAAGTTTTTCCGTTTAATTCAGTTTCTGCACTTCTCTTACTGACCTTTTCATGAACCTTATCTTGAAATCTGTCTTTGTCATGGACGATTTTCCCTCTGTAATCATCATTATGCTTTAGTTTATTTTCTTCAGGCTCTATACTGCCATTACTTTGCAACCTTTCCTTTTCAATCCTTGCCCTTTGCCTTTCCTTAAAGTCCTTTTTCAGTTTCTTTCCCATAAGCCTACCTCACTTCTTCAGGCTTGGTTGTCATCTTCTGATAAAGAATTGTGTCTTTCGGGAACTTATCAAGGAAAGGTACAATGGTATTTCCAAAGAACAAAAGTCCTTCTCCTGCATTGGAATTGGTTACATATTTTAGCTGTGGCTGTGAGATTTTAAGTTTCCTTGCTAAAATTTCTCTATCGCCTGAAGCCTGATTAAGCATTAGCACAAAGTCCGTATTATCAAAGATATTTTCTATCTCCTTACTCATCAGTAGGTCTTTGACATTTTGTGTAATACCTGTCGGGATTCCTCCCCACTTACGAAATCTTTTCCAAATTTCTACGGAATAAGAAGCTGTCTGCTCGTCTTTTAAAAGCAAGTGAAACTCGTCGATATAGTACCTTGTAGCCTTATTCCCTCTGTTTTGCGATACCTTATTCCATACCTGATCCTGAATAACGAGCATTCCAATTTTTTTAAGCTGCGAGCCTAACTCCTTAATGTCAAAACAAAGAAGCTGCTTATTTAAGTCCACATTGGACTGATGGTTAAATACATTAAGAGAACCTGTTACATAAATCTCCATTTCCGTTGCCAGTTTTTTCCCGACTTTTTCTTCCTGATTTTTTAACATATCATATAGGTTTTGAAGAATGGGCATATTACAAGGCTTTGGATTTTCAAAATACTTTTCATAAATCTTAGGAAGGCATCTGTCTATAACCGACTTTTCTTCTGCTGTAAGACCGCTACCACCAACTACTAATTCAAGCATTGACATAATGAAGTTTGCTTTATCTTTCAGCGGTGCGTCCCCATCGCCATAGTTCATATTGATGTCAAGGGGATTTAGATAGTCTTTTGACTTACTGCTAACCTTTATGACTTCTCCTTTAAACTGACGCACAAGGTTTCCGTACTCGCCTTCCGGATCGCAGATAATCACATCATCATCGGTTGTAAGAATGGCATTTGCCATTTCTCTTTTTGCACTAAAGGACTTACCACTTCCCGGAGTTCCGAGAATTAGACCGTTTGGATTTTTCAGTTTCTTTCTATCTGCCATAATCAAGTTATGACTTAGGGCATTTAGTCCATAATACAAACTGTTCGCCGAATTTATGAAAAGCTCCTCTGTGGTAAAAGGCATAAATACTGCCGTAGATGATGAGGTTAGTCCTCTGTCAATTTCAATCTTATTTACCCCAAGTGGAAGTACACTGATTAAGCCCTGCTCCTGTGAGTGATCAAGTCTTTTTAACTTGCAATTATGCTTATTGGCAATAGAGCTGATTTGAGAAATGGTATTATCCAGCTTTTGAATCGTCTTTGCAAAGTTCATAAAAATAATGGTTACAACAAACATTCTTTCATCTCTTGTCTGGAGGTCTTTTAAAAGACTTTTTACATCTTCTCCATAGGTAATTAAATCACTTGGAAGAATGTCCATATCATATCCCGACCTTACAGCCTTTTTATTTTCCTCAATCTTCATCTTGTCAATATCAGTATTTTTCCTTTTTACCATCTTGATGGCTTCTGACTGCTCGATTGCCTTGATGTGAAAAGAGATATTGATGTTATCGTCTATATCCAAAAACTCGGCAAGCATACGGTCTGAAAGCTCACTTGCAAGGATTTGAAAATGACTTGCTGCTCCGATAAACTTTCCAAACTTAAAATACCTTGACGGTGTAAAGTTAAATTCATCAGGAGCAATGTATGTCTTTGTGCTTTCCTTTTTCTTTAAGTTCTTATATGAAAATTCAAAGGTCTTATTAGGATTTAACACATCGTGAAGAATCTTTAGCCTTTCCTCTCCGTTCAGGCTTTCCGCTCTTACTCCCATACTTTTAAGACTCGATAATATATCTATCTCCAGTCTTTCCAGTTTTGATGTTGCCTGCTCTAAATTATCCGCTTCCACCGTAAAGGTTACATACTTTGATTTTTTCAGTCCGTTATTTCCCTTAACAATCTGACTTTTAAGCATCTCCCTAAACTCAAGGCGTATATCGTCAAACCCGTCCTTTTTATCCGGTATTTGAATGGCTGATTTCATTTCTTCATTTCTGCCAAGCTGATTGATATATGAAAATTCGATGCTAATACTTGGATCAAAGGAATTAAGAAAGTTTGCAAACTGATTAAAAATCAAATCCCTATCTTCTTCTAAGGCAAGCTGATAGTTTATATCCTCAAAGGCGATACTCTTATTAAAATGCTTTTCATCAATCTGACATATCCCGCTTTTTAAAAGTCTAAGGTAGGGAATGGTATCTTCAACAGTGTATCTTTTCGGTTCTTTCCTAAAGATAAGGTCAAGTAATCCGCCCCTATCTTTTTTAGACTTTCCTTTATTTTGCTTTAAGTCCTGTTTTTGACTTCTTAACTTCTTTTGGTTTTGTTCTAACTTTAGCTGCTGAATCTTTCTTTTGTCTTTCAAGGTAAACCTCCTTTCTCACTCTTTTTTGTGGCTGATAAAATTTATGAAGGTAAACATACTTAAAGTATTTCTCAAAGCTAAGTCCGTCCTTTTCAAAAAGAGTGATGAAAAATATAGGGAGAGTGGACACAATGAGAAAGATGACTGCTATATCATTTGGAACTACCTTTCGCATAAATAAATAGATTGGTATTCCAATCATTCCTGCAATCGTAAAACCTATCAGTTGTCTTTTGGTCAAGTTGAATGCAACCTTTGTTTTTACCTTCTTTAAGTCTTTTGGGATAGGTACATACGCCATAACTTACCTCCCATCTTCTTTATTCTTTGAAAGCTCCTCTATATGCTCATATACGGAGCCGATTTCTTCCTGAATACTTGCAATCTGTTCATCTATACTTCTGTTATATCTTTCCTGCATTAGACAAAAATCATTGTGGCAGCGACCGATGTCCTTTGTTCTTTCTTCCAAGTCATTCACTTTGCTGTGAAGCCTGATTCTATCCATCACTGCCAAAATACCTGTTCCAACTGCTACTGCTATCAATACTGTTTTTCTTTTGTTCATCATATATTTCCTTTCTTTTAGTGTGCATTTAATACGCTTTTGGCCAGTGTTCCGCTCTTTAGCATCATTAACCCCAGCAAAACCGCATATCCAAGTATCGTAAAGGTACTTGTGTGTATATCTGTTATCTGTATTGTCTTAACTAATACTGCGTATATTCCAAGACAAACCATTAAAAAGAGTCCTTGTAATCCTATGGCAAATAAGCCTTTGATATAGTTTGTTCCAATCTGTCCCCACTCTTTGTTTCCCATAGTTGCAAATGGAATGGCTGAAACGGATGAGTAAACATATATCTCAAACATTCTTCCGTAAACCACAAGCATAATCACAATAGAAATGACCTGTATTGCCACCTTTATGAGCGAGGTTTCAAAGAGTATCATGACAAGCTCTCCAAGACCTTTATCTTTTAAGCCTTCTACCATCGTTACAATCTGATCTCCGGAGATAACGGCAGAGGTGTTAATTACCCCTGCCACTTTATTTACCATGTGCTGTGCAACATCAAAGACTGCCATAGAAAACTGAAAAGCGTGGGATACTAACCATACGGCAATCCACATCTTTATGATGTACTTGAAAAATTCAAAGGTATCTGTATCGTGCATATTGTTCTTTTGCATAACCATATTGATAAGCTCGATACAAAGGACTGCCGTTATGATTAGCCCTGCAATGGGGATAATGACAGAGTCGTTAATGCTTTTAATAAAGCTGAAAACCTGTCCGTTCCACCCCATCGGTGTCTTTCCCACATCCGTTGCAATCGCACCAACTTTATCGTTGATGTCAAGAAACATGGACTCTAAGTTTGCTTGGATACCGCCCAGTAGAAGATCTTTGAAAAACTCCTCTATCTTGTCGAATATTCCAAACATTTAATTTCTCCTTTTCTTCTTACTTGAGTACATTTGCAAGTAGTGGAATTAGCTTTAATCCGATTAAGACGATACCGCCTCCCGCCATAAGCTGCTTAATGCCCTGAGATTTTGCACCCGGATTGTCATTACCATAACCTTCCATCAGGTTAATAACGCCCCATGCTCCAAGTCCTGCACCTACTGCCATAACTAAAATCTTTAATACATTTACTGCTTGTGTAAAAAATTCCATAATTTATTCCTCCTCGTTTTCTTCTTTCTTTTCAATTTTGTTGTATGACTTCACAACAAAGTTTTTGTAAGTCTTTCCCTCTTTTTCACGCTTCTTGAAGTAGCCAAAGATATGAATCAAATCGCCCTTTTCAAAGGCTTTTGCTTTCTCCGCTTTTTCTCCATAGGCTGCACAGTTGATATATTCCTTGCCTTTCCCATACTTTTTTACAAGCGTAAAGTTTACAACTTCAACAGCTTCTCCCTCTTTGTCAAAACTCGAAAAAGTTGGTTCTGCCAATAAGTTGGCATTGATGTTAATCATTTCTTGCTTCATTAAAAATTTCTCCTTTTCTTTTCAATAAAAAAAGCGACTGGAGTTTTTTCTTTTCCAATCGCTGATACTCTTGCTATTTAGTTTTCCTTAGTGGGACTTCTTATCCTTACCATCTTTCCTCCTGATTTTGAGTAATAAAAAAGCAGCAAATCTATGTTCTTTAGACTTACTGCACTCTTGTAATAACCGTTTCTCTATTTAATTTTGCTTTCCCTTTTCTCTTGATATATTCCTCAATATCAAAGGCATTTTTCTTATTAAAATCTTCAAGTAACTTGTAATTCTTATGCTTTGTAATATCAAATTTATCTGATAAAAACGGTCTTACACCTCGAAGCTGAAAAATACATTTACTACCATCCATAACCGTTATCTCGTCTTGGCTCATCAGCTCTTTTCCTGTCTTTTGATAATTGAGTCCATAACTATTGGCATTTGATCTTGTTTCCGATGTGTTATATAGGTCAATAGTTTCTTTACCCAAGGTTTCAGATAGCTCTTTAAGTGTTGTTTTCTCCTTTCCACCCAAGAATAGCGTGCTATCACAGTTACCTACAATCGTATCTGCATTATCCTTATATATCGCCTTTAACTGAGATTGTGCCTGCAAGATAATACTTGCTGAAATTTCTCTTGAACGGATTGTCGCAATCAATTTCTCAAACTTTGGAATTAAGCCGATATTCGCAAATTCGTCTAATAGACACCTTACATGAACAGGTAATCTTCCTCCATACTCATCATCTGCCTTATCACAAAGTAGATTAAATAACTGTGAGTACATGATAGACACCACAAAATTAAAGGTATCATCTGTATCAGAGATAATGACAAAAAGTGCTGTCTTTCTATCTCCAAGTGTATCAAGTTCAAGTTCATCTTCTTTCATCAAGTCCCTAAGCTCCTGAATATCAAAAGGAGCAAGCCTTGCACCACATGAAATAAGAATAGACTTCGCCGTTTTTCCTGCTGCCAGTTTATATTTCTTATATTGCTTAACTGCAAAATGACTTGGGTCTTTCTTTTCAAGAGCTTCAAAGAGCCTATCAATTGGGTTCATATAGGTTTCGTCATCTTCTCTGACTTCACTTGCGTCAATCATATCCAAAAGTGTCTTAAAGTTCTTTTCTTCTTCTGGTGCTTCATAATAGATATAACCGATAAGGGCAGTGTAATATAGCTTTTCAGCCTTTACCCAGAAATCTTCTCCTGCCTTTTCTCCATCTCCCTTGGTGTTGGCTATAATTGTTTGGACAAGCTTTAAAATATCTTTTTCACTTCTCAAATAAGCAAAGGGATTGTACTTCATACTCTTTTTGAAGTTGATGGTATTTAAGATTTTTATCTCATAGCCATTATCTTCAAGCATCTTCCCACACTCAATGACTATTGTTCCTTTTGGATCTGTTACGCAATATGACGAGTGCATTTGCATTAGGTTTGGCTTTACATAAAATCTCGTCTTTCCGGAGCCAGAACCACCAATAACAAGTACATTCTTATTTCTTGCATACTTTGGATTAGCAGGTCTGCCATTCATAGTTAATCGTTCTGTTTGAGTAAGCAAGATATTGTTTTGGAACTTTTCATCCACATACGGCTCTATATCTTTTCTCGTTCCCCATCGTGCTGATCCATACTCTTTCCCCTGTCTGAACTTTTTTGCATTTTTGCCTTTGGTATAGACAATAAATTTAATTATAGCTGCCACTCCTACGCCCATTAAAATATCAGCCACATGAATACTCGGAATAAAGCTCATGGTATTAAGTTCTAATATTCCTTGAAAGATTTTATCTATAACATCGCCACCCGTATAGGCTCTTACATGGTGAGAGAAGATATTGCCCACATAGAAAAATGCAAGATAGGGAATATTCTGCTTTAGAAACTTTGCCTTATCTTGCACCTTAAATAAGCCTTTGATGTCTTTTAGTATCTTATCTATCATAGGCTCTGCTCCTTTTGTTTATTCTTGACTTTATCTTTAGAAACAGTGTTCTTTGCCATCTCCTTGAACTTTTCTATGCTTTTATGAATGGACTCTTTCCTTTCCGTTTTCTTTTCCGATTCTGAAAGAGCATGTTTAAAGGCTTTATCCATTACTTTCATATCTTTCGCCTGAAAGAATACGGAGTATTTCCCGCTTTCTTTATCTTTCATCACAGAAAACTTTACCCCATATCTGTTCAGCTCTTTTTTCAGTTCCTTCAGCTCCGCTTCTTCTACCGGAATTTCTTCAAGCTGTCCCTTTTTAACCATATCTTTGAGCTTCACTTCATTTCCGTTAGCATTAACCAGCTTTTCCAGTCCTCCAAGTTTTTCAGCCTCTTTCATCAGTTTCTTTAATAAGTTCAGAATTAGCTTTCCTGTTACTTTAGCAGCTTTCACTTCCATGTTAAGCGTTTTTCTTGCGATTTCTTCATTGATCAAGTTCTCTCACCTCCAGTCAGTAATCTTTCTTTATTCCTCTTTAATTTTTCTTCCTGAATAACTTTTCTGTAATCTTCTCCAAGTACCATCACAGGAATACACATCTCGATAATTCTTGAGTAAATTCTTTGGTATTCCACACTCTCCGTACAGTTTTCAATTTGGCTGTATGAAAGATTTGTGGTAAAGATTGTTGGCTTGTGCTTTAGGTATCTGTTATTCACAATGTTATATACCTGCTCTTTGGCATAGCTTGTATCTCTTTCAATTCCTAAATCATCTAAGATGAGAACGGAAGTGTTTACAAGGGATTCTATATATGCGTTTTTATCAAGGTCAAATCCGCCTTTTTGCAGTTCGTTGATTATCTGTGAAAAGTTTCTAATCTTAACGCTTATCTGATACTGTTCAATCAGTGCATTGGCAATAGAGCAGGCAAGATAGGTCTTTCCGCTACCCACCGAACCATAAAACAAGAGTCCGATGTTTTCTTTTTTCATCAGTTCGTAATCTTTTACAAAATTCTTTGCGATGATAAGACTCTGATTTTCTTTTCCCTGATAGTTTTCAAATGTATATGCCCATTGAATCATGGATGTGAAGCAGATACTTTTTAATCTCTCGATTTCAAGCTGCTTTTGTCTTTCTTTTTCTTTTGCTTCTCTATCTCTATCGCATTTACAAGCTGTCTTAAATATCATCTGCTTTCCGAAAAAGTCTAATGCTTTTCCATCTTTTCTTTCATGGCACACTTTACAGTAGGCGTGTCCGTCTTTGATGTATTCTTTTTCAGGATTGAAGCTGTATTCCACATCTTCTATCATCACTTTCTCTAATTCTTTAATCATAAATGTACTCCCTTGTTATATTCCTCCCATGTAGGGATATTGGTTTTTTTCTTACTTCCCTGATCTTTATAAAACCAAGAAAGAATTGTTGCTTTATGGTCTTTATATGTCTTTCCGGTACTTTGAAGATAGGTTGATAATCTTTCAATGTAGTTATCAAGCTCTCCTGCCATTTTTATTTGTAATTCTCCTATATCTTCGTCCTTTAAAAAGACATTTTGAAATGTTCCAAGTCCGTTTTCTCCAAAACTATATTCTCTCTTACTATACTTACTCTTATTATTCTCTATATAGTTAGAGTCAACATTTTGAACTTCCTGAAGTTCATTTTCTTTACTTCTGAGGTTAAAATCTTTTACTTCTGAAGTTAAGTTTTTTGACTTCAAGAGGTCATCTTCTTTTACCGCTATTATGCTCATAAAATCTTTAACATAAATGACATTCGGCTTACCAAGCCCAAGCCTTACTCTTTCAATCAGTCCTATTCCTTTTTTGCTGTCTAACTCGTCCAATGTTTTTATGGCAGTAGGCTTTGAGATATTTCTTCTTCTCATAATTTCTTCAACAGTAAAATAGATAAATACTCTGCCTTCCTTGTCCACCCAGTTATTCTTAAAGGACATTCCTGTGCGTTTCAAAAGCATGGAGTATAGGATAATGGCTTCAGCAGACAGTCCCTTAAATTCTTCTCCGTCTACTAATATTTCAGGCACTTTCAGAAAGTTAAATCTTTCCGCTTCTCTGTTATAGAAATAGTCAAAGTCCATGCAAGATCACCTCCCTCCTTAAAAATTTGCAAAGAAAAAGACGATAGTTTTTTCTTCTATCGCCTTTGGTAACCATTTTTATGAAATTTTTTAGATTGATTTTATTGCTTCATTGATACCTTGTAAAAAAGCTATAACTGTTGCTCCAACCATCGGTATTCCGTATGGACTAACTAAGAATCCTAATATCAATGCTTCGATTCCGATGGTAACTTCTTTTTGCAGAAAAGATGCAATTGCTCCAAATATGCAAAAAATCATCAGCAAATACAGTAGGGCTGTTCCGATACCAAGTAGAAATGTCAGAAATGCAGTGAGGATACTTAACACCAAGCTAATTGGAAACAAGATTATTTTTATTATCCATCTCATCATTTAGTAGTCCTCACTTTCTAAAGCATTCTTTGTATCTCCACACACCATATCAATGCAAACATTCACATCAATATAATTTTTTAAGACTTTTTTTCGTCCTCCCTCTCCGTCTTCTACAAATACATAATGCTTATAAAACTGCTTAAAATGCAGTATTTTCACGATTTCACTCTTTGTATCAACGCTATGCACTCGACGTGATGGGTATGTGGGAAAAGATCCACTGGTTGGGCTTTTATGAGATTGTAGCCGAGTTCTTGGTAGTGCTTAATATCACGGGCCATAGTAGCTGGGTTACATGACACGTAGGTGATTTTCTTTGGTGCCATAGCTGCGCTTGCTTTGATAAAGCTTTCTGTCAAGCCTTTGCGAGGCGGATCAACTAGGATGACACTTGGCTTGATGCCTTCTTTGCTCCATTTTTCCATGGCTGCTTCTGCGCTGCCGACAAGAAATTCTGCGTTGCGGATGCCATTTCTCTCAGCATTTTTTCGAGCATCTTTGACTGCGGCTTCTATCACTTCGACACCGTAAACTTTTTTGACCTTTTTAGCAAAGGACAAGCCGATAGTTCCGATACCAGAATAGGCATCAATAACCACATCGTCAGCACTTAAGTCTGAAAAATCAATAGCTGTTTGGTAAAGTTTCTCCGCCATGACGGTGTTGACTTGATAGAAGGATTGAGCGGAAATCATATAATCATTGCCTAAGATGCTATCTGTGATATAGTCTTGTCCATAGAGTACTTTGAAGTCTTTACTAAAAATAGCATTGCTATTTTGATCATTGACGTTTTGCATAATGGAGACAACTTGTGGGAAGGCTTCGGTAATGAGTTGGACCATTTGCTCTACACGGAAAACTTTTGGTCGGCTAGTGACAAAGACTAACATCATTTGACCAGAATAATGACCACGCCGGACAACCAAATTTTTAATCAAACCAGACTGATCTGCTTCATTGTAAGGACTAACTTGAAAGCGGCGTAAGAGGTTGCGAACGAAGAGGATTAGTTTATCAATTTCCTTATCTTGAATGTAAAAGTCAGAGATAGGCAATAAATCATGGGAATTTTTTCTAAAAAAACCTGTTTCTAACTGCCCATTCACCCGTCTCACTGGGATTTGTGCCTTGTTACGATAGGCATAGGGCTGCTCCATGCCAATAGTTGGTAATAGCTCAACTGCTTTGATACCAGCTGTTTTATAGAGATTATCTTTAACTTGTTTAGCTTTGAAAAGCAGTTGCTCTTCGTAAGCTAGGTGCCCAAAGTCTGCGATACCCGTTCTCAAATAGGCAAGGTCAAGATTTTCATTTCGATGTGGGGATTTTTCCAGATAGTCTTCAACTTTACCAAAACCAATTTTTTTATTGAGTTTTAATACGCGCATAGTAATGCGTTCTGTTGGCAAGGCATTTTCCACAAAAAAGACAAAGCCATCCACTTTGGCTATCCCTGAGCCTTGATGACTTAAATCTTCAATAACTACTTCAACTATATCGTTTTTCTTTAACATTATTTTTCCTTTTCTTTGGGGGGTTGGCACTAAAAAAGAGCAACCTTAGTTACTCTTCATTATAACATACTTTAACGTAATCCCATTTTTGATAATTTTTTCTGGTATTTAGCAAAATCAATGTATAGGGCTTGACCACCATACATATCAAATTCATCCACCCAATCGCCTTGAGCTGGGATAGTGACATGCTCCATCTTTGCTCCGGAAGTTACGGAACTTAAACCTTTTTGAAGGATAAAACCAGAAGGAACATTGGTTGAGGTCAAAGCATAAAGCTTCCCAATAGCTGCTGATCCTGTAAATAATTTAACTGGATCTTTGACTTGTGACATGATAGCTGTCATAACTTGTTGTTGTCTTACTGTCCGGCCATAGTCTCCATCATCATCTTTTCTGAATCGCGCATAATTAAGGAGAGTTCGACCGTCCATGCGTTGTTCACCAACTTTGATAGTTTGTTCTGGTACAACTCCGTTTTTCATGCGTAAGTCATCTGGCACTTCAACAGAATTTACAGCTTCTCCAGAAATAGTTGCAAATTTTGCATTTATTTTAACACCATTTGGGAATAAGGTATCGATAGCCTCTGCAAACGTTTCAAAATCAACCATCATATAATATTTTACATCAATATCAAAATTGTGCTTTAAGGTCTTACGGACCATTTCTGCACCCTTATGGCCATCTTGTTCTCCAAAGTTAAAGGAAGAATTCAATTTGAGGTCGTAAGAGTCATTATTGTTATAACTATAGCCTGGGATATTGACTAAGGTATCGCGCATAAAGCTAACCAGCTTAACCTTTTTGTCTTCGTTGCCAATATTAAGGACCATGATGGTGTCCGTTCTAGCATCCTCGGATTTTTGTGTCACACGTTGGTCTGAGCCTAAAATCAAGATATTGGTTCCATTTTTAGTGTCAACACCATTGAAAGTTTCTGTCACTGCAGGCTTGTACTTGGCTTTATTAGTGGAAATATCAAAATAACCTTTTGCAAACATAAAAAGGACACCGGCTATCAGTAAGATCAAAACGAATGCCAAAATCTTAAGATTCCTTTTTAGCTTTCCTTTTTTCTTTGGCTTTTTAGTTTTTTTACGAGCACCAGCTTCTGGATTATTATAGGTTTCGTATAAAGCACTTTCTTGCTCAAAATTATCAGGAGCTAGCACTTCTTCTCGCTTAAGCCTTTGATGACGTTTGGAGCTACGAGACATTGGCGGTTGACTGGGGTAAATAGGTAAACCGCTTGGCAAGGTTTCTTCTGCTTGGTAAACACCATTAGCGTTGCTATCCTTCTCGACTTGCCTTTCTTGGTAATGGTTGGAAGCAGAAAAATCCTGAAAACGCTGGTTCTCAAATGCCCTTTGCGTTTCAGGTTTGTAAGGATAAGAGGTCGATCTCTCCGATATTTTAGCTTCCATTTTGGCTTTTAAATAGCGGTACTCTCTCATCTCATTTTCACTTAGATAATTTAAATTCCTCAGTAAGTAAAAATACCTTAGTTCTTCGTGGTGGGTTAAACCTTTTTTTTCATCTCTTACCATATCTATCTCATTTGCTTAAACTGTATTTCTCTCTCAACTACTTCAATAGTTACTATTATAACTTAACTTATCCAACTTGTCTGTGAAAAATTCTTTTTTAAGACTTATCATAGCAGTCTTGCCTTTCTCTTATCACTTTTCAAAAGACATCATTTGCTTATTAAATGCTATTGATAATACGCACAATTTCTTCAGGAGTTCTATTGTCAACATTAATAATCAAATCAGAAAGGCCTTCATAAAGGGTCATCCGTCGTTCAAAAATACCATGAAAATCTTCTTTCGAATTATTTAGAAATAGAGGCCGTTGAAAGACTTTGTCTTTTTTAATGCGATCATACAGAACATCAAAAGAAGCTGACAGCAAAATATTATTTTTTCGATTTTGACGTAAAAGTTCACGGTTAGATTGACT
This sequence comes from Streptococcus pseudoporcinus LQ 940-04, assembly GCF_000188035.1. Classification (GTDB taxonomy): domain Bacteria; phylum Bacillota; class Bacilli; order Lactobacillales; family Streptococcaceae; genus Streptococcus; species Streptococcus pseudoporcinus. Next base: position 73,114 of record NZ_AEUY02000005.1, read on the forward strand.
GATCACGACACCACCTCCTGTTGAAATGATATAATCTCCTTTCATACTCATCAATTCTGCTAGCAAAGCTGATTCAATTGCTCGAAATGCGGCTTCGCCATGATGGGTAAAAAAGTCCGTAATAGGCATTCCAATCCTATCTTCGATTATCACATCCATGTCCAAAAAATGCTCATCTAATAGAGAACCAATTGTTGTTTTTCCTGCTCCCATGAAGCCAAGTAATACTTTAGTCATCTTGTAGCCTTTCTAAATCTGCAAAGAAATTAGGATAACTAGTCGCAATAGCTTCTGCGCCTTTTAAAGTCATTGTCCCTTTTTTGACAAGAAGAGCAGCAATAGCAGCCATCATTCCAATACGATGATCCATTTGTGCATCTGCTTGACAAGCTACTAGCTCTTGACCGCCCGTGATAATCATCCCGTCAGCTTTCTCTTCAACCTTTGCGCCCATTTTTTTGAGAATGTCAGCTACCACTGCTATTCGATCTGTCTCTTTTAGCCTAAGTTCAGCAGCATCTTTGATAACCGTTTGTCCCTTTGCCTGTGTTGCTAAAAGAGCTATAATTGGAAGTTCATCTATCAATCGAGGAATTAAAGTACCTGAAATTTCGGTAGCTCTCAATTCAGAATAAGTAACTCTAAGATGGGCTGATTGATTCTTACTATCGTAGTTTTCAATAGTGACCTGTCCTCCCATATTTTTGATAACCTCTAGGATACCTGTTCTAGTTTCATTGATCCCAACATTTTCCAACCTAATATCTGACCCAGGTATTATTAATCCCGCTACTAGCCAAAAAGCTGCACTGGAAATGTCTCCTGCTACTTTAATTTTCTGCCCCTTTAAAGGCTGTGGCCCTTGGATAGTTATTTCTTTTCCTAACTGGTGAACCTGACCACCAAAAACCCTGATCATTTCTTCTGTATGATTACGTGTAATGGCCTTTTCAACTAGTTTGGTTTGCCCCTTAGTTTGTAGGGCTGCTAACAGGATCGCTGATTTTACTTGTGCTGAAGCCACAGGTAAATGATAAGTGATTGCTTTAAGATGTGACTGACCTTTTATGGTAATAGGTGGTTGTTTAACAGGTCCTTGGCCTGAAATCTCAGCTCCCATTAATTCTAGTGGGATAGCAACCCGGTCCATCGGTCGCTTGCTCAGGCTGGCATCACCTTTTAGGGTCACAGTCCAATCTTGACCAGCTATAAGCCCACACAAGAGTCTAATGGACGTCCCTGAATTCCCCATATCAAGGGGTTCTTGGGGTCTTTTAAGGCCTGAAAAACCTTGTCCATGAACAATGACCTTTTGATCTGTCTCTTCTATTAAAACGCCCATTTTTCGAAAAGACGAGATGGTTGCATTAACATCATGACTCTTTAAAAGTCCTTCAATTTCTGTAGTTCCTTCTGCAATTGCTCCAAAAATAATGGCTCGGTGACTAATTGATTTATCACCAGGCATTGTTAAGCACCCGCGTAAAGGTTTAGAATCCGTTGTGAGTTTCATGCTTTCTCCTTGTCCAATCCCTAACATTCTATCATATCTGTTTTGGAAGTTCTAGCATAAAAAAAAGCTAGAAAGACTATATCATCTTTCTAACCTTTAGTTTCATCTTTGTTTTCTTTATCTGTTTTTTTCTTGCCAAAAAGGCGTTCCATAATAGAAGCTACATTTCCCCTTCTGCCAACCAATTTACCTTGGTCAAGCTCTTGATAAGTGGCATTACATATGGCACCAAAGATCAAAATCCGAGCTAAAAAGATGAACCATAGCATGATGATGAAGATCATAATTGACCCAAACATTTTGATATCTACCATCCGCTCAACACTGTGGACAACATAATTGGCAAGCATGTTACTCATAAAAGTCATAACAAAAGCAGTCAAAAAGGTCCCAGGTAATATGTAACGAATTTTACGTATTTTAACATTTGGTAACAGAAAATATAAAACCATAATGCCGATAAAAATGATGACGATGGTAATGGGTTGAATCAGTAGTAAAAACAGTGACGTGATGTTATCACTTAAATGATAGTGTTTGTCGATAACTTGAATAGCTGCCTTTGAAAAGGTTGAAAAAATCAAAACAAATGTTAATAGAAAAAGAATAAAAACACTGATTAAGAGACCAATGATATGACTCACTAAAAAATCACGGTGCTGAGAGGCGCCATAAGCTTTATTAATTGCCTTTTGCAGCGATGTCAAACTTCTTGACATTGTCCATAAACCAGCTAGGGTGGCCATTCCCAAAATACTACCAGCAGGCTTTGAAAATATATTAGTGACAATAGATGCTGCTGGTTTATAGATATCAACTGGCAAACTTTGCTTCATCAAATTTAGCAAGTCAGAAATATCAATATTTAAATAGGGAAAAATATTTGCTGCAATAATAATCAGAGGGAAAACCGTTAAAATAAGGTAGTAGGCCACCGCAATTGAAGACAAATCCATCTCCGCACTGGCAAAATGTTTCATAAAAGCTTGAACAGGTTCATATTGCCATTTTTCCATTAGTCTGGTAAAAAGGTTTTTCTTTTTTTCCATTTTAGTAGGTTCTTTCTTCTCCTTGGCTAGTTAAGATAACAGGACCATCTTTTGTAATGACAAATTGATGTTCATATTGACAGGATAAGCCCCCGTCTAAGGTTTTATGTGCCCAGCCAGTTTTCATATCCGTATCAATTTCCCAGGTTCCTGTATTAATCATTGGTTCTATGGTTAATACCATACCTTCTTTTAAGCGTAAACCGCGTCCAGCCGTACCAAAATTTGGTACCATCGGTTCTTCATGCATCGTTGGCCCAACACCATGTCCGACCAAATCACGGACAACACCATAGCCATGACCTTCAGCGTAAGCTTGGATAGCAGCCCCTATATCGCCAATACGATTACCAACCTGGGCCTTTTCAATACCAATGTACATTGCTTCTTTTGTGACGTCCATCAATTGTTGCACTTCTTTAGATGCTTTACCCACAGCATAGGCCCAACATGAGTCCGCCAAGCCGCCATTGTAGGTCTGAGTCACTTTTTTCATTTGAGCAACATCATTGAAGTCTAATGATGCCACATCAATAACTGATTTGTCTAGGGGCATACTAAGGACCATATCAACTTTGAGCAAATCGCCATCTTTTAGAAGATAGTGTCTTGGAAAAGCGTGTGCTACTTCATCATTTAGGGAACAACAGGTTGCATAGGGATAATCCATCATATGTCCATCAACACCAATCTGTAAGGGTAAAGCGTTTTCTTCTTTACAACGTTTACGCACATATTCTTCAACTTCCCACATATCAACACCGGGTTTAATGATCTGCCGTAGGCCAATGTGAATACTTGCTAAGAAATCTCCCGCAATATCCATTGCCTCGATCTCACGCGCAGATTTTAATGTTATCATTTATTGAATCTCCTTATTTAGTTATATTCTTCTTAGTTAATTTTACTGGTAATAACCGCTTTAGCGACTATCTGACTATTGACATAAATCTCAAAATCTAGGACACCACTTCTTCGGTTTTCAGTAATAATTTTAGGATAAATTTTTAATTGATCCTCAATTTGAGCGGCATGTAAAAAGTATATCATCATTTGTTCAATAATGATATTTTTTTGATATTTTCTTGTAAAGACCTTTAGTGTGATTTCTTTCAAGATTTCCGAGATAATTCCTTGAGCGAGATTGCCAGTACTGTCAATCATATTAGGTTCAACAACCAGTTGGAAATAGTGATTGTATTCTTCCAGTTCAGATACTATTTGTTCACTATAGGTATGATGAGCAATAGAGGGACTGTTTTTCAGATTATCCATCGCCAACCGACGAGTAATAACACCAATAACTCGGCTATCATCATCCACCACAGGCAACATGTTTAAATCTTCAAAAATCATTTTCTGACCAACATTAGCTAGACTCGTTTTGGGAGAAACAAAAATCGGGTCTTGCGACATCACTTCTTTAAGAGTTAGCTGTCCTGATTTGCCAACAATATCTCGCATGCTCACTACACCAACAAGTTGATAATCCTGATTAATAACAGGGAAACGGACATTATTTGTTTCTTTAGCCAAACGACTAAATTGTTCAATTTTGTCTGTTTCGTAAAGTTTACCATAGTCACTTAATGGAATTAGGCTATTTTCCACTGTTTTCAGATCTGTCTTGATTCTAAAATTCAAGAGAGCGTGATTTATCAAGGTTGCAACCGCAAAGGTATCGTAATGTGTCACCATAACGGGGATCCCTAGTTGATTAGCTGTTGAAAGAACACGATTTGAGATTGGAAAACCACCGGTAACTAAAATAGCATTGTGATTTTTCAAAGCTAATAATTGAATTTCCTCACGATCCCCAACAATAAGCAGACCACCTTTAACCAAATAACGGCCAATATTTTTCTCAGTCATGGCACCAATTGAAAATTTACTAAATTCATGGCTCAAACCAGAATGCCCTGCCAAAACTTCTGAATTACTGATACGAGCAATCTCCGTATAGGTTAATTTATCAATACGTATACGATTTTTGCGCTCAACCCTAACTGTCCCACTTCGTGGCTTCGTTTCAACAATACCACGATTCTCGGCTTCTTTTATGGCGCGGTAAGCAGTCCCATCACTAACCTTTAAATGGTTGGAAATACTGCGAACACTGACACGTTTGCCAATAGCCAGTTTCTCTAAATAGTCTAAAATTTCCTGATGTTTACTCATGATAGTCACCTTTTGTTATTTGGTATTCCAGATAATCCCTTACTTTATGGGTATAACGATCACTGCCTTTAAAAGCACGTTTTAATGAAAAGGATGCGGCCTGTGCAACCTTTTGACTAGCAACATTTTCTTTATGAGTCACAATCCTCAGACACTTGAAGCTCAACTCCTCAAAGGAAAAGGCAAGTAAATGCCTAACCGCTTCTGTCATATAGCCTTGACCCCGATAAGGCCTGCTTAAAAAATAACCAAGCTCAGCCGATGCACTGCTGATTACGATATTTTCAAACTTGATAAAACCAATCATCTCTTGCTGATTCTTTTCTGCGATAGCCCAGCAACCTAGCGGTTTTTTCAAAAAAGCATGTGTCAATAGGTAATCACTTTCTGATCTGGTTGCCACTGCTGGAAAAATAAAAGACAACTGACTAGGATCTGATGCAAACTCAAAAAAAGCATCACTATCAAAGTAGGTTATGGGGCGTAAATATAAGCGTTCGGTTTCAATCAGAGATAGTCGTGCTAACTGTGTCCAAAACTCCATAAAATCCCCTTCTTTTCGCCTAATTTGAGATAATTATAACAAATTTTTTCTTTATTTACTATAACAGTTTGCAAATAGTAAGCAACTGTATTAATTTCTAAAAAAGAACCCTTTCTATAAAGAGTTCTTTATCATATAAGAGTTACTTTTGTCGCCAAATATGGGTATCGATAAGGCCACAATAGGCATCTACAGGTGAAACCCCTTTAAATTCCGATTTTCCAGCCAGCTTTTCATATAAGGCAGTCATCGTATTAGGCATACCGTCATAAGCATTAATATAAGTTCCCACTTGAGGCATATCAGCTAACGCGAATGGGTGCTGTACAGAAACAACAATGGTTGGAACTTCATGAACGTAAAAAGGCTGATCTGGTGTGCCTTTGGCAGCTGGCCAAATGATACGTTGAGTTGTTCCCCCAGAATTAACATCTACAAGATTAATAATCAAGTCATAATTATCTGTTATCGCTGAAATTGGGCGTTTTGAGGCATAAACATTTTGGATAGCGGCTGCTTGCTCTGATTCTGGTAATTTCTTAATGCGTTCTTCTGTATTTTCCCAAATAGAAACCTCGTGTCCAGCCTTCTTTAGTAGTTCTTTCAAGGTATCTGAAGCACGTTTTTTACCAGAATTAATAAGGGCACCAAAACCACCCTTGTAGCCATCTACTTCTACTATCAAGATCCGTTTATAACGTTCTGGTGTTACTGGGAAGATCGCTTTTTGCTTATCTTTAACAAGGGTGATTGCTGCATCAGCAACCTGATTAGAAATCCTTTTCGCTTCTTCTGTATTGATCAAAGCCATTGCTTCGTCTTTAGAAAGCATGATTTGCTCACGGCAATTGTCATACTTGTGCAAGCCTAAGCGGGCCTTTAATCCTAAAGTTCGACGTAGCGCATCATGAAGGCGTTGATCAGAGAGAATACCTTTTTCATAGCCTTCTTTCATCCATGCTAAATCTTCGTCAGGATCATTAAAGAATAAAAAGAGATCACAGCCTGCTTCAATGGCAGTCGGTAAAAGCTCACGGCGTGGCATTGATGATGTCATCCCTACCATGTGTGATGCATCGGTTACAATCGCACCGTTATAGCCCAATTCACCTCGTAATAATTCATCCAACAGTGTTTTATTTAAGGAAGCTGGAAGCATGTCATCAAAGTCCCGCTCTGGATACATTTCTTTTTCGACATTAGGCAAGTGAATGTGACCAGCCATAATACCTGGTAAACCTGCATCAACCATTTCTCCATAAATTCGACCAAAGCTTTCCATCCATTCTGCTTTGGTCATGGGATTTGAAGCATAGGACAAATGATGATCACGTTCATCAATCCCATCACCTGGGAAATGTTTTGCAAATGGTATAATATTATGTTCCATAATACCGCGCATATATTCTTTAGATAAAGCGATAACTTGGTCAACATCACTAGCCCAAGTACGGTTAGCAATAATGGGATTACGCCAGTTACGGCTCAAGTCCATAATGGGTGCAAATGAAGCATTACACCCCACTGCTGAAGCCTCTAATCCTGCAATTCGACCTAGTTCATAGGCATATTTAGGATCATTTGTAGCAGCAATCTTTACTTCATCACCAATTTTAGTGCCGTCAGTTACTGCACCATTACCACCTGATTCTGTATTGGCAGCGATAAGCATCGGAATTTTTGATTTGGTTTGTAAAATGTAATTTTGCTCCCAAATATCTGCTGCAGGGCCTGGTGCATAACGGACAGCAGCAAATTTATAGTCTGTCATAACTTGACTTAAATACTCTTCTGTACGGCTACTGCCCATATTAACAAACAATTGTCCAATCTTTTCATCAAGTGTCATTGAAGCGATTGTTTTTTCAACCCAATCAATAGCTTCCCGATCAAGATTGTATGGTTTTTTACTTAAGTCTACTAAATGTGTCATATTGCTATCCTTTCTAACTATTGCATTATTGTAAATTTTTCCAGAATTTCTCTTTTAATTGGGCTAGTTCAAGGTCATCTAAGCCATTGCTGATAAAGAGATCTGCGAATTTTTCTGTCAGCGCCAACCAAGAAGCTTTTTCTTGACCAACTAAAATCGGATAAAAAGATACTTGGTTCATTTCTGCTGCGGCCAAATCTCCTGGAGAGTCACCAATCATTAGGATTTTTGATTGATCATAGCCCTCACTTATCAGTTGAGCAATGACATCTTCTTTCTTCCCACGATCTTGACAATAGAGGTCAGCAACATAAGGAATTAACCCCTGGTCCTTCCACTCTTCTTCTACAGCTTCTTTGTTAGCTGAACTAACAACAAAGACCTGTCCAACCTGACCTAATTTTTCTAGAGCCTTTTTTGTACCCTCAAAGGCTAAAGCTTGACCTTCATAACTTTTAATATGATGATTAACTTCATTTGACCATTGCAAGGCTTTGATTAAATCCTGACTAGCTTCCTTAGCAATCTCTGCTTCTAGAGACTGATTTGACAATGAGTTTGTCGTTTCAACCCAATTTTTTAAAGCTGTAATACCAGAAACCCCAGCATATTCCAACCCCATTACCAAACCAACAAATCGGTTCACCCCTCTCGTTTCAGAAAAGAGATTAATGCGATCCCATTCTTGCAAAAATATTTCTTTATCATTAACTTCAAAAATGTCTGCAGCTAAAGGGCCAAAAAACAACTGGTGTTTATAGGTCATGGTATCCATAGCACAACCATCTGAATCCACACAAAAGACATAGTTTTGCTGTTTATTTGTCATATGAACCTCCAAATAGTTACGTGTAGACTAATCGCCACACAATAGTATGTCTTGATCTTTTTACTCTCTAAACAAGGTAAAAAGGTCTCTATGCACGTGACCTTTCCCCTTAAATCTGACTAGTAAATCAAGAACAATCGAATAATCCTTAGACTGGCTCTTAGACACCAGAGTAAGCGGCAAAGCCACCATCAATTGGTAGGACAACTCCATTAACAAAACTTGCTGATTTTTCATCAGCTAGGAAGAAGAGTCCACCAATAAGCTCTTCAGCCTCTCCAAATCGTCCCATCGGTGTGTTATTAATGATTTTTTCAGCACGGGCTGTTGGTTCACCAGCTTCAGAGAATAATAAACTACGGTTTTGATTAGTAACTAAGAAACCTGGAGCAATAGCATTACAACGGATACCAACCTTAGAGAAATGAACAGCCAACCATTGCGTAAAATTACTAATGGCTGCTTTAGCTCCTGAATAGGCTGGAATTTTTGTTAGTGGCGTAAAAGCATTCATTGATGAAATGTTAATAATATTAGCACCAGGTCGGCCAACCATATCCTGAGCAAAAACCTGTGTTGGAAGTAAGGTTCCAAGATAGTTTAAATTAAATACAAAACTGATACCACTTTCATCTAAATCAAAGAAAGATTTTGTTTCAGATGGTAAATCAACCTCATGAAATTCATTATCAGTTGTTGCTTTAGGAGAGTTACCACCCGCACCATTAACTAGAATATCAGTCGGACCTAAATCCTTAAGGACTGCTTGACGAACTTCTTCTAGGTTTTCTTTTGAAAGCACATTAGCCTTATAGGCTTTTGCAATGCCACCTTCTGCTGCAATCTCATCAACAAATTTTTGTGCTGCATCTTGGTTTAAATCTAAAAGCGCAACTTTAGCACCGGCTTTGGCAAACTCTTTAGCCATAAAACCACAAAGGACTCCACCTGCACCTGTAACAACGACAACCTTATCTTTAAAATCAATTATTCTAGACATATTCTTTCCTCTCTTACCTGACTCTTGCCAATTAAACACGCTTAGTTATGACCCACTGTTTTGTCTCTTATTCCAAAATCGGGCATTTTCCCTTCAGCTCTCATATTTGCCTCATACAAACCATTAAAGTAAGTTGCTCCAAGGGCACGATCAAAAAGTCCGTAACCCGGTGTTTTGGTTTGATCTCCCCAAATGCGACGACCATGATCTGGACGAAGTGCTCCCTGCCAATCATAATTAACTAAGAGTTTAACAATAGCGTTCATATCAATATCTCCAGCTTGAGACAAATGAGCTGTTTCTTGGAAGCCCCAATCACCAGCAGTCACATTGCGCGTATGCATAAAGTTGATACGGTTACGTTTTAAGGCGTACTCAGTCATGGCAATGACGGCATTTTTAGGATCTGACGCGTAAGAACCCACACACATAGTAATACCATTATTCTCTGAATCATAAATATCAAGGAAACGTTCAATAGCCGCTTGCCCTGTAATGATACGAGGAAGCCCAAAAATACCATATGGAGGATCATCAGGGTGGATGGCCATTTTAACACCAGCAGCTTCAGCCGTCGGCATAATAGCTTTGATAAAGTATTCCAAATTAGCCCACAGGTCTTCTTCTGAAATATTATGACGGTAATTTTCAATAATAGCCTTCATTTCTTCTTTTGAATAAGAGGAATCCCATCCCGGTAAATTTAAATCATCAGCCACCGGATCCACACCTTCCAAATCTGATTTCAGAAAAGCCAATGAGGTTGAACCGTCTGGAAGAGGATGATTAAGGTCTGAACGTGTCCAATCAAAGACTGGCATAAAATTATAACAAACAACTGGAATTCCAGCTTTTCCCACATTTTTAATTGACGTCTTATAATTCTCAATCAATTCATCTCGGTTAGCTTTCCCCTGTTTAATATCTTCATGGACAGGAATAGACTCAATAACCGTGATCTCAAGACCTGCATCCTCTACCATTTTCTTTAGCTCAAGAATATTTTCCAAGGGCCAAGCCTGACCAACCGGTACATCATAAACAGCCGTTACAATTCCTTGCATTCCTGGAATAGCTTTGATTTCTTGAAGCGATACAGGATCATTTTTCCCGTACCATCTAAATGACATTTTCATTGTTTTCCCCTATTTCTTAGTTCTTAAAGTAAGCTTGCGCATTGTTATAAGCAATATCCTGAACCATCTGACCAAGTGCTTCATAATCCTCTGGAACCTCGCCTTGGCTGATCCATTGGCCAATGTAGCTTGCAAGTATCCGTCTGAAATAATCATGACGTTGATATGATAAGAAGCTACGCGAATCCGTTAACATACCAACAAAATTAGCTAACATTCCTTGCTCTGCCAAAGCATCCATTTGACTAATCATACCAAGCTTGGTATCAGCAAACCACCAGCCCGCACCAAACTGAAGGTAGGATTTGATCCCAGCTTCATTAGCCTGGAAATTAGCAAGTGTATTAGCTACTGTAATGTTATAACTTGGATTTAAGTTATACCAAATCATTTTTGGTAAACGATCAGTTACACTCAAATGATCTAAAAGACGATTCATATTAACTGCCAACGCAGTTTGATCACCCATAGAATCTATTCCAATATCAGCACCAAGTTTATGATAGAGGACAGAATGATTATTACGAAGAGCTCCAAAATGAACTTGAGTAACAAAGCCATAAGCTTTATAAAGTCGACATAACTCTGAAAAAACAGCTGTTTGCCATTGACGAATAGCATGTTGGCTTACTTGTTGGTTTTGGATACCTTTTTGGAGCAGACAGTCAAGTTCAGACTCTTCAGCACTTTCGAAGACAATTTCTGTAAAACTGATATCACTCGCTTTACAACCGTGGTCTGCAAAATAAGCAACACGATCTTCCAAAGCACTAACGAATGTTTGGAAATCTGTAATTGTTTTGCCTGTTAATTGACCTAAGTCTTCAACAAAGCTTGAAAATTGCCCGTGCTCAATAAATGCTTGATCTGGTCTAAAGGTTGGAGCAACCACAGTTGAGAAGGTCTCATCATCAGCTAATTTTTGATGCCATTCCAAATCATCTAGAGGATTATCTGTTGTTCCAATAAAAGTTACCTTACTATCAGCAATTAATTTTCTTGGGCTGATCTGATGCCTTACTAAATACTCATTCAGTTGATGATACATCTGTTCGGCATTGGCTTGTGTCAATGGTTCACTGATACCAAAGATGTTTTTCAATTCCATTGCTGACCAGTGATAAACGGGGTTTCCGTAAGCTCTTTCGATCGTTCTTGCAAAGGCTTTAAATTTAGCTAATTTGCTAGCAGAGCCTGTAATGTCCTCTTCTGAAACACCATTTGCTCGCATGAGTCGCCACTTGTAATGGTCGCCGCCCAGCCATAAATCAACAATATTATCATAAACTTTATCCTCGAAAATTTCTTTCGGATCTAAATGACAATGATAATCAAAGATTGGTTGATCCTTAATCTGACTATAAAGCTTTTCGGCTGCTTCATTTTTCAGCATAAACTTATCATCGTTAAAAACCATACATTTCTCCTTATTCCTTAAGAGCTGAAACAAATGCCTTAGCAATTTCTGTGACGCTTTGGTAGCCTTGACTTGCTACATTCTTTGATAATGCTGATCCGATTCCAACTGCGACGGCTCCAGCTTTTTTCCATTCAGCAACATTCTCTATAGCCACGCCACCTGATGGCATGAGTTCAACTTCTGGTATTGGACCATGGATATCTTTTATAAAGCCTGGACCTAAAATACCGCCAGGGAATAATTTAATAATAGGGCATTGAGCTCTCATAGCTGTTACCACCTCTGTTGCGGTAGCACACCCCGGAAAGTAATAGACATTCTTATCAACTGCTAAGCTTGCAATAGCTGCATCAAAGTGAGGACTAACCAGAAAACGCGCCCCAGCATCAATAGCTTCCTTGGCCAAGTCAGTTGTCATTACTGTTCCAGCTCCAATGACAACATCTTTACAATCCTTAAATTCCTCAGACAAATCTGTAATCACCTGAGCTGCATTAGGTGTTGAGAAAGTTATTTCAATATTACGAATACCACCTTTAATAGCGTATCGAGAAATAGTGATTGCATCAGCTTGATCCTTACCGCGAACTACGGCAAAGAAAAAATTATTTTTTAAGATGTCTAACATTTCAGCCTCCTATTTTGTAATCGTTACCATAAATACATTATAGAAGTCATCAGATGAATTGTCAAGAATTTTACATTAAAAAACGAAAAAAAGATCAGATCAACTAATCTTCTTTTCGTGTTTTATCACTTTTTAGAGGAGGGTAATCCTTGGATATCGATTTTCTTATCAAACCAATCATTCAAAACTGACTGTCTTACTGTAAGAATATGAGACATCATACCATCGTAGGCAGCAATAGGATGCCTTGATTGAATGGCTTTTAAAATGTTTCGGTGCGCTTCAATACTTGTTTTTTTCATCTGACGATTTGTATAGTCTTCATTGATGATTTGAATAGATTGGTTAATGACTGGAATTAAACTGGAAACAGCAATATTACCACTCATATCTGCAATCATACTATGAAACTTGACATCTAATTCAAGATGGATGGGATCGTTTGCCTCCAATGCTTCTTCAATGGCATAAACAACTTCTTCTAAGCGTTTGATATCCTCATCACTAGCAAATTGGGCTGCTCTTTCTGCAATTCGGGGTTCTAGCAGATAGCGCAACTCAAATAAATCGGTTGTTAATTTCACACGATCCTTAACAAAGGCGAAGCCAAAAGGATCCTCTGCAACACCTTTCTTGGAACTAATATAAGTACCCGACCCCTGCCTAACTTCCAAAATATTTCGAGCAGCAAGGCTCCGAACAGCTTCACGTACCGTGCTTCTTCCGACATCAAGATCTTGCGCTAGTTCATACTCATTTGGAAGCTTAGCCCCGATAGGGTACTCACGTTCTAATATTAAATGCAATAAGCGCTCAGCTGCTTGTTCTACTAAGGGCCTAGCCATTTGATCACCTCTTCCCATTTATCTATCTCTATTGTACACTATTTCTTTTTGTAATGGTAATTAGGGATGGCTCTCCAGCGTTCTTTAAAATCTCTGACAACTTGTTTAGGCTGACGATTCCTTGAAAAAAGCCCCTTATGATTCCCCTGAACACGTAAAAGCATCAAGTTAGTTTCAAAATCAGCAAAATTCCATACTTGCTCCCCAACTAAGTTCGGTAGGCTGTCAAAAACCCTATGGGACATCTCATAAAAAGCCGATTGAAACTCTTCTGTATAAGGAATATCCCAAGAAGAATGTAATCCTGGCAGTGTATCTGCTCCGTATTCTGTCATGATAATTGGTTTTTTAGGGAACTTTTCTTGCCAAGCAAGCAATTCCTTGCGTAGTCCATCCTCCCCTTTTTTCAAATCTCCATGGTCAACATACCAGGCATAATAGCGATTTAGGCAGATAACATCAACCAAATCCATAACCTGATCTTTATCAGGAGTAGCCATCATAATGTTAACCAAAGTTACTGGCCGTTTTTCTGGGTCTAATTCTCTATATAACTGAACTAAAGGCTCGAAATAATCGTGAGCACCTTCTTCATGACTAGCAGGTTCATTTGCCACAACCCACATGACTACGGAAGGGTGATTTTTGTCGCGTTTAACTAGCTCTCGAATAGCTTGCTCATGCGCTTCTTTAGTCTTCATGACATTCCAAGTTCCATTATCTTTATCATCTAAGTCAAGGGAAGCCATAAAGTTGTGGAATAAGCCTACAGCAGGTACTTCATTAATAACTAAAATGCCCATTCTATCTGCCAATCTCATCATCTCCTCAGAATAGGGATAGTGTGACGTTCTGAAAGAATTAGCTCCGATCTCTTTTAAGAGATTTAAGTCCATTAAATTAGCAGCCTCATTAAGGCCACGCCCATTAATAAAAGTATCTTCATGCTTTCCAAACCCTTTAAAATAGACAGGTTTATTATTAATTAAAAATTGCGCCTCTTTCACCTCAACCTTACGCAGGCCAAACCTTTCTTCAAAGACATCAACTAGCAGACCATGGCAAAAGGTTTCAATACGCGCTGTATAAAGATAAGCGTCTAAAACCTCCCACAAGCGAACCTGCTCCAAATGAATATGATTCATTGATGTTTCCGTAAGGATATGTTTATCCTCATCCAAGATGGTAATTTTATAAGAATCAATAGATTTACTGGTAGTAAAAGCAATTTCTATATCCGCAGATTTTAAATCATCTGAAAGAACAGACTTAATGGCAATATCAGAAATATGATTTTTAGGTCGAACAATTAATTTCACTGGTCTATGAATACCTGCATAGTTAAAAAAGTCAAAATTTTCCTTAACTATTTTTTTAACCGAACCATCTTCATTAACTTCTTCTGAGTAATTACCAACAGGTAGCGTGGTCTTGTCTAAACAATTATTAACACAAACCGAAAGTTTGATGTGACCTGCTTGATAAAAACTATCCGGAATAACAATTTCAAAAGGCGTAAATCCTCCCCTGTGCTCTCCTAGAAACGTTCCATTAACATAAACTTTAGCCTGATGGGTAACTGAACCAAAGCGAATGACTAATTCTTCAGTATCTGATACAGACGGAAGATCGACCAAGCGCTCATACCAAAAGTCCCCAATGTAGTTTCGTTTGTCTTTATCAACAATAACATCATTAAAAGAACTAGGGACAACCATTAGTTCCTCTGAGCTTAATAGCCTTTGTGGATCATGATCTCCTAAAGTAAAGTTCCAAACCCCACTTAAATCGTAAACCCTTCTTGTCTTTGTCAATAATGGATATAACATCCTTTTTCTCCTTATCTTTTTATTTCATGCGAATCTGAATATAATAATTGTTCAATATCGTGGTTGGTAACGATATTAATATCGCCTTCAATCGTATGTTTAAATTTAAAACAAGCCATAGCCGTTTCAAGGACTAATTGTGGTTGACTATCACTCAATAAACCATGTATTAATCCCGCAGTAAAAGCATCACCAGTCCCCACACGATCCAACACTTGAATACCTGTTTTCTCAGTTTTATATAATTTTCCATCTTGAAAGAGAAATGCTTTTAATTGGTATTCATTAGTATGTGTACTTTCTCTCTGAGTAAAGGCTACTGATTCTAATTGATATTGATTCCTAATTTCTTCCACAATATGGAATAAGAGCTTTTCATCACAATACGGTCTTGCCAGACCTAATTCGTCTTTCAAATCTTTACTTTCACCTTCTAGAACAATTGGTTCAATACCAACACAAATATTAGCCAAGCGTAAAAGTGATGATAGTTTTTGACGTGCTTGTTGAAAAGAGTCCCATAAGCTAGCTCTAAAATTTAA
This sequence comes from Streptococcus pseudoporcinus LQ 940-04, assembly GCF_000188035.1. Lineage (GTDB taxonomy): Bacteria > Bacillota > Bacilli > Lactobacillales > Streptococcaceae > Streptococcus > Streptococcus pseudoporcinus. The sequence continues at coordinate 88,560 of NZ_AEUY02000005.1, forward strand.
ATCAAATGAGATTTTTACCCCTAGAGATTGTGCTTTTTTCATCAAAAATTCAGTAATAGCATATAATTCTTCTGTTAGAGCAGGTGTAATCCCCGACACATGAAACCAATCCACTCCGTCAAAAACAGCTTCAAAATCAAAATCTGCCAAACGACTTTCCCAAAAAGCAGAATATTTACGATCATAAGTTACCCTACTAGATCTGATTGAAAACCCTTTTTGGTAGAAATACAAGCCAAGTCGGTCACCCTTTTTTATCATAAATTCTTGTCCAATTTGTTTTGAAAACAAAAATTGTTCTGTCATACGTCCCAGATCATTGTCAGGGATAGCTGAAATTAAAGAAACATTATGACCTAATTGTGCAAGCGTTGCTAAGACGTTTAATTCTGAACCTCCAAACTGACAATCCAGCTGGTTAGCTTGGGTTAAGGTTTGATATTGTGGTGGACTTAATCTCAGAAGAATCTCACCCAAAGAAAGTACTTTTGCCATAAAAACTCCCTAACTATTCTTCAAAAAAGGAAACAGCGGTACCATTGGTACAGCTGTTCCAGTAAACTAATCTTTATTAATAGGATATTGAGTCACATCGACATAATCCATATCAGTTAATGGAACGTTTTTAGCAATGGCTTTAACACGTTCATCACTTGAAGCTGATTTCATGATTTGAATTTTTTCTTGAATACGAACCATTTCTTCTTTATCAAGTTTATAGAATTTCATCAATACTAAAGCTACTAATAAAGAGATAAATGGAATACCTACTAATAAGATAATTGTAGCCATTTTCAACTCAGGTGTCAAAGGTGTTTCCATCGTTGGATAAGCCTTAGAAAAGCCAATTGTTGCTAAAATCGCACCAACCACCATTGGAGCAAAAGAGGATGCGATAGAATCTGTTAATGAGAAAATTGTTCCTATCATACCAGAAACATAGCGTCCTGATTCAGAGGTTTCATAGTCAGAGATATCAGCACCCATAGTTAAAACAAGCCCTGCTGGCGCTTGGCTAATGTAACGAGCACACATATAAGTGATTATAAAACAGATTGTATAGAGATTAATATTTGTTAAACTTAAAGACCCTTGCTTACCAAAGTAGAGCACCACACCAAATGCAAGAAGAGAGATTAGGGCTAATTGCAATGATCTAACATAAGAGAATCGTAAGCCTTTTTTACGAGCAATGTTTGAAATCACGATATTGAGGAGCACTCCTGGAATAACAAAGAGCAATGAAAAGTGTCCTGATAAGGCATAATTACCAAAAAGAATACCATATAGCATTACCATAACGACAGAATCACCAAAGAATTGAACAGTGAATTTTACCAAAGCGGCAGCTAAAGAGAGAACCTGTAACGGTTTATTCCCTTTAATGACTTTCCAGTAATCCTTTAATTGCGTTTTCTGTGTATTTTCCCCAAGTCCAAAAAATTCTTTGCGGTCTTTTGACCAAATACCGATAACTGCGAGGGTAGCCAATACTGCGGAAATAATAATAGTGCCATAAATAAGGGCATTGAAGAATTGAGGAGTGAAATTACCAAATTTTGGTACTAAGAATGACGAAACAACAAACTGTCCACCTGTCATTAGCGAGGTTGTCATAACAGCATCTACGATATTAAAGATTGGGCGTTGCTTTGGATCGTTAGTGAGGGCTGTTTGTCCTGCTTTAGTAATGGTTTGTTGCATAGAGTAACCAATTTTATGAATAATTAAAACAATGACAAATAATGGGAAGCGGATGGATTGATCGACATTACTTAATGCTAATAGTAAAAGTAAAGATAAGGCGGTAATTATATTTCCTAAAATTAAAATAGGACGGTACTTACCAAATTTTGTTTCCGTTTTATCAATAACAATACCGATAGCAGGGTCAATAAAGCCATCAAATATACGAATGTAACCCATAATTTGACTAACAAAAATAGCTGCTAGACCTAAAATCCCCGTTGAAAAGTAAGTCACAAACATAAATGTAAACAGATAAATATTTGTGGATGCATTATTAAGAGCAAAAAGAACTAATTCCCAAACTTTTGCTCGATTATAACTTACCACTTCTTCCCTGTATTCAATTGTTTTCTCCATCAGAGAAACCTCCTTTTTCACCACCACTTTTGGAAGCGTTTTTATTTACCACCTTATAATACTATTCATCTGATGTATTGTCAATATAAATTTAGAATTTTTATATTATTTCCCCTATTTTTTTATTTTATTAGATATAATACTTATAATATGCATTTATTTAGTTTAATTCATCTGATAACTTAAAAGTGATTATTACATTAAAAAAGAAGTCAAATGTGTTATTGACTTCTCAAAACAAGACAGATTATTTCAAACAAATTCTAAAAGTAAAAGCCTAAAAAGACTTATAATCCTCTCTAGAAGCTAAAAAGCTTGTTCATAATGCTAAACTAGCATCCATTAAACAAGCTTCATTTATCTATTCTTCAATTAACTCAATATCCGCACCAAGCGCTTTTAATTTTTCAATAATTTTAGCATAACCACGGAGAATAAATTCAATATTATGAATTTCCGTGCGGCCTTCAGCCATTAAACCTGCTGTTACTAAAGCAGCTCCAGCTCTTAAATCGGTTGCCTTAACTTGAGCTCCGGTCAATTGATTTGGCCCTTGAAACACAATTTGACCACCTAATATTGAAATATTAGCACCCATACGAGCTATTTCAGGAACATGATTGACACGTTTTTCATAGATGGTATCAATAATAGTACCCCGACCATGTGCAGACAAAAGCAGAGGTGTCATCGGTTGTTGTAAATCTGTAGCAAAGCCAGGATAAGGCGACGTCTTCACATTCACAGCTTTAAGATTCTCCTGTTTTTCAACAAAGATAGCATCTTCTTCAACTGTCATACGAACACCCATTTCTTCCAGCTTAGCAATAAAACTTTCTAAATGTTCATATAAAACATTTGTGATTTTAATCCCTTCACCAATAGCTGCTGCCATGGCAATATAGGTACCTGCTTCAATTCTATCCGGAATAACTTGGTGATTTGTACCATGAAGCGCTTCAACACCTTCAATCGTAATCATATCCGTACCAGCACCTCGAATATGTGCTCCCATGTTGTTTAACAAGGTTGCAATATCAATAATTTCAGGCTCTCTAGCGGCATTCTCAATCACTGTTTTCCCCATTGCACGAGTCGCAGCTAACATTGTATTAATGGTTGCCCCCACACTAACGGTATCCATATAAATATGAGCACCGTGCAGCCGTCCATCTTTAGCCTCTAAATGCATATATTCACCTTCAAAGGAGACCTCCGCCCCCATCGCTTCAAAAGCTTTTAAATGCAAATCAATCGGTCTTGGCCCTAAATCGCAACCTCCTGGCAGACCAACAGTAGCTTTTCCAAAACGGCCTAATAAACTACCATAAAAATAATAAGAAGCCCTTAAACTGTTGATTTTCCCATAAGGCATAGCAATACTTTTAACCTGGCTAGGATCAATCGTAAGAGTTTCATCCTGATAGTGACACCGAGCCCCCATAATTTCCATAATATCAACCAGACTATCAACATCACTGATATTAGGAACACCATCTAAAGTCACCTTTTCATTAGCTAAAATAATAGCAGGAATTAAAGCTACCACACTATTTTTTGCACCAGAAACAGCTACTTGTCCCGATAAAGGCTTACCACCATTAATAATAATTTTTCGCATACTTTCAGATCTTTCTTAAACTAGAATTCAACCTTTTTATTTTATCATAATTTAATATGCAATACAAATGAATGATCAGACTGACTTTACAGTATTCAGAAGATATCCATTAAAAATTCAAAAAAAGATAGATGATTACTCACCTATCTTCTTACAAAAGTTAAAAGTATAAGGAAATTTTAACTTAAGAGTTCCTTCAAAGCATCAACTTTATCTGTTTTTTCCCAAGGAAGCTCAATATCTGTTCTTCCCATATGCCCATAAGCAGCCGTTTGTTTGTAAATAGGCCGCTTTAAATCAAGCATCTGGATAATTCCAGCAGGACGTAAATCAAATAATTGTCTGACTGCTGCTTCAATACGACTCTCTGATACAGTCGCTGTCCCAAAAGTATCAATTCTAACAGAAACCGGCTGGGCAACCCCAATTGCATAAGCCAACTGCACTTCAGCTTTTCTAGCTAGTCCAGCTGCAACAATATTTTTAGCAATATAGCGAGCCGCATAGGAAGCTGAGCGATCCACCTTAGTAGCATCTTTACCAGAGAAGGCACCTCCACCATGACGTGAATATCCTCCATAGGTATCAACAATGATTTTCCGCCCCGTTAGGCCAGAGTCTCCTTGAGGTCCGCCAATAACGAATCGTCCTGTCGGATTGATAAAATAGCGTGTCTGGCTATCTAGTAAATTAGCAGGTATAACTGCTTTAATAACCTGATTAATCACATCTTGTCGAATGCGTTCATTGCTAACTTCAGGATCATGTTGGGTCGAGATAACAACAGTATCAACTCTAATCGGTTGATCTGCCTCATCATACTCAACTGTCACTTGAGATTTGGCATCCGGCCTCAAATAAGAAATAGTACCAGCTTTTCGCAAATCAGCTAATTTTTTAACCAGCTTGTGTGATAGAGATATAGGTAGAGGCATTAATTCAGGCGTTTCATCAATCGCAAAGCCAAACATTAGCCCCTGATCACCAGCGCCTATAGCATTCAATTCGTCAGCAGCGCCTTCACGGACTTCTAGAGCTTCATTAACCCCTTGCGCGATATCAGCTGATTGCTCAACTAAAGACGGGTGTACGCCTACAGAATTCGCAGAAAAACCATACGCTGCCTCAGTGTAACCAATTTCTGCAATAGTATCACGGACTACACGATTAATATCAACATAAGCTGATGTCGAGATTTCCCCAAAAACATGGACAGATCCAGTATATACAACTGTCTCAGCAGCTACATGGGCTTCTGGATCTTCGGTAAGGATCGCATCTAAAATAGCATCTGAAATTTGGTCTGCAATCTTATCTGGATGTCCCTCCGAAACTGACTCAGACGTGAAAAGTTTACGTTCTGACATATAAATGTCCCCCTTTTAATAAGTTTAAACACTTGCAAGCTTAATTCTTGCAATTTTATCAGTCTTTTAGACCGATGTGGTTAAAAAGTTACAAAGAACCAGAAAAATAATCTTTTCTGCCTTTTCGGGACTCATTAACTTATCTATTATATCATTTTTTTTGAGATTATTAATAGATTGCCTTTGAGAAAACATGGAAAGACAAGGAAGATTAGTCAGTCACTTCTTTACTATCCTCTTTATCGTCAACACTCTTCTCTGCTAATTTAGGAGCTTCATTAACCGGTTGATTTCCTTCAATAGAACCTTCTGTAACAGCTTTAAAATGTTGAGCTACTCCGACCGGAATTCCTTTTTCATTTAAAGTCAACTCTTCTTTAGGTATGTGATTATGGCTGACGTCTAAACTATTAACCTGTTGATTTGGCTCAGATAAGTTTAAGGTGTTAATATCATTAGAAGCTGCACGCAGGGTTTCCAGTGATTGATAATCATTTATTCCCTCTAGGTTTTGTAATTTATTGTCAGAAACATTTATAAATTTTAAAGATTCCTGTTTCCCAGGAATTTTTAGACTGCTAATTTTATTTCCTTGAACATCAAGGAAATGAAGTTTTTTAGCTAACTCGATTCCCGCTAAATTTTCAATTTGGTTTTTTGCTGCAGTTAATTCTGAAAGTGACAGATTTTTCCCCAAGAATGTTAGATGTTTCAGACCAGTATTGTTAACTGTCAGAGTCTCCAAATTCGGAAGGTTTAAAGTTGATAAATCCACATTACTATTTTCTGAAAGATTCAAAACTTTTAAATCTTTCTTCCCAGCTAATGAACTCAAGTCGCTAATTTTATTATTTTCAATATGAATTTCTTGCAATTTTTCCAAACCTTGTAAGGGCTTCAGATCTTGAATAGCATTATTACTCAATACTAAAAATTTTAAATTGGGAAGTTCTGCTAAGGGTTCCAATGATTTGATATTATTATCTGCTGCTGCAATTAAATTCAAGTTTTTATAAGGTTTCAAAAAGCTTAAATCACTTATCTGATTTTGTGAGATATCAATAGCTTCAAGCTCTGGCATATACTGTAAGAAGTCATAGTTCTGAACCCCTGTTGCTGTCATTAATAAGCGTTTCAATTTTTTAAATTGAAGGACTGGCTTCATATCATCAATTGGTGTAAAGCCAATACCTAAGGTTTCTAAATTGGGAAGAAGGGCCAAACCAAACCGTTTCAAAGGATTCTGACGACTACCCAGGTCTAATTTGCTAACTGTAGCTAACCATTTCTTCATTAACTCCGGATTGGTCTCATTAGATGGAAATGGGGTTTCTGCTTGATGGGTTCTAACAATGTCAAGAATGACATCATCATCAAAGCCCATCTTTTTCAAGGTCTGCATACCTATTTTGTGTTTCTCTAATTCTCTTGCATGCTCAAGTTCATGGGGATCAGGAATAGGCTTGCCTATTTCAATATCCTCTAACATCAAGACATGACTATGGTCATGATGGGGGTATTTAAGTCCAATCCGACCATCTTCTGTTTCAATTCGTTCAATAGCAGTTGAGGGAAGGTTCAACGCTTTTGCCAAGTAATCTAACTTAAGCTGAAAATCATCTTCTTTTTTATCAACAGTATTGTGTTCCTTTTTATCCGCTTTATTTTCAAATTTATCTGCAACAGCTGCCCAGCCTGATTTCCGTAGATCCTCAAAAGAAATCGGATGCAAATGGCCATTATGATTGACTAAAATACTATCCTTGGTCCTTCCAACAATACCAGTTCCATCAAATTTAAAGCCATCCGAGGTAGCATAGTCTAAACCGGAAATCCCTCTATTTTGAGGCACATAATGGGTATCACGATGAAAAGTCTGATGATGAATTGGATGATTAGGTGTAGCAGGAGCAAGCCCTAAACTAGATTTTAAAATATAATGAAAATGATCATCATGCCTTACGGTATAGCCATTAGCATCTTCTGCAACAATATCCTTAGGATCAAAGACATAATGGTGACCTGCACCAAAATCAGAAGATTTCATCTCCAATGAGGATGGCTTGTTTAGACTTGCACCTGCAGGTATCAAATAGGCAAAGGCAGTTCCTTGTAAATCTTTATAAAATATAAAATGAGAGTGATTGCCATGTTCTACTACAATTCCTGAATCCGTCCGAGATAGAATCTTTGAATGAGCATCTAATTTAAAACCATCGCTGGTAGGATAATCAACACCTGCTATTCCCTTCTTTTTTTGAGAAGAAGCTATTTTTGAATTCTTTTTAACTTCAGTGCTGATTTTCTGACTTCCAGACATTGTTTTTGGTGATTCTTTAGACTGTGATAAATTAATGGCGATAGCAGTACCACATGATAATGTCAGTCCCACTATAAATAAATAGGTACGTTTTTTCATTTTTCCTCCAAAATTTTAGTTAACTAGTTAATTATATCAAAAAAGTTTCTTTTTGCAATCCTTTATTTATTTTATTATAATATTTACTTAATTAAATAAATTAGCTTTTCTCAGCTTCAGCTTTAAAAAGAACAAAAAATAAGCTATACTATAGCTATGAAAACATCTGAAAAAATATACACTCTTCTAAATGAATCTAATCAATTTGTTAGCGGTGAAGTGTTGGCAGATAAAATGAATTTATCTAGAACTTCTATCTGGAAAGCGATTAAATCTTTGGAAAATCAAGGATTAGTTATTGAGAAATCGAAAGTTAAAGGCTATAAGCTGCTAAGGGGCGACTTGCTTTTGCCTAATCAAATCAGTCAAGCTATAGGCTTTCCAGTAACCTTAACAGCAAATAGTATCTCAACCCAGAAAGATGCTAAAGATAGTATTACAGCTAATGGGCAGACTCCCCATTTATTTCTAGCAACCAATCAGAAAAAAGCTAAGGGTCGAATGAATCGTGATTTTTTCACATCTAATACAGGTGGTATCTATATGTCTCTTCATTTGAAACCAAATGCGACCTATGCACAACTCAACCCCTACACACTGATGGTTGCTTCAAGTATTGTTAAAGCCATTTCTCGTTTAACAGGTATTGAAACCCAGATTAAATGGGTTAACGATATCTACCTGGGACAAAAAAAATAGCCGGTATCATCACCGAAGCTATTACTTCTGTTGAAACAGGCTTAATTACAGATGTTATTATTGGCCTAGGTTTAAATTTCGATATTCCAAGCTTTCCTGATGAAATCAGCTCTAAGGCAGGATCCCTTTTCCAGGGAAATGCCTCTATTAATCGCAACCAATTAATCATCGAAATATGGGATCTATTCTTTAATATTCCTGTTAAAGATCATCTAAAGGTTTACAAAGAAAAGTCGTTAGTTATAGACCGAGAGGTTTCTTTTTTAGAAAAAGAACAGCTAGTAACTGCACGCGCTATTGACATTACAGATCAAGGTCACCTTGTCGTCCAACTAGCTGATGGCCAAGAGCAAATCTTAAGAAGTGGCGAAATTAGTCTTTCTTCTTGGTAGATCGAGTTGCTTCTAATAGGCTCTTAGCAAATTTATTGATGGCATGAGCTTTTCGTAAATCTCTTAGCAACAAAAAACCCCAGAAGCCAGCAAATAATAAGTGACCTGAAAAAATTGCTTCATTAAAAAAATAAGTTTCAAAGGCACAAATAATGGCCATAATGATAAATTGTCTAATTGTCATATTGCTATTCTATCAATAAAAAGAAAATTCTGCCAAGAATTTTCTTTTTTAGTGAGCACTAATCCTCTGATGTTTTTATTTTGTCCTTTAAGAAACCAAACTCCTCTGGAATCTCATTGGATCTTTTTTCTTCTACTGGCTCCTGTGATTGGGTCTTCATTTGCTTAGCAAACTCCGACCTAATGTGATTAAAATCAGCCCTCGGTACTGCAAGGATATTTGGTGAAAAGCCAGCAGCCTTACTCATAATATTCCCAAATATATCATTTAAATCTTGACGATTCATAGCTTGTTCTGCGTTAAAGGCTGCCTCAAAGGCTAAAATAGCATTTTCACTATTAGCGAGAACTGGCTCTGAACCTAAAAGCAAAGCTCTATCTTGAGGAGAAATACTATCCAAGATTTCATTCCAAACCGATTTTAAGGAGTCTAGGTATTGTCTTGATTTTTCACGCTCTTGCACAGTCTCTTCCATGATAGTCAAAATTTTCTGACGATCAACTTTATAGGTAAAAGTTTTCCGAGAATAATTAACGTTACTAGCAACAGCTGTATTTACTTGTGTTTGCGAAGTCTGTGATTCTAAAGATGCTAGACTTTCTTTTAGCAAGGCCACTTCAGCCCTTAAGTTTTCCAAATCAGTCACAACTTCTTCTGACATTCCCAAAGTAGTTGCATCACTTGGCTTAGACAAAGCGATGGTCATCATTTCAGCATAAATCCGAGGATGACTACCTTTTTTGATTTCCGGCAAATACTTAGTAATAGTTGCAATCATAGCAAAAATAGTGTCCGTTTCAATCTGCAAATTCTCCTGAAAATGCTTAGATTGTGAATAGGATTGACCACCTACTTTGACCACTAATAAATCTCTCAAATAAGTGAGCAAGTCCGTCGCAAAACGGCTCATACTTTTTCCATTATCAAAAATGGTAGCCAAATCTGATAGCGCCGCTTGGGCATCGTGATGACTGAGGTTGAGCACATAGGTGTCTAGGGCGGCCAAACTAATTGACCCCGTAATTTCCTCAGCAATAGCTAGATCAACTTGGTTTTCAGAGGATAAGCTCAATGCCTGATCCAGTATTGATAAGGCATCTCTCATTCCCCCTTCTGCCCTTCGGGCAATTAAATCTAAGGCAGCCTCTTGATAAGGAATTTCTTCAGTCTCTAAAATCCAGGCAAGGTGGCTACTAATGTCATTCTGTTTAATAGACTTGAATTCAAAGCGTTGAACTCTTGAAAGAATCGTAGCAGGAATTTTATGAAGCTCTGTTGTAGCTAAGATAAAGACAACATTTTGACTAGGCTCTTCCAAAGTTTTTAAGAGAGCATTAAAAGCGCCACTTGATAACATATGAACTTCATCTATAATGTAAACTTTATAAGTTGCTCGACTAGGGGCATAAGTTGATTTATCACGAATCTCACGAATCTCATCTACGCCATTATTTGAAGCTGCATCAATCTCAATCACATCTTCTAAGCTACCGTTGGTAATATCACGGCAGATATCACAGTGATTACAAGGTTCCCCATCAACTTGATTTGGGCAGTTCATCGCTTTTGCGAAAATTTTAGCGGCACTTGTCTTGCCCGTTCCGCGCGGTCCAGAAAACAAATAAGCATGGCTGATCTTACCAGACGAAACAGCTTGTTTTAAAGTTGTCGAAACCACCTTTTGGCCAACCATTTCAGCAAAGGTTTGACTCCGGTATTTCCGATACAAAGCTTGGTACATTAGTTTTTCACCCCAAACATCTCAAAATTGAAAGAGCTATTTTCTACCAAAATTGCAACCAATTGTTCCAGATAGAGACGGTCTAACTGATCATAATCACCCACTACCGAGGAGTCCAAATCTAAGACTCCTAATAAGTGCCCATTTTTAATTATAGGCACCACAATCTCGCTCATCGCCTTGGAATCACAGGAAATATAATTGTCATGTTGCAGGACATCTGCTACAATAATTGTTTTTTCTTCTAGCGCAGCTTGACCACAAACACCTTTACCCAGAGCAATCCGAACACAGGAAACACCCCCTTGAAAAGGGCCTAGAATGAGTTCATTGCCATCAAATAAATAAAAACCTGAAAAAACGGAATGAGGCAAGCTGGACATTAATAAAGCACTAGCATTTGCTAGGTTTGCTAAAGCATTATCTTCGTTAGCAAATAAAGCCTGCGCCTGAGCAATCATGAGTTGATAATTTTTTTCTTTTGTCCTTATATTCATTATTCTATTATATCACAAGAAGTTTTTTTCTTTAAGTATTACCTTTGCTATCCAAAACTTGAATAGCCTACTTTCAATAGCTTAATTGCAACAATAATAAAGATAACTAAAATATCCTAGTATCACAAGGATAACTATACCTAAGAACCAAACCACTTGAAAGTACCATTTCTGTGTTTTATGGTGAAATACTTTTGCACCAAGCCAGGCACCTAAGCCCCCAAAAAGCAGAGTAATTATAATTAAAGTTGATTCTGAGATACGCCATCGGCCTTTAATGGCTCTGCCTTTATCAATCCCATACACCACAAAAACAATCACGTTCCATAACAACAATACACTGAGAACTACTAAAATTCCTTTCAAATTAGTCACCTTGATATTCCGCTAATATACTTGCAATTTTCGTGTTAATTAAATCAATAGCTACGACATTACTCACACCTTCAGGAACAATAATATCTGCATAACGTTTACTTGGCTCAATAAATTGATGGTACATAGGTTTAACAACGCTTGTGTACTGTTCAATAATACTATCTAAACTTCTACCACGTTCCATCATATCACGTTTAATACGACGAATAATTCGAATATCATCATCAGTATCAACGAAAAGTTTGATATCCATTAACTGACGTAAGCGCTCATCTTCTAATACCAAAATACCTTCAACAATAATAACGTCTTGAGGTTCCTGACGGAAGGTTTTAGGACTTCGAGTATGGGCTTTGTAATCATATATCGGAATATCAACAGGGCGCCCTTCTAATAATTCTTTCAGCTGTTCAATCATAAAATCAGTTTCGAAAGCTAAGGGGTGATCATAATTGGTCTTTACTCTTTCTTCAAAACTTAAATGAGCTTGATCCCGATAATAAGAATCATGTTGAATCATAGCAATTCGTGCATTAGGAAAATGATCTAGAATGGCTCGTGATACACTTGTTTTTCCGCCTCCAGATCCGCCGGTAACACCAATGATAATCGGTTTCTTGTTCATTCTTTACTCCATCTCTAAAAAGTCTTCGCTATATTTTACCAAAATTCAAACAATATGGCTATCTCATCCAATTTTAAATTTGAGATTAACTATACTTAGAAACTAATCCTATTTCATGCTATAATAGATGGTAAGAAAATTAAAAGGACCTAGAATGATAAAAGAATTTCCAAAAAGTTGGCAGGATCAACTTACCCAGAGTCGAATAACACAATTAACTCCTATTCAAGAACAAGTTTTTGAACCTATTCGCCAAGGAAAAAATGTACTTGGTATTAGCCCAACTGGAACTGGTAAAACCTTGGCCTATCTCTTGCCAAGTCTATTAAAAATTGAAAGTAAGAAAGCCCAGCAATTATTAATTCTAGCCCCAAATACAGAATTAGCTGGGCAACTATTTGACGTCACGAAAGAATGGGCTGAGCCACTAGGAATAGTCGCACAACTCTTTATCTCTGGTACAAGTCAGAAAAGACAAATTGACCGCCTCAAAAAAGGGCCTCAAATTATAATTGGAACTCCAGGTCGCGTCTATGAATTGATTCAGCATAAAAAAATTAAAATGATGAATGTTGATACCATTGTGTTAGATGAATTTGATGAACTTCTAGGTGACTCACAATACCGATTTGTTCAAAAAATTTCTCACCATGTCCCTAAGAATCACCAGATGATCTACATGAGCGCAACCGATAAGGTTTCAAAAGACGTTTTAGCTGCTGACACCGTAACTGTTGATCTCTCTAGCCAAGAATTAACTTCTATTGAGCACTACTATATCACGGTGGACAAACGCGACCGTCTTGACCTCTTACGAAAATTCGCCAATATCCCTAACTTTCGGGCCCTAGTTTTCTTCAATAGTTTATCTGACTTAGGAGCAAGTGAAGAAAAATTGCAGTATATGGGAACAAATGCTGTTTCACTGGCTAGTGATATCAATGTCAAGTTCCGCAAAGCAATTCTTGAAAAGTTTAAGAATTATGACATTTCGCTCTTACTAGCTACTGATTTAGTTGCTCGAGGCATCGATATTGATCAACTTGAGTACGTCATTCATTTTGAAGTAGCGCGTGATAAGGAAAATTACACTCATCGAGCTGGTAGGACTGGTAGAATGGGCAACAAAGGGGTCGTTATTACCTTAGTCAGCCACCCCGAAGATATCAAAAAGTTAAAAAAATTCGCCCCCGTCTCAGAATTAATCTTGCGTAACCAAAAATTACAAGGAAAATAAAAGCTTTATTTAAGTTTTAGATTGAAGAAAAGGCCCAAAACGAGCAATTTTCTTTAATCTTTTTTTACTTTCATACAAAAACCCCTTTCACTGGACGATCTAGTGAAAGGGGAACATATCAATTGGAGGTTGTTTATTTCATTTGTAAACAAACAACTTACTGTTTTATTCTCCCATCAATTGACTAAGCGTTACACATTGATAGCCTTCTTTTTTTAGGTACTCCAAAACAGTCGGTAAAGCATCTACTGATGTTTGATGAATGTCATGCATCAAAATAACGCCACCAGGTTGTAGTTGACTCTTAATATTGGACATAATCCCTTCAGTACTATGATTTTCCCAATCACGAGTATCCACTGTCCAGAGCATCTGGCTCATACCAGAGGCTTGTTTTACCATATCATTTGTTGCACCGTATGGTGGCCTTAGGTAGACAGGTTTTTGACCACAGGCTTTCACTATAGCATCATTAGTTGATTGTATTTGTGATTTAACTTGATCTGGACTCAACTTAGTTAAGTTGGGATGATCCCAAGAATGATTACCAATATCATTGCCTAAATCATGTACCTTCTTGACTAGTGCCTCATTTCCAGCAATTTTGGATCCCATCATAAAGAAGGTTGCTTTAGCACCATATTTACTTAAGAGTTCTAAAACCTTAGGAGTGGTTGCAGGATTTGGTCCATCGTCAAAGGTTAGAGCAACCATTTTTTCTTTAGAAACTTTAGCCTTCGCCTCTTCTTTTTTCTTCTTCAGATAGTCTTCATAGTCTTTTTTTATTTGTCCCTTCAGATAATGAGGATTAATCACATCAAACACATTTTGGAAGGGAATAAGTTTCTTATCTTGAATAATAATTCCTTTTTCACTAATCAACAAGCTATCTGTTAGTTTACCCTTCTTCTGTTCAGAAAGGTTTCCCATGATACTAGGATCAAAAACTGTGTCAGGATCCAACTTTTTAATTTCTTGAGCGATCCGATCAATATGACCATTGACTAAGTCAGTCACTTTAAACTGACTATAATCAGATTTTAAATGATAACTGCTAATAACCTTATCCGATTTTTTAGTAATCTTAAACAAGCCTTTTTTATAGGTAATTTGGTGAATAAAGACTTTTTTAACATTTTCTAAAGGGGTATCTTTAAATTCTGGCTTAATAAAAATTATTTCTTTTTTATCACTTAAATTTTGGTAGAAAGATAAAGGTAGATTTTCTTTATAGAAGACACTATTATCCTTTAAGGGTGCTAAGTAATAAAATTGTTTATTACCTTCCTTTAAAACTTTAGTTGATTTTATTTCTGAACCGTCAACCTGCTTCTCGGTTTCTACTATATTTGCGATTTGTTTCTGCATTTGCTTGTCATGGTAAACATAAGTTGCTATGCCAAGACCAATGACTAGAAAAAAAGCGATAATGAAGTATGGAATTTTTTTCATATTTTCTCCTTAACTACTTTGATATTTTAACACAATAGGTAAGGGAAATAAACGGAAAAAATGTGGCATTTTTCAGGAATTTCAGTTAAATTATTCCAAAAATTAAAAACAATTTAAAAAACAAGCTTTCATTGAAAACTTGTTTTTTTGGGGGGTATTTTAGCGTCATTAGGCAATATCAAAAACAATTGATTTTAAGTTTGTCATGGCATCAATTGAATATTTAACCCCTTGTACACCCGCACCTGATTTTTTAGCACCTAGGAATGGGAAATTGTCTGTCCCACGTTGCGTTTTATTGTTAAGATGAACGGTACCAACTTCTAGTTGCTCAGCAATTGCAAAAGCTTGAGGGAAGTTATTAGTAAATACTGATGCCTGCAAACCATATTCCGAAGCGTTTGAAATCTCAATTGCTTCTTCGACAGACTTCACACGAATAAATGGTAAAACTGGTCCAAATGGTTCTTCCCACGCTAAACGCATATCAGTTGTGACATGGTCAAAAACAACTGGTGAAAGAAGATTTCCCTCACGTTTGATTTCTGTTAAAGCTTTTGCACCTTTAGCATTAGCATCTTCAATTAAACCTTCAACAAAGTCAGCAGCCTTAGTATCAATCAAAGGAGTAATATCAGCATCGTCAGCTGGCATACCAATGCTTAGTTTGGAAACTAAGTTGCAAACATGTTTTTCTAGCTCATCGGCAACGCTATCCATAACTAAGACACGTTTAACTGCTGTACAACGTTGTCCAGAGTAGCCAAAAGCACCAGCAACAATATTCTTAGCAGCCAAAGCTAAATCCGCATCTTCTAAGACGATTGCTGAGTCTTTACCACCCAGTTCAAGCATAATTGGACGCATACCAGCTAATTGACCGATATGTTCGCCAACAGGTGTCGAACCTGTAAAATTAATAAAGTTAACAGCTTCGTGTTCAACAATGTAATCCCCAATAACAGAACCACGGCCTGTTATCGTATTAAAGACACCTGCCGGTACTCCTGCTTCAGCAAAGACTTCTGCCAGTAGCAAACCAGAAATAGAACCTTGTGTTGGCGGTTTAAGAGCAACAACGTTACCGGCAATTAAAGCAGGGGCGATTTTTGAACCTGCTAAATTAATCGGATAATTAAATGGCGAGATAGCTAATACTAGACCTACAGGTTCGTGCCGAACAATAGCAATTTTTTTCTTACTTGAGGCTTCGAAACTACCACCTTCAAGCACTTCCCCTTCCATACGGATGCCTTCTTCGGCAGCATAGTTGATAATTTCAGCCGTACGAACAACTTCACTTACAGCTGCTTTGTGACCTTTTGCCACCTCTTTAGAAAGAATAGCACCAATCTTTTCTGCATCTCTAACTAAAATATCTGCTGCTTTATGTAGAATCGCCGCGCGCTCCACATATGATAAACTACGCCAAGCTGGAAAGGCTTTTTTAGCTGATTCATAGACAAAATCTACTTCATCAGTTGACATAGCTGGAACAGAACCTAATTCTTCCCCAGTTGCTGGTGCATAAATCTTGATGTCATTTTCAGAAAGTTTCCATTCTCCATTAACAAGATTTTTATACTGTTTAGTCAAATTACTTATCTCCTTTTTAGATAATATATCTATTCTAACACTTTTTCAGGATAATTCAAACATCTGATATAGTTATTTTCAGAATATTAAAACAATTTGATTCATCAAAATAGTTGTAAAAACCTTGGTTCTCCAACTTCTTAAAATTTAAGAAACCTATGCAAAGTTAAAGTTTTGGAAATGTCAGAAGTTTGCAAATTTAACAATAGCTCTTATAAAGACTATAGCAGCAGTATCTATAAACGTTTTTAGTAGCGAATCCAACAAAAAAAGATTGAAGAAAATGGTCCAAATTGGACTTTTTCTTCAATCTGAGAAGTCGGTTCTCCAACCTCTTAGATTAATTTTCTGGTAAGTAATCTTTTGCTAAGTCAAGCACTTCTTCAGCTGTAGAACATTCTGTCAATGCACGTTGTGCATATTCGCGCATTTTAGCAATATCAAGAGTTTTCATTAAGCTCCGTGTACGTAATACCGAGGTAGCCGACATTGAAAACTCATCTAAGCCCATACCAACAAGCAATGGAACAGCTTGTTGATCACCAGCCATTTCACCACACATCCCAGCCCATTTACCTTCAGCATGAGCCGCTTTAATGACATTATTAATTAAGCGTAGGATCGATGGGTTATAAGGTTGATAAAGATATGAAACTTGTTCATTCATACGGTCAGCAGCCATTGTATATTGAATCAAATCATTTGTTCCAATTGAGAAGAAATCAACTTCTTTGGCAAATTGGTCGGCTAACATTGCTGCCGCCGGTATCTCAATCATAATACCAACTTGAATATCCTCTGAAACTGCAATTCCTTCAGCTGTAAGTTTCGCTTTTTCTTCCTCAAAAACAGCTTTCGCTGCACGGAATTCTTTCAGGAGTGCAACCATAGGGAACATGATACGCAGTTGACCGTGAACAGAAGCGCGTAACAAGGCACGAATCTGTGTACGGAACATAGCATCTCCTGTTTCAGAAATTGAGATACGAAGGGCACGATAACCTAAGAATGGGTTCATTTCTTTTGGAAGATCAAAATATGGTAATTCCTTATCTCCACCGATGTCCATTGTACGGACAACAACAGGTTTACCATTCATGCCCTCTAAAACAGCTTTGTAGGCTTCATACTGTTCATCTTCAGTTGGGAAATCTTGTGAATCCATATATAGGAACTCTGTACGGTATAAACCAACTGCTTCAGCACCATTGTCATTGACACCTTCAACATCTTTTGGGGTACCAATATTAGCTGCAAGTTCAAAATGCTGACCGTCGGCTGTAACAGTTTCAGCATCTTTTAATAACGCCCATTCAGCTTTTTGTTTAGCATATGCAGCACCTGCTTCTTTAAAAGCAACAATCTGATCTTGGCTAGGGTTGATGATCACTTCACCAGTAATCCCATTAACAGCGACAATATCACCGTCTTTAACACGCTGTGTAATGTCGTTTGTCCCTAAAACAGCAGCAATTTCAAGGGTACGTGCCATAATAGCAGAATGGCTAGTACGTCCACCAATGTTAGTAACAAAGGCTTTAACAAATTGCTTGTTTAATTGTGCTGTATCAGAAGGAGTCAAATCATGCGCAATAACAATTGATTCTTCATCAATTGTAGCAGGATTTGGTAACTTAACACCTAAAAGATGTGCCAATACGCGTTTGGCAACGTCACGAATATCAGCTGCACGTTCTTGCATGTATGGATTATCTTCCATACCTTCAAAGATTGTGATGAACATATCCGTTACTTCTTTTAGTCCAGTTTCTGCATTAGTTTGTTTTGCACGAATGGTCTCTTTTATCTGGCTAATCATTTCAGGATCAGCTAAAACCATTAAATGGGCATCAAAAACTGATGCTGCTTCTTCTCCTAAGCTCTCTACTGCTTTTTCACGAATAACAGAAAGCTCGTCTTGTGAAGCTTGTAATGCTACATCAAGGCGAGCTTCTTCTGCGTTTGTATCTTGGACTGTGACAGTCTCAAACGACAAATCCGGTTGAACGAGTAGATATGCTTTGGCAACGGCAACACCATCTGAAGCTGCAATTCCATTAAGCATTTCTGTCATAATCTTATGCCAATCCTTCTTTTGTCATTGTGTCTTCGATAGCTGCAATAGCATCATCAGCGTCAGCACCTTCAGCAGTGATTGTAACATCAGCACCTTGACCAACACCAAGGCTCATTACGCCCATGATTGATTTTAAGTTAACAGCTTTACCTTTATAGTCTAAAGTGATGTCAGATGCAAATTTGCTAGCTGTTTGAACTAGTAATGTTGCTGGACGTGCGTGAATTCCTGTTTCCGCAACAATGTGAAAATCTTTTGAAGCCATAGTATGGTTCTCCTTTTAATAGTTGTGTATTTTCGAGTCGCCACATGGTAACCCTTACAATAACCGATTATAGCATATTGTATTTTTATTTTCAAGATTAAATCTTCTAACAAGAAAAAAGCACTTAAAATTTTCCTAAAATTTTCATATAGCTCCAATCTAGCTTAAAGCCCTATCTTTATTAGAGTTCTTACAACTCATCTTCATTTACAATCTTAAATTTTCTATAGTTCAACAGAAAGTTTTCATGAAATTTTCTATAGTTATTTCTTTTTCACAAAGCCACTGCCTATTCTTGACGTTACTCAGCTATCCCATTTTCAAGGACATCCTTTAATGAGACAAGATGTCCAAATCATCCTTGCATCACCCAACAAAGAGGAGCACTGTCCTTGTCTTCTTAAATCCTGATCTAATTTAGTTTTTACACAATATATAGTGACGCACCTGAATAACTACCCCAAAATATTGTGTTTTTTTCAGAGAAAAACCTTGCTTTTTAAATACAATTTTTATATGCTATTAGAGTATTGAAAATAGCAAAGGAGAAATTATTTATGATTACACTTTATTCAAAAAATAACTGCATGCAATGTAAAATGACCAAAAAATTCTTAGAACAAAATGGTGCAAGCTTCCAAGAAATTAACATTGATGAACATCCTGAAAAAATTGACTATGTTAAAAGTTTAGGATTTACTGCTGCTCCCGTCATTGAGAGTGAGCAAATGGTTTTCTCAGGATTCCAACCCGCAAAATTAAAAGAAATTATTTAAGTAGTAAGGAAGATTTTTATGAGTCTTAAAGATATTGGCGATATTTCTTATTTTCGCCTAAATAACGAAATTAACCGTCCTGTTAATGGGACAATTCCTTTAAACAAGGATAAAGAAGCTTTAAAAGCTTTTTTTGAAGAAAATGTATTACCAAATACAAAACAATTTCCATCTATTACTGATAAGATTAAGTTTTTAATGGAAAATGACTACATTGAAACTGCATTTATCCAAAAATACCGCCCAGAATTTCTTGAAGAATTAGCTACTATATTAAAATCAGAAAATTTTCGCTTTAAATCTTTTATGGCAGCTTATAAATTCTACCAACAATATGCTTTGAAAACTAATGACGGCAATTTTTATTTAGAAAGTATTGAAGATCGAGTCATGTTTAACGCTCTCTACTATGCTGATGGCAATGAGGAACTGGCAAAAGATTTAGCAGTTGAAATGATTAATCAACGTTATCAGCCAGCTACTCCTTCTTTCTTGAATGCCGGTCGTAGTCGTCGTGGAGAACTGGTTTCTTGCTTCCTTATTCAAGTTACTGATGACATGAATTCAATTGGTCGCTCTATTAACTCAGCTTTGCAATTATCTCGAATCGGTGGCGGCGTAGGCATTAGTTTATCAAACCTTCGCGAAGCTGGTGCCCCTATTAAAGGCTATGCAGGTGCTGCTTCTGGCGTTGTACCTGTTATGAAACTCTTCGAAGACAGTTTTTCATACTCTAACCAATTAGGTCAGAGACAAGGAGCAGGTGTTGTCTACCTTAATATTTTCCATCCTGATATTATTGCTTTTCTTTCAACTAAGAAAGAAAATGCTGATGAGAAAGTACGCGTTAAGACCTTATCACTTGGTTTAACCGTTCCTGATAAATTTTATGAATTGGCTCGTAACAATGACGATATGTACTTGTTTAGTCCCTACGACATAGAACGTGAATATGGCATTGCTTTCAACTACATTGATATCACCGAGAAATATGATGAGCTAGTAGCTAACCCTAATATTACAAAAACTAAGCTACGTGCTCGTGATTTAGAAACTGAAATCTCAAAATTACAACAAGAATCCGGTTATCCCTATATTATCAATATTGATACGGCAAACAAAACAAATCCTATTGATGGCAAAATCATCATGAGTAACCTCTGTTCAGAGATTTTACAGGTTCAAAAACCAAGTGTTATCAATGATGCTCAAGAATTTCTTGAACTAGGTACGGATATTTCATGTAATCTGGGTTCAACCAATATTCTCAATATGATGACCTCTCCAGACTTCGGTCGCTCCATCAAAGCCATGACTAGAGCCTTAACTTATGTGACCGATTCTTCCCATATTGAAGCTGTGCCAACAATCAAAAACGGTAACCAACAAGCACATACTTTTGGGCTTGGAGCTATGGGTCTCCACTCCTTCTTAGCACAAAATCACATTGAATATGGCAGCCCTGAATCGATAGAATTTACTGATATCTACTTTATGTTGATGAATTACTGGACCTTGGTAGAATCAAACAACATCGCTCGTGAGCGTCACACAACTTTTGTCGGTTTTGAAAAGTCACAATATGCCGATGGAACTTACTTTGATAAATATGTGACCGGCCAATTTATTCCTAAATCAGACTTGGTTAAAGAGCTCTTTAAGAACCATTTTATTCCTCAGGCTTCTGACTGGCAAGCTCTTCGCCAAGCCGTTCAAAAAGATGGTCTCTACCACCAAAACCGTTTAGCAGTCGCTCCTAATGGTTCTATCTCCTATATTAATGACTGCTCTGCTTCAATTCATCCTATAACCCAAAGAATTGAAGAACGTCAAGAGAAAAAAATTGGTAAAATTTACTACCCTGCAAATGGTCTATCTACCGATACAATCCCTTATTACACTTCTGCTTATGATATGGATATGCGTAAGGTGATTGATGTCTATGCCGCTGCAACGCAGCACGTTGATCAAGGCCTATCTTTAACACTTTTCCTTCGTAGTGAGCTGCCAAAAGAGATTTATGAGTGGAAAACAGAAAGTAAACAAACAACACGCGATCTTTCTATTCTTCGTAACTATGCCTTTAATAAAGGTATTAAATCAATCTATTATGTTCGCACCTTTACTGATGATGGGGAAGAAGTTGGCGCAAATCAATGTGAATCTTGTGTCATCTAGTGTTAGAAGGTTCCTTCTAACATCATCAACTGAATAGATCACATTCAGTTTAAAAATAAAACTGCCAGTAATCTACTCAAGAATAGGTTACTGGCTTATATCTTGATAATACTCTTTAGGAGAACTCATACTATGACAACCTATTATGAAGCAATAAATTGGAATGAAATCGAAGATGTCATCGATAAATCAACTTGGGAAAAATTAACGGAACAATTCTGGCTCGATACACGAATACCTCTATCAAATGATTTGGATGACTGGCGCAAACTTTCCGATCAAGAAAAAGATTTAGTCGGTAAAGTTTTCGGAGGTCTAACCTTACTTGATACTATGCAATCTGAAACAGGTGTTGAAGCTATCCGTGCTGATATTAGAACACCTCATGAAGAAGCTGTTTTGAATAATATTCAATTCATGGAGTCTGTTCATGCTAAATCCTACTCTTCAATTTTCTCAACATTGAATACCAAAAAAGAAATTGAAGACATTTTTGAATGGACCAACAATAATGAATTCTTGCAGAAAAAAGCAAAAATCATTAATGACATCTATGCAAACGGAGATGCCTTACAAAAAAAAGTGGCCTCAACTTACCTTGAAACCTTTCTCTTTTATTCTGGCTTTTTCACTCCCCTTTACTATCTAGGAAACAATAAATTAGCAAACGTAGCAGAAATTATCAAATTAATTATCCGTGATGAATCTGTCCACGGAACCTACATTGGCTATAAGTTCCAACTCGGTTTTAACGAATTAAATGAAGAAGAACAAGAATCCTTCAGAGAATGGATGTATGATCTTCTCTATCAACTCTATGAAAACGAAGAAAACTACACTAAAACCCTCTATGATCAAGTTGGCTGGACTGATGAAGTCATGACTTTCTTACGTTACAACGCTAACAAGGCCCTTATGAATCTCGGCCAAGATCCGCTTTTCCCTGATACTGCAAATGACGTGAATCCAATCGTTATGAATGGTATTTCTACTGGAACTTCAAACCACGACTTCTTTTCTCAAGTCGGAAATGGTTATTTGTTAGGCTCTGTAGAAGCTATGCAAGATGACGACTATAATATGGGCCGCTAACCTCTATTAGATATAAAAGGAACTAAGATAATCGTCTCAGTTCCTTTTTCTTATCTCTAAAAGTTAAATCCTCTATTCTATTAGACCTTCCTTATAGTCATATCTTTCAAAGGCTAATAGCTTCTGTTATAATGATATTATGAAGATATCAATAAAAAACCAGTTCAGATGGTTGCTACTTCTCCTCTTAACTGGGATTACAGCAGGAGTCGTTGCTAGTACACTAACTATTCTCATTCACCTTATTCAAGCTATTAGTTTTGGTTATCACTCAGGCTCATTTAGTTCAGAAATTGCAAAAGTAGCACCCCTTCGTCGCGCTATTAGTGTCTTTTTAGCAGGAATTGTTGCTGCCTTTGGTTGGCATGCTTTAGCCAAATACTTTAAACCTTTTAAAACAATTAAGGCAATTGTCCAGGATCATGAAAAGGTCTATCCAAGCTCAACCTTTTGTCATGGAATACTACAATTAGTGACTGTTTCTATGGGGTCACCACTAGGACGTGAAGGAGCTTCTCGTGAAGTCTCAGTTGCTCTCACAGCCACTTGGTTACAATTTTTCCAGCTGAACAAAAAAGAGATAAGTCTCCTACTGGCCTGTGCCTCTGGAGCTGCCTTAGGTGCTGTCTATAACGCTCCCTTAGCCACAGCAATTTTCATTATAGAGAATATTCTCTTAAAATGGTCAAAACGTCACGTGTTATCGGCCGCTATCACATCATTTACTGCTGTCTGGACTGTTCGACTCTTGTCTGGAAATGTGATTCAATACAAACTAAGCCCCCTAGACTGGAATAGCTCTTTATTCCTGTGGGCCCCTCTTTTTGGTTTCTTCGTGGCTATCATTATTTTTTTCTATAAATACCTACTTAAAATGAGTCCAAAGAGAGATTTAACAAGCCCTACTTACATCTATTGGGTCATAAGCTCATTTGTACTTGTGGCAATTCTTAGTATCTTTTTTCCTCACATTTTAGGGAATGGCAAAGCTGGTTTACTTTATTTTCTCCATGCTAAATATGATTTTTTTTATGTTAGTGGTCTGTTAAGCGCAAAGGCTGTTGCTGTCCTTGTTACTTTTTATGCTGGAGCTTTCGGAGGCAGAATAGCACCGTCTATGATGATGGGAGGTGGACTTGGTTTACTAGCAGCCCAGGCTTGGAATTCCTACCTGCCAAATATCTCAATCCCCTTTGCCATCGTTATTGGAGCTGCCCTTTTCTTAGCAATCATCAACAATATACCAGTAGCCGCAGTCTTTTTCTTACTTGAGATTACTGACCAACCTCTTTGGAACGCTTTGCCTATCGCCATTGCTGTTCTATCAGCACTGCTTTGTCAAAAAATAGGATCCTCTCTATTCAAGATAAAAATCTAGGCTAAGGTAATGTGACGACTACCACTAAAATATGACTCAATCCCCTTAAAAGTTAGACATTATCTAGCTTTCAAGGGGATTTTTCTATGTCATTGACTTCAACTAATAAAAGGCATGATGCCCTAGGCGATAGAACACCATACCTTATTTTCGGTATCAAGAAATAAGTGCTGAGACACTTATCCTATTATTTCAAAAGCTCTGGGACTGCTAATAGCAAAGCTTGGATTTGGCCCGCATCAGAACCACCTGCCATAGCCATATCTGGTTTACCACCACCACGACCAGAAACAATTGGTGCCAAAGACTTAATGAGATTACCAGCATGAACTGCCTTATCTCTACTTGCAACGAGTACATTAACTTTTTCACCAATTGCAGCAACTAGAACTAAGACATCTGAATAATCTTTTTGCTTCCAATTATCAGCAAAAGTTCGTAATGCACCAGCGTCTGCTACTGCGACTTCAGTAGCAATGTAGGTATGACCATTTGCTTTTTTAACATCTTTAAAGAGATCTCCAGCTTGTGCCGCTGCAGCTTTTTCTTTAAGTTCATGATTTTCTTTTTGCAAGTCACGAACCTGTTCAGAAAGACTTGCAACTTTAGCAGGAACTTCTTTTAATTGTGGTGCTTTTAGATTAGCAGCAATTTCTTTGAGGGCATCTTCACGTTGACGGAAGGCTTCGAAAGCTTGTTGACCAGTTAAGGCTAAAATCCGACGTGTTCCAGATCCAATGCCCTCTTCTTTAACGATTTTAAAGAGGCCAATTTCTGATGTGTTGCCAAGGTGAGTTCCACCACAAAGCTCAGCTGAGTAATCGCCGATTGTGACAACACGGACAAGTTTACCATATTTTTCACCAAACAAAGCCATAGCCCCCATTGATTTAGCCGTATCAACATCCGTTTCAACGGTTGTAACAGAGAGAGCGTTCCAAATTTGCTGATTGACTTCTTCTTCAATCCGACGAAGTTCTTCTGCTGTGACCGCTTCAAAATGGGTAAAGTCAAAACGTAAAAAGGTTTCTTCGTTTAATGAGCCTGCCTGAGTAGCATGTTGACCAATAACTTTATGCAGAGCAGCATGTAATAAGTGAGTGGCCGTATGATTTTTCTCAACAGCATAGCGACGTTTATGATCAATATCTAAAGTATAGATAGCATTAATAGAAAGACTTGCAAGTACTTCAACGGTATGGAGTGCTTGTCCGTTTGGCGCTTTTTGCACATCAACTACTTTTGCCAATACGTCGCCGGCTGCATTTTTTATAAGACCATGATCAGCTACCTGTCCACCCATCTCAGCATAAAATGGTGTCCGATCGAAAACAAGTAAGGCCTGACCTTCAGAAACCATCTCACTACGTTCATTATCCACAATAATAACAGAAAGTTTGGCATCTAAGGTCTCTTCCTGATATGAGAATTCTGACGGTTCAACGATGCCTGCCAAGGTTTCATTTTGCATACCCATAGAGCCACCTTTAACAACAGCAGCACGGGCACGATCTTGTTGTTCTTTCATGGCAGCTTTGAAGCCCTCGTGGTCAACTCTATAACCTGCATCTTCTGCCATTTCCTCAGTCAATTCTATTGGGAAACCATAGGTATCGTATAATTTAAAGATATCTTTACCTTCAAGTGTATCCTTACCAGCTTCTTTTAACTGCGTTAGCAATTGATCCAAGTGACCTGACCCTGCATCTATTGTCCGGGCAAAGGTTTCTTCTTCGCGTTTTATGATCTTTTCGATAAAATCACGTTTTTCAAGAATTTCAGGGTAGTAAGATGTCATGATTTGACCAACTGTCACAACTAATTTATAAAGGAAAGTCTCCGTAATTCCCAAGCGACGACCATGCATGACCGCGCGACGGAGCAAGCGACGAAGTACATAGCCACGGCCTTCATTTCCAGGTAGGGCACCATCACCGATGGCAAATGAAAGTGCACGGATATGATCCGCAATAACTTTAAAACTCATGTTATCCCCATCTTGATCATAGGTTTTACCTGAGAGTTTCTCAACTTCCTGAATAATGGGCATAAAGAGATCCGTTTCAAAGTTTGTCTTAGCACCTTGCATAACAGCAACTAGACGCTCTAAGCCTGCGCCGGTATCAATGTTTTTACTAGGAAGTTCCTTGTATTCAGAACGAGGCACTTTAGGGTCTGCATTGAATTGCGACAAAACAATATTCCAAATCTCAATGTAGCGGTCATTTTCAATATCCTCTTCCAAAAGACGTATTCCAATGTTTTCTGGGTCAAAAGCAGGGCCACGATCAAAGAAAATCTCAGTGTCTGGACCTGAAGGACCCGCACCAATTTCCCAAAAGTTTTCCTCTAAGGGAATCAAGTGACTTGGGTCAACACCCAATGCAATCCAACGGTTGTAAGAATCAGTATCTGCCGGATAATAAGTCATATAAAGTTTATCTTTGGGAAAATCAAACCACTCTGGACTTGTTAAGAGTTCAAACCCCCATTCAATAGCTTCATCACGGAAATAATCCCCAATAGAGAAATTACCTAGCATCTCAAACATAGTATGATGACGAGCTGTTTTACCCACATTTTCAATATCGTTTGTCCGTATAGATTTTTGAGCATTGGTAATTCTTGGATTTTCAGGGATTACGGAACCATCAAAATATTTTTTTAATGTGGCCACTCCCGAGTTGATCCAGAGCAATGTAGGATCATTTACCGGAACAAGGTTAGCTGAAGGTTCAATAGCATGACCTTTTGATTTCCAAAAGTCTAACCACATTTGACGAATTTCTGCAGATGTTAAAGTTTTCATTGTTACGTGTTAGAAAGTTCCTCAACAAGGAATAATGGTTATAAGAAGGTTGACTTACCACATTTTAAATGATGCGATTTAAACTCATCTTTTGTCTTAGAACTTTCTTTCCTTCCTTTTCCTAATCAAAATAAAAGACAAGTGCACTGTCTAGAGGGCGAAAACCGCGGTACCACCTCCATTCAATGAACTTGTCATTATCTTTATTGTTGTATGCAATTGTATTTATTAAGTAGCATGCTAATAAGAATAATCATGACTCGCATCAACCGTCACTTTTCTGGTGAAAATTCTAATTATTAACAATTCTTAATAGTCTTATTATAACCTCTTTTTTCAGCCGGGTCAAACGCTAATTATTTTTTACCCACTGTTGAAGGGA
This sequence comes from Streptococcus pseudoporcinus LQ 940-04, assembly GCF_000188035.1. GTDB lineage: Bacteria > Bacillota > Bacilli > Lactobacillales > Streptococcaceae > Streptococcus > Streptococcus pseudoporcinus. The sequence continues at coordinate 115,831 of NZ_AEUY02000005.1, forward strand.
TCCCACCTTTACCTTTGTTAGAAGCAAATTGTGACAAGATATTAGCAAAGGCTTTATCTTTAATTTTGACATTGGCTTTGTCCAATGATTTAGAGATAACTTTGTTTTGGAAAGCCGTATCATTTTCTTTTGACTTCATGATGATTTCTGTCAAGCGTTTTTTGTATTCTTTCCAATCTGCTTTTTTATCAGCTTTCTTAACCATATTTACAATATAGTATTTTTTCTGATAAGTTGAAGGGTCCATAACAGTAAGCAATTCAGACTTAGCACCTTCATTTAACTTACCTGCAGCAGAAATAACATCTGATGGCAAATCAGTTCCCGCTGAGTCAAAGGTAAAATCAATCTTTTTACCTGATTCAACAGTATTCTCTTTTGCTATTTTAGAAAAATCAGCACCTTCAGCTTTAACTTCTTCTAAGACTTTTTTAGCTTTAGCTTCATCATCCATAATAATAACCTGAGTTGTCATTTCTGGACTGTAAGACTCAAAAGCTTTCTTATAATTAGCTTCTGTTAGTTCTTTTTTAGCTTCTTGCTTAACAGCATATTCTACTAACATTGTCGTACGAATCTGTTTTTTATAAGTTTCAGTTGTCAATCCAGCTTGACCAAGAGCCTCTGAGAATGATGAACCATATTGCTGAGCTGTCTTATTATATGATTCTTCTACTTTTTTATCAGAAACTTTCTTACCATATTCTTGTTCAAAAACACGAGACATAATCAAACTTAACATTGATTGTTGAGCAGCAGTTGATGTTTTAGCTTCCTTATAAAAGTCAGTAACAGTAATGGTGTCACCTTTCATCGTAACAACTTTGGTACTATCATTAGTTGAACTACATGCAGCCAAGGTCACTACAGAAGCCAAAGTTACAAATCCTGTAACTAACTTATTTGATTTTTTCATTTTTAATGTGCTCCTTCTTTATCTTTAACCAAACCATTATAACATAATTTCTTAAATATTACTTAATCAACTAAATCAACATATTCCTGATTTTTGCGAACGATCAAAAGACCATCACTAAGTGGAACCAAACTTGAACTTAGATCAGGGTGGTTTAGAGTGGCTTCAAATAATCTATGAAGGCCCCGATAAATTGTTCTCTGACCCCGTCTAACCTCTTCAATCGGTTTAGCAATATCTCCGCCCTGAAAAACATCGTCAAAGATAATGATGCCACCTTTTTTTAAACGTTTTAAGATTTCTGGTAAAAAGACAATGTATTTAGATTTTGCAGAATCCATAAAAACAAAGTCAAATTGCTGATCGATCTGTCCCAGAATATCTGCTGCATCTCCCTCTAAAAGAGTAATTTGCTTGCGATAGTCATACTTAGCGAAATTCTCTTGTGCTAGGCTAATCATCTCTGGGTTTCGATCAATTGTTTTTATCTTTGCATGGGGGAGTATATCAGCCATTAATAAGGTCGAAAAACCTATTGCGGTCCCAATTTCAAGGATTTCCTTAGGCTGTAATGCTTGCAATAAAACACGAAAATACACCACCACTTCGTGCTGAATGATGGGAATATTTTCTTGATGCGCAAAAGCCTCAATCTCTGCCAAAAAGCCTGTACTAGGTTCTTGCTTATGTCTTAAAAAGTCAACAATCTCTTCTTTCACAACCGGACGGCGCATATTGTGATTTGCATTTTTACTATACGATTCAACCATAAATTTAGCATATCACAGTCTATCAAGCAGTGTCAAGAATAGCGAAGTACTTGGCTTTCATTATTTACAGTATCAAAGAAAACTCTAATGTCAATAAACAATAGTTTAGCGAAGGATCGGTATCTATTTTTTGGCTAAATAGCCAAGCCACTAAAAACATTCACTAGTCAGCGAAAGAAACAATAGGAATCTTCAAACTTTTCAAATACATAATCACAGGCTGTCATATCTTGTTTAGGATAATCTGGGTTAACAAAGCCAAGACAAATCATTCCTGCTGCTTTAGCTGCTAAACTACCATTTTTAGTATCTTCAAAGACAAAAGTTTCTTCCGGAGTCGCACCCAGTAATTCTGCTGCTTTAAGAAAAACGTCTGGTGCTGGTTTTGAATGAGCCACTTCTTCACCACTCACAGTAACCGCAAAATACTGTGAAAGTCCTAATTCCAACAGATTATGATCAATATCAGCTTTCGGCGAAGAAGATGCTACTGCTAGCTGGTAGCCCAAATCGACCAAGTAATTTAGCAATTCTTTAATACCCTTAATAGCTCTGATACCATCTCTAGCTATAATTTCTTCTCGTCTATCATTCATCTCCGCAATTAATTCTTCTACAGAATCAGAAAGTTGGCATTCTTCTTTCATCACACGCCACATGTCATTAAAAGTTGTCCCCATAAACTGATATTGATATGTCTCATTTGTATCAATTCCTCGATCTAATAGCATGTTTGTTTTAGTTGATAAGAAAACATACTCCGAGTCTACGATGACACCGTCCATATCAAAAATGACCCATTTCCCCATTAATAACTCCTTGTTCCTAAACAAATAGGCTATACTACAAACACTTCCTCAACGAAAAAATCATAACACTCATTTTCTAGAGATGGACCCCCTTCTCAACTAGAGCCTCTAATTCTGTAAGACGTTCTTCAAAAATAGTAAAGGCATCTTCTAAATAAACTTCGTTAGTCATATCCACTCCGGCTTTTGCTATAACATTCAATGGGTAATCAGAATTGCCGGCTTTAAGATAAGACAGATAGTTATCAATATCCTTTTGTTGCCCATGAACAATTTTGTTTGCTAGATAGCTTGCCGCCGCAAAACCTGTTGCATATTGATAAACGTAGTAATTGTAATAGAAGTGAGGAATCCGCGCCCATTCATATTGAATATAGTAGTTGTCTTCCTTGGCTAAACCATAATATTTTTCATTCAATTGTCCATACAAGTTATTTAAATAATCACTTGTTAAGACGTCACCAGCTTGGTCAGCCTGATAAATAGCATGCTCAAATTCAGCAAATTGACTTTGGCGGAAAATAGTTCCTCTAAAGCCATCTAAATAATTATTTAGAATAGCAAAGCGTTCTTTTTCATCTGTAACATCTTTCAATAATGCCTCAGTTAAAATGTTTTCATTCGTCGTTGAAGCAATCTCTGCCAAAAATATACTGTAATCTCCATAAACATAAGGTTGGTTCTTACGTGTTAAAGTTGAATGTAAACTATGGCCCGTTTCATGCACCAAAGTATAGAGGTTATCTAAATTATCCTGCCAATTTAATAGCATAAAGGCTTTGGTATCGTAAGCCCCACCTGAATAAGCACCAGATCTTTTTCCTTTATTAACATGGACATCAATCCATCTTTCCGAAAAAGCTTGATGAACATAATCACTATACTCTTTTCCAAAAATAGATAAGACTTCCTCGGCTTTTTCCAAAGCTTGATCATAATTGACAGATAGGTCGGTTTGAGATAAGGGTGTATAGACATCATACATTTTTAAGGTCTCTAGACCTAATATTTTTTTTCTTAACTCTAAATACCGATGCAGTAATGGGAGCTTACGGTTAACAACTTCTAAAAGAGTATCGTAAACTGTTTCAGGAATAAAGTTTGCGGCCATAGCTGCTTGACGAGCAGACGTATAATGATGAACACGCGCCTTATAATTGTTTACTTTAACATTGGTTTGAAGTGTTTTAGCATAAGTATGTTGAAATTGCTCATAAGTACTGTATAAGGCTTCATAAGCAGCTTGACGCACTTGACGATCTTTAGATTCCATCAAATGGATAAAATTACCGTGCGTAATTTCAATCTCTCGTCCTTTTTCATCTTTGATAATTGGAAATTGAATATCAGCATTGTCTAAGAGGCCAAAGGTCTCTTCAGCACCATTAAAAATTTCTTGAGCACCAGCTAATAATTCCTCCTCAGCTTGACTAAGAACATGTTCTTTATTTTTAAGAAGCTTTTCAAAGAAATGATGATAATCTTCCAACCTAGGTTCTTCCTTAAGAAAATCGTCAAATTGGCTTGGAAGAATAGTCATAAATTCTGGCTCATAAAATGAAAAAACTTCACTAAACCTCGCATATAAAGCGGATGCTTTTGATTGGTATTCCTGGTATTTTGCAACAGTCGTATCTTGGTCATTTTTCATGTGAGCGTAGACATAGACCTTTTCAATACGTCTTGATAAATCCAACTGGATTTCCGTTGTTTCCAATAAATTTTTTGCTGAATCTAAAAGGTGTCCAGCTAAAGTCTGAGCTTTTTCTAGATCTATTTTTAAGTCATTAACTTCCGTTTCCCATTTTTGATCACTGTCAAAGATAGTAGTCAAATCCCATGTGTATTTTTCTTCTAAATGACTTCTATTATCTGCCATCATAACCTCCTAATTTTTCTTTTCTCCTATTTTATCATAAAAGATTGGAGGATGAAGCGTTTGCACCTTCTTATTCTTAATATTATTATAATAACGACAAAAACGCTTATAATCTGATAGATAATCCATCTTAATCTGGCAAAAACCAATTTCTGACTGTGGAGGGTATAATTGAGGATAGAATTCTTCTGCTTGTCGCGCTAGTAAGTTGTCCCCCTTTAAATAAGCTTTTTCCTGTTCTTTCATCCAATAAGTATTTTTCTTTAGAAGGGCCTTTTGAATGCTTAGTCCTATCTTATCTTGCATGGAAATCTTCATTTTGCTAGCAGGAAATCCCCTATATGGCAATCTCAGAATAGCTAATAAATCATTAGTTAACGAATAAGTGTCTGTCTGGAAATAAACTTTCCCAAAAAGATTAAGGTGGATCATGTATTGGAGTCGGATTTCCCTCCTTTTGACATCTAGCTCCCAGAGATGAAAACCGTGAGTTTTGGAATAATATAAAAATTGCTTTTGCAAAGCAGTTAATTTATTTCTCAACCAAAGCTTTTGTCCTAAGAGCCACCGAACAGAAATGCCCTTTTCTTGATACGACCTAGTCCTCACAATTAAACGTTCTATTGGTAAGGGGCTACATTGAATTTCAAGAGCTAACTGATGATTGACCATAATATCTGAAACCTGACCACATGCCTCAATATATTTTTCAATTTCTACTTTTTGAAACGGGCGTAAGGAATGATAAACTAAGGACTTCAGCGTGAGATGTTCAACCGACTCGTTTTCCTGAGAAAACTGACAATCTCGTAAATTCAGATGAGCAAAGTGAGGTCTTATCACATTTCCCTTTTTTAAGCAAAGCTTCCCTCCGCATAGTGGACAATAAAAATCTCCTCTATTTGGAACTTCCTCTAATAAGGAGATCATATTTCCACAACTATCAACAGCTTTTAACATCAAATCCTCCTCTTACCTTTTTATTCGAAAAAAATGAGCCATCCTAAGATAGCTCAACAATTTTAGTCTTTTTTCAAAAGAGGATACAGCAACAAGCTAAGGACCATCAAACCAAAGCTAATCATAAAAGGTGTCACAAAAGATTCCAGATGTAGAGTTGACGGTAGTTTGGTTAAAATGATTGGCGTTAAGATAACACCAATGTTGCCTGCGGTAATAGCCAAGCTGGTAATAAAATGATTGTGCTCCTTACCAAAATGCTTAGCAATAAAATAGAAGACTGACGACATCGTTCCTACAAAGCTAGCTCCTATCAGAAAAGCAGCGAGGAAAAAGAGAATTGTCACATTTCCAAAGGTGAAAATCAGATTTCCAATTGCCATCATACTTAACATCACTAATAATGTTTTTTCCTGTAACACTTTTGCTAGTTGACCAAAGAGAAAACCACTAAAGATACCCGAGAAAGCTAGTAGAGTCAAAATATTGCTAGCAAAAAAACTAGAATAATGATACTTAGTGACCAAGAGAGTTGGGATTTTAACAGTTGCTCCAATATAGGCAATACCAACTAAGAAGGTGATTGACATTAATATTGCTATTTGACGATTAAACAGGCGGGCAACCCTTACAGAAACTAATTCATTCTCAAGCTTAGGAACCTTTGCATTGAAAAAGAAATAAACAGGAATAACTAACAAATAGATAAGATAAGTGTAATTTACACCAATCAGCAAAGCCAAACCAACAATAAAGGTCGTCAAGGCTTTACCAATATTTAAAGTTGCTGTCCTAAAACCAATCATATTAGCGCGCTCATCGCCCTCATAAAAATCACTGATAATACTTATCGAAAGGGAATTATAAAGTCCAATCCCAATCCCTAAAAGCAAGCGACACATCAAAACAATAACAAATTGTCTTGTTAAAAAAGAGCCAAGTCCTGAAAGTAAGATAAGCATTAAGCCTAATTTAATAGTATTCTTTTTACCAATTTTCGCAACAACAAAATTACTTAGGATAACAAATATAGTAATCATCATTGCAGGAATTGTCACCAAGGTTTCTACTGAAGCTAACCCAATATGAGGATTTGACTGGTGGTATAATTGATATAATTTAGGAATAGCTGGCGCTATGGCTAAATGAGACATCAAAAAAAGGGAAATGGACAGAATTGCCCACTTAGTTGATAATTTATTTGGCATCACTATTCTCCTTAAAACTATTACTTACTCAGTATATAGACACATTCGATAATTTTCAAGGATTGTGAATTATTTCCTGTTATTATTTCTCACCTCAATCTAAGTACTGCTTCACAATAGTTTTTTCCTGATCCGTTAAGGTTCTATACTCACCTTCTGCTAAATTCCCAAGAGTAAATTCAGCAAAAGTCATTCGTTTCAGATAGATGACCTTGACCCCATATGCTAAAAACATTTTTTTAATTTGGTGAAATTTCCCTTCAGAGAGTGTTACCTTGGCTACTGATTGTTTTTCCCCAGCTGACAAAATCTCAACAGCAGCTGCTTTACAGACCGTTCCATCGAAAAAGACAACCCCCGCCCTGAAGAAAGATGGGAGATCATCATCTAAAAAACCATTGACGACAACATAATAACTTTTGTCAACATGATGGTTTGGATGTAACATCCGAAAACCCAGAGGGCCATTATCCGTTAGCAGGACTAGGCCTTCAGTATCTCTGTCCAAACGACCTACAGGATAGAGATTGGGAAATCGATCCGCTTCTATTAAACAATCAATAACAGTTGGATGTTCCTTATCTTTTAAGGCAGAGACCACCCCTCTGGGTTTATTAAGAATAAAATAATGATGGCCTTTTGCTTGCAATATATTACCATCTACTCCGATTCTTTGGAGTCCTGGATCGACATTTTGTCGACCATCAATAGCGACCTTATCATCAATAGTGATTCTTTTAGCATTAATCAATTTTTTCACTTGTCCCCTAGAACCAATCTGACAAGTCTCTAACAATTTGTCTAAACGCATACTCCTAGTTTAACACAAAAAAACGAAAGAAAGGCAAAAGCCTTCTTTCGTTGACGTAGCTAAAGGTTAAGATTTGACTAATGCCGAAGCCGCTTCTTCATCAACGATTACAACCACATCCTTGTGTTTTTGCAAAATTGAAGCTGGTAGGTCTTCACTAACTGGACCAGAAACCATTTTTTTGATAGCTTCTGCCTTATCTTTGCCAAAAGCCATCAGCACAATTGTTTTGGATAACATAATAGAGGCAATCCCCATAGAGATGGCTTGTTTTGGGACATCATTGATAGTCTCAAAAAAGCGACTATTAGCTTCAATTGTCGATTCTTCAAGGTTCACAACATGAGTTGTCATCTCAAAAGAAGTACCAGGTTCATTAAATCCAATATGCCCATTACGTCCAATTCCTAAGATTTGGAAGTCAATAGGATGATTCGCAATAATCTTGTCATAAGCCTTAGTTTCTTCTGCTAAGTTAGTTGCTAGGCCATTAGGTAAGAAACTTTCCTTGAATGGTTTGTCATTGAATAAATGCTCTTTCATAAAATAGTTATAGCTTTGAGAATGATCCTTTGGCAAACCAACATATTCATCTAAATTGATACTTGTCATCTCAGAAAAATCTAGATCACTTGCCACAACCTCATTATAAAAAGCAAGTGGCGTGCTACCCGTTGCTAACCCTAAAGTTTTTGCTCCATTAGCTATAGCCTCTTTTAATAGTGAGAAGGCGACTTGGCCACCTTCAACTTGGTTCTTTACATGAATTACTTTCATTTTATCTCCTTTATTGGTATAGACCTTTTATAGTTTAATTATATGGTATATACCAATTTTTGTCAAGCTCATTATTTTTAAACTTTCTATAATGACTTAGACATTCTCACATGATATAATAGTTGAGATTGGGCTTGTATCCACTAGGAGACAAGGCCCTTAAAGGAGCTATAATGAACACAAACGATTTTGACTTTGAATTACCCGAAGAATTAATTGCCCAAACGCCACTTGAACAAAGAGATAGTTCAAAATTACTTATTATTGATCACAAGGCAAAAACGATGGTGGATAGTCACTTTGATCATATCATTGACCAACTTAATCCTGGAGACGCCCTAGTTATGAACAATACTCGTGTCTTACCAGCACGCCTTCATGGAGAAAAACCAGATACTCATGGTCATGTTGAACTCCTTCTTCTCAAAAATATCCAAGGTGATGACTGGGAAGTTTTGGCTAAACCAGCTAAACGTCTCAAAGTAGGCAGTTCCATTAGTTTTGGCGATGGCCGCCTAACAGCAACTGTCATTAAGGAACTTGAACATGGCGGTAGGATAGTTTCCTTTTCTTACCAAGGAATTTTTCTAGAGGTCTTAGAAAGCCTTGGTGAAATGCCTCTTCCTCCCTATATCCATGAAAAATTAGATGATTCTGAGCGCTACCAAACAGTTTATGCTAAAGAAAATGGGTCTGCAGCTGCACCAACCGCAGGCTTGCACTTCACACAAGCATTACTCCAAAAAATCCAAGAAAAAGGGGTTCATTTAGTTTACTTAACGCTTCATGTTGGTCTAGGAACATTTCGACCTGTTTCAGTTGATAATGTTGATGAGCATGAGATGCACTCTGAGTTTTACCAACTTTCTGAGGAAGCAGCTGATACTTTGCGTCAAGTCAAAAAAGCCGGCGGACGTGTTGTTGCTGTCGGTACTACCTCTATTAGGACACTTGAAACGATCGGTAACAAATTCAATGGTGATATTCAAGCAGATTCTGGTTGGACGAATATATTCATCAAGCCTGGTTATCGTTTCACTGTGGTAGATGCTTTTTCAACTAACTTCCACCTACCAAAATCAACACTTGTCATGTTAGTTTCAGCTTTTGCAGGACGTGAGTTTGTTTTGGAAGCTTACAAACATGCTATCAATGAACACTACCGTTTCTTTAGCTTTGGTGATGCCATGTTTGTTAAATAACAAAAATGATGAGTCTCCGCTCAAATATAAAAAGCGAACAAAACTAGTTTTCTAATACTCAGAATGCTGTCTTGTTCGCTTTTTGTGTCTCATTTTTCAAATTGAAAAATTGGATTGATAACAAAAAATTTAAAAATGAACCTCTTTTTGTCTCAAACCTTTCAATTTCAATCTAGAAATTGGACTTTCGATATATCAGTAGTCAGTCTTTATTTTGATTAACACGATGCCACTCGTTTATGACATAGGTTAAACCAACCAATTGATTATAGCCTTCTCCTGAAATTTCAAAAGATTCTTCTGTGCTGCCTCCTAGGTTTTTAGTGTAAAGACTAATTAAATATGGGCTCTTTTCACAAACAATAGCTCCTACATTCAAGGCTTCTCTGACATAACCAGGCTTTTGGTAGATAGTGATATCTGGTAGATATGTTTTATAATAGTCTCCTGGAAAGGACTCACGAATATAGTAGAGGATATCTTTATACTTGTTTTTATGTTTCCAAAGGTAATCTAGAACTTGGATATAATAATCGGTTGTTGTCTTATTCCCCTTTTCAAGTATCGTTTTTATCTCTGATTTGGACTTACCATATCTCCTGAATTTTTTATATGCCTTGTCCATACCGCCAAGACGATCAGCCAAGGCATAGGCCGGGGTATTTTCAGAATATAATAAAGAATATTCTTGCATTTCTGAGATAGACATTGCCCCAGCAAATTGATTAACATATGCCATGTGTTCCCTGTCATACTCATAGGTTGTATCTGTTATATCAAAACGCTGTTCGAGATTATATTTCCCCTTCTCCACTTCATCAACAACTAACATATTGAGAGGAAGTTTATAGGTTGAACCAGCAGTCATCGGTTGCCTATCATTCATTGAGAAGGTCTCCCCAGATTCTAAATCTTTATACGTAAAAGCAACTTGAGAATGATTAATACCAAATTCGTCCAAATAAGCTTTGACAGTATCTACTAAACTCAGCTTATCATACTCATAATATAAGCCTAAAGCATTCATTCTAGCTAAGTCAGCATCCATTACAGCCTTCTTAGCTTCTGCTGATTTTTCTCTGCCTTTTTCCTTTTTCTTTACTATTTTGTTTACTTCTTGTACCTTTTGATGCATATTAGCTTTTTCCCAAGCTGATACTGTCACTACTAAAGCTAAAGTAATGACCAAAATAACTAAAATAACGAGGTTAAGTGTTTGAGACCTCTCAAAAAAACTTCTCTTACGCAATTCCTATCTCCTCTCAATTATATTTTATATCATTTTAATCAAAAATCAAGGAAATGTTGCGTTTTTTAGACAATTTATTTCAATAGTGTTACAAGAAAAGTGATAGGTTTTTTAAGGACTATATTTATCAAAAAAATCATGTGCTAGACACCTGACCAAGATTAATTAAGCCGCTTAAATAAGTTCCTTCATTGATAAGAACTTTAAATTCTTCTGATGTAAAAAAGAGACCTCTTTGTAAACAAAAAAGCTGGCCTTTTGGCCAGTTCTTCATAAATCATGATTAGTTTAAGCTTTAGCAGCTTTGTACAATTCATCAACTTTATTCCAGTTAATAATTTCAAAGAATGCTTTAATATAGTTTGGACGAACATTACGATAATTTAAATAATAAGCATGTTCCCAAACATCAAGTGCTAAAATAGGTTGCTTACCTTCAGATATTGGAGTATCTTGGTTTGCAGTGGACATAACTTCTAGCTTACCTTCTTTGTTAACGACTAACCAGGCCCAGCCTGAGCCAAAACGGCTAGTTGCTGCAGTAGTAAAGGCATCTTTAAAGGCCTCAAAGGAACCAAATGCCTCATCAATTGCACTTGCCACATCACTAGTCACTTCAGTCTTTTCTGGAGATAATAATTCCCAGAAAAGTGCGTGATTGAGGTGTCCTCCACCGTTATTAATCAAGGCTTGACGGATATCTTCAGGAATAGTTGAAACATCTGCTAAAAGTTCTTCAAGATTTTCACCAATCTCTGGATGTTTTTCAAGTGCCGCATTAGCATTAGCAACGTAGGTTGCATGATGCTTATCATGATGAAGTATCATTGTTTCTTTATCAAATTGGGGCTCTAAGGCATCATATGCATAGGGAAGTTCAGGTAAAATAATAGCCATTTGTATTCCTCTTTTCCATTGTTGATAAGACTATAGTAACCTAATTTGATAGAGCTTTCAACTATTTTGATTCATTCTAAATAAGGCAGAACTCGTAGAATTATTTCCTTATTAGACCTCAACCAATCATCAATTTAAGGAGGGCTAAATCAAATAAATAGGTTTTATCATTGACCCCTCTTTTAATCTGATAATCAGTTTCAATCAATACTTTCACTATTCTTTCTAAATAGGCAACACTTAAATGTTGCGAATCACGAATAGCAAATTTCACTTGATAGGGATTAACTCTTCGTGCCATTAAATCAGAAAGAGTTAAGACGATTTGCTGCTCATTTTTACCATCTTGCATCAACAACTTAATTTGCAAATATAAGCGAAATTGTCCTAATAAAATAGCAATTAATTTGATTTCATCTTCACCAGCCAGTCTGAGGTCGTGGACCAATTCAGTTACTTGATCACTACTCCCTTGCAGAATAAAGCGCGACAAGTCAAAAATATTATCATGAAGGGTTTTAGGAATTGCCTCATCAACATCTTCTAAAGTGATATTACCTTGTCCCTTATATGTTTTTAAAAATAACAAATTTTTCGCCATTTGGCTAAAGTCACCATTTGATTTTAAAAGAATCTTATCAAAAACACCACTATCAAACACCAACCCAATTTCTTTTCCCTTTGACTGAAAATACTGCCTTAGTTCTGCTTCCTTCAAAGGGAGTGCTTCAATAACTTCGGCATCACGCTTTAATAATTTGACGATACGCCGCTTTCCGTCCAGCTTTCCTGGTGCAAAGATAATTAATTTTGTAGTTGCTAGAGGCTTTTCCAAGTAACTTTCGAAGGATTTGAGCTCATTTTCTTTAAGGTAATTCTTTTTCTGTGTTGTAATATCGAGAAAATGGTCAAAAATGACAACTTTGGTGTCAGCGAAAAAAGGAAGACTTAATAAATCCATTTCTGCTTCGAGGTATCCTCCTTCTGACAAATCAAAATAGGAGTAGGTTAAGTCATCTTTATCATAAGCAATTATTTTCAGGACTTCTTCTTTGATCTGGCTGAATTGCCCTAAATCATCACCTGTAATCAGGGTTACAGGGCCTAGTTTATCTTTTGACAATTTCTTTACTTTTTCGATTGCAATCATGTACTTATTATACCATCTTATCTTAAATATTGAAGAAAAGCTCTGGGATTTCTACTATAAGAAAAGCATTTTCTTTAGCGGCAAGTCTCAATTTTCCACTGGCTCCGTCCGGTAAATCGTATGGCACCTTGTTGATCTGTTCGATAGACCTTGACATGTCGCTCCCGAAAGCGTTCTAAAGTTTCGGGATTAGGATGCCTAAAAGCATTATTTTTACCAGCGGAAATCAAAGCAATCTTCGTTGATACTGTATTTAGAAAATCTTCAGTAGAGGATCCTTTTGAACCATGATGGCCTACTTTTAAAATATCAACTTTTAAGTTTGGATACCTTTGAATTAAAGCTTTTTCACCGTCTGCTTCAATATCACCTGTAAAAAGAAAATTTTTCCCTAATAAATGGCCATATAAAATTAAAGAGTCATTATTTTTACCATCTCCTATAGACCATGGATAAAGAACCTGTAAATAACTCCCCATGATAGAAAGTCGGTCACCAGCCTTAACTATTTTTGTTTTAATTTGCATAGCTCTAAGCCGGTTGACAAAACTCATATTTTTTAAGCTTCCCTGACTCGTTAAAATCTCTTTAACTTCAAAGTTTTTGGCAACTTCCTCCATATCTCCGACATGATCATTATCGGTATGAGTCAGTAATAAATAATCAATTTTTGTAACTCCCCTTGACTTAAGATAGGGAATCAAAGTTTTCTCAGCATTTGCTTGTCTATACTTTTTTTGCCAAGCCTTTTTCCCGTCAAAATGGTGTACACCGCCGACATCAATTAAAAGGGTTTTGTTATCCATATCTCGAATTAAAATACTATCTCCTTGTCCAACATCTACAAGAGTAATTTCATTAAGGAAGGGGGTTCTCACACTCAATAAGAGTAAGACAATTATAGAAGCCGGTAAGAAAATAGCTTTCTTTTTAGAGAGTTGATTGACAAAAAGAGCAATAACTAGGATAAGTAAGAAAAATTGCATTAAATTTGGATTCCCAAAAGTAATCGGTTTACTAGTATAGCTTCCAATAAGATGAACTAGTTTTTCCATAAGCAAAAACAAACTATTAAAGATACTGCATTTTATCAATGGCGATAAAAGAAAGGTTACGCATAAGATAGGCAGGATAATATTATCAAATAGAAAAGAAAAAAGAATGGTTAGGAAAATAGCTACTGCATTAAATTGTGAAAAATAACTAATTAAAAATGGTAGGAGACAAAGATTTAAAGCGAAAGTTTCGTAAACTTTTCTCCTAATCCCTTCAAAATTTTCAAAATGAAGAATTGTAATAAAAAAAGCATAGGCAAAGGATAGAACGCCACCAATGCTCAGCAGAAACTGACGATCGCAAATAAAGATAAGCAAGAAAGCCAGAGCAAAATTGTCAAGCCCCTTAACACCAAAATTTCTTAGATTACTTTGACACAAACTTCGTAAAACAGAAATGCTAAAACCTGTCATAAGAGCATAAAACAAAGAAAACAGAATGTCTAAACAAGGAAAGTAGTCTCTAGGAACACCTACAATGACCAATAGCTTACGAAAATAGTTAAGGAAAAAAGTAACTTGCATTCCCGATAAGGCAAAAAGATGAATAATCCCTAGTTGACTATAAATCTGGGTCATTTCACCAAAAGATTTATCTAAATAGCCAAATAAAAGTCCTGTCATATAATCCGACATTGGTTTTGGAAATTCTTTTTGACATATTATGATAGCCTGACGTCGCCAGGTTCGCATTATTTCTATTAGATTCCTAGCTGGACTTTTTGATAAGTGACTTAATCCTTTTATATAGCCCGTACGATATATCCCTTGATATTTTAGAAATGCTCGGTAATCAAACCCTGAAAAATTGCGAACGCTCTCAGCCTCTTCCAATGGTATTTCAGAAAGAATGTCTAGATAGTCTCTGTTTTCCCTAAAAAAGACCAATTCCCTCTCACTTTTCATTTTATAAAAAAGCTTATACTTATGATGCTTATGCTCCCCAATGAAGGTTAAGGAGTCTCCATTAATGGCGACTGTATCTGGAATGAGTCTAACTTGACTAATAGTCTCTGGTTGTTGCTTATAATCTTTATTTTCTTGCCACTGCCAATAGCTAAATAGACACACTGTTGAGACTAAAAGACACAACAACCAAGGGACAATTCGTCTTTTATAATGTTTGATGGCTAGACAGATTAGCAAAATGTCTACAATTATAATAGGAGTACTGGGGAAACGAACTGTGTAATAAGAAAAGATGATAAGGTAGACAATTTGAATTAAAGGCATAGGCATTTGCCTAATCAACACTAATATCATCTTTGAGTTTCTCTAATGTCTTTTGCCCAATTCCAGAAATCTTTAGAAGGTCTTCCAGTTTCTTAAAGCCACCCTGACTCTCTCGAACATCAATAATTTCCTTAGCTCTTTTAGCTCCAATTCCCGGAATCTTTGTTAAGTCTTCAACCTTTGCAGTGTTGATATTAATTTTTGAATCAATACTCTCTTTATCTATCGCACTAGAGTGAGCACTATTTTCTTCCTTAGGAATAACTGATCTGTTCTCACCAATTTTTGCAATGTACACTACACTACCATCACTTAATTTTTGAGCTAAGTTAACAGCTCTCCTATCAGCTGAAACCGTAAGCCCACCCGCCATTTTGATAAGATCTGTCACACGACTTTCCCTGCTAAGACGATAAACACCTTCTTGCTTAACTGCTCCTTTGACATCTACGACAATTTCTTTATTAGTTTGTTCTTGAGCTGATGCTGATTCTATAGCACTAGCTTTTGTTTCCTGCTTTTCCTGGATATTCTCAAGTTTTACAGTTGAAGCAGTGGTTTCAGGTATCTCTTTTCTACCACCTAAGAAAATCATTAATAGGCAAAAAAGTCCTATAACTAGCAGTAATGTCAGTAAATGTATTTTCGATATAAGATAGCACACTTTGTCCTTACACGATATTAACTGTTTTATCATTCATATCACCTCAATAATTTATTCGAAAATATGATGAAAAACATAAAAAAAAATATCCCGAAAGATATTTTAATGAGTATGTTTATCTGGATCCCAAACAAAGCTAGCCAACAAAGAAAAGAGTAGTGTTAAGAGTAAGACAACTACTACAATCAAAACCAGCGGGAGGCGATAAATATAAGTTAAAGGATTGCGTCTTTTTCCAGGCTGAAACTGAGCATTTTCTTCATCAATCCGATCAAACTCTGCTTGAATACGACTGGCGACTTCTTTCATCCCTTCGTCGTTCATCCGTTTTATATCTGAGATATCAATAGGATGACCAAAGTTCATATCAACACGATCGCCTAAAATAAGACCTTTTAGCGTCATTGGTCCAGCATAAGCAGCTGGTAAAATTTTGACCTTTGCCATCTTGGCAATAACAGCAACACCACCCTTTACATCTTGTGAGTGGCGACTTCCGCTAGGAAACATTACCAAGGAACGATTTTTCTTTTTTAAAACATTTACAGGGTAACGGATAGCCTCCGGTGAAGGTTTATCCCTATCAATTGGAAAAGCACCACACATTTTTATCCACCATGCAAAGATTCGATTGGCAAATAATTCCTTTTTCGCCATAAATACAAACTGTTTTGGTCTCGCGGCAAACGCCATATAAACCGGATCCCAAAAAGTTCGGTGAGGAGCCACTAAAATATAATTTTCATCAGCTGGCAAAATATTTTCCTCATTGTGGTAATGTGAATTACCGTTAACAACCCATAAAATAAAGACAACAAGCCCACGTAAATATGCGTAAAACACCCTATCCTCCTCCAATCATCTTAACTTCATTTATTGTATCATGAATACCATCTTTGTCAAATTCTATGTCAAAATAGCCACTTATATCACGCTACCGTTAGTAAGTAGTTATTTCTCAATAGATACTTTTCTGTTATAATATTTTTATGACAGAAGAGCTTTTAAAAACTGGGGAACGCATTGACCAATTATTCGCAAATGATATTAAAATTATTCAAAATAGGGATGTCTTTTCTTATTCAATTGATAGTGTTCTACTATCCCGATTTCCAAGATTGCCGTCTCGAGGATTAATTGTTGACTTGTGCTCTGGTAATGGGGCTGTTGGACTTTTTGCTAGTCGCAATACTAATGCACAAATCGTGGAAATTGAAATTCAAGAACGATTGGCAGAAATGGCCCAACGTTCTATTAAGCTCAATCAACTAGAAGAACAAGTTTCAATGATCTGCGATGATTTAAAGCATCTGTTAAATCATGTCCCTAGGTCTGGCGTTGATCTTATTCTCTGTAACCCGCCTTACTTTAAATCAACTGAAAGTTCAAAGAAAAACATGTCCGAGCACTACCTCTTGGCTCGCCATGAAATCACTACAAATCTAGAAGAAATCTGTAGCATCAGTCGACATGGTTTAAAATCTAACGGACGTTTAGCCATGGTTCATCGGCCAGACCGTTTTATTGAAATAGTGGATTCTTTACGAAAATATGGCCTAGCTCCCAAGCGGATTCAATTCGTCTATCCTAAAGCTGGGAAAGAAGCCAACATGCTATTAATTGAGGCTATTAAAGATGGCTCTATTGAAGGCATGAAAATCTTGCCACCGCTCATCGTTCATGAAGAAAACGGCGACTACACAGAAGATATCAATACTATTTATTTCGGCACAGAATAAGGTTAGGAGGATAAGTTTACAGATAAAAAAACTATTTATCTCTAACCTCATAGTGTTTGTTTTATTTCTTATTGTTGCATTCCTTCTATGAACTCTAGAAACTGATGGAACTGGTGTAATACAAACAAACCATTCTCGTCTGTTTACAGAACTTGTTTGGGGTGCTTTTTATCTCTTAATACTAGCATTACAGATGCTCTTCATTCTCATAAAAAAGGCAATAATTCATGATAAATAAGAAAGCATATATGTATGTTTTAGAATGTGCTGACAAAACGCTTTATACAGGATATACAACTGATATTGATAGAAGGCTCAAAACGCATAATGCCGGTAAGGGTGCTAAATACACGCGTTCTCGCTTGCCAGTTAAACTACTCTATACGGAAACTTTTTCGAGTAAACAAGAAGCTATGAGCGCAGAAGCTCTTTTTAAGAAACGAAAAAGCCGTCAGGAAAAATTAATTTATATAAGAGAACATCAGGTTTCTTTAAAGAAAAAGGGTTAAAATAGTCTTTAAATCATCAAAAATCCTTAAAACTAAGCAACTGCAACTATAAAATTAGTCAAAAACGGCTTTTCATCACCAGTAATAGGTAAAAGAAACCCACCTACTTATTAGACGAGTAACCAAAGTAAAATGAAATGGACTTAGCTCTCTTCACTAGAGAACTAAGTCCATTTTTAAAATACAAGAGTCAACTTTTTGAAGTCACCTGGAGCGCTTTTACGGTTTTTTCTAAACCGTTTCAGCTTTTGATTCAACTTCCTTTATTTCTTTTATTGGTAATTTCAAGATATCAGAGAGCATTAAGGGAACCAGCTCTACTTTTACCTCTGAATATTGCAAACCAAACCAACGCGTAGGCGTTGCTGTGAAATGCTTGATACTTGCTTTTGTTTGCATGATAAAACGTTCAAAACCACTTAACTGTCTAGCTTGGGAAACACGTTCTTCAATAATAACAAAACGGAAATCTCCCACTTCTCGTCCACGAGAAATTGAATACTCCTGAACTTGTTTCGGTAAACGGCCACTTTCCATTAAATCTTGAACAATAGTTCTTAAATAACGCGGAACAGTTTGAGGCATTCTGAAACCTAGGTAGAGCTCCACTTTAACCATATAGTCAGTTCCCATCATGTCAACCTTATACTTAGCTGTGTAAGGTTCATCTGTTACCTTTACATTTACAAACCAATATACTTTGGCCCGCTTTGGACGTTTATCCAAGATGGAATATAGAATTGATTTATCAATCATATTATCACTGATTCTATTTGTCAAGTACACAACATTTGTTTGATACAAATCAATAGAGGTATCATCTCGAAGAGCCTTGATCTGTTCACGGTAATCTAGTAGATTAAGAGACTTAACATATTTGAAAACAATCTTAGTACCACGATGCCAAATAAACATTAAAGAAACAATCGTCAATGCAAGGATAACAACGACATATCCCCCATGGAAGAACTTAACAGCTGAAGCCCAAAAGAAAATAAATTCAATAGCTGCAAAAAATGACATCACCAAGTGAGCAAGGATTGATTTCATCCCGCGCTTAATAAGATAGTAATTAAGCAAAATAGTAGTCATTAACATGGTAATGGTAATGGCTAAGCCATAGGCTGATTCCATATGAGCGGAATTTCTAAAATATAACACTGTGCTTGATGTAATGATAAACAAAACCCAGTTAATTACAGGAATATACAGTTGTCCTAAATTTTCACCCGGGTAGGTAACTCTAAAGAGCGGAAAAATTTTCAAGCGCATGGCTTCTGCTACTAAGGTAAATGAACCTGTTATTAAAGCCTGTGAGGCAATAATAGCAGCCATGGTTGCCAAAATAACAGCATAGACGCGAAAACCTTCAGGCACACTAGCAAAGAATGGATTTAACTCTATTCCACTATTTTTGTTTGCTAAAATCCAAGCTCCTTGACCACAATAGGATAAGAGTATACAAACCTTAACAAATGGCCAGCTAACATAAATATTCCCACGACCAACGTGCCCCAAATCTGAATAAAGAGCTTCAGCACCGGTAGTTGCAAGGAAAATAGAACCTAAGATGAAAATACCACGATGATTTTCCGGGCTCAATAATAAATGGATAGCATAGTAAGGATTAATGGCTTTAAAGATCTCTAAATGGCCAAGGGTGTTCATTAACCCCGTCAAACCAAGAAAGCTAAACCAAATAAACATAACAGGACCAAACAATTTACCAATCATGCTTGTCCCAAACCTTTGGATACTAAACAATGTTAGTAGAATCAACAAAGTAGTAATGATAACATTTGTTTGATTGGCATAGATGTGGTCAATACCTGGTACAGCCTTCAATCCTTCAATAGCTGAAGTAACTGTTACTGCTGGAGTCAAAGCCCCATCTGATAACAGGGTTGCGCCACCAATCATGGCTGGAACAATGAGCCACTTCGACATTCTTCTAACTAAAGTGTAGAGAGAAAAAATACCACCCTCATGATGGTTATCCGCCTTTAAAGCTATCCAAACATATTTAACAGTAGTGATTAGGGTTAAAGTCCAAAAAATTAATGATACTGAACCTAAGATAAACTGTTCAGATATTTGCGATAAACCATCTTGATTCTCAACTAAGGATTGCATGGTATAGAGGGGGCTAGTTCCAATATCACCATAGACAATTCCAAGTGCAATAATAAATCCAGCCTTTGTAGCTTTATCAAAAGCTGGGTGATTGGCATTAGACATCCAATCGTCCTCCTAATATTCATTAAAAATACCAAAAATGGCTGAACTCATTATAACAAATTATGATATAAAAAGATATGAAAGATAAACAAAAAAGAGCTGAAAACGTAGTCAGCTCTCTTTTGTTTATTCACCTTTATGACGGATAACAAATCCAGATTCCTTACTTGAAGATTTTTTGTCTTTATTAAAGAATTCTTTTGCATGTCGTTTAGGCTTACGCTTAAAGTCACGACTTCCGCCATTCTCATCACGTTTGTCTTTACGACGGTCATCTCGTTTTTCTCCACCACGACGGTCGTCACGTTTTCCACGATAACCACCACGGCGTTCACCATCACGACCTCCTCGACCACGACCTCCTTTAGCAGATTTCTTACCACCGCCGTGACCACCACCAACATATTTGAATGGTAATGGTTTTTCACGTGCAATTTCAACCTCTGGTTGGTCTGCTGGGTCTTGAACGGTTAAACTCAAAATATAAAGTGCTAACTCTTCAGGTGTAAATTCAGAGGCTAATTGGATAGCGTCACCTTTAAATTTCTCAAAGTTTGAACGAATTGTTTCATCTGCAAAATCACGTTCAATTTTCTTGAGTGCCACTTTTTTCTTTGCTTGAAAGGCTTCTTCAGCCGTTGCTGGTTTCAGCGGTTTCATTTGTTTCTTAGTCAAGTTTTCAATCATACTTAAGTAACCCATCTCATTTGGTGAAACGAAAGTAATTGATTCTCCAGATTTACCAGCACGGCCTGTACGACCGATACGGTGAACATAAGATTCTGGATCTTGTGTAATATCGTAGTTATAAACATGGGTTACGTTTGAAATGTCAAGACCACGCGCAGCAACGTCTGTTGCTACTAAGATATCAACTTGGTCCCCTTTAAAATCGCGAATAACACGTAACCGTTTATTCTGATCAAGGTCACCATGGATACCTTCGGCACGAAAACCTCGCAATTTCAAACCACGTGTGATTTCATCGACGCGACGCTTTGTCCGGCCAAAAACAATTGATAATTCTGGTTGGTCAACGTCCATCAAACGTGTCATGGTATCAAACTTTTCTTGTTCTTTAACACGAACATAGTATTGTTCAACATTAACGTTTGTCAGTTCTTTATTTTTTATTTGAACATGCTCTGGATTTTTCATAAACTTAACACCAATTTGTTTTATAGGTGCTGGCATAGTTGCTGAAAAAAGCAGGGTTTGGCGTTCTTCAGGAACACGACTAATAATAGCTTCGATATCCTCTAAGAAGCCCATATTAAGCATTTCATCAGCTTCATCTAAAATAAGAGTTTCAACATGATCAAGTTTTAATGCTTTACGTTTAATTAAGTCAAGTAAACGACCTGGTGTACCAACAACAATGTGTGCTCCTGATTTTAGAGCTTTAATTTGTTTATCAATACTTGCACCACCATAGACGGAGCGAACTTTAACACC
Source organism: Streptococcus pseudoporcinus LQ 940-04 (assembly GCF_000188035.1). Taxonomy (GTDB): domain Bacteria; phylum Bacillota; class Bacilli; order Lactobacillales; family Streptococcaceae; genus Streptococcus; species Streptococcus pseudoporcinus. Next base: position 137,352 of record NZ_AEUY02000005.1, read on the forward strand.
CTTATCACGACCAAAACGGAAGAGTTCTTCCTGACTTTGAACAGCAAGTTCACGCGTTGGAGCAATAACAAGTGCTTGGATAATATTTTCATCCGTACGGATCTTATTCAAGGTTGGAAGACCAAAAGCAGCTGTTTTACCAGTTCCTGTTTGTGCTTGACCAATGACATCTTTTCCTTCTAAAGCTAGTGGTATAGTCATCTCTTGGATAGGAGATGCTTTCTCAAAACCTGCTGTTACAACAGCTGATTGGATGTCTTCAGATAAGTTTAATTCTGTAAATTTCAAATGTTTCTCTTTTCTAAAAAGGCAGTGCGAAGCTGCCTTATAAGCCTTTATAGTTCTGTCGTTCAATTAACAACTAGACTAGTGTAACATAATTATATCTAAAAAGATAGGAAAGAAGTTATGAAAAGGTTTTTATGAAAAATAACTATTATTTACTAAATTTTTTAGCAATACTCTAATAAAAAACTTCTCCTCTTTCATTAGTAGGCTTTAAAAATTATGACTAGCTCTATGAGACAGCCCTAAAATTTTGAAGAGGTTCCAACTTTCACCTCACTAAGACTAGCAATAATCTCTCGTTTGCTTAAGACAAGCACTCAATACCATAAAAATACCTTTCCATGCCTAAAAGAATTAACTTAGTTTCTCTATACAGATACTAAAGCTGGTCTTATATTTGCTCTAAAGAAGTCTGACCTTATTTAAAAAGGACTTCTATAGAAGTCCTTGAAGCTAAACACCTTGTTTAGATCTGCAGTGCTATTACATTTTTTCTTCCAATTGAACATCTGGATATTTGTCTGCAAACCAGCGAAGGGCAAAATCATTTTCAAAGAGGAAAACCGGTTGATCGAAACGGTCCTTAGCCAAAATATTTCGGCTTGATGACATGCGTTGATCTAAATCTTCTTCTTTAATCCAACGAACGGTTTTTTTGCCCATTGGGGTCATAAGGACCTCAGCATTATATTCACCTTCCATTCGGTGTTTAAAAACTTCAAATTGGAGCTGGCCTACAGCACCAAGCATGTAGTCACCAGTCTGGTAATTTTTGTAGAGTTGGATAGCTCCCTCTTGCACCAATTGTTCCATTCCTTTGTGGAAGGATTTTTGTTTCATGACATTTTTAGCGGAAACCTTCATAAAGATTTCTGGAGTAAAGGTTGGTAGAGGTTCAAATTCAAATTTATTTTTACCAACTGTTAAGGTATCACCTACCTGATAAGTCCCTGTATCATAAACGCCAATAATATCACCAGCAACAGCATTTTGCACATTTTCACGCGACTCAGCCATAAATTGTGTCACGTTCGACAGTTTGACACCTTTCCCAGTACGACTCAAATTAACACTCATACCTTTACTAAATTCACCTGAAACGATACGAACAAAAGCAATACGGTCACGATGGCGAGGATCCATATTGGCCTGGATTTTAAAGACAAAACCAGAAAAATCTTTGTCTAGAGGATCAATGACTTTTTCGTCTGTCGTTTTATGGCCATGCGGCTCTGGAGCAAACTCCAAGAAGGTATCAAGAAAAGTTTGGACACCAAAATTTGTTAGGGCTGAGCCAAAGAAAACAGGGGTTAATTCACCAGCCAAAATAGCCTCTGCCGAAAATTCATTTCCAGCTTCCTGGAGTAACTCGATATCCTCAAGAGCTTGTTCATAGAAGGGATTGTTAACAAAAAGTTCTGTTCCTTCTTCTAAATCTGCAAACCGTTGTTCTCCTTTATAAAGTTCTAAACGTTGGTTATGAAGATCATAAAGACCTTCAAAAGCTCTTCCCATCCCAATTGGCCAATTCATAGGGTAAGAAGCAATTCCAAGAACCTCTTCTAGTTCTTCTAAGAGCTCCAGGGGTTCGCGACCATCACGGTCCAGCTTATTTATAAATGTAAAGACAGGGATACCACGATGTTTAACAACTTCAAACAGTTTCTTAGTTTGTGCTTCAATACCTTTGGCAGAATCAACCACCATTACTGCAGCATCGACAGCCATCAAGGTTCTATAGGTATCTTCAGAAAAGTCTTCATGCCCTGGCGTATCTAAAATATTAACACGCTTACCTGCATAATCAAACTGCATAACAGATGATGTTACTGAGATTCCTCTTTGCTTTTCAATATCCATCCAGTCTGATTTAGCAAATGTTCCCGTTTTTTTCCCTTTTACAGTCCCTGCTTCACGGATTTCACCGCCAAAATAGAGCAATTGTTCAGTGATTGTTGTTTTACCAGCATCTGGGTGACTGATGATGGCAAAAGTTCGTCTTTTTTTTATTTCTTCTTGTATTGACATAGGTCTTCCTTAGGTAATTACAGTTCTTATTAATTCTACTATACTTATTAGTTATATTGAAACTAATTTGTTATTTCCAAGTGATACTACATGGGTCTCTCCTCGGTATTTTAAAGTAAAAAAGCGTCGAATGATCGACAACTTCTTTATTATATCGGATTTTAAGTGCTTTAGCAATGACTATCCTTTCGCCACAGGTACAAATGCTTCTTCTTTTAGACAGTAACGGATATAGACTGATTCTACTAGCTTCGCTAACAGCCATAAGCCTAGGGTTAACAAGCAAAAATTACCTACTAGATGACGACTGTGAAGCAGGGGCAATTCCATAACAAAGCCATAATTACCGCCTGTTAAGATATTGACAATCATTAAAGAAAAATGGAGAGTCGCTAGAAATGTCAGCGAAAAGACTGATGACGATAACTCTTTATCATAATAATAAAGGAGATAGATAAGGGCATTAACTAACAAAGCGTAATGCCCTAGATAAAATGCAAAGTTAGTCACATGAATCAGAGGATAGGGATATAAATCAGGGGAAAATAAGGCCAGAATTGATCCTCCTATCCCTAATAACATCATCAATTGCTTAAGCTTACTTTTGTTGGGGAAGAGAAAAATAGCTAGCATTCCAATGCGACAATGGTAAAGAGGCAAAGCTTCGGAGGCAGGAAAACCTTTAAGGATATACCACCCATAAAATGTTATGAGTTGAAATAGTTGAAGCCCTAGAAAAAAATAACGGAAGCTCTTCTTGTGATAATAGTTTAATGTCAAATAAATTAAAACAGGAAGCAAAAGCAAACACAAAAGATAAAATTGCAGACTAATACGTGGGAGTTCTGTGGGAGTTAAAGCAAAAAAATTCATAAGAAATCCTTTCTCGATTTTTTAATTATACCTTAATCATAACTTTTGGACAAGTTAGATTAGCAATTAAAAAATAAAAAAGTTATTAAGAATCTCCACTATGCTAAAAGCCGATTCACAATTTCTTCTAAATGCATTGAATGACTTCCCTTTATTAGAATCTGATCATTAGAACCAAGTATTTCTTGAACATGATGATATAAATCTTCAAACTGGTCTTCAGCTTCGGTCTTTTTAAAGAAAAAGACTTTTCCAATAGGATACATTTGGCTAGCTAATTGTGCTAAAGGTTCAATATCCTGACCATAAAAAATTAAATGATCAATGTCATCTGGATTCAAAGCCTGTATTAGCTGACAATGTAAATCAACTGAACTTGGACCCAATTCCTTCATATCTGCCAATAAGGCTATTTTTTGTCCCCCTTGATTTGGTACAATCTGTGCAAAAGTTTCTAAGATAAGGCGCATGGCTGTAGGATTTGCATTATAGACGTCTGATAATATATCCGCTCCATTACTGGCTTTCTTCCACTCTGTTCTGTTGCCTGTCAATTGGATATGTTCTAAAGCTTCAAGAATATCTTCCTCTGCGACAGCTAAGAGTTTTCCAACGTAAGCAGCAAGCATAGCATTTATCGCGTTATACTTACCTGATAAGGGTAATGTCAAGGCTTGTTCCAAAACATTTGTTGTGAATCTTAAGCTGTTTTTGCTTTCCTCAATTGAGTTGACAAAAATTTCCTGATTTTCACCAAAACGGATAACCATTTGGTTTTCAGGTAAATAAGGATCAATAATAGGATCTCCCGGTGCAATCAGAATACCATGAGAATTCATGCCATCAGTAATTTGCATTTTCCCTTGAGCTATTTTTTCTCGGCTACCAAAGAATTCTAAATGAGCTTCGCCAATCAAGGTTACAACAGCAATATGTGGCTGGACAATTTCTGAAAGAAGATGAATATCTCCCATATGATCTTGACCCATTTCCAGAACAATCTTTTCAGTATCATCAGGCATGTGAAGAACCGTATAAGGCAAACCAATTTCGTTATTGTAGTTTCCTTGAGTCTTATAGGTTTTGTAAGTTGTTGCTAGCACAGCCTCAATCATATCCTTGGTAGAGGTTTTTCCATTTGAACCCGTAACAGCAATAACATCTAGACGCATTTTCTCGATATAGTACTTAGCAAGCTCTTGAAAGGCTTTCAAGCAATCTTTAACTAGAATATAGGGGTGACCGCTAATCTCTTTTTCAGAAAATGTGGCAACAGCTCCATTCTCAAAAGCTTTTTCGATAAAATCATGACCATCTCGCTCTCCTTTTAAAGGTAGAAAAAGATCTCCTTTTTCAATTCTACGGCTATCAAATTCGATTTGTTTCAGGGGGACGTCATCAAATTCAGAAATAATATTCTGAGCCTCCACTACTTTTGCAACTTCATACAATGATAATTTCATAATATTTCCTTCTTCTTTACAGTAACAAAAAAATTCTCACACTCATTATACCACTTTTTAAAAAGAAAATAATGACATTTTAAAGAGCTAAAACATGTCCTAAGATTTTTCCTAGAAGGTTAAATGAAACTTTCTGACAGAGTAACTAATTGTCTTGACCCGCATTAGAACTTATTTTTCACCTACCCTTGCCCCAATGTTGTTTTCAGCTACTATTTGGGATGCAGAGCTGCGGTTACAAGCCATTGAATGACTGATAGGAATCACAGTTCCCATGCTACTATAGTACCTATCTTACAAAAAGAGTGTTAAAACAAAATAAAAGAACAGAGTGTCATCACCACTTTGTCCTTTCACCTATTAGATTAAATGCTTTTCACGTTTTTCAAACATCTCAATTGCTAGAGCAACCAATTTTTCAATAAGATCAGAATAGGAAAGTCCCATATTCTCCCATAACAAAGGATACATGGACCATTGTGTAAAGCCTGGCATGGTATTTAGCTCATTTAAATAGATGGAGCCATCTCTGGTTAAAAAGAAATCACAACGAGATAAACCACAGCATCCTAGTGCTTTAAAGGCATTTTCTGCATAAGCTCGCATTTTATTAGCAAGCTCAGTCTCAAGTTCTGCTGGAATTGCCATTGTAATGTTATTATCAATATATTTGGCCTGATAATCGTAAAAAGCTACCTCTTTAACCACTTCACCAGGAAGTGTTGACGTAACATCGGTATTGCCTAAAAGACCAACTTCAATCTCACGCGCATTAACTCCTTGTTCAATTAAAATGCGACTATCATATTGCAAGGCTAATTGGATAGCCTCCCTCAACTCACTTTCAGACTCAGCTTTTGAAATTCCCACTGATGAACCCATGTTTGCCGGTTTAACAAAAATGGGAAAACTTAAGTTAGTCAATGCTTCTTTAAGACATTCTTCTAAGGAATTGCCTTCAACAAAAACCTTGTAAGCCACTTGAGGCACTCCCGCTGATTCTAAAACTCGCTTAGTTGTAATTTTATCCATGGCAACACTTGAACCTAAGATACTTGTTCCAATGTAAGGCATTTTAAGAACTTCTAAGAAACCTTGGATCGATCCATCTTCTCCCATTGGCCCATGCAATATAGGAAAGACAACGGCTCCTTCTTCATAAATGTCACTTGCTTTAACTTGAGAAGCTGCAACAATCGTTTGATTGGTCATTAATTTTTCAGTTTCAGCCGGTTTTTGACTCCATTCTTGAGTTTTATAAAAATCACCAGCTTGTGAAATGAAGTAAGTTTTGACCAAGAAGCGGTCATAATTAATGGCTCTCATCACACTTTCTGCTGACAAAACTGAAACTTCACGCTCTGCAGAACGGCCACCGTATAACAAGACAAGTGTTTGTTTGGACATTTTCTTTTTCCTATCTGAATTAAATTTCTATTAATTATAACAAAAATTGGAAAGCATTTCAAAAGCAAATTGTTCCAAATAAAAAGAAAGGCCGTCCCCATTGAACTACCCTTTCTTTTACATTTTATAACTCTGTACGATTTTCAATAGCTCTCAAAAGAGTTACCTCATCTGCATATTCAATATCTGAGCCTACTGCCAAGCCCCTAGCTAACCTAGTCACCTTAATACCTGCTGGCTTTAGAATTCTCGAAATATACATTGAAGTTGCTTCACCGTCTGCAGTGGCACTGGTGGCAATAATCACCTCCTGAACATCGCTATCCATCAGACGAGTGATAAGTGCTTTCAGATTGATATCATCTGGGCCGACTCCATTCATAGGGGAAATCAAACCATGTAAAACATGATAATAGCCATGATATTCTTGGATTTTCTCCATTGCCGAAACATCTTTAGACTCTTCAACAACTAAAATTTGACTCTTGTCGCGGCTTGGATCCATACAAATAGAACATGGGTCTTCATCTGTTAAATTACCACAAATAGAACAGTAGGTTAATTCACGTTTGGCTGCTAATAGATTTTTAGCGAAGTCATTAACATCATCATCACTCATACTAATAGTGTAAAAAGCTAGTCTCGTAGCCGTTTTAACTCCAATACCGGGTAATTTTGAATAGGACTCAATTAATTTCGCAATAGGCGTTGGGTATAACACACTGATCTCCTTTATGGTTTTGCATTCATTGATAGGTATAAATTAATAATATCTTTTGCCATGTATTGATGGGCTTTAGCTAAAGCATCACTAGCATGTGGATACATAATAGCTACTGCAATCTGTGGATCCTGACTAGGTCCATAAGCAACAACATTTAAATTAAAAGTCGCTACAGTATTGCCACTTTTATCTTTAGCATAGGTTTCAGCAGTTCCGGTCTTACCGCTAATAGTAACAGCTGAGCCTGCCATGTCTTTACCAGTAGCATAGGGACTACCACTATTAACAACTTGATAAAAACCATCTTGAATAATTGACAGCTGCTCCTTGTTTAGCTGAACCTGATTTAACTCTTTCCTTGCAATTGTTTTCTCAAGTTGCCCAAGTCCCTTACTGCCATCATTGCGATAAACCCCTTCAACTAAATGAGGAGCTAGTCTTATACCACCATTTGCAATAGTTGAGACATACTGCGCTAGTTGCATAGCTGTATAGTTGTCAAACTGTCCAAATGCTTCTGTAATAACATTTGAAACAGTATATTTACTGGCTACATAACCGGTAGATTCCCCAGGTAAATCAATCCCGGTAGGCGCACCTAAGCCAAAACTAGCATAAGTTTGGCGTAGTTCCTCCATTGTTTTTTTCATACCATCACTCGTTAGGGACATCCCAACATGATAATCTTGTCCCATCATTTTTAGAGCAACCTGCACCATGTAAGTATTTGAAGAATATTCCAAAGCCTGAATAGCTGAAATATTTTGTTGACCAAAAGTAAACCAAGAATTTATAGGCTTAGAATTTCCAAATTGAATTGGCTGATCTGTTAATACTTGATTCCCAGTAATCGCGCCTGTTTGCCAACCAGCTGCTAAGGTAGCACCTTTGACAACAGAACCTGGAGTAAAGACATTCGTAATCGTTCCTAGGGCATTTTTTTCTAATTGACCTGTTTCCAAATCTTGAGACAGTCCTGACATTGCCAAAATAGCACCAGTCTTTGGATTCATGGCAACAGCATAAGCTCCTTCTGAGTACTTGGCTTTGCCTAAAGCAACTTCTGATTCAAAGTATTTTCTTATAATCTTATCAACACCATCCTGAAAATCCGTTGCAATAGTCAATTTCAAGTTTTTCCCAATTTCACCTTTATGAGTGATTTTATCTGAGACGATTTTTCCCGATTTATTTGTTTTTATTTCTCGAACTTCGTGTTGACCTTGTAACTGATTCTCATATTGTCGTTCAAGATAGGAGGTCCCTACTCGATCATTCAGAGCATAGCCTTTTTTAATATATTCTGCCACTTCTTCTTGAGGCAGACCTGCTTCTCGACTGGATACCTTCCCAATAATTGAATTCAGGCTGACATCTTCCACTTTACGGTTCCAATCAGTTGTCACGGAAATTCCGGGTAGTTTTGATTTATTGGCTACCAGATAAGCTATTTCTTGATCCGTTAAGTCTGCGGTTCTTAGGGTTATGGTATTAAAATTAGCTGCCGCATTCATTTGGTTAAAAATAGAGATAACTTTTTCTTCCTCAGAAGAATAATTAAGGTCATCTTTGGTGACAGAAGCTACAGCATTTCGGTAGATTTTTTCTTCAGTCAAGCTGTTACCATAGGCATCAACTTTTTTATTCTTGGGTAATTTTTTTACCACCTTAGCATAAACCTTAGGATCCGCTAGATAGTAATCCTTCTTAGCACGTAGGCTAATTTTGACATCATTATACCTGACATAAGCAGCTAATTTTTTAGCTAACGTTCTTAGGTCATTTGCGGAAGCATCAGGATTTCTTGTAAAGGAAATAACTTCTTTTACATCATTACCAACCAGTAGTTTCCCTTTTTGGTCAAAAATCATCCCCCGTGGAGTTGAACTTTTAACTTTGTAAACGGTGGAGGACTTGAGCTTTGCATCATAAAAAGCCTTATCTTGAATTTGCATTTGTGCTAGACGCAAGATTAAAGCAACAAAAAGAAAGACGATAATAGAAAATAAAAGGTTGATTCGACGAGGTATACTTGCTTTTTTCTTAACAACTAATTGTGATTCTTTTTTGATGACAATACCCCCTTTTAAACTTCGCATTCTATTTTATCATAAATTATAAAAAGAAGACCGAGAAGAAGGTTCTCAGTCAGAATTTTTTATATCGTATGACATTAGTCATGGTAAAATGCTTTGTAATAGAAGAGACTAACAAAGACTGCGCCACCTACAATATTACCAGCATAAACTAAGGCGAAGTTTTGTACAAACGCTAACCAGGTTGCCCCATTTTCAAATATCGCCGCAGGTATAATAAAGGCATTAGCCACACTATGCTGAAAACCTAAAGCAACAAAGGTCATAACTGGGAACCAAATACCTAGCAATTTACCACTAGCATCACTAGCACCATAGTTTAACCATAGAGCAAGTCCAACAAACCAGTTACAGCCAATACCAGATACAAAGGCTTGTAAGGGACTAGCCACTATTTTTGCCTGTGCAACGTGAATAACCTCTTCTTTAAAGACTCCACTTGAGGTCAAGCCCAGAAAATGACCAAAAACGTAGGCAACGAAAATAGCACCAATGACATTAAAAAGAGTTATGACTAGCCAATTTTTCAGAAGCTTTGTCAAAGGTATTTTTTTGGCAAAAAAACTAGCTGATACAGCCATCATATTTCCAGTAATTAATTCACCACCGGCCATCAAGATGATAATCAACCCTATAGGAAAGGCACATGCCCCTAAAATACTTGAAAAAGCACCGAAAGTTTCTAGGCCACTGGCAGCAATTCGAACATATAAGAGGTAGCCAAGACTAATCATAGCTCCCCCTATAAAACCTAAGATAGCTTTTGCAAGGAAAGGCTTCTCAACTTTGCGCTGGCCAATAGCAATCGTAGCTTGGATAATCTCTTCTGGATTCTTCATGGTTACCTCTTTTGTTATAGTTTTCACAATTCATTTTCTAGTATACCAATTTCTAAAAAAAATGCAAGCCCTTGCAATAAGGACTTGACGATTACTATTAAAAGGCTAGCTTTAAGGCTTATTTATGGGTTAAGCGATTCCAAATCCAATAAGCTAAGTAAAAATCAACCAAACCATGAATAACAGTTCCTAGGCCAACAAGTCCTAACATGGACCAGACATAAGAAAGTTCTGTGTGGGCGGTCATTGTCATTAAAAGAACAACAAAAAATTCTGCAGCCCCATGAATAATATTAATCACTATTGCAAAGGGTAAAGCCTTAATGGGGCTCTGTAAGACTGTTGGTTTCTTACTTAGATAGAGAGCTGCTATCGCTACAAAAATAAGGTGCGAGAGTGCTCTCATAACAATAACAATTGGGAAACCGGCTAAAAAGAATCCTAGTGTTGTTCCAAGTGCAACAAATAAACCCACTGGTAGAGAAATAAATGTAGCAAGAAAGAGAGGAACATGGCTAGCTAGGGTGTAAGAAGCTGGACCAATCACAACCTTAACAGGCATAATCATAGGAATCAGTATTCCAAACGCAACTAATATTGATGCGTAAGCAATAGTTTGAGTAGGTTTCTTTATCATAATCATCTCCTTTTATTTAAAAGTAATTATAAAATAAAATTTTACAGGTGTCAAGACACCTGTAAAATTATTAATCGTGATAAAGAATGCCAACTGCTGACAGTTCTTCTTTGATTTTTTCAAAGCTTCTTTGGTCTGGACAAGATACTAAATGGCTATGTAGCCCGTTGGTTAGTGATGACAACAGCTCTGCATGCGAATGGTCAACCTTAGCCATAAAATCAAGGATATCTTGCTGACTTTTGATATTGAGAGGGGCAGTTAGCATACCATAGAGGGGATGTTCCACTTCCACCGTTGAAACAATACCACCGTGAGCTACAATAATTGATAATTCTTGAAAGGTCTGGTCATTTTGGTGCCGACAAACAAGTCTCGCCGTATAGTCACTTGAATATAAAGATTGGCGCATAATATAGCCCTTAGGAGTTGAAATAATATCATTTTGTAAAGCTCGCAGTAAGGCAATATCACCCACAATAACCTGCCTGCTAACCTCTAACTTCTTAGCTAGCTGACTGGCTGAACAAGGCTCTTGATTTGCTTCAAGGATTTCTAAAATGGTTTTTCGACGCTCGTCTGCTTTCATAAAGACACCTCTCCGTTACTTATTAAATTCTATCTTACCATAAAATAGTGACCCGGCCTATGCTTTATCTTATAGCACGGCTATAGCAAAATGCAATATAAAAGGAGACTTTCAGCTAAGAAAAGAAGGCTGAGAAGAGTTTTCTCCATTTCCCAAAAATAGAAATAACCTGATCTGTTTAGCAAAAAAGCCCTCAAAGGTGAGGGCTAAGGGATTACTGACCACCAAGATAGTATTCAGCAGTCAAGTTTAATTTCTCATCAAATTCAAAAACTAGTGGTGGGAAATTAGGAATTTCAACATCCATAATTTCATCATCACTCAATTGTTTGATGTGTTTAACCAAGGCACGGATAGAGTTACCGTGTGCACCAATGAAAACATTTTTACCGTCTACTAAAGCTGGCGCAATTTTATCTTCCCAAAAAGGAAGTGCACGTTCTAAGGTTACTTTTAAGTTTTCAGCGTCAGGGATAACTGAGTTATCAAGATGAGCATAACGACGATCTGTATGTGCTGAATGTTCATCATCTTTTGCCATGTCTGGAGGCAATACATCGTAAGAACGACGCCAAATATGAACTTGCTCATCACCAAACTGTTCCGCTGCTTCGGCTTTGTTTTTACCAGTTAAACCACCGTAATGACGCTCATTTAAACGCCAAGATTTTTCAGTTGGTACCCATAGTTGATCTGAGTGTTCAAGGGCAAGATTAGTTGTTTTGATAGCACGTTTAAGAACTGAAGTAAAAGCAAGATCAAATTCGATTCCAGCTTCTTTAATCAATTTACCAGCATCAATTGCCTGTTGTGTTCCTTTTTCTGAAAGATCAACATCAGCCCAACCCGTGAAAAGGTTAGCTTTATTCCATTCTGACTCACCGTGGCGAGCGAAAACCAATTTAACCATTAGTTAATTCTCCTTTTATTTAAGGTTTATCACCTTTTTACAACATCTATTTTACAAAAAATGACGTAAAAAAGCTAGTCTATTCCAGATAAAATTGAAAATAGAAGATGCAAACTATGAAAGCGTTTCAAATATGAACAGAATCTGCTTTTCAAAACCAATAGTATTTTCATAGACAGAAAAAGACAAGCCTCAGATATGATGCTCGCCCTTGTCTTAAAAGACTCTCTTATCTAAAATAGTCTCTTTTATATTTTTCAGCAGAACTGTTTTTTTTGCTCCCTTTTTTCAAATAATAGGTCTTGGCCTTTTTGCTATTTTTTCTTACTTTATTTTTAGGTAAAAATTTCTCTGACAGGACAATAAAAACAATGACTTTTACAATTGAAAATATTGCTAACCCTATTACAACAGCTTCGATTCCTAATTTTATCATGTGGTCTACTTTCTATAAAATCTCCTACTACTAGTATAAACACTTTTAAAATAAGAATCAAGTTTCCTTAATTTATTTAAAAGACAATAGGCGTAAACCATTCAGGATAACAAGGATCGTAGACCCCTCATGGCCAACGACACCCAGTGGTAAATTGACAACCTGAAAAACATTGGCCAGTATCAGCAGACTAATAACAGAAAGGGCAAAAATAATATTTTGTTTGACTATTCTTTTCATTTTTTTCGATAATTTGATGGAAAATGGGATTCTTGTTAAATCTTCCATAATCACGCTATCCGCACTTTCCATTGCAATATCTGTCCCTGAACCAATAGCATAAGATACATCTGCTTGAGCTAAGGCTGGCGCATCATTAATACCATCACCGACCATCGCCACAAAGCCATATCTTTCTTTAATTTTAGCAAGGTTAGTAACTTTATCTTGTGGCATACAATTAGCAACAACTTCATCAATACCTAATTTTTTGGCCACATAATAAGCTGTTCTTTCTTGATCACCTGTTAACATGACAGTCTTAATATCTAAAGCATGCAGCATCTTAATGGCTTTAAGAGACTCTTCCTTAATGTCATCAAGCAAGGCATAAAAAGCCATTAAGTCATCTTCTCGACTCACAAAGATAAGGGTTTTCCCCTGACTCTCTAATGTTTCAATCTCAGATTCAATAGGCTCAATGTGAGTCACTCTTTCTAGAATAAAAGATTTCTTCCCGATACGCCATTCTTGACCATTACTTGTCACTATAAAACCTTTACCAGAAATTTCCTCTGCTTGAATAGTACTAAGTTGTTTCCCTTCAGTAACGTAGTCCAATAAAGCCTGTGAAATAGGGTGGGTGGACATTTCCTCTGCGGTCTTCACGATTGCATCAATATCTGATTTGTCACCAAGATAATAGCTATCTACAACTGAAGGTTTACCTTGAGTCAGGGTCCCCGTTTTATCCATAACAACTGCTTTTATATCACCCATTTTGTCAACAATATCACCACCCTTGATGACTAAGCCTTTTCTAGCAGCTCGGCTAATAGCTGATAGACTCGCTGGTGTTGAGGAAGCTATCAAAGCACAGGGAGAGGCTACTGTCAGTAGAACCATTCCCCGATAAAAAGCATCCAGCCAAGGCCAAGCAAGAGCCAAGTGACAGAATAGGATAAAGATTGGTACTAAGAGAAGGACGGCCTTAACATAATGGTCTTCCAAGTTTTCAATGAAAGTTGTTGTGCGGCTTTTTTGAGTTTGAGCAGACGCCACTAAATTGACAATTTTAGCAAATAAAGTGTCCCCATTCTCCACAGTTACTATCATTTCAATAGCCTGCCCTTCATTAATAGTCCCCCCAATTAAGGAATCCTCATAAGCTTTCTCAACTGTGACAGACTCACCTGTAACCATTGATTCGTCAAATTGGCCAAAATCACTTTGTAATTTCCCGTCAATTGGGACGGATTCACCTTTACGTACTTGCAGTTTATCACCAATTTTTAAAGCTTTAGTCTCTATCTCTTCAATGCTACCATCTTCTCTAAATCTACGAGCAGTGTCTGGAGTAAGGTTCATCAGTGCTGAAATAGCGTTCTTGCTTTTTTCCATGGCCATTTCTTCCAATGTACTGGAAAGAGAGAAAATGAAAATCAATAAAGCCCCTTCTAACCAATAACCGATAATGCCTGCACCTACTGCTGCTAGAATCATTAAAACATCAACAGTCAGATGCTTCTCAGCAAATAACTCATGAAGACCCTCTTTTGCGGATTCATAGCCACCAATCAAAAAAGCTATTATAAAAAAGACTGAGGCTAAGCTAGCATTTCCTTTTAAAAGTAGGAGGCCTACTAAAATCAATAATAAGCAGATAAGTGTTTCCATTAACCGAATATGGCCTTTAATCCAAGTCATCTCTTTTCCCTCCAGGTTAGAAATTTTCTAACTATTTAACATATCTTAATTATAATAATTCTAAATAAAAAAGTCAAGTTATTTAGAATAATTCTAAATAACTTGACCGGATAACTTATTGTGATAGCATATTATTATTGAAAAATAAGCACAGATTTGAAGTCAAAAACTTCTCATTCAGTAGCAAATAATCTTAATTTCTCCCTGCGCTAAAATTAAACACCTTTAGTGTCATAAATTAGCTCTTATACTAGCCAATCAGCTATTTCTTTTTATACCCTAATATCTCATTTTCGAGATAAAAATAAGAGCTACTCTACATTAGATTCTTCCTGCTTCTCTAAGGTTATAGTAAGGAGACTAGTAAGTATGGTTGATTAGTAAGGTGTCAGATCTATTTTAGGTCAATTATTTTTAATTTAAAAATAATGTGGTTAAAAATACATTATAAAAACATTTGACAAAAAAGAGAATGATGGCTTAAAATAATATTGTGATAGCTTTCTATCACAGAAAATAGGTATAGCTAACCGAAAATGGAGGAAACTTTTTTATGAAACTAATGTGCAAAAAATTTGCATTGTCTACAATTGCTGCTCTAGCATTAGCTGCAGCATGTCTCACTGCTTCAATTCAAATTGTCAACGCAGATCAAGTTGGAAATATCAACACTGAAGTTCGTTCAGAAGCTAAAGACAACAGCCGTCAAGCCTTGGTAGACTTCTTAAAACAAAAAAATATTGAGGAAGAAGATGCTGAGTTGTATTTAGATCTTAATGAAGAAGATTTTGCAGGACTTTTAGAAAAATTCAAATCTCAAACAGAAGATGAAGTAAAAAAACAAATTAATACCTTCTTCGATGAACTTGCCCCAAAACAAGTATATTTTAACTAATTAAGACTCCTTAAATAAGACAAGCCCCGCTCTCAGACCGATAGAGCGGGGTTTTCTTCTTAATCATAACCAAATCGGCTCGTTCATAAGACTATTAAGAGCAGCTAAGGTGACTGATCAATTCTTATTAAAAAGGGACCTTATCATTACTCAAATTTGGTAAGATCCTTTAAATGGTTTAAATACAGCTTTCCAAGCTCGCACAATTAACACATTACCTAGTGGAATCCCTATCCATGTAAAAGCCTACTAAGTAAGCATTGAGCTTCCCCTTTGAAGCATAACCGTTTCAGCTGGGTGACTTTACTCTATTAGAGGATACTACTATTAATAAGCCGAATTCTCTAAAACCTCTTCCCCATATCCTCCAGCTTGCGGCAATGGTAAGTTAGTAGAATTAGGAGCCCTTAAAATTCTAATAGGTCTGGCACCCACTTCTCTTGCTGCATGAATATCTTCATTACTATCTCCATAATGAATTTCTGAACCATATTTCTTAATGTAATATGACTTGTCATACTTATAAGGTTTAATAGCCTTATCTCCGGTATAATGAACAGCAATCGGTTTGTCTAATTTAAAATCTTTAGCTAAGGTTTTAGCTGTTTTGTCAATCTCACCTTCTTTATACATGGAACCCCTTGTTCTTCCTGTAATAAAGACGATTTTATCTCCTCGTTTTTGATGCATTGCAATTAATTTCTTTGCATATTCTTTAGGAATAGAATCTTGATCTCCTCGTTTAGCCACAAGATCCCAGAACTTTTGCTTATGAAGAAAATCAAAAGAGCCTGGCGTTATATACTCCTTTCCATACTGGAAATATTGACTACTAAAAAGCAAGGTGTCATCAATATCAAAGCTTACAGTTATTTGTTTCTTACCATCTAAGCTTTTTTCAATAGCTTCAATAGAAAGAGTCTTCACTTTAGCCTCATCATTTTTCGAAAGGGCAGTCACACCCTTTTGTGTATAAGCTACTTTTGGTCCACTTGCTTCAACTATGGTGGAAGAAGTTGCAATAATTCCTAAAACCAAAAGACTACTCATTAATCGTCTCTTCATAAAAACCTCCAAAATATTATAAGATAACTCTAAGGGCATTACTCCCTTAGCTAATATAGCAAAATAAAGCTTTTTCTGCAAGCGCTACCATTCTCTTGTTAATTCCTCATTAATTCTAGCATCTATGCTTGCTAGTTAGGCAAGAGGATAAAGTCGCGTATAACGCTAGGTGAAACAGACTTTATAATGTGTTAATCAGCCAAGAAAAAACAGGGCTACTAACGACCAGAAAAGACACTAAATTCCTAGCCTCACCAGCCTAGCCAGTAATGACGCCAGCTAGAACTAAGATTATAGCAAATGACTCTTTAATTCTCTCAACAAAAATATCCTTATCATCATCAAGGATACCTGAGCTGATAAGGATATTTAAGTAATATTATTTAACTGCGTCTTTAAGTGCTTTACCTGCTTTGAAAGCTGGTACTTTTGATGCAGCGATTTCAATTTCTGCACCAGTTTGTGGGTTACGGCCTTTACGAGCTGCACGTTCACGTACTTCAAAGTTACCAAAACCGATTAATTGAACTTTTTCACCTTCAGCAAGGAAGCCTTCAATTGCAGCAAATACTGCATCAACAGCTGCCGCTGAATCTTTTTTAGTAAGGTCAGTTGCTTCTGCAACTTTTGCGATTAAATCTTGTTTGTTAGCCATTTAACAAATCCTCCAATTAATTAATAAGCAATATGCTTTAACAGTTACCATAATATCTAAAAAAAGCTTATAGGTCAAGTATTTAACGTTATTTTGACGATTTCTTGTAAATATCAAAGCTTATTTTATCATTGATTAAGTCAAGCTTTTTAGCCTTTAGAAAAAGAGGGGTATCACTTCTAATTTTACCAAGGTCAATCATTAAAGATGATTTTTTAGCATTCACAGTAACAAATTTTGGTAAATCGTAACTTGATTTTACATATTGCAATACTTCTGACTCCGGCAAAGGTAAGGTTCCGGCAGAAATCGACGAAACGTGCAATTGTACGTTACCATTAGCTAGAGCAATCGGCTGAAAATAGACATAAAGAGGAACTTCATAACCTAAAAGTTTATACTTACCTTCAAAAATAATTGAAGATGACCCAGCATAAATATTGTATGTCAAATCCTTAGTTTGATTGTCTTTTAAAAAACTAGCCACAGTTTGATTTAATTGCTGACGGTTAGAGTTAATGGTTCCAACTTTGATTGCTTTCTGTTTTTGAACCTTTATTTGTTCTGTTTCTGGTTCTCGAATTTGAATTAAGCGACTGCCTATTACAAAACAAAAAGCTAAATTTAGGGCTAATAAAAGAAGAAAACCCCATTTCCACCAATTAATATTTGAGTTTTTTTTCATGTTTTTTGATTGCCTCCAATACAGCGTCGGACATTATCTGATAGCCAATGTTATTAGGATGAAAATGATCACCTGCATATAATACATCATTTAAGACACTTTTCTTATCACCTTCTGAGTGAACAATCCCTTCTTTTCCGTCAATACCCTTGTAGAGTTGATCATTGATAGGAACAAAATGAACATGATTAAACTGGGATAAGGTTATCTTTGTTTTATGATTCCAATTATCCACTACATCTTGCATTTTTGTTATTTCCGGAAAATTTAAATAAAAGGGATTATAAATACCTAAAACATAGATACGAATATCTTTATTAGCTTTTTTAGCTAATGTAATAATCTTGCTTAACCTTTCCTGATACTCTGTCATCGGCTGGTCAAAAGTTGCTATTTCAAGGTGAGATAAGTATTTTCGAATAACAGCTAATACATCATTCCCACCCACTGTAAGGGTCATGATTTGAGCTTTTTTGAGGTCGGATTTAAGAGCCTCATCACTCAACATACGGTTTAGTATTTGCTGGCTTGTATTGCCAGAAATACCGTAATTTTGGGCATTGATAGTAACATGATAATGAGACTCTAAATCTTTGGACAGTAGAGGAATAAAACCACCTTGATTGGTTGAATCTCCCACACCTTCAGTCAAAGAATCACCAATGGCAATATAATTGATCTGAATTTTTTCTTGATTAAAAAAATCACTGGCCTTTAATTGTGGCCGTGATCTTGGTATAAGTAGATGTAAAACAAGGGAAAATGCTAGGAAGGCTAGGACAAAACAGAGACTTCCTTTTAACAAACCTTTTTTATTCATATCTAATCATAACGGCGAAGGCGCCTTCTCCTGTATGCGTTTGAATGATAGAACCAGTTTCTTGCACAGATACCTCTCCCTTGTAAAAAGGTCTAATCCTCTCTAAAAGCTGATCTGCTAGTTCCCTGTCACCAGCATAAGAAATAGCAAGCTCTGCAATTGGATTTTGAGCTATCTCATGCATATGGTTTTCCAGCCACTTAAAGAAGGTTTTATTTCCTCGTCCCTTAGCAATTGGCTGCAATTGATCAGGCACCAACTCCATCAAGAGACGAATATTCAATAAACTGCTAATGGCTCCAGTAACGCGACCAATTCTGCCACCTTTTACTAGATTCTCTAATGTAGACACCCCAATATAGAGTCTCGTTTTTTCTTTAACTTCTTTAACCTTGGCTAATATTTCAGACAAGGAAGCTCCAGCTCGGGCTAACTTAGCAGCAGCAAGTACTTGGAATTTTAGAGCTTGATCCGTAAAAGAGGAATCTAAGACATGAACTGAGGCACCGGCAATCTCAGCTCCTTGTCGTGATGCTTCAATAGTTCCTGATAGGATTGGATTTAAATGAATAGCAACAATCTCACTAGCCCCTTGTGCAACTAATTTCTCATAATAATCTGCAAACAATCCTACCGGTGGTTGGCTGGTCTTGGGTAAATGTTTGCTAGCTTTCATTAACTTAAGGAATTGTCCTTCTTCCTTTAAATCATTATCAGAATAAAGCTTCCCATCAATCATCACAGAGAGAGGCACGACAGTTATATCATATTTATCAATTAGATCTTGTTCTATTGTAATTGATGAATCTGTAACAATCTTAATATTTCCCATAGTTGTTTCCATTCTATTACTAGTCTATTTCTTAATATTTTAGCATTGATTGGCAAATAAATCAAAGCTTCTTCTGCTTAAGGTTAGGTAAAAAAAAGAAAATAAGAATAGCTAGTCTTTTCTTCTCATTTTAATTTTAGAATCACTTTTTCTGTAATAAATCCCGTGCTTGTTGGCGTGCTGTTTCTGTTATGTCATTGCCTGCAATCATCTTAGCAATTTCCTCCACACGTTGGTTATATTCCAGCAAGCTTGCTCTTGATATGGTCGTATCAGCCTTACTTTCCTTGGAAATATAATACTGATAATCTGCAATAGCAATGACTTGTGGTAAATGTGAGATGGCAAGCACCTGGCTGTTCTTCCCGATTTTATAAATCTTTTGAGCGATAGCCTGAGCAACACGTCCAGACACGCCAGTATCAACCTCGTCAAAGACAATACTCGTTTTGTCTTCCTTACTTGAAATAGCTGCCTTAATAGCTAGCATCAACCGTGACAATTCGCCACCTGAGGCCACTTTAACTAAAGGTTTAAAGCCTTCACCAGGGTTTGTTGAGATATAAAATTCAACAGTCTCATTACCGTTACGGTTAAACTTTGAAGGTGTCAAACGCACTTCAAAATTAGCTTTTGCCATATATAAATCATTTAGTTGGTGTTTGATATCCAATTCTAATTGATTAGCAAGCTTATGTCGGCTATGACTTAGAAGTTTAGCCTGAGCTATTAAATCTTTTTCTACTCTTTTAAGCTGTGATTCTAGTTCTTCATCTGAACTTTCACTACCTGTTAAAAGTTGATATTCTTTTTCAATATTGCTGTAATAATCTAAAAGGTCATCAACATTCCCACCATATTTTCGAGTTAAACTGTTAATCTGATCCAAACGACTGTCTAGTTCTAAAAGACGACCAGCATCAAAATCCAGGTTATCTACAGTATCTGATAGCATTTTATTAACATCTTCTAAAATATAGTAAGCTTCTGTAATATTACGTGCCATTAATTGATAGTCTGGGTCAAAATTCTCAATTGTTAAGAGATCATTCATGGCAGAACGAATATTGGAGAGACTAGATAGTTCCTCGTTATCTATAAGAACTGCTGCATTTGCCAGAGTATCAGCAATTTGTTTATGATTCAAGAGTCGTTGCCGCTCCGATTGAATGGAAATATCCTCACCTTTTTGTAAGTCAACTGCCTCAATTTCAGCCATTTGAAAAGCTAGCATATCGATGCGTTCTTTATGATCACGCGCATTTTTTTGTTTTTCAATGACCTTTTTGCGTAAGCTCTTGTAAGCTTCAAAAGTCTCTTGATAAGTTACTTTTTGGTTTTGAAATGAGGAATCGCCAAAGGCATCTAAGATCGCTAAATGATGAGCAGATCTCATCAATTCTTCTTGATCGTGTTGGCCATGGATATCAACTAGAAATTGACCGACTTCTTTTAATGTCGAGAGATTAACCATCTGGCCATTAATACGACTCACACTACGTCCGTTAGCAAAAATATCTCGACGAATGATTAATTCATCCTGAACGTCAATACCATTTGCTTCTAGTAAAGTCATCAACTCAGCTTTATGATCAATGGAAAAAAAACCTTCAATTTCAGCCTTTTGAGCACCATGCCTAATCACATCAATACTAGCACGCGCCCCTAGCATCATATTCATAGCATCAATAATGATAGACTTACCTGCTCCTGTTTCACCTGTAAGAACAGTCATTCCATTGTCAAAACTTAGGGAAATTTCCTCAATAATGGCAAAATTTTTAATCGAAATTTCTAAAAGCATTTATCAGCCCTCTCTTTACGATGATTTATTAGTCACCCATCTTGACACTTCATCTCTGATATAATCCGCATCCGCCTCTGTTTTTGCCAACAAAAGAATGCTGTCATCATCTTCAATAACACCAAAAATACGTTCGGCAAAATCCGTATAGAGATAGCGTTTCATTACCATAGCATTTCCTGGGACCACTTTTAAATACAGGTGTTGTTTTAAGCCCTGATTTTTTTCTGAAATGGATAAAATACTACTTCGAATAGATAAAGGACGCTGTGTAATCTTTTTGCCACTATCTTGAGAGAGACCATAGATATATGGGCCGGAACCAGAAGGTATTTTCACAATTCCAATCTCGTTCATATCTCTAGAAATAGTCGCTTGTGTCAGCTCTAGGCCTTGTTCTTTAAGTAAGGCTAGTAACTCATGTTGGGTTTCAATATCATGCGATAGAACAATCTTTTTAATTAAATCTAAACGTTCACTTTTCTTCATGTCTGTCAAATTCCTTATGTGCTTTTTCAACAAGAGACGAAATAGCTGTTTCGCTAACAGCCCCCTCCTGTGAGCCCTTTTGTAAATGTATCAAAAATTCAATATTACCATGACCACCTTGAATCGGTGAATAATCTAATCCTTTAACTATAAATCCGAATTTTGTAGCAAATGCGATGACTTCTTGAATGACTTTTTGATGGACATTTTTGTCCTTAACAATCCCATTTTTACCAACCCAATCACGACCTGCCTCAAATTGTGGTTTGATTAAGGCAACAACATGACCACTATCAGCTAAAATATCATGAAGAGCTGGTAAGATCAAACTTAAGGAGATAAAGGAAACATCAATACTTGCAAAAGTAGGTTGTCCCTCTTGAAAATCAGCAAGCTGTGCATAACGAAAATTATACTGCTCCATACTTCTGACACGAGGGTCTTGTCTGAGCTTCCAAACTAATTGATTGGTGCCGACATCAACAGCATAAACTAATTGAGCACCAGCTTGCAGCATGACATCAGTAAAACCTCCAGTAGAAGCGCCAATATCAATTGTAATTCTATCAACCACGGAAATAGCAAAAACTTTCAATGCTTTTTCAAGTTTCAAGCCACCACGGCTGACATATTTTAGTTTTTCACCTTTTAATTTAAGCTCAGTTGTTTCATCAATCTTCTCACCTGGCTTATCATAACGTTGACCATTCAATACCGCTACAACTAAGCCCGCCATAACCCCTCGTTTGGCCTGCTCTCTAGTATCAAATAGGCCTTGTCTGTAGGCTAGAACATCAACTCTCTCTTTAGGCATTCAAGCGCAACCTTTCTATCAAGCAAATAATGTTATCAGGCTTTAAAATAAGCTTATTTCGTAAAGCTTCTAAAATTGCAATACTTTGATCGATATCCTCATTCAAGACACGATAAGATTCGTCTAAGCCTAGTAGACGAGGATAGGTCATTTTTTCTGCTGTTAAATCTTTCTGAGGTGTTTTACCCAAATTCGTAAAATCAGCTGTCACATCTAAGATATCATCACGAACTTGAAAAGCATGACCAACCTTCAAACCAGCTTGATAAAGGTCTAGCAGAATTTCTTCGTCAACGTCTGCTATCTTGGCCGCTGCCCAAAAAGGGTAGGCCAGCAAACAACCTGTTTTATGGCGATGAATCTCTTGTAAATCAGTTAAAGCTAGTTCTTGACCTTCCGCTTTCATATCCAGCATTTGCCCACCAACCATGCCAAAAGTCCCTGATGAATGAGACAGACAATGCATTAAATCAACCTTTATATTTGCCGACAAATTTGTCTCAGCAATTAAAGCAAAGGCATCCAAAAAGAGACTATCACCAGCTAATATAGCCGTAGCTTCATCAAATTTTTTATGATTGGTAAGGCGACCACGTCGATAATCATCATTGTCCATGGCAGGGAGATCATCATGGATCAAACTCCCCGTGTGAATCATTTCAAGAGCGGCTGCCACATCATAATGGCTGTCTGTTAAAGTCACTGAAAAAGCCTCTAACAACTCTAATAGGAGAAGGGGTCTAATCCTTTTACCGCCAGCTTCTGCAGAATAACGAATCGCTGCTATGAGATGCTCAGACACAGCTTGCTTACCTTGATAAAAACGGGTAATGGCCTGATTAATCTTATCTACTTTATCCATTAGGCATCAATCTCAACTTCTGTTCCATCATTTTGCATGACTTTAACCAAGGTTTTCTCAGCATCTTGCAAAGTTTTTTGTAGACCTTTTGAAAGAATCATTCCTTTCTGAAATTCCGCTAAGGCCTCTTCTAGGGGGACATCCCCATTTTCAAGTTTTGTAACAATGGCTTCTAGTTCTTGTAAGCCTTCTTCAAATGTTTGTTTTTTGCTTGACATTTTTTACCTCTACTTCTATTTGTCCATCTTGTAGTTCAAGGTCTAAAGCATCACCGACTGCAATACTTGTAACTGATGATATAACCTCTTCATCTTTTCGTAGAATACCATAGCCCCTGGCAATGATTCTTTCTGTATCTAGGGCTAAGAGAGTATCTTGAGCTTTTTCAAATCGGGCCAAAGCGTGATCATAACGTTTTTGCATATTGATTTGTAAGCGCTGGTTAATATAGTTCATTTTTTCTTGATAACGACTCAATTTGGTTACTATATCCAAGGACTGTAAACGATGCCTCAAAGAGACCTCAAGGTGCTGACTTTCAGACAGTTTTTGTTTAGCCTGATAGGTCAATTGGGATTGGAGACGATCAATCTTTTGTAAAAAGCCATCATAAAGACGCTCAGGCTGCCTAAATATAACAGATTGTGACAGCTTGGCTAACCGATCTCCTTTTTGTTTCAATAAGCGTAGATTAGCTTGATAGGCTCTATTTTGTTGTTCACTTATCCAAGAAATGATATCAGCTTTCGTGACAGGAGTTGCAAGTTCAGCTGCTGCTGTCGGTGTTGCTGCTCGACGATCAGCAACAAAATCGGCCAAGGTGATATCTGTCTCATGACCAACACTTGAGATGATAGGTAAGTGTGATTCAAAAATAGCTTGAACAACTATTTCTTCATTGAAAGCCCAAAGATCCTCAATTGAGCCTCCTCCACGACCGACAATTAACAGATCCAAATCTGTTCTTTGATTTGCAAGAGCAATGTTAGCCGCTACTTCCTCCGCTGCTCCATTTCCTTGAACTTTAGTTGGAAATAAAAGGATGTCAACACCAGGAAAGCGCCTGGATACCGTGGTAATAATATCTTTAATAACTGCTCCACTTGGACTCGTGACAACTCCTATTTTTCTAGAAAATTGAGGTAGAGCCTGCTTGTGGTTATCATTAAAGTAACCTTCTTTACTTAATTTGGCTTTTAATTGTTCAAACTGAAGGGCTAGAGCACCTACGCCATCTGGCTCTACCTTTTCAATGATAATGGAATAACTACCCGAAGGTTCATAAAGTTGCACTCGGCCAACAATATTTACTTTCATCCCTTCTTCTAGATCAAAACCCAGTTTCTTATAGATTCCACCCCAGATAGTTGCTTGAATGACAGCACCCTCATCTTTTAAGGAAAAATATTGATGATTGGGTCTTTTTCTAAAATTTGAAACCTGACCTGTCAGATAAACCCGTTCTAAATAGGGATCACGGTCAAATTTCAATTTAAGGTATTTAGTTAATTGACTTACACTTAAATAATCAGACATCAGGTTCCCTTTCTTTTATGTTAAAGGCGAAAACGCCACCATATAAAAGCAATTATACCATTTTTTTACTTAAAAAGTCTGCCTTGAGCACGAAAAAAGGAGCTTAAAGCTCCATCTCATTAGTCCTTACAAAAAGTAGGTATCTCTAGCACCATTTTTTCATCCAATAAGGGATCTGCTCACAAATGACACTTGGTAAAACCACATAGTTATCTCTAGCTAGTTGGTCAGCAATATAAGAGTGTAAATAAGTTGCTGCGACTACTCTTTGAGCTAGTGTAACATCTGGAAATTGACCTGAAAAGCCAGCTATGATACCTGCAAGTGTGTCACCCATACCTCCTGTAGCTTGGTATGGTCCTCCAGCATCTATTTGAAAGATCTGATCTTGATAGAAAATATTCGTCGCATGACTCTTTGCAACTAGTAGGGTACTATCAGGAAAACGGCCTAAAGCTTCCCGGTTAGTCTGAAGGTTCTGATTTTCAATTGCTAGTCCTGATAAACGTTCCCACTCTTTTTGGTGTGGGGTTAAAACGAGATTCTGACCTTTCTTAACTTGTTTTTTCCCTTTTGCCATTAGGTTTAGTGCCGAGCCATCTAGAATTAGAACTTGCTCTTCTGATACTTCTTTCATAACTGTATCAAATAAGGTCTCTGCTTTGCTATTTTCCGAAAGACCCGAACCGATAAGAATAATCTCCGCAGCTCGGATATGGTGTAAGAATAGGTCGTGGTCATCAACTGAAAAAGCCATTGCTTCTGGTAATTGGGCGTGAAGTGGACCGATGTTATCCTTTTCAGTAGCAACAGTTACTAAGCCAGCGCCACTATAAACAGCCGCTTTTGCTGCCATGATGATAGCTCCACCATAAGGATAGAGACCCCCAATCAAGAGTAAACGTCCGTAGTCTCCTTTATGGCTTGCTCTTTTCCTTTCGGTAATCACTTGCCTTAAAAATTCCTGCGTTATTATCATTTGCTCACACTTCTTAGAGCGGACTGATATGTTTGTTCTAACAACATCGTAATAGTCATTGGTCCTACTCCTCCTGGCACCGGTGTGATGTAACTGGCTTTTTGGGATACTTGTTCAAAAGCGACATCACCAATTAATTTACCATTATCATCACGATTCATACCAACATCAATAACGACAGCACCTTCTTTGACAAACTCTTCTGTCACAAAGTGACCTTGACCAATAGCTACAATCAGAATATCCGCCTGTCTTGCAAATTCTGCTAAATGCCGTGTCCGTGAATGAGTTAAGGTTACTGTTGCATTTTTATCAAGTAATAACTGCGCCATCGGCTTACCAACGATATTTGAACGTCCAATAATGACTGCATGTTTTCCTTCCAAGTCAATGCCATAGTCGCTAAACATCTCCATAATACCAGCTGGGGTACAGGGAACCATTAGAGGGCGACCTGACCAAAGGTGCCCTGTATTCATAGGGTGAAAACCGTCCACGTCTTTTTTAGGATCAATTTCCAGAATAATCTTTTTGTCATTGATATGGCTTGGTAATGGCAGTTGGACTAATATGCCGTGGATAGACTCATCTTGATTAAATTGGTGAATAATTGCAATTAACTCTTCTTGACAAATTGATTCTGACAAGCGAACTGTCTCACTCTTAAAACCTGCTGCAATTGCTGATTTCTCCTTATTTCGGACATACACTTGACTTGCCGGATTATCACCTACAAGAATTACGGCTAAACCTGGAACAATTCCAAATTCTCTTTTTAAGTCTTTTACTTTTTTGGCTAGTTTACCTTGCATTTTTTGTCCCAATGCTTTACCATCAATGATTGTAACCATTACTTACTTCCTTTTTCTATTTTCCCTCTATTATACCAAAAAGATTAATAAAGATTCGTTGTTTTTATTAGTAAGACTTCTGACTTAAGAAAGTCAACATTCATATAATATCTAAACGAAAAAATGAGAATAATCACACCTTGTTACAATAAAAATACATCACAAACAAAAATAAAAAACTTATTGAAAAATAAGCTTTCTATCCATGCTCCCGAAGCACATCAATATAATAAATCGTAAATTTCCATTGCAATCAAATCGATACTATCAAATGAATATGATTCACGCGCTTCTACATCACGTAATGTAAAAACGGGACCATTTTCTGGATCATTTGCAAAAGAGACTTCAGCAACTACAACACCATCACGTTCAAAATTTCTTTTTAAATTACCACCATCATTGACCATCAATTTGAGACGGTTAATGATTCTCACTAAATGTGATTCCATGTCTTTTCTCCTATTCGTTTATTATCCCCTTTATTTTATCATAAAAATAAATAAACCAACACAAAAAGAACTAATTTTATCGGTTTTTTCACAAACTTTGGGCTTGAATTAGCTCACTTTCTTTCTTACAACAAGACATTAGCACTCTTCCAACACAAGTGCTAATTACGGAACTTTTTGCTTGATTTTCAAGGTAAGGGTGCTATAATAGGACTATAAAGTTTGACCATTGTTGACTAAATGGTTTCCTTTTGAACAAAAGCCTCAGGAGGTATTTTATGCTTTGTCAAAACTGTAAATTAAATGAAGCCTCTATTCACCTATACGCTAACGTGAATGGGACACAAAAGCAGATTGATCTTTGTCAAAACTGTTATCAAATTATGAAGACTGACGCAAATAACTCGATTCTGGGTGGGATGCGTTCTAAATCCCAAAATCAAAATGATTCTTTGAATCCTTTATTTGACGATTTCTTTGGTGACCTCAACAACTTCAGAGCTTTTGGGAACTTGCCAAATACACCCCCAACTCAGACTGGTAGACAAAATGGTGGAGGATCCGGCGGAGGCAACAACCGTAACGGCCAAGGAGCAGTATCTGGGCAAAATACCAAAAGAGAACCCGGTCTCCTTGAAGAGTTTGGTATTAACGTGACTGATATAGCAAGAAATGGTGATATTGATCCTGTCATTGGTCGCGATGAGGAAATCATTCGTGTCATTGAGATTTTAAATCGACGAACCAAGAATAATCCTGTCTTAATTGGTGAACCGGGTGTCGGTAAAACGGCAGTCGTAGAAGGTTTAGCCCAAAAAATCGTTGATGGTAGTGTTCCTCATAAACTGCAACATAAAGAGGTGATTCGTTTGGACGTGGTTAGTCTAGTTCAGGGGACTGGTATTCGCGGACAATTTGAAGAACGTATGCAAAAATTGATGGAAGAAATTCGTAATCGTCAAGATGTTATTCTCTTCATTGATGAGATTCATGAAATTGTTGGTGCCGGTACTGCTGGGGATGGCAATATGGATGCTGGAAATATCTTAAAACCAGCCTTAGCTCGTGGGGAATTACAGCTGGTTGGTGCAACAACACTCAACGAATACCGGATCATTGAAAAAGATGCTGCCTTAGAGCGTCGGATGCAACCTGTTAAGGTCGATGAGCCTTCTGTGGAAGAAACCATTACTATTCTTAAAGGTATTCAAGCCAAATACGAAGACTATCATCATGTTAAATACAGCCAAGATGCTATCGAAGCAGCTGCTAACTTATCGAATCGTTATATTCAAGATCGATTCTTACCGGATAAAGCTATTGACTTGCTTGATGAAGCTGGATCAAAGCTGAATTTAACGCTTAACTTTGTTGACCCTAAAGAAATTGATAAACGATTAGTGGAAGCTGAAAATTTAAAAGCGCAAGCCACTCGTGATGAAGACTTTGAACGCGCAGCCTATTTCCGCGATCAAATTGCTAAATACAAGGAGCTCCAAACTCAAAAGGTAGACGATCAAGATACTCCTATTATTACTGAAAAGACTATTGAAGCAATTGTTGAGCAAAAAACCAATATTCCTGTTGGTGATCTCAAAGAAAAAGAGCAATCTCAGTTAGTCAATCTTTCAGATGATTTGAAAGCTCATGTAATTGGTCAAGATGCTGCTGTTGATAAAATTGCTAAGGCTATTCGTCGCAATCGTGTTGGTTTAGGTAGCCCAAATCGACCGATTGGATCTTTCCTCTTTGTGGGCCCGACTGGGGTAGGGAAGACGGAACTCTCTAAACAATTAGCTATTGAACTCTTCGGTTCAGCTGATAATATGATTCGTTTTGATATGTCTGAATATATGGAAAAGCACGCTGTTGCTAAGTTAGTGGGAGCCCCTCCAGGATATGTCGGTTATGAAGAAGCCGGTCAATTAACAGAAAAAGTTAGACGAAATCCTTATTCACTGATATTATTGGACGAAGTTGAAAAAGCTCACCCTGACGTTATGCATATGTTCCTTCAAGTTTTAGATGATGGTCGGCTAACTGATGGACAAGGGCGGACAGTCAGCTTTAAAGATACTATTATTATCATGACATCAAATGCAGGTACTGGCAAAGTTGAAGCCTCCGTTGGTTTTGGGGCTGCACGCGAAGGACGTACCAATTCTGTTATGGGAGAATTAAGCAATTACTTTAGCCCAGAATTTATGAATCGTTTTGATGGTATTATTGAGTTCCAAGCATTAAGCAAAGAACATTTATTACAGATTGTTGATCTAATGTTGACTGATGTCAATAGCCGTTTAGCCTATAACAATATTCACCTTGACGTCACAGACAAGGTGAAGGAAAAATTAGTTGATCTCGGCTATGACGCTAAGATGGGGGCCCGTCCACTTAGAAGAACGATTCAAGATCATATCGAAGATGCCATTACAGACTATTATCTTGAAAATCCGACTGAGAAGAACTTAAAGGCCATGTTGTCAAGTAATGGTAATATAGTGATTAAAAGCGCCAAAAAACTCGATAAAGCGCAATCTGTTTCTCAGCAAAAAGACTAATACCTTAGAGTGCTAAAAATAGCACTCTTTTTATTAATTTTTTAATCAAAAATGCACATTTTAATAAGTTAAATTACTAATTTTTTAGTATAATAGAAAAAAGGAGGGGCTTATGACAGTTCCAGTTTTCGGTGAAAAAAGTAATCATAAAGACTATCAGACGCGTTATGGGGTTTATGCGATTATCCCTAACCAGGAAGCTGAAAAAATTATTTTAGTACAAGCTCCAAATGGCTCATGGTTCTTACCTGGTGGTGAAATAGAAAATGGTGAAAATCATGATACAGCTCTTAAGCGGGAGCTACTGGAGGAGCTTGGCTTTTCAGCAGAAATAGGCTATTATTATGGGCAAGCAGATGAGTACTTTTACTCTCGTCATCGTGATACCTACTACTATAATCCAGCCTTTCTCTATGAAGTCATTGCCTATCATAGAGTTGGTAATCCCCTAGAGGATTTTAATAATCTAGCCTGGTTTCCAGTTGAAGAAGCTATCGGTCTTCTCAAAAGAGGAAGTCATAAATGGGGTGTCCTAGAGTGGCAAAAACACCACCACTAGTCCTTGTACTAAATATACCATACATTACAAAATCAGTTTGGAGGATAATATGAGATTAATCAATACAACAAGTAGCCATCCTGAGCTTGTTCAGAATCAACTACGAAATACTGATGCACAGTTGGTTGAGGTCTACTCAGCAGGAAATACTGACGTCGTCTTCACAAAGGCACCCAAACATTATGAACTTTTAATTTCTAATAAATATCGTGCCATCAAAGATGAGGAATTAAATACTATTCGTCATTTTTTCCTCAAACGAAAAATAAATCCCAAATTGGTTATTCCTGGTCAATCAAAAACATTGCATACTAACAACCTGATTGAAATATCTTTCCAAATTAAAGAATAAAATAAAACTCTCATACCTATAAAGACCTCAAAAAGTTTAGTTTATCTGACTTTTTGAGATCTTTATCATATGATGCCATAGCTACCTATACTGACTAACCGCTATGAAGTTATCACCAATAGATCAGTCATCAACATCCAGAATAAAACAATGCTGTGTCTAATTGATGGGTACCGCCTTTCAAGAAGTCATTCTTACATATCTGCTACTAGCTCAATGCTGAGAAAACTATTTGGTCCTTCTTTTACTTTTTGCATCACATAAGGATAACTGTAAACTAAAGGACTTATTCAAACATCTAATCCAGTAGTAAACAAAAAGCACCTCATCAGTGAGGTGCTTTATTTGCCTACATATTGATTAATCTTACTAACTTAATTAGTGGTTTTGCTTATTTATCAGAAATTTCAAAGCCTTCAGCAACTGCTTCCGGGAAGTTTTCTTCGATAATTTTGGCACTTGCATCACAAACAAAGGCATTGTATGAACGCATTCTTGTTGTTGGATCAATACGACGAGAGCGCTCGCAAACCTCACCAATAGCACGCTCAACAGTGAAAGCAACTCCTTCAAATGCTACTGCACTCGCTGGCGCTTCTTCTAAGTCACTAACCGTCAATTGTGAAACAATTAATAGAAGTGCTATATCACTATCCAAAGCCTTTAAAAGTGTTTTTATTTCAGTGTTAGCATAGATTGTTAAGTGCGCTTCAAGTGACTTACCAATAACTTTGGCATTACGAGCTTCTTCTAAAGCTTTTTGAGCTTGGTTTCGCAATGACATAAAGGCTTCCCAAGCTTCTAAAATATCAGCTTGACCGGTGAAAGATTCCGCAACTGGTAACTCACTTAGCTGTACAAATTCTTCTTCTTCAAACTCTAAGTAAGACCAAATCTCCTCAGCAGTATGCGGTAGAATTGGTGTTAACAGTTTAGTAATCTTAACTAAAATGTCATAAAAGACAGTTTGCATGGCACGACGTTGTTGGCTATTAGCAGCCTCAATATAGACAACGTCTTTTGCAAAATCCAAATAGAAAGCCGATAAATCAACTGTAACAAAGTTTACTACAGCTTTATAAATAGTCATAAAGTCATATGAGTTATAGGCTTTATGGAAAACTTCTACTAATTGATTAAATTTGATTGTCATATACTTATCAGCTGCAGATAAGTCTTCAAAAGCAACAGTATCAAGATTAGGATTAAAATCTGAAGTATTGGCAATTAAGAAACGGAGAGTATTTCTGATTTTACGGTAAGTTTCAGAAACCTGTCCTAAGATGTCCATAGATACACGGACATCGTTATCAGTATCCACAGAAGTTACCCAGAGACGAAGAATTTCCGCACCATATTGCTTGGTAACATCACTTGGTAAAATGGTATTACCTTTGGATTTAGACATTTTTTCGCCTTTTCCATCAAGTACAAATCCTTGAGATAAAATAGCTTTATATGGAGCATGACCATTCACTGCAACGGAAGTAATCAATGATGAATTAAACCATCCTCGGTATTGGTCTGATCCTTCCAAGTAAAGGTCAGCAGGATAGGATAGGTTGTCGCGGGCATTCATAACACCATTCCAAGATGAACCAGAGTCAAACCATACATCCATGATATCAGTTTCTTTTGTAAACTCTCCATTGGGTGAACCTGGGTGTGAAAAGCCCTCTGGTAAGAGATCTTTGGCATCCTTTTTCCACCAAATGATAGACCCTTCTTTTTCAAAGAGGTTAGCTACATGGTCCGTAACTTCTTTAGACATGATTGCTGTGCCATCTTCTGCATAAAAGATAGGTAAGGGAACGCCCCAAGCTCTCTGACGAGAAATCACCCAATCGCCACGATCACGAATCATATTGTAGAGACGTGTTTTCCCCCATGATGGGTGGAAGGTTGTCTTTTCGATTTCTTCTAATATTTCCTGGCGGAAGCGTGATACTGAGGCAAACCATTGTGGAACAGCACGCCAAATAATCGGTTTCTTAGTACGCCAATCAAATGGATAGGAGTGATTTATAACCTCACTAGCTAATAGAAGATCACCTAATTTTTCTTGAACAATTGGTGTGACTTTATCATAGAATTTCCCTTGGAAATCAGGACCAGCATTCTCCATCATGATCCCACGTTCATCAACTGTTACTGCTACTTCTAGTTTATACTTAACACCGACATTATAGTCATCCTCACCAAAACCAGGAGCAGTATGAACAATTCCTGTACCTGAATCCAGGGTAACATGATCACCAAGAATGACATATTCTGTAACATCTGTATCCCAAGGATGCTCTGTTTCGATAAATTCTAAATCTTTTCCTTTATAATGTGCTAATATCTCAAATTCTACCCAACCAAACTTGTCTGCTAGACTATCTAGTAAGCCTTCTGCAACTAAATAGTTTTGTACTTTTCCTGCTGGACGAACAAGAACATAATCCAAATCTGGGCCAACCGTCAATCCACGCGAAGCTGTTACAGTGAAGGGAGTGGTTGTCCAAACGACGATATAAGTATCTGTATCCAGTATACCTTTACCGTTTTTAACTTTATTAGCATAATAAATAGAAGTTGAATCTATATCATGATATTCAATTTCAGCTTCAGCTAAAGCAGACTCAGATGACCAAGACCAGTAAACTGGCTTTGCTCCACGGTAGATGTAGCCCTTGTCAGCCATTGCCCCAAAAACACGAATTTGATTTGCTTCATATTCTGGCATCAGGGTAATATAAGGCTTATCCCAATCAGCAGAAACGCCTAGACGTTTGAAGTCTTCTCTTTGTTTTTCAACCTGTGACATAGCATAATCACGGCACATTTCAAGGTATTGAGCCAGATCCATTTCTTTACGTTTAACACCTTTTTTAGCCAAGACTTGCTCAATTGGTAGCCCATGAGTATCCCAACCTGGCACATAAGGAGCTTGATAACCAGACATTGATTTAGCCCTTACAATAATATCTTTAGAAATCTTATTTAAGGCATGGCCAACGTGTATATTACCATTGGCGTAGGGAGGACCATCATGCAAGTGAAATGAAGGTTTTCCTTCATTAAGCTCCTGGCGTTTTCTGTAAATGTCAGCTTCATCCCAAGCTTTTTGCCACTGCGGTTCTTTATTTGGTAAGCCAGCTCGCATTGGAAAACCTGTTTTCCCAAGATTGAGTGTTTCTTTTAGTTTCATATAAAGCGTCTCCTTTTGTTTCTGCTTATTCGTAAAAATAAAAAAGCCTTCATCTATCCAAAGGACGAAAGCTCGTGGTACCACCTTAGTTCAGAATAGTGCAAAGCACCATTCCCTCTTTACTCGTAAGGTGAGCCCACCTCCTAACTTACTAGATTTCAGTTAGAAAGATCGAAAATGATAATTATTAATCAAGGGAATGCAGATCTCTCATCATCATCTGCTTGCTGTAACTATTGACTAAATAATCGTGTCTTTCTTAATCTTCAATATTTAATTTAAAAGTTTGTGTTTCATTAAGGTTGATGACTGAATCTGAATAATCAGAATGATCATTTTTTGCAAACTCAGAAGATTCAAGCTCTTTATTACTTTCATCAACTCGTCGTTGGAGTTCAGCCATTTCTTCTGGAGAAAATTGACGAGTTGCATCAAAGGACGCACTATCATTTGTTTCTGGAATATCTTCGTCAAGAACTTCTTTAACAACTTCTTTGAAAGCGGCATCTGAATTTTGAAGGTAAATAGCTGTGGGTTGCAATAACTCATCCCATTCTGGGGAATTTGATAAACTTAATTGAGACTCAATAGATGAAATTAAACGCTGGTGGAAAACACGTGTCTGACGTTTCAATTCTTCAGTTTCAACTGCAACTCGTTTTGCTTCATCAGTAGCATCACGCAGCATCTGATTAGCTTTTGCTTTGGACTCATCTAAGAGATGCTGTGCATCATAATTAGCCTTACTTACCAAGTTACTTGCCTCAGCGTTAGCAGAAGCCTTTACTTTTTCAGCAGTTTCTTGGGCAAGAATAACTGACTGACTTAGTGATTCTTTCATTTCATCGAAATAAGCTAATTTTTCTTCAAGTGTTTTGATTTTCGCTTCTTGCTCACGATTTTTCTTAACAAGAGCTTCATAATCATCAACAACGATGTCTAAAAATTCATTTACTTCTTCTTCACTATAACCGCGTAATTTTGTTTTAAATGTTTTATCTTTAATTTCAAGTGCTGTAAGTGCCATTGTATCTCCTTATTTTTGCATTGTTTTGCTTATTGTAAGTTTGTACTTTCCCTTTTTGGTTAAACCATTATCCTCTAAAAGTTGAAATCTTCCAAAGCCTCTCACACTAATCAAGTCACCAATTCCAAGTAAGTCAGAAGCTTTCCTTGAAATTCGGTAATTGATTTTTACTTTTTCAGACTCGACTAATTTGATGGCTTGACTTCTTGATAACTTAAAGACGTTAGCAATCAAGACATCCAGTCTTAAACTCGAAAAAAGCAATTCCAAGTGTTCCTCACCAACATTAGTCTGAATAAGGTTTTCTAACGAAACCTCTTTCAAAGTCACACTAGCCCTAGCAATTTTTGAAATATTTGTTATGGCATAAGAAAGCATTGATTTTGTTGTCATTACTTGAGCATGTCCAGGTGCTACTAAAATATCACCTAATAAACTCCTTTGGATACCTAATTCATGAATAAAAGTTCCCAATATTTGAGCATGCTTTATAGTGTTAAATTTAGCATTATAGCTTATATCAACAACTGCAAGTTCAAAATCACCTTCATTTAACTGATAATAATCTGGTGCAATAATGACACGTCCATATTCGGTATGATAAAAATCACTTGATGAAAAGCAATGGCAATCGGAACTTGCAACTACTATTTTAAGTATTTCAACTTGCCTTGGATTCAAAAATTCAGTTAGATAAAAAGAATAAGAATCTTCAACTCGCTGAATAATATCTTGTATTTTTTCAATAAAGGGGGTCTCACTTGGATGAAAATGTTGTTTAAAATCTTTTGTTGTCATCCTACCAATAGTCTTATTAAAAAATTACTTAAAAAATTGAGCGCAATCATAACCACGAAAACTGTAAAATCAATACCCGCAAACTGTAGTGGTAATTTTCGAAATGGCTGTAAAATAGGTTCAACTAGTTGACAAACGAAACGGCCTAACCAAGTATCATAAGCGCCTGGGAACCAAGATAGTAAGGCATAACCAAGCAAAAGGTATGAATAAACCTTAATCAAATTGAGAACGATAACTAGAATGACTATCATCATTAACGTCTCTTCATATCAAAATCATAACCAAAATCTTGGTTACTATTTGGAATATTCATATCTTCAATATTAACAGATACATTAGAAGGGGTCAATAGATACATTGACGAACCAACTTTTTGTAGTGAACCATATAAAACTTTACTAGCACCATCAATAAAATCTAAGCAACGTCTTGCTTGCGCATCCAACATATATTGAAAATCTATCAAGACACATTCATTTCCAATCAGTAAATCAACAATTTCTTGAGCATCTTCATACTTTTTGGGATACTTCAAAGCAATTCTTGCTTGTTCAACTCTTGAGCCCTCTGATAAGTCATCTTGTTTTTTTACATGTGATCCCGAACCATATTGAGTTTGTCTGCGTTCTGATATATCTGAGGAATTGGGCCGTGCTTGTGGTTGGTAGTTTGGAAGAGGCTGTTGTTGCTCTACCTTATAATTGCGACTAGGTTGAACTGGTCGATTGACAGACTGGTTGCTTTTATTAACTACCTGCTGTTGCGAGCTCTGACGAGCAGTTTGCGGTGGTCTTTGACTCTGTTGCTCCTCTACTTGCTGAACTGGAGCATCTTCTTCCACTTCACTGACGTCATCAGTATCAAAATAAGATACCACTTTATTAATTGTATCCTTAAATGCCATCTTTTTCTCCATTACTTAAAGAAAGAAGTTCCAATACGCACAAAAGTTGCACCGTGCTGAATAGCGATTTCATAATCATTACTCATCCCCATGCTTAACTCCGTAAAGGGCATATTCTTTCTGTCCTGTCGTTGCAATTCTTGTCTTAACTGTGCGGCTTGTTCAAAAATGTTATGAATGGTTTCTGAGTCTGCATCTAGTGGAGCTATAGTCATCAAACCCACTAAACGAATCTTGTCCAACTCAGCAATCTGTGGAAGAACTAAATTCACTTCATCAGGAGAGAAACCATGTTTACTCTCTTCACCAGAAATATTAACTTGCAAAAAGCAATTAATAGGATGAGCAGCTCGCTTTTGAATTTCTTTAGCCAAGTTTAGGGAGTCCAAAGCATGAAAGTAGTCAACATGATTAATCACATCTTTTACTTTACGTCTTTGAAGACTGCCAATGAGATGCCAGGTGACATCTCTATCCTTTAGAGCCTCGTATTTTTCTAAAAATTTATCCACACGATTTTCTGCGAGATGCTTTATTCCAATATCAAGTAAAGCACTGGCAGTAGAAATATCTACATGTTTGGTAACAGCTACTACCTTTACATTTTCCTCTAAACGATTAGCTGCAACACATGCTTTATGGACCTGTTCAAAAATACTTTTTTTATTTTTTTCGAGATTCATTGATTAGTTTAACGATTTTTAAAGAATGGTGGTGTTTCCAATTCATCATCATCGGACTCATTAACTGCGAACGTTGACATATTTAACTGTTTATCAAGCTCACTTTCAGTAGGTCGCTCAATATTATCACGTCTCAAGTCCCAGTTCCCAAAGGCTGAACCTTGATTTTGGTTTTGATTTACTTTGGGGCTATTAGAATGTGATCTTGGCATATCGCGCGTTTCTGCCATATCAAAATTTGTCTGACGTTCAAAACTTGGCTGAGCAGCTTGATGTGTTTGGTCACTTGCATATTGAGCGCCAGCTTTTTGAGCACTTCCTTGATTAAAAGTGCGAGGTTGAGAGCGGAAACCAGAAACCTGTTCGGCTTTATCCTGACGGACGCCTGTAGCAACTACTGTCACTCTAATCTCGTCATTCATGCTGTCATCAATAGATGTTCCTAACCAAATGTTAACACCATTCCCAGCAGCTTGTCCGACAATCTCGGAAGCTTCCTCAGCTTCTGTCAAGGTCATATCAAGGCCACCAGTAACATTAACAATAACATCCTCAGCACCATCTATTGTTGTTTCCAATAACGGTGAGTAGATGGCTTTGCGAGCCGCTTCAACAATGCGTTCTTCCCCAGTTCCAATACCAATTCCCATCAAAGCATTTCCTTTGTTAGCCATCACTGTTTTAACATCAGCAAAGTCTAAATTGATTAACCCTGGACTAGTAATTAAATCTGTAATACCTTGAACACCTTGTCGTAAAACATTATCAGCTTCACTAAGAGCCTCTAATAATGGCGTTTTCTTATCAACAATTTCAAGCAAATTATTGTTGGAAATAATGAGTAGTGTATCAACTTGCTCACGCAATTCCTGAATACCTTCAATAGCAAAATTGCCACGTTTATTTCCTTCAAATCCGAATGGACGAGTAACAACTGCTACGGTTAAAGCACCTAGACTTTTAGCAATTCGAGCAATTACTGGTGCAGCACCCGTACCAGATCCACCTCCCATACCGGCTGTGATGAAAACCATATCAGCACCAGTCAGTGCTTCTGTCAGTGTCTCTTCACTTTCTTCTGCAGCCTTACGACCTACCTCGGGTTGTCCTCCCGCACCTAGACCGCGCGTTAACTTAGGTCCTAACTGGATTACTGTTTCAGCCTTAGATGAGCTTAAGGCCTGAATATCAGTATTAGCAGCGATGAATTCAACACCAGCAACACCTTCATCAATCATACGATTGATAGCGTTACCGCCGCCGCCTCCAACACCGATTACTTTAATGATAGCACCTTGAATTGATGCTGTATCGAATGAAAATGCCATTTTTTATCCTCACTTTATTACTATCTTTTAAACACCGTTATTTTATAAAATAACTAGTCAAACATACTTCCAAAAATACCACGAACCCGTTCCCCTAAGCCAGGTTTGGACTCAGCTGATGCTTGTTTGTCAAAATCAACGGGTGCATCTTGTTGCGAACTACTATAATGAGCTGTCTGCGCATTTCTAGACTCATTATAAGGTGGTATATAAGGCTCTTGACCATTAAAATCAATTGGTTTTCTACGCAACAATTCTTCGCCAGTAACGGCGCCTTGTGCTAAAACATCAACTTCTGACATTTTACCAACATATTCGACTAAACTAATGACATTAGCAAACATTGGATTACGAATACCAACTTGATTAGGAACGTATAGCTTAACATTAGTCCCAAAGATTTCTTGAGCGATGTCAACAACTCCTGGAACAATTGCTCCGCCACCAATTAGCACAATCCCACCAGGCAATTCTAAAAGACGGCCACGGTCTAAATCTTGTTTAACGCGATCTAAAATGTGACGGATACGCGCTGAGATAATTTCAGATAGATAACGTTCAGTGACCTCCACAGGCTCATCACTGCCTACAACGTCCACATTAACCGTTTCAGTCAAACTGGCTTCGTTAACATTCGCTTGACCGAAGTTGAATTTCAAAGCTTCAGCAATAGACATAGAGGTTTTTAAGACTTTTGAGATATCCTTAGTAATATAGTCTCCACCCTCAGAGTAGATATTAGTATATTGCAATTCTTGAGCGCGCATTGAGGCAACCGTAGTTTGACCACCACCCATATCAATAACAGTCGCACCAAATTCACGTTCACCTTCATTTAAAACTGATCTAGCCATTGCAAGAGGAGTGATAATGATATTTTCAACTTTAATCCCCGCACGTTCAACTGTTTTACGCAAATTGTGCAAGATCGTACTTGGACCTGTATAAATTAACCCGCGCATCTCTAAGCGAATCCCCATCATGCCACGTGGATCACGAATTCCTTGGAAACCATCTACAATGAATTCCTCTGGAACTAGAGAAATGACTTCACGTTCAGGCGTAATACTTTTAGTTAAAGCAGATTTAACAACACTATCGACATCTTCATCTTTTATTTCTTTTGATTCGCTTGGTACTGGGATCATACCTTGCGTAGGTTCAATTTGTAGAAGATTTGCCGGAAGACCGACATTAATCTTATCAATAGCCATTCCTGCTTTTTCTTCTGCTTGTTCAACTGCTGTTTTAATGGCTACTGCAGCAGCTTCAATATCAATAATTATTCCATCTTTTACGCCTGTACTAGGGACATTGCTAACACCGATAACATTCATTTCACCTGAAATAAACTCTGCAACAAGTACTTTAATCGAGCTAGTTCCTATATCCAAACCAGTAAAAAAGCCATTTCTAGCCATTCACTTGACCTCGCTATCTTTCCAAACTTTTACTATTCTAAAATCTGTTAAAAACAGAATTATTCAGTGGATATTATACCATAAAAAAACGTAAAATGTTATTATTTTACGCATTTTGTTATATAAACTTAATCTTTTTTGTCAATTTAATCAGATTACTGAAAATCTGCTTTCATGGCTGTTTTCATGACAATTTACAGGTGATTTCTATGCTCCTTCCGAAAGTAAATACAAACTGTATTTTACTGAGCTGGCACATGAGCTACTGCCTCCGAACTGGAACTTGCCGTAGGCTGAGTTTCAGAAGGTTGGGATGTATTTGTAGAGTTAACTGTTTGGTCTGTTGACGAACTTGTTTGATCATTAGTATTTGTCCCATCAGAAGGTTCTGTTTTTTGTTTAGGATTATCCTTTTTCTCTTCCTTAACTTCTGTCTCTTTAGCCTCAATGTCACTCGTTGTCGAATAGATACCTACTTCCATGTCAACAATAGATTTAGCCTCTAAATTTTTCTGAATTTTAAGATAGTAAGGCATTTTTTTCAATAATTGGGATTGTGGGACTCTGATTGTATTTCCGTCCTGCATTTCAATGGTTAGTAAGTCCGCTGTTGAAGTGGAGTTGGCTAAGGAAACAGATTTAATCATTTTAACTAAACCTTCTGGTAATTTTGCCAAAGTTGCAACTAAATGTTGAATATCTTTTTCCTGAGTTAAGTTGATAA
The DNA here is from genome assembly GCF_000188035.1 of Streptococcus pseudoporcinus LQ 940-04. Classification (GTDB taxonomy): domain Bacteria; phylum Bacillota; class Bacilli; order Lactobacillales; family Streptococcaceae; genus Streptococcus; species Streptococcus pseudoporcinus. Next base: position 177,860 of record NZ_AEUY02000005.1, read on the forward strand.
TTAAAAAATTTTTAGGTAACTGACTTTTATTAACAATTGTAACACGACGGCCATTTTCAAGAATCGGCTGAAATCCATTGTCAACTTGAGCATAAGCAATAATACGATATTCTTTAACATCAAATACAAAATGGTTTGGAAGCTGATAATGAATAGCAACATCTTTAACCCAAGGATTGCTAGTCTTAATAGCATTAGCGTGCTTTGCCGATGAAAAGAATACCGATAAAAAATATTCTGATGGTTTAATTTGACTTTGACTGACAAGTTCTACTAAGCTAGTATGGTCGTTACCCTTTGAAGCGAATGTTTTTAATTTGCTATAAGGCGACAAGAAAAAAATTGAAGCAATCAAAATCAAAAAACTCGTTAAAAGAACAGGTAGTGCCTTAATTAATGCTTTTTGTCTTTTGGTTTTTTCCTTTTTTACTTTGGGTTTTACTTCTTCTTTGACCTTCTCTTCATCTACCTCACTATCAGTACCGATTTCGCTATCAGTATCTGACTTGTCATCAGCGTCTATTTCTTCGTCACTATTTTTTGATTGTAATCGGGCTTTTTTTTCACTAGCTAACTTTTCTTTAAGCTTACGTTCCTCCTCAGCTTGACTTTTCTTTTTTTCTAAAAATTCAATATTTCGCTTTTGCCATTCCGTCAAAACAAGAGGCTCTTTTTCAGGATTCGTTTTTTTCTTTTTCACCATTTAGTCTTCCTTAATTTTTGAGCTAAGGTCAGTCACTAACATCTCATAAAATCTATCGGGAGGTGTGATTTCTTGCGATGTTGACATGGCCTTCATAAAAGAGTCTCGATGCGACACCAAGTAAGCAACCTCCTGTCTTAATTTTTCTAAACTGAGGTCGCTTTCCTTGATTTGACGAGAATATCCCTTTTTAACAAAATAGTCAGCATTCTCTATTTGGTCTCCACGACTTGCTTCTTTCCCCAAAGGTACAATCAAGTGAAGTTTTCGCATCGCTAGGAGTTCAAAAAGTGTATTGGAGCCACCCCGTGTAATGACAACATCTGCTAATGACATTAAAGGTTGATAAAAATCTGTGACGTAGTCTATTCGATAAAGATTCTTTTCAATTGTGTTCAAAGAGGCATCACCACTAATATTGATAACATTGAAATAGTCGGTCAAAGCTGATGTCTGACTAATCATCTGATTAAAGACCTTAGCTCCAGCAGAACCACCTACAAACAAGAGTGTTTTAAGCGACGGATCAAAATGCGCTTTAATTTTTTCACATTCGTCAGAGTAACACGCCTGAAGCTCACTAACTTTTGTGACAGCTCCAATTTGTTTAGCGTTCTTAAGATGATTTTCTGGTTCAAAGGTTGTGTACATCCTTGTTGCAAACTTTGAAGCAATTTTATTGGCTAGCCCCATAGAAATATCTGACTCATGTATGTAAACAGGACGTCCTAATAACTTAGCAGCGATAACGGGTGGTACAGAGACAAAGCCACCTTTTGAAAAGAGAGCTTTTGGCCTCACCTTTAAGATGATTGCAAGTGATTGTAAGAGCCCAATAGCAACTTTGAAAACGTCAATGAGATTCTGCCAAGAAAAATAACGTCGTAATTTTCCAGTTTTAATCCCGTGAAAAGTGACCTCTAAGCCCGACTTTTGCAGCTCTTTGTATTCAATCCCCTTTTTATCCCCAATATAATGAACTTCCCAACCATCTTGAATAAAATAAGGCATTAAGATAAGGTTTAGGGTGACGTGACCAACCGTTCCCCCACCTGTAAAAATAATTCTTTTAACCATTAGAACTCTCCTTTTAGATCTTCAATGGTCTTCAAAAACTCATCCCCACGGACTTCGAAATTAGGATACATATCCCAGCTTGCATTAGCAGGGCTAAGTAAAATAATATCCCCAGCAAGAGCTTCCTTAAAGGCAATTCTTGTCGCTTCAGCCACATCTTTAGCATTGCTATGAGAAACTCCCGCCGTGTCCGCTGCTAGCTCCATTTTCCCAGCAGTTTCACCTATAAGAATCATCTTTTTGATTCCTTTGATATCTGGTACCAGTTCATCAAAGCTGTTTCCACGGTCAAGCCCACCAGCAATTAAGATAAGATTTTCTTTGTCAAAACCTGAAAGTGCCTTCTGACAAGCTAATATATTTGTTGATTTACTGTCATTGTAAAAGGTAATATCGTGTAATTGTCCCGCATATTGAAGACGGTGTTTAACCCCACCAAAATGCTTCAAAGTATCCACAATAACGTGATTTGCGATATTAGACAGCTTAGCCACCACAATTGTTGCTAAAGCATTTTCTACGTTATGTAGTCCTGGCACTCCAATACTTGAAGCCTCCATAATAAATTCACCGTTATAATAGAGTTTATCGCCTTGTAAATAAGCACCCTCAACTTCTTTTTTAGTCGAGAAATAAAGGACCTTTGCTTGGGTTTTTGAGGCTAGTACACGTGTTAATTCTTGATCAGCATTTAAAATGACATAGTCTTCATTAGTCATCCGTTGTTGGATATTCCATTTAGCTGCCACATAATTTTCTAAACTTCCATGGTAGTCAATGTGTGTGGGTATTAGATTAGTGATTAAAGCTATATGCGGATGGAAGGCATCAACCCCCATCAATTGAAATGAAGATAATTCCATCACAAGTCTATCCTTAGGCTCAGCCTTTAGCACAACTTCAGAAGCAGGATAGCCAATATTCCCAGATAAAAGAGCTGATTGACCGCCATGGTTTAAGACATCTGCAATCATTGTGGTGGTCGTAGTTTTGCCATTAGAACCTGTAATAGCAATAATAGGTGCTTCAGATACTAAGTAAGCTAATTCAACTTCAGTTAAGACAGGAATTCCCTTAGCAAGAGCCTTTTCAACCATAGGATTTGAATAAGGTATCCCTGGATTCTTAATCATCAACTCGAAGTCTTCATCTAATAAGGCTAGCGGGTGGCTACCACAAACCACCTTAATTCCAAGCTCCAAAAGGGCTTGAGCAGCAGGGTTTTCTTCAAATGCTTTTCCGTCATTAACGGTCACTAAAGCACCCAGTTTCGTCAACAAACGTGCTGCCGCTTCACCTGATTTAGCTAATCCAAGAACAAGTACTTTTTTATTTTCGAAATTTGTTATTTTTTTCATTTTTTCACACTCTATCCATTCTAACACTTTATCATTTTACCTTTATTTTCTAGCTTTTTCAAGGCACAGCCCGTCCGATAATGGGTAAAAGCCAGTGACTAAAGTATTGTTATCTTGCTAAAAAAGAGTCTGGGACAAAAAGATATTAATTTTTGAGATTCCCTGCCATTAATTTTTCCAATTGATAAATGAAACCCAAAAAGCGAACAAAACTCATTTTCTGATACTCAGAATACTGTCTTGTTCGCTTTTTATATTTGAGCTTAGACTTTTGTCCCAGCCTCCTTTAATCATTTTTATTCTTAGTTGGCATCCGTAAAATATCACGTAATGCAAAAAAACTTACTGCAATCATAGCTATTACAACGAATATTTCAGGGGGCGATTCTAGTATTTTAATCAAGCTCATTCCAGCTAATACAATTAAAAGTGCTACCAAGGCGACCAAACCTATCATTGACAAGGTGTTTTTGATACTTTTTGGTGCCATAAAAATATAATAGGAAACAATTAATATAGCAATAATTAAGTAGAACAAGGCTATCCTCTTTTCTAATTAATATCTAATGGTATCTGGGATAGAAAAAGACTTTTAAAAAGATTGACTTTTTAAAAATCTTTAATAATGTTAATGGCCATATTTATTCAGCAGACTTTTTCTTTTTATTTGCTTTGTCACGCGCTGCTTTATTAAGAATTTGCTTACGAAGACGAATAGACTCTGGAGTGACTTCCATATACTCATCATCGTTAAGAAATTCTAATGATTCTTCTAAAGTCAAGATACGAGGTGTTTTAATAACAGATGTTTGGTCTTTATTAGCTGAACGAACATTGGTCATCTGTTTTGCAGTGGTAATATTGACACCTAGGTCATTATCACGAGAATGTTCTCCGATAATCATTCCTTCATAAACTTCGGTTCCAGGATTAACAAAGATTGTTCCACGTTCTTCCACCCGCATAATAGAGTAGGTAGTTGCTTTTCCTTGATCAATCGAAACAAGGGCACCACGATGACGTCCTCCAATTTCACCACCCACGACTGGTAAATACTGGTCAAAAGTATGGTTCATAATCCCATAACCACGAGTCATTGAAAGAAACTCAGTAGAATAACCAATCAAACCCCGTGCAGGAATTAAGAAGATCAAGCGTGTTTGACCGTTTCCAACCATTTGCATATCTAACATATCACCTTTACGTTCTGAGAGTGATTGAATAATTGCCCCTTGGTATTCTTCTGGTGTATCAATTTGCACACGCTCAAATGGTTCACATTTAACGCCATCAATTTCTTTAATAATAACTTCCGGACGGGATACTTGTAATTCATAGCCTTCACGGCGCATTGTTTCAATAAGAATAGCCAAATGAAGCTCACCACGACCAGAAACTGTCCATTTATCAGGTGAATCAGTTGGATCGATACGGAGTGAAACGTCAGTTTGTAATTCTGCTTGTAAACGTTCTTCAATCTTACGTGACGTCACCCATTTACCTTCGCGACCAGCAAAAGGTGAATTGTTAACCAAGAAAGTCATTTGAAGAGTTGGTTCGTCGATACGGAGAATTGGTAATGGTTCAATAGCATTTGTAGGAGTAATTGTTTCTCCAACAAAGATATCTTCCATACCTGAAACAGCAATCAGATCACCAGCTTTTGCTTCTTCAATTTCACGACGCTCTAAACCAAAGAATCCAAAGAGTTTTGTAACACGGAAATTCTTCGTAGAGCCATCTAATTTAGATAGGGTAACGTTATCACCAACTTTGATAGTACCACGGAAAACACGACCAATACCAATACGACCAACAAAATCATTATAGTCTAACAATGATACTTGGAATTGTAGGGGCTCGTCAGAATTATCAACTGGCGCTGGAATATGATCAATAATTGTATCAAAGATTGGTGCCATAGTGTGTTCTTGATCAGCAGGGTCATCAGAAAGTGACGATGTTCCATTAATTGCTGATGCATAAACAACTGGAAATTCCAACTGTTCATCATCTGCACCAAGTTCAATGAAAAGTTCCAATACTTCATCTACAACTTCCGCTGGTCGAGCAGAAGGTTTATCAATTTTATTAACAACTACAATAGGAACCAAATCTTGTTCTAAGGCTTTTTTCAAAACAAAACGCGTTTGAGGCATTGTTCCTTCATAGGCATCAACGACAAGAACGACTCCGTCAACCATTTTCATGATACGTTCAACTTCACCACCGAAGTCCGCGTGACCAGGGGTGTCCATAATATTAATACGAACATCATTATAGGCAACAGCTGTATTTTTAGCCAGAATGGTGATACCGCGTTCTTTTTCAATATCGTTTGAATCCATTGCACGCTCTTGAAGTTCTTTACGTTCATCAAGTGTGTGTGATTGTTTCAGCAATTCATCAACAAGTGTTGTTTTTCCGTGGTCAACGTGAGCGATGATAGCAACGTTACGGATATCGTTTCTTAGTTCTGTCATTTTTTCCTCTTGTAGCATAATATTTTTTAACTAAACAAGTATAACACAAATTAAGTGAAAAAACAGAAATTGTCTTGTTGTAAATGTTTTCAGTTCAGCTTTTGATTTTTCCATGAAAAAGCTCAAGTGCCAAAATACCAAAAAAGTAAGTAGACAACCTACTCACTTTCTCCCTTATTTTGTTTTTCCATCCCAGTAATCAAAACCATCTTTTAAAAGATAAAGATTAGTGTATCCTGCTTTTTTCAGCTTACGAATAGCACTTGGAGCAAAACGGTTTGTGACATTTTCGTAAATTAAAATCGGTTTATCATGTCGCAATGATTTAATGGAAGCGTCAAATTGCTGTCTAGGAAAATTACGTGCCCCTAAAATATGGCGTTTTCTAAAAGTTACTGGATCTCGCAAGTCAATAATTTGGCTATAATACATCATCTCTCTAAAGGTGTCATTATCAATCTGCTTAGCCATTCGCTTAAAAGTAAAATAATTCCAAGTAAAATAAAGAACCGTTCCAACTAATATTAACCATCCTAAAATTGTAACTAACGACATCTTCTCCTCCTATTTACTAGCTAATTGGTTAGCTAAGCTTGCAGCTCCAATGATACCAGCATCATTGCCCAATTCAGCAATTTTAATTTTTGTTGACGTTTTAACTTGTGGAAAAGCAAAAGTTAAGAAATACTTCTCAATACGTGAGCGTAAAAACTCACCTGCTGCCGATACTCCCCCACCAATAACAACTGAATCAGGATTAAGAATATTGGAAATATTTGCAGTGGCAAGTCCTAGGTAAAAGCTGACTTTTTCAACAACTGAATCGGCAAAGGAATCACTAGCTTCTGCCGCCATGAAAATGTCTTTACTTGTTACCACTTCACCATTATCAATAGCAGCTTTAATCGCTGAATCACCTTCGTAAGACTCAGCTAGTAAGCGTGCTACCTTAACAACACCTGTTGCTGAAGCCACTGTCTCTAAACAGCCATATGAACCACAAGTGCACGCGAAACCATTTTCAGGTTCTACAATCATGTGACCAATTTCACCTCCAGCACCAGCAACACCGTGAATAAGATTGCCATCAGCAATGATTCCTCCTCCGACACCAGTTCCCAGAGTCACAAAAACAACATCAGGATTATTATCACCTGCACCCACCCAGCGTTCACCAAGGGCAGCAACGTTGGCATCATTGTCAATAGCAAAAGGAATGCCTAGCTCTTTTTCAATAATGGACCCTACTTCTTGTCGGTCTTTCCAGTTAAGATTAAAAGCGCCAGTAACCGTATTGTGATCACGATCAACTGCTCCAGGAGAGCCCATGCCAATCCCAACAAAATCGTCTTTACTTAGACCATAAAGGGCAAGACGATGCTTTAAAGAGGCAACGATATCAGGGACAATATGTTTTCCATCTTCTAAAGTGTTTGTCTCAATAGCCCACTTTTCTTGAACTTCACCTTCTAGGGTTAAAATTCCAAATTTGATTGTTGTTCCACCTAGATCAATACCAATTAATTTTTGACTCATTTTTCCTGTCCTTCTTTTTCTAATTCTAGTCTATGCTCACGTCGCAAAATCAGTTCAGCATTTAGGTAATCCTTTTTGTCCATTAAACCATTATCATAAAGTCGTTTTAGTTCAATTTTCATCATTTCGATATCATAAAGTCGCTTACCAATATAAATATAAATACCAAAATTTTTCAATAACTGTTGCACATCGTATAAGGTTTTCATATAAGTAGATTCTAGCAAATTAACAGATTTTTTTCAAGAAGATTAAGCAATCGCTTTCCTCTTTTTCTTTTCAATTTTTCACTATTTTTTCGAATAAATAGGTATGACCATATTACTTTATTTTTTCCTTGGAGCAAGTTTAGGCTCCTTTGCTGGACTAGTGCTCGATAGGTTTCCTGAAAAGTCTATTCTTTGGCCACCGAGCCATTGTTCGAACTGTCAGAATCAACTTGGCTTTAAAGACTTGGTACCAGTTTTATCCTTTATAGTTAGCGCCTGTCGCTGTCGTTTTTGTAAAGTCCCTATCAATCCCCTTTACATCATTCTTGAAGTCCTATATGGACTCTTATTTGTCTTTTATGCCTTAAAAGGTATCTTCAGCCTGACAGATTTAACCCTTATTTCTTTTTCTATTCTTCTTTCCCTTTTTGATATCAAATCAAGATCCTACCCAATGCTCTTTTGGCTGATAGCTTATACCACGACAGTAATGATTTTGGGGTTTAATCTTTTATCCTGTATTTTTCTCACTTTAGCCCTATTGGCAATCCTCTTCCCCCAGTCCATTGGTAGTGGAGACCTCTTTTATCTCTCCCTTTTAGCCTTAGCTTACCCTTTATCAACTCTTTTATGGATTATTCAGGGAGCTAGTCTCCTTGGAATGCTTCATTGTCATTTCACATCTCAGAAATCAATTCCCTTTATTCCTTTTTTGACTATAGCTTTGTTGATGATTACACTGATAACTTAAAAGCCTAGGATTTATATCCTAGACTCAATTTTCGTTTAGTTATTGGTCATCATCCCAGCTTGTAATTGATACATTCTATAGTAAGCCCCCTTTTTACTCAAGAGTTCCTCGTGACTACCATTTTCAATGATAGTTCCTTTATCAAGCACGTAGATGCAATTAGCATCTTGAACGGTTGACAAGCGATGCGCAATAGCAATAGTTGTTCGACCTTTACGCATTTTTGCCAAGGAATTCTGAACAATTTGCTCCGTAGCAGAATCAATATTTGCTGTTGCCTCATCAAGAATCAATATTTTAGGCTGACTAGCGACGGTACGTGCAAATGCTAAAAGTTGTCGCTGCCCCGTAGAAAAGCTAGAACCACGTTCTGTAACGGGAGCTTGATATTTTTCTGGCAATTTATCAATGAAATCATCAGCATCAACAAACTCAGCAGCTTCTTGAACAGCTTGATCACTAATATCTTGATACATTCTGATATTCGAGGCAATGGTTCCATGATAAAGAAATGGCTCTTGGAGAACTAGTCCTACAGCTTTCCGTAATGCGCTGGGACTATATTTTCTAATATCCTGCCCATCAATTAAAATTTGTCCTTCAAAAAATTCATAAAAGCGCATAAAAATGTTAATAATAGAAGATTTCCCTGACCCTGTTGCTCCAACAAAAGCAATGGTTTCTCCCTTGTTAACTTTAAAGGAAATCTTATTTAAAACCTTATGTTGACCATCATAAGAAAATGAGACCTGTTTAAATTCGATATTACCTTGCTCAACTTTTTCAAGACTTGTCTCTTGTGATGGTTCATAAGCGATCTCATCAATAAGCTTAAAAACCCTTGCTGCCGATACCATAGAAGTTTGAAGGGTGGAAAAGTTTTGTGTAACCTCAATTAAAGGATCAAAAAGCCTATTAACATACTGGATAAAAGCATACATAATACCAGCTGTTAGCCCTCCATTTAGCCCTTTAAAGCCAAAATAAGTCATTAGAACTGCATAGGCCAATAATTTCAACAGTGACATAGCAGGTCGCAAGAAAATACTATCCAAGGCAACTGATTTATTAGCATAGGCGACATGTTCTTCATTAATCAACTCAAATTCAGCTTTCAAACGCTCTTCCTGACCAAAAGCTTGAATAATACGAATACCTTCGATACTTTCTGCCAGCTTCGTATTAATATCTGAAAGTAAACTCCTCGTTTTCGCAATTACCTTGACCGATTTTTTCCGGTATAAATTCACAAGAATAAAGATAAAGGGTAAAAAAATTGCAACTAAAGCTGTTAACTTAGCATCAAGCATCAACATTGTGTAGAGAGTAACAGTAAAGATAAAAATAGCTGAAACAAAGCTAGACAATAATCCTGAAAACATATCGCTTACCGCCTCAGTATCATTTGTGATACGGGAAACAATTGAGCCTGCTGGGGTCTTATCAAAATAAGCCATCCCAAGTTTTTCCATATTTGCAAAAGCATCTCGACGAATATCACGGACAATACTGTAAGAAACTTTAGCAAAAAAGAGGTTCCCAAAATATTGAATGAAACTTTGAAGGAGGTAAAGGCCGTAGTAACCAATCAATATCACAAAAGCCGACTGATTAATAGCCTCTAAATAATGATCAATAAAATAAGAGGCCACCAATGGGATAAGACTTTTAATCACTGTTGTTAAAAGTAAGAGTCCAAGAGCCAGTACAGTAATCCATTTATAGGGTTTTAAATAAGATAACAACCTTTTAAAAACCTGCCATTGATTATCATTAGACATTGTCTTGACCCTCCATTTCCATTTGTTGCGAAATGTAGGTCTTAGCATACCAGCCATTTTTTTGGATTAACTCCTCATGCCTACCACGCTCTATAATACGGCCATTTTTCATAACTAAAATGAGATCTGCATGAACTACTGCACTCAAACGATGAGCCGTTATAATAGTTGTCTTATGACGTCTTGTTTCTTTCAAGTTTTCAATAATGGCATGCTCAGTTCTAGCATCAACTGCCGATAGGGAATCATCTAAAATTAGAATTTCTGGATCTAAAACCATGGCTCGACTCATGGCTAAGCGTTGCTTTTGTCCACCAGAAAGAGAAACTCCCTTTTCTCCAATAAGAGTATCAAAGCCCTCTGGCATGTCCATAACATCGTCATAAACTTGAGATAGCCTAGTTGCTGCAACTACTTGCTCTTTTGATAAACCCGTGTTGCCAAAACGAACATTCTCTAAGATCGTCGTAGCAAAAAGGAACTGATCTTGAGGGACATAGCCAATCAAACGACGCATATCTTCTAGGCGATAATCTTCTATGTTATGGCCATTCAATGAGATTGAACCCTCAGTTACATTGTATTCTCTCAACAATAACTTGATTAGGCTTGTTTTACCTGACCCTGTTTGGCCAACAAGCCCTAGAGTTTGACCTTTTTCAAGGACAAAGTGAATATCTTTCAGGGTTGTTTCATTCTCATACTGAAAGGCCTCAATATTATAGATTAAAGTCCCGTTAGCAATTTCCTTTACTGGGTGTTTAGGATTTTGAACATCAGATTTTTGATCCAATAGAGTGCTAATTCTATCATAAGAAACCGACCCTCTTTGAATCATATTAAATAAAAAGCCAACGGCCATCAGTGGCCAAACTAGCATATCTAAATAGGTGATAAATGTGACCAGACTCCCTATGGTGACTTGATTTCCTTTTATCATATAAGCCCCAACTAAAAGAGTAAGGACATAGGAAGCACCTATGAATAACAATACCAAAGGATCAAACATGACATCATAAGTCATTGTTTTAATATTTTTTTGGAAAGTCTTTTGATTAATGGCTTGAAAAGCTGCTAGCTCCTGGTTCTGGTAGCCAAAAGATTTGGTGACCTTTATTCCTGATACACTTTCTTGAACTTTATTATTAAGATCAGAGAAGGCGGCTTGCGATTCGCCGAAAGCTTTATGCGTTTTGCGTCCTAAACGACTAGTAGCATAAGCCATTAATGGTAAAGGGAGTACAGCAATTAGGGTCATCTGCCAAGAAATACTTAAAAACATAGTCATCAAGGTTACAATGGCTGTAATTGATGCATCTACAGCTGACATTACTCCTCCACCTGCAAGGCGAGTCAAGGAATTAATGTCATTAGTAGCATGAGCCATGAGATCACCAGTTCGGTATTTTTGATAGAATGATGGGGACATTTGAGTAAAATGTTCAAAGAGTCGAAATCGCATAATGCGTCCAAGTCGATAAGAAGTCCCAAAAATGCAGATGCGCCATATATAACGCAAAAAATACATGGCTAGCGCTGAAAGAATTAACCACAAGAGTTGCCATAGCAATTGGTTTTTGGTCAGATGCCCACTTGTAATCCCATCAATAACGAGTCCCATTATTTTAGGTGGTATCAAATTTAGAAAAGCTACCACACTCAGGGCAAGAACCCCCATAAGATAGGGCAACTTTTCTTGTTTAAAGAACCACCATAAATGCTTGATAATTGACATATCTTTCCTTTCAAATTTAAATTGTCACTCAATTTCATAATGATTAGTTAAAAAAAGTCTCTCCCAGCCGGAGAGATTTCAACCTCTTTTGATCATTTGTTTACATATCAAAAGGTAGGTGAGGTAAGCCAGTAAGGCTCCTAATGTATTTGTCCATAAATCATCAATCTCGAAAACACGATTAGCATTAATGAGCAGGTCCAAGAACAATTGACTGCTTTCAATAAACAAACTTATACTAAATCCCAACAGAAGGCTTTTTCCATAACTATGCCATTTACTTGAAAGAAGATGGATAAAAAGAACCAAAGGGTAAAGTAATAAAATGTTTAAAGCATTTTGACAAAAAATCCAGATGGCTTGGTTAAGAGAGGTTACTTGGTTTAATCCAACAATAGAATTAAAAGGCACCAAAAGGAGACGTAAGCGACCAATATATAACATATTAGGTGTCTCCATTCCACTAAATAGTCCTGGGCTAGGGGTGAAGCACATGATAGCAACTGCAATGGCGTAGAGTATTAGAAGTGTCTCAATAGTATAAAGCAATGGTTTAGATAACCGAAGAGGGTTGTTAATCCAAGGCATCTATTTTTCTACTTTCGCCGCTGCTTTTTGGCGATCCTTTTTCATTGTATTTGACCGTAGTTGCCCACATGCAGCATCAATATCAGTACCGTGTTCTTGCCTAACAACACAGTTGACACCATTCTTTTTTAAGATATCATAAAAAGCTTCAACACGTTCCTTTGGACTTCGACTATACTGATCATGCTCTGACACTGGATTATATGGAATAAGATTGACATAGGATAATTTACGGATATTCTTCGTTAAATCAGCTAGTTCTTTTGCTTGTTCAACGCCATCATTTACCTCATTTAACATAATGTATTCGAAAGTAACCCGACGGTTGGTGGTTTCAATATAGTATTCAATAGCAGTAAAAAGTTTTTCCAGCGGAAATGAACGATTGATACGCATGATGCTTGAGCGTAACTCATTATTTGGTGCATGTAATGATACTGCTAGGTTAACTTGAACACCTTCATTCGCGAAGTCCCGAATCTTGTGCGCCAAACCAGAAGTTGATACTGTGATATGACGCGCACCAATTGCTAGGCCGTTATCATCATTTATGGTCCTTAGGAAGGTCATGACATTCTTATAGTTGTCAAAAGGTTCCCCGATACCCATAACAACGACATGGCTGACACGCTCATCTTGTCCACGCTCGTCAAAGTATTTTTGAACGAGCATAATTTGTGCTGTAATTTCACCACTATTCAGATCTCTTTGTTTCTTTATCAAGCCACTAGCGCAGAAAGTACAGCCAATATTACAGCCAACCTGAGTTGTCACACAAACTGAATGTCCGTAGTGTTGACGCATAAGAACAGTTTCAATTAGCATGCCATCTGGTAACTCAAAGAGGTATTTGACAGTCCCATCAGCAGACTCTTGAACAATCCGTTGTTTTAGAGGATTGAGGCAGAATTTTTCATTTAAGAGTGCAATAAAATCTTTAGAGATATTGGTCATCTCTTCAAAAGATTGAACACGCTTCTTATAGAGCCAATCCCAAATTTGAGTCGCTCTAAATTTCTTTTGCCCATTTGCAATTGCCCAATCTATGAGTTCATCACGGGTTAAGCTATAAATTGATGGTTTCATGGATTACTTATCCTTCTTTCTGATAATAAAATGGTCATTAGAAGCTTCGCGCACTCTGGTCTGTTTAGAATCATTTTTCTTTGAAGGTTTTTTAGCAGAGTCTTTACGTTTTCGGCCTGATACTTTTTGAAACGTTTTTTCTTTTTCAAGACCTTTTTCTTTAGGTTTCGGTCTAGCGTTGACATTTTCTTTCACTTGCCTTCTTTTCCGATTATTTGAACGATGATTTTTTCGACGACGAGGGCTTCTTTCCTCCTCAAACTTAATCTCAACTGGTTGACTGTTTTCCAAAACAAAATAAGCACAACCAAAATTACAAAATTCTTTAATGTAATCTTCTAGTCGTGAAATCCGATTAGATTTTTTTACCTCATTGGAATCCTTATAAAAACCTTTCAACCGCAACTGTTCATTACCCCAATCACCAACAATATAGTCATATTTAAGTAAAATCTCTGTAAAACGCTGACTAAATGCTGTTGCATTAAAGGCATCTTTCTCATTCTCTATGAGGAAAAATTCCAACTGATCGCTTTTGACTATTTTGTCAAAAGCAATGAATTCTGGCCCTGGAAATTTGTTGTAATTGTACATTTCAGGGGAAATCTCTTTTTTCATCGGGCTCCTTTCCTATATCTCTCATTTTTTATGAGGTACTTTTCAACAACTTCTCTCAGTAAATCTGGAAACAATAATTCTACTTCTGATTCCTTTACAGTTGGAAAATAAGAAGCAAAATAATAGTGATCCACTAGGACCAGACTAATATTGTCCGACTTACCCATAACTTTACCATTATACACTATTTTTTCATTTTTGTAAGTAAAGCCATCACTATATAGTCGCCCAAAGCATTCCCCTCGAAAGCCCATACCTCTTATTTCCTGATTTTTCAATAATGCTTCTTTGCTGTAAATATCATGGCAAATTCTTTGGAAGCTTTCACCATTTAATTGTAGTCTAATTAAGCGCATTTGATGAGGCAAGGCTGCATGTAGCTGCTCTGCTGTTAGAGAGCTATCAAAGGCTTGCAACACGAGACCTGAATTGATAATGCAAGCTTCTGCCTTAGCATAATCTTTCATCGCCGACATGACCAAGGCAAGGGACTCTTCATAATTCAAATGGTGGCTCATTTTGCAAATTTGCCTTTGTTCCAGAAGCCTCTTACCCTCCTTGCTGAGGCCCTTAATAAAGCCTTGATCTTTTTTCTGACTAGCAAAATGACTGGTTTCATGGGCAATCATTTCAATAGCAGAGATCTTGCGATTATCAATACTAAGATTAATGTCACCTACATACTGTCCATATTTACCAGCTGCCGCCATGTAAGTGCCATTCAAACAGACTCCCTCTTCAAAAACGTGATGCGTATGAGCTCCAATTATTAAATCAAGACCAGTCACTTCTTTGGTAATAGTCTCATCAGTCCGAATCCCCAAGTGACTAAGCAAAATACGAATATCCGCTGATGCTACTTCCGGAATCTCTAAATCTCTTTTTAGGCTCTCAATAGGATCTTCAACCTGCCAACCATTGGGTTGATAGGTTTTATAATAGGGAAAAGTATAAGCTAAGAATGCCAGTTTGGTCCCTGCCTTTGTTTGATAAATATGATAAGGCTTAGCCCAGCTGGGTATGCCTTGCTCATCTGTCACATTACCCAGAATAATCGTGAAATTCGCCTCATCATAAACCTGATTAAGTGAATCTTTACTTAAGCCAATCCCTTCGTTATTTCCAATAGTAGCATATTGTATCCCCAGTCGATTCATTAACTGGACATTTGCTTTACCTTGTGTAGCTTCTGTTAAAGGATGACTTAAGTCAATATTATCACCAATATCAACCTTGATGACTTCGTCGCTTGTTTTTGATGCCTCAGCAAAAAAATGCTCTATTTTAGGGTAGGCTTCAAAATGAGAGTGTAAATCATTCAGATGTAAGATTCGAATGGATTCTACCATAGAAATACCTTTTTGTCTCTTCTAATCCGTTTTGCAGACCTTTCGTCTTAAACTAATCCTAGTATAGCATGTTTCTTCTTTGTTTTCTGACTTTTGATTTCCTCTAAGGCTTTGCCTTTTTTAAGAGCTAAAGTAAAAAGGAGCACTCCAATGCTCCTTTCCAAAAATTACCAGTTGTATTTATCAACCTTATCTTTAGTTACTAAATAGATTGGTGATACTGTTTTTGCTGCAACTTTTTTGCCTTGGTAGTGATCAATAGCTGCTTGGATTGCAATTTCACCCATTTTTGCGGGTTGCTGGGCAATTGTCGCTGTTAAATCACCTTTTTTAATGGCTTCATGGGCATCCGGCTGACCATCAATTCCCACAATGACCACATTTTTTAAGTTAGCAGATTTAACGGCTTGTGCCGCACCTAGAGCCATTTCATCATTTTGTGCAAAAATAACTTGAACATCCTTATGACCTTGAATCATATTTTGGGCTGTATTCAATGCTTTAGCGCGGTCAAAATTTGCTGATTGACTAGATAAAATATCTAATTTTTCTTTAGCAACTTTATTGAAACCATTACCACGGTCTACAGTTGCTGAAGCACCCGGCACACCTGAAAGTTCGAAGGCTTTTGCTTTTTCGCCTAACTCTTTAACAATAAATTCAGCAGCCATTTTCCCAGCTTCTACGTTATCAGAAGCAACCGTGGTGAGAACTTTGCCACCTTCACTGCCGCGGTCAATTAAAATAACAGGGATATTCGCAGAGTTAGCAGCTTTAATTGAGGTAACAACAGCTTTTGAATCAACTGGGTTAATCAGAATTGCATCAACATTTTGGCTAATAAAGTTTTGAATATCATCTGCTTGGCGAGCCGCATCATCTTGAGCATCCGCTACTTTAATGCTAACTTTTTTACTTCCCGCATACTTATCAATACCATCTTTCATAGCAACAAAGTAGGGATTATTAGTTGTAGAGATGGAGACACCTAGTTTTAAATCTTTAGCTGCTTTTTTTGTAACTGCTTTTGAACTTGAGTCGGAAGAAGTCCCTAACCCTGTTTTTCCACAAGCTCCTAATACGAGAACCATTGATAATAATAGGACTAAAAAGCCAAGTTTTTTTCCAAATTTCATGTGAAACTCCTTTTTATTTTTTTGTTCTTTTTTATAATAGCTAAGCCTTTGCTACTTTGAAGCGGTCAAGTAAGACTGCTATCAGAATAACAACACCTTTTACTACCTGCTGCCAAAAGGCTGAAACACCAATAATATTTAAACCATTATTAAGTACCCCGATAATTAGTGCCCCAATTAAGGTTCCAATAAGGCGACCCTTACCGCCTGACAATGACGTTCCCCCCAAGACAACAGCCGCAATGGCATCCATCTCATAACTGGTTCCTGCGGTAGGTTGAGCAGAACTTAAACGTGACGTAATAATTAAACCTGACATAGCAGCCATCATACCCGAAATGGTATAAATAATAAGTTTTACTTTATTGAGCTTAACGCCTGAGATATACGCTGCTTTTTCATTCCCTCCCAGCGCGTATACAGATTTCCCAAAAGCAGTTTTATGTAAAAGAACATACAAGATAAGAAAAATTAGAAACATCAGTACTACGGGAAATGGTATCCCAAAGAGGTAACCTTGACCAATAAACTGGAAGAGAAAGCTATCTGATAAGCCACCTGTAATTGGATTCCCGTTAGTATAAACGAGCGTTGCTCCCCTAAAAATGGTCATTGTTGCTAGACTTACAATAAAGGGGGCTAATTTCCCATAAGAGATGAATATACCATTCAACATGCCAAAGATTCCACCCAGTAAGAGAGCCATAAGAACAGCTATCCCAACGGGAATCCCTTTTGCTATCATACCTGCAGTCAGAGCACTCGAAAGGGCTAATATTGACCCAACTGACAAATCAATACCCCCTGTTAAGATGACAAAGGTCATCCCAAAGGCAATAAAGCCATTGGCAGTGACTTGCAACAATAAGTTAAGCAAATTATTTGTTGTTAAAAAGTTGGGATTAATCACCGTAATCACAATCATTAATCCTACTAGCGCTACCAGAGTCGTCAACTCTGATATATAATTCATTACTTTTTTCACCCTTATTCTCCTCCTGTTGCTAGTTGCATGACTTTTTCTTGACTTGCCTCTTCTTTGGTTAGTTCCCCAGTGATACGACCCTCATGCATGACGATAATGCGATCACTGACTCCTAAAACTTCTGGTAAATCAGAAGACACCATGATAATAGGAACGCCTCTTTCAGCAAGTTCATTCATGAGTTGATAGATTTCTCTTTTAGCGCCCACATCAACACCTCGTGTTGGCTCATCTAAAATCAAGACTTTAGGAGCAATTCCAATCCACTTAGCTAGGACAACCTTTTGCTGATTTCCACCTGATAAGTTTCCAACTGGTAATTGTGGACTACCAGATTTAATTCGGAAACGGTCAATCAATTGTTGACTGAAGGTGCGACTTGTTTTTTCATCAAATAACCCATTTTTAACAAATTCCTTAGAACTTGGCAAAGTCATGTTATCTTTTATCGAAAAATCAAGGATTAAGCCTTCATCTTTACGATCCTCTGTCAGAAATCCAATTCCTTTTGCAATGGCTTGGGCTGGATTATTGATCGTCACTTCTTGACCGTCAATCCAGAGAGTACCTGATTCTTTTTTATCCAAGCCAAAGATGCTACGCATAACCTCTGTTCGTCCTGCTCCCATCAAACCTGAGAAGCCAAGAATCTCTCCTTTTCTAACAGCAAAGGAAATATTTTTAAAGGTTTGACTATTTAGATTTTTAACTTCAAAGGCAATGTCTCCAATTTCAGCATTTTTTTCTGGATAAAAATCATTAAGTTCGCGTCCAACCATCTTACGTACGAGCTCATGGGGATTGGTTTTAACTGTTTCCACTGTATCAACGACGATACCATCTCGCATAACAGTTACTAAATCTGTAATTTTAAAAATTTCTTCCATTCGGTGAGAGATGTAAATAATACCTACACCTTCTTGCTTTAGACTTCTAATAACTCGGAAGAGATTTTCCGTTTCATGGTCTGTCAAAGCAGCCGTCGGCTCATCCATAATAAGAATTGATGCTTTTGTCAATAAACATTTGGCAATTTCAATCATTTGTTGTTGGCCAACAGATAATTGACCAATAGCCTTGTTCAGCGGAACCTTGACACCTAGACGTCCAAACGCTTCATTTGCTTTTTTCCGCATGGCTTTTTGGTCTAAAAGGCCCAGTTTTGTTTTTAACTCTCGACCAAGAAAAAGGTTTTCTAAAACTGTCATTTCTGACCAAGTATTCATTTCTTGATGAATAAAGGAAATTCCAAACTTTTCTGCCTCCTGTGGGTTAGCAAAGGTTTTTTCGTGATGATCAATTAAAATGTGACCTGATGTTGCAGGAAATAACCCGGTCAAAATATTCATTAAAGTTGATTTCCCAGCCCCGTTTTCACCCATTAGAGCATGAATCTGACCCGATTCAATAACTAAATTGATTTTTTCTAAAACCTTATTATTTCCAAATGATTTGGAAATATCCCTCATTTCAATTTTCATGATGAGAGTTCCTTTCTAAATGGTTACACCTGACTGCAAAATAATATTAGAATAAGGTGTGTTTTCTCCAGTTCGGATAATCGCTTTAACGTCTTTATTCAACCCCTTTAGCTCCTCATGACTAACATACTCAACTTCTATACTATCATCTAGCTTTGCTAACACAGCATCCAACTGTTCTGGATTAATCCTTTTAATTTCTTCTGCTAAAATAACTTTTTCAACCTTAATATGATCCAAATAGACGTCCAACACGTCTTGAAAATTCGGATAACCCGGTTTAAGGGCTAAATCAATTTTAGCGACAGTTTGTGGAACGGGTAGCCCCAAATCACCAATACAAACGCGATCCGTATGCCCTAAATCTGCTGCTAACTTGGCTAAATCACTATTCAAAATCCCATCTTTTAACATATTCTGGATGTCCTTTCATTTCATCTATCGTTGGCATACCACCTTGCGCTCCAAATTTTTGAACAGAAAGATGTGAGGCTAAGATAGCAAATTTCAAAGCCTCTGTGATACTAAGTTGTTTTGTTAAGGCTAATCCAAAAGCACCATTAAAGGTATCTCCTGCTCCAGTTGTATCTTTAGCCTCCGTTTTAATAGCTGGAATTACCTGAACTTCTTGACCATCAAAATACGTTACCCCTTTTTTGCCCAAGGTAACAATTAATTTGTTTGGATAGTTTCGCAAAGTCTCTGCTAGTTCTTGATTTGGAAACAAGGCCTGACATTCATGTTGATTTGGGGTTACAAAATCAACAAAAGGTATCATTTCTGAATCAGTTTCTCTAGCTGGCGCCGGATTATAAAGGACTTTTATTCCCTTTTGGTGGCAGTAACGAACAATTGCCATATTTTCTTGATGCGGAATCTCATTTTGTAAGATAACCAGATCGGCTTCTGCTATCACTTGCCATTCCTCAGACCAGTTTGAAGTCGTCACTAGACCATTTGCCCCTGGACAATAAATGATTCGATTATCCTGATTAAAAAGCGTAATTTGAGCAATTCCAGAAGAGGATGGGACCGTTCCCACATGATTTACATGTAAATGATTTGCTTTGAGATTTTCTAAAAGAATTGGACCAAAGGAATCCTCTCCTACCGCTCCTAGTACTGAAATGTGATCCTTCGGTGACGAAAGCCGACCCACAGCTACCGCTTGATTAGCTCCTTTTCCACCAGGAACCATAAAGAAAGATTCTCCAAAGACGGTTTCGCCTTCTTCTGCAATGCGATTTGTCACCATGACTAAATCCATTGAAATACTTCCAATTATGACAATATTACTCATATTTCCTCCTAACGGTTTCTCGTTCAACGTAATGAACCGGTAATTTAATACGCTCTTCTTCTATGGGTAAATGATTGGCAATTTTATAAACTAGTTCTGCGGCATTGTAACCCATTCGGTAAGAAGCTTGATGAATCGTTGATAATGAGGGGTAAATAAATTGACTCATTAAAATGTCATCATATCCTATAACTTGCACTTCATCGGGAATGCCTATGCCACGCGAATGTAATTCATGAATGTAAGCAATCGCATGAATATCTGATGGTGCGATAATGCTATCAATACCTATAAACTGATCTAAATAATATTTTGCTTCTGATTGGATATCATCGAAGTCAAAACTTTTACTATCACCAATATAAAGGTCAACATTCTTGTTGGTCAAGAACGTTAAACTAGCTTTGAATCGTTCATTTATATTATCGGCTAAATCCAGCGGCCCTCTTATTAGTAAAACTTTGTTAGTACCGGCCTTCCAGATAACCTCAGCAGCTAAATGCCCCCCAGCTTGGCTATCAGAAAAAACCCCATAGCGACTGTCTTTGTCGACACGGTCCACAACGACAACAGGAATGTCAATTTCAGGGTGGTCTTTAGTAAAATCGTGTGTGGTAATAATACCAGCTGCTCTATTTTGTAATAAAACATTCAGATATTCCTCTTCTAATGTTTTGCTATCCGAAATATTACCTAACATCACACGATAGCCCTTTTCTTTTAAATAAACCTCAGCCCCTCGTGCTAAGCGGGGAAAAAAAGGATTTGAAATATCTGGTAATAACAAACCGACTAACTGGTTCCTGTTGGTTTTTAAGGACTGGGCAATGACATTAGGGCTATAATGCAATTTAGTAATGGCTTCTTTGATTTTTTCTCTAGCATCATCTGAGACATACCCATTTTTAGAAATATAGCGCGATACTGTTGATTTTGAAACACTCGCTTCCTCAGCAACTTCTTTAATGGTTGGCATCAAATACTCCTTCCTTTCTTAATTATGGAAACGTTCTCACACGGATATTGTAATCGTTTTCTTAGCTTGTGTCAACTCCTTTTATTAATTTATCTGATTAAACTGACTAATTATTCTGTCCAATCTCACCTTGAACTTACCAAACGCCTATTATAACTGGAAAAAACTTCCAGAATAATCTAGAAGTTTTTGTTTAAACATATGAGGCCTTTACTAAGATAGCCATTATTTTGTCTTTTGCAAGTAAGCAATAGCTTCTTTGACATTTCTAACGGGAACAATTTTCATCTTGGTTTTTATTTTTTTAGCGACTTCCAAGGCTTCTTTATAATTGGTCTTTGCATTTGGTTTTACTTTTTTGATCCGTTTATCAACTGGATTGTTGGGTACAAAGAAAATATCAGCCCCTTCGTTAGCTGCAGCAACAACTTTTAATCCTGCACCACCAATATCACCAACTTTGCCATCTTGATCAATCGTTCCAGTACCAGCAATACGACGACCTTTACGCAGGTTTTCTTGATTTAGTTGATCATAAATATCCAGTGTAAACATAAGCCCAGCACTTGGTCCACCTACACCTTCTGTCGAAAACTCAATCTTTTCATCTGTATGGACTTTTGTGTGGTCCGTTAAGCCAATTCCAATACCATTCTTTCCATTTTTTAGCTTAATAAGCTTACCACTTTTAGATTTTTTCTCATTACCGCTGGTATATTGCACCGTCACTGTTTCACCCCGTTTCAAACTTGAAACGTATTTAATAAGTTCAGTTGAACTCTTAAATTCTTTTTGATTGACTCCTGTAACAGTATCAGCAATATTTAGAATACCACGAAAAGTAGACTCTTTATTGACATCCAAAACATAAACACCTAGGTAGTCTAAAGAAACAGGTTTCCCAGCTAATTGTAAGGCTTGATAGATAGCTCCGTTTTGAGAGGTCTCCATGTAATATTGATTGATGCGCATATAATCTGCCGCACTATAGCCACCAGTTGTATTTTCCAAAGATGAAATCTCTGTGAATGGCGTTACCCAAGCATAAAGAATTTGAGCAAAAGTGGCTCGACTCAAACTGACCGCCACAAAATTATAAGAGCCTTTCTCCTTATCCCTTTTATCGTTTACCTTAAGCACTGAACGGATATCGTAGGCTCCACCAGGCATCTCAATATAATAAGGTAAAGGGAAAAAGAGGGCAAACAAGAGGGCAACTACTGCCAGAATACTAATTAACCACCATTTGACTTTTTTAATTATCTTCATTCATACGCTCCAATTGATCAATAACAGGTTGAGGGACTAAGCCTTCAATCGAGGATTTAAAGTGAACTAGCTCTTTGACACGACTTGAACTGATAGGACTCATGATATTCCGTGAAATAAAGTAAAGGGTATCAATACTTGGTTCTAAGCGATGATTAAAGTACTCCAGATTAGATTCATACTCAAAATCGGTTGGATTTCGCAGACCACGAACCAAATGTGTCACATCTAGCTCTTTTGCTAAATCAACAGCTAAACTATCTTGTGTCGATACTACAAAAACATTATCTAAGTGAGCAAGGGCTTCTTCTAACACACGAACCCGCGTCTCTAAAGAAAAGAAACCTTTTTTATCTGGATTAAAAAAGACGCCCACATATAAGCGGTCAAAAAGATGGCTAGCACGTTCAATAATATCCATATGACCATTGGTCACTGGATCAAATGAACCTGAATAAAGTCCAATTTTATCTGACATAAACGGTTACCTTACTAATTCCATAAATTTTTTCTTTCCAAATTCCAACTGATCCTATTTCCTCAGGTAGCTGAACCGACTTTTCTGTCTCACAAACAATCATTACCTCAGGACCTAGTAAACCTTTTTGATCTATAAGCTCTATCATAGCCACAATTTCCTCCTTAGCATAAGGAGGGTCTAAAAAAATCAGATCAAAGACTTGATCTAACTGCAAAAGTGCTTGTCCAGCATCCATCTTCAAAAGTTGAAATTGTCCTTCTGACTTTGTCATTTTGATATTCTCTTGGATAATAGCTTGCGCTCCACGATCTCTTTCGACTAATACAGCCTGAGACATGCCACGCGATACAGCTTCAATAGCTAGGCCTCCTGAGCCAGCAAATAAATCTAAGACGCGCCCTCCCCCAAAATAAGGACCAATCATATTAAACATCGCACCTCGAACTTTGTCCGAAGTGGGTCTTGTTGTTTTTCCAGGGAGGGTCTTAAGTGGCCGTCCACCAAATTCACCAGATACAATTCTCATACCCCTTATTATATCAAAAATATAGAAGTAGCCAAGTTTTTATCCTTAACAAAATGAGGATAGGCCTGTTAACAGTAAAAAAAGCAGTTAAAAACTGCTTTTTTATAGAATATTTTCGTAAATTTCACCTACTTTTTCTGGCCATACAGAAGTTTGTACTTCACCAATATGCTTCTTACGTAACAGAAACATCGCCATACGTGATTGGCCAATGCCACCACCAATTGATAAGGGAAAGAGGCCGTTTAATAAAGCTTTATGCCAATCAAATGCTAGACGATCAGTATCACCAGTAATAGCTACTTGTCGCTTTAAGGCTTCTTGATCGACACGGATACCCATCGAAGAGAGTTCAAATGCAGATTGTAGTTGGTCATTCCAAACTAGAATATCACCATTTAATCCCCGATAACCATTTTCAGACTCAGTAGTCCAGTCATCATAATCTGGAGCACGGCCATCATGGGGCTTACCATCAGACAATACACCACCGATACCAATCAAAAAAACAGCGCCAAATTCCTTGGTAATAGCATTTTCACGTTCCTTTGGCGTGAGGTTAGGATACTTTTTAACCAAATCTTCAGTGTGAATAAATGTTATTTTTTTAGGTAAAATTGCCTCAATATCATAACGCGCTTCAACAGCCAATTCCGTTAAACGGATGACTTTATAAATTGTCTCCACCGTCTCTTTTAAATAGGCCAAATTACGTTTTCCATCAGGAATAACCTTCTCCCAATCCCATTGGTCAACATAGACAGAGTGAGTCGCATCTAAAGAATCCTCATCAGGGCGGAGGGCTTTCATATTAACAACAAGGCCTTCTCCTTCATTGAATCCAAAGCGTGCCAAAGTATGACGTTTCCATTTGGCTAAAGAATGGACAACTTCAAATTGAGCTTCCGGGATATTAAGTACATTGACAGAAACGGGATTTTCAATACCACTTAGATTATCTTGCATACCGTCTCCGACCCGACTTAAGATAGGTCCTTGCACTTCAACAACATCAAGCTTATCAATTAAATATTGCGTGAACGTATTTTTAACAAAGGAAATTTCCTCTTGTTGATGAATAAAGCTTTTTTTCATAGCTCCTCCTTATAGAATTTTTTCTGACATTGTCAGGATTCGTTCTTCTGAGCGTGGTCAATGTCCTAAACTGAAAAATATAAAGCTAATTATACACTGAAAAAACTTAAAATAAAAGAGTCTGGGACAAAAGTCTTCTTGACTAAAACAAAAAAGCAACGGTTTTTGCCGTTGCTTTTTGCATGGTTGCGATAGTCTTGATAAAATAGAATTGTCCAGAAACACTTTAGAAAGGCTATCCCCATGCATATTCACTATAACACAAATCAAACCACATTGCCACTTGAACTTACCTCTTGCTTACCACAAGACCACATTGTCTTCACCATTGAAAAAGTGGTAAATGAATTGGAAGAAACTGTTTCGCTGGCTTCTACTCTACCTTTGGTCGTCCTTCTTATCACCCTAAACTCTTATTATCTGCCCTCTTATTTGCTTATACTCGAGGAGTCTTCTCTGGTCGCAAAATCGAGAAATTAATGATAGAAAATATAGCTATGCAGTATCTGACTGGTCAGCTGGTGGTCAGTTATCGAACCATTAATCGTTTCCGTGTGGCCAAAGGCATGGAAAACTTAATTAGAGATTTATTCATTGAACTAAACCTTCGTCTCAAGATGGAGGACCTAGTCTCTCTGGACTGTCTCTATATTGACGGTACCAAGATTGAAGCCAATGCCAATAAATATAGCTTTGTCTGGAAGAAAGCAACAGCTAAATTCTCTGCCAAGCTTCAAACTGACCTACGCCGCTATTTTCAAGAAGAAGTCAGCCCTCTGATTCACGAGGCCATTGTTCTGGATGAACAAGAACCAGTAACTGCTGAGCAGTTAACCGCATTTGCTCAAATCATCGAGGAAGAATTGGCAGACTTAACTCAAGACATTGAGGAGGAACCTGTTAAAGGTCAGGATACACGCAAAGTTAAACGTCGAAAACTCAAGAAGGTCCTACGAAAGGTTAAGGATGATTTTTCAGTGCGAGCTGAGAAATATGAGACCTATCATTCTATCTTCGATGGTCGCAATAGTTTTTCCAAAACAGATACAGACGCTACCTTTATGCGGATGAAAGATGACCATATGAGGAATGGGCAGCTTAAAGCAGGCTACAATCTTCAAATCGCTACGGAAAATCAGTTTGTCCTTCATTATGATATCTTTCCAAACCCAACCGATACTAAAACATTGATCCCACTATTAGATAGTTACCCACATAATCTTAAGAGGGTTGTTGCAGATGCGGGGTATGGGAGTGAAGAAAACTTAACCACACTAGACAAATTTGGAGTTGAGCACCTGATTAAATACAGTATGTTTGATAAGGAGCAGAAAAGAAAGCAGAAACACTCTCCAAAGCATCTCGATAATTGGCTCTACGATGACGTCAGTGATACCTACACACATCCTGATGGTTGGGATTATCATTTTGAATCTATCAAACATAGCAGAACAGCCACTGGATTCCAACAAGACATCAGGGTTTATCAGGCGGATTATCCTGATTTAGCCCCTCAAAAGTGTCTCTATGTAAACCAGAGATACCAAGAGTTGAAAAGAAAAGAGAGTCAAGCGCTTTTATCTGAAGAAGGAGGGCGAATCTTCGCACAACGGAAAGTTGATGTGGAACCTGTCTTTGGTCAGATAAAGGCTTGTTTGGGTTACAAACGGTGTAACCTGAGAGGGAAACGTCAGGTTAAGATTGATATGGGATTGGTCCTCATGGCCAATAATCTACTGAAATACAATAGGAGAATGACAAAAATTAAAAACAGAGACTCACTCTAAATGTGAATCTCTGTTTTTATAGCTGAGAACTCTTTTTGTCCCAGACTCTTTATTGACACCTTTAATCATTTTTATTTTTTTGCTCATTTAACCTGCGACAATATGTGTTCCAGCATTTTCAGAAAGGACTTTATCAATGTTCTCAAGTGAAGTAATGATTGCTTTAGCTTCTGGTTTATTTTCTACAAAAGCAATTGCTGCCTCAACTTTTGGCAACATACTTCCTGGTGCAAATTGATCTTGACCAATATATTCTTTCATTTGTGAAACAGTCACTTCTTCTAATTTTTCTTGATCAGGTTTGTTAAAGTTTACATACACATTATCAACACCTGTTAAGACGATGAAGAGATCAGCATCCACAAGCTCAGAAAGGGTCTGAGAAGCAAAGTCTTTGTCAATAACAGCTTCAACACCTGTAAGAACTTTAGTTGTCGGATCTTCTACTACTGGGACACCTCCGCCACCAGCGCTGACAACCACAACACCTGAATCAACTAGACTACGGATGACATTAGCCTCTTTAATTCCAACTGGTTTTGGAGACGGAACAACTTTACGCCAGCCACGTCCGGCATCTTCTTTAAAGCTTGCACCAGTTTCTTCAATTTGTTTTTTAGCATCTTCTTCTGAAAGGAAGGGGCCAATTGGCTTAGTTGGGTTGGTAAAGGCTCTATCGTTCTTATCAACAATAACCTGTGTTACAACTGCTGCCACCTCTTTTTCGATACCTTGTTCTTTTAACTCATTATCAAGGGCATTAACAAGCCAGAAACCAATACTTCCTTCAGTCATGGCAACACAAGTATCCAAAGGCATAGCTGGATTCTTTTCAGAATCAGCAGCTGCTTGTTGCAACAGTAAGTTCCCAACTTGTGGTCCATTACCATGCGTTACAATGACTTCATTACCGTCCTGAATGAGTTTAACTAGTGATTTTGATGTTGAAATCAAAGCTTCTTGTTGAGCTTTAGCTGAAGCATCAGTTGAAAGAATGGCATTCCCACCTAAAGCAACAACAATTTTTTGTTTAGTCATACGAAATTTCTCCTTATTATCTTGTTAGTCGATAGATAGCTTCGGCATAGATATCCATTGCCCGATAAGCATCTTCTAATACAATATTTTCATTTTCTTGATGTTCCGTTTGAATTGAGTCTGGGAACATTGCTCCAAAGGCCACACAATTTGGCATAGTTCGAGCAAAGGTAGCCCCTCCTGAAGAAATAGCTGGGCTAGTATCTCCCGTTTTTTGCTGATAGACAGACATCAAAGTTGTCACCAATTCACTATCAATTGGAACATAGAGTGGTGCAAGATAGTCGAACTCTTCATAAGTTAAACCATAAGTTTTGGCTTTCTTACTCAAGGTTGCTACGAGTTCTTCCTTATCAGCCAGAACAGGAATACGAATATCAAGCCTAATTTCAGTCTTTTCCTTATTTATAGTTAAACCAGCAGCATTAAAAGATAAAATGCCCGACGGTTCGTCTTCGATATTTCCAAAAATATTTAAACCTTTGCCATCTTCATCAACGACATTGGCCAAAAAGTCTATGGTTTGATTATCTGTGTATGGGAAGAGAGCTTTTGCCAAGCGTACTAAAGCATTAATACCATGTGGTGCGTCTTTAGCATGTTGAGCTAGTCCATAAACCGTTAATTGATCATCATTTGTGACATACTCAAATCCCAGTTTATCGAGTTCTGATTTAACTTCTTGAAATAGGTTTCCACTATAGTTAGCCCTAGCAGGGACCACATTATAAGCATTACCAACCTCAAGACTTAGAGCGTCGCTTCCAGAACCCGTTAATTTTGCCTGCAACAGACCTTTTTCTGCGTAAATCAAAGGAAATTTGGAATCAGGAGCAAAGCCAAAAGTTGCTTGTTCTTCACGTTCATTGTAACGATCCATACAACGCCATAAAGTTTCCTCGTCAGTTCCAAAGATAAAGCGAATGCGTTTGTTAAACGTAACGCCTGCATCCATTAGAGCCTTAACGGCATATAAGGCCATCATTGTTGGACCTTTGTCGTCCTGAGTGCCACGCCCATATAAGTGGCCGTCTTTTTCAATACACTCAAAGGGATCAGTATGCCACAAAGAACGGTCTCCTTCAGGAACAACATCAAGATGACAGAGGATAGCAAGCATGTCTTTTTGATCACCTAATTCTGCATAACCATAGTAACCTTCAGGGTCAATCACTGTATGAAAACCAAGCTCTTCACATAGGGCAAGAGTATGCTTAAGAACATCTAAAATTGCCTGTCCAAAGGGGGTTCCGTTCTCCCCTTCCTGACGAACAGACGGGAAGGAAACGATGTCTTTGATAGCTTTAACACAAGCCTCTTGATGGCTTTTAGTAATATACGTTTCCATTTTTATACCTCCATATAGCAGTTAACTTCTCTTAGCTAAAAAACGAAGCTAACATAAGGATTGCCACACTTGCAATAATAACAATTGCCATATATTTGGCAACAAATTTCCACCAAGTTGTTAGGTCGATTTTCCCGATAGCAAGGGCACCCATACAGATAGCTGATGTTGGTGAAATCATATTAAGGACACCAGAAGCTGATTGGAAAGCTGTAATAACAAGATGAGCTGGCACATTTGAAAAATGACCTAGAGGAGCCATAATACCCATTGTTGCTCCTGCAAGACCTGAAGTAGATGGGATTAAAAATGACATTGGTAGGTAGAAGAGATAGGTTAACAAGACAAAAACTTGAGAAGAAAGGCCTGACAGTCCTTTTTCACCCCATGAAAGGATAGTAGATGTAATCATACCATCATTCATAATAACTTGAATACCACGGGCAACAGCACAAATAATGGCAACACTTAGGAGATCTGCAGCACCTGCTATAAATGAAGAAATGAAATCTTCTTCAGACATTTTATAAACCATTGCTACTAAGATCCCCATCATAATAAAGAGCATGGTGATTTCTGGGAAATACCAAGTCCCTAAGGGAGCAACACTTTTACCAAAGAATACCCCAAAGCCAGGTAGCCCAGTAAGCCACGTATTAATATCTGCAAAAAGTTGCACACCAAATTTTTCCCAAGGGATTAAACTTAATATCATGATGACAAAAGCAGAAATAAAAACCCAGATAACATGTTTTTGTTTTTTAGACATATCCATGTCAGTATTTTCCAGTTTGAAAAACTCTTTATGTTCTGCCATTTTATCGGCAACTAATGATTTACTTGGATCTTTTTCAATTTTGCTTGCATAACTGTAAACAAACCAAATTGAAATGGCAACCAAGACAAGCCATTGAATAAAGCGCCAAATCATACCATCAGCAATACTTACATGGGCAGCATCAGCGGCAACACCGGTTGCAAAGGGATTAATGGTTGAAGCCAAACAACCGATTTGTGAACCAATTAAAATAATGGCAACAGCCACAAGAGTATCAAAGCCAACAGCAATCATTACTGGGATAAGTAATGGATAGAAAGCCATTGTTTCTTCACCCATACCATAAGTCGTTCCACCAAGTGCAAAGATAGGAATCAAAATAGCAATTAGCATTTTCTCTCTACCTTTATTATTTTTAACAATTGATGCTATCCCCTGATCAAGAGCACCAGTCTTATTTACAACACCCAGAAAACCACCTACCATTAAGATGAAGAAGGAAACTTGGATGGCACCTTCTGTTTTACCAGTCCCTAGCATCCCACGAACAGGAGCCATAAAAACATCATAAATTCCTTGAGGATTTGATTTAACAGCATGGTATGTGCCTGAAATAACACTTCCATCTTTGGCAGTATCATAGGCACCCGCTGGAATAAACCAAGTTAAAACTGCCATAATGGCAATAATAAGGAAAAGGACAGTGTAAGAAGAAGGAATTTTAAAACCCCGTTTTTTTTCTTCCATAAGAATTTACCTCTTTTTCAATAAAAATCAGTCGTCCTAGTTCCGGTCAAGGCCGCCAGAACCAGAACGACTGTATTTAATAATTACATTTATTTGTTACTTTAATTATAAGGAGTTAAATAAAGTCTTTCATTACTGTAGTTATAAGGAGTTACCTAATAGAATTTGTTAAATTAGTAAAGTTAAGTATTAATTAATTAGGGAAGTACCAGGTAGCTATTATACTTTTGGAATGAAAAGATTTCCAAGAGTTGCTGCCATAACAGCCTTAATAGTATGCATACGGTTTTCTGCTTGGTCAAAATGTTTCGCAAAGTCGCTACGGAAGACTTCATCGGTAACTTCCATTTCAGATACACCATATTTTTCTTCAACATCTTTACCATAGACAGTTTTTGTATCATGGAATGCTGGTAAGCAATGTAAGAAGATAAGTTTGTCATTATTAGCTTTTTTAACAAGTTCCATATTAACTTGATAAGGTTGAAGTAATTCAACACGTTCTTTAAATTTATCTTCTTCACCCATAGAAACCCATACGTCAGTGTAGAAGACATCTGCACCTTTGACAGCTTCATCTGCATTATCAGTAACTAGAATGTGTGCTCCTGATTCTTTAGCATAGCCCTCAGCTAGCTTAACAATTTCTTCATCAGGGAATAATTCTTTTGGTGAGAAGATGTGTACGTTAACCCCCATCATGGTACCTGCAACTAAGAGTGAGTTAGCAACATTGTTACGTCCATCACCACAGTAGACAAGTGTGATTCCTTCAAGTTTACCAAAGTTTTCTTTGATAGTGAGGTAGTCAGCAAGCATTTGAGTTGGATGCCATTCGTCAGTAAGGCCATTCCATACTGGAACTCCTGCGAACTCAGCTAATTCTTCAACCATTCTTTGGCTGAATCCACGGAATTCAATACCGTCGAACATACGTCCAAGAACTTTTGCTGTATCTTCTGTTGATTCTTTTTTACCAAGTTGGATATCATTTGCACCGAGGTATTCAGGGTGTGCTCCTAAATCGATTGCTGCAGTTGTAAATGCTGCACGAGTACGTGTAGATGTTTTTTCAAATAAAAGGGCAATATTTTTTCCTTCTAAATAATGATGTGGAATACCACGTTTTTTGAGATCTTTTAAGTGAGCTGCTAAATCAATAAGGTATTCAAACTCTTCACGTGTAAAATCTTTTTCAGCTAAGAAGCTACGTCCTTGAAATACTTGAGTCATTTTCTTTCTCCTTCAAAATATAAAATTTAGGTTTTGTTGAGATGTTACTATCTCGCTATTTTAGACATATAGCGTTAGGAAAATCAAGTTCTAACGGACAAGGAAGCGCCCTAATGGCTAGACTTGACTTCCCCAGACACTATGTGTTTTTACTATATAGTAAGGGGACAATAGTCTTTAGTTAATCCACTACTACTTTGTATATGAAAGATACTAACTGTCGTCAGTAGCGTATAAATTAACCCGAGCCTCTGACTCGTTTCATTCTATTGAAAGGCAATATTATAGGTCTTCACGTTCAAATGGCATTGACATACAACGAGGTCCACCACGACCACGAACAAGTTCACTTCCTTCAATCTTAATAAGTCTTAGACCTTTAGATTCTAGGATAGCATTTGTAATAGTATTACGATTATAAACCACTACAACACCTGGTGCAATTGTTAGAGTGTTGGAGCCATCATTCCATTGTTCACGTCCAGCAGCAACAATATTATCACCACCACAACGAATCAATTCAACTTTATCAACACCTAGATTATCAGCAAGAAGTTCTGCTAAATCGCCATTTTCTTCAACAATTTTAAGTTTATCGTTTTCATAAGTGACAGAATAAACACGCAAGTCACCTTCAATTTCTGGATGAATTGTGAATTTATCATAGTCAACCATAGTGAAAACTGTATCTAAATGCATAAATTTACGGTTGTTAGCAAATTCAAAGGCCAATACTTTTTTGAATCCTAGGTTTTCTTTGAAGATATTAATCAAAAGTTTTTCAATAGATGCTGCATCAGTACGTTGTGAAATACCTACCGCTAAAACATCTTTAGAAAGAACGAGTTCATCTCCTCCTTCAATACGAGTATTTTCGCTACGATCGTATACCATTGGCACTTTACCGCCGTACTCTGGATGGTGAGTGAAAATATATTTACCATAAAGTGTTTCACGGTTACGAGTTTCAGAGAACATATGATTTAGGGAAACCCCTTCACCAATAGTTGCGAATGGATCACGAGTGAAGTATAGGTTTGGCATAGGATCAATAGCAAATGGATAGTCAGATTCTACAAGGTCTGTCAATCCTTTTTCATCATCAGAGATTTCTGGAAGTTCAGATTTTTGAACCCCAGCCATTGTTTTATCAATCAACTCTTGGTTATCTTTAATTGACAAGAGTAACTCGCGAATGGCTTCTTTAGTAGAACGACCTCGAATATTAGCTTCTTCAATGTATTCGTCAATAAAAGCTTTGCGAACCTCATCGTTAATCAATGATTCAGCTGCTAATTTTTCAAGGTAAAGAACTTCAATGCCTTCTTCTCTAAGAGCTTGTGCAAAAGCATCATGCTCTTTTTGAGCATTTTCTAGAAAAGGAATATCATCAAATAATAATCTTTCTAGATAGTCTGGCATCAAATTTTCAATTTCTTTACCAGGTCTGTGCAGCATAACTTTTTTAAGTTTGCCAATCTCAGAATAAACATGAATCGGTGATTTAGCAGTCATAACTTTTAACCTCTTTCTAAATGATAAGTTTTGTGAATTCACCTTTCAAGATTTGGTAAATCTTGCTTACATACATAGTTTACCTTTTAACAAAGGAATAAATGCGGTAAATTTCACTCTCTCATTGTGAAATCGCTTACTGATTTTATTCAAAAAATGAAACTTTATTGAAATGTATCCGGTTTCTTGTATGTTTTTTACATTTTTGCGAAAATATTTATAGTTATAAATTTAAAAAAAGTGATAAAACTTAAAATTAAGTTTTTTATCCTTAGGTGTGTTTTAAGAAAAAATCTCTATTCAAAAATGTTAAATATTTATTTTTTCTCACTAATAATTTTTCTCGTTTAAGCTTACTTAGGACATGACTGACTGTTTCACGGGTTGTACCACTCATGTTGGCAATATCTGTTGAGGTTAACTGAAATGGTAATTTATTTTCGTCATCGCCCATCTCAATTAAAAGAATAGCTAAAGATTGAATAACCCGTTCGCTAGCGCTGGAAGTAATGAGATTACGCACTCGTAATTCGTGCAACTCTAAAAGACGAGACAATTTACTATAAAGATGAACCATTTGTTTAGGATTATCTGCAGAAAATTTTTCAAATAAATCTACGGGCAAATAATAGTAAGTGACATCTGTTATGGCTACAACTGAAAAATGATAGGCCTCATCTGTAAACATCCCTCCGTAGGGGAAAATGGTGTCATGTCTTATAAAGTCAGTATATATAAAAGAACCCGATTGGTCGGTTTGTTCAACTTTAAAATAGCCCGATGTTACTAAAAATAATTTATCACGTCTATCTCCCTCAAAAAACAAAATATGACCCTTTTGTACTTTGCGACATTCCATCTGGCCAACAATTTTATCAAATTCTTCAATGGAGAAAAATTTAAAATCATTTAATTTTCTTAAATACTGATAATCTTCACGTCTAATCAAATGAAACCTCCAACTTCCCTATATTACTCTCATTTTACCACAAAGATTAGCCTATTGTAAGCGTTTCTATAAAATTCTTTACAGAAGATTAGCTTTCTGGTATACTCGGGTTGATTGCAGAAAATTAAAGGAAGAGACGAATATGAATAAAAAAGAAATTCGACACCAACTCATTCGTTCATTAATTTCAGAAACAACTATCCATACCCAGCAAGAATTGCAGAGTCGCTTGAAAAAAAACGGGATTCATATTACTCAGGCAACTCTTTCTCGTGATATGAAAGAGTTAAATTTGGTTAAAGTATCAAATGGTGAGTCTACACACTATGAAACCTTATCCATCTCTCAAAGTCGATGGGAGCATCGCTTGCGTTTTTATATGGAAGATGCCTTAGTCATGTTAAAAATTGTGCAGAACCAAATAGTTTTAAAAACCCTCCCTGGACTAGCTCAGTCGTTTGGCTCGATCTTAGATGCTATGCAGATCACGGAGATCGTTGCTACTGTTTGTGGAGATGACACCTGTCTGATTATCTGCGAAGATAACGATGGAGCAAAAACTTGCTTTGAAACCTTGAGTAATTATACTCCACCATTTTTCTTTAGTAACAAGTAAGCCTCAACTTTCCTTCAACTACACACCATGAAGACAAGCACCACTTGTCTTCATTTTTTTCCTTTAAACTACTTCTGCACTATTGAATTAATGACTGTCAAAAATAATTCACTCCTTATAAACTAAGCTAGCAAATTAGGCAGTATAGTGAATCTCTCAAAATCTAAAATGACTTCCTCATTCTTTGTATTAATTCACAAAAATTTCTAACCTTTTATTAAATCTTTTTTCCTAGGTCAACGCAAGTATTTTCTTTCGTTAAAATGTACTTTTCTGCTTCTGCACCAAGTTGTAATTTGGCATGACCTTCAATAAAATTCAGTGCCTCTATCAATTGATCAAGCCTACCTCTATCTAATAGTTCAATGACTAAAAAAGCGTTTTTAGTATTAGCAGTAATCATCGTTCGTGCGCCATCACGCCAATTTAAGCAACGACAAACAGCACCAATATCATCTTTGTAACAAAGTTCATTCGGCAAAGTTGGTGAATCATTTTCGTCACCAATCAAATAGAAAGAATCATTGCCATCTGTAATAGTCAAGCGCAAATCACCAACAAAACTATCCAAATCTTCAGCTCCAACTGGTAGAGCAAAACGTAAACTAGCAGCATTATAAATATCAACTAGAGGATTAATTGAGGGAATTTGATTTCCCTTTGAAACGCGCTTCAGCAAAGCTTCAATGCTGGACCGAGCTCCTTTTTTTGTTTTAAATTGTTGATAGGCATTGCGATAGGTCCGAATTACCTCATTATCTGCAAAGTTACTTTCCGTTAGGTACTGCTCTGCAAGAGACTGACTTTCTCTCAGGATCATTTTTATCTCCTTGGACGATTCACCTGAGGACTGATAATTGTGTAAGAGAACAACTCCCAATTGTGCTTCTGGAAACAAATCCCAAAAACTCTGATCAACGATAAACCGTGACATCTCCAATCTCCTCCCAATACCATAAATCTAATCCTCTTTAAGATACCCTTTTTCTTGCAAAAATGCAATAAATTGTGGGGTTAAACGCCTAGGTCCACGAACTGACTTAACACCATGTTCTTGTAGGACCTCAAGAGGTAACTGATCATCTGCAAATTTTTCTATTAACTGCAAATGCATCAAGGTCTTAATATCCTTGCGAGGACGAAAATCCTCATTAGGAATATTAACCTCTAAAACGCGACAGACATAACGAATAGCTTTAGTTGGAGCTGTTATGTAAATAAAGACGTAATCACCAATTTTTATTGAAGCCTTCTGTGTCCACAAAATATCTGTACTAGCCGCAAACTCACTATCAATGTCATAATAGTTAAGATTAGCCGGAATAATCCAAAAATCCGGTCCTTTGAATCTTTTTAAAAGTGGTGATTCTACTAAAGCCCTACTTGCAAGAATAAGTTTCCAGATAACTTCATCAGACAGACTATCATCCAGAATAATTGAAATCCAAGATTTCTTAGACATATGATAAGCTGGGTAAATCCCATTTTGAGAAAGTAAGGTATCCAATTCCCGGGGCTTAACTTTGAGATTAATCACTTCAGCAGTTTGGTTTTTATAATCCTCAGCAATACCTTCCAATTTGTTCAGAGCAAGAGGAAAAATTACAGCATACCACTTACCCCCAACCCTATAGGAATAGGTATCAAAATGATTATCAAAAGGTTGGTCTAGAGAATCACTAAAGTTATCGACTAGTCGCTGATTAAGCCGATTCATCTGATCTGACTGGAAAGGAAAAAGGATACAGCAAGCCTCCGAGATTTCTTCTAAAACCGCCTGATAGGCAGTTTGCACTTGTCCCACATAGCTAGGAACCATCTTCTCCACATGAATTGCTAGATAGTCCTCCTTCATATCGTTATCAATAACCCGACTAGATAATTGGCCTTCTGCCTCAACTACTACCTGAACAGTAAAAGCCCCGCCCATAATATCAGCATGGTAACTAAATGAGCCGTCCTGGTCTTGATTAAAGCCAAAGGGCACTAGTCTATCCAGTTGAATTTGCCTTTTCCTAAAGACATTTTCTTCTATCGTCATAAACCTACTTTCTAAAGATGACGGTGACCATCATTCACAAATCGTCGTAAGAAATGCATGAGAATCAATGCAATAATTGTCGTAATAATCAGAATAAGCAACCACACAATGTCCACCTCAGCAAAGGGGAGTTTAACATTCATTCCATAAAAACTAGTCACTGTAGTAATAACTGTTAGACCAATCGTAAAAATAGTTAAGGAAGTAACATTATCATTGAGTCGATTGCTTAAAACATTATTATAAGAGCTTGCCAATTGTTCTAAAATCCGCGTGTGTAAAGAACACATATTAGACAATTGCTTAACCTCAATCACGGTGTCTCGCAACTTAGCTTTGACCCGCTCACTAAAGCTATCATAGCTAGCCAGTTCCTGAAAGTCTGCTAACATGTCTCCATTCTGTTGGGATCCCATCATGACATACACAGAGCCACTCTGCAAATTGGCCAATTCTGTTAGATTCTTCTTGGTCGCTCGTTGGCGTAGCTGATTCATCAGATAATCACGCTCTTTTCCCATCGCCTCTACTTCTGTAAAGTAGGACTTCGTAAACAAGGTTAGTAACTGGAACATGATTTCTTTAGGTTCTTGACTCAAATTGACTCGGTCTATAACTTTAGCCAACAGTTGCGTCGTTTCATCCGTTTCTAAAATCAATAATGACTGGCTACTGACTACAAAGGTCATGGGCATAATCTTAGGAATATTGCCAGCTTTTAGGGATACAATTTTATCCTCCAATAACTGATATACTAAAACTAACCAGCCATCTTGTTCTTTGACGAAAGCCGTCTCATTGCTATCTTGAGCATAATCTAAAACATCTTGACCAAGATCACCTAGACTCATTAGTAACTGTTTGTCATCAGTAGATAAATGATCCACATTGATAACCTTAAATAAGTCCTGCGTCTTTGTTTCACCAGGCATAGCTCCACTCCTTCCAGACCCTTTTATATATTATTAATCAAAAAAGGCACTCCTTGTACCTTTTTATTTCCCCCAAGATTTATAAAGTTCCTCGATAATTTTAATAGTGAGGAGAGTAATTTCTGGTTT
Organism: Streptococcus pseudoporcinus LQ 940-04; assembly: GCF_000188035.1. Lineage (GTDB taxonomy): Bacteria > Bacillota > Bacilli > Lactobacillales > Streptococcaceae > Streptococcus > Streptococcus pseudoporcinus. The sequence continues at coordinate 215,496 of NZ_AEUY02000005.1, forward strand.
CATAATTGGACTTGTTGTTGCACCTTCTTGAACCATTTGGCTAACATGATAGGCCTCAGAGGCAAAATCACTATCCATAGGGGCTTCCAACAATCTGCGACTGCCATCTTCGTAAGTTAACGTTGCCATGGTTGACTTCCAGAAGCTAGGAATTTCTAATGTTCCTTTGGTTCCTCGAATCGTCATCTGATGCTTCAACTTAAGCTTAGTCGTCAGAAAAATATCAACCATGACACCATTTCCCATTTGTAAGAGAATCTTAGACTGACTATCACTCTCCCCTTCTAAAAAGTTAGCGATACCACCAGCCTTTTCAATAGGGCAGTCAAAAAGATACTGAAGGTATGAAAAAGCATACGGCGCCATGAAATGAGCCGTTCCACCACCCGCTTCTAAATCCCTAAACCAGGCAATATGATCTATATTAGGATAAGCAGTGGTTGAACTGACAGAAAGAATATCTCCCAGTTCTCCAGATTGAATGGTCTTTTTGATTATATCCGTGAGAGGAATAAAAACTGATTTTTGAGCCTCCATTAAGAAAAGCTTCTTGCGGTATGCCAAATTAAAAAGCTCCCGCGCTTCTGCATAAGTAAGGGTAAAGGGTTTTTCAACTAAAACATGCTTACCGGCCTGTAGAGCTTTTTTTGCACAATTATAGTGATCTTTGTTAATTGTAGGCACATAAATGATGTCAATGTCCGGATCTGCAATCATTTCAGAAAGACTACCATAAGCTTTAGGAATATGATACTGTGCCGCAAAAGTTCTAGCTTTTTCAAAAGAGCGACTAGAAACAGCCACTATTTCACCATTCCCGGCTAAGCGGACACCTTCAATAAATCTTGGTGCTACTTGAGCCGTAGACACCACACCATACCTCACTATCACCATTTCAAATCCCCATTCCTATATTATAAGATTATTATAACACGAAGGAGAAAAATTGGCAGGAACGAAGCTAAGCTTTAAAGAATCTATCCCCATTATACGAGTAGTTTTAGGCCTTTTTTCAAGTTCTTTTTTAACACTTAGCTTCTAACTATCTTTTCTAAACTAAAAAATACAATTGCTGTCCCTTACGATTTATTGGCATGTTTCATTGTATCGGGCTAAAAATACGTGTTTTGATGTTCTTTAATCCAGTCCCGCATAGCTAAATCAGCTTCTTGAATTGCATAGAGTGAATCTAGTTTTTCAGCGATAATCTGATTAATGAACTCTGCCTTACTGATATGATATGTATTTGTCCAAAAGTTCAATTGTTCATTTAAGTCATCTGACAGGCAGATTGAGGTTAATTCTGACATACAAAACTCCTTTATTACCACAATATTATAATGAAGGGATTCTTTCCCATAACTCACTATTTTTCATTATTCCCCATCTAGATATTCGAAAATAATTTCAAAAAATAAATCTTATCGTCTAAACTTATCATCACCTAATGTCACTTTATACGATGTAGAATCCATTTATTTACCAAAAAAACTTAGTCTTCTTTATAAAGACTAAGTTTAAGCTCTACATGGTTATGCTATCACTCTTAGCAACTTTCATAAAGAGTAAAAGTGATAAGACAGTGAATGTTGTTAGAATTGTTGATAAGGCTGCTGCAATCCCATAATTCCCCCTAAGAACTTCAGTATAGATAGCAACCGTCATTGTTTTCGTATTGATATTATACAAGAGAATAGAGGTTGATAATTCTGAAATCATGGTAATCCAAGACAGGATGGCACCTGATACAATACCTGACAACATCATTGGAATTGTTATCTTAACAAAGGTATTTAAGCGTGAGCTTCCTAGACTAGAGGCGGCTTCTTCAATACTTGGAGATATTTGGTGTAGTGCAGCAACTGAAGAACGAATGGTATAAGGTAACCTTCTGACAGCTAATGAGATGACCATAACCAGCGATGTTCCAATAATGGCTAGGAAACCACTCCCAGCAATTCCAGTATTAAAGGCCGTAATAAAAGCAATCCCCATTACAGTACCAGGAACGATATATGGCACCATACTCATGCTATCAATTAAAGAGGTAAAGGCATTGCGCTTTCGAACACTAAGGTAAGAAATAAACGTTGCAAATACAAGAACTAGACCCAGTGCCATAAGAGGGATACGTAGTGTATTTAAAATACTGGTTCCCATTCTATTAAAAGCTTGCACATAACTATTGAAAGAATAACCTGGTACAAAAATCATTCCTGAAGTTTTGAGGAAAGATGTATAGATTAAATAAGTCTGTGGTAAGACTGAAAGCCCAATAACACCATATACCCAAACATAAACCAAAAGTTTCTGCCAACCTTTAACTGATTTTGCTTCTATGGGATGCAAGGAACTCATGCTAAAACTGTGTTTTTGCGCCAAGTATTTTTGCACTAAGAAAATAATCAAAGCAATGGTAATAGCAATTATGGCCAAGGCTGACGCAAAAGCTGAATTACCTCCGACCTCACTAATAAATTGAGAATAAACAAGAACTGGGAAAGTGCGGTAGCCTTCTCCAATGAGCATAGGAGTACCAAAGTCAGAAAAAGCACGCATAAAGACTAGGAGAGCCGCAGCTAAAAGAGTTGGTACTAAAAGAGGTAAAACAATTTTTGTCAAACGTTTACTCCCTTTGACTCCCATACTTTCTGCTGCTTCAAGTAAGGAATTATCCATACTCTTCAACGCACCACTAACATACAAGAAAACTAAGGGAAATAGCTGAAGGGTAAAGACTAAAACAATCCCAGCAAAGCCATATATATCAATTTTTGGAAAACCAAAGCTTGTTTGTAACCACTTAGTAATGACTCCGTTTCGACCTAGTAAAAGAATCCATGAGTAGGCTCCGACAAAAGGAGCAGACATGGAAGCGATAATCACTAATATTTGTAAGTATTTTTTACCTTTAAAGCGGAACATAGCAAAACAGTAAGCAAGTAAAGTCCCGACAACTAATGACAATAGAGTGGCCATAACAGAGACTTTAAAACTGTTTAAAAGGGTTTCAAAATAATAGTCCTTTGAAAAGAATGTCAGAAAATGCTGAATAGAGAGTTGCCCATCAACAAATAAGGCCTGCTTAAGGATAGTAACAATAGGGTAAATCAAAAAGAGCAAGTAAGATATAAAAATGATGATTGAGGATAGAATCCAAATGTTCATTTTTTGAAGGTTTTTAATCATTTACTCCACCCCCAATAGATTCACCTTACCATCAGCGGAAAAGACATTGATTTTCTGAGCATTGATTGTCAAACGAATCCTATTGCCCGCACCAAAATCTTCCTCCAAGGTTGATTCTTCTGTCACTTGTAAACGACTAGCAAAGGGTGTCTCAACGATATATTCTGTATTCAAACCTAAGTAGGTGCTATCTTTGATAGTAGCCTCAATAGGTCCATCACTTTGTCTAATAAACTCTTCTGGACGAATACTTACCCGTACAGCTTGATCCCGCAGATGATTTAAAGAGGGAAAGGAGATTGTATAGCCATCTTTAAACTGTAAGTAAGCTTGAGCATCTTGATGGATTAACTCAGCGTCTAGCATATTAGTGCGGCCGATAAAGGTAGCAACAAATTCGTTACTTGGGCGATGATAAAGTTCTTTGGGTTTACCAATTTGTTGAATCTCACCCAAGTACATTACTGCAATCTGATCGGAAATGGCCATAGCTTCTTCCTGATCATGAGTAACATAGACTGTTGTAATACCAACTTCTTTTTGAATTTCTTTGATTGCCTGACGCATATCAATCCGTAACTTAGCATCAAGATTACTGAGCGGCTCATCCATTAGCAAAACATCAGGACTAATAGCCAAAGCACGAGCTAAAGCAACCCGCTGTTGTTGACCACCACTCAAATTTTCTGGCTTCCGGTCCTTAAACTGATCAATTTGCATCAATTTAAGATATTTATCAACCCTACGCTCAATTTCGGTTTTTGATAACTTCCGTTGTTTTAATCCAAAAGCTACATTATCTTTTACAGAAAGGTGAGGGAAGATCGCATAATTTTGAAAAACCATACCAATATTGCGATGACTCGGTTCCATTTGATTGATACGATCTTCTCCAAAGTAGAAGTCACCGCCTTCAATCGAATTAAAGCCTGCAATCATTCGTAACAATGTCGTTTTTCCGCAACCTGAAGGCCCTAGCAGCGTAAAGAGGGAACCATCTGGGATCACAACATTAAGATCTTCAATAACTGGCGTGTCATGGTAAACTTTCTTAGCATTTTTAATGGTAATCTGACTCATAGGTTACTCCTACTTAGACTGAATATCAACAAAAATGTCATTGTAATGTTTAACAATTTCAGCTTTATGTTTGATAACGTAGTCATAATCTTCAGTGATGGTTTTAATGTCTTTTAGTGATTTCATATTTTTGCTAACCTTAACATCGTTGCGAACAGGACGGTTAGTTGTCTCTGTACCAAGAGCATTTTGAGCCTCTTTAGACACGATAAAATCAATGAATTTTTTGGCATTTGATTTATTTGGTGCATTTTTAATAATAGCAGCACTAGCTGGTAAGAAAACAGATCCTTCTTCCGGGTAGATAACCTTAATATTTGCGCCATCATTTAGCAATTTTACACTTGGATCTTCATAGGAAAGACCAACAGCCATCTCACCATCAGCAACGGACTTATAAACATTGGATGAGCTAGAATTGATTTTACCATCCACCAATGTAAAGAGATCTTTGACATAATCCCAAGCTGCTTTTTTGTCATAGCCGCCAGTGGCTTTCAGCATATTGGTTAACTGGGCGAAGGCGCTAGAAGAATTAGCTGGATCCGCTGTAGCAATTTTTCCTTTAAGTTCAGGGTTGAGCAGGTCTTTGTAACCTTTAATTTTCATGCCTTTCGTTAAATCTGGATTGACAATCAAAACGGAACCATCTAGGGTATAGGGTGTTGAATAACCCGTTGTGTTTTGATAATCCTTGATAACTTTGTCATTATCTTTTGCCGTGTATTTTTCAAAAAGTTCAGGGTGTTGCGCATACTGAGTATAGGAACCACCAAAAACAACATCGGCAACAGGTTTACTGGCTTCACTCTCAACTTTTTTAAAGAGCTCACCTGTTCCTGCTTGAATTAATTCTACCTTGATACCATACTTTTCTTCAAAAGCTGGAATGGTCGCATTAATTAAACCTTCAGAATTTGGTGAATAAACAACTAACTTGTCACTTCCTTTAGCCTCCTTCTTGTTTCCAGCTTTTGAACCACAGGCAGCCAGGCCTAGCAGTGCAACTGATGCCATTAAGACTGTTAAGGTTTTTTTGCGCATAATCATGCTCCTTTTCATGTTTTAATACCTCAATTCTACAAAAGAAAGCGCTTTAATTATAGGACAATTCTATCCTCAATGCGTAAAATTCTCTTTAAATTCCGTGAAAGTGAGCCCCGTATAACGACGAAAAACCTTCCCAAAATAGTTATAATCCGAATATCCCACAGCTTCTGAAACCTGATAAACCAGGAGATGAGGCTCTTCTAATATCAGTTTGATAGCTCGCCTCATGCGATACCTATTGAGATAATCTTTGATGGTAATTCCCAACTCTTCCTTAACCTTTTTATAAAGATAACTTTCACTGTAACCAAAATGGTGAGCAATTCTTTCAGTCGATAGGGTCTGATTATAATGATGATGCAAATAGCTTATAACCTGAGCAGATAAATAGTTACCATCAATAACAGGCAAATCAATGGTCGGAAATTGCTTACTCAGACCTTCCTCACTAGCTAAGGAAGTCGCCTCCGTTTTAAGGTCCAGACAAATCTGCCAAAGACAGTCCCGGAGTTCTTCCTTATCTAAAGGTTTTTCCAAAAAGTTATAAACCCCATATCGCATCGCTTTCTTAGCATTTTGAAAATCACTAAAAGACGATAAGATTATTTTTTGATAAGGAATCCTTCTGGTCGCTTCAAACATATCAAAAGCCGTCTTTCTAGGCATCATGATATCTGTTAAGACAATATCAGGACGATAACCTTCTATCACCTCTATCCCCTCCTGACCATCACGGGCACAAGCAAGTAATTCAATTCCCATTTGCTTGTAATCTATAACCTGACTCAACCAATTTCTAATTAAATGTTCGTCTTCGACAATGATCATCCGTAACATGCTTGCTTCCTTTCAAATTGTAATAAAACACCATTCAAAGTATCAACTTGGCAGAGCTCAATGGTCGCACTGGGATAGAGCATGACTAAGCGACTGTAAGAATTAACTAAACCATGTTCGGTTTGACCAGCTTTGAAGTAACGAGCAAAGTCATCTTTAAAGGATTGACTAAAACCAGGTCCATTATCCAAGACATAGATATGAACATATCGATCTGTCATTTGGAGCTCTACTTTAATAGCTAAGTCATGCCGAGACTGCATGCCGTATTTGAGGGCATTTTCAACTAAGGGCAATAAAAAGAGTTTAGGAACACGCAGTCCTTGCAAATCCTCCGGATAAGAGAGAAGAAAACTAAAATCCTCAAAACGTACCTGATTGACAGCTAAAAAATCCTCTAATATATCAAAGTCAGAAGCTAAAGTGGCGTATTCCTCCTGAGAAGTTATGCTGTAACGCAAAACACGGTTAAGGGCTAGAATTATTGCCTGTGCCTTATGAGGATTAAAATCAATTAAAATTTTAATAGATTCTAAGGAATTATAGAGAAAGTGTGGGTTAAATTGAGCTTCCAATAGTTTACGCTCAACAGTCGTTTTTTCTTGCTCCAAAGCCAGAGTTTGATGAAAGAGGCGCTGTAAAGTGTTAAGTAAACTATTTATTTTTTGGGCTAAATAGCCAAACTCATCCTCAGTCCTAACGACTACTTTGTCTTGGTAGCCGTTAACAATCTTCTCCAAATCTTGCACCAATAAGGCAATACTATCGCTACTATGGCTTGCAATGCGCTCAGAAAGCCCTCTTGCTAAAGCAATCAAAAGCGACATAATCCCAAGAACAAAGAAGCCCGTAAAAATCAAAAGATAGGACAAAGGAAGCACTACTATAGACGTATACAAAAAAAGCTCTTGACTCAAGGATTTCCACTGATGTAAGATCAGATTTCCCTCACTTATAGTCATCCATTTTTTAAGCTGATTCGCATTAATTTTTTGCCAAGAAAGGGTTCTATCTTGTAAACTATTTGACGTAAAAAGATGGTTAAAACGGTCAGCAATCACGTACTGAGTTGCACCAATCTTTAAACCAGACTCAAAATCATTACCGTCAATGTAAAGGACCAAATAACCTATCTTAACCCCTTTTGACCAGATAGCTTTCATTTTTAAGAGAAAGGGATTCCCTTGATAATCTTTCATAAGCCGATCTTCTGTTTCTCGATTGATATTGGGCAGAGCAATTTTAACAAAAGCATCATCTTGGAGTCCATTTCGATTAGGAAGACGTGTGCTCAAAAGCAAAGTTCCCCTAGGGTTATAGATGGAAATAGCCGAGCGAAACGGTAGACGAGTCGACTCTTGATAGACTTTTCTGAACATCTCACGCTCACTCAGGTGCCCTGACAAGAATTGGTTTAGACCCTTTTCTTCAAGTTTGGCAAAAAGCCGGTCGCTCTTCCAGTGGACTGTATTGAAATATGAGACAATATCATTTGTCCCGCCAGCCAATTGACTATACTGAACCGAAACAATAAACAAGGTCAGCACCACCACATAACTCAAACCAATAACCAAAGCTGTTTTCTTAAAACCAGCAAAAACCTCAAGCCGCAATTTCTCCCTAAAGGTAAGACCAACTTCTCTTTCCATATTTACCATACCCAAGTACACCCTCACATAAAAAAGCATGTTACCATGCTTTTTAATTATGAAATGATTATAGCAAGATGAGGAGCATATGTAAACGGTGTCATTAGCTGAACAATTTAAAATTTCTCTCATATTTGTATAAAATGATTAAACTTCTATATATATCTATCATATTATTACCAAACACACCGTGAGGGGTGCGACTTCTTTATCTTGGGACTAATGATGAAGATACTATATTTCAATCCACACACCCGTGAGGGGTGCGACAAATGATGTATCGTTTGAAGGATACGGAAAATCAATTTCAATCCACGCACCCGTGAGGGGTGCGACGTTTGACTACTCTACATGTTAAATTACAAAATGAATTTCAATCCACGCACCCGTGAGGGGTGCGACTCAATACGTTCTTGATCTTTTGCTTTATTAGACGTATTTCAATCCACGCACCCGTGAGGGGTGCGACGCAAGTTAAAGCGTTCGTCCTCTGCTCGATTTGGATTTCAATCCACGCACCCGTGAGGGGTGCGACATGATTCATAAAGCTTTGCTTAACTCTGTCTCAGGATTTCAATCCACGCACCCGTGAGGGGTGCGACTCCACCGCTTGGTGTTGTTGCTTGCAATGTTTTTGATTTCAATCCACGCACCCGTGAGGGGTGCGACAACTTACAAAAAGTCTGACAAAAATATTTATACAATTTCAATCCACGCACCCGTGAGGGGTGCGACAAGAGTGCTTGATTATATCAAAAGACATGATGGATTTCAATCCACGCACCCGTGAGGGGTGCGACATTTTTATTGTTGTATTTTTCTCTGATTGCTTTTATTTCAATCCACGCACCCGTGAGGGGTGCGACGATGATGAAGTGGAACAATCATCTAAATCTTCGATTTCAATCCACGCACCCGTGAGGGGTGCGACATTTGGAAATTTGGTAGCATATCAGGTCGGTAAAATTTCAATCCACGCACCCGTGAGGGGTGCGACAGCACATAAAAACACTATTTAAAGTAAAATTAAATTTTTACGATATCTCTTTTACTCGTAAAGTTATCTCAATTTTACTTAATGGTTATCATTTCATGCGCGAATCTCGCAGGATTTAATGTGTAACCCCGGTTCGCGAAAAGATTTTTAAAGAAGTAAAAGTCCCATATCAGGATCATAGGAAACATCACGGCCAAGAATTTCAACTCTCTTTTGCCAATGTTTACCTAAACGATAAAATCGAACACTATCAGACTCCATATCAATTATTTTAGTTAATTTATCTTTAATTTCTACAAAATCTGCTGGGCTCACTGAACACTCAAAAACAGAATTTTGAACCCGTTGTCCATAGTCTACACATAATTTAGCAACATGTCGCAATCGTTTACGTCCTGCTGGGGTCTCCGTATTAACATCATAAGTAATTAAAACCATCATAACAATCACCTAAATTAGAAATGGTGGGTAAGAATCTAATTCTCCCCTAATAGATTTCGCTAATAGCTGTGCCTGAATATAAGGAAGTAGCATCATCTTCACCTTTTCTTTGGTAAATGGATGCACTACTTCTACATGCTTGCGCTTCTGCCAGGCTTCAAGAAAAATAGCACGACCTTTTTCAGTTAATAAGACACTACCTGTCTCCTTTATTTCGAAATGCTTCTTTGTCAATCGTCCTTTATTAATCAGTGAAAAGATAAAACGATCAACGATAAAGGAGCGAAATTCTTCCACTAAATCAAGCGCTAGGCTGGCTCTTCCTGGTCTGTCAGTATGATAAAAACCAACATAACTGTCTAAACCAACAGCTTCAAGGGCCGATTGACATTCGTAAGTCAATAAGCTATAGCCAAATGATAATAGGGCATTAATACAATCTTGTGGTGGTCTGCGCGTTCGTCCATAAAAATAAAAAGTATCTTTATCCGACAAAACTAAATCATTAAAAGCTCTAAAATAGTGATTGGCTGCTTGTCCTTCAATCCCTAACAAAGTGCCTTTATCAGATGCTAGTGGAATATGCTCTAGTGCCCAAATTAGTTCTGTATTAATTTCTTCAAACAGCTGAGAATTCACTCTATCACGATGATCTCTACGAAATCTAACTAAATATTTTCTTGCATTCGAAATTTTAGCCAACATAAACCGCTTAGCATATTCCAAAGACGCATCGTTATCAGCAATACGATAATGCTCTCGCCTCAGTAAGACATTCCCATTAGTTGAACCTACAAAACGACCACAAAATCGACCTTGAGGCGTATGAAATGATAAATTAATATTATTCTCTGAGCAAAGTTCAATAAGGGATGGCGATGCTCCAAGATAGGAAAAGCACACAATACCATCAATAATACGGTATGGGAACCGGCTGATAACCTTACTATCTTGCTTGATCACAATATTATCTCTTTCCCTTGTCAGGTAAAAATTATCTTGTGTCAAATAGAGCGTATTGAGCAGCTTTTTCATTAAATTACCTCACTGATTATAGAATTATTGATATAGTTATTAACACTTGGTGTTTTCTTACTCAGTCTTGGCATACAGATATCCACTAAAGAACATAGGGTACAATTTTTGAAATAAGCTGCTTTCTCTACTACTTTATGATTATAATAGTCATGCATCTGATCAGCCAATTGATGGACTTCCCGCCTCAAGTCCTCCGTAATATCTACTTCAACCTTTTGATTAACACTATGATAATAGAGGTAGCCTTTATCAATATAACATCCCAAGGTTTCTTCTAAACAAATTACCTGCGCGACTAACTGGACAATATCTCGCGTATCCTTCTTTGGCTTACCACGTTTATATTCAACAACCAGTGGAATCCAAAGCCCATTCCTACCTTCCAAAGGGATTCCAGAGCTATCTCTGTGAAATTCCAAAACATCTAAAATTCCATACAATCCTAAGTTTTTAGATGAAATATGGATAGCTCGTGAAATAATGGTATCCTTACGTTTTTCCTTAATAAAGGGGTTGTCAGCCTTTTGGTGTAACGTTTGACCATGAGCTGTCGCTTCATTATCCGACCATTGCTGTTCAATATGAATCAACGCCCATTGACGCTTGCAGAATTGAAAGTGCTGAATCCCTGATAGCATCAAATAATCTTCTTCTGCATAAACCATATTATAACCCTTCTAGGATTTCTACCTCTAACCCTTTAGCTTGATATTCGGCTAATTTTTCTTCATCCAAACGAATATGGTAATCTTCATAAGAAGTCTTATCTTTCTTAGATTTATCAACAACTAACAAATCGTAAATACGTGCACTTGAGACGTTCCCAAGTTTACTTGAGTGTTTAAACCAGAACAGTTGGCGTACACGCATTGATCCCTCAGGACGTGCTGATGAAGTATCATTTTCAAATAAACTCATTAATGCCTGTTTAATCAATTCCGCATCTTCTTCACTAAAACCTGTTTTTTCAGCAAAGTGAGCGTTAATTGATCCTTTCACAAGGTAAACACCATAATCCACAAAATGCTTGGTTCCCATAGTGTCAGAAGAACGGCTACTATCTCCTTTAGGCTCCATACCATTAGTACTGCGTGTGATTTGAAGGCTTGAAATCACAATAGGATCAAACGTCTTTGCCATACTAATTGATACAGGTCCACGCACACCAATTGATTTTTTCAGATAAGTAAAGACTTGCCCAAAACTACGAACATCAAACCATAGTTCATTTGCTTTTTCTGCAATATCCTCATCTTTATCTTTAGCGGTAAATTGATTAGAAAAACGCTTCTCAAGAGAATGAAACTCATCTTCAATACGTTCACTAGCTTGAACAAAGATAGGCTGCCCCATATCTTGCAATCGATTACGTAATTTTCTTTTGATTGAGACATCACTCATAACTCCATAGCCTTTCGCATCTGTACGAGGCATGTTTCCATTCAACGGATCTCCATTCGCATTAGCTTCTTTCACTTCAAGCGTTACCATAAAATCAATTTTTTGTTCTAACATGATTTACTCCTCACCTTCATTTGTCACAATTTCTTGTTTTGTGTAGTAGAATTTTTTCTCAGCGTAATAACCAAATATAAACTGATAATCCAAAGGTTTTTCCATGGATTCTGTTTCCAACAAAGGCGTTAGAAGTTGCATAATTTCTTCTTTTTCTTTGTTTAGTTTACTCCAAGGGCCTCTGCTATTAAGTTTCAAGGTTTCTTCATAAGGTTTAATTTTATTTTCTAATAACATCATGAGTTTAGTTGGCTGTCCAGTATAAGCCGTCCAATAACGCTCAGCGTTGGTAATACGCCCACTATCGCTATTATCTAACTTATACCGTAAAGTTTCAATCAACTCAAATATGGCTAATAATCGTCCAAAGAGATAAGAACGATTTTGATTGGTATGGTCTAGCATTGGTGACAATTCCTCCCCATTTTGTTTGTGTAAAATACCGAGACTAACTTGCTGTACTTGGTACCAATGTTTAGAGTATTTTTGACGTTGTTTAATATTTTCTTCAAGTTTTTTAACAATTGAAGATGGTAGCGGTTTGCCATCAATTAAGTTAGTGAGTAATTTTTGAAATTGTTCACTCTTAAAATGATCATTATCTAGTTCTATAAAACGCTCACGATCAACACCATAAGCCGCTAGAATGATCTGCATTAAACTCGGTGTATAATCATTGTAAGTGCCATCCTTACGACGCCGCTCCCAAGAATAGCAGGCTTGCCACTGTTCCAAATTTTTTAGCAATTGAGAGGCCTGCAATTGTCTAAAATATTTCAAGGCAATACGACCGTCATTGGTTTTGTTTAGAATAGCAGCATAATAACTTGAAGCATCACTAAATTTTTTTACTCCTCGAATAAAGGAATTACTAATGTCGTTATCCTTTTGAGAAACTGTAAATTCCGTTTTATTATTTGCATCATCTTCATAATTAAAGAGACTAGTAACCGGATTAGTAACTGTTAACTGGCTCTCATTGATTAAATCATCACTAAACCAGTTAATTAAATGTTGTCCACTACCAAGCCAAGTATGGGTATTCTCATTTTCCAAAAAATATTTAGCCATCAGATGGATTTTCTCTGACGTTTGATTTCCCACACTGAAAACATCATTACGCTCCTTAAAACGTCCTTTATAGGCCTCGTTATTATTACTGACAGAAATCAATTTAGCATTTCCAATCAAACCTCGATGCTTAGTTGCCAACACTTCTTTTCGACCGCTAATATTACATAAAATTAAATTCTCTTGATGAGATTCTATATAGTCAATATATGCCTGATGGAGTTCTGTAAAGTTTGTGACTGAAATAGTTTTATAGCCAATAAAATCAACTATTGAAAATTCCAAGAAACACGCCGACAAATCCATTGTTTTAGACTTTTTAGCTTCTAAGTCATAAGTCAATACCAATCCATTACGTTGATAAGGCTCACTCATCAAAGAGTTAATGATTTTCTCTGAAAAATCTTCTTGTAAAATAGCATGTTGAATAAGTTTTAGATAATCCTTAACTTGCCCATCTTCACAAGCAGTTACCCAATTGTCCAACTGCTTATGATAGGTATTATACTGGTCTTGATTGACTTTTGAAACGAAGTAGGAGAACTTATCAACAAGTGGATGGGGAGTAGGATTTTTTCCTGCCCGTGCTACAGAATCTGAGGTAATAGGAAAGACAATAACTTCCTTATCACCTAAAAAGTCAGCTGATAGCAATTGCCCATAACAATCAAGCTTTACTGTAATAACATTTTTACCGTTAGACTTTAAACTGGTATGATAAATTGGTAATAAAACCGGGCCACTTTTTGCAGGATTATCGACATAATCTTCTTTCTCTGCACCTTCATAAGCTTTTAATAATGATGTAAAAAAGTCCATCAGTTCCCACCTTTCTCACTTTCCTCATCTGCTTGATAAATTGCAAATTCTTCATCTGCTGATTTAATCTGATTTGGAGCTTTAAAGGCATAACTAGATAAAGTATTCATAATCTCGCAGTCCTTTTGTTCTTTAAAACGAATACAACCATTTTCCATAACTATATGCGCAAAGTAAGACTTTAAAGACTCAGATTTATCTTTTGGATATTTGAATGAATGAAACATCATACCAAAATCAATAGTTTGACCAGCATAAGCAACTTCTGCTTGCTCATAGTCTTCCTGACAAATATCGTCAACTAGCCCTAGACATTCTCTTGTCCCCAAAAAAATATCTCTGCGCCCTCCTTTTCGGATAGAACGCTCCATAATGGCCTCATGCTTATTTGGAAGTCGATCATACAATAAATCCGGTCTATCTTCATTCCAAATAAAATGAAATTTCACAAGGTATTCAACATCACTAAGATAGGAAACATAACTCAAATCTGATCTGTAATTCGCTAATAATGCCCTAACACCGTGTAATTCAGTCTGAATTTGGTTACAAACTTTGACTTCAGTCACCACATTGGTAATAGTTGGCTTAAAATAAATAGCATCCACAATTCCTTGAAGAGCTTGACGAGTGGGAACTGAGTAAGAACTACGTTCCCCTCCCCCCTTAGTTGCCGGATTGGTAAAAAGAGCTAGATTTCCTCTTAACCTAAAGTAAAAATTTCGAGATCGAAACACTAATTTACTCCTTTCTATCAGTTAGGATACTATTGCATACTATATTTCTTAATCCTAAAAAGGCCCTCTTTTTTAGGATTATTTTTTCTCAGAGACCACTTTTACCAGACTAACCAAAGCAAGTAAAATTGCTGGCAACTGAATGATAATAGTTTCTATAAAATGAAAATAAGCTGATACAATGAATATCCCATTTATGCTGTTAACAACTTTATTGTAATCGTTTTCTTTTTATTTGTCAATCCTTATTTAACTTTCTATTTAAAACTAACTAGAATTTATACTTATACCTTGAATTTTATCATGTATATATGATAGAATTCAAGATATAGTGTGGAACCATCAATGTGACTTGAAATTTCGTCCCATTTTTACAACTTATTTTCCTCAATCTACGCACCCTTCACAAGTGCGTAGATTGAGACTGGGTAGTCAAATTGGTGCACGTGTCGCACTCCTCACGAGTGCGTGGATTGAAATTAGTTTGTTTTTTATAGAAAGTAGATTTTTTACTCTAAAAAATGAGTAAGGCATCTGCTTCTTTTTTTATGCCCATTTTATCATCATAGAATTTCTGAGGTAGAATCCAAATTTGCCCACCTAAGTAAGATTTAGCTTGTTTTAAAAATGATGAGTCTTCTCTGGCGTTGACAGTGTAAAGTTGTAAGTTTTTCATCCTTTCTTTAATGTAAGTGTAGTCTTCAAAATTGGGATAAGGATGATCTGTTAAAAATGTCTCAAAGTCTTCTAGCATTGCTATTGAATTACCATAGGGAACAAAAACACCAATACTTTCATCCTTGATTAAATCAATCTTCTGACCGGCTGTTTTGAAGGCTTGACGAAGCATTCCTTTTAATTGAAAGCCTGCATAATGATTATAACTCAAAAAATCATAAGCCGTTTGATTATCCCCTAATGGATAATCCATATCTTTGGTGTTGTTTTCATAATAGCGCTTGAAGAACTCGTCATTCAAAACTGAAACATCAATGGGAGACGATTGGCGACAGAGGATATCTTCAGTTACGGACTTTTTCTTCTTAATCTCGGTTAGTCTAGAAATATTCTCGTCCTCATTACTTATATTAACCAGTATCACTTGACCTAAATCACGTTTTCCTTCACGATTACAACGACCGCTTGCTTGAACGATAGAATCTAAACCGGCGTATGATCTTATAACTCGAGCGAAGTCAACATCTACTCCTGCTTCAATTAACTGTGTACTGACACAGATTAGTGGTATATCTTCTTTGAGTAGCTTCTTGATTTCTGAAATAGTATCTAGACGATGTTGTGGACACATATTGGTAGATAATTGGTAAAGGGGGCGGTTTGTTTGTTCACTTAATAATTGATGCAGTTGATAGACAGAAGGCTTGGTATTTAATATCACCAGGACAGATTCTTCTTGTTCTAAAACAAATTCTGCTACCTCTGACAAAGTTACTTTACTGTTGTCTTCCTTTAGCTTTTTAAGCTCTGTCCGTTCAAAGATAACCCTCTCTTCTTCCATTAAAGAAACAATGTCTGCCTGCTCTGTTACTTCCCCTCCATAAACCAGCTGATGGACCAAACTATCATAATCGTAAGCCGGTTGAGTTGCCGTACATAATATAATCGTGGTATTCATAACTCGACTCATAAAATTCATGGTTAAATTAAAGAGACTTGTCACCTCTATAGGCAGAGACTGAACTTCATCTAGAACCATAACACTGTTAGCAAGATTCGAAAACCGTCTGATATTGGCCGATTTGATTTTAAATAACGTTTGAAAAAATTGCACCATTGTCGTTAAAACGACAGGACTATCCCAACTATCTAGCAAATACTCTTGCATAACTTCATCGTATGTTTCTTCATTAAAGTCTTGAAACTCTTTCTCTCTGACAACATTTGAATGGTGCTCCAAGACACCATCCTCGCCTATAATAGCTTTGATATCTTTGGCATTCTGCTCTAAAACAGATAGAAAGGCGGTAACATAATAAAACCGTTTTCTATCTTGACAAGCCATCTGTTGAACCGCATAGCGAAGACTTGCTTTGGTTTTCCCAGCACCGGTTGGCAAATTCAGACGATAAATACCTGCAGTATCTTTCTGACCTCGTTCTTTGACTCTCTCAGCAATCATTGTCCTGACTTGATTTAAGTCGTTATTTGCTTTTTCAAACTTTCGATAAAGATCCTCAACTGATTGAAGATAGTTATCACGACGTTCTTGATTTTTTTCCTCGTTAGAAGGTATAATAACTTCTTCATAGGCGTTAACAGTATCTAAAATATCAGCATTTTTCAAAAATGACAAATAGAGACGGACAAAAGCACCTATATAAAAGTCCCTTTCTGTGTCATCTTTACATGGCAATTTATCTAAAGCATTTTTAAAATTAGCATAGGATTTAACAATCAAATCCTCTAAATGTTCATAACCATACACTGACAATTTTAACTCTAAATTAGCTGCAAAAGGCTGAATCGTTTTATCAAATTCTACCTTTTCTAAGAACTTTGTCAGTCTCTCCATCAGACGATTAAACTGCGAGCGGTTAGCCTCTTTATCATATAAATCATACATCCCATGATGAGATGAGATAACATATCCTACAACTTCTGAGAAAAGTTGACAACTTTTTTTAGGAATACCTTTGGGGATTAAATACTGTTGAATTTTCAATAAAAGATAATAAGCTCCCGCCGATGAGTGATCTACATGGTGATTAGGATGATTCAAAAGTTTATCTTGAAAATCTGGATGGGCCTTACCTAAATCATGAAACAAACCCAACAAAAAAAGAACATCATTTTGCTTAATTGCACTTGATCGTCTACTAGCATCAACTGCAACATTAAATAGGTGTTCTTCTAAAGGCTGCTTTCTCCCCGTATTTGCATCATAATGTCCCATAATCATAATACTACCTCCTGAATTCTATAAGTACAAATAGTCTCACATGGATACTTTCAATTTAAATCCTTAAAGTTATTATATTATAATTAATCGTTTTTGTAATTGCTTTACTATATCAGGGTTAGGGTGAATTTGGTATACTAAAGTGAACCCATGACCAAGGGAAAACGAGAAAAATCATCAAACCAAGAAAAGTATTGGATAAGTCGTTCAAACGATATGTTATCAAACCCATTCTTATAAAGAAAAGAACTCAAGTAAAAAAAGAATGCCATCTGTATAAAATAAGAAAGCATCCATTTATTCCACCCAGCCCATAAACATGTATCCTTTTTCTTGATAAGTCTATCATTTACTTAAAATAATAGGGTTGACATTTTGGAATTAATACAATAAAACATTACCTTTTTTATCTATCAGTAATCATAACCACCCGTCAAACGGGTGGTTTGGTCCAGGGCTATAAGCCCAGACAACTAGCCAGCGTCTAAAGGCGCTGGCTTTCACTTTGTTCAAGCCTCATTGCTCTTGACTCGTAACTTACCTCTCAAAGAGGCCTTTGTATGACTTGTCACTATCCCTGTCATATTCTTTTACACTTAATTTATCTAGGA
This sequence comes from Streptococcus pseudoporcinus LQ 940-04, assembly GCF_000188035.1. Classification (GTDB taxonomy): domain Bacteria; phylum Bacillota; class Bacilli; order Lactobacillales; family Streptococcaceae; genus Streptococcus; species Streptococcus pseudoporcinus. The sequence goes on from NZ_AEUY02000005.1 coordinate 233,450, forward strand.
TGATATTATGTTTCTCCTAGACTTGTATCTATTTCTTTATTGTAGCTTCATTTAATCCAACCTTACTAACATAATAACCTTCTGCCCAAAAGTGTCGATTACCAAATTTGTATTTCAGATTGGCGTGTTTGTCGAACATCATAAGTGCACTCTTACCTTTTAAATAGCCTATAAAACTTGAAACACTTATTCTGGGGGGAATGCTTACTAACATGTGTACGTAATCTGGCATCAGATGTCCTTCTATTATTTCCACTCCTTTATAGCTACATAATCTTTGAAAAATTTCTCCCAAACTGCCTCGATATTAATTATAGATTACTTTTCGTCTATACTTAGGGGTGAACACAATGTGATATTTACACATCCACTTTGTGTGTGATAAACTATGTGCCTTTTGCGCCATATTTTTACTCCTTTCGCTTTACAATTGGCCTGAACACCTATATTGTATCGCCTTAGGAGTTTTTTTAGGTATAACCTTTGATGCGCCATAGCGGGTGGTTCTTATTTCACACCTTCGGAGTGAAACGGGCTAAAAGCCACATAATACACAAAAAACACGGTCAAAACCGTGTTTTTAAATACCTATTCTGTACTTTCCTAAAATCACACTGAGACAGGACCGTACCAATGGTAGGGCCCGCCGAGCTAAGCCTATATTCCAAGATTTTTATTTAACCAACTTTTTCATTTCAGTAATTCGCTCTTCCGTCGCGTCGAATTTAGCTTGATAATCGGCTTGTTTGTCGCGTTCTTTTTGAACAACGTCTGGTTTAGCATTGGCGACGAAGCGTTCATTGCTGAGTTTTTTGCCGACCATGTCTAGTTCTTTTTGCCATTTAGCAAGCTCTTTATCAAGGCGAGCTAATTCTTCGTCCACGTTGAGTAGGTCTGCAAGTGGCAAGTAGATTTCTGCGCCTGTGATGATTGAGGTCATAGCCATTTCTGGGACTTGCAAATCAGCTGAAATCTCTAATTTTTCAGGGTTTGTAAAACGTCGGATGTAGTTTTCGTTGGTTTTGAAAAAGCCCTCTAGCTCTTTGTCTGACGTTTTAATCAAGATGGTGATAACCTTGCTTGGTGCGACATTCACCTCTGCACGCGCATTGCGGACAGCTCGGATTAGGTCTTTTAAGCTCTCAACCCCACGGTGGGCAGTCTCATTTTCAAAAGCAGCATCAGCAACAGGATATACAGCTGTTACAATTGAGCCATCTGCATATTGAGCATAGATTTCTTCCGTCACAAAAGGCATGATTGGGTGGAGAAGACGCAAAATTTTGTCCAAAGTATAAAGGAGGACTGAACGCGTCATGACTTTTTCCTCTTCATTGTTGGAATAAAGTACCTCTTTAGTGAGCTCAACATACCAGTTAGCAAACTCTTCCCAAATGAAGTTGTACAAGATGTGGCCTGCAACACCAAACTCGAACTTGTCAAAGTTCTCCGTAACTTTGACGATAGTCTCATTAAGGTTGTGAAGAATCCATCTATCGGTCACATTTCCAGCTTCTGAGGCAGCTACTTTAGCCACATTGCTTTCTGCTTCTGCTAAAGTCAAACCTTCATTGTTCATAAGAATATAACGGGAAATGTTCCAAATCTTATTAATAAAGTTCCAAGCAGCGTCCATTTTTTCGTAAGAGAAACGAACGTCTTGTCCTGGGGCAGAGCCGTTTGAAAGGAACCAACGAAGGGCATCTGCCCCATATTTTTCAACCACATCCATTGGATCAATCCCATTGCCCAATGATTTAGACATTTTACGGCCTTCTTCGTCACGAATTAAACCGTGAATCAGTACATTTTGGAATGGGCGTTCATTGGTAAATTCCAATGATTGGAAAATCATTCGAGATACCCAGAAGAAAATAATGTCATAACCTGTTACAAGTGTTGATGTTGGGAAATAACGTTTAAAGTCTTCTGCTTCTGTATCAGGCCAGCCCATAGTTGAAAATGGCCATAAAGCAGATGAGAACCAGGTATCAAGGACATCTTCGTCCTGTTTCCAACCGTCACCTTCTGGTGCCTCTTCGCCAACGTAGATATCGCCTTCAGCGTTGTACCAAGCTGGGATTTGATGTCCCCACCATAATTGGCGAGAGATAACCCAGTCATGGACATTTTCCATCCAGCTCATGAAAGTATCGTTGAAACGTGGTGGGTAGAAATCCACACGGTTTTCAGTATCTTGGTTTGCCATGGCTTGTTTAGCGAGTTCGTCCATTTTAACGAACCACTGTGTTGATAAGCGTGGTTCAACGACTGCGCCAGAACGTTCTGAATGGCCTACAGAGTGAACACGTTCTTCAATGTTAACAAGAGCACCAAGTTCTTTTAACTTAGCAACTGTTGCTTTACGGGCTTCAAAACGATCCATACCAGCAAATTCACCCGCTAGCTCGTTCATTGTCCCATCGTCATTCATGACATTAACTTGAGGTAAGTTATGGCGTTGACCTACTAAGAAGTCGTTAGGATCATGGGCAGGTGTGATTTTAACCACTCCAGTACCAAACTCAGGATCAGCATGCTCATCGGCCACGATAGGGATAAGCTTATTCACGATTGGTAAAACAACATTTTCACCGATTAAGTCCTTATAACGAGGATCTTCCGGATTAACAGCAACAGCCACGTCACCAAACATGGTTTCTGGTCGAGTAGTTGCCACTTGTAAGCCGCGCGAGCCATCTTCCAACATATAGGTCATATGATAAAAGGCACCTTCCACATCTTTATGGATAACTTCAATGTCGGACAAGGCTGTGCGGGCAGCCGGATCCCAGTTGATGATGAACTCACCACGGTAAATCCAGCCTTTTTTGTAAAGATCGACGAAAACCTTGCGTACCGCTTTAGAGAGACCTTCATCTAGAGTGAAGCGCTCACGTGAATAATCCACGGAGATACCCATCTTACCCCATTGCTCTTTAATAGTAGCTGCATATTCGTCTTTCCATTCCCAGACTTTTTCTAAGAATTTTTCACGGCCAAGGTCATAACGGGTGATGCCTTGTTCACGCAGGCGCTCTTCAACCTTTGCCTGAGTAGCAATCCCCGCATGGTCCATACCAGGAAGCCAAAGGGTATCAAAACCTTGCATCCGTTTTTGACGAATAATAATATCTTGAAGGGTTGTATCCCAAGCATGACCAAGGTGGAGTTTACCAGTTACGTTTGGTGGTGGGATAACGATAGAGTAAGGTTTGGCTTTTTTGTCACCTGAAGGTTTGAAGACCTCTTGGTCTAACCATTTTTGGTAGCGACCCGCTTCTACTTCGGTTGGGTTATATTTTGGTGATAGTTCTTTTGACATAATTGTCCTTTCTTAATGCTTAATATAATTTTTTGATTCCATCTAAGATAAATCATTTAGAAAATAAGAATCATTTCTCTTTCTCTATTTGCTTCATAACTGCCACTATTTCTTTTGCTACTTCTTTAGCACTTTTGTGAGTATTATTAATTTTACAGTAATGATGCATTTTTTCCGGTGCCTCTTTACTGTTAAAAGTGACATACCCCATGGTGCTGAGGATATCTTTTTCCGACCAGGCAATATCTCTTTTCAAGGGTTTGTGTTTGAGGCGGTTTTCCGTTTTATTGCGGACAAGTCGCTCTTCCAAACTCGTTTCTAATTCTACAAAAAGGACTTCTTGGTCATTGCCTTCAAAAGTGCTTTGAAGAGCATCTAAGAATGCCACTTCATTGGGGTCACCGAAATCAATAACAATGGTAAAAATCATTGGTCGTCCTATTTTTGCAAAAGTCTCAAAAAAATCAAAACGAATCTTAGTAATCAAATCCGTAGCGTCCTTGGACCAAGGCATAAACCTGAGGACAAAGTCGATGGTTTCATGATTATGAAAAAGGGTCATCTCAGTCAGTTTGGCGACCTCTTGGCCAATGGTCATTTTGCCGGAAGCTTGCGCTCCTATAAAGATTAGGTTCATAAGTACCTAGCCTCCCACTCATTTTTTAATAATCCCTAGCGTAGACCGTCGCAACGCTGATTTTGGGCGTCTTTTCTGTCACCTACTCTTGCTTCTAGGGTGAAGCCCAATTTAGTAGCGACAGCCTGACTTCGCTTGTTAGAGCTGTAGCAGGCCAATTCAATTTTATGCAGGTCTAAGACAGTGAAACCATATTCAATAAAAGCCCCAGCAGCTTCAGGCACAATTCCCTGTTCTCAATAGTCTGGGTGCAAGAGGTAGCCTATTTCAAAAACGTCGTCTGCATGGCGATGATTAAAATCAACAGAGGCGATGACCTTATCTTGTCCTTTCAAAGTAATCCCATAGCCAGACGACAGCTTTTCTTTTTTGAGGTTTTCTGGGTAAATGGTGTCCAAATAATGGATCTCGTCCTCACTACTTGTGACGGGTGGAAAACCAGCGGGATATGAGACCTCTGCCGGCTTTGCAAAGGCAAAGATAGCTTCCGAATTTGACAGGCAAGGCTCCCGAAGAATTAGCCGCTCAGTTTCGATTACTGGTAGTTGGTTATTTCCCATTTCTCCTAGGATTCTTATCATTGGCAAACCTCGAACTTTCTGGGTATCTGCTTTGATGACCTTGACTGAACTGTCACTAGCTACAATGTAGGGCGAAAGAGCTACAGTATCGACAGGGCTAACTCTGATAGCTACCTAACCACTGATCGTCTCTCTAGATCGGTCACTGGTAGTAGAACCAATTAAAAAGTAGGATTTTTAAAGCAAGTATATCAGTGTTCAAGCATCATTTTCTACTAGACAAAAAGCCCCATCTAGTACAATGCTAGACAGGGACGAATTAATGTATCCGCGGTACCACCCAAATTCAAATATCCTGAGATATTTACAACTTTGTTATTCATAAGGATTAGCCTCAGCAACACCATTTGACATCTGTGCGGATTTCTCAACACCACCGCTTTCTGTAACAGATAAACTCGTCAGGACTCTGATTACATTTATTCTAACAGATTAACTCCTATAAGGCAATCCTAGATCTTCATTTCTAAGGCTAAAAACGCGTTAAAGGATTAATAGCTTCGTTTGCCAAATAAGTCATCGGGCATATCGTGGAAACCTTTGCCATTATGATAATTAGCAAATTTCCCTAAAAGAAATTGATAGGCGTCCAATTTACTTTCATACCGGATAAAGGCATCTCTAGCACGCTCATCGCCATCTTCTTGGGCAACCTGTTGACTGGTTGCCATTGCTACTTGGTTAACCTGAATTTGTGTTTGGACCCAAGCCTCAAAATCTTTGATAAATTCTTTTTCGAAAGACATATAACCTGACTACTTCCTAAATTGATAAGTCAATTATACCATAAGTAGCTAGCTAGCGCCATTTCCCCCTATTTTAACCTTAAATCTAAAAAAGACTTACTTTTACGGTTCTAGTGTTCCAAATAAGAAGCTATGAAACATTTTCTGCTTCTTTTTATCAAAAAAGATAGGAAGCTATGTTATAATGGATACATTACATAGGAAGCTATGAAAGGATCATGATGGAAAAAGATCATATTGGTATTTTAATAAAAAAAAATAGTCAAACCTTTGATAAGGCGGCTGGACATATCTTAGCCCCGCATAGTTTAACTCCCAGTCAGTTTAAAATTCTAAAGTATGTTATTTTAAAGCCAGAAGCCAGTGTCCGACAAATTGATATTGAAGCCTATTTTTGTATGTCCAATCCAACTGTCACAGGAATTTTACAAAATCTCGAAAAAAAAGAATTGATTTATCGCCAAGCACACCCCAAGGATAAACGCTCTAAAATCATTAGGCTAACTGATAAAGCAAAAAATGCTAGAGGCTTTATTTTAGAAACTAGCGACCAAATTGAGGCCAATTTTACCGAAAAACTCACAGATGCTGAAAAAAATACCTTACGCCGACTACTCTTAAAATTGCTTAACAGCAAAGATATTATGAAATAAAAGGAGGATTCATGCAAGCCAATCATTTTCAAACTAAACCTATTCCTAAACTGCTGTTCACTATGGCAATGCCGGCTATTTTAGCTAATTTAGTCAATTCTCTCTACAATATTGTAGACCAAATTTTCATAGGGCACAGCGTGGGCTACCTTGGTAACGCTGCTACAAGTATTGCTTTCCCTCTAACCATTGTCTGCTTAGCTTTTGGACTGACCTTTGGACTTGGGGGCGCTTCAAACTTCAACCTCTCTTTAGGACGAGGAAAAATTGATCGTGCAAGTAAGGTTGTAGGAAATGCTATTTCCTTATCACTTCTTGTAGGGATAGCACTTGGAGTAGTCATTATTATTTTCTTGAAGCCTTTACTTCTAATTTTTGGTGCTACGGAGGCCACAATGGTCTATGCTCAAGACTACACCTCTATCTCTGCCTTTGGAATTCCATTTTTATTATTTACTATGAGCGTCAATCCCTTAGTTAGAGCAGATGGTAGCCCTAATTATTCTATGATGGCTATTATCTTTGGAGCAGTCTTAAATACTATTTTGGTTCCCATCTTTATCTTTTCTTTTGGTTGGGGGATAAAAGGTGCTGCTACAGCTACTTTGATTAGTCAAATTTTATCAGCCATCTATATGGCACTCTATTTCCGTAAATTTAAATCAGTGAAGCTCGTCACAAATGATTTTAAAATTGACAAAGAGATTGTCAAAGCTATTTTATCAGTCGGCTCTTCCTCATTTATTTTTCAATTCTCTACCTTACTTATCCAAATCGTTACCAATAATATGCTTCGGAGATATGGAGCTGATTCCGTTTATGGCAGTGATATTGTTATTGCAATAGCAGGGATTGTCATGAAAATCAACTCCTTGTTTATTGCGGTGATTATTGGACTCGTCCAAGGGGCACAGCCTATTATAGGCTATAACTACGGAGCTAGAAATTTAAAACGAGTAAAAGAGACAACTAAGCTACTGCTTAAAACTGCTACTATTATCTCCATTATTGCTTTTTTAAGCTTTGAAATCTTCACTAAACCCTTCCTTGAAATCTTCGGAACAGGTTCCAAGCTTTATTTTCAATTTGGAATACAATATGTTCGGGTTTTTCTTTTCTTTGTTTTTATAAATGGTATCCAAATTGCCTCTACAACTTTCTTCCAAGCCATAGGGAAGGCAAGAATAGGTGCTTTTCTATCATTAATGAAGCAAGTTATCTTCCTATTACCCCTTCTTATTATTCTCCCACATTACATGGGTGTCGAAGGTGTCATGTACGCTGGCCCAATCTCCGATTTAATTGCTTTTCTCTCAGCCTTCTATTTTCTCAGAAGAGAATTTAAGCGCATGCCTCAGGAGCTTAGAGGCGAAAGATTATAAAGATTAGAAAAAAAAACTCTGTCTATACCTCCTTATTAGATTTCTTGGTCGAAAACTCGCAAATCACATAGAGGGTTCCTTTTTTATTTTCTAACTCCAGCCTTTCACCAATCTTCAAGATGTGAAGCAGGCCAAAATTAATGATATCGTTGCGAAGTTGCTGAGAATTTCCATTTGGGGCGTCACCAACTCCCCAGTGAATTGTCAGTAAATCAGCTTTTGGATAGGTATTGGTTTCCTTGCGAGCTCCCTCTCTCTAACTAGTGAAAAACAATTCCAAATGGGGCTATTTGAAGAGATTTTTCTCAAAAAATAGTCTTGCACCAAAACTTATTTTATAGTATCATAGATAGAGTAGCCGCTATAGTTAAATGGTATAATAAAGCAATGGTAATGCTTCGTTCCGAGTTCGATTCTCGGTGGTGGCATCAATAACACTAAAGAAACCTTATTGTAATAGGGTTTCTTTTATTTTTGTTCTTATGTTGGTCTTGATAATCTTTTTAAAAACCACCTTTATCATTAAGACTTTTTAAAAGCTGGTCATTTGCTTCTATTAATTGTTTAATGCCTTTATGTCCCATTAATTTTGAAACCGGCCAAATATCTACACCTTTTGTTAATAGATAACTTCCATAGGTATGTCAAGCACCAGTCGATGTCATTTTTGTATCAATTTGCAAAGCATTTAATTGAGCCATCACCCTCCTATTAGAGATCATACTAAATCTCCCTTATTGCCACTAATGAACTTCTTTTTTCCCAGTGATGGCAAAAAAGAATGGAAAGTCTTGATAATAAGGCTTTCCATTCTTTTTGTAAACTTATGCGCGCTGAAACAATTAATGATTCTTTTTATCCTTAACATTTACAATTGCTAAGTACCGTCCATACCTGATTCATTCTTTCAAGATAATGTTTATGACAACAAAGATGAGTCAAAGAGAATCAATATCTGTTAAATTGCTTCCATTAAGATTAAGCTACCATTCCGTCAAGCTAATCTTAAGCATCAGTTTAAAATATCATCTACAACAATTTGAAGATCACTTCTAGCGTCTCTTTCTCTCATGCCCTTCTTCACATCTAAAACAAAGTCAGTGATGACAGCATCTACATCACTTTTCACAAATTTACTTATTGAATCAGAGCTATTTATTGTCCATACAACCACTTTCTTACCTGCTTCATGAGCCTTTAGAATATTAAGCGTTGTCGCCTCTCCTTCTTCCATAATGAGAATGTCAGCATTTATATCACTAATTTCACCGAGAGAAAAATAATAGAGATAGCCAGTAGTTATTTCAGGATACTTCTTTTCTATATAGTTTATCAGATTTAAATCCAAAGATAATAAAGCTGTGCTTTTTTCCAACTTTTTAGCCTTAATCAGTTTCACTATATCATCCGCCATTTTTTTATCTGCGGTATCCCCTTTTAGTTCAAGATAAAAACCAATTTTTCCCTGTCCTGCTTTCAGAAACTGCTCCAGTGTAGCTACTGGTTGGGCCGGCCTCTCTTGGTCAAAAAAATCCTTTACTTTAAGTGATTTTATTTCTTCTAATGTCATTTCATCTGAAGCCTTATCAATTCCTGTCAATCTCTTAAATGTAGGATCGTGATTGATAACATAATAACCATCTTTAGTTCTTTGAATATCTATTTCAGTCCAAGTTGCTCCCGCTTTGATAGCTTTTCTCATACCAGCTATCGTATTTTCAGCGGCTAAATTTCCCCCACCCCTGTGAGCAACGAGGGCTATTTTATGATTACCCTTTGCGATTTCATCGAAAAAAAGGCCATAGACAACACTGATTGAAGCATTGATCATAAAGACACTTGCAAGAATGAGAAACACGCCTAGCTTCTTAGCTTTTCCTTTTTTTGTTTGCTTATTTTCTTTTGGGTATCCTTTAATCTTATAAACCTTATTCTTTAAAGGATAGCCATCCCTTTCGTTATACCTATAAAAAAGGTCTGTAACCGAATAAATAATGATAGGAACTGCCAATAACCCTAAAATAGAAATAATCTCAGCAATAGTCAATAAGACAAACATGGCCAATCCCGGACCAATCTTAAGTTTTTCCAAGATTAAAATAAGGCCTAAAATAAGAAAACAATAAAGGACCGAAATCCCTATGACTTTAAGACCTATTTTTACTAAAAAGTCTTTTATAAAGGCTTTCCAATGTCCTTTCATCAAGCTTGCAGACTTTTTTAGAGCCTCTTTAATAGATTCTCCTTCTAATAAACAGTAGTGAAAGAAGAAAAAATATCTTAAGGTAATAAGAGTAAGAACTAAAAGGAGAGTACCGTAAGCGATTAAGTAGACGGGGTTATTGTAAATAACATCCGTAATAAAATTAGGAATTTTAAAATTGCTCATAGGCGAGATAGTAACCCCTATACCTATTAGAGGAATAATAATAGCCACATAAATCAAAATTAACAGACCTTGCGGCTTTAAAAAATTTTTGACTGATTTCAAACTAATGCCTAACATCTCTATAAGAGGAAGATTAGGATTACCCTTTCTCGCTAAAGCACTGATAATAATAAAAGCATTAATATCAAAGGCAACTAAAATAACCAAAAGTACAAGAACTAAAATAAAAATGCCAGCTCCCTGTAAACTTAGAAAGGTTGGTAAAAAATCACCACTTGAGAGACTAGATTTTCCACTTGAGGTTAGAAGTAGCTGTAAAATCCCTTTAGCTATTGGAAAAATCGCTAAAAACAATATGCCCTTAGTTACTATTTGAAATTTTATTAACGACCAAAAGAATCTAAAATAAAACGAAAAAGCTTCTTTCTTAAATATCATGAATTACCACCTATTCAACATTTTAACCTTTTATATAATAATAGTATATCATTCTTTTAATACTTTTATAAAGTAAGCTTAAAAAAGATCTTTTTTATGATCAAACAATCTCTAGTGATCAGATGCATGTGACTGATTCACTGTCAACTCTCGTTTAGAAATTTGTAAATACCTAATAAAGATATATATGGAAAGTCTCCAAAGCCTTGTGACTCTGGAGACTTTCTGTATTAACATGCTACCTATACCTTCTTAGCTCATGACGCACAGGGGTTACATAACGTTTTCCTTTTAGGTTTCCCACTGAATGAGCTTTCTATAAAATATGCGTAACCTCGATCTACACCATAGACTTTCCCTAACTCAAATAAACTTCTGAGACCTGCTCGGCCTTTGACTTCCTTGAAAATCTGGTGGTATAAGCTAAAACAAGTATACCTCTTCTATGTCCGTTTTTGTTGGAAAACAAGATCAAAATTTCAAATTTCTTTAAACCGCTGTTGATAAACAATGACTATTTCAATAGTCTAACTAATCTTGTGTTTCTGCACTGTAGATAGTTCGGCCATTTTCTGTAGAGACCTTAACAGGAATACCAGGAATATCAAGAGAAGCTGATTTGACAGTCATTTTCCCATTTTTGACTTCATATTTTCCAGTTAAAGGTATCCTAATGTATTGTTTTACCTGATTATAGCCACTGAGAATAGTTACATTTTTAATTTCTATAACTTTATTATTCACATTAAACCTGTTAGTATATCCTGACATAACGGGCATATTTTTATAGCTAAACATCTGTTCAGCAATAAAACTTTTTGAACCTTTAGAAACATCCAAATGGAGGAAGGGAATAGTTTTATCTTTGCTAGCTGCGATAATATCCTTCAATTTAACTTTAATATTTTTATTAGTCTTTTCAATTTTTTTGGTGATTCTTTTCTCAATTTTTTCGTCTGGTCTGTCAGGGACGGCAGTAACATCTTCCAATAACACTTCGTCTATCCCTTTGTTTTTAGAATAGAAATTATCTTTCCACTTTGGATCCTTATCATCTAGAATAAGGGCAGCAACATATCCAATTTCATAGCTTTCCCGATCTGCACCTATGAAAATCTTATCTTTTTGAATAAGCTTCCCTGCTTCGTTACGAGAATCTGCTTTAGATAAATTCTTACCAATAAAACTACCTAGGCTTTCTGTATATTTTGCAGTTCCTTCAGCAATATCTGTTATTCTTATACTATCAGCTTCCTTCTTAAATTCAGCATGGTACTTCTCTAGCCAATATTTAGCTTTTGCTAGGTAATCTTTTTGTTTCTCAGGATTTTCGAAGGCTTGTATTAAACGGTTATAGAGCATACTTCTGACAACCCTTGGTTCGATTTCAATAGGATATAACTGGTTTCTACCTGCATTGTTTGATAGTTTGATACCCCCTTGATAATAGAAATGAACCATTTCATGTGTTGCTGTTTTATATAATTCTTGAACGGAATCCTTAGCCTCCATCACTCTATCATCCACACTCATGGCGATAGACTGCTTATCCTGAAACTTTACGCTAATATAGCCCTCTGGGGTCGGAGCAGGAATTTGTTCATATTCCTCTTTTTTGAGTTTTCTATTCTCCTTGACATTTAACAATCGCGCTTCTTTTACATTTCCTTCTTTGTTAAGGTAAAAGATTAAAAAATTATGTTTCTTATAATTATAAGTAGGCCACACCTTATCCATAGACGGCCAATTTAGTTTAACTAATTCACTAACCTGATCTACATAGGTACTAAAATTTTGTTTTTTAGCTACTTGTTGCTCTGTTTTTGTACCCGTTCCTTTGTTTTTAGAAACCTCTGTACAGGCTGTCAATACAGCACCTGTTAGTAATAGAGCTGTCAATGAGAGATAAATTGATTTTTTCCTAGGCTTCATTCCTATTTTCCCACTTTCTAATTTCCAATATTAAACCTATTCATTAGGAATTTTAGTTATTTTAAAACGTCACAATATTACAAGAGTCTCAATCTCTAACTATTCCTAATGCCATAAATTTTTTCTTTTATTTTATTATATTAATTATTCTCATTTTTTTCAAACCATAACATAATAATAACTCCAAAAATAGTAAATTATTTTCGTCATACCAACAAGCAGTTTTTTATTGTCGAGTTCAACAAAAAAAGATTGAAGGAAATGGTCCAAATTGGACTTTTCCTTCAATCTGAGGCTGTACTAAGCTTCTTTTTATTTATGATTAAGATGACGTTTTATAGCCACAAAAACAATAGGTAGAACAGATATAACGATAATAGCTAACATAATCATTTCAAAATGAGATTGAACGAATGGGATACTACCAAAGAAAAAGCCTGCTAAAATCCCGATAAGTACCCATGACAGCCCTCCAATACAGTTATAGATTACGAATTGCTTCTGATCCATGCGACCAATTCCTGAGATAAAGGGAATAAAGGTGCGCACAATAGGAACAAAACGGCCTAATGAAATCGCCAGACTGCCATATTTAGCAAAAAATTGTTCCGTTTCAACAATATGGGTGTCCTTGATAAATTTCCCCAAAAAGGGTACTTTACGTAAGGATAAACCATATTTTTTCCCAAGGCTATAGTTAACATAATCCCCAATTATCGCCGCACTAGCCAGCAACATAATAAAAGGGACAGGATTGTAACCACTCTTAGCAATAGAAGCCCCTGTCATAAATAAAAGGGAGTCCCCAGGTAAAAAAGGAAAAAAGACTAAACCTGTCTCAATAAAAATAATCACAAAAATGATGGCAAAAGCGTAGAGACCATAATTGGTCAAAATAGTATTAATAAAATCAGTAAACATGGCTTTCCTTTTTATCTGTAAAATTTTTCTCTATGTCATAGCATAGCAAAAAAACCAACCTATTACCAGAAAAGTTTTCTAAAAATAACTTGAATTAAGCTTTCCTTAAGCTTTGCTGACAGAATTAGCCCCCAACCAGCAAGAAAAAGGTATGTCGCAGACAATAAGTAAGAACTGGTACTAGGGTCATAGTAGCTAAGTATGACTTGTTACCACTACTTTCCTACCCAATCACAGAAGAAGATAAACGATAAAGCAAAACCACTCCTATTTCTAGTATCGCAAACAGAATTAACCAGAATAAACATCCCTAAGTCTCATCATTGATTCGCACATCTTCTTCATAATAAGTTCCTTCAACTCCCCTTATTCTTTATCACTCTTTAATTCCTTAAATTATAGCTACTTGATAGAAGCATAAAGACAATTAACCCAATTTATGTAAATAGGGGAACAAACAAGAGATGTCATCAGGCAAAAACAGCAAGCTTAGACTTGCTGTTGGACGGATTAGGAGTCTTTTTTAGTTATTTTCCTCCATTAAAAAGAAGGTCCTTAATGTGTTCTACCGGCATTTCTTCCCCTGTGAATAATTTAAAAGCTTCGGCTCCTTGGTAAAGCATCATGCCCAAACCGTTAATAACTTTTTTAGCGCCATGTTCTTTGGCAAACTTCAATAATTTTGTTTCAGCTGGGCTATAAACCACATCAAAGACAACTAAGTCAGGACGGATAACTTCTGGATCAACTATTAAACTAAGATTTTCAAGCGGTTTCATGCCAACAGCTGTTGCATCAATGTAAATTGACGATTCAGCAATTGACTTTTTGAAAGCCTCATCATCTGCCAAATCAGTCACTGTAGCTTTGGTATGTGTTCTGCTATTAAGTTTTTCTACAGTCTTTTCCGCATTAGTGTAGGCAGCATCTTTAGGATTAAAAATCCGAACCTCTTTAGCACCATCTAAGCCGAGTTGAACAGCAATGGCAGTCCCTGCGCCACCGGCTCCTGCTAACGTAATGATTTGACCTTTAATATCCACGCCCTCTTCTGCCAATGCACGAACTGCCCCTGTGCCATCTGTGATATGGCCTATCAAGTGGCCTTTACCATCTTTGTTAACTACCGTATTAACTGCTCCTACAAGTTCTGCAGCTGGAGAAATCTCATCAAGGTAAGGAATAATGGCTTGTTTATTTGGCATTGAAACATTCGAACCACGGATTCCTAAAGCCCGAATCCCTTGAACCGCATCTGCTAATTCCTCATTACCAACCTCAAAAGCAAGATAGGCATAATCTAAACCCAATTTAGCAAATGCCTCATTATGCATTTTAGGGGATAAACTATGGCGTATGGGTGTTGCCATTAAAGAAATAAGTAAGGTGTGACCTGATAAACGTTCTGACATCGTAGTACCTCTCTTTTTAATGAATACTAATAAGGTTCGTTTCTGATAAGAAAACTTTTTTATAACGATAAGCAACAATTAATAGCACAATACTTCCTAACACTGCTAATGCTGCTACTAAATAAAATACTAAGGCAATTCTTTTCTCTGCAAGAATACCGGTTATATAGGGAGAGCCCATTACAGATACCGATGTAGCTAAGGAATAGTAACTAGTTACAAGTCCCCTTCTTTGAGGGAAAAAATCTAACAAGGTTGCTAGTCCTAATTGCCATATGCCACCAGCTGCAAAGAATCCAATACAAAATGTTGCAAAAACGAGGCTATAGATATTTGGCATCACTAACATTCCTATAATTGCAAGTGCCGATATGCTAGTACAGAAAATCATAAATGGTATCACATGAACACCATGCTTAATGATAACAGATGTCACAAAAACAGAAACAAAGGAAAAAATACTGTATAGACTGACAAACATGAGACTATCTGTTTTGGCTATTCCCACAACGCTCTCCGCAAAACTAGGAATCCAAATAATAAAAATATTAAATAAGGAGACAGAAACCAGAGAAAAAATTAATAAACAACTGCCTTCAATCGCAAAGTTAGGGCGCCTCCATGAGAGCTTCCTTTCTGTTGACAATTCGTTTTCTACATTAACCTCATTCACCTGATTCTTTTGGGTTTTAGGAAATGGCAACGTTAAGATAAAAAAAGCATTGATGGCTAAAAATAATGCAGAAGCTATAAATGACCACCCAAAATAGAAATGGTTACGCAGTAAAAAACTAGTGATAAGGGGTAATAAAAACTGACCCATTGAGATAAAAGCTTTATTCAATACACTCAATGCACTATTACTAGCATACTCCTCAAATGCTTCCACAACTACAGGATAGGTCGCTGTATCTAAAAAAGAATTACCTATCCCAGCAAAGATAGCAAAAACAAATGCAATCATATAGTTATCAGCAAAGACTAAACCGAGATAAAAAATAATATAGGCTAAAACTCCTAGAAGCACCGCATTGCGGCGACCTAGGGCATCCGAAATTAAACCGGCAATCGTAACACTTAAAACACGACCTAAACCGATAGCACTAATAACTAAGGTTATTTGACTAAGGGAAGCCTGCCATTTACCTTCCAATATAGTCATGTTCTGTGAAATAAGAATTGTGGCAATTCCTTGAAAAATATAGTTGATATAAAGTGCTCCCATGGTTGGCACATACTTATTTTTCATTAAATGGTACTCCTTGTGTTTTTCATTTTTAAAATAATTTTCCCTCCTTTAGCTACTGACTCTCCATCTTTGTTGACTTAGAAAAAATTGAGACTCCAAAAATATGATGATAACGGTTGCCAGCTAGCACCATGAGAGCTGCTGACGCGAAGCCACAAATTGATACAAATAACATAATCAAATCTGAACGGTTTACCGTAATTAATCTGGAAGCTAGCGTTGGAACAATAAAAGAACCAAGAGCCATTACAAAATAATAAATACTTGTATTACGGCCTTTGTTTTTATCAAAAAATTGGTTTAAAACTGCATTACCCATTTGCAAGAGCCCCCCAGCGGCAAAGAAACCTATAAGGATTCCAGCTAAACTTAAGGTAGCAGCAGTTGGAATAAGGTAAACCAAAAGACCTGCAAGACCTGCAAAAATCGGACTAATAACTAATAAAGCAATGTCACGAATACCTCGGCCCATCAGGAAAGCAAAGACAATTGTCGCCAGTAAACTACCAAATTGATAATAGGAAGTGACAGTGGCAGCGCCCGTTTCTGACATATGAATAACATGCTGAGCATACAATTTAGAAGCTTGTTGAAACAAGTAAAAAGTTGAGTAAATGGTAAAGGCAAAAGCAGATAGGATAAGACCGTCTATGGCAAAATTTGCCGATTGTTTACCTGGAGTCACTTTAGCACTTGTAACGAGGTGATCTATACCTTGTTGAGTTTCTAATATCTTGATTGCTTCGCTAGCAGAAACATTTTTTTCGTTACGGATGTCACCATCAGGAAATCTTGCTAATAGAACCCCTATTAAAACAAGGATACTAAGAATAAAAGGGACAATAATGCCAATCTCAATTGCCAGCTGGTGACTAACTAAATAAGCTACAAATAGTGGGTAAAGCATTGAAGAAATCGAAATGAAGGCCTTACTAAAAATGGAAGCTGTCGCCTTATTTTGGGGGTACATTTCAAATAAGGCTGGATTAATAGCATCATCATAAAGGGAGGTCATTGCGCCACCGATAAAGGCAAGAATATTAGCTACCCAAAGCTGTGTTGCTACTAACAATGAACCAAACATCATCACATAACCACATAGGCCTAAAACGATTAATGGCTTACGACCTATCTTATCCGAAAGAGCCCCAGCAAAAGCTAAGAAGGTTATTTTTCCTAAACCAGTCCAAGCAATAACCGCAAAAACTGCGGCAGCTTCTACTTGCCATTTAGTTGCAAAAAAAAGAGCATTTTGTGAAATGATAATAGCTTGAATGCCATGACAAAAATAGGTCATCCAAAGCAAAAATGCAGTAAAATTGTAGTTGTTGTTTTTAAACATAAGTTCCTCTTTTCAAAGATAATCCTATGAATCTCCTAGTTTTTATTAGCTATTTATCTCCTAATTCTCCCAAGCTTTGGCAATAACCAAGCCATCTTTTTTGATAATCCTGTTCCTCTAAGATATGCTCTGCTAAATCAGCTATGCTAATGATTCCTCTCTTACTCGCTTCTTCATAACACTTCTGATAAAAAGGCCACTGATCTTCCTCATCATATTGAACTGGAACCTGCTTTATTCCCAGTCGAAAAGCTATAAAAGCTCGGCTATGTCCATCCAAAATAAGATCAACTCCATTTATCTTCCGGATAATGATTGGGTCCATACTTCTACTTGTCTCCTCGTTCAACCAAACCTCAATCGCTGCTAACTTACTAGCCGACAGGTAAAATTGGCTCGGTTTTAAATGGTTAATCTTTTTTTCCATCCTTTAGTACCTCATGAATTGATCTAGGAGGTTTTTGCCCTCGTGTGTGATGACCGAGAGCTTTCTCCATCCAAGTGACATCAAACCACTGATCAAACTTGTAACCTACCTTGTGGAATGTCCCAACAAGCTGATAGCCCAACTTTTGATGAAACATATGACTAGCTAATGGAAGGTAAGAACTTGGAATCTTACTTGTGGCGATACAGGCATTACAATTGATAATGCCCATTGCTGCCAAGTATCTCTCCAAAGCCTGATAGAGGCATCGACCAATCCCCTTACCACGAGAATGTTGGTCAACGTAAATACTGACTTCGCAGGACCAAGCATAAGCTGCGCGAGTGTTGAGATGACTAGCATAAGCATAGGCCAATAGTCGGCCTTCTTCTTCATATACTAGATAGGGATAGAAGGCTTGGATATGCTGCATTCTCTGCTGAAATTGACCTACTGTCGGACTGACATGGTCAAACGTAATAGCTGCTTTTTCAACATATGGTTGATAGATTGCCACTAATTGCTTGGCATCTGAGGGGTGTGCAAAACGAATCATAGCCCGACTCCATCTTTTCTAGTATAAAACAAAACGGCTACTAATAGCTAAAAGGAAACGATAGCCCTTACGATTACTGACCTTCTAGCCTTAGCTAAAAACCGGTCTTCTCATGATAAATACTGCGCCTTACCCTGACTAACCAAGATATGACCAGTTAAAGTTACAATTTCCTTATTTAAAACAATGTCTGCTGAATCCTGAACATACTTCTTAAAATGGGCACTCTCAATATGTTGCTGGTAAGCCTCTTGGTTTTGATAAACTTCAAAGAAATACCACTGACTCAAATCTTCCAGAGAACGACCACAAAAAAGGGCCAAGACACCGCTCTCTTTTGCAATAGAAGTAGCCATTTCTTCATTTAAGATTGCCTTAAAGCTGGCAGCATTCTCCGGTGCTAAACTTATCTTAGCTAGATGAATAGCTAATGTAGAGGCATTTTCAAAGATTTTTCTTTCTGCTTTTTCAAAAAGAAGCTCCGCCTGTAGAATAATAACCCTGCTACTCTTCAAACCATCACTAGCATAATCTAAGAATGTTTTAAAATGGTCAGATTGAATGTGTTCACGATAGGACGCTTCATCTTTGTAGACTTCAAAGACCACTTGTTGTTCAGGATTATCATAGTGGCAAGAAGCCATGACCAGAGTTCCCTCTTCGTGATTAATTGACTGCAAAAGGTTCTCTTTTCCAATCTTTTGGAACCTTTCCATTGTTGACGGAATAGGTTCTAGTTCAAAAAGACGCATAATAGGGGCTTGTTTTTCTGGATTCATTAATTTGTTTCTCCTTATTATTGTCAAAATAAGTGTCTAAAATCTCTCAGTGGACAAACCCCAATCTAAGCGAAGTTAGGGCTTTGCTATTCCCAAGAAAAGGTTTAACCTTCTCAAATCCCCTAGGCCACACGCTAGGTCCTTTATTAGGATTGTACCAAACCCTTCTACAAACAGACTACCTTAGGCCTTATTGCCTTCCTTTAAGTCTGGATAGGGCTAATCCATTATAGTGTTGCTCAGTGGGGGGTGCTGACAAGATTCTGCAGGCTCGATCATTACAATTAGATTGATAGCCCGCTGTTTCACGGAACTTTGTTTGTCTGCCAGTCCCTTTTATTTTAAATAGAACAATAAAACATGTGTAAAGACACTATTGTTCCTCTTTTTTGTTTATTTTTTCTATTATACCAAAATTTAGTCTTAATTTTAATCTGACTTCCGCACCCCCTACCCCTAGGCCTTATAAAAAAGAAGCCTACTCAGTGAGTAGGACTTCTCTTTTCATATAATCTATCTGATTTTACACCTTACTATTATCGTGCGGTTCATTAGCTAGTTCATCTAGAATATGACTATTGACAACCTCAGGCAGGTCTCTTAAGAGCGACGACCCTTAGTTGTTTGGCTAAAAATACCTAATAAACTCAGAATGATAAAAATAATAGCAAGTAATGGAGACTTTTCTTTTTCTCCAGTCATTGGTAAAACAGTCTTTTCTGAACTAGCAACTGGCGCAACTGCTTCTTCTAGCTCATTAAAGTGGGGCTTTTCTTCATCTGACAGCTGCTCTACAGAAGGAGATGTTTGGCTAACAACAGTTTTTTCTTCAGTCTCCTCATGATCTGAGAAACCAGTCACATTTGGCTGTGTTTCTTCACTGACTTCAACTGGTTCTGACTGCATACCGAAATGATGGACTGGGGTTTCGCTATCCTCTTCAAAAGTATCAGCTCCCGAGAAACCAGTCATGCCAAACTGCGTGTCTTCAACAAGTTCAACTGAGGCTAGCTGCATACCGAAATGGTAGACTGGGGTTTCGCTATCTTCTTCAAAAGTATCAGCTCCTGAGAAGCCAGTCATGCCAAACTGCGTGTCTTCAATAAGTTCAACTGGTTCTGACTGCATACCGAAATGATAGACTGGAGTTTGGCTATCTTCTTCAATGGTTTCAGCTCCTGAGAAGCCGGTCCTACCAAACTGCGTGTCTTCAATAAGTTCAACTGGTTCTGACTGCATACCGAAATGGTAGACTGGCGTTTGGCTATCTTCTTCAATGGTTTCATCTCCTGAGAAGCCAGTCACATTTGGCTGTGTTACTTCGCTGAACTCTACAACTTCTGATTGCTGTCCAACTTGATAGACTGGCGTTTGGCTATCTTCTTCAATGATTTCATCTCCTGAGAAGCCGGTTCTACCAAACTGGGTGTCTTCTGATTCTTCAATTAAGAAACTTTGTCCAAATTCACGAGCTGGCTCCGAATCGTAGGTTTCCTCATAAATAGGGTCACTATTTTCTTGGATTGAAAGGGCGCCTGTATTGCTGCCACCTATCATTTCGGTTGCTGAATCTTCAAAAATGTCAACAAAGTCACTAGTACCAAAACTGATTTCAATGACATCATTGTCTTGTCCTATATCGTCAGGTTGAGGTTGGCTGTCATTTCTTACAGAATTTTCTGGAAGGACTGGATCAGTCAAGCTTTCTTTTGGCCAATCAGCAGTATCAAGATCAAAAGTAAGCCCTGGCTCTGTCACAGGAACTATATTAAAAGTTTTAAGGCTAAGTTTTGGTTTTTCAATGACTATCGTCTGAGGTGGTGTTGGGACTTTGGGTTCAATGACAGTCTCATAAACTGGGGGTTCTGGCTTGACAACTTCATTTAACTTAACTGAATTACCAAATAAAGAGAAGAGGATTCCTCCAACCCGTTTTTCTCCCTTAGCTGCTGTGTTTGTTCCAGCCATTAGAGTAAGTTTTTCCGTATCAAATTGTGCTTCGGTTAACTGTGATTTTACTTTATAGTTAGTATCAGTAATCTGGTAATAGCTTTCCTCAGTGAAATGTCGATAGTTCATCTCAGTTCCGACACCAATAGCTAACATGGTTCCTTCTGGTGTTTTATCAAAATTTTGAACATTGAAGTTATTAGCTGAGCTAAAGGTCTCATTAGTATTTGTAATTTTTGAATCCTGAGGTACAGAAAAAAGTTTACTTCCCCCTTGACCAAAATCAAATGTGATTTTTTGCCCTAAATCGATATCGCCGATCACTTGAGTCAAAAGAATTTTCGTTGGCTGACCTTTAACTAAAAATTCAAATTTGAAGCCCATATCTCTGTGATTCCGATAAACAAATTCGATAGAACCAGAATTGTTATCTTTTGCTTCAAATTCTTTACCTATATAAAGAGCTTGTTCAACTTTGAAGGTCCCGTCATTCTTTTTCTGACCAAACCCGTCTCCAAGATGAGTAATCGTAACCTTTAAATCAAGATCCTCTCCTGTTTCAATCTTCCCAACATTTTTTAAGATAAAGGAATCATTGACCTGATAACCTGTTAGTTTAGTGGTATGACCAATACGACTTGTTTCATTAGCCAGGTCTTTTCCTATGCTGACCTGATAATTACCCTTACCTTTTTCAAAAGTAGTATTTTTATTCCAAGTAAGTGATTCTTTTAAATAATGGGCCTTTAAGGCATCTAAATCAGCCTTAACTTTTAAGCCCTTATAGTAGTCAATACTATTTGTTTTATTTTGATCTAGTGTCCCGTAAAGTTTTAAAGTATCACTATTACCATTGCCAACTGTTTTCTTATCTTCGTCGGTAAATTGGTATTCTTGACCAAGACTTTTTTCGGCTTCTTCATATTTTTTTTGTGCAGTTTCGTAATTAGTCTTTTTCTCTTGATTAGCTGCTTCAATGCGCTCTTTTTCCTTTACCTGTTGCTGATAAAGGGCAAGTTCTTCCTGATACTGTTTTTGCTTAGCTTCTTCAGCAGCTACTTTTGCATTGTAACTAGCTACTTCTGCTTCTACTTGTTTCTGCTGTTGATCATAAGCCTGATTAACCTCATTAGCAATTTTTTCAGCCTCATGCGCACCTGGATAAGAAATCACATCTTCAGTAAGGTCAACTTGGAAACCTTCTGATTGGTATTTTTCTTCTAAACTCTTAACTTGATTTGACCGGTTAAGGGCTGTTTCTAAGTCTTTGCTTGGGTCGTTGGCAAGCACTTGACTAGAAGTGGCATTACCTCCTGCACCTGAAGTCACTTCATCAGCAGAAACGTGATGTGCTACTAGGGAAAAACTTAACCAAGCAACTGATAACAGCCCAAGTGAGGTTTTTCGTAAAGCATAGTGATAATTATTTTTAAAAAAGGTCATCGTTTTCTCTCTCTCAATCAATCGTCTTATTTTTTTATCATTCATTAGAAAATTAAAAGAATTTTACAAATAATAGAAAATATATTTTTCCCCAAAAATATACCCGTTCAAATTTTCTAATAGTTAGTGATTTTTCACTAACAATGTCTCTAATCATAACAAGTCTTTCTTCTTTTTTCTAGTAATTGTTCTTGATTTTTTTCTCAAAAAAAACATGTCCTTATTGGCTAAATGAGAAAAAAACGCTTACTCCCTTGTATACAGTGAATAGTTGATTTCTCAAAGTGAATGATTTATAATGGCTTTATTTAGGAATCGTGAGCATTTTTTGCTGTTAACGACTTGTGAGGAAATTCTGTGTTAGAACATTATTTAGAAAAACCGATTGTAGATAAAAAAGTACTCCTAACTTTTTTTTTGGATAAGAGACAGATTTTAGTCTCAGAACTTATTTCTGAGACTGAATTATCTTACAATCTCATTAAACAATATTGTCAGGAATTGAATGAACAATTCTCCCAAAGCCTCAAAATTGAGGTTAGTCCCCAAATCATTACAACTACTTATAATGAACAATTAAAAGATCACTATTTCTTTGACCTCTATGCTCAATCTAATCTCTTGCAACTCTTGCGTTTTCTGCTTTTGAATGAGGACAGTCAAAAACCCCTAACTTATTTTGCAGAACGCTCTTTTATCTCAAATGCTTCTGCTTATCGTATGCGAGAAGCAATTCGACCTTATTTAAAAGAGATTGGTTTGGCATTACACAAAAATGTCATTAGAGGAGATGAATATCGTATTCGTTTTCTAATTGCACTTCTACAGTCTAAATTTGGTATTATCATTTATGAATTTAGTCAAGAGGATTTTCATGTCATTGATCAATTTATTGCTAATAGTGCTTCTAGTTTAAAATTTTCAAATTTACTGGAACATTCCTTTCAATTTTACAATACCTTATTAGCCTTATCTTGGAAACGATTTGATTACCGAGTAAGCCTTCCCAAATCAGATATTTTCAATGAGCTAAAACAAATCTTCATCTATCAAAAGATATCGGAAACTGCTACTGCCACTATTGAAAGACAGCTACATCTCTCTTTTAACACATCCGATATTGACTACCTTTTTCTCATCTATATTCTTGCTAATAATTCCTTTGCCAGTCAAGATTGGACAGTAGAAGAAGTAGATTTTTATATCTCTATTTTTGAAAAGAACTATCATTTCCAACTGCTACTTAACCCCTTAAAAAAACTATTTGATATTCCTCAACAAAAAGAAAAAGAGTTTGTCAGAATCGTTTTAGCTTTCGCTAAAGATCATATTTATCAATTAGAGCCATTTATTCCCGAAAAGAATTATTTCCTTTCAAATTATTGCTCAGAGAATAGTCTTCTAAAGGAAGCTATTTTTAAGATTGTCAAGAAATGGAAAAAAGAGATTAAACAATCTGCGCAAGTGAATGCCCGTCATCTCAACCTCTTTTGTAACCATTTGGAACTTTTTTTAAAGAGTTACCAACCTCCCCTACAGCTTGTTTTTTTGTCTACCGATTTTACCAGTTCCATGACACTTACTGATTTTATCGCCAATCGTTTTTCGTCAGATTATGTTCAGTTCCATTCCTATTATCTTCTAACAGATGATATTTATCAGATTGCTGATATTAAGCCTCATTTAATGGTGACCAGTCATCAACTTATCCCTTTTATTGAACACGAAATCATCTCAGGAATCCCAATACTTGATTTTTCGCATAATAATCTTGAAACAAATACTAGGCAATTACAAGATACTATTGCCAGATTAAAAGCAGAGCAATTTTCCAATTTTTTGAAGCAACAGATACAGTTAACCGAGGCTTAGTCCTCTTACTCTTGTAGCTTCTTTAGAGGTATATAAAAAAACAAAGCCTATTTGAAAATGGATAGACTTTGTTTTTTTATGATTACCCTTCTTTTTTTCTGATTTTACTCATCGTCATGACGACGTTTGACTGCTGCAAATAACCCACCACTGGCGACTAGTAAACCAGTAATCCAAAAAAGCTGACTTTCTTTTTTACTACTAGTACTATCAGCTAAGCTTGGTAAGGTTTTTGCAGTAGAACTTGCTAGCTTAGCATCTATTGCTAAAGCTGTTTGTGACCCTTGGTAAATAAGAACTGTGTGACTTTTATGGTCAACAGGAACTACCACATTATTATCTGTAGCTAGTCTATGACAGTCACCCTCAACAAATGCTGTTAGGTTTGTTCCAAAGATGGCATTACTTACCCAACGGTAAAAATTGATCGTGTGCGTTTTATTGACAGGATTACCTGCAAAGATAAACATTGGTTGCCCTTGGAATATACCACTTACGGCTACCGTTTTATTGGCCAGGCCTTCGTGTTGTGGCCACCAACCTGAAACATAAAAATCACTTGATGAAATCTTTGCTAAGCTTATAAAACCGGCAGGAATCCCTTGAATCCAAGAACCAGAATTAGCATAATAAAGTGACTGTGCTCCATAACCACTTGTATAAGGACTACTTGCATCAAGGTTAATCTTCATTAAGCCTTCATAACTGCCCCCATTTTTTTCATCGGTCATAGCTGCATCAAATCCGGGCAAAATACCTAAACTTTCCAACTTAGCCATTGCCACACCGCCAAGTACAATGATTGGTTTCTTACCTAGAATACTAGCATCAAACTGATCATTGTCTAGAACGATAACATCTGCTTGGTCTGCTGAGTTAACAACATTGAAGCCCATCTGGCTTAAGGCCAAGCTGACTTCTGAAGGTGATGTGAAGCCTAAGGAAGCGTTGGGATTGCCTGGTGCATAGACACTTAAGGCTTTTAAACTTTGACCAATTGGCTTCAAGCAGCTTGGTTGAGCATATAATGGATAGGTCGCAATAACACTTTCATAAGTCAGTTTATCCATGACGTAGCCGTCATCTGTTAGATAAACTTTTTTACCAGCTTTTAATGCTGCATTAACGGCCTGAACAGCTGCTAAGGAATTATTAGAAACAATGTAATAGTCTTTCTCAGTTGGAACGGTTCTAGGGGCACTTGTTAAGGTCACGTGCCCTATTTTACCAGCAAATAGCCCTGCTTGGTAAATAGCATCTGCTTTAAAGCCGCGCATTGCTGGGAAATTCATAACGAGTTCAGCATACATTGCTGGCCACTCGGATTCGTTTGCCCCTTTATACATGACATGGTTAGCATAGCCTCTCTTGGCTTGCGCCATATCAATCACTAGATCCCCTTTATGGTAACCAGCTACATCTTGATTTAATTGACTCAAGATCACTCCATTACGGCGGAAATAGTCAATCATCTTAAAGGCTTGATCGGTATCACTTTCCCTTGAAAGTCCCATTGGGATAACGTAGTAATCTGGGAAAAAGTTAGTATGTCCATCTTTAATTCTCCCTTTAACGCTACCATCAACTGTAACTAATGCATCGTTAGCAGCAGCCACCTCTGCTTTATGAATGCCACGTGAGTAAAAGACTAAACGATTCTTCATCAACTGGTCACTATTTTGCAAATCATAATGAATACCTGCCAGAACAGCATAGTAGCCTGCTTTATAGGATTCTTCATTAGTTTCAGGAACTTCTATGGTGTGACCTAAAATACCATGATAGAGACCATATACTGCTGTATATCCAGAGAAAGAATCATCCCATCCTGAGCCATAATCAAATTTAGGAATAATATAACTAGCATAGTTGGAATTTGTAATGCCTGCATTTCCCATGGCACGTGCTCCCTCAACTAAGCTATGATCAAATAAATCATATTCAAAGTTAGGATCATGCGGTGGGGTACATGGTTCTATTAAGAATTCCTTAACAAAGCCATGCAGATCAAAAATAGCAATGGGATTCCATTTGTTGATCTGTTCAACAATGGCGCGTGTTTCAGGATTTGTCTGATAACCTGTATCTCGGTTAGGATCCAAACCATTATTAAGGGCGCGGGTATTGGCAATATCACCGTCCGGATTTTCCGTAAAATCAAATAATAAAATAACTTTTTCTAATAGTGCTGGGATATCAATGTTAACTGATATGGGATTTTTATCCGCATCAAGCGTTTGATAATGGATACTTGTTTGTCTTGCAAAAGCTTCAAAAAGACCTCTAACAATATCAATCCCTGGTTGTTCATCTGCGTGAGTATTATTGATAAGAATAGGCAATTGGTAATCATATTTACCTTGAGCTAATAATGCTAAGGCTTGATTAGGTTGCATGAGCATCACTGGGCTTGTCCGGTTAAGATACTTATCAAGAGTGGCTTGATCTTTCGCAACGATTCCCATCTTAATATCATTACCAAGAGCACTTTTACCAATAGTATCTACTTTCACTAGACGATTAGCAGCATGATTCGTTTGAATGTCCTTGAGTGTATTAAGTAACTCTTCATGTGTTTGGTAACTTTCATAAGGCCGTAACCTTAGTTCTTTTGTAACAATTGTTAAGCCGTCTTGACTAATACCTTGAAGGCTATAAGTTCCCATATAATCACGGTAAGTCCGTCGAATATTATTAGGCCAACGAAGGCTGAGATCTGGGCCAAAGAGCGGTTCAATTTTAATTTGG
Source organism: Streptococcus pseudoporcinus LQ 940-04 (assembly GCF_000188035.1). Taxonomy (GTDB): domain Bacteria; phylum Bacillota; class Bacilli; order Lactobacillales; family Streptococcaceae; genus Streptococcus; species Streptococcus pseudoporcinus. The sequence goes on from NZ_AEUY02000005.1 coordinate 260,232, forward strand.
TAAGTAGTTCCACCTGCTGTCATTGTGCTTTGCACGGTTACTGTTGGTTGACCAGAAAATTGACCCGTTTTGATATCATAGGTATTAGCAGGTAAATTGGGAATTGTCCAAGCCATGGGACTCTCCGTTGCCACATTAATCGCAAGCTGATTAGACTTATCCATATAGATAGTCTGAGGTTCTTCAACTTGAGTAGTTGGAGTCGGGGGAACTTGAGCCTTGGCAGTAGCCTCAGTTGTCTGGCTTGTGCTAGCTTCTGCTGCTCTTGATTCAGTAGTAACCTCAGAATTTACCAAAGCCTCATCTTCTATAGCTGTCGAAGGTGCCGGAGCTACTATCTCTGTTCCTACTGATTTACTTTCCGACGAGGGGGCAGCTACAACTGTATTTACAGGAGTAATTTGACTACTTGTTGGGGCAATGGTTTCCTTCAAGGAAATATCACTTGCTTTAGCTTGCTGAGCTAAGGCAAGACTACAAAGTATTAAGCATGATGCTGACAAACCCTTAATAACTCGATTAGCAGCAGTTGAATGACTAGAATTAATTTTAGTCATATAGGCCTCCTAAATTAGAATCGTTACGCATTGTTCTTATTTTGCCATCATTTTATCATTTTAAAACATTTTTTGCAAGCGCTTCCATTTTGTTTTAACTATTCTAAAGAGTGATACTATTATCATTTTATGTTAATCACAATACTATCAATTTACAAGTGTATTGATAATAACTTATATTTTATTTAGTTCCTAATATTTATGAGATCTTTTTAGCTAATTATGGATAATTATCTATTAAGCATCTCTTTTTTTAATAATGTCATTGTTTATATTTGCTTATTTCCTTGAAATATTATTCCTACTTAAGAATAGTTATTCTTAATAAGAATTCGAAAAAGAGCACAATTGTGCTCTAGATTACCTTACTTATTTCTTTCGTAGTTTTACGACTGCTTCAGTCCTTGCCGTATGAGGGAACATATCCACTGATTGAATATATTCTATCTGATAAACCTTGGCTAAAGTAACCAAATCACGTGCCAAAGTTGACGTATTACACGAGACATACACCATTTTTGCAGGCTGAAATTTTATGATGGTTTCTAGTAATTTTTCATCCAAACCTGTCCTTGGTGGATCGACAATAATAGCATCAGCCCGATAGCCTTCCTGGTACCATTTTGGAATCAAGTCTTCTGCTTTCCCAGTTTCATAGTAGGTATTCGTAAATCCCATTGCTTTAGCATTCTTTTTCGCATCAGCAATTGCTTCTGGAATAATGTCCATTCCACGGATACCTTTAACATGCTTAGCAAAAGCAAAACCAATTGTACCAACACCACAGTAAGCATCTATTATTTGATCCTCTTCAGACACTTCCAAAGCTTTTACAACTTCTGAATATAAGGTTTCTGTTTGTTGAGGATTTAATTGATAAAAGGCTCTTGGTGATAAAGCAAAGCTATAGTCTAAAACATCTTCATCGATTGTATCTTTGCCCCAAATAATTTCTGTTTGTTCACCATAGAGACTACTTGTTTTTGATCTGTTATAATTAACAGCTACTGTCTTTATCTCTTCAAAGTTAGTTACTAACTCTTTAACCAAGGGAGCAAGATGCAATTCTTTACTTGTCACAAAAATCACTTGAACTTGGCCACTTGATTGACCTTTTCGAATCATGACAGTGCGTAAACCAGCAATGCGACGTTCATTATAAATGGGGATCTTATGCCCTTCTAACAGGCTCACAATACCATTAATGATTGTTTGAGTGGTACTATCCTGTACCAAACAGTTTTCGATGCTAATCAAGTGATGGCTGCCTTCAGCAAATAAACCTGCATGCACCTTCCCACCAAATGACCTGGTCTGAAACTGCAATTTAGCACGGTAACGCCATGGTTCTACCATACCAATAGTATGCTTGATGGGAAAGTTTTCAAATCCTTGAGGCTGAAATTTTTTAAGGCTCTGACGAATAAGATCATCTTTAAAGTCTAACTGCTTAGGATAGGCTAAATGCATAATCTGACAGCCTCCACAGTCTTCATAAATAGGACATTGAGGTTGGACCCTATCTTTGGAGGCTTTAAGAATCGTTACTAGCCTAGCATAAAGAAATCGCTTATTGACTGAGGTCACTTGGCAAAGAACTTCCTCTCCCTTTAAAGCACCTGGTATAAAAACTAAGGTCTTTTTATAAAAGCCGATACCTTCACCGTTAATCCCCATCCTCTTTATTTTTAGTTTAATTTCTTGTTTGTTTCTGATACCCTGCATATAAACCCTTTTCTCATCTGCTTAGAAATTCTCAACATGTTCGTACAAAACCTTTTCTACTATTTTACCATTTATTTGTTATAATGATTAATATGAAAATAAGCAAAATTGAAAAGAAAAAACGACTCTATCTGCTTGAATTAGATTATACTGAAAAACTATATGTTACTGAAGATACTATCGTTACATTTATGCTGTCCAAAGATATGGAGATCAGCCCAGAACTACTCAATGAGATAAAAGTATTCGCTCAGTTTTCACATGGTAAAAACCTTGCTCTTTATTACATTTCCTTCCAAGTTAGAACTAAAAAGCAGGTCATTGATTACCTCCACAAAAATGACATCGATAAAACCACAATCGACCATATTGTTAATGATTTAGAAGCCAATCACTGGATTGACGATACTAAGTATATCGAGACTTATCTCAGACAAAATATTTTATCTGGAGATAAAGGTCCCCATGTTCTGAAGCAAAAACTTTTACAAAAAGGCATCTCACCATCTCTAATTGACCGGCATCTCACCCATTATGATTACTCTCCTCTTGTGGAAAAGTTAGCCACAAAATTGCTTTCTAAATACCAAGGGAAACTACCGGAAAAAGCTTTGAAAGATAAAATCATTCAGTCCATTCTTACTAAGGGATTCTCTTATGATTTGGCCAAATCTGTCGTAGGAGAGCTCCAGCTGGAACAAGATCAAGAGCTAAATAACCACCTATTAACAAAAGAATTGGCTAAACAGCACCGTAAATTCAGCAAAAAGTGTGACGGTTATGAACTTCAACAAAGGCTTTTTCAAGCACTTTATCGAAAAGGCTTTGAGGCTGATGCGATTAATCAAGCCTTAAGAGAATACCTATAAGTCACTCAAAATGAGTGATTTTATTCTTTTTTTGTGATAAAATATAGCAGATAAGTTTAATTGTAGAAAGTTGGTAAGGCATGAAATTACCTAAGGAAGGCGACTTTATTACAATTCAAAGTTATAAGCATGATGGTAGTTTGCACCGCACCTGGCGGGATACTATGGTACTAAAGACAACTGAAAATGCTCTGATTGGGGTAAATGATCATACACTTGTCACAGAAAGCGATGGTCGACGCTGGGTCACTAGAGAACCAGCCATTGTTTACTTTCATAAGAAATACTGGTTTAACATTGTTGCAATGATTAGAGATAATGGGATTTCTTATTATTGTAATCTAGCTAGTCCTTTTATTTTAGATGGTGAAGCATTAAAATATATTGACTATGACCTAGATGTTAAAGTATTTGCAGATGGTGAGAAAAGATTATTAGATGTGGATGAATATGAACTGCATAAAGAAAAAATGCAGTATTCTCCTGATATTGACTTCATTTTGAAAGAAAATGTAAAAGTCCTAGTTGATTGGATTAATCAAGAAAAAGGACCTTTCTCGAAAGCATATATTAAAATTTGGTACAAACGTTATCTTGAACTGAAGAATCGTTAATAAAAGTCAGGCACTCCCACCGGAGTGCTTTGCTTATCATTTAGAAAGGAAATAGCTATGGCATTTCAAAACACTCGAGAAAGATATGCAAGCTTTGGCGTAGCCACCTCAATACCTCCAGAAATTATTGATACATTCTGGCAAATTATTGACGAAAATTTAAAAGGGGTCTTCTCCTTAGAAGATATCCTGCTTTTTGCATTAGTCAAAAATAACAAGAACAACCTTTCTATTGAATACCATGATAAAAAGAAAAACTTACTCATCGTTTTTGACTATGCTTATCCTTTTGATCCTTTTCTACCACAGTATGTCTATGCTATTGACAATGATGGTATTGAAACAATCCTCTTAAAACATGAAATCAGTTGAGAATAAGTCCCACAGCCCATCTCAACCACTAATAAACATAACAACATAAGACTAAGTAACAATCTTACATCTAAGTTTGCTACGAGAAGATAAACTGAGTAGTCTAGGCTACTCAGTTTTAGTAGTTACCTCAATAATATAAAAAAACTCTTCATACCGAAGAGTTTAACCTATAGTCCGTACGGGATTCGAACCCGTGTTACCGCCGTGAAAAGGCGGTGTCTTAACCCCTTGACCAACGGACCATATCTTTAATGGGCACGAGTGGACTCGAACCACCGACCTCACGCTTATCAGGCGTGCGCTCTAACCACCTGAGCTACGCGCCCAAGCATAAGCTTGGGTAAAATATGTTTTAAAAAAACAATGCCGGCTACATGATTTGAACACGCGACCCTCTGATTACAAATCAGATGCTCTACCAACTGAGCTAAGCCGGCCTAAAGGTTATGCGGGTTAAGGGACTTGAACCCCCACGCCGTTAAGCGCCAGATCCTAAATCTGGTGCGTCTGCCAATTCCGCCAAACCCGCTTGATGACCCGTACTGGGCTCGAACCAGTGACCCATTGATTAAAAGTCAATTGCTCTACCAACTGAGCTAACGAGTCTCATATCATCTTTTTTATCATTTAGTAACGAATGACATAAGCTTCGCTTAATTTATCCGCAACTTTAAAAAGTCTACTAGACTTCTTAAACGGTCCCGACGGGAATCGAACCCGCGATCTTCGCCGTGACAGGGCGACGTGATAACCGCTACACTACGGGACCTCGTATCTTTTTTAATACTATGGGAGTTAACGGGTTCGAACCGCTGACCCTCTGCTTGTAAGGCAGATGCTCTCCCAGCTGAGCTAAACTCCCTTTGAGTGTTCCTAAGCTAAGCGACTTCCTTATCTAACAGGGGGCAACCCCCAACTACTTCAGGCGTTCTAGGGCTTAACTGCTGTGTTCGGCATGGGTACAGGTGTATCTCCTAGGCTATCGTCACTTAACTTATGAATGAATTGTAGTCGAACTAAAATCTTAGTCAAAAAGATAAACTTCCTTGTGCAAGCACACAGCGTCACTTTCCTATTTTCATACAGATTTTTTTACGTTCTCATTACTTCATTTAGTCCACTCGAAATTGAATAACTATATCTTACCAAGAACTCTACCTCATTGTCAATAAACTTTTTTATCTTTGGATAAGTCCTCGAGCTATTAGTATTAGTCCGCTTCATAGCTCACACTACTTCCACTTCTAACCTATCTACCTGATCATCTCTCAGGGCTCTTACTGATATCTAATCATGGGAAATCTCATCTTGAGGGGGGCTTCGCACTTAGATGCTTTCAGCGCTTATCCCTTCCCTACATAGCTACCCAGCGATGCCTTTGGCAAGACAACTGGTACACCAGCGGTAAGTCCACTCTGGTCCTCTCGTACTAGGAGCAGATCCTCTCAAATTTCCTACGCCCGCGACGGATAGGGACCGAACTGTCTCACGACGTTCTGAACCCAGCTCGCGTGCCGCTTTAATGGGCGAACAGCCCAACCCTTGGGACCGACTACAGCCCCAGGATGCGACGAGCCGACATCGAGGTGCCAAACCTCCCCGTCGATGTGAACTCTTGGGGGAGATAAGCCTGTTATCCCCAGGGTAGCTTTTATCCGTTGAGCGATGGCCCTTCCATGCGGAACCACCGGATCACTAAGCCCGACTTTCGTCCCTGCTCGAGTTGTTGCTCTCGCAGTCAAGCTCCCTTATACCTTTACACTCTGCGATTGATTTCCAACCAATCTGAGGGAACCTTTGGGCGCCTCCGTTACCTTTTAGGAGGCGACCGCCCCAGTCAAACTGCCCGTCAGACACTGTCTCCGATAGGGATTTCCTATCTGGGTTAGAGTAGCCATAACACAAGGGTAGTATCCCAACAGCGCCTCTAACGAAACTGGCGTCCCGTTCTCTATGGCTCCTACCTATCCTGTACATGTGGTACAGATACTCAATATCAAACTGCAGTAAAGCTCCATGGGGTCTTTCCGTCCTGTCGCGGGTAACCTGCATCTTCACAGGTACTAAAATTTCACCGAGTCTCTCGTTGAGACAGTGCCCAAATCATTACGCCTTTCGTGCGGGTCGGAACTTACCCGACAAGGAATTTCGCTACCTTAGGACCGTTATAGTTACGGCCGCCGTTTACTGGGGCTTCAATTCAGATCTTCGCTTGCGCTAAACCCTCCTCTTAACCTTCCAGCACCGGGCAGGCGTCACCCCCTATACATCATCTTACGATTTAGCAGAGAGCTGTGTTTTTGATAAACAGTTGCTTGGGCCTATTCACTGCGGCTGTCATCGCTGACAGCACCCCTTCTCCCTAAGTTACGGGGTCATTTTGCCGAGTTCCTTAACGAGAGTTCTCTCGATCACCTGAGGCTACTCGCCTCGACTACCTGTGTCGGTTTGCGGTACGGGTAGAGTATGATACTACGCTAGAAGATTTTCTTGGCAGTGTGACATCACTAACTTCGCTACTAAACTTCGCTCCCCATCACAGCTCAATGTTAGAGATATAAGCATTTGACTCATATCACACCTCACTGCTTAGACGGGCTCTTCCAATCGCCCGCTTTAGTTAGCCTACTGCGTCCCTCCATCACTTCATACTCTAGTACAGGAATATCAACCTGTTGCCCATCGAATACACCTTTCGGTCTCTCCTTAGGTCCCGACTAACCCAGGGCGGACGAGCCTTCCCCTGGAAACCTTAGTCTTACGGTGGACAGGATTCTCACCTGTCTTGCGCTACTCATACCGGCATTCTCACTTCTATGCGTTCCAGCACTCCTCACGGTATACCTTCTTCACACATAGAACGCTCTCCTACCATTACTATTACTAGTAATCCACAGCTTCGGTAAATTGTTTTAGCCCCGGTACATTTTCGGCGCAGGGTCACTCGACTAGTGAGCTATTACGCACTCTTTGAATGAATAGCTGCTTCTAAGCTAACATCCTAGTTGTCTGTGCAACCCCACATCCTTTTCCACTTAACAATTATTTGGGGACCTTAGCTGGTGGTCTGGGCTGTTTCCCTTTCGACTACGGATCTTAGCACTCGCAGTCTGACTGCCGATTATATCTACTTGGCATTCGGAGTTTATCTGAGATTGGTAATCCGGGATGGACCCCTCACCCAAACAGTGCTCTACCTCCAAGAGACTTAACATCGACGCTAGCCCTAAAGCTATTTCGGAGAGAACCAGCTATCTCCAAGTTCGTTTGGAATTTCTCCGCTACCCACAAGTCATCCAAGCACTTTTCAACGTGCCCTGGTTCGGTCCTCCAGTGCGTTTTACCGCACCTTCAACCTGCTCATGGGTAGGTCACATGGTTTCGGGTCTACATCATGATACTAAAGCGCCCTTTTAAGACTCGGTTTCCCTACGGCTCCGTCTCTTCAACTTAACCTCGCATCATAACGTAACTCGCCGGTTCATTCTACAAAAGGCACGACTCTCACCCATTAACGGGCTCGAACTTGTTGTAGGCACACGGTTTCAGGTTCTATTTCACTCCCCTCCCGGGGTGCTTTTCACCTTTCCCTCACGGTACTGGTTCACTATCGGTCACTAGAGAGTATTTAGGGTTGGGAGATGGTCCTCCCAGATTCCGACGAGATTTCGCGTGTCTCGCCGTACTCAGGATTCTGCTAGGGCTTAATTCAATTTTAAATACGAGGCTGTTACTCTCTTTGGCTTACCTTCCCAGGTAATTCTTCTATTAAATTTAAGTCCCACATCGCAGTCCTACAACCCCGAGGAGTAAACTCCTCGGTTTGCCCTCCTGCCGTTTCGCTCGCCGCTACTAAGGCAATCGCGTTTGCTTTCTCTTCCTGCAGCTACTTAGATGTTTCAGTTCACTGCGTCTTCCTTCTCACAACCTTTACAGTCATGGATACTAACCATTAGTTAGTGGGTTCCCCCATTCGGACATCTCTGGATCAGCGCTTACTTACAGCTCCCCAAAGCATTTCGTCGTTAGTCACGTCCTTCTTCGGCTTCTAGTGCCAAGGCATCCACCGTGCGCCCTTATTAACTTAACCTTATTTCCAGTCTTGCGACCTTCTTGATTTTTTTAATATGTTCGCGTTTATCTTTTTTTCGGTTTATTTCTTGTTACTTTTCTACAATCATTTTCATGATCGTGGAATTTGATATAGTTATTCAATTTTCAATGGACTATACTAGGATACAAAGCAACGGTCGCTTTAGCGAAACTTCTGTAGAAAATTAGGAATCTGACACAGTGTGCTTGCACACAAGGAAGATTATCTATTTTCCTAGGAAGTTAGTTGCGTGTTCAACTTCACTTATTATTAAGTTTAGGTGGACTTATATCCTATGGAGCCTAGCGGGATCGAACCGCTGACCTCCTGCGTGCAAAGCAGGCGCTCTCCCAGCTGAGCTAAGGCCCCGACTAATAAACTGGTTTTGCATTATTAGTGGTGTGCTATCTTATCATGAAGCTTATATAAGACCTCTCAAAACTAAATAAGACAAGACAAACGTCTTCCATTTCCTTAGAAAGGAGGTGATCCAGCCGCACCTTCCGATACGGCTACCTTGTTACGACTTCACCCCAATCATCTATCCCACCTTAGGCGGCTGGCTCCTAAAAGGTTACCTCACCGACTTCGGGTGTTACAAACTCTCGTGGTGTGACGGGCGGTGTGTACAAGGCCCGGGAACGTATTCACCGCGGCGTGCTGATCCGCGATTACTAGCGATTCCGACTTCATGTAGGCGAGTTGCAGCCTACAATCCGAACTGAGATTGGCTTTAAGAGATTAGCTTGCCGTCACCGGCTTGCGACTCGTTGTACCAACCATTGTAGCACGTGTGTAGCCCAGGTCATAAGGGGCATGATGATTTGACGTCATCCCCACCTTCCTCCGGTTTATTACCGGCAGTCTCGCTAGAGTGCCCAACTTAATGATGGCAACTAACAATAGGGGTTGCGCTCGTTGCGGGACTTAACCCAACATCTCACGACACGAGCTGACGACAACCATGCACCACCTGTCTCTTCTGCTCCTAAGAGAAAGCCTATCTCTAGGCCGGTCAGAAGGATGTCAAGACCTGGTAAGGTTCTTCGCGTTGCTTCGAATTAAACCACATGCTCCACCGCTTGTGCGGGCCCCCGTCAATTCCTTTGAGTTTCAACCTTGCGGTCGTACTCCCCAGGCGGAGTGCTTAATGCGTTAGCTCCGGCACTAAGCCCCGGAAAGGGCCTAACACCTAGCACTCATCGTTTACGGCGTGGACTACCAGGGTATCTAATCCTGTTTGCTCCCCACGCTTTCGAGCCTCAGCGTCAGTTACAGACCAGAGAGCCGCTTTCGCCACCGGTGTTCCTCCATATATCTACGCATTTCACCGCTACACATGGAATTCCACTCTCCCCTTCTGCACTCAAGTTTGACAGTTTCCAAAGCATACTATGGTTAAGCCACAGCCTTTAACTTCAGACTTATCAAACCGCCTGCGCTCGCTTTACGCCCAATAAATCCGGACAACGCTCGGGACCTACGTATTACCGCGGCTGCTGGCACGTAGTTAGCCGTCCCTTTCTGGTTAGTTACCGTCACATAATGGATTTTCCACTCCCATTACCGTTCTTCTCTAACAACAGAGCTTTACGATCCGAAAACCTTCTTCACTCACGCGGCGTTGCTCGGTCAGGGTTCCCCCCATTGCCGAAGATTCCCTACTGCTGCCTCCCGTAGGAGTCTGGGCCGTGTCTCAGTCCCAGTGTGGCCGATCACCCTCTCAGGTCGGCTATGTATCGTCGCCTTGGTGAGCCTTTACCTCACCAACTAGCTAATACAACGCAGGTCCATCTCATAGTGAAGCTTTTGCTCCTTTTAACTCGGGTTCATGTGAACCCCAGTCTCATGCGGTATTAGCTATCGTTTCCAATAGTTATCCCCCGCTATGAGGTAGGTTACCTACGCGTTACTCACCCGTTCGCAACTCCTTGGTCTAGTGCAAGCACCAGACCTCAGCGTTCTACTTGCATGTATTAGGCACGCCGCCAGCGTTCGTCCTGAGCCAGGATCAAACTCTCTTTTTAGTTTGAACTCACTCGTTCTTTTCTGTCGCTGACAGATTTATTGTCTTTTGCTTTGACGGGTAATATGCGCTAACATATCACCCTCACGTTTGGTTATTCTTGTCTTATTCAGTTCTCAAAGGTCTTTGTCTCTTACGAGACAACTATTTCATTCTACCAACTATTTCTGCCTTTGTCAATAACTTTTTTCTTTTTATTTTCAATTAGGTTTTTACAGCTCTTGGCTTACCTCTGCTGACTCAGTAAGTCACTAAAAGTCCCTTACTTTTCTGACAAAAAAATAAGAAGGTATATCCTTCTTATAGTTCTTTTTGATATTCAGCAACTTCAGCTTTATTAGCCCATACAAAATGCCCTGGTTTTATTTCAACCATCTTAGGTTTGTCAACTGAATAGTCGTGCTGGTCAACTGAGTAGACAATTAATTTTTTCTTTCTCTCCAATATCGGATCAGGGATTGGTACCGCTGATAAAAGAGACTTGGTATAAGGGTGAATCGGATTAATGAAGAGTTCTTCTGTTTCAGCAACTTCCACAATGACCCCTTTATGAATAACTGCTATTCGGTCAGATATAAAACGTACAACGGATAAGTCATGAGCAATAAAGAGATAGGTTAGTCCTTTTTCTTTTTGCATCTTTTTCAAAAGGTTTAAAACTTGAGCCCGAACAGAGACATCAAGAGCCGATATAGGTTCATCTGCAATGACAAACTCAGGGTCCATAACTAAGGCACGTGCGATCCCAATACGCTGGCGTTGCCCACCAGAAAATTCATGGGGATACCGCGTCAGATGTTCCGATAACAGACCGACTTCTGACATCATATTTTTTATCTTTTCTTGTCGTTCCTCTTCAGTTTTAAAGAGATTAAAGTTATAAAGACCTTCTGAAATGATATAATCAACTGTTGCTCGCTCATTTAAACTAGCAGCTGGGTCTTGGAAAATCATCTGAATCTTACGAATTAATGCGTTGGCTTCAGATTTTGATTTTTTTCCATTTATAATTTTTCCGTCATAAAGAATATCCCCTTTGCTTGTCTCATTCAAACCAATGATAGCACGCCCAATTGTGGTTTTACCAGATCCTGATTCTCCAACAAGTGAAAAAGTCTCTCCTTTGTTAATAAAGAAGTTAGCATTTTTGACGGCTACAAATTTTTTCTTTCCTTCACCGAAGGAAATTTCTAAGTCTTTGACTTCAACTAATTTCTCAGACATTTCCTTCCTCCCGATAGATTTGCTTCTTTAAAATTTTTCCATGAATGTCTTGAATGACCTCAGGTTTTTGAACCTTCGGTGCATCCGGGTGGAGTAACCATGTTTTGGCCCAATGCGTTTCACTCACGTTAAAACGCGGAGAGCTTTCTTCAAAATCAATTTTCATGGCATAGCGTGAACGAGGCGCAAAAGCGTCGCCAACAATCGGCTTGTACAGTGACGGTGGTGTCCCTGGAATAGAGAATAAAACACCTTTATCATCAGCTAATTGTGGCAAGCTTGATAGGAGACTCCATGTATAAGGGTGCCTTGGGTCATAGAAGATATCTTCTACCCTTCCATACTCAATGATTTCTCCTGCATACATGACCGCCACATTAGTCGCTATACTTGCAACGACACCAAGATCGTGAGTAATAAAAATAATGGTAAATTGATATTCCTTTTGAAGTGACTTTAACAATTCAATAATCTGAGCTTGAATAGTAACATCTAAAGCTGTAGTTGGCTCATCACAAATCAGAATATCTGGGCGACAGGCTAACGCAATTGCTATAACAATCCGTTGCCTCATACCTCCAGAATATTGAAATGGGTACTCTTTAAAACGTTTATCAGGATTAGGAATACCAACCTTAGTCATATAATCAATAGCCATTTTTTTAGCTTCAGAATGAGATTTCTTCTGATGTTTGATAATCACTTCAGTGATTTGACTTCCGATTGTTTGAATCGGGTCAAGACTTGTCATAGGATCTTGGAAAATTGTCGCTATTTTTGCTCCGCGGATACCTTCCCAGTCTTTATGATTTTTGAGTTTCGTTAGCTCTTGCCCACGGTAATCAATACTTCCAGAGGCCACTCTACCATTAGATTCTAACATTCCCGTAAATGTTTTTGTCAAAACTGACTTTCCACTTCCAGATTCCCCAACAACTGCTAGGACATCGCCTTCATACAGATCAATTGAAATATCACGAATAGCAGTTAAGGTGCGATCACGAACATCAAATTCAACAACGACATTTTTTGCACTTAATATTATTTCTTTATTTTCTTCCATAACAACTCCTATCTATGCGTTCTTGGATCACTAGCATCAGCTAAGTTTTGCCCTACAATATAAAGAGGTAAAGACACCAAAATAAGAGTGGTTAGAGGAATCCAGAATAAATATGCATTAGTTGTTAAATTTGAAGAATAATTAGAAATTAAACGTCCAAGACTTGGTTCTGAAAGTGGTAAACCTAAACCAAAGAAAGAAAGGAAGGCTTCTGAAGAAATATAGGCCGGAAGCAACAAGGATACCATTGATACGATAACAGAAACCAACTGTGGCAATAAGTTCTTAGTTGCAATTTTATGTGTTGGCGTTCCTAATGTTTGGCTTGCCAGGTTATATTCTAAATCGCGGTAGCGGAGTACTTGAACCCTCACAGAGTAGGCAATTCCAATCCAGCCTGTCACACAGAAGGCGAATATCAAATTCCAAAATCCTGCTCCAATAGAGTAGGTTAAAACGATAATAATCAACATTTGAGGCAAATTCGAAATAACGTTATAGACTTCAATCATCACTTTATCAACTGCCTTGGAAACACCCCACAAAGCACCAATAACCACACCCAAAAGCATATTAATCACAGTCGCAATGACAGAAATCAAAATAGAATTTCTGGCACCATACCAAACACCATCAAATAATGATTGTCCATTTTGATCAGTTCCAAACCAATATTCAGCACTTGGTGAGATATAACGTTTTGAAAAATCATTAATGTTACTCACATCACCAAAATCATAATTTGCAAATATAGGGTAGATAAAACTCATTAAAATAATCGCAATAAGAATAATCAACATAAACACCGTTGATTTACGTGAAAAGAACTGACGAAAAACCGATTTCCAGTATGAGTAAGCTGGGGCATCAATGACTTCTGATGCATAACTGTCGAGTTCAACAAACTCAAATTTACTTTTGTCAATTGTTGCCATTACTTTCCTCCTTTACTAGATAATTTGATACGTGGATCAAGTATGGTCATTAGGATGTCACCAGCTAGCAATGCTAAAATGGAAAGAACTGCGAAGATAAAGACAAGGCCAACAACCATTGCATTATTAGCTACTTTAATAGCATCAATCAGCATTTTACCCATTCCTGGAAAAGCAAAAACAGTTTCAGTTAAGGTAGCTCCTGCGATAGTTGCAACTACTGCCTGTGGAATTCCATTGACAATGGGAACCATAGCTTGTTTAAATAAGTGATTTTTTGATATTTCAGCTTCCGTTAATCCTTTAGCACGCGCAAATCGAACAAAATCACTACCTTGTAAGTCTACCAAGTAGCGACGGAACCAGACGACATTTCCTGGTGTTCCTAGAATTCCCAAAATTAGAGCTGGCAAGACGTAAGATTTAGGATCGCTTGCACCTAACAATGGAAACGTATCAGGAAGGCCAACCATTGAGCCTATGAAACGAACAATATATATCAAGGCAATGCTTGGAAGAGCTAACATAAATGTTGTGGCACCAGTAGAGAAACGATCAAATATGCCGTCTTTATAATAAGCCATCAACATACCAATCGGAAGGCCAAAGATATACGATAGTAAAACACCAATCATACCAATAATGAATGAATTACTTATCATAGATGGCTCTGCATGGTTGTTTTCAGTTGCAGTGTATGGGTCATCTTTTCCAAAGTTCATTCGATCCCTGACATCTGCCTTACTAGGTGACTTGTAAGTGCGAGAGTAGATATTAATTGGTGAAAACTTCTTAGTCCCATTTGGGAAGGTTACTTCTTTAGATAACGTGCGCCCTTGTTCTTGTGTAATAACTTGAATAACAGGAATATTAGCGTAAGTTGGATAGGAAATCCCCAAATTAAAGCCAATAAAGTTTTGGTGAACAAAGGGAAATTGTTTATTGAAGTATAACATATACTTATGTTTAGTCCCTGAACCAACCAAAGCTGGGCCTACTGCTGGATCTATTTCTGGGCGAATATAGCGAGCAAGGTTCGGATTTGATTTATCTTTAATTACCCACGGGTGATCAATTACTATCAAGTGACTGAAAAAATTCCACACTCGCTCATAAATTGGTATGTTACGGACTGCATAGAATTTTTTACTTTCTTCAAAACGTTTCAATTTCCAACCATTTCCGATGGATTTGATATAGGCCTGATAAATTTTTTGATTAGCCTTTGATGGTTCAACGCTAACAGATTTATCTATTTTCTCAGCCTTAGCTTCTAATTCTTTACTATTGTAGTAAGAAATATAGCCCATACGCTCGAAAATCGTATTTCGATAATTTTCTTTTTTATCTGGTGTCGTCACCATCTTGTTATAATTAGGATCTTGTTTAAAAATCAAATTTGTTGGAACAAGTGTAAAAACGATGACATAAGTCAGTGTAGTTACCAACAAAATTGATATTAAGGACCTCAAGATGCGCTCAATAATATACTTTTTCATTCCATTCCTCATAATAAGTTCAAAAGAACTTCCTCACTCTAAGAGAAAGTTCTTACTTTGAACAAACTTTTATTTTTCAATATGCTTTTCTAGCGACTCAGCATATTTTTCATTAGATTTTTCTTTATCTTTTTTCCATTTTTTCAAAGCTTTATTATAATCTTTTGACGTTACGGGTTTATCTTGAAGTTTCATATATTTATAAAATGTAGATGCATCAGATTTATTACCAGACCAGCCAAATGCTCCTGTAAATGGTACCACTTTAGTGATTGAAGGGGTTCCACCTAGTGAGTAAGTTGGAATATAAACGGCTGAATCCGTTAAAGCAGCTTGGGCTTGGGCATATTTTTTAAATCGTTCATCCTGATTATCCGTAATGTGACCTGCGTCACCATCTAGTCTTGTAAATTCTTCTAGACCTGCCTCATTAGCAATAGCCACGTCTTTGATTGGATTAAGGCCAATGAATTTTGTTTGAGCACTTGCCATTGTTGGGTTGAATATATCAAGATAAGAAGACGGATCTGCATAGTCTGGGCTCCAACCTGAGGCAGTTGAGAGATCCCAGTCTTGTTGATTTGTTGTTTCAGCCATATAAGTGATATTGTTATATGTATCAGTATTGAGCTCAATAATATCAATCACAACGTTTTCTTTCCCAAGAGACTTTTCAATAGATTGTTTCATTGATTGAGCTTGTTGCATTAAGCCAGATGCAGTTTGATCTTGTGGCATATCAAGGTGGATTGGGAATTGTACTCCTTGAGCTTCCAAAGCTTTTTTAGCTTTGTCCATTTGCTTTTTAGCTTTCTCTGGATTATAGAGGCCATCTTGCGCATCAGCAAGATTAACATCTTTCCACTGTTCCCCATAATTAGCTAGCTCTTTTTCAACCGTTTTGCCAAAATCGTGACCATCAATTTGAACAAATGCAGGTGGAACTAGAGTATTCCGAAGAGATTTACCTGCTCCATCTTCACCAGCAGTCTGAGCAGTATATGATTTTCTATTAAATCCAAATGTTAATGCTTGACGGAAATCTTTATTTAAAACAGCCTTACGGGTATCATCTTTTTGTTTATCACTTGTTTTTTTAGTATGGTCATAAGCTGTGCGATTCAAATTAAATGTAGCATAATAGGTATTTGATTTTTGTGGCGCATAGATAATATTGTCGCCATAGTTTTTCTTAACTTTTTTATAAGAAGGTGTTGTCGGGAAAAGACGTGCTGCAGAATAGGCACCTTTATCAAAATTTCTAAATAGTGATTCTTGATCTTGACCATCATAATAGGTTAACTGTACACCATCAACATGCACATCTTTTTTATCCCAATAATTTTCATTTTTGACAAATTCAATAGATGACTTGCTTGTCAATGATGAAATCAAGAATGGCCCATTATATAAGATAGAAGATGGATCTGATGCTTTACCAAAATCCTTACCTTTAGATTTTAAGAAGTCAGCATTAACAGGAGATAGAATCCCATATGTTAATTTTGAATTCCAGAAGCTTTCAGGTTTATTAAGCGTATATTGAAGAGTATTTTTGTCAATAGCTTTCACGCCTACAGTCGAGAAGTCTTTGGTTTTTCCTTCAACGTAATCTCCCAAACCTTTTATAGAATCTTGTACAAGGTAAAGAGCATCTGAACCCTTGTCAGCAGCATGTTTCAAACCAGTTACAAAATCATTTGCTGTAACGTTTGCATACTCTTCACCATCAGCAGTGTACCATTTTGAATCCTTACGAATTTTATAGGTGTATGTTAAGCCATCTTTAGATACTGTCCAGCTTTTAGCAACTGAGGGAACCAAATTCCCCATGTTATCATATTCCATTAAGCCATCGACACTATTTTGAATGATTTCACTTGTTGTTGAACGACCTGAAACTAAATAATCTAAAGTATCTGGATCTGTTGCATAGACGTAACTATAGTTTTTTGACTTACTGTCTTTGCCTGATCCATTGCTACAAGCTGCTAAGGTAGAGACTGATAAAATCGCTATCCCAATAGCAGCCAACCACTTGCCATTTTTCATAAGATTCACTCCTAATTTTTTCTCCAATCTTGGTCAAAAGATTGTGCTAATTAAAAACATTATATCATAATTTTTTCGCTATCAAAATATTTCCTGCAAAATTATCTGACTATTTCAAATCATTTTTATTAGCTTATTCGGAAAAATCATTAGAAATGCTGTCATTTAGGTATTTTAACAATCCTGTCAACCTTCTAAAATTTTAATGAAACCCCTGCCATTTCTCATGCTAGCGCTTTAGTAAATCCTCGAAACAACTCAAAAAAACTGAATTTTATGGTATAATCAAAAAGAAAAACCTCCTAATAAGGAAAACTATCTCTTATGAAAAAACTAGTATTTTTGATTCTGCCTCTTCTTTTCTGTTTTTTACCCAAAACTATTCTAGCTGATGATTATAAGTTACCAGCCAAAAGCGGTATTGCCTTTGAGGTATCTACTGGTAAAATTCTCTATGAGAAAAATGCAAAAAAAACACTTCCTATCGCTTCTTTAAGTAAGATCCTAACTACTTATCTTGTCTATAAGGAAGTCCAATCTGGAAATCTGAGCTGGGACACTCCTGTTAAAATTTCCAACTATCCTTATGAACTGACTACTAATTATTCTATAAGTAATGTTCCGCTTGATGCTCGCCAGTACACCGTTGAAGAGTTATTAACAGCCATGCTAGTCACAAATGCAAATAGTCCTGCTATTGCTTTAGCTGAAAAAATAGCGGGAACTGAGCCGCTCTTTGTCGATAAAATGAAGAAGCAATTACAGGAGTGGAAAATTCATAAGGCTGACCTAGTCAATGCTAGTGGTTTATCTAATGAGCAACTGGGAAATCATATCTACCCTAACTCTCAAAAAGATGCCGAGAATAAAATGAGCGCCCTTGATCTAGCTATCGTTACAAGACACCTGCTCCTAGACTATCCCCAAGTCTTAGAACTCACCAAAAAACCTGCTGCAACTTTTCGAGGCGATCAAATCTTCTCCTACAATTTTTTACTAGAAGGTATGCCAAACCATAGGAAGGGCGCTAATGGACTGTTCGTTGCTTTTTCAGAAAATAATGGAGCCTCTCTTATTACAAGTTCTACCGAAAATAAGATGTCGGTTGTTTCTATCATTATAAATACTGAAAAGAGCAAGGACGACAAGCTAGCGCATTTCACTACTGCCAATACCCTCCTAGATAATATTGCCCAAAAATATGAGCCAGTTACTCTTCTTGAAAAAGGGCAACACCTGAAAAATAAGGATTTCCCTGTAACCGATAGCCCCATGAAACACATTTCTCTAATTTCAGATAAAACCTTAACCATCATTCAAAAGCGTGGAACGACTACGACTACCGATTTAGTTATCAGACCACTTCAAAAAGAATTTCGAGCACCAATTAAACAAAATCAAAAGCTTGCTACTGCAAGTTATAAGGATTCCGATAGGATCGGGATAGGCTATTTAGGTGATAGTCCTCAGGTCTCTCTAAGTGCTCAACAGCGCGCTCCTAGAAGCTTCTTTTTAAAAGTTTGGTGGAATCACCTGGTTACTTATGTCAACGAAAATTTATGATGGCCTCTCTTTGACCTTTGTTCAGTAGATTGTTAAAATAATAATTATGAAAAAACAAATCTATTTAATGCTAATCTGCATCCTTACTTTATTTCCTTTAAGTCATCCTGTTTTCGCAGATCAGGCATTAAATCTCCGGGCAAAAGAGGCTATTGCTGTTGAATACAGCACCGGTAAGATTCTTTATCAAAAAAACAGCGATCGTAAAGTCCCAATCGCTTCACTCACAAAGATTATGACTATTTATTTGACCTTGAAAGAAATTAATTCTGGCAGGTTAAAATGGGATGATTCAGTTGAAATGTCTAAATATGCAACTGACTTAGCCAATAACCCTGATATCAGTAATCCTCCTCTCTATAAAAATTCTTACTCTGTTAAGGAACTTGTTGACTCCAGTATGGTTGTCAGCTCAAATAGCTCTGCTATTGCCCTAGCTGAAAAAATCTCTGGTTCCGAAGCTAAGTTTGTTGATAAAATGAAAGATCAATTAAAAACATGGGGTATCACAGATTATCAATTAGTTAATGCATCAGGCTTAAACAATAGTATGCTGAATGGCCATATCTATCCTGGTTCAAGTAAAACATCTGAAAATAGATTAAGTGCTAAGAGTCTTGCTATTGTGTCGCGACACTTAATCAAGGATTTCCCAGAAATTCTAACCATTTCTTCTCAGAATCAGATTTACTGGGGGAATGATATCTTGACCAACTCCAATCATCTCTTACCTGGTAATACCATGGCTAGAAATGGTGTAGATGGTTTAAAAACGGGTACTACTACCAAAGCTGGACAAACCTATATTGGAACCGCTGTCCAAGATAAGATGCGAGTCATCGTTGTCATTCTTAATGCAACTGATGCTCCAAAAGATAGCAATGCACGCTTTGTTGAAGCTAATAAATTATTTGATTATAGCTTCCAAAATTATCAAAAAATAACAATTCCTAAAGGGAAGCCATTCTCAACAAAATTAAGCATTTCTAATGCCAAACAAAAAATGATCACATTCAAAAGTAACCGTGATTTTACAGTTATTCAACCTATTAATGTTCAGACTATCCATTATAAAATTGTTCCTAATAAGGAGCATACTACAGCTCCTATTACAAAGGGCGAACAACTCGGTAAGATTACCCTAAATGATCAATCAAGCTATTTATGGGAAAAACCTAGTAGTCCAATATTTGCCACAAAATCTATAAAAGCTCTGAGCATTTGGGAAAAATTTAAGTCCTTTTTTACTCATTCAAATTAAAAATTAAATAATATTATTAAAAAAGCTCTTTGTTTTGTATTAGCTTAATGGTATAATAAGCTTATCTTTTTTACAAGGAGCTTTTTGTGTTAAAAAAATATGTATTTTCTGTATTTCTGATTTTTACTTTTTTTGTATCACATCTCGTACAAGCTGACGAGCACAATGATATTTTGAACATTACGCGAGAAGCCGGATATCAAGTTAATCCTATTAATAAACCTAAATCTTCCATCGTTGTTGACGCTTCAAACGGAGATATCCTTTGGCAAGATAACGCTTTAACTGTGCGAGATCCCGCAAGTATGTCTAAAGTATTTACACTTTACCTACTTTTTGAAGATCTGGCTAAAGGAAAAATAACACTTGATACTAAAATTACAGCTTCTGACACTGATCAATCTATCAGTAAAATCTATGAGATTAGCAATAATAAAATTGTTGCTGGAGTGGACTACCCCATTAGAGATTTAATCACAATGATTGCAGTTCCTTCTTCTAATGCCGCTACTGTCATGGTTGCTAACTACCTTTCCCAAAATAATTCGTCTGCATTTCTAGATCGTATCAACAATACCGCTAAAAGACTAGGTATGTTAGATACTCACTTTAATAATGCTGGTGGTGCTGTTGCTGAAGCTTTCAATGGTTATTATAACCCTAAAAATTATGATAAAAGTGCTCCAAATCTAACCAGCGCCCATGATTTAGCTATTTTAGTCTACCATTTCCTTAAAAAGTACCCAGATATCGTAACATATACCAACAAATCCATCGTCAAAACAATGGTTGGGACACCATACGAAGAAACATTCCACAGTTACAATTATTCCTTGCCTGGTGATAAGTATGGGCTAAAAGGCGTAGACGGTTTGAAAACAGGATCAAGTCCAAGCGCAGCTTTTAATGCAATGGTCACCGCCAAAAGAGGGAAAGCTAGAGTAATTACAATCGTTATGGGAGTTGGGGACTGGACTGACCAAGATGGAGAATTTTATAGACATCCTTTTGCTAATGCTCTAACTGAAGAAGGCTTCAAAATCCTAAAAAACGGCAAAACCCAGAAACAAGCTAACCTTTTCCCGAATAATAAGATACATACTAAAGGAAGCTCTTACTCTTATAAAGAAAATAAAAAAGTTGCTACTCTTATTGATCAATTTGAATCATTTGTTGATCATCATCACAGTATTTTATTCCTTTGCCTAGGGCTCTTCATCTTTATCGTTATATTGCTTGCTGTCATTGCGATCGTATGATCTTGAATACTAGTATCAGAAAATCAGTACTAACTTAGAAAAGTACAAAAGACCAAAGGGCTAAGTTTCCCTTCGGTCTTTTATTTTGATGTAAATAATCTTAGTCTTATAAAAGATTATTCTTGTTCTTTAGAGTTTCTTTTAACAAGTCCCATTGCTCCAAGTATCGCTAAAGCTGCAGATCCGTATAAACCTGTACTTTCTTCTGTACCTGTATGTGGAAGCACTTCGTTACTTGTACTTGATTTTGGAGTAGCTGACGCTGACTGACTTGTAGTTGTTGATTGCGATTCCGAATGGCTTGTAGTTTCAGAATTAGGTGTTTGAGGTGACTCTGGTGTCTCTTCTTTAACAAAGCCACTATCAATTGTTGGATTATCGTTCCCTGCAACTGTTACTTTAACAACTTGACCATCTGAATCTTTGGTATCATCACCTGTATTGGCTACTGTTGGCTTGTAGCCTTTTGGTGTTTCGAAAGTTACAGTATAATCTCCATCGACTAAATCAGTGAAGCCATAGTGACCATTGCTGTCTGTACTTGTCGTTTTAGTTGAACCATCTGGATTTGTTAGGGTAACCGTAACACCTGAAATACCAGGCTCTCCTGGATCTTGAATCCCATTATGGTTAGTGTCTTCCCAAACTGTGTCACCAATAGTATGTACTTTAGCAACTTCTGAACCAGCATGTGATGCCGACTGACTCTCAGATGTGCTTAAACTTTCTGATGTCGAGTGACTTACTGAGTTTGACAAGCTTGTTGAAGTTGATACTGATGTCGAGTGACTTACTGAGTCTGATAGACTTGTTGATGCTGATACCGATGTCGAGTGACTTACTGAGTTTGATAGACTTGTTGATGCTGATACCGATGCCGAGTGACTTACTGAGTCTGACAGATTTGTTGATGCTGATACTGACGTTGAGTTACGCACTGAGTTTGATAGACTTGTTGATGCTGATGCTGATACCGATGTCGAGTGACTTACTGAGTTTGATAGACTTGTTGATGCTGATACCGATGTCGAGTGACTTACTGAGTCTGATAGACTTGTTGAAGTTGATACTGACGTTGAGTTACGCACTGAGTCTGACAAGCTTGTTGATGCTGATACCGATGTCGAGTGACTTACTGAGTCTGACAAGCTTGTTGAAGTTGATACCGATGTCGAGTGACTTACTGAGTTTGATAGACTTGTTGAAGTTGATACTGACGTTGAGTTACGCACTGAGTCTGATAGACTTGTTGAAGTACTTTGACTAACAGGATCTGGGATTAAACCAGCATCAATTGTCATGTCGTTAGCAGCTTTAATGGTAACAGTAACAGATGAACCATCTGAGTCAATAGCATCGTTACTACCAGTGTTAGAGGTTGTTAATACGTAACCAGCAGGTGGCGTAAATGAAATGGTATAGGTTTCCTTATCAAATAGTCCATTAAACTGATAGTGTCCACTTGCATCGGTATAGACTGATTTTGTTGTTCCGTCTGAATAAGTCAAGGTTACCAAAACATTTGCAGCCGGCTTTTCACCATTCGTTTGCAAACCGTCCTTATTCGTATCAAACCATACGTAATCGCCAACGCTATAAGTTACTTCTGTCCCTGTACCACCTGAGACGTCACTGTTGACCACGATATTATTATCAGATTCAACGATTGAATAATATCTAAGGGAGGAGTCATAAGAACTCATTGTCCCACTTTGGACAATGTCATCCTTAGAATTAGGATCATAACTTGAAACGACTTTTATAACATAGACATCTGAAATATTATTTAAATAAATATTCGCAGTGTCCGAACCATAAGTAATCGTTGGAGTAACTTTAGTTAAGCCACTAAAGTCAGTAATATTCATACTGTCTGGTAGCATTGATCTAGTCCCAGCCTTATAAACATCAATAACTGTAGATTTATCAATGATATTACTACCTTGTTGCCTTATAGCGCCAGTATTTGGATCAACAATATAACCAAAGACTGAAAAGATCGTTGAGTAGGCATTGTACTGCTTGGGATTTACATAGAAAATCTGTTCAACCGTATGTTTGGTGGTATCAAGTTCATTTATCACCGATTCAATACTTGACGTTCCTTGAACATAAGGGGACTCGTATTTAACAGCCTCCACTTTTGAAGTTGTTTCACCACCCATAGAATAGGTCATGGTTAAGGTAGCAGCATTAGGTACCTTAGAGCGATCAATATATGAGTAAGCATCTAATGAAGCCACAACATTTTGGTATTTATCGACATAAGACGTGAAGGTATAGGTTACTGTCTTAGTTGTAGCATCATAGACGCCAGTTGCAATAACTTCGCCTGAATTATCTGTGATATCAATCGGTGCCCAGTTGGCCATATCAAAATCTGATGGTGTTGCATAGGGACTATAGGTCATTGTAAATTGATCACCAGCGGTTGCCGCATTATCTACTGTGAATTTTGAATAATATTCAATCGTTTCACCGCGTAAAGGATATACAATACCATCATTATTCACTTCATCCTTAAGATAAGACGAGGTAACTGTTACAAGATCATTATTGACCTTTCCAGTAGCTGCTAAACTTGTACGACTTGATAACATGTTAACTTTTGGAGCTAGACTGGTTGATGATGCTGTAGATGCAGAAACAGCTGTTGTAACTGATACTGGTGTGCTATCTGAAGCAGTCGGCGTCACATTTGCAGAGTTTGTCGTTTGAGAAGCACTTGACTGACTGGTTGATTGTGATAAGGATAGCGACTCTTGTTCTGAAGTGCTTTGTGCTGCCTGACTATTTAAAAGCGACTGACTCATTGATACTGAGGAACTTACGCTTTGTGAAGCGGAGCTTTGATCCAATACGCTAGTGGTATTTGAAGTTGTTGTTGACGCCACAAGGACAGTCGAATCAGTCCCTGCTGAAGTCACTCCCGTTTCAGAAGTCACAGGTAAGGTACTTGTCGTTTCTGCTGCAAATGCAGTAGTAGCTAAACTTGTACCACCAAGAACTGCTCCAATTCCCAACGCCCCTTTTAACAATTGGTTTTTAGACACAACAAAATTCACATCCCCTTCAGAAATGCGTTCCTCTGCCTGGCTGCCTTTAAATAATTGGATCAACCCAAAAGAAGCCAAGGTCGTTTTTACCCAGCTCTTACCCGACTTGTGCAGTTTTACACGAGACTTTGACTCAGTCTCCACAAAACTACTCTTATTCAATTTTTGTAACATGTGTTTCTCTCTCTCTTTTTTTAAATTCCCCACTAACAATTCCTTGCCAAGTAGAGAATAGAGCAAGTTTTCAAGTCTCCAATCTTAAAAACTCACAATTTGTAATTCCCCATTTTTTAAAAACGGACACTCTATTCTACATTTTATTTTTCAAAAAAGCAATAGAAACTTTCAGAAAATTTTATTGTTTCTTCTTAAATCTGATAGACACTTTTCAAAAACCTTATTTTATGCTTTATTAACTCCTTTTTCCAAAAAACAAGAACAGATATAACAACAACTATCCCTCTCAATAAATTAGTTTTTAATTAAATTAACATAATATTACAACTTTAGATTAGAGTAATTTTCCCTATTCTCTTAAGCCCGGATAAGTAAAAAACGACGATTATAACTACCTATCCTTTGCATTATTTTCAGAGATTACTACAGATACCTCTAAAGGCTAATTGTCAAGGAAAGTCAGGTTGAATCCCTATAAAAAAAGATTGCCCTATTTCTGCAATCTCTTTCTTCTTAAAATAATCTGTAAATAGTATTGAGTAGGCCCATAATAACACTGATGACAATAATAGAGCCTAATAAAACGTAAGTAACGTTGCTAGCACCAGACTTCTTCTTTGGGGGTAACTTTTGCCTATTTTTCTCTAATCTTTCTTCGATGGCTTCGTCTAGAAATGACAACTTCTTTTTTTCAGGCATTATCCAAGCACCTCCCGATAAGCTTCTTGCGAGGTATGGTTAGCAAAGACTAACTGTTGTTCAATAACTTCTTTAAACCTACTAGGATGAGCTAGCAAAGCTATAGCTTTTATCATATCGTCAACTCGATTGGGTCTAAAGGTATTTTTCGGTAAAATGTAGTGACGGGTATGCTGGGTATTGTCAAAAGCATAGATCGGCATCCTCTGCTCAAAAGCCACCCGATTAGCATTGAGTATCTCATTACCATGGTTGATATCTAAATAAACAGAGCACAAGGTCCATAAAGCAGTAATTGTTTTTGGTGAAAGATTAGGATATAAGAAAACATTGTCCTTTTGTCCCAAAGCTTGTAATTTAGGTGACATCTCTGTCAAAGCTCCTATATGGAATTGAAGATCAGGTAAGCCAGTGACTAACGATTCAATTTGTTCAAGTTGATCACTATTGGTAAAAATTAGAGCATTCGCTGACCAGTTTTTTTCCTGAGCCAAAGGATACAAATATCCCAAAGAATTAACCTTTTCATTTTCCCCCTGATGCAATTGAACAAAAGTTTGGTAAGTCAACGGGTCAGGAATAATAACTTGGCAACTTCTAGCAACAGTTCCATTTAAAATAGCTTGCATATTGCCAGGAATAGCTCCTCTAAATTCTTCTTGCCAAACCAAAATATCATGACCGGGTTCAGGTAAATGAATACTGATTTGAAATGGCAAAGCCAAGGAATTATAAATAATCTGATCGAGGTCAAAAGATGCTTTCTGAAGATAATAAATCATAAATTCCAATTTACTTTTGAAAATCTTAATCTTATCTCGATCATTTAAAATAAGGTCATTGGTCACAAAGTTTTCAACAATTTTTTCCTTTCCTTCTTGGTCATAGTAAGTTTTCAGGACCTCCGACTGTTCCTTGTTGTAAACACTCTGTGCATAGAGGCGTCCATTTTTGTTATAATGTTCAACCAAACGCACCTTGCCTTCACGATCCAGCCATTCAACAGCTCGGACTAAACGTTTATGGGTTGGCTCGGCATAAAAAATATTTGCTTTCTTAATATCGTGGTCGAGAATTTCACCATTATTGTTGTTAGACTGAATTTCCCAAAAATTTGGAGTTTTGATTT
Source organism: Streptococcus pseudoporcinus LQ 940-04 (assembly GCF_000188035.1). Lineage (GTDB taxonomy): Bacteria > Bacillota > Bacilli > Lactobacillales > Streptococcaceae > Streptococcus > Streptococcus pseudoporcinus. Next base: position 286,408 of record NZ_AEUY02000005.1, read on the forward strand.
GATTGAAATAGCGCGCTTTTCCTTCAACCACTTGCTCTTCACCCATAAAAAAGGCATAAGGAGTGGTTACTGAAGTGGGTAAAAAACCTGTCTCATTTAGAATAACAGTGGAATGTTTGTAACCCGACATCACTAAAGAATAATGTAAATCTTGAGCAGCTTGGTCATAGTTTTCAAATATATTAAGCATTATCAAACTCCTTTAAAAATTCTTTCCAGTCATTAGCAACAGTTTGGCTTAAGAATTTTTCAGCAATGGTATAAGAGTGTTCTTGCCATTCTTCAATCTGATAGTCTTGATACATAGCAATGATTGCTTCGCTAAATTGACTAACAATTAAATCAAGCTGATCTGATTCCTCCTTTGGAATCAGTAAGCCATTTTTTTCATGCTCAACAAAAGTCACATTACCGTATGGTACGTCAAAGCCAATAATTGGTAAGCCTGAGCCGACAGCTTCCATCAAAGTTAAACCGAAGCCCTCACTGGTTGACCCTGCTAAGTAGGCTTCGTATTCAGGATAAATAGTTTCCAAGTCCACATGTCCCATTAAGCGAATATAATCTTGAGCTGCATGTTCCTTAATTAATTCCTGTAACTTATTCTCTTCGCTACCTTTACCATAAATATCAAAGGTTAATTCTGGCAAAACTTTTTTAGCCTCAATAACAGCTAGAATTAACCAATCAATATGTTTTTCACTAGCCAGTCTTGAAGCTGTTACTAGCGAGAAGGGGTTTCGTTCTTGAGCTGGTCTTTTCAGTTGTTCTAAAGAACCAACAGGAATTGTCACTACTCGTGGTGAGATGCCTTGATACTTTTTAAAGTGATATCTTAGCGTTTCCGACTGGGCTTCTGTCGAACAAATGAAAAAATCAACTTGGTCTGCATGTGTGAACTCATACTCATAATAATTATTCCAGAGGATATAATCATTATCCTTTGCATTTTTACTATAATGCTCAGCATGGACGACACATCCAGTTTTTGCTCTGCCTTTTCCCTCCATAACAGCCTGGCCAATCTCACTAGAGCGGTCTAAAATCACAATGTCTTTTTCTGTCAATTGTAACGAGTTGATAAAATAAGTCAATAATTCTCGAGTGGATAAAAACATATGATCTTTGAAACGATAGAGATGACTCTCTTCATCTAAGATTTCATCAAAAGCTGTGCTCCCATCTTCGTTAAAGAAGCGACGTTGATAAAGATGCGCCTTGTTGTTTTTTGGCGTGAAATATTCACTGCAGTAGCGGGTATAATTATAATAATCCTTACGAATCAGGCAGCCTTTAGACACAAACTCGGCACGATCAACAAAATCAGCGGTTTCCTTGCTTAAATAACAGGTCACAAATTGCTGGTTGTTGTCATAAAAATAACGGCGAATTTTGCCACTTGCTTCTTCTTTTTCAATATGAAAGGGAATTGATTCGAGAACATCTTTGAGGGTATAGGTTGTCGGTGCCAATTTAATATCTGTAAAATAATGGTACATCCATATCACTTCATCATCTTCAAAACCAATGTTTTTAGTTAAGTGTTGGACATTTTCATTTAAGATTAAATCTGTAAAAATAAAAATCCCTTTTGCACCAATCATGCGTAGGAGTTTAGCACGATAACTTTGAGCATACTCCACACCACTGCTAGCCCAACCAATCCCCATATTAATATTATAAAGTGTCATTTTTCTCTCCTATTGATCAACCTTACTATGCAAAATAAGCTACCAATTCCCCCTTTGGATTGTAAGCTAGCATGCTTAAAGCAAGGTTTCTGATGATACTTTGCTTAACCCGATGTTCCAACTCTTTAAAACTAGACAGGGCTTCGCGATGAAATTCATAAATGGTATTTCTTTGTGCTGACTGTCTGCTGGCAACTAGAACCCTAAATTGTTGGAGATAGTCTACTTGTTCAATCCAAGCCTGATCAATAGCTTTTAGAATAGCAGTTCTCTGAAAATTAATATAATCTTTTTCATTGTGGAACTGAGCTTTTTTAGTTTCCATTTCCTTTAAAAAGATTTCTTGTAAAGTTTTTTTGATAGAGCTATGACTAGTGTAGTCAACACCTTGACCTGAAAATTGATAAGATAGATTATCAAAAACATAGCGACTTAAGCTTTCTTCCGTAATGTCATCTTGACTCTCTAGATAGCTGCTTAATACATCTTCTAGTATTGACAAGAAATCTACTGATTCCAGCTTTTCTTGGGCAATCAATTGGTTGCGTAAGTTATAAATCATTTCACGTTGAACTTGTATGCTTTCGTCCATCTCGACCGCACTCTGTCGCGCTTGTCTACCCTGACTATCACTAGATTCTTGGGCCTGATTCAAAAGCCGCTGATAACGATTTGAACTTAATAATTTTGGTTGCTGGGGGTTTGTTTTGGGTAATTGCTTACGCAAATAATCTAAAAGCCATGCTGGTCCCCATTTAATAAGCAATGAGTCTTCAAGTGATGCGAAAAATTGGCTCATGCCAGGATCTCCTTGCCGACCTGAACGTCCTCGCATCTGTAAATCAATCCGTTTTGAAGGCATTCTTTCAGTACCAATCACTGCCAACCCTCCCAGTTCAGCAACCCCTTTACCCAATTTAATATCAGTTCCGCGACCAGCAATAGCCGTAACAACTGTTACATTTCCCAATTGTCCTGCTTCAGCAATCATCTCAGCTTCTTTGGCTGTATTATAAGCATTTAAAACACTATGAGCAATACCCTCTTTTAAGAGCAAATGGGAATAAATCTCTGACATTTCTACGCTTGCTGTTACCAGTAAGACGGGTTGGCCAGTAGCGTGGATTTTCTTCAAGAAAGTCATCGAAGCAAGGATCTTTTCCGGAAGACTCATATAGATCATATCAGGATAATCAATACGCTGAATAGGACGGTTTGTCGGAATGGTAATAACAGGCATGTTATAGGTTGTAATGAATTCATCATCAGCAACTCGACCAGTCCCTGTCATTCCACTTAGTCGTTCAAAGAGTTTAAAAAGATTTTGATAGGTCACACTTGCCATCGCCCGTGTTTCGGGTGTTTTTTCAACAGATTCTTTCGTTTCAAGAGCTTGATGTTGTCCCGCTTGTAATTTAGTACCTTCCAAAACGCGGCCACTTATAGCATCTAAAAGCACTATTTCATCTTTGTCAACGATATATTCTTCCTCACGCTCGTAGAGGTGATGCGCTTTCAGAGCTAGAATAATATGTCTAACAATTTCAGTATGTTTAGCATCAAAGAGATTAGTGAGCCCAAAAAAAGTCTCTGCTTCGGTGATTCCTTTGCTGGTTAACCAAACATTTGTCCGTTCATCATTAAATTTATAGTCTTTCTCTTCTTCCAAGGTTGTCACAAATGTATTAGCAACTTGGTAATAGTTGGATTGAACACGTGGCGAACCTGATATGATTAAGGGTGTCTGTGCACTGTCTAGCAAAACGGAATCTACTTCGTCAACAATAGCATAATAGAAACCTCGTAAAAATTGATTGTCTACCGAGTCTGCTAAATTCTGAATTAAATAGTCAAAGCCCAAGGTAGAGTGAGTGGTATAGACGATATCAGCTCCGTAGATTGCTCTTTTTTCTGGAACTGATAATTGTTTAGAAGGACTTTCTGGAACAGCCAAGGCGACTGTTAAGCCCATCCAACGGTAAACTGCTCCCATCTCTGTTCCATCGCGTCTCGAAAGGTAAGCATTCGTTGTCACAAGCATGACCCCCTTACCAGTCAAAGCATTTAAGTAAAGAGGCATCGTTGCCGTTAAGGTCTTCCCTTCACCCGTTCGCATCTCTGCAATGTTGCCACCGTGGAGAGCAATAGCTCCCATGACCTGAACATCATAAGGAAACATGCCAAGGACACGTCGATCTGCTTCTCTAACCGCAGCAAAAGCCTCAGGCAATAAATCATCTAAAGTCTCTCCAGCCATCAGACGATTTTTAAATTCTTGCGTTTTGGCCTGTAAATCACTGTCATTGAGTTTAGCCATACTGTCTTGATAGCTATTGACCCTGTTTAACATTTTTTTAATAGCCCTTAAACGTAAGCTATTAATACTAAGTTTCTCGCTTAAGCTCCCCAAAGTAAGCTCCTTTTAATTTTTTTCTGATAATTTTGCTAAATAATGATGAGGCCGTAACAAGCCTTCAACCAAGGCAAAGCTATCATCTTGTTGTTCTGATTTTATAAAAGGCTTAGCCTTAAAATGATTGTTAACTTCAAGCAATTCTTTCACACGTTCTAAGTCATTCGACAGGCTTTCAATATCGCTCATTAATTCCTTATCAAAGTCAGGGTAACCACTACACGTGGCCTTCCCTTGTTCAAAAGCATCTTCCATGAGGATTACGACACAATCAGACTTAGGTCCCGTTCCAATAAAATGAATCCCCTTATCCAAAAAGTCAGGTGCCTCTTTGTAAATAGTTTGCGCTACAAAATTCACAAACTTATCCCCTAAATAGGACAAATGATTGAGCTGGGTTACTCCCATAACTAAGACATTTCCTAATTGGTTAAGGGACTTTAAGGACTGCGGCATTAGTTGCCCATCTTTATTTTCTAATAAGAAAACAATTAATTCTGAAGCCACTGCCAGACTTTCGTGATTCAAAGCATTGATAGCCACATAAGCATCAGCCATAAAGGCTTGTGAAGCCTTATTATAAAGCAAGATACTGTCAAAAATGAAGTCTTGACAACCCGCATTAATCAGATCAATTTGGTAAGAAAAAGTCTCTTCTGGCAAGGAAAAGTCAGCACTATCTTCCTTGATAATTTTATAAGCAACGATTTCTTTACGACGATTAAAGAAAGTTAATCTAAGATAAGGGACATGGCCTTTATTTGTTTCAATGTTTAACTTCAGACGATAGTCGATACCACGTTTTAAAATTGGTAATCTAGGAACATCACGGTTGGCTTGAAAATTGGTTTGTGAATACCAGGAATGAATAACTGTACCAATTGGCAAATAATCTTGGCGATAGGAAATGCGACCATCCCTTAAATAAGATAGGTCCACACCATACATATAAGTGCCTTGATGCAAAAGTCCCCAGTTAATCAAAAATACCTCTAATTCTTGAGTCTGCATTAAGGTTTCCTCCCGAAATCTAAAGTCATAATCCTTACGTATTGATTCAAAAACCATTGGTTAATGGATGCACTATTGTCATTGTGGCGACCTTCAATCCCTTTAGAAATAACCTTAACATTTTTCCCTTGAACCCTGTCCAGAAAATCTAGATAAGCTGTCGGGTCATAGTCATCATCTTTCATATAAGCTATGGCAAAAAGGGTTTTGCTTAAATCAGCTTGATCAATAGCTTGCCAAAATCTCAGGTTAAGTCGCTCTATAGTTTCCTGATTTAGAGCTCCTGTTAGGAAGTGAAGAATATCAAAAGCTGTTCCAAAATCATCAGGACGAATCTGATAACCATTGTAAGCAACATTCCCTAGTGAAAATAAGGGTTTCCCTAGAATAACAGCATGTGGTTGTAACTGACTAGCATAATAAGCAGCTCCTAAAGTTCCCATGGATAAGCCAGACATAATCATTTCCTGAGGATTAAATCCTAGATAGTCTAATTTCTCTGTGATGAAATCTGTTACCTGTTTCTCCAGTTGGTCACTAGCTAGATAGAAAGAGCCACCTTCTAGTCTTGGATCTCCTATCAAGATAAAAGGTGCTTTTAATTGGGACATCATCCAGTAGCCTTCAAATCCTTCCGCAGATCGGTAACCTGAAAAATAAACATTAAGCGGAGGTTTCAAATCACCAGGACTAAAGTAAGCAATTAGCTCTTGACGATGATCATCAACTAGTCGTTGTCCCCCAGCTATAAACTGCCCAAATCGTTCCCGACTTCTTCTTTGGTGTAAAGACCCAATCTTTAACTTACCTCGCCCTTTAACATGTAAAACAAAGGATAAATAGTGATTTTTAGCTCTTGCTCCAAGAGTAACTTGTTCCATTAAATCTGATTCTGAAAAACTATTGACCTCAACAATATTAGAAGTGCTTTCTGCCAAGCTATAAACCTTCAAATTAAGAGTAAGATCGCCTTCTTTAACATATTCCAACCAAAAATTTAAGGCTTGCCCCGAAAGTTGTAAACTATTATAACGCCATGTTAGTAAGGACTGAAATTCTTGGCCAAAGTCACCTTCAAAAACGGTAAAGGCATTACCCTCATAAGAGACTTGTCCAGAAAAGTTTTGTGAGACATCAATATAGCGCATGTCAGCTTTGGATCCCTCTTGACCAGGGAAAAAGTTTTGTGATAATTGCTTCACCAATTCTTCTGGTGCAGTCATATCCATCGCCTCAGCTAGTTTTGATCTAAATAAATGCACTTGTGGTTTAGTATCAGTAATCTGATTATTGTAAAAGACAGAATAAGGGATAGCGAAGTCAAGCAAGTCTTCATAACTTTGCTGATAATTGACTGGGTCAGTAAATAAAATCAGCGAGAAAGGAGCAACAGGTTTCCCTTTTTGGTCAATGAGTGATAGCTGATAGTCGGTTGGTAAACCATATGACCAATCAATAGCCTCAGGTATAGTGAACAAGTCACTCCAATTGTGATGACCTATCTGAAGGACTCTCATTTTTTCTTTAGTCATTTTTGTCCTCCAATTGAGCTTTCCATTTAGTCATTAAGGCTTGGCCTGTATTTTCAGCAATTTTCTCAATGGAATAGACCAAGGACTGATTCCAATGTGACAAGCCCTTTAAATAATAGTCCAAACCTTTGCTAATCTCATCTATTTGACTAGCTATGTATCCATTTTCCTTATGGCTCACATAGGCTGTTTGCACGTTATTAATTTGAGGGATCCCCGAACTAATGGCAGCTATTTGATGGTACAAATCAGGTTCCAGTCCAAAATCAAGTACAATACGACTTCTTTTAAAAGCAGAAATAATATCATTCTCTTCTGTAATCATTAGAATATCAGCCCTTGAAGCTGCTTCTTCTGCATTTTTGTCAGGCAAGCTGTCCTCTTTAGTTGACAATTGGTTTGGAATATAATTCTCGAGATAAGTCTCGAGCAAATCCTGTAGCTTTGTAACCCGTTCACCATAACGTTGATAGGTAGCAAGCTTTAAGGTAAGGAGTTCATTTTTAGCCATCTCTTTAAAAAGCAAGGTCAAGATAGCTTTCATATCTTCTTCCCCAACGGTATCTACCAAAAAATAGATTTCCAATACTTTTTGGCGGATACTTAGGCCTAAGTCAAAGCGACTGTCAAAAGGGGAGAGTTGAATAATAGGTGGTAAGCTTTTCTCTTTTGCCAAAGATTGCAGAGCAGCTACATTTTTTTCAGTATCAGATACTAAAAATTGGGCATCTGCAAAAGCCTCCTTCTCAGCAGAGCTTAAAGAATCTAACTTTTGCCGGTTTTGGTAAAAGGAAAAGACAGTTGGTCTAGCAATACTTTTGAAGAAAGTATTATGTTGCTGATGACTAGCAATAACAAAGACATCGGTAGGATGTGTTGTTGCTATTTCCTCTTCAAGCATCTCGCTAATCAAATTTTCCCAATTCTTATAGCTTTTTTGCTTCAGAAATGGGACTCGTTTAGGATTGATGACAATTCTATCAGCGACAGCTTGATCTAAATATTCTCTAAGGCACCATAAGCCTGCCTGATTCACATAATCTTGATAGTTAGCTTGGCCATTTTTAAAATAAAGAATACTAGAAAGAAAGCCTCGATCATCAAAAACTAGTTGCTCTTTTACTCTTTTACCATCCTTTTCGAAACGAATGATTTGAAAAAGGTTGCCGTTAGTTACAAACTGCAAGCGCGCGTAGAGACAATCATGAACAAGAACACTGACTGTGAACGGAGAATATAAAAAGGTTGCTTCTGCTGGCCAATTTAGGCTGCGCCAATCTAATGGAGAGAACTTACTCTCTTGACAGTTTTGCAGGTGATCAAATAAAGACCATGTTTCAACCTCAAGTAAACCTTTTTGGTGTAAAAAAGACCTCAAATGAGGGGAATAGTTCAGGATCATGATCCGAACCTTTTCTTGGTTCTCATGAAAGACCTTAATGTGATTGACACTATCATCAAATTGTAAATAGTGATTGATATGTGTCCATTCATTGGTATCATCGTACCAAAGTCGATCTTTTTGATACCAAGCTGGAATAAAATGGTACATAATTTCTCTCTCAATTATAAAATGCTGCGGTATTGTTTATTCAGTTGAAGCATCTCAACTTGATCAAAAATCGCAAAAAGTAAGGTTGCTAAAATCAAAATAGTTCCTGGAAATGTTGATATGGTTGTATCAATCTTATAATAATGTCCTAAAACGAGTGGAAAACCAATAATAAAACAGGTATAAGCTCCCCCCAAGAAGCCAACTTGTTTCACAAGCCTGTTTAAAAATGTAAAAGTTGGATGACCCGGTTTAACGCCATGGATATAATCACCCATCTCCTGCAAACCCTCCGTTACCTTATCTGGCTTAACATTTACCAGAGCAAAGCCAACGGTTAGTAAGAAAAGTATTATTAAATAAACAGTTAAACCAAATGATTTTGATAATGTTAAATTAGAAATGACATAGGCTATGGTTTGATTATGAGGGGCTATCATTTGAAGTCCAGATAAAAGGTATTGTGGTAAAACTAGCAAGGTCATCCCATACATAATCGCCATACCACCTGCTACATTCATTTTTATAGGAATGTAAGATTTATGAACAAAATCATTATGAATCATGACACGTTCGAGAGGAATGCGATACTCAGCCCTCTCTAAAAAGATGGTGACGACTAAGGCAATCATAGCAAAGGTGAGGATTAGCCCGTAAACCCATATATGAGCATTAAAATGAGAATCTTTGGCAAAAGCCTGAGACAAACGAGCAGGCATGCTTGATATTAATCCTACTAAAATAAGAAGACTAGAGCTTCCCAAACCAAATATCATATTTAAATGAGCTAGCCACATGATAACAAAGCAACCAGCAATTGATAGAAATGCTACAATAATTAGAAAACCAAGACGATCAAAAGGGAGCAACCAGGTTTGAAAGGCCATGAAACTCAAAAGACCTAGTGATTGAATGACACTGATTATAATCATAATGGTTTTACGCCATCTGTCTGCAACAACTAAGGACATTTTCTGTACATTCAATTTTTTACTTGTACTGAGAAATCCCCAAAGAATCATTGTGGACATCCAAGGACCTAAACCTAAGGTGAATAATGAAACCTGAGAAAAATCACCTCCGGATACCAGACTTGCAATAGTCATTAAATCACCATTTAAGCCGCCAAAAGCTGATGCATCAACATCAACCAAGGGAAGCGGAATATGTCTCCCGATTAAATAAACTAATATGATAAGTAAGCTTGCTATCGCCTTTTTCTTCAAAGGTGACTTAACCATTTGCCGATTGGCCTGCATATTAGAACCCCAATTCTAATTTTTTGATTTTTTATATTTACGCCTCTATTGTAGCATAAAGCGACAACATTGTTTGATCTTTTTAACCAGAAATCACTTTTTGAATCAGATTTTTTGCTAAAAGTCACCATCTCATTTTCTAGCATTTTTTCATCAAAAAAAGCCGTCACAATTGACGACATAACTACCTAAGCTTAGTTTCTACCTATCCTACAGAGCCTTCCATTTCGTAAGCAATCAATCGATTCAACTCAACAGCGTATTCCATTGGTAATTCTTTCGTAAAGGGTTCAACGAATCCCATAACAATCATTTCTGTTGCTTCATTTTCGGTCAGACCGCGACTCATTAGATAATAAAGTTGCTCTTCTGAAATTTTAGAAACCTTTGCTTCATGTTCTAAAGCAACTTGAGAATTATGGATTTCATTAAAAGGAATGGTATCTGATTTTGAAATATCATCCATTAAGATAGTATCACACTCAATATGGGAAACGGATTTTTTTGAATTAGAATTAAAGGTTACCTGACCCCGATAATCCACTTTTCCTCCACCTTTAGCAATAGATTTTGAAACGATTGATGATGAAGTATGTGGCGCATTATGGATCATCTTAGCGCCGGTATCTTGGTGTTGGCCAGCATTAGCAAAGGCGATTGATAACATTGTTCCACGCGCACCGGGACCATCCAAGTAAACAGATGGGTATTTCATGGTCGTTTTAGCACCAAGGTTACCATCAATCCACTCAACTGTCGCATCTTGCAAAGCACGAGCCCGTTTTGTTACTAAATTATAAACATTATCTGACCAATTTTGAATGGTTGTGTAACGCATATAAGCGCCATCTAAAGCAAAAATCTCGACAATCGCTGCATGCAGGCTGTTACTAGAATAAGTAGGCGCCGTACATCCCTCAACATAGTGAACACTTGCGCCCTCATCAACAATAATTAACGTTCTTTCAAATTGACCAGTATTTTCATTGTTGATGCGGAAATAAGTTTGCAAAGGAATATCTACCTTAACCCCTTTAGGAACATAAATAAAGGTTCCCCCTGACCACACAGCTGAATTTAAGGCAGCCAATTTATTATCTGTGGGAGGCACTAATTTTGCAAAATAACGTTTGAACAAATCTGGATATTCTTTTAAGGCAGAATCAGTATCTGTAAAGATAATGCCTAGTTTTTCAAATTCATCTTTCATGTTGTGGTAAACCACTTCTGATTCATATTGAGCAGACGCGCCAGCTAAATAGGCACGTTCAGCCTGAGGGATTCCAATTCTTTCAAAGGTCTCTTTAATTTTTTCTGGAACATCATCCCAGGAACGAGCAGGCTTATCGGACGCTTTTTGATAATAAATAATATCATCAAAATTAATATCTGATAAATCAGCACCCCATGTTTGCATAGGCATCTTATTAAAAGTCTCAAGTGACTTCAGGCGAAAATCAAGCATCCATTGCGGTTCTCCTTTAGCAGCGGAGAGCTCCCGAACAACGGCCTCACTTAATCCTTTACCAGTTGAATATAATGGTTGAACGTCATCATGGAAACCAAACTGATAATCTCCCAAATCAATTGGGTTTGGTTCGACCATATCATTTGTTTCAGACATATCTTTTCCTTTTCTTTCTATTTCACTCACTATCTGCTTGACTACGTAAAATAGCTTTTTCTAAGGCATGCCAAGCTAGAGTGGAACATTTAATACGTTGTGGAAATTTGGCAACACCCGCTAGAAGCTCCGCTTCGCCCAGCTCTTTCTGCTTTGGATTTTCTTGACCTTGTACCATCTCAGAAAAAACCTGAATCAGTTCCAAAGCTTCAGCTTTAGTCTTACCCTTAACAGCATCCGTCATCATACTTGAAGAAGCAATTGAAATAGTGCAACCATCTCCCACAAAAGCAATATCAGCAATCCGATCATCCTCAAATTTAACGCTTAAAGAAATAACATCACCACAAGTTGGATTATTAAGCACTACCGCTTCGACTCCATCTATACGACCTCTGTGATGAGGATTTTTTGAATGATCGGCAACGACAGCCATATAGAGACTGCTGAGCTTAGAGAGTGCCATTAAAAAACTCCTTTGTTTTCAGAATTGCCTCAACCAAACGATCGCAATCCTCTTCCGAATTGTAAATATAAAAACTAGCTCTAACAGCAGATGAAATTCCTAAATACCTCAACAAAGGTTGAGCACAATGGTGACCCGCCCTTACAGCTATACCTTCATAATCTAAAGCTGTTGCAACGTCGTGTGGATGTAAGCCCTCTAAATTAAATGTAAAGACCGCAGTATGTGCGTTTGGCTGGTGCGGACCATATAGGGTTAAACCATCAATCGCAAGCAATTTCGGTAAGGTATAATCAACAAGAGCTTGCGCGTGTTGATGAACATGATCCATACCCAAACCTTCAAGATAACGAATGGCTTGCCCAAGTCCGATAGCTCCAGCAATATTTGGAGTCCCTGCTTCAAATTTCCAAGGAAGCTCCTTCCAAGAAGCATCTTGCTCATAGACAAAATCAATCATTTCACCACCAAATTCAATTGGTTCCATTTGCTTGAGTACAGCTTCTTTGCCATACAAGACACCAATACCTGTCGGACCCATCATTTTATGGCCAGAAAAAACATAAAAATCACAATCCAACTCTTGGACATCTACCGACATATGTGGAACAGCCTGAGCTCCATCAACAACCATATAAGCTCCTTGTTCATGAGCTAACGCAGTGATCTCTTTAATAGGTGTAATAGAGCCTAGGACATTTGAAACATGCGCCAAACTAACAAATTTTGTTTTAGATGATAATTTGGCCTGCAAGTCATCCCTATCAATTTGACCATCTTTTAGATAGACATAAACCAATTCTGCTCCCGTCTTACGACAAACTTCTTGCCAAGGGACTAAATTAGCATGATGTTCCATAACTGAAATAAGGACTTGATCTCCTTTCTGGAGAATAGTCTTGGCAAATTGCGCTATCCAATTCAAACCAGTGGTCGTTCCTCTTGTAAAAAGTACTTCTTTGGTACTTTTTGCATTAATAAACTGTCTGACTAATTCGCGACTCGCTTCATATTCTCGTGTCGCCCTTTCCGCCAATGTATGAACACCACGATGAACATTGGCATTATCTTCATGGTAGTAATGCATCAGACAATCTAAGACAATTTGAGGTTTTTGCGTAGTTGCCGCATTATCCAGATAGATCAATTGTTCATCATTAACCCTTTGGCTTAAAATGGGAAATGCTTTCTTGATTTCAATACTATCTAACATACCAATCTCCTTGCCTTAGGCGCGTGATGCCAACTTTTGATCAAGCACCGCAATGATGTTATCTCTCACTTCCTTAACAGGAATCTCTGTAATAACAGCTCCTAAAAATCCGCGAATAACTAGCCGTTCAGCCGTATCTTTATCTAACCCACGGCTCATTAAATAGTACATATCTTCCGGATCAACTTGACCAATAGAGGCTGCATGTCCCGCTGTAACTTCATTTTCATCAATTAATAAAATAGGGTTAGCATCACTTCTTGCTTTATCTGAAAGCATCAAAACACGGCTTTCTTGCTGGGCATCGGCACCCTTAGCCCCTTTAATAATATGTCCAATACCATTAAAGGTTAGTGTTCCTTTTTCCAAAATCACACCGTGTTGCAAAATATGCCCGATAGAATTTTTGCCATAATTGGTTACACGTGTATCAATTCCTTGAATTTGACGGCCACTTGAAGCTGCAACCACTTTCAAATCGGCGTGACTACCATCACCAAGCAAATCACTGTCAAAATCAGCGATAACATTCCCTTCATTCATGATGCTTAGTGACCAATCAATAGTCGCATTCTCAGCTAGGCGACCCCGTCTACTAATATAAGTCGTTACAGATTTCCCTAAACGATCAATTGCTGAAAACTTAATTCTGCTCCCTGCCTGTGCAATAACCTCGACACTAATATTAGCGCTCGCTTTAGCTGAATTCTGACCATAACTTTCAAATCGTTCCAAGTAAGAAAACTGACTTTCTCTACCTGCAATAATCAAGACATGTTTATTAAATGGCACCTCACTGTCACTATTTTGTAAGAAAATAGCCTCAAGTGGTTGTTTAATTTCAACAAAATCTGGCACATACAAAACCGCAGCACTGTTAAAATAAGCCGTATGATAAGCACTTAGCTTATCTTGATTATCCTCAATAGCAGTCCCAAAATAAGCATGGATAATATCAGGAATTTCTTCTAAGGCAGAATAAAAATCTGTAAAAAGGACACCTTGCTCATGAAGTTCCATTGGTAACTGTTCCATAACGGTGCGTGTTCCATTTTGTACTAAAATAGGATTATCACCAAGTGCTATAAAATCCGGAACTGTTGCTTCAAACGGACTATCTTCAATGCGGCCATCTCCCAAGTTCCATCGATGAAATTTAACCCGTTCGATTATTGGTAGTTCTAAATGATCAATAAGATGGAATGCTTTTTGACGTCGTTCCTGTAACCATACCGGCTCCGCTTTTCCTTGAGAAAAAGCCATAATATTTTCTAAAGTCATAATGATGTTTCCTCTTTCTCTAATAGTGATAAGACAAAGCTGTGAAACAAGAAAATGTCTACACAGCAGAAGTCAAGACTTTTAAGATTCATCATTAAACTTCTTCTTTATAGTCAATGCCTAGTTCTTCTGCAATGCCAGCATAGCCTTCTTTTTCCAGTCTAGCTGCTAAAGCAGCATCTCCAGAAAGAACAATTCGTCCATCCATCATAACATGGACTAAATCCGGTGTAATATAATTTAAAAGACGTTGATAGTGCGTAATAATCATTGCCCCAAAATCTTTTTGCCGCATCTCATTAACTCCTTTTGACACGACTTTTAAAGCGTCAATATCTAAACCAGAATCAATTTCATCCAAAAGAGCAAATTTAGGTTCCAACATTAAGAGTTGAAGAATTTCGTTACGTTTTTTTTCACCGCCTGAGAAGCCTTCATTTAGGTAGCGTTCAGCCATCTCTTCTTTCATGCCTAATAATTCCATTTTTTGATCTAACTTAGTAATGAAATCACGAACTGATATTTTTTGATCATCTTCTTTTCCAGCGTTCATTGCAGCTCGCATAAATTCGGCATTTGTAATTCCTGGAATTTCAGATGGGTATTGCATTGCTAGAAACAAGCCCATCCGTGCTCGTTCATCAACTTCTAACTCTAAAATGTTAACCCCATCAAAAAGAATCTGACCTTCAGTTACTTCATAGTTAGGATTCCCCATAATAGCAGCAGACAGTGTCGATTTACCTGTTCCGTTTGGTCCCATAATAGCGGCAATTTCACCAGTTTTGAGGGTCAAATTGACACCCTTTAAAATCTCCTTATCTTCGATTGAGACGTGTAGATTTTTAATTTCTAACACAGACATCGCATACCTCTTTTTCTATTTCTCATCTGTCAGACGATAATCAGCAGACTCAAGAATACTTTTTAATAATCAATTAAATTATAACAAAAAAAGGCGGTTAAGGCCTTCTTTGTGTTTGGAAGAGTCTAATGCTTCTTCCACTTTTCCATTTGACGATGACGAAAGTCACTATTACCAATAAACTTCAAAAGTTTGAAGAGTGGCGTTCGTTTCTCTCCCCATATTTCTAAGCTTTCAATCAAAACTTCCAAACCAAAAAGAAGACCAAACATCAGCAAGAGTCCCCCGATTCTACTTGATACATTCAAGAGCAGAGAAATCAAAGAGAAGAGCATTGCGATACCATAAACCACTAAAACAGCTCCTCGATGTGTGAAGCCCATTGATAAAAGGCGATGATGCAGATGCATTTTATCCGGTTCATAAAATTTCTTACCTGATAAGCTTCTACGGATAATAGCTACCGCGGTATCCATGATAGGGACTCCAAGTATAATAACCGGTGTCACAACCACAACTGCCGTTGCATTCTTAAGTCCTTGCAAGGATAGGACACCAATCATAAATCCAATAAAAAGTGCTCCTGTATCTCCCATATAAATGATAGCTGGATGATAATTATAAGGGAAAAATCCTGCAATTGAAGCAATCAAAATCAAAATTGTGACTGTCAAGAAAAAATCTAGTTGCGGTAAAAAGAAATAAGAAACAATAGCCATTGTTACTAGACTAATGATGGAGACGCCACTAACTAAGCCATCTAAACCATCAATGAGATTAATAGCATTGGTAATAGAAACAATCCATAAAACGGTTAAAACAAAGGTTACCAAAGGACCAAAATGCAAGAGTGGTCCACCAAAAGGCACTTTGAAACTATTAAATCTAAATTCTGTAAAAGCCCAGATAACATAGGCTCCCAAAAAGATACCAAACATTTTCAACTTTGGACTAATTTCAAAAAGATCATCAATATAACCCGTAACTGTTACGATTAAAGCTCCCATGACGACAGGAAAGATATAGGAAAAGTAACTTTGCTTGTCAATCAAGATGCTTTCAGATACCTTAGGCATCAGAATTAATGTCGTTACAAAAAAGGATATAAAGATGGCTAGTCCACCGCTACTGGGCATGGTAACTTTATTCACTCGTCTTGCATTAGGTTCATCAACAGTCCCTGTTTTAAACGCTAACAATCGCACAATAGGAGTTAAGAACAAAGAAATTAACAAGGCCGCAATCAGGATTAAGACATAATCAAAGGTAAATGGGAACATAGTTTATCACACCAATTCAATCTTTTTCAGCTGTTCTACTGCTTGATCTTCGATCAGTAAGGTTGCATGCTCCTGCAAATATGCACGTGTCCTTGAACCAGGTAATGCATGTTCAATTAGACGGGCGTACATAATATTAGCAAAGTAGGCTGGCTGATTTTGAATATCAAGTAAGATTGTCAGGTGATAACGATTCGTTTCCTTGTAAAGCTCTGAAGCTTCAATTGGAAAGTTGACTATTTTAGAAAAGCTAATGACTTCTTCTATAGTTAAAAAATCAAAAACATAATGGACGTAGTCCATCGGTTCAACAGTCTGGGTAGTTTCATCACTCACTGTCGTTTGAGTTTGATTTGCCTCAACTGCCTCTTCTAACATTTCTTCAATTTTTTCTAATTTTTCATGAGCGTTGACATCGCCTTTTTCGATCATATTTTTTTCAATTGTTTTAAAAAAATCTTCGGGCGTCATCTGAGAAACATCTCCTAGATCAGTCAAGTCCTCAAAATCAATCTCTTTAGATAACTCTGACTTCGTAACAAAAACATCTAAACGATCTTTACGTGGGGTAACCCTAAAACTTAACATCCCACTATCTTTAAAGTTTTCAGGTAAATCCAGTTCATCCATAACAGTATAGAAAAATTCTTCTGTTTTTTCCTGAGGAATTAAAAAATCCTTTAATTCCATGCCTCTTTCTTCCAAATCATCCATACTGATTGTTATCTTTAGTGTCGTTTCACTAATTTGTTTCATTTCCATAGTATATACCTCGCACGCGTAGTCATTTTATTATACTCGAAAATAGTCTTTTTCGCAATTTTGCGGTCGACTCAGAGGTTTTACTAAAAAACCATCCCTATCGGGACAGATTTTTAAATAAAAAGACTCACAAAGAAATAGACTATTAACAAACTTCCCAAAATAATCCGATACTTACCAAAGACAGTAAAATCATGTTTCTTAACGTAGTCTGTTAAAAATTTAATGACATATAAACTCACCACAAAAGCAGTTAAACTAGCTACCAGTAAAATTAATAACTGGCCAAAGCCAAGTACATTTCCTTTTAAAAAGAACTTTACAACTTTTAATAAGCTGGCACCAAACATAACAGGAATCCCTAAGAAAAAGGTAAATTCGGTAGCAACTGTACGGCTTGTCCCCATTAAAATACCACCTAAAATAGTTGCTCCTGAACGGCTTGTCCCAGGAATAATGCTTAATACTTGGAAAAGTCCAATAAATAGAGCTGTTTTGTAAGACATTCTGGCCAAACTTGTCACTTGTGGTTCAACTGTCTTATGACGTTTTTCAATCCATATAAAGGCAATACCGTAAATAATGAGCATAAGGGCCACAGTAATAAAATTATAAAAATGTTTATTAAACCAATTATCAAGAGGCATTCCAATAATTACTACTGGTAAAATAGCAATCACTACTTTCAACCAAAGTTGCCATGTTAAGCGAATTTCCGTAGCACTTTTCCCAGGTTGAAATGGATTTAGGCGTTTGAAATAAATGACAACGACAGCAATAATCGCTCCTAACTGGATAACTACGTTAAACATTTCCAAAAAGGCGGCATTTTCACGTAATTTAACAAATTCTTCCACTAAAATCAAATGACCGGTACTAGAAATGGGTAACCATTCCGTAATTCCCTCAATAATACCAAAAAAGATGGCTTTTAAAATCTCAAAAAATAACATATTAACTCCTCGTTTTAGATAAAACCATTGTATCAGAATTTGGCAAAAATGATAAGCTAAGAATCAGATAAATGCGTTTTTAAAATAGAATATTTATACAATTTATAGGAGTAGCGAAGCTATTTTAGAAAGCTCCGCCTCCGCCACCTCCGCCGCCACCAGAGAAACCTCCCCCTGAAAATCCACCACTACTTCCAGATGAGACGCTAAAGTGGCTAGCTTGAGTTGCCGCTTGAGCAGAATCCATGAAATGAGTTGTCATTCCATACATAATGGGTGAAATGGTCGAATAAGTGTGTACCAAGTCTTGATCTGCCAACTCAATCCCATGTAATGCCATATATTTTTCCACTTGATCAGCAAAACCAAACAGACTAGCATATACTAAAACCCTATTCCAAACAATCAAACTTTCAATCTCAGCCCGCTCAAAGTGCTTAATATCTTTTAGCATCAGAATAAAACTATCCCAAGGCTGCCGAGCTTGTTGTCCTTCTTGGGTTAAGACACCTTGGAGACGATCAACCGAAACCTTTTTAGATATATAAATCATTATCAAAATAGCTATAAAAACTAAGATAATATCAAGCATTAGACGACTACTATCCGCAACAAAAATCGTGTAGACACCATGTGCAATAAGTATCAGAATAGGGATAACTAGCAAGAAGTTAGCAAAACCAAACAAGACTCTCTCTCTAGCACTCATTGGACGATAGAAGGAGTCTGATTCACTACCGATACTTCGAGTAACCTTGACGGATAAATCCTTAAGAGCTTGATTTAATTTATTCAAATGTTTTTTCCCACACGCATTTACTTGACGTTGTAACTCTTTACCAGAATATTGCGCTTCCAATTTCTTGGAAATATTGGAGTCAAAGAAATAATCCGCAAACAGTTGTTCCGTCTTTAACTTCTCAGCATCTCCAAAGGCCATATGTACAAAGGAGACTTCAAAATCAGCCAACTTGCTCTTATCCTTAAGGGTTAAAAAGTAGCCATCAGCTTCCTTTTCAATCTCAATGACTTTACGGTCAATGAGGTCTAAAAGAGTTGCCTGAACAAGATTTTCAAAGGAAATATTGTCATCTTTCAAATGTGTTTGAGCAGGATTCAACTTCTGTAAATTTAAATGAAATATTTTTTCTGCTATCACTAACGGAGGTAAATCATCTGGTAATGCATATAATTGGCCTTTACCTCTATTCTTAAATTGAAAAACAGTTTTCTTAAAAGTTAACCAGCAAAGAATCGCACCTGCAAAAAAGGCAGCGATAATAACATAAACATAATAATCGACAAACTGACGAACCCATCTTACCCGCTCAGCTATCCGTCTTTCGGTTGCCTTAAAAGTTGGCAGATAGTTACGTGAAATCGCCTGACCAGAGATAATCTGACTATCCCAATAGGCATGAAATTCACTAACACCATCAACATCATTTGCCCATGTTTCCAACTGACCTAGACGATCTGTGTTAGCATTTGGCTTAAAATAACCTCGATGTAAATAGAGCTCCTGCTTTTTACTAGGTACTTTAGTGTCGATAGTGAAATGTACTCTTTCAAGGGTTTTATCCCAGTCTGATATGGGCTTCCAATTTAATACAGCAATATCCTTATATTTGTAGAGGATATTTGAAAGCTTCCATTTCACAATAATTTTAACTTTATCTTTTGCATGACCGGCATTATAAATTTTCAAACGGTAACCATCACCAAGGTCCTCAATATATCTAGAAACCTTAACCTTTTCCCCATTTCGATAGGCTTCAATTTGGGGATCCGAGTCGATATCAAAATTCCCCGGCATTTTACCTGCTTTTCCCAGACTAACGTACTGCCCTTGGTAACTAGTACTAAACAAATAGGTTATTTCTTGGGTAAATTGAGCGCTATTATCATCATTAATATGGAGATGACCCTCGTAGAGAGGAATCCGATACTCAACCTCACTCGCAAAAACTGAAGTTCCAAAGAAACTCAGAATAACTATAAAACTAATCAAAAGTCGTTTCAAAACCATAAACCTCCCCTACTTTCCAACTCATATTTTACCATAAAAGCGATCCTAATAAAATAAAGAGGAAGAGCTAATCTATTTATTTTTAAACAAACAATTGTATATTTTTCCATTTTTAAAATAAAAATGATTGAAATCAAAGCTTATTTGCTGTAAAATAGTTGGATATATTATAATAGATGGAGTTTTTCTATGAAAAAGCTATTACTGACCTGCTTTTTTGCTCTACTTTTCCTCTTTGGAGGAAGTAATCTAGCACAAGCTGATAATTATTTACGCGTTGGTATGGAAGCTGCCTACGCTCCTTTCAACTGGACACAAGATACCAATGCAAATGGTGCTGTTCCCATTGAAGGGACTGATCAATATGCTAACGGCTACGATGTTCAAATTGCTAAAAAAGTTGCTAAATCACTTGATAAGAAATTATTAGTTGTTAAAACATCATGGACTGGCCTGATCCCAGCACTAACCTCTAAAAAAATAGATATGATTGCTGCTGGTATGAGTCCCACAGAAGAACGTAAAAAGGAAATTACTTTTTCTGATAGCTACTATACTAGCGAACCGGTTATTGTTGTGAAAGCTGATAGTAAATTTGCCAAAGCAAAAAGCTTAGCCGATTTTGCAGGTGCTAAAATCACTGCTCAACAAGGTGTTTGGCATGTCAACCTCATTCCTCAAATTAAAGGAGTTAAAGCGCAGACACCTATGGGCGACTTTTCACAAATGCGTCAAGCCTTATCTTCTGGTGTCATTGATGGTTATATTTCAGAGCGGCCCGAAGCTATGACTGCTCAACAAGCTAATAGCACTTTCAAAATGGTAACCCTAACAAATGGTTTCACTGTCAATTCCTCCGATGCTGCTATCGCGGTGGGAATGCGCAAAGGTGACAGCCGTATTAATCAGATTAACCAAGTCCTCACTGAACTATCTCCTAATGACCGCCTAAGTTTAATGGATAAAATGGTGACCTTGCAACCTAAAGAAGAGCAATCATCAAATACGACCAAACCTTCTTTCTTTAACCAAATGTGGACTATTTTAAGAAGCAACTGGAAACAATTTTTACGCGGTACAGGACTTACGTTACTTATCTCAACAATCGGTACTCTTGTTGGTTTGATCATTGGCTTATTGATTGGTATCTATAGAACTGCAACTAAATCAAAGAATACAGTGGTCGCTTTATTCCAAAAACTTTTTGGATGGTTCTTAAACATTTATATTGAGATTTTCCGAGGAACACCGATGATTGTTCAATCCATGGTTATTTATTATGGTACTGCTCAAGCATTTGGTATTTCAATAGATCGGACTTTAGCTGCCATTTTCATCGTATCTATTAATACGGGTGCCTACATGACAGAAATTGTCCGTGGCGGGATATTTGCCGTTGATCAAGGACAATTTGAAGCGGCAACCGCCCTTGGATTTTCACACGGACAAACCATGCGAAAAATTGTTTTACCTCAGGTTATTCGTAACATTCTACCCGCAACAGGTAATGAGTTCGTTATCAACATTAAGGATACATCTGTACTGAACGTTATCTCTGTTGTTGAGCTTTACTTCTCAGGTAATACGGTTGCTACTCAAAATTATCAATATTTCCAAACCTTCTCAGTTATCGCATTGATTTACTTTATCTTAACTTTCACTGTAACAAGAATCCTTCGCTATGTAGAACGCCGATTGGATGATGATACCTATACAACTGTAGCAAGAGAACTGCCATTGGAGGAGTCTACTAATGTCTAATCCTATTATTGAAATCAAACATTTAAAAAAATCATACGGGAATCACCAAGTCTTAAAAGATATCTCTCTTTCTGTAAACAAAGGCGAGGTCATCTCAATTATTGGCTCATCAGGCTCAGGTAAATCAACTTTATTACGATCAATAAATCTCCTTGAAGAACCAACTGATGGGGAAGTCTTATTCCATGGAAAAAATGTCCTAGCTGATAATTATAATTTGACTCATTATCGTGAAAAACTGGGTATGGTCTTCCAATCTTTTAACCTTTTTGAAAACCTTAATGTCCTAGAAAATGCTATTGTTGCTCAAACCACCGTCCTTAAAAGAAGTCGGTCAGAGGCTGAAAAGATAGCGAAAGAAAACCTTAATTCAGTCGGCATGACGGAGCAATACTGGAAGGCAAAACCAAAACAACTTTCTGGGGGTCAAAAGCAACGTGTCGCTATCGCTCGTGCCCTCTCAGTAAATCCTGAAGCTATGCTATTTGACGAACCTACTTCTGCCTTAGATCCAGAAATGGTCGGTGAAGTTTTAAAAACTATGCAAGATCTTGCAAAATCAGGTCTTACAATGATCATCGTAACCCATGAAATGGATTTTGCGCAAGAAGTTTCAAACCGCGTTATTTTTATGGACAAAGGTGTCATCGCTGAAGAAGGAACCCCTCAAGATATTTTTGAAAATCCTAAACAGGATCGTACAAAAGAATTCTTACAACGTTTCCTAAAATAAAATAATACCTCGAAAGTTAGAAATCATGCTAACTCTTGAGGTCTTTTTCATAGCTCCATAATTTTTGTAGTCAGCAAAGTCACGACAAAGCTTATAGAACCTTTTTACAAGATAGTTGTCCGGTGGGAAAGGTAAAATAAATGACAGTTATCTTATGGTCCTTCAAACAATTTTTAATAAGTATTAACCAGACTAAAGCTCTAATCTTTTAATAAGATATTCTATCGGAAAACATAACCTTAAGTTTCGAAAGCAAAGATGGAGATTGAGAAAAAACCAATGAAGAACAGCGATTAGTGATTCCGAGCAGTGCCTTTATTTCAGAATCAATCAAAAGACTACTATTTTTAAAAATATACTTTACCAGTTAAGTTTTTTATGATATACTATCCTTGTTAACGTTAATAATCTTGCAATAGGAGGTAACTATGGCCGAAAAAACTGACTTGGCGTCAGCTTACCGCAGACTAAAAAGTCCTAATATTAAAACAAAAAAACGTGCTTTGAAAATTATTCATGAGTACAAGAGATCTGGTAAAAAATAATAAGGATCTCTAAAATAAAGTCAGACAAAAAAGCAACTAAGACACATCCCTCCGTCTTAGTTGCTTTTTAATATTATTTAACTTTTAGAGCTGATAAAATTTGTGCTCGGATATCATCAACTCCGTTAGGGGTATTAGGTAAAAATAAGGTTTGATTGCCTCTAGAAGCAAAGGTATTTAGGGTATCAAGGTATTGATTTGTCAGTAAAATTGACATAATTTGTTCCTCATTTAAACTAATATTGGCTTCTTTTAGTTCCTGAATAGATTCTGCTAAACCATCTACGATTGCTTTTCGTTGTTGTGCGATACCCACACCGTGTAAGCGATCTTTCTCAGCTTCTGCAGATGCTGCTGTAACAATCTTAATCTTATCAGCTTCTGCTAATTCTTGAGCAGCAACGCGTTTCCGTTGGGCTGCGTTAATCTCATTCATTGATTGTTTAACTTCAGCATCAGGTTCCACTTTAGTAATTAAAGTTTTAACAATAATATAACCATAAGTTGACATTTCTTCTGCTACTTGGTGTTGAACCTCAAGTGCAATTTCATCCTTTTTCTCAAATAGTTCATCAAGGGTTAATTTAGGAACAGATGAACGCAAAGCATCCTCAATATATGATTTAATTTGTGCTTCAGGTCTCATCAATTTGTAGTAAGCATCAGTGACATTATTTTCATTAACACGATATTGTGTAGCAATATTCAATGTAACGAAAACATTATCTTTTGTTTTGGTTTCAACTATAATCTCAGTTTGTAATAACCTTAACTGGATACGTGCAGCAATCTTATCAATACCAAAAGGCATTCTAAGATGAATACCACTTTGTGAAGTGGTTTGATATTTCCCAAAACGTTCAATAATGGCTACTGTCTGTTGTTTGACAACGTACAAGGTGCTGGCAAGAATAGATAGAATGACAACAATACAGATAATTATAAACACAACTGAAACTAACATAAATACTCCTTTTTAAGTAGAGCTAGCTATGGGCACATCTTAATGTGGTTGCTGCATCTTGACTTATTATTAATATATAATTATAATGCTTTTCTTATTTTTGTCAAATGAAACATCAATAAAAAGGTATTATACAAAAAAGTAAGGTCATAAACCTTACTTAATCATTATTCAACACTCATTATATAAGGATAAACTGGCTGATCACCTTGGTGGATTTCAACTTCAATATCGTCATATTTCTCTTCTAAATAATCTGCTAAACCTTCGGCAAGCGCCCTATTACCTTCTTCACCAACGAAGATGGTCACAATCTCACTATCTTCTTCAATCATCTGATCAAAGGTTAACTTCATGGCTGACTCAAGGTTAGCATCAGATACTACAATCTTACCATTAACCATACCTAGATAATCGTTTTCATGAATCTCTAAGCCATCAATCCTTGTATCTCTGACGGCTAAGGTCAAGCTTCCGCTTGTCACATCACTTAAGCTAGCTGACATTGCTGCAAAATTCTCATCTAATGATTTAGAAGCGTCAAAGGCTAGTAAGCTCGTTAAGCCTTGTGGAACTGTCTTGCTTTCAATGACTACTGCTGGAATGTCAACCACATCTGCCGCAGATTGAGCAGCCATAAAGATATTCTTGTTGTTTGGTAAAAGAATAACTTGTTTGGCATTGACCGCTTCAATAGCTTTCACAATATCCTCAGTGGATGGATTCATCGTTTGTCCACCGGAAATAATATAATCAACTCCCTGTGCAGTAAAGATATCTGCCAAGCCTTGTCCCGCCACAACAGCAATCAAACCAAACTCTTTCATCTCAGCTTTGGGTTGTACTGTATTGGTTTTCTCAACTTGAGCATCATGCTGATTACGCATATTGTCGACTTTAATTTTGATTAAAGAGCCATATTTTAGTCCTTCTTGCATCACAAGCCCTGGATCTTCAGTATGGACGTGAACTTTAACAATCTCATCATCATTAACAACCATCAAAGAATCACCAAGATTGCTTAAGTAGCCTTGGAATTCTTCATAATTGAATTCTTTAACGTAAGTTGGCCCTTGTCGTAAAGCAACCATGATTTCAGTACAATAGCCATAAGTAATATCTTCTGTGGCAACATGGCCAACAACTGCCTTATGGTGCTCAGCATTAATCATTTCAGACATGTTTGCTGGTGTTGCTTTAAAGTCCTCAGAAGCTATATAATCACCATTTAAGGCAGACAAGAAACCTTCATATATGAAAACTAAGCCTTGACCACCCGAATCGACAACACCAACTTCTTTTAAAACTGGCAGTAGGTCAGGTGTCTTTGCTAATGCTTTTTTAGCTCCTTTAAGAGCAGAGCTCATAACTTCAATGGCATCGTTAGTAGATTCAGCTTTTTTCAAAGCAGCACTTGCAGCACCCCGTGAAACAGTCAAAATTGTTCCTTCAACTGGCTTCATCACCGCCTTATATGCTACTTCAACACCCGCTTGAAAAGCCTGTGCTAAATCTTGCCCATCCAATTCAACCTTGCCTTTAATGTTCTGACCAAAACCACGGAAAATTTGCGATGTAATAACCCCAGAATTACCACGAGCTCCCATTAATAAACCTTTGGAAAGAATCTGGCCAACTTCACCTACAGTTTCTGCTGGCTTGCTAGCAACTTCTTTTGCCCCATTATCCATGGTCATTCCCATGTTTGTTCCGGTATCTCCATCTGGAACAGGAAAGACATTTAAAGAATTAACATATTCTGCTTGTTTGCCTAGACGCGTTGCCGCTGCTTGAACCATTTCTTGGAACAAGCTTGCTGTAATATTTGACACTAGTTTTCTCCTACAACCTTAATATTCTGCACGTACACGTTAACCATATCGGCTGTTAAACCAAGTTGGCTTTCAAGATTAAATTTAACGCGTTCTTGGATATTCTTAGAAACTTCACTAATCTTTACACCGTAACTCATCACAGTGTAGACATCAACAGAAATACCCAAATCTGTAGATTTTACAACTACGCCTTTAGCATAGTTTTCCTTGCGAAGTAGTGATTGAAAATTGTCTTTTATAGCACTTTTACTTGCCATACCTACAACGCCAAAAATTTCCGTTGCAGAACCACCAACGACAGTTGCAATAACATCGTCAGATAGTTCAATCAGACCATCATTTGTATTAATTTTTACAGTCATATTTACTACCTCAAAAAGTTTTTATCAGTTTATTTTATCACATATTAGCCCTAATGTAAAAAAATTTAAGTATAACAATGCTATTAGACGATGAAAATGAAAAAAGCCCTAAGGCTTATTTCAACTATACACGTTCAACTTGACCTGACTTAAGCGCACGAGCTGAAGCCCAAACTTTTTTAGGTTTACCATTAACCATAATAGTAACTTTTTGAAGATTTGGTTTAACTGTACGTTTTGTTTGATTCATAGCGTGTGAACGGTTATTACCAGATACAGTCTTACGACCTGTGAAATAACATACTTTTGCCATTTTATCAGTCTCCTCCTAGGTAGAATATGTTTACGATGTGCTAGCACCACATACCAAACTATTCTATCATACGAGTCATCAATTAGCAAGACTTTTTTCTCTAGTGTCTGTGTCTGAAAGTTTGAGATTAGTCAGAAAGAGCTTTAACTAAAGAATGAAAGAGGCCGTTGATAGAGCCATCATATAATACTTCAGATATTTTATCCTCTATCCCCTCTCTAAACTCATAAGTATAAGCTACACCACTAGGATTAACGACACCAATACGTTTATTCTCCGTTTGCGGATGGGTTACAGAAAATGATAATGTTCTTTCAACATCAATGGGAACCGTATATTTAAACATCATATCACGCTGGCTAACTTTACCAATTAAATAACCTAATTGAAAGAAGCGCTCTGCCAATTCTTCTAATTCTTGCTCACTCAAACCACACCTCCATCACCTTAGCTTCCTATATGTTTTTTCTAGCTCAAACAACATTAAATAGATTAATTGAATACATAACTCTGATTTTCCGACATTATCCGTTGTCCCAGTTAAATAAATATCCAATTGAGGGCAATAAAATGCGAAAGCTCCGGAAATACCTGAATGCCCTATGAAACTCAAGCGATTTTCTTTATTGAATTGTCCCATAGATAGTTTCATGTGACCGCCACCATATTCAACGGGTGCGTAATCACCCTGAAGTGGGAAATAGTTTTGAATGTCTTGCCAATGCTTTTTGCTAAATAATTTTCCTTCTATAAAGGCTCTAATAAAAACCATCAAGTCTGCTGTAGTTGAAACACCTCCCCCAGCACCCTGTCCACTTGCTACAATTTTGGGCCTTTCTATGTATTCTTTTCCTGTAAAAAGGGGAGGAATCTTTCCATATTCACTACTCACAATATAACTACGATTTAATCCTAAGGGTTCCATAATATAACGGTCCACACAGTCATCTAAAGAGAGCTTGTAAATAGATTCAATAATGGCACCTAACAACATAAAATTAATATCTGCATAGTAGGCTTGCTGGCTTCCCGGTACAAAATGAGCCTCCAATTCTCCTACCCAAGTTATCATATCTTGGAAATCGTAAGAGAAATCCTCAGTTGCAATCCGTTTTCTAAGTGAAATTGGTTCCTCATAAAATATATTAGCTAAACCACTTCGTTGAAAGAGAAGATCTTTGATAGTAATAAATTCAGTCTGGTCGGTCCCTAAGATGTGGTGAAGATTAACAAGCTTTTCTTTTGATATGAGATCGGTTACAATATTGTCATAATCTAGTTTCTTAGAATCAATGAGTTGTAAAACTAGCGTCGTTACCCAAAGCTTGGTAACACTAGCCAATAGAAACATACTATCTTTAGTCATGTCTCCATGTTGACATTGAACGATTTCTTCGCCACTCCCTTTTTGAAGTAATATAATAGCTCTTGGTAATTTATGCCTTACAACAAAATTTTGAAAAAGATGCTTTAAATTTTCGGTATTCACTGATAACTCCTCTCAAGACAAGTCATAAACTAATCACTATATAAATAAAGGACACCTTATGGACATTAGACAACTTTCCTATTTTTTGACAATTGCTAAAACACAAAATTACTCACATGCATCAAAAATCTTGTTTGTATCACAACCAGCTTTAAAACAGTCTGTCTCTAAAATAGAGGAGGAATTTAATACACCCTTATTCGTTTATAAGAATCACAGGTTGAATTTAACAGATACAGGTCGCCTTTTAGTTGAACGTGGTGAACCCATTGTCAAAGCTTTTAACGAACTGATTTTTGATTTACAAAATGCTAACGAGCCTAAGCGTCAAGAAATTAGGGTGGGAGTCACATTTTTAACCATGTTGCAATATATGGATCAAATTTCCCGTTTCATCAGGAAAAACCCTAACATTGATCTAAGGATTATCCAAGAGGGATCCATGAAATTACAAGAACTACTTGTTCAAGAAAAAATTGACATTGGCATCTTATCGTTCCCCCAAATCGAACATGATATTATCATTGATCCTGTTGCTGTTAACCACTCTTCCTATTCAGCATGCTTGGTTGTCCCAAAAGAGCATCCTTTAGCTAATAGAGAAAAAGTTACTTTCAAAGATTTACAAGGTTTTAATATCGCAAGTTTAAGTGATCATTTTGCATTAGGTGAATTTACCAAAAAACGTTGTCGCGAATTTGGTTTTAGTAATCAGGTCATTCTCACACATGATGATTTTGAAATTCTGTTACACAGCTTAGATAAACTAGATGCCATTACTATACTACCTAGGGAATTAGAAGATCTCAGCCCTGTTGAAGATCTTGTTTGGATTCCAATCCATGACGTCAATAGTTTATATAAACAAGGATTGGCATATCGTAAAAATATGTCAACTAATACGGATGTTATTAGTAAATTTATTGAGGCTATTAGACACTAACCTTCAGCGGTAAATTCTAACACATGATAGTCTTCTTCCTTATTAACAACGCGAAGGCCGCCTAGGGCTAAAGCTTCAAGCTCGAATTCACCAGGATAAGCCTTAAAAGGACCAATAAAGGCCGTTTTATCGGCAACTTTTTGACATAAGGCTTTTGAATAAGCCATACCTCCCGTTAGACAGACCCTATCAATCGGTCCATCAACACTCACCGCTAAAGCAGCTAAGGTTTTAGCAATCCCTAGCGCTAAAGCATCAAAGACTAGTGCTGCTTCGCTGTCTCCTGCTTCAATTCGTTCTTCAACTTCCCTTAAATCAGTTGTATGACATAATGATTGTAAGCCAGCCTTTTTTCTAACTAAATGGTTAAATTGATCAAGCCCAGTCTTTTTAATCACTTCAACCATAGCTTTAATTGGCAAACCTCCTGAACGTTCTGCCGAAAACATCATTTCATCATCAGAGATAAAGTCAACAATCTGCCCATGTTCATGCCCACTTGCACTGGCACCACCCCCCAACATGAGCAATCACGAGATTAAGCTCTTCATAGGATTTTCCTAAATCCTCCGCTACTTTCCGAGCCACAGCTCTCATATTTAAATGATGGCCAGTTGATGTCCTCTCAACGCCTTTCAGTCCTGTTATACGAGCAACGTCTCGCATAGAATCTACCGTTACTGGGTCATAGATATAGGCAGGTTTATGTTGACCATATTTTTCCATTAATGCTTTAGCCAATTTTGCTCCCATATTTGATGGATGTTCTAGAATAGGATGATGTTCTAAATGATTAACCAGAGCATCATTGACAAGAATGGCACCTGGCTTAACCGGTCCAATTAAACCACCACGGCCAACAGCTACGTCAATCTCAGTCACACCATGCTTATCAAGTAATTCTTCGATATCTTGCAAGCGCATCTCAAACTGATCAAATACTTTGTTAAAAGCTTCTAGCTCCTGACTATTATAGGTCACTTCTTCTTTCCATATGAGCTCTTTATCTTCATACATGGCCACCTTGGTTGATGTTGCCCCTGGGTTAATAGCAATTATTTTTGTCATAAACTTCCTCTACTCTCCATTCATCGTCATCATGATTTGTGATAATAAAAGCGATGCATATTTTTCCTCAAAGCTAGAACTACGAGAGGTTATGATTACGGGTACCTTAGCCCCTATAATTAAACCTGCCATCTCAGATCCACCGAAAAGTGTTAGGGATTTAGACGCAATATTCCCTGTCACAATGTCTGGTGCAAATAAAATATCAGCATCTCCTTGGATCTTACCTGAATAATTTTTTTCCTTTACACTTTCTGGTGAAAGTGATAAATCAATCGAGAGTGGCCCTTCTACTGTAAAATCTGTTTGTCTACTATACTCCTTGGCTAATTCAGACTCCAATAGTGAGGAAGGTAATTTAGGAATCAGATTTTCAGCTGCTGATAAGAGTGCAACTTTCACATGAGGAAGCTTAAGCGAAGTCATAACTTCAACAGCATTTTCAATAACCGTTTTAGCTGTTTCTTTATCGGGCTGTAAAACAAGTCCCCCATCTGTTATCGCAATCAATCTGTTCAAAGTAGGCATTGATAACACAGCAACATGTGACAAGGTGGCCGCTTTACGAATACCTGTCTCCTTGTTAACAACTTCTTTTAGAACCTTACCTGTTGAAATGTGGCCCTTTAAAATAGCATCCCCTTTACCATTTCTAACGAGCTCAACACCTTTGAAAGCTGCTTCTTGATCGTCGTTGACAGCAATAATCTCGTAGGCCTCTTTTGGAATAGCGAAACCTTGTAATTTTTCTTCTAATTTAACGTGATCATCAATTAAATACGCAAAAATTCTTTTTTCGCTAACGGCGCGTTCAATACAAGCTAACACTTCTTCATCGGCTGCCTTAATTGCCACAAGATTAATAGGTTTATCAACCTTTTTTATTTCAGGTCTAGCTTCAAATAGTTTCTCAATTAATAATGACATGTTATTCTCCTAACTAAAAATGGGATGTTCACATTTAGGTGATAGGGGGTAAACGCTAGCATCCCAATTGACTACTAAATATCAAGTTTATAGTCTTCCGGTTTTATTAGATGTAAGACATTCATAAAGAGATGCTTAAAGAAAAAACCAAATGCTACTGGTCCACCAATAAAGACTAATAAGGTACTCAAAAGATTCATCGCTGACCAGCCACCCTTTACAAGATTTAAATGGTTAATTGGGCCTACTAAACCACTAAAACCAAAACCAGCACTCATCGGGGTACCTTGGATATTAAAGAAATAAGCTAGCATTCCACAAGCAGCTGCCGAACATACAATAGGCAACAAAGTTTTAGGATTCTTAACCCAAACAGGCATTGAAATCTTTGGAGAGCCAATGAAATGGGCAATTGCTGTGCCGTGGGTATTAACACTCCAACCAAGAATAGCAAAACCAAATCCTGTTGCACAAATACCCACATTTGCAGCTCCTGAACCTATTCCAGTTAGCGATATAGCAAGGGCAATCCCCACTGTTGTGATGGGAGAAACAATTAAGAGACCAAAAACAATTGCCAACAAAATACACATCATAAGTGGTTGTAAGGTGAGCAACTGAGCAACTCCTATACCAATCAGCTTCGTAATCATAGAGACATAAGGAAGGAGAAAGCGTCCAATCAATCCGACCACTAGCATCATGAGGGGCGGAATAACTAGAATAGTATAAGCTTTCAAACTATTTCCTACTAACAAAATCAAACCCGCTCCAATAGCAGCAGTAATCATCATATTAATGATATCTCCAGTACCCTGCATCATAATCATGCCGTTTTTGGCCGAAATAGCACCTGAGGCAAAAAGCGTTGCCAAACCAAGAGATGCTGATTGTATTGGGTTGAATTTGAAATTCATACCAACCATGACACCACAAACCAAGCCCATGACTGAGTTTGACATCCCCAGTCCCCAGACTAAAGGCTTTAAAAAGGGTAATGAAGTTACTAGTGATTTCACTAATTCGGACAGTAAGGCTCCAGGAATGAGCACGACCACGGCTCCAAGTGCAATACCGTTTAAAACATTCATAGTGAATGCTTTTGCTGTTAATTTATTTTCCATTTTCTATCCCTCTACTGGTGAATTCCATGTCCTAGTAGGATTTCACTTGCGTCCATAATGGTTTCAGCTAAACTTGGGTGATTATGAATAGTTAATGTCACATCTTCAGCTGTTAATAAATTTTCAATGGCTAAAGTTATTTCAGCGATTAACTCACTCACACCAGGTCCTACTAATTGGGCACCAATCATTCTATTGTCTTTTTTATCTGAAATTAAACGAACAAAACCTTCTGAATTGCCCATTGAAAGGGCACGGCCGTTGCTAGCAAATCTAAAGCTTGCTACTTTTGCATCAATACCCGCTTCTTTAGCAGCCGCTTTGGTTAAACCAACAGTAGCAATCTCAGGCTCCGTATAAGCAACGGTTGGAATGACAAGATAATCAGCTGCGACACCTTCAACTTGAGCAATAGCCTCAGCAGCTACCTTAGCTTCAAAAGAAGCTTTATGAGCCAAAGCTGGACCAGCTGTAATGTCACCAATAGCATAAATATGTTCCACTTTTGTTTGCATTTGGTCATTAACAGGAATAAGACCCTTCTCATCTAAATCAAGTCCAGCAAGTTCAATGGAAACATTGTCAGTATTTGGACGACGGCCAACAAGGACAGCAACTTTATCAGCTTGGATTTTCTCCTCTTTTTCCCCATTTTGGTAGAATAGATCAATCCCTTGAGCTGTTTTTTCATAACGAGAGGCTTTAGCACCCGTAATAATGGTCATTCCAAGCTGTGCTGCTTGATCAAGAACTGGTTTCACCAAGTCTGGCTCGAACCCACCTAATACACGATCCATACCTTCCAGAATAGTCACATGACTTCCAAGGTTAGCATAAGCCATAGCTAATTCCATACCAATATAACCACCACCGATGATGGCTAATTCTTTAGGGACTTCTTGCAAGTTTAGAAGACCAGTTGAATCAAGAATATCTCCTCCAAATGGGAAAGCTTTTAATTCAATGGGACGACTGCCTAAAGCCAGAATCACGTTTTTAAAGCGGTAGCCTTCACCTAGACCATCTTCTGGTGTTACAAAAATGGTATCTTTGGAAACAAAGTGCGCTTCACCTTTAACAATGGTCACCTTATTCTTTTTCAATAAGGTTTCAACACCCATTGTTAATTTAGAAACAACTTGACTGTCTTTCCAAGCTTGCGCTTTGGCAAAATCTAGACTGGTTTCACCAAAACTTAAGCCATATGGAGATACCATTTTGCTATGGGCATAATCATGTCCCACCTGGATTAAGGCTTTCGAAGGAATACAACCAACGTTTAGACAGGCACCTCCAATATTGTCTTTCTCGACGATAACAACTTTTTGACCTAGTTGAGCAGCACGAATAGCTGCTACATAGCCACCAGGTCCTGAGCCAATTACAATAGTTTCTACTTCATTTGTATATCCACCTACTACCATGCTATTACCCCTCTGCCAACAACAAATCTGGATCGCTTAGATAAGACTTAAGCAAATTGATAGCTTCTTGTGCATAAACACCGTCAATGGCACGATGGTCGAAAGCGAATGATATTTTCATGACATTCTTCAATACTGGATTGCCTTCTTCATCAGGCATAAAAACTTTATCAATACGACCTACATTTAAGATAGCAATCTCTGGTAAGTTAATGATTGGTGTTGACCAAACACCCGCAGTTGCTGCAGCACCTACATTGGTTACTGATATTGACCCTTTGCCCATATCTGCTGTTCCAAGCTTGCCATCACGCGCTTTTTGTGAAATTTCAGTAATTTCTTTCGCAATATCAAAGAGACTCTTACGCTCAGCATTACGAATCATTGGTACCATTAAGCCACGAGGTGTGTCAGTTGCCACACCAATGTTGTAATATTGATGATGACTGATTTCGTTTTTAGCCATATTGATAGAAACGTTTAAATCTGGGAAGTGTTTCAACATCGCAACTAATGCTTTAACCAGGTATGGTGTGAACGTTAATTTAATACCTTTTTCAGCCGCGATGACTTTCATCTTGTTGCGGTGAGCAACAAGGGCATCAACTTCTGCTTGATCAAAGACCGTAACTTGAGCGACTTCACTGGAGCTTTTTGCCAAAGCGTCAGCAATAGTGCGACGGATTGCCGGTATTTTTTCTACCACTTCTGCAAATTCTTCTTTTGTCGCTACTGATGCAGCTACTGCTTTTTCTTCAGGAACCTCTTCATGCCTTTCTGATATTTCTTCTTTGGCTTGAGCTACCTGTCTTGCTCCGCCATTTGCCAAGAAATTATCAATATCTTCCATAGTGATTTTGCCATTATTGCCAGTGCCGTTCACAGCATGCAAATCAACATGTTTTGAGCGTGCATATTTACGAACACGTGGTACTGCTAATAGACGAATATCTGTTGAGGAATCTACTTGAGCGACCACAGTCTGACTTGTAGTAGCTGCTTTTTCTTCAACTTGTGGCGTTTCTTTTGATGATGACGTTTCAACTGGAACTTTATTGCTTGCTTCACCATTATTAGTAGCTAAATACTCTTTTAATTCAGCTTCCGTTTCAACGATGTCAGCAATTGGTTCGCCAACGATTCCAGTATCTCCTGCTTCAACGTAGATTTTTGCTAAGTAACCAGATATTGGACTAGGTAATTCAACAACAGCCTTATCACTCTCAATTTCTAATAATGTCTCATCTTCAGTAACCTTATCACCTACATTTGCAGTCCATGCCATGATGACACTTTCATGAGTGCCTTCACCAGCATCAGGTAATATATATTGATACATTCTGTCTCCTCCCTAGAATTCTACAGTTTCTTTAGCTTTTACGATGATATCTTCGACACTTGGCATCCAATCCTCTTCAGCTAAACCAAATGGGAAAATGGTATCTGGAGCAGTTACACGTGCCAGTGGCGCATCCAAATCCATAAAATTACGTTCACTTAGTTCAGACATGATTTGACCTGCAGTACCAGCTTGGCGTTGCGCCTCTTGAAGAATAATAGCTCGATGCGTCTTAGCAACCGAAGCACAAAGTGTTTCATAATCAACTGGCGAAACTGTTCTGAGATCCACGACTTCTGCACTGATGCCTTCTTTTTCTAGTTCTTCAG
Organism: Streptococcus pseudoporcinus LQ 940-04; assembly: GCF_000188035.1. Classification (GTDB taxonomy): domain Bacteria; phylum Bacillota; class Bacilli; order Lactobacillales; family Streptococcaceae; genus Streptococcus; species Streptococcus pseudoporcinus. Next base: position 321,495 of record NZ_AEUY02000005.1, read on the forward strand.
CTGCTTGAAGAGCTAATTGAACCATTAATCCATAACCAATTAATGTCACGTCTGATCCCTCACGAACAACATTTGCTTTATCAAGAGGAACAGTATAGTAACCTTCTGGAACGTCATCTTTAACTGTACGGTAAAGACGTAAATGTTCTAGGAAAAAGACTGGGTCTTCAGATTCAATTGCAGAAATGATTAAACCTTTGGCATCATAGGCTGAGGAAGGGATAACTACACGTAATCCCGGAATTTGAGATAAAAAGCCTTCTAAACTATCAGAATGCAATTCCGGCGTATGAACACCACCGCCGTAAGGGGCACGGATCGTAATTTGAGCACTACGAGTACCACCGGAACGGTAGCGTTGACGAGGGATTTGCGCAATTAAAGCATCCATAGCTTCTACAATGAAACCTGAAAACTGCATTTCCGGAATAGGTAAGAAACCTTCTTGAGCAAGCCCCACAGACATTTGAAGAATTCCAGATTCAGCTAGAGGGGTATCAAAAACACGATTTTCACCAAATTCTTCTTGCATTCCCGCAGTTATACGGAAAACTCCACCATTTTTGCCGACATCTTCACCAAAAATTAAGGCATTGTCATGTTTTTTCATCACTTCACGCAATCCCTCTGTAACGGCTTGTGCTAATGTTAAAACTGGCATCTTAGTTTTCCTCCTTTGCTTGATAATAAGCAATTTGTTCTCTAATATTCTGTGGCTTATCTTTATACATAAATTCTAAAAACTCTGTAATATGTTGGGACTCTGTTTTCGCCATTTCTGCTAAGGCATTTTTCGCTTCTACCTTTACTTCTTCATAAATAGCGTCCGCTTTTTCCTGACTCCATAAGCCTTTTTCAGTCAGATAATTTCCAAGCCGGATAAGAGGATCTTTTTGACGCCATTCTTCAACTTCTTCATCAGCACGATAACGTTTAGGATCATCAGACATGGTATGCGGACCAAAACGATAAGTCATATTCTCAATAAGTACTGGACCGTTTTCGATAGCATATTCACGCGCTTTTTTTACAGTGTAATATACTGCTACAGGATCCATACCATCAATCCTTATGGCAGGAATTCCTGCTGCGACTGCTTTTTGGGCAAGAGTAGCTGCCTTGGTTTGATGTGAGGTCGGAACCGAGATACCATAACCATTATTTTGAACCACTGCTATGAGATTAGCTTTAAAAACACCTGCAAAATTTAAGGCTTCATAGAAATCACCTTGTGATGTAGCAGAATCTCCACATAATGACAAGGCAACTTGTTTCTCACCTTTCATCCGTTTTGCGATACCATTCCCTAATGCCTGAATAGTGGTTCCACCAACGATAACATTGGGAGAATACATATTTAAGTCTTTAGGGTATTGATTTGCAACATAGTGCCCTTTATACCACAAGAAAGCTTGTGAGAGCTTCAAACCAAATTTAACACCTGCAAAAACATCACGATAAGTTGGCGCAAAAACATCCTTCTTATCTAAGGCTAAAACAGCGCCATATTGACTAGCTTCTTGGCCACCGCCAGGTGCATAATTACTTAGCGCTCCTTGCCTATTTAAAAGAATAACACGCTCATCAATGGCACGTCCCCAAGTAATTGCCTCCATTAATGCAAGCAATTCCTCATTACTAAGTTGATCCATTGCTTCTTGATCATCCACTTTTCCTTCTTCATTTAGGATATGATAAATTGGAAATTTCTCGTCATAAGATGACACAAGTTCCGTAAAATTGAGTTCACTAATCTTCATGTTGTCTTCCTTCCTTTCAAATAAATGATAGCGCTTTCTTTATCGGGAGTAAACTTCCTATTTCTTATAGTGCTATAAGTAATAGTTCAAGTTATGATCCCCTTAAGTTATTCTTAGTGAAGAAGGTTTTCTCTTTAACCAACAACTTATCTCTCGTAAAAAAACTGAACTGAACTGAAATGATTTTATAAAAAAAAAGACCTCTCGCTGGAGGTCTAGACAGTATGAGTCCCTTTCAATCATAGCTTGCTGGCAATAACTAAAATTATGCTATCAGGCCGGGGTTATAAAAAAGCCCACAAGGGCTTTTAACAGTTTTATGACTCAAACTTATGCTTTGTTTGTTCATAATCAAAGATTGTTTCACAAAAACTTGTTAGTTATGCTTTAGTTAAACTTATGCTTTGTTTGCTGATCCGAAAACGTCAATACGTTCTTCAACGGCTGCTTGGACAGCTTTCATACCTGGAGCCAAGAATTTACGTGGGTCAAATAATTTTTTACCATCGTATTCTGCTTCGTTTGCATCGTAGTTACGAGCAAATTCGCGAGTTGCGTTAGAGAATGCAATTTGGCTTTCAGTATTAACGTTAATTTTAGCAACACCAAGTTTGATAGCTGCTTTGATTTGATCGTCAGGAATACCTGAACCACCGTGTAAAACGATTGGGAAGCCTGGTACAGCCGCCGCTAATTTTTCTAAGTGGTCAAGAGCAAGACCTTCCCAGTTAGCTGGGTATGGACCATGAATGTTACCGATACCTGCAGCAAGGAAATCAATTCCAGTTTCAACCATTGCTTTAGCATCTTCGATTGGTGCAAGTTCACCTTTACCGATGATACCATCTTCTTCACCACCGATTGTTCCAACTTCAGCTTCTACAGAAACACCTTTAGCGTGTGCTAACTCAACAACTTCTTTAGTTTTAGCAAGGTTTTCTTCAACAGGAAGATGAGAACCATCAAACATGATTGAAGAGTAACCAACTTCGATACATTCCAAAGCATCTTCATAATGACCATGGTCAAGGTGAATAGCTACAGGAACTGTAATACCCATTGATTCTACAAGGTTAGAAATAAGTGATTGACATACTTTATAACCACCCATGTATTTAGCAGCACCCATTGAAGTTTGGATAAGAACTGGAGCTTTTTTAGCTTCTGCTGCACGCAAAATTGCTTGTGTCCATTCTAAGTTGTTAGTGTTGAATCCACCAACAGCATATCCGTTTTCACGAGCTGCTTGTACAAATTTTTCTGCTGAAACGATTGCCATTTGTTAGGCCTCCTCTAATTTTTCGGGTTATCCCGTTTACATTGTCCATTCTAGCATAATTAACATTAAATTTCTAGTACTTGCTAAAGGGTAAAACGTTTTCCCTCCTCAATTTTCTATAATTCTAACTTTTTCAAAAACAAAAAAAGTGAGTCATAGACTCACTCAAAATGATGCGGAGAGAGGGACTTGAACCCTCACGACCTAAAGCGGTCACAGGATCCTTAGTCCTGCGCGTCTGCCAATTCCGCCATCCCCGCTACTCATCAGCAACATCAATTATTATATCAGCTGGGAGCTTTTCTGTCAATCCTTACTTTTGATATTTTTTCAAAAAGTTTGTAATTTCCTTTTCATATTGCTTTTTATTAGTTTCATATGCCCGTGCATGTTTAGCACCCTTGGCAATGTATATTTCTTTTGGTCCTGCTGTCGCCTTATAATTACTATAAACCATAGATGTAGGCACAAAGTCATCTTTGTCCCCATGAATAAATAGAATTGGTAAGTGATTTTTTTTCAGTTGTTCTTGAGCACTTGCTTCTCCATAAGTAAAACCAGCCCTAATCTTTGAAATAGCAGAAACTTCATATAGGAGAGGAAATGCTGGGAGCTTATACATTTTTTTAGCTTGGAACTTTAATTCATCCCAAACACTGTTGTAGCCACAATCTTCAATAATATTGACAACTTGTTTTGGTAATTCCTCACCACTAGCCATCATCACTGTAGCAGCCCCCATAGATAAACCGAAGTAAGTAATTTGGCTTTTTGGATCTACCTTGACTAACTGCTTAGTCCACGCAATGAGATTATGGCGGTCATTCCAACCATATCCTATGATATGACCCTCACTTTCACCATGTGCTTCATTATCAGGAACTAAGACATTATAGCCTAAATCATGAAACAACATCGCATAGGGCTTCATCCCTGCTTTGCTACTTAAAAAGCCATGAACCACTATAGCTGTTTTCTGAGACGGTTTTTCTGCAGGTAGATACCAAGCAACTTGTTTTTTTCCTCTATTAGTTAAATAACGCCTTTCAACTTTTAGAGTATCAAAGACCTGCTCGCTGGCATACAAAGGATTTTCCTTACCACGTTTAGCTTTACTAATAAAGGATTTTTCCTCCCGAATTTGGGCAACATGGAAAAAATAGGAACTAGCTCCTACACTAATCATTGTTAATAGTAGGAGGATAATCATTAAATACTTTGATAATCGAATTACTTTCATACCAAATAGTTTACCTCATTTTAGTCAAAAAAGAAAGGGGCTAACTTTCTTTTTTAACATTTAGAGAAGTACACTACTTAGGATAGGAACAACTACAGTCACAATAACTCCCACAATGACTAGGGCAATGGACCCCATTGATTCTTCCACCTGTCCAAAATCTTTTGCTGCTGAAACACCAAGTGCATGCCCTGCTGTGCCTAAAGCTAGTCCACGCGCAATCGGATCATCAATTTTGAATAGCCTAATTAAGGGCTTCGCCAATGCATAAATAATAACACCATTTAAAATACAAGCTAATGATGTCAACTCTGCTGATCCCCCTATAGCTATTGAAGTCGGCATCGCAATGGCTGTCGTTGCCGCTTGAGGTAACATTGAAGCTGTAACAAGTCTACCTAATTGGAGAAGAGTTGAAATGACATAAATCCCATAGACAGCAACGATACTTCCCAAAGTGATACCCCCTAAAATTTGAACCCAATATTTTTTTAAAACATCTCTTTTACGGTAGAGGGGAATAGCAAAGCAGATTGTAGCAGGCTCAAGGAAGAAAGCAATGATCTGCCCACCTTTATTGTATTGGTCAAAGCTAATGCCAGTGGCTTTCAAAGTAGCAATTCCCAGAATCATGGCCACAAAGAGTGGGGCAAATAGGAAGAATCCTTTAGTCTTCTTAAACAATATCTGACCAATGAAAAATGTTCCTACTGATAATAGCACACCAAAGATTGGCGACACTTTTAATAACTGAATAAATGCTTCCATTTTCCCAACTCCTTTTCCTTATTTTGCAAATACCTTATTATCTGCCAAAACCTTACTCTGTCTTTCCTGTGTTTGTGTAAAAGTAGGGCTCTTTTTGAATACCGAACCTGTATTAAGTTGGAGGATTAGTTGGGTCATCCAGCCTGTTGCTACTAGTAAGATTAGGGTTGAAGCAAAGATCAAGATCATATCTAAAACAAAGTGAGCTTGCAATAAACCAAGTGACTTAATCACCGAGATACCTGCTGGAACAAAGAAGAGGCCGATATTATTAACCAAAGCATCTCCTACTGTTTCTACCTGTTCTAACTTGATAACATTAAAGTTTAGAGCCAAAAACATCAGGACCAGACCTATAACAGAAGCAGGCATCGGCATTGGAAGGAGACTTTCAATAAATTTGGAGATTAAAACGATTGTTCCAATTAATACACTTTGATAAATCACTGAATATGTTTTTTTCATGATATGACTCCTTTTCACTCTTGAACTAACTTGTTTGATTGTCTTTATTATAGACAAAAAAAGAGCCCTACGAGCTCTTTTAAGAATAGAAGGCTTCCACCTTGGTATGAAATACATCTGCGTCGGCTTAAGTTACAGACTAGAGACCTAGCTGTTGTTTAAAAGACTTAATATAAGAACGTGAAACTGGAACTTTCCCCCTATTAGACATGGTGACTTGATAGGTCTGATTAAACCAAGGCTGAATTTCTTTGATTTCTTCTTGATTAATAATGTAAGCACGATGAACCTTTAAAAAACGATCTGATGTCAAATTTTTTTCAAGAGCTGATAAACTCGTATGACTCGTATAAGATCCTTTTTTTGTATGAATTGTCGTTTCTTTTCCTTGAACCTCACAATAGATAATATCGGTGAATGGGAGCAAGTAAATGCGCTCGTCTGTTTCAATTGTTAAACGTTCAATCGTTTTATCCGTTTTAGCCTGAGTCAAATAATTAGTATTTTGAACTTCTAAGGCCGACTTTGCTTTCTCAATAGCTTTCTTGATTCGTGTTTCCTCAAAAGGTTTTAGAATATAATCCAATGCATTGACTTCAAAAGCCTCCACAGCATGATTATCATAAGCTGTCGCGAAAATAATAAGCGGTGCCTGAGGAACCTTACTTAAGCGTTTGGCCAAATCTAGGCCACTTTCATCCGTCAAATGAATATCTAAAAAAAGTAAATCTGGTTGGTCTGTCAGAATAATCTGAAAAGCATCTTCGATAGATTCCCCTTCAAAAATAGCCTCTACCTCTTGGGTCTGTTGCAGTAGATAAGACAGTTCCATGCGTGCTAATGGCTCATCATCAATAAGGGCAACTTTCATACTTTATCTCCTTCAATCCATTGCAATGGTAAATAAATGTCAAAACAAGAACCTTGTTCATTGGAGCTGATAACTAATTGTGAAGCATCACCATATAGATTAATAAGTCGACGGTTGAGATTTTCAAGCGCGGACCCTGTCCCTTGCGATGATGGGATAACTTCTTTTCCTAGCTTAGGAAGCAGATCCTTAGCAATCCCTTTCCCATTATCCTTAACTTGTAAGTGTAATGCTTGGTCATCAGTAGAAATCTTTATACCAACATGATTATCTTTTTTTCGTCCTGCAAAAGCATGCTTTAAGGCATTTTCAACGAGAATTTGAATAACAAATGGCGGAATAGCTGCTTGATGCAAACTTTCAGGGATTAGCATCTGAATGTCAAAACGATCTGGAAATCGGGCCTGTTCTATAGCGAGATAGGCCTTTAAGTGTTTTAATTCTTCCGCCACAGAAATAAGATTATGACGTGTGCTAGTGATGTTAGCACGGAAATAATTCCCCAACTGAAGAAGCAAGTGACGTGCCTTCTCCCCATCAATGCGCATCAAAGCAGATATGGTATTGATAGCATTGAAAAGAAAATGAGGGTTAACTTGAGCTTGCAAGGATTTAATTTCTGCATCCTTAAGCAAGCCTTGTTCTATAGCCATTTGTCCCAGTTCTAACTGTGAAGAGAAAATATTTCCTAAACCCTCAGCTAATTCTTCTTCAACGTAGGTGAGACGATCTGCATCAGTAAAGTAGAGTTTAAAGGTTCCCGCAACTTGCCCTCTCACATATAAGGGAACAACGATAGCGGCAGCCAAGGGACAGTCTGGCACATGACAACCTATTTCTGACTTATGCTTAGCTACATGGATCTGTCCTGTTTCAATAACCTCTTTAGATAAATCAGTAATAATTTTCTTAGCTGGGATATGGTGGTCACTAGCAGCACCCACATGAGCTAAAATAGAGGTTTTATTGGTGACACTTACGGCAGAAACCCGCATAAACTTTTTAATTTCTAAGGCTGCTTTTTGGGCTGATTCTGGGGTAAGTCCTTGACGAAAATAGGGTAAGGTTGTATTGGTCAAAGCTAAAACATCATGTGTTTGAATAGCTTTCATGCTCTCTTCTTGCCTCAATGTTCCAAGAATGATTGATAAGAAAAGACCTGTTCCTAAAGCATTAACAAAGACCATCGGAATAGCTATAATTTGAATTAATTCTACCGCTTGTGACTTGTCAGGTGAGAAAAGATAGATACAAAGCATCTGGATAACTTCCATTAGTGCGCCACACAAACTTCCTTGCCAGACAGCTGGATAGCTTTTTCTGCGTAAGCTCATACGCCCTAGTAAACCAGAAAAAATCCCAATTAAAACCGAAGAAACAAAGTATGTCTGAGGTGCATTTCCTCCCTGGAGCCAGCGAACACTTCCTGAGATCAAGCCAACAAAAAATCCGACAAAGGGACCGCCAATTAACCCCGACATCCCAATAGTTAAAGTCCTTGTATTAGCAATGGAAGTATGAGAGGACAGACTGACCAAGCCACCATTCCCAATATCATAAGGAGCATTAACAAGAACCCCGGTAAAATTACTAATGATGGCAAAAACGCTAAAGGTCATAATCAGGAGCCAACGTACCCGTAAAGAATCACGGTGATACATCATGCGCTTATAAAAAGGGCTAATCATTAACAGATTAGCCAGTAGAATGATCAGCCCAACTCTTTCAAGCAGGGGTAAAAATAGTGTAATCATAGCATAACCTCTTTGGGTTATTATAACACTGTTTTGAAATGACTTTCAAGTTTATAATGGTCTCTCCTTACTTGCTGTTTTCGACAGCTGCGGTAATAAAGGCTGTATAGAGTTCTTCAGCATGGTTTGGACGACTCTGAAGTTCTGGGTGATACTGGGCTGCTACAAAGAATTTTTTCTCTGGCAACTCGACAATCTCCATCAAGCGGTTATCTGGTGAAACACCTGAGAAAACAAAACCTGCTGCTTCAAACTCGGAACGGAATTTGGTGTTAAACTCATAACGGTGACGGTGACGTCGTTGAACAACTTCTTGGTTATGATAGGCAGCTGCAGCTTTTGAACCAGATTTCAACTTACATGGGTATAAACCTAAACGTAGGGTTCCACCCATATCCTCAATATTAACTTGATCACGCATAATATCAATGATTGGGTAAGGTGTTTCTGGATCAAGTTCGGCAGAATTAGCATTTTCTAAATGTAAAACATTTCGAGCATATTCAACACAAGTTAGTTGCATGCCTAAACAAATACCTAACATTGGAACGTCCTGTTCACGAGCATAACGAATAGCTTGAATTTTGCCTTCTGTACCACGTTGACCAAAGCCGCCAGGTACAATTATACCATCAGCATCTTCAAGTAAAGATGCTACATTATCAGCTGTTAGGTCGTTAGCATTTACCCATTTTAGATCAATAGCTGTATCATTTTCGTAACCTGAGTGCTTCAAAGCTTCAACAACAGATAGATAAGCATCCGGTAACTCAACGTATTTTCCAACAAGTGCAATCTTAGTTGTTTTTTTAAGATTCATAACCTTATTAACCATAGCAGTCCACTCAGTCATGTCTGCTTTTGGAACATCCAACTTCAAGTGATCACAAACAATTTGATCCATACCCTGAGCTTGTAAATTCAGGGGAATTTGATAGAGGTGTTCAACGTCACGTGATTCAATAACAGCTTCTGGTTCAACATCACAAAACTGTGCTAATTTATTTTTAATACCATCTTCTACTTCTTCTTCCGTACGAATGACAAGCATGTTAGGCTGGATACCTAAGCCGCGTAACTCTTTTACTGAGTGTTGTGTTGGTTTTGTTTTCATCTCGCCAGCAGCCTTGAGATAAGGTAACAAGGTCGTGTGGATATACATAACGTTATCAGAACCTACATCAGCTTTCATTTGACGAAGAGCTTCTAAGAATGGCAAACTTTCAATGTCACCAACTGTTCCACCAACTTCTGTGATAATAACATCGGAGTCGGTTGTTGTAGCTGCTCTTTTAATTTTTTCTTTTAAGGCATCTGTGATATGTGGGATAACTTGAACTGTTGCGCCTAGGTACTCGCCTTTTCGTTCTTTACGTAATACTTCACTGTATATTTTACCTGTTGTAACATTCGAATATTTATTTAAATTAATATCGATAAAACGTTCATAGTGTCCTAAATCAAGGTCCGTCTCAGCACCATCATCCGTTACATAAACTTCCCCATGTTGATATGGGCTCATTGTCCCTGGATCAATATTGATGTAAGGATCGAATTTCTGAATGGTTACTTTTAACCCGCGGTTCTTTAATAAACGTCCTAAACTTGCTGCCACAATCCCTTTACCAATTGATGAAACCACACCACCAGTTACAAAAATATACTTCGTCATTAATACTCCTTATAAAATTTTTTGAATCATGTTCATTTCCAAGGCCCTTGACAAGGGGAATAGCACTCTTAATTGAGAATGGTCAAAAGCCTGAATTTTTCATGATGAAAAAACAAAAATAGCCCCCTAATGATAGGGAGCCTTAATCGACCTCTTAAAGAGGTGCCCGAGTAATAATATAAACTATATCGTCATATTTGTCAAATAAAATCTCAATTTAATGAGAGCAAAAAGATAAACTGTCCTAAGCGACTAGAAGTTTACTCTTCTTCGTCGTCTTCCTCTTCATCGTCCTCTTCTTCATCAACCTCTTCATTGATTTCGACTTCTTCGATATCATCTTCTGGGATAATTTCATTTAATTCTGAATCATAAGATTCCACTTCTGATTTTTCATCATCTGGATCTTCTTCATCATATTCAACGTCTTCAGTTTCTTCTGTAAAGTCCTCATCTTCTGGGTCATCATCGCTATAATCAATCGCATCTTCATCACCATCCATAAAGGCATTAACACGTTTTTTCTTACGTTTTGGTGAACCATCTTCTTCATCTTCTAGCGTGATAATTTCTTCATCAATCTCATCAATGGCATACCATGAGCGTAGACCCCATTTGTTGTCCCCAAGCGGAATGAATGATCCGTCTGTATTTAAATCCGTGTAGAAAAATGGCAACGCATGACGAATATCGGCATCAGATTTTCCTAAAAAAGTTTGAATATCATTGACTAAATCACTAAAATACACTTCATTGTCGCGACCACGTTCTTCTAAAATAGCACGGGCTACTTCAATCATTGATAATTCACTTTTTTCTTGTCCCGCAAATATGTCTAATTTCAAGGCAATTCTCCTTATTTTATCATTCCTTACTATTCTACGCTAAATTTAGTCATTCGTCAAAGCTTTTATTGGTTATTTAAGGACTAGATTTAGTTAGATTGACTATGTGCTTAAAGATAGCATCCATATCTTTAAGCACATAGTCTGCTACCCTTTGATCAATCTGTAGACGTTTCTCTTCAAAAGCTATGACTTGCATACCGGCGGCTTTTGCTGCGATTATCCCAGATGGGGAATCTTCAATCACAATAGCCTTTTCTGCTTCTAACTCTAATTCTTTCAGAACATAATGATAAATGGCCGGATTTGGCTTACTTTCCTGAAAATCTTCTCCAGAGACAATGAGATCAAAGTCTTTCAGGATACCACAAGCTTCTAGCACTTTCTTAATATGCTTTTTAGAACTTGAAGAAGCGACAGCTAACTTCATTTGGTTTTCTTTTGCAAATAGGATAATTTTAAGAACATCCTTTCGGAATAAACCCTTAGCAGTTTCTGCTTTATATTTTTCTTCTGAAATCTTCTCTAAAGCAATCGATATATCTTGATCTGTAGCTTGAGTTTGACTCAAATGGCGAATACGCCTTAAGAGATCTTGGCCAGAGCGCCCTACCAGTTCTGAAAAATTCTCATGATTTAAAGAATGAGGTGCAACGGAAATTGACCTAATATAGTCACTTTGTAACTGAAAATCCAGATATTCTGTATCTACAATGACGCCATCCATGTCAAAAATGATAGCTTCTAACATATCTCATATCTCTCCTTTCAATTAAGAAAAAGCCTGAAATAAGTATTTCAGACTCTCTTGTCAATTACCTCTTTAGGTAGCTTTTATTTTACTTTAGCAGACTCAGTAATGACTTCAACTGCTTTTTTCATTGCGATATCATGCTTCAACATATCAGCAGAAAGAAGGGAGCGAACTTGTTCAACTGGCATATTGTATTCTGTTGCAAGCTCCTTGATTTCTTTTTCAATCTCTTCGTCTGTAGCTTCAAAACCTTCTGCTTTAGCAATAGCTTCAATAACAAGATTTGTTTTAACGCGTTTATCTGCTTCTGCTTCGTATTGCTTATGCAAATCGTCTTCAGATGTACCTGTTAATTGGAAGTACATTTCTGGAGAGATTCCTTGACGTTGCATATTGCCCATGAATTCGTTCATAGAACGGTGAACTTCGTCGTGAATCATTTCTTCTGGTAATTCAACAATTTCAGCATTGTCAACAGCTAACTCAATTGCTGCGCCTTCAACAGCGTCATCATAAGCGATTTCTTTAGCTACTTCAAGCTCTTTACGGTATTTTGCTTTTAATTCATCAAGTGTTTCAACTTCTTCATCAATATCTTTAGCTAATTCATCATCAAGTTCAGGAACTTCTTTAGCTTTCACTTCATGAATAGTTGTCACGAATTTTGCATCTTTACCTGCAAGATCTTCTGCTTGGTAATTTTCAGGGAAAGTAACATTTACATCTTTTGTTTCACCGGCTTTAGCACCAACCAATTGTTCTTCAAAGCCAGGAATAAATTGACCTGAACCAAGTTCAAGTGAGAAGTTGTCACCTTTTCCACCGTCAAACTCAACTCCGTCAACAGAGCCAACAAAGTCAATAACAACAGTATCACCTTCTACAGCAGCGTCTTCTTTAACAATAAGCTCTGCTAGGTTTTTGCGTTCACGTTCAATCTTTTCGTCTACTTCTTCATCTGTAACTTCTTTTGAAAGCTCAACTTCAACGGTTAAATCTTTATAATCACCAAGTTTTACTTCTGGTTTTGTAACAACCTCAGCAGAAATCTCCCAGTCTTGTCCTTTTTCCATTGAAACAACATCAATTTTAGGTTGTGCTACAACGTCTAAATCAAGTTCTGATAAGGCTTCTTGATAAGCACCTGGCAAGATGATATTTAAAGCATCTTCGTAAAGAACCTCTTCACCAAATTTTTTATTAAAAATAGGGCGAGGCACATGACCTTTACGAAAACCTGGTACATTTAAATCTTTTTTTATTTTATTAAAAGCCTGATCAAGAGCTGGTTTGATTTTTTCTTGATTAATTGTAAAAGTAATTACGCCACGGTTAGTAGCTTTGTTTTCAAATGATGTAGACATTAAGTCATTTCTCCTTAAAATAATTTAGATACTCTTCATTTTATCATAAATTAACGCTGTTTTAAAGTTTTTTTATATATGAAAGTAGAGCTATCCCCTTTTACTTCTACTTTTTAAAGCTAGACATTTTCATTTAACCTGATTTTTGATAAACTAACAACATGAGAAAGGATTGTCTATGACTTTTTTAATCAATTATATTAATCATCTTAATCTTGAAGGACTCTTATTTTCCTTAATTTCAAAATTGATATCATTAAGCCTGCTATTGCTCTTTTTTGCTCTCGCTAAACAATTAGCTAACTCTTTTTTAGAAAAAGCTATTTTTAAATCTTTAAGTCTATCTAGACAAAGCCAAGCTCGCAAACGGACCTTAACCAAATTAATGCATAACTTAATCAATTACCTCCTCTATTTTCTGCTACTATATTGGTGTCTCAGCCTCTTAAACATTCCTGTCTCCAGTTTACTTGCAGGGGCTGGAATTGCTGGGGTAGCAATTGGTTTAGGTGCTCAAGGCTTTCTATCAGATGTTGTCAATGGTTTCTTTATCCTATTTGAAAATCAATTTGAAGTAGGGGATACTGTTTCAATCGCTGGTATTGATGGTAATATTTCGAGTGTAGGGATTCGGACAACACAAGTGAGGGGATTTGATGGAACACTCCATTTCATCCCCAATCGCAATATAACAGTTGTGAGCAACAAATCTCGTGGCAATATGCGGGCATTAATTGAAATCCCCTTATATTCAACAACAGATTTAAATCAGGTGACCACAATTATTGAAGCTGTGAATCAAAAAGAATTAGTAAACTATCCGCAAATTGTTGATAAACCAACTATTTTAGGACCTCAGATTACTGCTAACGGTCAATTTTCATTTAAGGTGGCAATCTTCACAGAAAATGGGCAACAATACCTTATTTATCATACTTTTTATCAAAAATATCAAGCAGCTCTTCTAAAAGAAGGTATTATTTTACCAACCTCTAACACACTTCAAATACCTACCAAATAAAAACCTAATGAACAGTTAGGCTAGATTGATTCTTTTCTCAATTTTAGCGCTCCCTGTTCATCAGGTTTTTAATTTTTTCGAATGACATCTGTTTTGTAGAGTGCACGTGCCCCCCCAATCAATTTAGGTCTACTAGCTAAAGCTGTTACATGAGCTCCACCTAATTCCCTCCTGATTGGAACAATTGGAACTTGAACCCTTTTGACATGCATACCTATTGAGGTATCGCCGATATCAAGTCCAGCATGAGCTACAATAGCTTCAACTTCAACAGGACGGGACATGTATTTAAAAGCAGCCAACTGACCGCTACCCCCAGCATGAAGGCTAGGCAAAACATTTACAATTTCATAATCTTTAGCTTCAGCAAGACTCTCTTCAACAACCAGAGCACGATTCAAGTGTTCACATCCTTGGACGGCTAGATAAATTCCTCTAGCCGAGAGTTCATCTAATAGGGTTTTGACGATAACCTCTCCAATTTCAAGACTTGACTCCTTACCAATCAAGCCACCTTTAACCTCACTTGACGATAAGCCTAAAACAAAGACCTGCCCTGCTTTAATCTTACTTTTATCTAAAACATCATTCAATATTTCTAGGGTTTCCTTAGCCAATTCCTTATAATCAATCATCAGTAAGTCCCCTCCTAAGCTACTTTCCTAACTCTAGAAAAACTCAGATAAACCAGATAACCAACTAACATTCCCAAAAAGTTTTGACCAATATTGCCAATTATTCCTGCGGCAGCAGCTCCCAATCCATACATAGGGATAGTCGCTAGGAAATAGATACCAACCATCGCTAGCGATGCTAAGACAAGTCCTAAAATGCGACTTCGACCTGTTAGACCTGCAAAATAACCTTGAGAGCCATGGGCAATTAAGCTAAAGAACATCCAGTTGGGATAACCAGAAATTAAATCAATTAAAAAACCTGAGAGGGCGCCAACAATCATGCCTTCACGCTTTCCTAGATAAAAAGCCGTGAAATAAATACCCGCATCAAGCAACGTTAGAAAGCCTGATGGAGTAGCAATGCTAACGAATTTACCCAGTATAGTAGTTAGAGCTGTTAGGATGGATAATAGAACCATCATTTTAAGTTTCCTATTAGTCATAATTTTGTTTTACTCCATAATCATCTGCATGTTTAATAGCCTCATAAACAAAGCTCTTAGCCTTTTGAACGGCTTCGAGTGGACTTTGACCTTTCATCAAATAACTAGCAATACTAGAGGCAAAAGTACAGCCAGCACCGGTGTTATTTTGACTTAAAATAGGAAATTCTAAAATATGAAACTCTTCCCCGTCATAAAAAAGATCGAAAGCCATTTCTTGACTAAAACGGTTTCCGCCTTTGATCACTACATTTTCGGCCCCTAATTGATGCAACAGTTCAGCTACAGCTTTCATATCATTTAGAGTTTTTATAGGCCTTTGTGCCAATAGCTCAGCTTCTACCAAGTTTGGCGTAACGATAGTCGCATAAGGGAAGAATTTTAACATTTCTTCTCTTAAGGCAGAGACCTCTACATCATGGTTTTCCTTACAAACCAAGACCGGATCAAGAATAATTGGGATGTCAGAATGGGCTTTGACAAAGCTAAGAGCCAGCTCAGCAATGTTAGGATTTGGTAAAAGTCCTAGTTTAATGGCTGAAAAAGGAACTGCATCAAGACTTTGTAATTGTTTTTCAAATATAGTTTCTTCTGTTCCATAGACTTCAAACCCAGATTCCGTCATAGCAGTAAGACAGGTTACCGCTAAAAAACCATGAAGCTGATGATAGTTAAAGGTTGCTAAATCAGCATAGAGACCACCACCGCTAAAAATATCATTTCCAGAAATAGCTAAAATATAGTTAGTTTTCATATATAATCTCCTTTAAATAGAGTCCGTTCCCAGCTATTGTGGGACCTGCTAACTGCCTATTTTTTTGCTCAAGGATAATTCTGACCTGCTCAACTGGCATCCTTTGGTTTCCAATCTTCAATAGGGTACCAACCATATTGCGAACTTGCTTATAGAGGAAACCATTTCCAGTAAAGGTAAAAATGAGGAATTGCCGATGAGAATCAAAGTTACAATCCGCTTGATAGAGTGTGCGAACCTTATTTTCAACACTTGTTCCAGCTGCAGTAAATCCAGTAAAATCATGAGTTCCAACCAAATCTTTAATAGCTAGCTTGATCAATGAGAAGTCTAGTGGATAAGGGTAATGAGTGGCGTATTGGCGCATCATAGGATTTTTAGGGCGTCCGATATCAACGATAAATTCATAGGTTTTAAGGTGTTTCGAATACCTCGCGTGGAAATCATTAGAAACTTCTTCAACGCTTATGACATCAATATCTTCAGGTGTCTGGGTATCTAAGGCAAATCTTAATTTTTCAAGATCACGTCTTTCAGCTAAATCAAAATGGATAACTTGTCCATAAGCATGTACACCAGCATCAGTACGACCTGCACCTTGAATAGTTATAGTTTTTCCTTTATTTAAACGCATTAATGTTTTTTCAATCTCTTCTTGGATTGTTCTAGCATTAGTTTGACGTTGAAAACCAGAAAATTGGCTTCCATCGTAGGAAATAATAGCTTTATATCTTATCATGATACTATTCTAGCATTTTTTTTATCAATCAGATAATTTTATCCTTAATCTGTACCCATACAGTTTCACCTTGTTTTAGCAAGCCTTACTCTTGATAGGTATACTGACAAATACCATCAATTCTGATATAATTAGTGCTAATATTCAAGTACCAAAGGGGAAATATTGATGAAGGTCACAAAATTTGGCGGAAGTTCTCTAGCCAATGCAGAGCAATTAAAAAAAGTATTAAACATTGTAAAAACTGATGCCAACAGAAAATTTATTGTCGTCTCTGCACCCGGTAAAGAACATTCAGATGATCAAAAGCTAACAGATATCTTGATTGCCTATCATGACGCTTACGTTACTGGAGCTCCACTCAATGATATCCAAGACAGTATCATCAACCGTTTTAAAACGATTATTGAGTCATTAGAGCTCAGTCAGAAACTCCTTGATACTATTATAAATAATATCAAGGGATTAGCACACTTACCCATTGAAAACAATCCCTTCTTATATGATGCATTCTTAGCTAGTGGTGAAGATAATAATGCCAAACTAATTGCTGAGTATTTTCGTAATAATGGTATAAAAGCAAGGTACCTTAACCCAGGAGTCGCTGGTTTAATGGTTTCTAGCGAACCCCAAAATGCTCGTATCCTTCCAGCAAGCTATGATAAGATGGAAAAACTAAAAGAGTATGATGGTATCTTAGTTATCCCTGGTTTTTTTGGAATTACCAAAGATGGCCAAATTTGTACCTTTTCACGGGGCGGATCAGATATTACCGGTTCCTTAATTGCTGCAGCCATTAGCGCAGACCTCTATGAGAACTTTACAGATGTTGATGGTATATTTGCTGCACACCCAGGAGTTGTCAAAAAACCTCACTCCATCAAAAAATTGACCTATAAGGAAATGCGAGAGCTCGCCTATGCAGGATTTACCGTTCTCCATGACGAAGCCCTAATACCAGCTTACAGAGGACGAGTTCCACTTGTTATTAAGAATACCAACAACCCAGACCACCCCGGAACAAAAATTGTTCTTGATCGCAGCACCGACAAAAATCCAGTAGTGGGCATTTCAGGTGATGACCGATTTATCAGTATTAACATGTCCAAATATCTCATGAATAGAGAAGTCGGTTTTGGTCGCAAAGTCTTGCAAATTCTAGAAGACTTGCATATCCGGTGGGAGCACATGCCAACTGGCATTGATGACCTCTCTATCGTCATCCGAGAAAGGGAAATGACCCCAATCAAGGAAAAAGAAATTTTAACCTATTTAACTCATAATTTAGAAGTTGACGAGGTATCTGTGACCAAAAACCTTTCTATCATCATGATTGTAGGTGAAAACATGAAGAGTCATGTCGGTGTAACTGCCGCGGCAACTAAAGCACTATCAGAAAATAAAATCAATATCACCATGATTTCTCAGGGATCAAGTGAGGTTTCTGTTATGTTTGTAGTTGACTCTAAAGATGAAAAAAAGGCTATCAAAGCTCTCTATCAGGCCTTTTTTAACTAAAACACATAATAAAAAGAACATGGGTATCATAGAAAAGCACCCATGTTCTTTTGTTTTTTATTTCATAATGCACCCTAGAGGAGTCGAACCTCTAACCGCCTGATTCGTAGTCAGGTACTCTATCCAGTTGAGCTAAGGGTGCTATACTTTACCTCTTAAAAACAGTATCCACTTTTTTGATAACTTTAAACCAAAAAAGATAGGAATTTCCTATCTCTAAAGACTCCGCCAGTAGGACTCGAACCTACGACATCATGATTAACAGTCATGCGCTACTACCAACTGAGCTATGGCGGATCAAGGCTAAGCGACTTCCTTATCTAACAGGGGGCAACCCCCAACTACTTCAGGCGTTCTAGGGCTTAACTGCTGTGTTCGGCATGGGTACAGGTGTATCTCCTAGGCTATCGTCACTTAACTTATGAATGAATTGTAGTCGAACTAAAATCTTAGTCAAAAAGATAAACTTCCTTGTGCAAGCACACAGCGTCACTTTCCTATTTTCATACAGATTTTTTTACGTTCTCATTACTTCATTTAGTCCACTCAAAATTGAATAACTATATCTTACCAAGAACTCTACCTCATTGTCAATAAACTTTTTTATCTTTGGATAAGTCCTCGAGCTATTAGTATTAGTCCGCTTCATAGCTCACACTACTTCCACTTCTAACCTATCTACCTGATCATCTCTCAGGGCTCTTACTGATATCTAATCATGGGAAATCTCATCTTGAGGGGGGCTTCGCACTTAGATGCTTTCAGCGCTTATCCCTTCCCTACATAGCTACCCAGCGATGCCTTTGGCAAGACAACTGGTACACCAGCGGTAAGTCCACTCTGGTCCTCTCGTACTAGGAGCAGATCCTCTCAAATTTCCTACGCCCGCGACGGATAGGGACCGAACTGTCTCACGACGTTCTGAACCCAGCTCGCGTGCCGCTTTAATGGGCGAACAGCCCAACCCTTGGGACCGACTACAGCCCCAGGATGCGACGAGCCGACATCGAGGTGCCAAACCTCCCCGTCGATGTGAACTCTTGGGGGAGATAAGCCTGTTATCCCCAGGGTAGCTTTTATCCGTTGAGCGATGGCCCTTCCATGCGGAACCACCGGATCACTAAGCCCGACTTTCGTCCCTGCTCGAGTTGTTGCTCTCGCAGTCAAGCTCCCTTATACCTTTACACTCTGCGATTGATTTCCAACCAATCTGAGGGAACCTTTGGGCGCCTCCGTTACCTTTTAGGAGGCGACCGCCCCAGTCAAACTGCCCGTCAGACACTGTCTCCGATAGGGATTTCCTATCTGGGTTAGAGTAGCCATAACACAAGGGTAGTATCCCAACAGCGCCTCTAACGAAACTGGCGTCCCGTTCTCTATGGCTCCTACCTATCCTGTACATGTGGTACAGATACTCAATATCAAACTGCAGTAAAGCTCCATGGGGTCTTTCCGTCCTGTCGCGGGTAACCTGCATCTTCACAGGTACTAAAATTTCACCGAGTCTCTCGTTGAGACAGTGCCCAAATCATTACGCCTTTCGTGCGGGTCGGAACTTACCCGACAAGGAATTTCGCTACCTTAGGACCGTTATAGTTACGGCCGCCGTTTACTGGGGCTTCAATTCAGATCTTCGCTTGCGCTAAACCCTCCTCTTAACCTTCCAGCACCGGGCAGGCGTCACCCCCTATACATCATCTTACGATTTAGCAGAGAGCTGTGTTTTTGATAAACAGTTGCTTGGGCCTATTCACTGCGGCTGTCATCGCTGACAGCACCCCTTCTCCCTAAGTTACGGGGTCATTTTGCCGAGTTCCTTAACGAGAGTTCTCTCGATCACCTGAGGCTACTCGCCTCGACTACCTGTGTCGGTTTGCGGTACGGGTAGAGTATGATACTACGCTAGAAGATTTTCTTGGCAGTGTGACATCACTAACTTCGCTACTAAACTTCGCTCCCCATCACAGCTCAATGTTAGAGATATAAGCATTTGACTCATATCACACCTCACTGCTTAGACGGGCTCTTCCAATCGCCCGCTTTAGTTAGCCTACTGCGTCCCTCCATCACTTCATACTCTAGTACAGGAATATCAACCTGTTGCCCATCGAATACACCTTTCGGTCTCTCCTTAGGTCCCGACTAACCCAGGGCGGACGAGCCTTCCCCTGGAAACCTTAGTCTTACGGTGGACAGGATTCTCACCTGTCTTGCGCTACTCATACCGGCATTCTCACTTCTATGCGTTCCAGCACTCCTCACGGTATACCTTCTTCACACATAGAACGCTCTCCTACCATTACTATTACTAGTAATCCACAGCTTCGGTAAATTGTTTTAGCCCCGGTACATTTTCGGCGCAGGGTCACTCGACTAGTGAGCTATTACGCACTCTTTGAATGAATAGCTGCTTCTAAGCTAACATCCTAGTTGTCTGTGCAACCCCACATCCTTTTCCACTTAACAATTATTTGGGGACCTTAGCTGGTGGTCTGGGCTGTTTCCCTTTCGACTACGGATCTTAGCACTCGCAGTCTGACTGCCGATTATATCTACTTGGCATTCGGAGTTTATCTGAGATTGGTAATCCGGGATGGACCCCTCACCCAAACAGTGCTCTACCTCCAAGAGACTTAACATCGACGCTAGCCCTAAAGCTATTTCGGAGAGAACCAGCTATCTCCAAGTTCGTTTGGAATTTCTCCGCTACCCACAAGTCATCCAAGCACTTTTCAACGTGCCCTGGTTCGGTCCTCCAGTGCGTTTTACCGCACCTTCAACCTGCTCATGGGTAGGTCACATGGTTTCGGGTCTACATCATGATACTAAAGCGCCCTTTTAAGACTCGGTTTCCCTACGGCTCCGTCTCTTCAACTTAACCTCGCATCATAACGTAACTCGCCGGTTCATTCTACAAAAGGCACGCTCTCACCCATTAACGGGCTCGAACTTGTTGTAGGCACACGGTTTCAGGTTCTATTTCACTCCCCTCCCGGGGTGCTTTTCACCTTTCCCTCACGGTACTGGTTCACTATCGGTCACTAGAGAGTATTTAGGGTTGGGAGATGGTCCTCCCAGATTCCGACGAGATTTCGCGTGTCTCGCCGTACTCAGGATTCTGCTAGGGCTTAATTCAATTTTAAATACGAGGCTGTTACTCTCTTTGGCTTACCTTCCCAGGTAATTCTTCTATTAAATTTAAGTCCCACATCGCAGTCCTACAACCCCGAGGAGTAAACTCCTCGGTTTGCCCTCCTGCCGTTTCGCTCGCCGCTACTAAGGCAATCGCGTTTGCTTTCTCTTCCTGCAGCTACTTAGATGTTTCAGTTCACTGCGTCTTCCTTCTCACAACCTTTACAGTCATGGATACTAACCATTAGTTAGTGGGTTCCCCCATTCGGACATCTCTGGATCAGCGCTTACTTACAGCTCCCCAAAGCATTTCGTCGTTAGTCACGTCCTTCTTCGGCTTCTAGTGCCAAGGCATCCACCGTGCGCCCTTATTAACTTAACCTTATTTCCAGTCTTGCGACCTTCTTGATTTTTTTAATATGTTCGCGTTTATCTTTTTTCGGTTTATTTCTTGTTACTTTTCTACAATCATTTTCATGATCGTGGAATTTGATATAGTTATTCAATTTTCAATGGACTATACTAGGATACAAAGCAACGGTCGCTTTAGCGAAACTTCTGTAGAAAATTAGGAATCTGACACAGTGTGCTTGCACACAAGGAAGATTA
This sequence comes from Streptococcus pseudoporcinus LQ 940-04, assembly GCF_000188035.1. Taxonomy (GTDB): domain Bacteria; phylum Bacillota; class Bacilli; order Lactobacillales; family Streptococcaceae; genus Streptococcus; species Streptococcus pseudoporcinus. The sequence goes on from NZ_AEUY02000005.1 coordinate 343,160, forward strand.
TCTATTTTCCTAGGAAGTTAGTTGCGTGTTCAACTTCACTTATTATTAAGTTTAGGTGGACTTATATCCTATGGAGCCTAGCGGGATCGAACCGCTGACCTCCTGCGTGCAAAGCAGGCGCTCTCCCAGCTGAGCTAAGGCCCCGACTAATAAACTGGTTTTGCATTATTAGTGGTGTGCTATCTTATCATGAAGCTTATATAAGACCTCTCAAAACTAAATAAGACAAGACAAACGTCTTCCATTTCCTTAGAAAGGAGGTGATCCAGCCGCACCTTCCGATACGGCTACCTTGTTACGACTTCACCCCAATCATCTATCCCACCTTAGGCGGCTGGCTCCTAAAAGGTTACCTCACCGACTTCGGGTGTTACAAACTCTCGTGGTGTGACGGGCGGTGTGTACAAGGCCCGGGAACGTATTCACCGCGGCGTGCTGATCCGCGATTACTAGCGATTCCGACTTCATGTAGGCGAGTTGCAGCCTACAATCCGAACTGAGATTGGCTTTAAGAGATTAGCTTGCCGTCACCGGCTTGCGACTCGTTGTACCAACCATTGTAGCACGTGTGTAGCCCAGGTCATAAGGGGCATGATGATTTGACGTCATCCCCACCTTCCTCCGGTTTATTACCGGCAGTCTCGCTAGAGTGCCCAACTTAATGATGGCAACTAACAATAGGGGTTGCGCTCGTTGCGGGACTTAACCCAACATCTCACGACACGAGCTGACGACAACCATGCACCACCTGTCTCTTCTGCTCCTAAGAGAAAGCCTATCTCTAGGCCGGTCAGAAGGATGTCCAAGACCTGGTAAGGTTCTTCGCGTTGCTTCGAATTAAACCACATGCTCCACCGCTTGTGCGGGCCCCCGTCAATTCCTTTGAGTTTCAACCTTGCGGTCGTACTCCCCAGGCGGAGTGCTTAATGCGTTAGCTCCGGCACTAAGCCCCGGAAAGGGCCTAACACCTAGCACTCATCGTTTACGGCGTGGACTACCAGGGTATCTAATCCTGTTTGCTCCCCACGCTTTCGAGCCTCAGCGTCAGTTACAGACCAGAGAGCCGCTTTCGCCACCGGTGTTCCTCCATATATCTACGCATTTCACCGCTACACATGGAATTCCACTCTCCCCTTCTGCACTCAAGTTTGACAGTTTCCAAAGCATACTATGGTTAAGCCACAGCCTTTAACTTCAGACTTATCAAACCGCCTGCGCTCGCTTTACGCCCAATAAATCCGGACAACGCTCGGGACCTACGTATTACCGCGGCTGCTGGCACGTAGTTAGCCGTCCCTTTCTGGTTAGTTACCGTCACATAATGGATTTTCCACTCCCATTACCGTTCTTCTCTAACAACAGAGCTTTACGATCCGAAAACCTTCTTCACTCACGCGGCGTTGCTCGGTCAGGGTTCCCCCCATTGCCGAAGATTCCCTACTGCTGCCTCCCGTAGGAGTCTGGGCCGTGTCTCAGTCCCAGTGTGGCCGATCACCCTCTCAGGTCGGCTATGTATCGTCGCCTTGGTGAGCCTTTACCTCACCAACTAGCTAATACAACGCAGGTCCATCTCATAGTGAAGCTTTTGCTCCTTTTAACTCGGGTTCATGTGAACCCCAGTCTCATGCGGTATTAGCTATCGTTTCCAATAGTTATCCCCCGCTATGAGGTAGGTTACCTACGCGTTACTCACCCGTTCGCAACTCCTTGGTCTAGTGCAAGCACCAGACCTCAGCGTTCTACTTGCATGTATTAGGCACGCCGCCAGCGTTCGTCCTGAGCCAGGATCAAACTCTCTTTTTAGTTTGAACTCACTCGTTCTTTTCTGTCGCTGAACAGATTTAATTGTCTTTTGCTTTGACGGGTAATATGCGCTAACATATCACCCTCACGTTTGGTTATTCTTGTCTTATTCAGTTCTCAAAGGTCTTTGTCTCTTACGAGACAACTATTTCATTCTACCAACTATTTCTGCCTTTGTCAATAACTTTTTCTTTTATTTCGGCCTCGTTGGGATCCTTGTTGCCCTTTTAGCAACTTTATTAGTATAACTACCTTTTTCATCTTTGTCAAGATGATTATTTCAATTTTAAAAAGTTTTTTAATTGCGAGGCCTTTACAGCACTCCTCTATACTATTAGAGCTGCTTGTGTGTTGGTTTCATTGTAGAACTTTTTTATAGTTCTTAGCTATAAGACCATACTGCAATTTCTTATTCTTTTAAGCAAGTCTTTATGATAGAATAGAGGTATTATGATAACGGAGGTGTGATTAACCATGTCTAATACTTTACTGGTTTTACAATCTGACTTTGGCTTAGTTGACGGGGCTGTGTCTGCCATGGTTGGTGTAGCCTTACAAGAAGACCAGGGTCTCCAAGTTCATCACCTAACTCATGATATTTCACCCTATAATATTTTTGAAGCTTCTTATCGTCTCTTTCAAACTATTAATTACTGGCCTGAAGGCACTACTTTTGTTTCCGTGGTTGACCCTGGGGTAGGATCAAAACGTAAAAGCGTTGTCGCTTTAACCAAAAATAATCAATATATTGTTACACCTGATAATGGCACTCTTTCTTACATAAAAAAACATATTGGCATTGAAGCCATTAGGGAAATTTCGGAAGTTAAAAACAGACGTAAAAATACTGAATTTTCCTATACTTTCCATGGTAGAGATGTCTATGCTTATACAGGGGCTAAACTTGCCTCTGGACATATTGCTTTTGAAGAAGTTGGACCAGAGTTATCCGTTGATGCTATCGTTGAAGTTCCAGTTGTCAGCACTGTAATCAGTGAGGATATCGTGCGTGGTGTTATTGACATTTTGGACGTTCGCTTTGGTTCTTTATGGACATCTATAACGAGGGAAGAATTCCAACACCTTACTCCTGAATTTGGTGATCGTTTTGAAGTTACTATATTTAATAACGATATGCTAGTTTATCAAAATCAAGTAACCTACGGGAAATCATTTGCTGATGTGCGTATTGGTCAACCAATTCTTTATATTAATTCACTCTATCGTGTCGGATTGGCTATCAATCAGGGATCTTTTGCCAAAGCTTATAATATTGGTGTAGGACAGAATTGGCATCTTGATATCAAAAAAATACGCTAATATCAAGAACTTTCATACCTAAGTCAACAATTACTATTTTATAGAAGAAAAGGGACTATATATGACTAACTTATCCATTAAAACCGTTGTTGCTATCGGTATCGGTGCTGCTTTGTTTATTATCATTGGTATTTTTGTACCTATTACTGTTTTTACCAATACAACAATCTCTTTACAATATGCAGTGCAAGCTTTATTTGCTATTGTTTTTGGCCCAATAGCCGGTTTTTTCATCGGTTTCTTTGGTCACATGCTTAAAGACATGATTTCTTATGGGTCAGTTTGGTGGTCCTGGGTTATCCCTAGCGCACTTGTTGGCTTAGGTATTGGTTTCTTACATAAAAAATTAAAAGTAACACAAGGTATTTTTACCAAAAAAGATATTTTTCTATTCAATATTACTCAAATTGTTGTCAATATTATTTCTTGGGCACTCGTTGCACCTCTTGGTGATATACTAATTTATCATGAACCAGCTAATAAAGTTTTTACCCAAGGACTTTTTGCCAGTCTAGCTAATATTGTTACAATCGGTATCTGTGGAACCTTACTTTTAGTTGCCTACACCAATACTCGTACCAAATCAGGGAGCTTAACAAAGGATTAAATTTCAAAAAAACTAATGACTAATGCTATCCAATTCAAAAATTTCAGTTTTAAATATGATGCTCAATCCCTACCAACACTTTCCAACCTTAATCTGACTATAGAGAAAGGCCAAAAAGTGCTCATTATCGGCCCTTCTGGCAGTGGTAAGTCAACAATTGGTAGCTGTTTAAATGGGATTATCCCCAACCATTTTAAAGGGGAGCGCAGCGGCTCCTTGCTTATCAATGATAAAGAAGTATTTGATTTATCCATTTATGAAAAATCAAAATTGGTATCAACCGTTCTACAAGATCCCGACGGACAATTTATTGGACTTTCGGTGGCGGAAGATATCGCATTTGCTTTAGAGAATGATTGCATACAGCAATCAGAAATGACTAAGCACATCAATTATTGGAGCAAAATACTTGATTTAAGCGACCATCTAGCTAAAAGACCTCAGGATCTCTCTGGAGGGCAAAAACAAAGGGTCAGTTTGGCTGGCGTTCTGGTCGACGAGAGCCCCATCCTCTTATTTGATGAACCACTAGCTAATTTAGATCCCAGAACCGGACTGGCTACCATTGATCTAATTGATCGCATCCATAAGAGCACCCAAGCAACTACTATCATCATTGAACATCGCTTGGAAGATGTGCTTCATCGTCATGTTGATAAAATCGTCCTCATTAATGATGGTATTATTCTCTTTGATGGAACCCCTGATCAACTACTAGTTAGTAATAGTCTTGAGCAAAATGGCATCAGAGAACCACTATACCTAACTTGTTTACGTAACCTTGGCTTTGATCTTAGGGCCTTAGGCCAGCTAGACCAACTTGAAACTTTAGACCTACCACCCATCTCACTAACTGGTACAAAAGTAGAAAAAGTTCAAATACCCAAAAAACCTCTCTTAACTATCCAAAACCTAAACTTTAGCTATGACAAAAAACGCCCTATCCTTGACAACATCAACCTAACTCTAAATAAAGGAGAAAGAGTGGCTATTGTTGGACAAAACGGTGCCGGTAAATCAACTTTAGCCAAAATCATGTGCCAATTCCTTGAAGGTAACTTTGCTATGACCTATGGTGGAAAAGATATTTCTAGGGATTCTATTAAGGAACGGGCGGATAGAATAGGTTATGTTCTGCAAAACCCCAATCAGATGATTAGCAAATCTGCCGTATTTGACGAAGTAGCTGAAGGCTTACGTTTGCGCAACTTTGCAGAAGAGGAGATAAGAAAAAAAGTCAATGAAACATTAGAGACCTGTGGCTTATATCCCTATCGCAATTGGCCTATTTCTGCACTTTCTTTTGGGCAGAAAAAAAGAGTAACGATTGCTTCTATTCTCGTTTTAGGAGCAGAGATTATTATTTTAGATGAACCAACAGCTGGGCAAGATAAGAAAAATTACACAGAAATAATGAATTTTTTGGATCAACTTCATCAAAAAGGTCATACCATTGTTATGATTACCCATGACATGCAATTGATGATGGAATACACCGATCGAGCTATTGTCCTTAGTCATGGTCAAATCATCGCAGACGATAAACCTGAGAATATCCTTTCAGATGAAGCCATTCTTAACAAAGCCTATTTAAAAAAGACTAGTTTATTCCAATTAGCAGAAAAAACAGCTTGTAATCCCATCGATATGACAAGATACTACATTACAAAAGAAAGGGGTCGACATGTCTCAGAGATTGATCGGTTACCATAACACTGGTACATTTCTTCAACAGTTATCCGGCGCCAGTAAACTGATCTTTTTTATAGTGGTCTCTGTTGCCTGCATGACAACTTACGATACCCGTCTTATTCTTTTTATTGGGCTATTATCACTTTACTTACTACGAGTAGCTAGAATTCCTTGGAAAAATATATCATTTGTCATTTCATTTGTAACTTTCTTTGCTGTCATGAATATTCTTATGGTTTACCTCTTCGCACCAACCTATGGACAAGAAATTTATCAATCACAAACAGTCTTACTGAAAGGCTGGGGAAGTTACAACCTAACTAGCCAAGAGCTGTTTTACCTGCTCAATCTCGCTTTAAAATACTTTTCAACAGTCCCCTTAGCTATCTTATTTCTAATTACCACTCACCCTAGTCAATTTGCTTCTAGTTTAAATCAAATTGGTTTACCATACAAAGTGGCATACGCCCTCAGTTTGACCTTGCGTTATATCCCAGACATTCAAGAAGAATTTCACACGATTCGAACCTCACAGGAAGCTCGTGGTCTTGAGTTATCTCCAAAAGCTAAATTGACAGATCGTATTAAAGGTAATCTACAAATTATTACCCCACTTATCTTCAGTTCTTTAGAACGCATTGACACTGTCTCCACAGCCATGGAATTGCGTCGTTTCGGTAAAGAAAAAAAGCGAACTTGGTTCAGTGCTAAACCCTTTACTAAAGCAGATTATCTCGTTATTGGACTTGCGCTGATTATCGCCTTAATAACCCTCCTTTTATTTTTCAGTAACCACGGACGGTTTTATAATCCCTTTTTATAAAGAGTAATCAAAAAAGAGCTTAAGTGAAGCCATTAATCTTCATAAACGATTGATTCTAGGTCGCTTTTATATTGGCGGAACTGGCTAATTTTTTAACAATAAGAAGAGCATCTAGTCACTTGTGAACTGCACTCCGAAAAGTTAGACAAAAAATCTAACGATCATGGTGCGATTCATTGGGTACTAGATGCTTTTTTTATTAAATGAAGCCTCTTTTTAAACTCTCATCATTTCACTGGATCATAATAGAAAATCTGTCTGAGATGGTATTTTATAGAACCAAGTTCTTATCATCTCATTAAAAAATCTACATTCTATCTTTAAATTTACAATTGATTAACAAAAAATCAAAAGTTACCCAATTCTCCGGTTTGGTTGACAAGAGCATCTCTGAGTGCCATTGTAAACCTAGTAAACGGTGTTTGCGACTATATATAGCTTCAATAGTCTAATCTTTATGATCCCAAGTAATTGCTTCCAATTCAGGCGCTAATTCTTTAGTAGACTGTATATGCAGTGAATTAATCTGGCTACTGTCACCATAGATAGGAAATAAGACACTATTTTTAGATAAGCGAATAGACTGATGGGCTTGGCTCGGTATTTCTTCTTGCCAATGGTTAGATATTAACTGGTTTAAAGTTCTACCTGAGACAACATTGACAAGCTGAGCTCCGCGACAAATAGCCAGTACCGGCTTATTCTGTTTGAGCATCTCCATGAGTAACCGACTTTCAAAAATGTCTCTATCTTCATTGTAATCATCGCTCTTAATGCTCCGCTTTTCACCATAGAAGCGAGGGGAGATATGTTGACCACCAGTTAGAATCAATTTATCAATCATTGTCACATAATCCTTAACCACCTGTTCAAAACCAATTGGTAAAATGATAGGCACCCCTATTTCAAGGATAATATCTGAAAAAAACGTTGAACTATCAGTCCGGCTGATGCCATTTTCCCAAGCATCTTTGCTTTTTCCTTTACTGACATTCCCAGTTATTCCGATAATTGCGTTTTTCACTAGCATAGTCCCCTTTTTGAAATAATAGGATTATTTTTGCATAACCACCGTAGGCACGGTATTAGAGAGTTATTATCAGACTAATAAAGAAAGTTAATAGGAGTCAGTGGCTTGTAAGATTAACCCTATTTCCTAGAAGAACGATGCTTAAAGAAAGAGGAACGTTTGCGCCAATGATAAAATAAATTGAAGGGATAATAGAGAGGACTACTTGGAATATTAAACTCTCCAACGGATTCCTCAATGGTGGGGTTAAAGTTTGCTTTAAACTTCGTTAAGCCATCGCTCAGATCTCCTTCAACCCCTCCCATATTGGCCCATTTAATACCATGGCCATAGGCGTCTTCAAAAACTTTAGGATAAAGTAAATATTGGGGATAATATTTTTTAAAGTCATCGTTCATACCTGCATATAACATTTCCATCGACTCACCATAAGCAATCGATAGAATGCCTGCAATCACCACTTCCTGGGGATATTTTTCAGAAAATTTTTCACATTCGCAAATATTTTTTAGCAAAGCTTTTTTCTGATCGCTCAATTTACGAAGCTTCTTTTTTTGATGACTTTCTACAGAAGCTAACTGGTGGTCTACAGTTTGTAATTCTGTCTTTAGCAGAGTTAATTGAGCAGGGATATTAACCTTAGCAAGATGAAGATAAGCATCATCACCATAGATCACCATTAATTGTTTAAAATAATCTAAGTCGCGTAAGCTGATCTGTTTTCTCTCTTCCGTTAGGGAAACTACCTGCGCAAAAGCTGTAAGATCACTTGAAGAAGCACGATATACTTCCACCCCTCTTTTCCTAGCATCAGCCATTAAACGTTTGGTATGCTTAGGAAAAGTTTCCAGTAAATCCTTATCAAGGTAACAGTTTGCCTGAAAACGTGGTTGAATGGTCTCTGACATTTCTACCGTCAATCCAGACCATTTCGAGCCTGCATTAATCATGGCATCGATAGCTTCTTGCCCATGATCACAAATCCCCCGAACAGAGTCGCTCAACTTATATTGTTTAAACATAAGAGCCGGATCACACTTAACCATGATAGCCTTCTTTTGTTTAGCATAATCTTTAAGCATGTTAACAACAAAAATGACTAAGTTCCGGTTACTATAGTCCATGACTGGTCCACGTGGGATATAGATCATGGACAAACCTAGTGGTAAGGGCTTAATCAGCAGTGACATGGAAGCTACTAGCTGACTATCACAGTAAACCCCAATTCTTTCATGTTGCCAATGATGTTTAACCTTAGCCCAGGAACTACTTTGTAAGAGGTTAACCTGTTTGTTTGCCTTGACGAAGCTATCATGTTCTTCAGCACTAATACCTATTTTAACCACATAACAATTTTCCATAAATCCTCCAAAGTTAGATTACTTTTTTGTTACTAATATTTCATTTTTGTTACAATATATAATTTATGTTACCACACTGACATCTAAATGTAAACTAGTTCTTAATGAAATATCTTCTACTTTTAGTTTAACAATACTCGCAATCATTAACCTTCAAGCACAGCTCCCCCTAAACTCCGCCCTTACAGGCCTACTTATACCACCTTAAAAGAAACAGTTACACTGAAGATAAATAAAAAGTCATCAAGGAATCCGAAGATAGACAAATCTATGAAAAGTTAAGTTTCTGGAAATATCATAAGCTCCAAGATCAATCAATAACTGTTATAAACACTATAACAGCAGCATCCATAAAGGTTTTTATTACCAAGCCCTACAAAAAAAGATTGAAGAACATAATCCAAATTGGACTTTTTCTTCAATCTGCTCAAGAAAGTTCTTTTTATTTATCTAGGAATCCTGACTCTGATACTGCTTCTCTTACTAACTCTGTCAATACTGTGTCAAGAACAGCAGGTCTTTTATTAATATTGTGGCCTAACTTTGGTATAGTAATAACCCTACTATTACTGTAATTTTCAGCGATAGTCATAGAATGACGTGAGCGAATCATATCGTTTTGACCAACCAGAACAATGACAGGAATCGTATTAGACTTAAGGCTCGGCTGAATGGTCTGATTTGCCATCATAAGGCGAGCAACAAAGTAAGCATTCTTTTTTTTAGGGTCAAAGATACTCTCCAGAGCTAATTTCATGACTTTGAAACTAATACTAAAAATATAGTGAGAATGTAAACCTATAAATCTAACATTCCCAGCATTTAGAAGTAACCCCTCTACTCGCTCAGGGAAGAGATTTTCATATGCAATGGCTAAATTAGCTCCATCACTGTGACCCACTAAAATGTAGTTCTCTAGTTTTAGAAAATTTAACAACTCATGAATCTCCTTTGCTATTTGGGCAAAACTCGTTTTCTGAGTGAGTGCTCCTGACTTGCCATGTCCAAGAGTATCAATCATAATCAACTGGTAACAACTTGCTAAATGCAGTTGTGGTTCAAAGTAGGCAAGAGATTGACCATTACCATGAAAGAAAATAAGAGGGTAGCCTTGCCCATGAATTTCGTAATAAAGCTCATGTCCCATTTGTGTTCTATAGTACATATTATTCCACTTTCTAAACCATTCTAGACGACTTAAAGATTATCATTAAGTTTCATAAAACCTACACAACCATATTCATCAAGTACTTTCAATTGATTGGCTTCATAAAAGGCAATTGTTTTCGAGGTCGCATCTGTTATTAATACAATTTGCCTTATCCCTTCTAGTTGCTGAGATATATCCTTGATGAGATGAGAGCCTAATCCTTTATTTTGAAATTCAGGTCTTATTAAAATATCTTGGATATATGCAATAGTTAAGCCATCACTAATCACTCGACATAAACCGATCAATTGTTCGTCATGCCAAGCTGTGACATATGTGTAAGCATTTTTCAAAAGAAGTTGCATATTCTTATTTCTTGCAACATAAATATGCCAACCAACACTTAAATAAAGTTCCTGCAGGGCTTCATGTGACGGTAACAAATTGTTAATAACATAGTCCATTTTTATTCCTCACTTTTTCTTTACTAACAAAACATACTAAGGTAAGGGATATCTAGCAAAACCTTGAATTACCTTTTAAGTTTTTATATTCTAAGTAAGTTAATAAAATCAAAATAAGATCGAAAAAGGTCAATGCAATCATGCTATAATGATGAGTGGCCATGAATTCTCTTAATTGATAAATAATAAAGCCAACAAAAACTAAAATAGACAAAGGATAAGCCCACAGCTTTCGCCGAAGCAAGAGGAACAAAGTCAAAAGTTTCAACACCCCATGTAATAGGAGATAAATAGCTGCTAATCTTTGACCAGAGACTGTTATTAATTGTCCCAGTTGTACAAGATGACTTGCAATAAAAGCATTTGGATTTTTAGCTATTTCTCCTGACGTTAAAAAAGCAATAAACGTCTGAATGGTTTCATTTTTAAAAAAATAAAGCAATACCCCTGCAATTGATTCACCAGCAGCAAAAGCTAACTTAAAAAATAACATGATTTTAAAACTCTTATCAACTAATTCTACATTATTTCTAGTTTTCATTCCAGTCTCTTCTTTTCCTTTCATTGACAAATCTTGACTCTTCACCCTATACAGGTGATTACCTTTATGATATGGTAACACATTTTTCTTAATCAAAACTAATTTCTAGACATTATTTTAATAACTTACTTTTCCCTAATTTATCAGCACTTTCTTTTAATTCTCTTATAACAGCTGAACAGGAGAAATGATGATAACATTTTTTAAATTTTCTTGACTTATTCATACTAAAAGTTTTATGATATACGTGAAAATCAGAAATAGGTTATGATTTGTTATAGTAAAAATTAAATAAGAGAATTATTCTATGAAATCAAAAATAAATAATAAAAATATAGGCAACCTTCAAGAAGCAAATAAAAAATACAGCATTACCTTAAGCATACTCACTCTATTATTACTAAGCTTATCCATTATTTTATCCCAATTAAGTTTACCAACAGTTCTCAATAAGTTCTTATCAATATTACTTTTAATTATAGCCGTGGTATTAATGATTGTATCATATGACTTCTTAAAAATTTGCTACTCGATATATAGGGACACTCCTAATCCTCCTCTTTTTGTACCAAAGGTATACGGTCTCGGATTCAGCATTAATCCTTATCATAAGTACGGAAAAGTAATTTTTTTGATAATCTTCACTGTAATAATAGGCTCATTTATTCCTATTATTATTTCAATCTTTCAATGATCATAAAATTCACAATTGAAAATCAAGTAGGGAAAAATAAAAAACTGAATTTAGAAATATTCTTGTTTTTTTGAAACACAACAATATTCAATCTATCACGTTATCAATGGGACAGCACTATTATGAGAAAATGGTACCACTTTGCTAGGAAAGACAAGCTATGAGTCAGGTGAGACTCTATACCTATAGTCATGCTACTGCAGTCGGCGAAGACAAATCAATCAAATAATTTGCACACTATCTCAAAAAATAACTAAATAAACATATTAAACCAAGTCAAAAGTTTTCCGAAATAGTATCAAAAGCTAAAACGACAACAAAAAACACCTTGCAAGACTTGCAAAGTGCTTTGAAACGTTGATATACCAGTATATTAACGTTTTGAGAATTGTGATGCTTTACGAGCTTTTTTAAGACCTGGTTTTTTACGTTCTACCATACGAGCGTCACGTGTAAGAAGTCCAGCGCGTTTTAATGAATCGCGGAAGTCTGGGTCAACTTGTAGCAATGCGCGAGCGATACCATGACGGATAGCTCCTGATTGGCCACCGTAACCGCCACCGTTTACGTTTACGAATACGTCGTACGAACCTTCAGTAGATGTTACTGCGAATGGTTGGTTGATAACTAAACGTAGGTCAGCATGCGGGATGTATTCTTCAACGTCTTTGTTGTTAACTGTAATTTTACCAGTTCCTGGAAGTAAACGAACGCGTGCAACAGCGTTTTTACGACGACCAGTTCCTGTATATTGTGCTTGTGCCATTATATAATGCTCCTTTCCTCTTAGATAAGTCCTGAGATGTCAAGTACTTCTGGTTGTTGTGCTGCATGAGTGTGTTCACCGCCAACGAAGACTTTCAATTTCATACCTTGTGCACGTCCAAGAGTGTTATGTGGAAGCATGCCTTTTACAGATTTTTCGATCAAACGAACAGCATTCTTAGAACGGAGTTCACCTGCTGAGATTGATTTTAATCCACCTGGGTACATTGAGTGAGTGTAGTAGATTTTATCAGTTGCTTTTTTACCAGTTAATTTAACTTTTTCAGCATTGATAACAATGACAAAGTCACCTGTATCTGTGTGTGGTGTGAAGGTTGGTTTGTTTTTTCCGCGAAGTACGCTAGCAACTACTGCAGAAAGACGTCCAAGAGGTACATCTGTTGCGTCAACAACGTACCATTTACGTTCAACTTGGCCAGTTTTAGCCATGAAAGTTGTTTTGTTCATGATTTCTCCTATACGAATTCGTAATATTTGTTTACAAGGGTTGGTGGGTGTTCCGTCCCACACAAAGGTATTTGGAAGGTTCCGGGGCCTTTCAAATGGGGTAAACAATACCGCCTACTATGATAACAAAAATACTTGCCACTAGCAAGTACTTTATCATTTTTATTTTTTGGTTTTATCGAACAAAAAGATTATCCTCTTCTTCATTTTAACTTATCAATAACTTAGCGAGCCTCTTTACCAATCGCGAATACTGCTAATGTATTTGGCCCCACGTGAGCTGCAATAACAGGGCCTATTGGCATAATTAAGACATCGCTAATTTGAGGATCTTCCAGTAATGTATCCTGCAATTTCTGAGCAGATTCTAGGTCCTCAGAGTAACCAATAATGACAGTTGAATGGCCTATATCTCCGATTACTTGATTCATGATTTCATTAATAGCCTTTTGACGTCCTCGGACTTTTGCAATGGGCACTAAGTTTCCTGCTTGATCTATCCAAAGAATTGGCTTGATACTTGCTAGACTTCCAATAATAGCAGAGCTTTTCGACAAACGTCCACCTCTCATGAGGTGATAAAGATCATCCACTAAAAAGTATGTCCGAAGTCGAGGCAAGAGATCCTCAATCATAGCTTTCGTTTCTTGCAGACTTCGCCCTTTGTCTCTGGCTTCCGCTGCAAGAATAGATAAATAACCTTCACCACCCGATGCTGCTAAGGTATCAACAATTTCGATAATCGCATCTGGGTAATCTTCCAAGACCATTTCACGAGCTATAAGAGCACTTTGATAGGTTCCTGAAAGGACCGACGAGAAGGCAATATAAAGAAGGTTCTCATGATTTTTAGCATGGTCACGGAAGACTTTTTCAAAAGTACCCACGTTTATCTGACTCGTCGTAGGCTTACTACCTGCTTTCATCATAGCTAATAGGTCTGAGCTCCTTAAAGCCTCCGGTCCTACTGTTGAATAACTCTTTCCCTCACACTCAATGCTTAATCCTAAAACCTCAACCTGATGCTCTTCAGCCCACTGAGGGTCCAAATCAGCTGTTGAATCTGTTAATAAAAAAAATGACATGGCAGCTCCTTATTGATAATGTTTTTATTCGATTGTCAAAGTATTATTGTGTTATTCTAGCAGAATCTAAGCTAAGACGCAAGCTTTTTAAGGTTTTAGCAATCTTAGCATCTATTTTTTACTAGTTATCATTATCATAACAGCTCTTCTCTCTTTCCCCAGTTGGGGTGTTTTATATTAGAGAGCTACTGATTTTTCGAAACTTGCTTATTTTAAATCGTCCATTAGGTTCTTGAGCTCTTGCATATTACCTTCTTCAAAAGGACGAAGCTTTGGCCTCTTCATTTCAATGGATGTAGACATCTGGTCTAAGTTTGATTTGACGGTATTGACCCGTCTCTCCAGTTCTCGTGCCGGAACTCGTAAAGCTCCTTTTGAAAAAATTGTCCACTGTTCATTAAGATCACTAGTGGCTACTTCAACAAGGTTAAGAACCGTATTAAGCTCTGCTGCCGTCCGCTCAATATAGGAGTCAGCTGTTTCTTCCTCCTCCGTAAAAACGACAGAAATCATGTATTGATCATAACGTTGACGTACCCCTGGTACAAATTGTGCATCAAAGACACAGATAATATCAATTTTTTCAAAATGCGCATAGTTATTGAGCTTGCTTAAGAGGACTGTTCTGGCCTGATCTAACTGATTAGTTTTAAAAAGTTGACGCGTCTCTTCCCAGAATGCAATCATATTATAGCCGTCAACCAAGAGTATCTTTTTCTTCATACACTGTCCTAGAGTTTATGGCGGAAAACTTCATACATAAGCACAGCCGCTGCAACACCTGCATTTAAGCTCTGCACATGACCACCCATAGGAATCGTAATCATTTCATCTACCTGTTTTTTGATATTAGTTGAAATGCCTTTTCCTTCGCTTCCAATAATAAGAGCTAGCTTCCCTGAAGTGTTCCATTTCTGAACTGGCGTTCCATCCATATCAGTCCCAAAAATCCAAAAGCCGGCTTCCTTCAGTTTGTCCAGAGCTTGGCTAAGATTGGTAACCCTAGCGATAGGAACATGTTCTACCGCACCTGTTGACGTTTTAGCAACGACTGGTGTTACTCCGACAGCGCGATGCTTGGGAATAATCACACCAGATACTTTTGTAGCATCTGCCGTTCTCAAAATAGAACCGAAATTATGAGGGTCTGTTAAACCATCCAAAATCAGTATTAAGGGATTTTCTTCCTTTTCTGCTTTTACAATTAGAGTCTCCAACTCGCTGTAAGCAAAGGCAGATACACGAAGGACAAACCCTTGGTGCACAGCTCCTTCTGTCATATCAGATAAGGTTTTTTTAGGAGCCCAAGAAATAGAAACTTTTTTGTTTCTTGCTAGATCCTTGATTATATCTACATTTTTGCCACGTAAATCTTCTTGAATGTAAAGTTTATTTCCAGTATTGGCACGTAAACTCTCGGTTACTGCATGGACCCCATATACCATATCATTTGTTTCAATCATATTATTTTCTTTCATAAGTCCTATTATAACACGAAAGCAGGCAAAGAGAGGGCTAGGCTCAACCTTTTTTCGCTCAATTCAAAACTCCTACCTTCTATCGGCAGGAGTTTTATCTAGAAAAAAGTTATTTTAGCTGATAGTGTATTGAGTCAGTCTGCACACTTTGCCCATTATAAATCACCTTAATGCTGTAATCACCAGCTTTGTAGCCTGTCATATCAAACCAAGCTGTCATACTTTGCCAACCAGCTTGTAACTGATAAGGGATGGTTGCTAAAATATTGCCTTGGCTGTCCAACAACTGAACAGTAGCTTCTCCTCCTTTAGCCAACTCTGGGCTAATGGCTAGTTTACAATCTACAATAGGGTGATCTGTGCGCAGTTGAGCATTAACCGTTAGGCCACTAGTTTGTTCTGAAGCCTTTTCTATTTTTACCGGCTTAACAAGCTCTTCAGCAGAGACTTGTGGTGCTGTTAGAAATGCAACAAGTCCCAAAACAAATAGAGCAAGACAACAAGTAATTTTTAGATCTCTCATTTTTTCCATCATTTTTCCTCCTGATTATCCTATTACTGCCATTGTATATAAAAAAAGAGCATTTTACAAGAAAAAACCCGATGGTCTTTTTTCAATGTGGTCACCTCTCCCAATTTTCTAAATAGTTACTCTCTTTCAGGACGTGCAAAAAAAGAGAGGCATTAACTCTCTCTTCCCTTAGCTTTTTTCAACCTCGTCAATACACCAACTAATCAAGGTTTCCAAACGTTCCTTTTGATCTGTCATATCCAAATAGCCCATAAGAGCTTCAAAGCCTGTCGACATACGATAAGTGACCACATCAGCATTTTTAGCCTTGGTATGGCTATTGGTATTGCGCCCACGCCGATAAATATCCTCTTCCTTTTCAGTTAATAGTTGAGCTGTTAACATTTTCTGAATGAGACTTGCCTGTGCCTTTGCAGATACATAACGCGTTGCTAAATGGTGTAACTGATTAGGTTTGGTTTGACCTGTAAAAATCAAGTGCTTACGGATATAATAAGAATAAACAGCATCCCCCTCAAATGCTAATGCAATACCATTAATAAGATTGACATCGATATCAGTCACGTGTCCACCTCACACCATCTTTTGTATCTAAGAGTTTTATCCCTTGTGAAGCCAGGTGATCACGAATGCTATCAGCCTTAGTAAAATCACGAGCTGCACGTGCTGCTTGGCGCTCCGCAATCAAAGCTTCAACGTCACTATCCAAAACTTCTTCTTGAAACACAATACCAAAGACCTCTAACATTTCGCCAAAAGCAGTTTTAACGGTTTGATCATAATGACCAGAATTAATCCATTTTGCAAAATCAAAGATCACTGTAATACCATTAGCAGCATTAAAATCATCATCCATAGCCTCTTTGAAAGACTTCTTGAAATCAAACAAACGACTAGTATCAGATCCCGTTTGAAGAGGTAGCAAATAAGTATTTTTTAAATACTTAAGATTAACCTCAGCGTCACGAATAGCTTTTTCAGTAAAATTAATAGGCTTCCGATATTGTTGTGTTGCTAAGAAAAAGCGAAGGATCTGACCATCTACTGATTCTAACATCTCATGCACGGTTACGAAATTGCCAAGTGACTTGGACATCTTTTCATTATCCACCTTAACAAAACCATTATGCATCCAATAATTAGCAAATGTCTGCCCTGTCTTAGCCTCTGACTGGGCAATTTCGTTAGTATGGTGAGGAAATTCTAAATCCGCACCGCCACCGTGAATATCAATAGTGTCACCAAGAATCTCAGTCGCCATAACAGAGCACTCGATATGCCAGCCTGGACGTCCTTTACTCCAAGGACTGTCCCAGGAAATTTCCCCCGGCTTAGCCGATTTCCAGAGCGCAAAATCAAGCGGGTTTTCTTTTAAAGCCGTCTCAGCATCAGTTCGCCCACTAGCTCCCACCTCGAGATCTGCTAGCGTTTTATTGGCAAGCCGAGCATAATTCTCTGATTTGGTAACGCGAAAGTAAACATCACCAGCCGATTCATAGGCAAAGCCTTTTTGAATCAATGCTTGCACAAAAGCAATGATTTCTCCCATATAATCCATAACTCTTGGATGTTGACTTGCAGGTTTAATGCCTAATTCTTTTGTGTCCGCCATAAAGGCTTCAATAAATTTGTCAGCTAAAGCCTTCGGGGATATCCCCGCCTCGGCAGCAGCTTTGATAATTTTATCATCTACATCTGTAAAATTAGAAATATAGTTAACATGATAGCCACTATATTCAAAATAGCGACGAATGGTATCAAAGGCCACAGCAGATCGTGCATTCCCAATGTGAATGTAATTATAAACAGTTGGTCCACAGACATACATACTGATTTGGTTTTCCTTCAAGGGAACAAAATCACGTAAACTGCGGGTCATTGTATCATATATTTTGATCATGCTTCTTTCCTTTGCTTTATTTCTTTTTATAATTTTGAAGAATAATAAGATTCCTCACGTTGATGCTCAATTGACTGAATTTTAAGCATGTCTTTTTGGCCATGGACACGAACTACTTTAGCCGGGACTCCAACTACTGTCACATCTTCTGGGACATTAGATAAGACCACAGCCGCAGCTCCAACTTTAGCACGCGCTCCTATTTCAATAGGACCAATAACCTGAGCATGAGCAGAAATCAGAGCTCCTTTGCGGACGGTTGGATGACGCTTACCCCAATCTTTACCTGTCCCACCTAGAGTAACGCCATGATAAAGCATAACGCCCTCTTCAATCTCCGCGGTTTCACCAATGACTAAACCAGCACCATGGTCAATAAAAACACCTGCTGCAATTGTAGCTCCCGGATGGATTTCAATGTGAGTTAGAAATCGCCAAAACTGACTATGCATCCGAGCCAGTAATTTAAAATTATGCGTCCATAAGAAATGTGAAAGACGGTGTGCCGCTAATGCTTTCAATCCCGGATAAGTTAAGATAACTTCTAGTGAACTACGTGCGGCTGGGTCTAACTCTTTCACAATATCAATACTTTTTTTCCACCAGCCCATTCCGTCTCCTTTAAATATCAAGATCAGTCCAGTCCATTAAAATTTGTTGATCATCAAAGGGATTAATAGCAACTCCAACACTGTCATCAATTTCATTTTCACCATTTCTAGGTTGGTAAATATCCGCAATCTTCCATGTCAAAATAATGCCTTGAGCTTTCCTAAAAGCTCCGCCAAAATCCTCTTGATTATACCACTTGGCAAAACTTTCTAAGTTCGTAAAAGCTGGAATATAGGATTTGCCTTCTGGTGTTGACATCGTTGGAAAGAAGCGATCATACGTATCTTCACTCTTGATGTTAACAAAAGCTGGGACTAGATATATTTTTTCCATAACATCGGCTTCTTGATTACTATCACTCATCACGGCATTCAAGATACTGGTGTAATTATTGATGAATTGAATCATATCCCTACTTTTAAAGATAGTTGAATTCCCAAAGTCACCTTTTTTCTTCAAATTGAAGACTAATCCGGCTACGCCAGATTTTATGACTTCTTCCAAAACAGCGATAGCAGAGCGTTCAAGCCAATAGTGGCTCTGTGCGCTCTTTTGTTGCTCTTTAAAGAGAGCCATATCTTCCTTATCAGTGAATACTGGCGTTACCTGAATACCATCAATTTCAATAGCATAAGGCTCTTTAGCTGCCCAAACAGGGAGAGTATGAAAAGCATTAACTAATCCCACACCATCTAAAAAGTTGTCCGGGGCATTAATAAAGGCCCGCAAGCGTGCATCTATTTCATTCATATCCCATTAATCCTATTTCTCTACATTTGTTTCAGCTTGTTTTGAGGAAGCTGCAAGGTCTTTTGCTTGCTTATCTTTAGCAGTATCTATCTCTTTTTTATCAGCTTTTGGAGGACGTGGAATTAAAGCTTTCATTGACGCATCAACACGTCCTTTTTCATCTACCTTGATAACCTTGACATCAACTTCTTCCCCAATTTCAAGAACGTCCGAAACGTTGGCTGTTCGTGTCCATGCAATTTCTGAGATATGAACCAAGGCATCTGTCTTGTCAAAGAGGTTAACAAAAGCACCAAATTTTTCAATACGAACTACTTTAGCACGGTAGACTTCCCCAACCTTAGCTTCGCGAACTAAGCCCGCAATAATCTCTTTAGTTCTGTTGATTGCTGCTTGGTCACTAGAGAAAATTTGGACCATACCTTCATCATCAATATCAATTTTAACACCTGTTTCTGCGATAATCTTATCAATAGTTTCGCCGCCCTTACCAATAACCACTTTGATTTTGTCCACATCAATTTTAATGGTATCAATTTTTGGAGCTGTCGGTGCCAATTCGGGACGTGGTGTGGCAATAGTTGCTTCAATCACGTCTAGAATTTCAAAACGAGCCTTTTTAGCTTGAGCTAGCGCTTCTTCAAGAATTTGCGGGGTAATACCTTCGATTTTAATGTCCATTTGAAGCGCCGTAATACCTTCTCGTGTACCGGCAACCTTAAAGTCCATATCCCCAAAGTGATCTTCTAATCCTTGAATATCTGTTAAAACAGTGTAATTTTTCCCATCTGAAATCAAGCCCATAGCAATACCTGCTACAGGTGCCTTAATAGGAACTCCTCCTGCCATTAAAGCCAAAGTCCCCGCACAAATAGAAGCTTGGGAAGAAGAACCATTTGATTCTAAAACTTCAGAAACTAAACGGATAGCATATGGGAAGTCTTCTAAGCTTGGTAAAACCTGAGCTAGAGCCCGTTCTCCTAAAGCACCATGACCTATCTCGCGACGACCAGCAGCTCCATAACGTCCTGTTTCTCCGACCGAATATTGGGGGAAATTATAATGATGCATAAACCGTTTTTTATATTCTTCGTCTAAGCCATCAATGATTTGGGTTTCTCCCATAGGTGCCAAAGTTAAGACCGAAAGGGCTTGTGTTTGACCACGTGTGAAGAGTCCTGAACCATGAACTTTTGGCAAGAAGTCAACTTGAGCATCTAGCGGCCGAATTTCATCAATCTGACGACCGTCAGGACGAATTTTGTCTTCTGTAATTAAACGACGGACTTCAGCATGTTCCATTTGTTCTAGAATTTCTGCTACGTCACGCATAATAGTTGCTAAATTGTCATCTTCAGCAAAGCGTTCCATATATTCAGCTTTAACAATTTCTTTGACTTCTTCTGTTGCAGCTTCGCGGGCTTTTTTTTCTTCAACTTGTACCGCTGTTTGCAGTTGGCTATTATATTTTGTCACAATTTCAGCTTGTAGATCAGTATCAACTTGAAGCAATTCAACTTCAGCTTTCTCTTTACCAACTGCGGCAACGATTTCTTCTTGGAAAGCAATCAATTCCTGGATAGCTTGGTGTCCCTTTAGAAGAGCTTCTAACATGATATCTTCTGACAATTCTTTGGCACCAGATTCAACCATGTTGATTGCTTCCTTGGAACCCGCCACTGTTAATTCTAATAGCGAAGCCTCCATTTGCGCTTTGTCAGGGTTGATGACAAATTGACCGTCAATATATCCCACTTGCACCCCTGCAATTGGCCCATTAAAGGGGATATCAGAGATTGATAAAGCAAGTGATGAGCCAAACATAGCTACCATTGGGGCGCTAGCGTTTTCATCATAAGAAAGAACTGTGTTAATGACTTGAATCTCGTTACGAAAGCCTTCTGCGAACATAGGACGAATCGGACGATCAATGAGACGAGCAGTTAATGTGGCGTCCGTAGATGGACGACCTTCACGCTTCATAAAGCCACCTGGGAATTTTCCTGCTGCATACATTTTTTCTTCGTAATTGACTTGAAGCGGGAAAAAATCACCTGTGGCCATTTTCTTAGACATCACTGCTGCTGTTAGGACGGTTGATTCGCCGTAACGTACGACTGTTGCACCATTTGCTTGTTTAGCCACTTGGCCAACTTCAACCACAAGTGGTTTACCTGCAAAAGTCCTTGTAAATGTTTGTTTAACCATAAAATGTCTACCAGAATTCTTACGCTCTGCCATTTACTGACTACTCTGGCAAGCAAGAATTCTTCCTTTCAAAATATCTTTTGGATACGTTCCTGATTTTGCTACAAAAAGCAACCTGACAACTCCCACTTGTCAAACTCCTCTTTGTATCAAACGGTCGTATCTACACAATTTTACCACAAATTCTTGAAAATAGCACTGTTTCTCTGCCTTTACCACTGACAAAAACTGAAAAAAAGAAGCTCACTATCTGAGCTTCTTAAGACAGCTAATCAATAATTCCAGGCTAGTCTTCTAAAATTTTAAACCCTAAACTTGTACTGTCTTCCAAAAACATTTGGACCGTTTCAAGCGAATAGTGATTTAAATCTTTGCCTGCAAGTGGCAATTTAGCAATCAAATCACTGGTACATGTAATAATATCAACCCCAAGTGCATCTGCTTGATAAATATTAAAAGTTTCACGAGGGCTCGCCCAAAGCAACTCTATTCCTTCTTTCTCACGACAAATGGTCAAAGCTTCTTTCATAATTGGTACAGGGTCCAGACCTGTATCAGCGATGCGGCCGGCAAAAACAGAAACAATTGCGGGAACCCCAGACGTCAAATGGTCAACGACTAAACGGGTTTGCTCCACAGTAAAAATAGCAGTCACATTTAACTTAATGCCTTTCTCAGAAAGTTCCTTTATTAACTCAGCTGTTGACTCCCCCTTTGAAGTTGTCACAGGAATTTTAACGTAAACATTGTCACCAAGCTCGGCAATCTTTTCTGCTTCCTGTCGCATTGTTGCAATATCATCTCCAAAAACTTCAAATGATACGGGATATTCTGTAATTTTGTCTAAAACTTCTTTAGCGAATCCTATATAAGAAGTAATACCGGCTTTTTTCATTAAACTTGGATTGGTTGTAAAACCTGTGACTAAGCCGGAGTTTAAATCTGTTACCATATTTTCTAGAACAGCACCGTCTGAGAAGACCTTAACCTTTAGTTGTTTTTCCATGAAAACCTCCCTTAATTTTCTTCAGTAACATTGTTAATAGCTTGGCTTGATTTTGACATAAAGCTTGGCATAATTAACACTAATGCCATTACTGCAAGCACTATATAAATACCAACTTGACCTATTGAAGTGCCGAGTCGTCCAAGAAGAATACCTAGGACACCAAAATCGAAATCACCAAATGTGGTATTTGAGAAGCCTAATTTTCCTAATACTGGCAATAGCATAGCAGGTAAGAATGCTAGGAATAACCCATTAACAAAAGCTCCCACAATGGCTCCTCGACGGCCACCAGTTGAATTCCCATAAATACCAGCAGTTGCACCACAAAAGAAGTGTGGGACCATTCCTGGAATAATGAGCACACCACCGACTGCTCCTAAAATAAACATACCAATAAGTCCACCTACAAAACTAGATGCAAAACCTAAGATAACGGCAGTTGGTGCATAAGGGAAGAAAACAGCGCAGTCCACAGCTGGAATAGCATTTGGAATTAGCTTATCAGCGATACCTTGGAAGGCTGGAATTAAGTCTGCTAAAATCATCCGTACACCAGCATATACAATGGCAACTCCTACTGCGAAGGTCAAGCCACTCTTAATAGCAAAAATGAATGGATTTTGCCCCGCAGCTAATTTGTTAGCAAGAGCTGGGTCTCTCAGGACAGAAGCCAATGTTGCAATTAAATAGAAAATAACCATTATTAAACCTGTGGAGATGGTTGTGTTCCGTAAAAAGCTCCATTTTTCAGAAATTTCAAGTTCTTCGGTATCTTGGCTCCCCTTTCCAACTTTGCTCCCTACCCAGGCAGATAAGTAGTAGCCCAGACTACCAAAATGTCCCATGGCTATTTCATCACCATCAGTAACCTTGAGGGTGTATTTTTGGCCAATAGCGGGTGAAATTGAAGACCAAGCTCCAAGTAAAAAGCCACCTAAAAGAATAAGTACAGCTCCTTTGAAGCCTACTGCCCCCAAGACAGCTGACAATAGACAGGCCATAAAGAAACTGTGATGTCCTGTCAGAAAAATATATTTGAAACGTGTGAAGCGCGCGAAGGCTAAATTCAATAAGAGTCCGACTACCAAGATAGACATGGTTTCCACTCCGAGAATTTTTTGAGCCACCGATGTGACAGCCTCATTGTTTGGAACAACACCTGTAATGTTAAAACCATGTTCAATCAATTGGGACAAGGGATCTAGATTTGATACAATAACGCCAGCACCAGCTGCTAACATTAAATAACCAAGAATAGGTCCCATAGTTCCTGTTACAACCTTATGCCAGGGAGTTTTTAAGGCCAGTAACCCAACACAGGCAATGAGCCCCATTAAAAAAGCAGGTTCTTTTAAAATATCCCTAAAAAATGCTAATATTGCTTCCATTAAATTTTCCCCTTTTTCCTAATCTTGACCAGACATTTCTTTGAGAACTGGTACCAAATCTTCTTCAATTTTTTTCCGATTTGTGTAGCTTTTAACGATACAGATTTTTGTCCCTTCAGGAAAAATATCCTTAAACTCTTTTACCGTTACAAAGAGATCTGCCCCTTTACCAACAGCTGCATTAGAGTCACATGACTCGGCATCAACAGCAATTCCTAAATCTTTGGCAATAGCTTCCACTTTCATACGAAGCAATAGACTTGACCCAATACCATTTCCACATACTGTTACAATTTTCAACATCTTATAAATCTCCTTCATCAATAATAGTTGCCATAATATTTAACATTTCTTTTTTGTCTTTAGCAGCAATAATAGCCTCAATATTCTCATCATCATCAAGAATCAAGGACAATTCTTGCAAAGCTTTTAAATGGGAGCTAGAATCAATCGCAGCCAAGACAAAAATAAGCTGCACATCCCTTTCTTTATCTCCTTCTTTCTCAATGTCAAAACTAACTGGGGTCGCTAATTTCAAAAGAGAAATCCCTAAGGCCTTAGCTCCTTTATCAGGAGCAGCATGGGGAACGGCAACTTTAGGGGCTAAGACAATATATGCTCCTAATTCATTAACCGAAGCAATCATCCCATCAATATATCTTTCTTCAATAATGTTTTCTTTTAACAATGGCTGAGCTGCTAAACGAATGGCCTCTTGCCAAGTCGCTACCTCTTGGCATTGTTGAATAAATTCTTCTTTTAATAAGTCCAATAATCCTTTTCCTCCTAATTCTTTTTTCAGATGGTTACCAATAATATACTGTGATAAGTCACGCGTCAAACCTTCTTTATCCGTAATTGTGGCATGTTTACTAATAATATCTAGTAGTTCATTAACTGTAACTGGATTCGAAATGGGAAGATTAAACTCCTCACAGACTGTCTTTTTCAACAACATCTTTTCAACAGCACCCATTAATGGTTGCGTGATATAAACAGGCTTTGCACTTTGAAAAGCTACCGTTGAAAAAATCAAATCGTAAGTAGAAGCATCAAGAAAAGCTAAGTCCCCCAATTGGTGAATTTCGATAAATTGGATCTGCGGAAATAAACCTTTTAATTCGGATTGCAAGATCAAAGAAGAACTCACACCATTAGGACAAACCGACAATGCTACCAATTGGTTTTTTTCTGATTTGGCCGGACGTTCTAACTTGCTCCCAAAATGAATGGTAAAATAAGCAACTTCATCATCACTAATTGTTTTTTCCAGCCTTCTTTCCAGCGGCAGAAGACTTCGCTTAACCAAATAAAATAATGAGGTATAATCTTCTTTAATCTGTTCTTTTAGAGGATTTACCATTTCTACATCATAACGTATACGATAATAGGCAGGTAGAAGATGACTATATAAATTCTCGCGTAAATCTGGACTATCCTTTAGCGTTAAACCTGTATTAACCAAGACAGAATTGATAATGTCTTCCATAATAAGATACACTTCTTCTTGATAAAAGTGATGCAGATCCCCTTGAATACATCCAATGAGCCGTGTGATGATAAAAGTATTTTCCCTCTTTAGATTAGGATAATAGTAATAGAATTGCTCTAATAAACTAGCAAAGGGATAGTAATCACCCAATTCGTTATAGGTCTGCTGAACCCTCTCAGAGGTCGAGAAGGGAGCTGTATTTAAAAATGTTAACAAATAGGACAATTCACGGCTTTTTTCCGAAATAAAGGACAAGCGATACTGAGCCGCTAACGTTTCAAGAACACTTGTGATTTTCTGACTCGTATCATCATATGCCAATTCTTTCAAAATATAGCTTAAAAGCCACTTACCAGAGGCAAAAGCTAAAATCTGATTAACCGTCCTTTCTAGCAAACGCCTTAGCGCTAAAGCCTCCCCAGCTAAAAAATAACCTTTTTGCCGCGTATAGAGCAATTCAACACGAAAGGAAAGAAGCCTTGCGCGAACTTCCTTTAAATCACTTAAAACTGAATTTCTACTAATGTGAAGAAAACTCTCCAAATGACTGATGGAAACATAATCAGAAGATAAAAGGACATAAAGTATAATGAGATCTGGTCGCTCATCTTGAAAATAATAATCCTTCAGATGAGGTAAGGAAGCTTGCAAAAGTTCATCTTCACTTATCGTTAGAGGTCTTAGCTTACCCTCTTTAAAAGTGATTGGGGGAAATTTCTTAGCGACAAGACTATCATTAATTTTATCTATATCAATAAGAATATTTCGTTTCTGCATGCCTAAAAGAGATTCAAAATCCTCTAGACTACGGTTGGGGTATTTCAAAAAGGTTTGAAATTTTCTGACGAGCTCATGAGATAACATGCCATCTCCTCCTCATTCGAATTATATTTTAAAGCGCTTTCAATTTCAAGCGTGATTGAGTCCAAAATCAATAAGGAAAATCTGCTAGCAATTGTACTCATCTTAATAAGACCTTGCCAAAAAGTGCTCATTGTCTTAGAAAACAACGCATCCTCTCCACTCAATTAGAGATAAGAAGCAGGTATCATCTCCTCTTAGCTAAGAAAGGCGCTAAAATTGTAAGCAAGAAAATGAGCCTCGCTGACAACTCTTTGGCAGATCAACTTGACCCTTTAAATTATCTAGGATAATAAGGGATGAAGTTCCCTCCTACAATGAAATCCGCCAACTTATTTTTAGCTGCGATAGGAACAAAAAATGCTAAAAATTAGTGATAACATAAAAAACATCCCATTTCTGAGATGTTTTTCCACAAGTAAAATGATCTTCAGGCTGACTAAGGTCGTCTGGAGAGATCTTAAACTTGAAATTAACGACGTAAACCAAGAGATTGGATAAGCTCGCGGTAACGGTTAACGTCTGTACGACGTAAGTAAGCTAATAAGTTACGACGGTGTCCAATTTTTTTCATCAAACCACGGTATGTAGCGTGGTCTTTTTTATGTTCTTTGATGTGTCCGTTAAGGTGGTTGATTTCCCAAGTAAGAACTGCTACTTGAACTTCAACTGAACCAGTATCGCCTTCATGACGTGCATATTGAGCGATGATTTCATTTTTTTTCTCTTTTGAGATTGCCATAATATTTTCTCCTTTTTTTGCTTAATCCGAGTCTTAGGATTGGCGCTCCTAAAACCAAGAAAAAGTTGGTTTTGTCTTTCGACTTCTCTATTCTAACAGATTCATTTTTTGAGGTCAAGGTTGTCCAATTTTTCTTCTACTTTTTAAAAGCAACAAAAGGCCTAAGGCTAAACTCAGCAATGCATAGATCAAATAAGGAAAAACAAGTGAGCTAGATAAGTATGAAAACACTTGTAATATTAAAGCCGCACCACCACCACCTATATTACAGCCTAATAACACTAAAGTAGTCGCATTTGTTAGCTGATGTGAAGGTATCTTCTCCGAAATATGATGGAAAACATAGGTCACACCGACACTATAAACAAATCCTGTCAGCAGGGCTCCAAGGGCAACTAGGAATAAACTGTTAGCTACCCATAAAATCAACATGCCAATACCTAGTGCAATGGCCACTATTGCCATTAAGGAATCCTTGAATCGAGCAAGAAGCCCACTGAAACTAAGGCCTGAAAAGATACCCATGAGCATCATCAAACTAAGGATTAAACTAGCTAAACCCGCTGAGCCAAGGCTATTGTGGGCAATGACAAGTGGTATCCGTAAGGTTATAGAAGTATTAACAACAATAACAAAGCCAGCATAAATAGCCATTCCAACAATCATCAATAATTGTTTGGAATTTAAACGCTGATTAGCTATCTGTTTTTCTACTTTGGTAACCTCCGGAATTTTAGGGACAAACAAGAGATATAAGCCTAGGATAATGAGAGCAAAGAAGTAAATGGCAAAAGCCTTAGACCAGCCAAAGCTGATTAAAAAACCTGCTAAAAAGGTGAAAACAGCTGCTCCTAAAACCTCTACTGAGCTTCTAAAGCCCAATAGTTTAATTTTTTCTTTACCTGTATACCGTTCACTAATGATATTAATAGCCTTGGCATTGATTAAGCCTATTCCCAACCCGAGTAATAGACGTGAGATGAAAACAATTGCATAAGACTGTGTCAACATTGGACTGCCTCCACCTAAAGCAATCAGCAAAAGCCCTAAAATAACTGTTTGTTTTTCATTTAATACCTTCCTCAAAAGGGGATTAGCTAATAAGACAGCTAAAATTGAAAAAGAAGAAAGCGAAAATAGGATACTCACATTTGATTCTATATAGCCCTGTTTTTCATAGAATGAAAGCATTTGAGGCAAGGCTGGCGCAACAGAAAATGGCGAAATCATCATCACAGAGAGACTTAATAAGCTCATTTTTTCTAAAAAAGATTTCAAATAGGAAAACCGTCCTTTTTCTTGTTAATTTATCTTATCTTCAGTATAATCAATAGCAAGAAATAAAAATAGGACCTAGGTCATAAATCCAATATGAAGACGATTACAAATAAAAAATTATTAAAAGAACTACTTAAAAAATATCACTTAGAAGAGTTTTTTCCTGAGGTTTTCTGGCCTGAACTACAACTGGTTCTTTTTCAAAAAAATGACATTATCTGCCAACAAGGTCAGACCTTGACCTTTATTGGTTATGCCCTTGCTGGCAACATTAAAATTGTCAGACGTTTGTCTAATGGCAAGGAACATATCTTAGAAACCCATGCTAGACCTTGTTTGATAGGTGACATAGAATTATTGACTAACCAAAAAGCTGTTACTTCTGTCATTGCTCTTGAAGAGACCTACCTGATTCAACTAAAGCACATTACTAAAAAAAAGTTATTAGCTAACCCTGAGTTCCTGTATCAAATCAGCCAAGAATTAGCTAAAAATTTTTACAAACAAAACATCAAGAGCACCCAAAACTTAAATTACACTGTCAAAGAAAGACTTGCAAAGCATATTCTAGAGAATCAAAAAGAGGGTTATTTCACGCTTGATTTGACCCTACTAGCTGATTCTTTTAGCACTAGCTACCGCCATCTACATCGTGTCATTGCTCAGCTTTTAGAAGCCAAAATCATAGAAAAAGTTTCCTTTAAATATTATCATATCCACTCCAAAGAAGCCTTAGAGGATTTAGCAGATTTAGATTAAAGATATGGAATCAGTTTTAGACATTTTCACCCATTAACTAGGTAGTATTGGTCAACGCAAAAAAGAGCTCACAAGAGGCTCTTTTCCTTTGTCTTATTATCCTCTCTCTCTCAGTCAAGGATGATATTGTTTGGAGATAGTTTATTATAGCTAATCTCTTTTCTAGAAACAATACCTTTTTGTAAAAAAAAGAGATCGGTCAGCTACTTTTATTAACTTGTCTGTTAAAAACCGGACAAATTTCTAAAGCAATTCCTAAGCTACTCCTAGTACCCCTGAAAGTTGCTCAGATTGGATAATAACTTGATCTTTCCTTAAATCAAATTCAGCCATAATCAGTTCCTTCAAGGCATGATCATTAATTCTAGATTGCACAGAATAGGTCATCTGATTCCTTGATGCATTAACAATCTTAATTTTTTTCATGACTTTAGGACTTTCCTTCAAATCAATTCCCTTAGTTACACCAACAAATCGGATCAGGTAGTTGTAGCCAAGTGCCTTTGTGACCCATAACTTAGCATCAATAGCAGAGTACACGGCAAAGGCCAAACAAGACCAGAATAAGATGATTAAAATGGTTTTCATACGATTCACACTTTCTAAAGAAAGATACTTCAATTCAATTAGGGCTAAAGCAAGCCCATTATAACCTTCTTTGAAAGCCTTGTCAATAAGACAAGGCCCGAGCTTAATCCTAATGATTTTCTTTTACAGCCTTATGAGTCATCATATTTAATGTGTTTTTGAATTATTTAAGTTTTCTAGGGTATGCTTAGCCTTATTAAAGGAGACTTGTATGTTCAAGAAACACTCATTTTTTGCTACTGCCCTATTTGTGATAAGCTTTCTATTCCTAACTATTGGGGTTTTGACCAATGCTTCAGTTATTCATTATTTAGATAATGCCCTCTTTAATCTTGTGGCATTAACATACAGTCCCTGGCTAACTACTATCATGATCTACATTACTAGTATCGGTAGTCCTCTGATTGTGACCACTCTTGCTGTAGTTCTTTTTATTTTAAATCGCCATAAAGGTAGAAAAACACTTATCCTATTCAGTTTTTACTTTAGCACAAGCGGCCTAGCACTCTTACTAAAACTTATTATCCACCGACAACGGCCAAGCTTTCAACTCTTTTCTGATACTGGTCTGAGCTTTCCCAGTGGCCATAGTATTTGCATGATTCTTCTGCTTTTAATTCTATTTAGCTTCCTAAGTCATCGCAAAGATATCTTCTCAACCTTAATCAAATATATGGCTAGCATCTGGACCTTCTTATTGTTAGTTTCCCGCATTTACCTCAGAGATCACTACCCAACCGATATCCTCGCCTCAATAAGCCTAGCCATGGCCTCCTATTTTTTCATTAAAACCTTTGCTTTGGATAATAGTGCCGACGAAATTACCAGCAATCAAGGACAAAGTGTCCTATCGCAGAAGAAGTCGTGAGCTCAGCTTTATAAATAACTTATTTTGTGATATAGTTATTCCATGAATAAATAAAGGAGTAATAATGTCTGCACAAGATAAAATAATAAAAGCTAGTCACATGATTACAATGGCTGATATCATCCGTGAAGGTAACCCAACTCTTAGACAAAAAGCCCAAGAAGTTGCGCTTCCCTTAAGTGATGAAGACATCATTCTAGGCGAAAAGATGATGCAATTTTTGAAGCATTCTCAAGATCCTGTGATGGCAGAAAAGTTAGATTTACGTGGTGGCGTTGGCTTAGCTGCCCCACAGTTAGATATTTCAAAACGGGTTATTGCTGTTCTAGTTCCTAATATGGAAGATAGTGAAGGCAACCCTCCAAAAGAAGCCTATAGTCTTCAAGAAGTGATGTATAATCCTAAGATTGTAGCACATTCCGTTCAAGATGCTGCTCTAGCAGAAGGTGAAGGTTGCCTATCAGTGGATCGTTTAATTGAAGGCTATGTGGTTCGCCATTCTCGTGTTACAGTTGATTACTATAACAAAGATGGTGAGAAACAGCGCATTAAATTGAAAGGTTATAATGCTATCGTTGTTCAACATGAAATTGATCACATTAATGGTATTATGTTCTATGACCGCATCAATGAGGCTGATCCTTTCGCTATCAATGAGGGCATGCTCATTATCAAATAAAAAGAGGCTGGGACAAAAGTCTAAGCTCAAATATAAAAAGCGAACAAGACAGTATTCTGAGTATCAGAAAATGAGTTTTGTTCGCTTTTTGGGTTTCATTTATCAATTGGAAAATTAATGGCAGGGAATCTCAAAAATTAATATCTTTTTGTCCCAGACTCTTTTTTTGATCAGTTTTGTAGTTTAATCATTAGAAACTGCTGCTAACAGAGCTTCTGCTTGGCTTACAAGGCTAGCTTTTGTTTCCTCTGAAATCTCAAGAACGCCAGTTCCCCATGCTTCTGGATTGACAGTTGTTTTAGTAAATTCGCCTGCCACTGTTGTACGAATAAATGGAATCAAATCATTATAAATAGCAAACAATTGATCATGTCCACCATTAGCTACTGAAGAGACGGTAATAACTTTACCACCAATTGCTGATGGACCAGCTGGATCTGACAAGTCAAGTGCGCGTGATGCCCAGTCTAGTAAATTTTTCACTGAGCCTGGAATTGAGAAATTATAAACAGGTGAGAAAATCCAAATAGCATCTGCTGCTTGAATAGCTTCACGAACTTTAACTACTGCTTCTGGAGCATGAGCTTCAAGGTCTTGACTAAAAACAGGAACTTGGGCCCAATCTAAATAAGATACCTGAGCTTTACCAGCCAAAGTTTTTTCTGCTTCAAGTGCTAATTGATGGTTAAATGACCCTTTGCGTAGTGAGCCATCAATAAATAGAATATTTTTCATTTCCTTTTCTCCTTTAAACATACTTTTTAGTTTAGCAATAACAGACATACCGTCTCCTTTTCACTAAATAGTGATTTATTAATACTATGTAGTAATTATATTATTACTAATTAGTAAAGTCAAGAGACTTGGCTTAAAAATTTAAAAAAAGAAACCACTGCTTTCCAATGATTTCTCTAGAAGGATTGTTACTTAGTCATTAGGCTCATGTATTTTTAAATTTTTTCAAAAGTCTAATTAATTCTTTTTGCTCTGCCTCTGTCAAGACAGAGAATATTTCTTCAACTTTACCAATGTGTTCTGGGAGTGCTTTTTCAATCACTGCTTTGCCATCATCTGTCAAACTAACAATGAAAGACCGTTTATCATTGGGACACATGATGCGTTGGACCCATCCCTTTTTTTCCATATTATTAATAACGACTGTCATATTACCTGAAGTTGCTAACATACTATTGATTAGTTCCCCAATTTTCAAGTCGCCTTTGGCATACAAAACATCAAGAACAGCAAATTGAGTCGGGGTCAGTTCATGATCCTTATAACTTTCAGATACTTTCGCATCGATGGTTCGAAAAGCCTTACGCATAACGACCATGGATTTAACTGCTGAATTTTTAAATGTTCCCATTTTGCCTCCTTTCTTTATGGGTTTATTTTATAACTAATTAGTAATAAAAGCAATCAATTCGTTTGAGGTTGGCCAACTAGCTAATAACATTGCTTTTAAAAGAAGTCATCAAAAAGACTTAATTGATTATCTTCAGGAAGGTTGCCTAAGATCCCCATATCGTCCATTTTTTCGACCAAGCTTTGTGAAGCTCCGCCACGTTTTCTGAGCTCCATTTTTGAAAGAAATTCTCCCTCTTTTCTGGCACGGACGATTTGTCTAGCAACATTCTCGCCTAAGCCTTCTAAGGCTACAAAAGGAGGTATTAAAGTATCACCTTCAATTTGAAACTCTATCGCATCACTCTTGTAAAGATCTAATTTTCCAAATTTAAAGCCACGCTCTAGCATCTCGTTGACAATCTCCAATGTTGTGTATAAATCATTCTCAACATTAGAAGCCTCGTTAGTTTTCTTTTTAAGGGCTATATCTTCCATCCGTGCCTTAACAGCCGTTAAGCCACCGCTCATCGTTTTTAATTCAAAAGCTTTTGCTCGAATGGAAAAATAAGCACAGTAATACATGATTGGGTGGTGCACTTTAAAATAAGCAACTCGCAGAGCCATCAAGACATAGGCAGCAGCATGCGCTTTAGGGAACATGTATTTAATCTTTCCACAAGATTCAATATACCAATCTGGAACATGATTCTTACGCATCGCTTCAATATAAGAATTGCGCTCATCTTCTGAGATTTTCAACCAGAGTCCTTTTCGAACCCTTTCCATAATGGTAAAGGCCATCTTAGGCTCTAAACCAGCGTGCATAAGGTAAACCATAATATCATCCCGACAGCCAATAACTGTTTTTAGGGTTGCAATACCTTCTTTAATAAGATCTTGTGCATTACCCAACCAAACATCTGTTCCATGTGACAGACCAGATAATTGGAGGAGCTCAGCAAAAGTCGTTGGATGTGTTTCATTAACCATGCCACGAACGAAATTGGTACCAAATTCAGGGATCCCCAACATGCCCGTTGGTGTCCCAATTTGTTCCGGTGTAACCCCTAAAATCTCTGTCCCTGAAAAGAGCGCCATAACACCCGGATCGTCGACTGGGATTGATTTAGGGTCAATGCCCGACAAGTCTTGCAACTTCCGAATCATTGTGGGATCATCATGACCTAGAATATCAAGCTTTAAAACATTCTCATCAATATCATGGAAGTTAAAATGGGTTGTTTGCCATGAAGCTGTAACATCTTCTGCTGGAAATTGGACTGGGGTAAAATCATAGACGTCCATGTAGTTAGGAATAACAACAATCCCCCCCGGATGTTGCCCAGTTGTTCGTTTCACACCAGCTGCACCAGCTGCAAGACGATCAACTTCAGCATCTCTGTACATTTTTCCAAAATCCCGTTCATAACCTTTGACAAAACCGTAAGCTGTTTTTTCTGCAACTGTACCAACAGTTCCTGCTCTAAATGCATACTCAGCTCCAAAAATATCACGCACATCTAAATGGGCATTGGGTTGATCATCTCCAGAGAAGTTCAAATCAATATCCGGTACCTTAT
This sequence comes from Streptococcus pseudoporcinus LQ 940-04, assembly GCF_000188035.1. Classification (GTDB taxonomy): domain Bacteria; phylum Bacillota; class Bacilli; order Lactobacillales; family Streptococcaceae; genus Streptococcus; species Streptococcus pseudoporcinus. Next base: position 377,034 of record NZ_AEUY02000005.1, read on the forward strand.
CGCCATCAAAGCCAAGAAAGGTTTCAAAGGGAATATCTTGTCCATCCTTTTGATAACTTGCTCCACATTCTGGACAATTCTTATTAGGCAAATCATAACCAGATCCGACAGAACCGTCCGTGATGAATTCTGAGTGCTGACAATGAGGACAAACATAATGCGGCGGCATTGGGTTAACTTCCGTTATACCAATCATGGTGGCAACAAAACTTGATCCAACAGATCCACGTGAACCTACCAAGTATCCCCGCTCATTCGAGCGATTTACCAGCATTTGAGAGGCTAAGTAAATCACCGCAAAACCATTCCCTAATATGGAAGTCAACTCTTTTTCAATTCGTAAATCAATAATATCTGGTAAAGGATTACCATAAATTTCGAAAGCTTTTTGATAGGTCAACTCAGCAACTGTTTCTTCAGCTTTGTCAATAAAAGGCGTGTAAAGATCTCCTTTAACCACTTCAACTTCTTCTATACGATCGGCAAAGTCTTGGGTATTTTGAACAACTACTTGATAAGCTAGTTCTTTTCCTAAAAAGGCAAAGTCGTCTAGCATTTCATTGGTTGTTCTGAAATGAGCCTCAGGCAGTGGAGCTGGTTGAGCGCCTTCTCCACGGCCAATTGGTCTATTAATCATAGCACCTTGACCGAGTGAGCGAACAATGATTTCACGGTAGATAGCTTCTTCAGGTTCAATGTAATGAACATTACCCGTAGCAAGAACTGGTTTATTCAGCCTTTTACCGACCTCAATTAAATCAAAAATGATTTTCTGAACTCCCTCTTGGTCCTTAATTAATTCACGCGCAATTAAAGGGTTATAGAGGGCCGGTGGCATGATTTCAATAAAATCATAATAGTTTGCTAACTCAGCAGCAGCTTCCACCCCTTTTGTGAGCACCGCATCAAAAACTTCTCCTTCAGAACAACCTGTCCCTAGAAGGAGTCCTTCACGGTACTGATCTAAAACAGTCCTAGGAATCCGCGGAACTCCTTCAAAGTACTTAACATTTGATAGACTAACTAATTTGAAAATATTTTTCAAACCTATTTGATTTTGAACGTAGATAGTCGCATGTTTGACCCGTGCCTTTTTATAAGAATCTTCCGCCACAAGTTTAGTGTTAAGATCCAATAAATTAGTGAGTCCATGTTTTTCGCGAGCTTCTTTCAAGAAAATAAACAATAAACGTCCAGTGGCTTCCGCATCATAGTTAGCCATATGGTGATGATCCAAGGAAACTTGGAACCTCTTGGTCAGTGGCCCCAAACCATGTCGCTTATACTCAGGATATAAATTACGGGCAAATTCTAAGGTGTCAATAACAGGTTGGTTAATTAAAGGGAGCTGATGACGTTCATAATTAGCGTTCATAAAACCGACATCAAAACTAGCATTATGTGCAACCAAAATGGTGTTCTGACAAAAATCTTGAAAGGCTTCTAAGACTTTTAGGATAGGTTTTGCTCCGATTAAGTGATTATCAGTAATCCCTGTTAATTCCGTTGTAAAGGTGGATAAAGGGTGACCCGGATTAATAAATTCATCAAATTGTTCAATAATATTGCCTTTATACATCTTTGATGCCGCGATCTGAATCAAATCATTGTTTATTGCTGATAAACCAGTAGTCTCGACGTCAAAAACCACGTAGGTTGCTTCATGCAAATCCATATCGACAGGATCATAGGCAATAGGAACTTTGTCTTCAACGATATTAGCTTCTAGACCAAAGATTGCCTTGATGCCCGCTTTTCGAGCACGATGATAGCCATGTGGAAAAGACTGCACATTAGCATGATCTGTGATTGCAACGGCCTTGTGTCCCCATTTAGCAGCTGTATCAATGAGACTTTCAACAGTCGGTAAGGCATCCATGGTTGACATGTTGGTGTGAGCATGTAATTCCACACGTTTTTGCCCTTCTGGCATTAAGTCCTTCCGGCTATGATGTACAATTTCTTTTATTTGTTGTACATTCATGGTTAGACTTTTGGTAAATTGATTATTTTCAATATTACCCTGAACACGTAACCAAGCCCCCTTAGCAATCATATCAAATTTACGGAGCTCATCATCATCTTTCGCCCATTTTTGCATAGCAAAACTAGAGGTATAGTCAGTCATTTTAAAATTGATGATGTGACGCCCCGTACGGGTTGTTTTGCGATCCACATCAAAAACCATACCTTCAAAGACAATCCGGTTTTCCTCTGTTTCGACCTCAACCATTGGTGTGATTTCAGCTTTTTCAAAACCTGCCTGCCTTTGAGCAACTCTTTCTTTATAGTCAAAACTTGGTTTAGCGCTAGTAACCTCATCAGCAGGTGGCTGCATGGCTTCTAATGACCTTTGCGCTTCTAAATTATCTTGGACTGCCTTTTCTAAGAGTGCTTGGCGATTGGACACAAAAGAATGAGTCATCTCTTGAGTCATCTCTTGGTTAGTAACCATTTCAATAGTCAATTGGCCAAAGCCAAAGGCTGCCATTTGTTTAGCAAGGTTTGGGATATGATTTTGCCTAAAATGATCATTATTAACAAAACGGGGAGCATGAATAATCAGCTTACCATCTTGGTAGGAAACGTTTAGCTTAGCAAAGCTAGATTTGAAGGAAGCTCCATTACAGGGTGCATATTCAAAAGCTTCCTGATAATAGGCTTGTAAGACAGGCTCTGAATAATCAATCTGCTTTACCTTAATATCAAATAAGGCCTTAATATCAGCTTCTTTGAAGGTCTTAGTTAAGCGGTAGTCTAGTTCTCGATAACTGTCAATAGGTAAAATGTGTTCAAATGAAAAATGAAACTCCCAAAGTCTCGAAACTGAATGAACATTAACTTCAATAATGTCAGCAGTCGAAAAAGCACTTGAAGTACGCATTTCAAGTGGCATTTCTATTTGTTCCATTAATTTAACGAATAAATCTGACATAGTTTTCTCCTGAATTTCTTAGGCCTATTCTAACACAAAACAGAGAAAATTTCGACTCTTAATTACCTTTCAACAAGTTTGAACCCAGCTCCTTGAGGACTATTTCCGTGAATTTATTTTCTGTCATTTATAGACAAAAGGACTATATTTCAAAAAAATAGACAAAGATAGTCTATCTACTATTGCTCAAACTCTGATTTTATCCAAAAATAATAGTATAATATAATTGTTCATGCTATTTCATAAATTTATAATGTGAAGACGGAGATAAGAATGGAAACACCAATTATTGAATATCAAAATGTTAATAAGATCTATGGCGATAAAATAGCCGTTGATAAGATTAATTTAAAAATCATGCCCGGCGACTTTATCTGTTTTATTGGAACTAGTGGCTCTGGCAAAACAACCCTAATGCGGATGATTAACCGTATGCTAAAGCCTAGTAATGGCAAAATTCTTTTTAAGGGGAAAGATATCTCAGAATTTAATCCAGTCCAATTACGACGTAAAATTGGCTATGTTATCCAGAGTATTGGACTTATGCCACATATGACCATCTACGAAAATATCACTCTTGTACCCAAGCTTCTAAAATGGTCAGAAGAAGACAAAATGGCCAAAGCTAAAGAATTACTTAAAATTGTTGAGCTTCCAGAAGACTTTTTAGATCGCTATCCTTCTGAACTATCTGGTGGCCAACAACAACGGATTGGGGTTATTCGTGCCTTGGCTGCTGATCAAGATATTATTTTAATGGATGAGCCTTTTGGAGCCTTGGATCCAATTACACGTGAAGGGATTCAAGACCTGGTTAAAACTCTCCAAGAAAAAATGGGTAAAACCATTATTCTCGTCACTCACGATATGGATGAAGCCCTCAAACTAGCAACAAAAATCGTTGTCATGGATAATGGCAAGATGGTCCAAGAAGCATCACCAACTGCCTTACTTCAAAAACCAGCTACCGAATTTGTCGAAAAAATGATTGGTGAAGAACGGCTGATGCGTGCTCAGTCCAATATTACGCCTGTTAAATCCATCATGTTGCCTAATCCTGTTTCTATCACGGCAGAAAAAACCTTATCTGAAGCAATTTCATTAATGCGTCAAAAAAGGGTTGACTCGCTCTTAGTTACAGAAGATGACAGTCTGATTGGCTTGATTGACTTAGAATCTCTCAGCAATCGTTACCAAAAAGACCTATTAGTCTCTGATTTAATGACACAAATTACTTTTTCTGTCCAAGAGGATGCCCTTCTTCGAGATACCGCTCAGCGTATTTTTAAACGTGGCCTTAAGTATGCACCAGTAGTCGATAAAAACAACAAACTTAAAGGCGTTATTACACGTTCATCTTTAGTTGATATCCTCTATAACTTTATCTGGGGCGGAGAGGATAAGGAGGAAGCAAATGACTGATTTTTTAACACAGTATGGTGAGCGTTTACTGTTTAAAACTTGGGAACAAACCTATATTTCTGCCCTTGCCTTACTCTTTGGTATCCTTCTGGCAGTGCCTCTAGGGACTGTACTAACACGCTTTCCAAGATTAGCTAAAATCATTATTGCCCTAACCAGCATGCTCCAAACTATTCCAAGTTTGGCACTCTTAGCCATGATGATTCCACTTTTTGGTGTAGGGAAAACTCCTGCTATTGTCGCACTCTTCATCTACTCACTCTTACCAATTCTCAGAAATACCTATGTTGGCCTAAACAATGTCGATCCTAATTTAAAAGATAGCGCGCAAGGGATGGGGATGTTACCCATACAGTCCATTTTCTTAGTTGAATTACCTTTAGCTATGCCTGTGATAATGGCGGGCGTAAGGTTATCTGCCATTTATGTGATTGCTTGGGCGACCTTGGCATCTTACATTGGAGCAGGTGGCCTTGGAGATTTGATTTTTAGCGGCTTAAATCTCTTCCAACCAGAATTAATCATCGGTGGGACAATCCCAGTCATTCTTTTATCTTTACTAGCAGATTTTCTCCTAGGCTTGCTTGAAAGGAAATTAATCCCTAAACAAAGAAGAGAGGTGACAGCATGAAAAAGAAACTCTATATTAGCCTTTCAATTCTTCTTACATTTAGTGCTTGTTTTTTTGCCTATCATCACTTCTTTAAAAAACAAAGTGAAACCATTAAAATCGCTGCACAAAGTACAACTGAGTCTAGTATCATGGCTAATATCATCGCTGAATTAGTTAATCATGAACTAGGCTATCAGACAGTAATTGTCCCTAATTTGGGTTCTTCAAACGTCACACACCAAGCACAATTACGGGGTGATGCTGATATATCTGCAACTCGCTATACCGGGACAGATATTACAGGTTCTTTGAGGATGGAGGCAGTCAAAGATCCCCAGAAAGCTGCCAAAATCGTCAAGAAAGAATTTACAAAACGCTTTAACCAAACATGGTTCCCAACTTATGGCTTTTCAGATACCTATGCATTTATGGTTACCAGTGATTATGCTAAGCAAAATCACCTTGAAACCATTTCTGACATGCAAAACATCAAAGCAAGCGCCAAAGTCGGGATTGATAGTACTTGGATGAACCGTAAAGGGGATGGTTACCCTGACTTTTCAAAAACTTATGGCTTCACCTTCGACAATCTGTATCCCATGCAAATTGGACTGGTATATGATGCTGTTTCAAGCAATAAAATGCAGGCAGTTTTAGGCTATTCAACTGATGGTCGGATTAAAAGTTATGATTTAAAGATTCTTAAAGATGATAAACAATTTTTCCCTCCCTACGAATGTTCAATGGTAGTCAGCAATTCCCTCCTAAAAAAATATCCTAAATTAAAGAAGGTACTCCATCGACTTGATGGGCAAATTAGCTTGGAAACCATGCAGACATTGAACTATAAAGTAGATGATAAGCTCCTAGAACCTGCAGTTGTTGCCAAAGAATTTCTAAAAAGCCATCACTATTTCAAAGGAGGTGACATGAATGAGTGACATGAATACCTGGGATCAACTTGTCTATTACTTTAACCATAATGGTTCCTACATTATGGCTCAATTTCTCAGACATTTTTTGATTTCTGCATATGGTGTCTTCTTGGCAGCTCTACTTGGTGTTCCTCTAGGAATTATTATTGCTCGTAAAGCACATTTACGCCAATTTGTCATGGGGATTGCTAACGTCTTACAAACCATTCCTTCCCTCGCTATGATTTCGATATTAATGCTTGGTTTGGGCCTGGGGACAAAGACTGTTATTGCTACCGTTTTTCTTTATTCTCTCTTGCCAATCATTAGCAATACCTATACCGGCATTAAAAATGTCAGCAATGACTTAGTTGATGTCGCAAAAGGAATGGGAATGACTAAAAGCCAACGTCTCTTCATGGTAGAGTTACCCCTCTCACTTTCTGTTATCATGGCAGGAATCCGAAATGCCTTGGTCGTTGCGATTGGTATTACAGCCATTGGCGCCTTTGTAGGCGGAGGTGGTTTAGGTGATATCATTGTACGAGGTACAAATGCAACAAACGGCGGAGCCATAATTCTTGCTGGTTCACTACCAACGGCTCTTATGGCAATCTTTTCTGATATTATCCTTGGTGCACTGCAACGGATGTTAGAACCCAAAGGGAACTCTCATTCCTGAGAATAAATCGCCATAAACCAATCTACATAAAAAAGGGCAATCCTCTAGTGATTGGCCTTTTTCATTTCTATTTTTTAGTTAAAATGTCAAGCGTCTCAATAATATTATCAGCATGCACTTCAATACTATCACCACTTGCCTTAATTTTAATTTCCACGATACCTTCAGCAGCCTTCTTACCAACTGTGATACGAATCGGTAAGCCAATAAGATCACTATCAGAGAATTTTGAACCAACCCGCTCGTTACGATCATCTGTCAGAACCTCATAGCCTTTAGCTGTTAAGTCTTTTTCAACTTTGCTCGTTAGGTCTTGGGCCTCTTGATCTTTGGTGTTAACGGTAATAAGGTGAACATCAAAAGGTGCTAATTCTTCTGGGAAATTAATACCCCATGCAAAACGATAGTCGCCTTTTGGTGTTTTGTTAACAAATAATCTTGCATGTTGTTCAATAACAGCTGATAAGATTCGACTAACGCCAATACCATAGCATCCCATAACAATTGGAACTGCTCGGCCGTTTTCATCAAGAATGGTAGCTCCTAGACTATTAGAGTAACGGGTACCAAGTTTAAAGATGTGACCAATCTCAATACCACGGGCAAAGCGAAGGACTCCATGGCCGTCCGGCGATATCTCTCCTTCTTTAACTTCTCGGATATCAACATATTCAGCATGAAAATCACGTTCAGGATTAACACCCAGTAAATGGTAGCCATCCTTATTGGCTCCTGTCACTGCGTTAGCTAGGTCTTGAACATTTCGATCTGCAACTATACGAATGTCACTCGGCAGGTTAACAGGTCCCAGTGACCCAAAAGAAGCACCAAATACCGATTGAGCTTCTTCTTCGGTGGCTGCTTCTAAAAAGTCAACGCCAAGGTAATTTTTTAGTTTAACATCATTAACATGATCATTACCTACTAATAAAGCAACCAACGGTTTTCCATCTGCCATAAAGAGTAAGGTTTTGATAGTTGTTTCCGGTCCACAATTTAAAAAGGCGGCAACTTGATCAATTGTTTTACAATCTGGGGTAGCTATTTCTTCTAGATCAGCTTGAGCTTCAACTTTTGTGCTAGGATTATAAGCATTGCTAGCCATTTCCAAATTGGCCGCGTAGCTTGATTCACTAGAGTAAGCTATTGTATCTTCCCCAGAGACCATCCAGGCACTTAGTTCTGCTTTTATTTCTTCCAGCACATCTTCTGGAATAGACTCTAGGCTAGGAATAGATTTATCCAGGATTAACCAACGATTTAAATCAGTTCTATCAGGTGTGATTGCCATAAATTCTTGTGAATCTTTACCACCCATAGCACCACCATCGCCAATAATACCCTTAAATTCAAGGCCAGATCTAGTGAAAATTGCTTCATAGGCTTTACGGTAATCTTCATAAGTAATATCCAAATCTTCATCATTTTGGTGGAAACTATAACCATCTTTCATGATAAACTCACGGGTTCTTAACAAGCCATTGCGGGGACGTTTTTCATCACGGTATTTAGCTTGAATTTGATAAAGGTTAAGAGGAAGTTGCTTATAAGATTTAACGGCATCACGAATCAAGGTTGTGAACGTCTCTTCGTGAGTTGGACCTAGAATGAAGTCGGATGATTCTCGATTTTTTAATTTATAAAGGTCCTCACCATAGGTCTCATATCGACCTGATTCACGCCATAGATCTGCTGTCAATAAGGCTGGTGCCAACATTTCTACAGCTCCAATCTTATCAAACTCTTGACGCATAATCCCTTTTAACTTCTCAATCGTCCGATTAGCAAGGGGTAAATAAGCATATATTCCAGCAGATACTTGACGAACATAGCCAGCACGTAGCATCAAGGCATGACTAATGACCTGAGCATCGCTTGGCATCTCGCGCAAGGTTGGAATTAACATTTTAGATTGTTTCATTGTTCTTTTTTTCTCCTCTTAGCTTAGAAAAAAGTGCGCATAATATCATTCCAGGTTACAGCTATCATTAATACCAACATAAGAGCTACTCCTGCCACTGTAATATAGGTTTCTGTTTCTTGTTTCAGTGGTTTACGACGAATAGCTTCAACGATATTCATGAGAATTTTACCACCATCTAGCGCTGGAATCGGAATAAGGTTAAAAATGCCCAAGTTTATAGATAGCATACCCATCAAGGACAGTACTGATTCCAGTCCGTTCTGAGCAGCCTCATTAGACATCTGGTACATAGCAACTGGACCACCAAGTTTATCTAAACTAAAACTTAGAATAAGATTTTTTAGAGCAATGATAATAATTGTTGCTCCTCTCAGAGCCATCTGGAAACCACCCAGGATCTTATCTTTCAAACTCGTTTTCAAAGCTACTTGGGCACCAATAACGTAGGTATTTTTAACCTTTTGTGGTTTCACTTTAATAAGCTTCTGAACACCCTTTGACTTAAGTGTCACTGCAATAGACTGACCCGGTTTGATTCCCTCAGTCGTTTTATGAATGGCAGTTGTCAACTCTTGCCAGTTAGAGACTTGATAAGAACCAACCTTGAGGATTTGGTCATTATTTTTTATTCCTGCTTGCGCTGCAGCACTATCTTTAGCTACTCTAATGTGGTTACTGTTGTAATCATAAGCTCCGCCTTGGACAAATGCCAGCAAGACAAAAACCAAGATTCCTAAAATGAAGTTATTCATAGGACCAGCAAAGTTAGTAATGAGTCGGCCCCAAACACTTGCATTTTGATACTGGACATCAAGTGGAGCAATTCTGATTTCTGTACCATCTTCTTCAACAATTGTGGCATCGTGATGAACAGGATATGTTTTGGTTTCATCAATAACTAAGCCGGTAATGGTTAATTCTTTTTCCAAATCATAGGCGGTCACATTCATAGGTAGACTGGTCGGGTCCAGTTTACTCTGCGATAGATTAATACGAGTGACTTGACCTGATGAATTTAATGTCAAACTAGCGGGAGTTCCGGTTTTAATTTCAGTCTTATCATCACCCCAACCTGCCATGCGAACATAGCCCCCAAGAGGTAACAATCTAACTGTGTAGAGGGTTCCTTCTTTATCTGTATGATAAAAAAGTTTAGGTCCCATCCCTATGGCAAATTCTCTAACGAGAATCCCAGATTTTTTTGCAAAATAGAAATGCCCAAATTCATGGACAACTACAATTATGCCAAAAATGATAATGAAGGTTAATAATCCTAGCATAGTTTTCCTTTCACTTTAAACATATTGCCTTCTTGACTAAAAGAGGCCAAAAAGGTGCATGATTGGGAAGACAAAGATGATTGAATCAAAACGATCCAAAATCCCACCATGGCCTGGAATTAATTTTCCAGAATCTTTGACACCAAAATGTCTTTTAATAGAGCTTTCAACAAGGTCGCCAAATTGCGCAAAAATAGAAAAGAAAATGACAAAAACTAACATTGTTAAGAAATGAAATGGTGCATATACAGCACGGTCAATAATCATAAAGATAACAGAAACAGCTACAGCTGAGGCAACTCCGCCTAAACTTCCTTCAATGGTTTTATTTGGTGAGACTTTAGCTAACAATTTGCGACGGCCAAATTTACGACCGATAAAATAAGCGCCCATATCCGTCGCCCAGACAATAAATAAGGCTAGCAAGACCTTATCAATCCCCGATATTCTTGCATTCACTAAATTTTGGAATCCGATTCCAACATACAGGCTAGTTGCAATTGGAAAAGCTGCATCTTCAAAAGAATAATGGTTGCTATTGATAACCGTTCCCGCTAAAAAGAAGAAAACGATGAGACCAAAGCAAGCAAAACTAGCATCAATCGGTAAAAAGGTTAGATAATGATCCATAGGCACAGTCAAAACAAATGCCGCCAACATCGCTAAGATACCTTCAAATGAAAAAACCTCTAACTGTTTCATACGAAGCAATTCTGATACTGCAATCATTGCTAAAATAGCAACGAACAGTTGAAAAGGTAGTCTTCCAACAATCAAAAATGGTAAAAAAACAGCTGCAGCAATCCCGCCCCAGATAATACGTTGTCTCATAATTACTTCTCCTCTAAACCTTACCAAAACGGCGCTGACGACGACTATACTCTTCCAATGCTTTGATGAACTCAGCTCTCTTGAAATCAGGCCATAAAACGGAAGTGAAATAAAATTCACTATAAGCTGATTGCCAAGGTAAAAAATTACTTAAGCGCAGCTCACCACTTGTTCTGATAATCAAGTCAGGGTTTCTATATAAGTAAGGAAGATGGTCAGTCATAAGGTAGTTGGCAATCAATTCTTCAGTGATATCACCTGGGTTTAAGTTGGCATCAAGAACATCTTGAGCAATCATTCGAACAGCACTTGTAATTTCTGCACGACCTCCATAATTCAAGGCAAAATTAAGAACCAAGCCTGAGTTCTTTCGAGTTGTCTCGATAGCTCTCTTAAGGGCATTTAAGGTTTCTGCTGGTAAACGATGTGTTTCCCCAATCATCTGAATGCGCACATTGTTTTTATTGAGTTCTGGCACATATTTGTCAAAAAATTCAACGGGTAAATTCATAATAAATTTGACTTCATCTTGGGGACGTGCCCAATTCTCAGTCGAAAAGGCATAGACCGTTAAGACTTTCACTCCATATTTTGATGCCGTCAGAGTGACTTCTTGGAGAGCATCCATACCAGCTTTATGACCAAACACACGTGGTTTTAAGCGTTTCTTCGCCCAGCGGCCATTGCCGTCCATGATAATCCCAATATGCTTAGGAATTTTTTCGAGTTTAACTTCTTTTGATTTTAATTTTAAGCGTAACATGTCATTTCCTTATTTAAGCGTACTTACTTTATTCTACCATAAATAAATGCAATTGACTTAGCTTTTAACGCCTAATTCCAGAAAAAAAGAGCCCTAACAGCCAAAAATAGCTATGTTTAGGTGCTCTTTTAGAATACTAATCAAAAATAACAACTTTATCACACTTCTGTGATAACATCTTATTCTTTAATAGCAGGTTCTTCTTGCTTTTGGATAGCTGTCTCTTCAACAACTGGCAGGTCATTTTCTGACGCTTCTGATGTAACAACTTCTTCATTAGCAATAGTTGTTTCTACCCCTGCATCTGATTTTGTGACAACACGCTTAATCGCTGATAATTCAAACGGTAAATAAATACCGTCCACGTCTAAAGTGATTTTTTTAGCATCTTGATCCACTTCATCAACCATGGCATACATGCCTCCAATTGTCACCACTTCATCACCTTTTTGTAAGGCATTCATTTGATTTTGGCGTTCCTGAGCTTGTTTCTTTTGTTGGCGTTGCATGAAAAAGATCAAGCCAATAAAGACAACAAACATAATTATCGTTGAAAATCCCATAGTTACTCCTTCTTTATATAAAAGTCATGATTAACTATATCAAAAATAGGCCTATATAGCAAGGAATGAATCATTTTTTACGATTACCTTTTTCAATAAAAGATCGGATCGCATCTAGGCTTAAGCTGGAATCACAGACAACTTCACTCCTTTGGGCACTAGCCACTAGCAAGGCAGGAACAGTAGTAATCTGATTTCTTGCCCGAAAATCTTGAATAGCAACTAAGCCAACTAGACTATCGCTAGGCAAGTAAGATACCTGGTATCCTCCATCTTGACTGACTTCTGCTAATTTAGGCGCAAAAAGACGACAATAGGGGCAAGTCTCTCGTCCAAGGTAAAGAATCATTTTTTCCTTTTGATTAATAGTATCTACGACTTGATGAATAGTAACCTCAGTAAAGTGACTAATCGCTTCTTGATAATCCATACATTCTCCTAATGTTACCTCTTCTACTTTTAATAAAAAGGAGACTGTCTCAACAGTCAGACTCCTTACTTCTCTTCATAACCATTGGGATGACTGGAATGCCAGGCCCAAGCGGTTTCAATAATTTTTTCAATATCATCATAGGCCGGTTGCCAACCGAGGATTTCCCGTGCTTTTGCTGAATCTGCAACTAAAATATCTGGATCACCTTGTCGGCGCGCTCCAATTTCGGCAGGAATAGCCTTACCTGTTACCTTTCGTGCAACTTCTAATATTTGTAAGTTTGAAAAACCAGTTGATGATCCTAGATTAAATACCGCCGAAGGATTACCTGAACGTAAATAATCAACTGCTAAACAGTGAGCCTGAGCTAAATCAAAAGGATGGACATAATCTCGGATATTTGTTCCATCTGCTGTTGCATAGTCATCGCCAAAAATCATTATTTTCTCACGTTGTCCATTAGCAACCTGTAAAACAAGTGGAATTAGATGCGTTTCCGGATAATGATCTTCACCAATAGAGCCATCTGGTTTATTGCCCGCAACATTAAAATAACGCAAAGCTACGAAACGAATCCCGTAGGCTTTATCACACCAGTCCATTATTTTTTCCATCATCAATTTACTTTCACCATAAGGATTGATAGGTACTTGACTGCTTGTTTCCTTGATTGGGGTTTCTTCTGGGATTCCGTAGGTTGCAGCTGTTGATGAGAAAATAATTTTCTTAAGACCACATTCACGCATTACTTCTAAAAGTTTGACCATACCAACTGTATTATTCTCAAAATATTTCAAAGGGTCTGTCATAGACTCTCCGACTAAGGAGAATGCTGCAAAATGGATAACCGCATCAATGTCTGTATTTTCTTGAAAAACCTGACGCATAAAGGGTTGATCAGCTAAATCCCCTTGATAAAAACGGGCTTTTGGATGAATAGCTTGACGGTGACCAGTTACAAGATTATCAACCACAACAACCTTCTCTTCACTATGTTCAACTAACCAATCAACCATGTGAGAGCCGATATACCCAGCCCCTCCGAGCACAAGAATTGCCATTATAACTCTCCTTCTATTCCTATACTTTCAACAAAACGTTTGAAAGCTAATTTTCCCTCACGATTCTGTTTGTAAACTCCCGCATCTTCAAGGACACGAACAAACACCTTACCAACTTCTTCCTGGACAATCCGATGAACAGTAGAGCTTTTAACATCTCGATGCTCTTTTATCTGATCTGCCCACACTTTATGGTAGTCTGCTATGTTATTATACTCACCCAGCAGATATTTTTCAACTTCTAAAAGCTCATCTTTCAATCTTGGTGGAAGAATAGCTAGGCCCATAACCTCTATTAAACCAATATTTTCTTTCTTGATATGATGTAATTCTTTATGAGGATGATAAACCCCATCTGGATATTCAGGCGTCGTGTGGTTATCTCTTAAAACAATATCCAGTTCAAATTTTCCATGACGCTTTCTTGCTATAGGTGTTACTGTATGATGAGGCACTCCTTCTGTATGAGCAATAATATCAACTGACTGGTCACTGTAATTTCTCCAGCTTTTCCGAATCAATTCTGCTAGTTGACTCATTTTTTCTCGATTTTCTCCTCTCAGCCGAATGACAGACATCGGCCACTTAAGAAGCTCTGCTTCAATTTCCAAAAAACCTCTAAAATAAAATTGGGTCTCTGCCTTAGCTAGAGCCATGGGAAAATCATGACGTCCACCCTGATAATGATTATGGCTTAAGATAGAGCCACCCACAATTGGCAAATCGGCATTAGATCCTGCAAAATAGCCTGGAAAAGTAGCTACAATTTCTAATAGCTGATCAAAAGTCTTTTGTGAAATAACCATTGGAACATGCTTTTGATCTAAAAAAATACAATGTTCATTAAAATAAGCATAAGGAGAATACTGGAAGCCCCAAGGATCTTCTCCAAGTGTCAGCCTAATTATACGATGATTTGCTCGTGCAGGGTAATCAAGTCGACCTTGATAGCCTTCATTTTCCATGCATAACTGGCATAAAGGGTAACTTGAGGATTTCACCAATTTTGCGGCAGCTATTGCCTTGGGATCTTTTTCTGGTTTTGACAAATTAATAGTAATTTCCAAATCACCATAGGGTGATGGTGTTTTAAAAGCTATATTTTTTGCGATAGCTGATACTTTAATATAATCGTTCAACTGGCTTAGGTGGTAAAAATCAGAAATAGCTTTTTCTGGACAACTGGCGTAGGTAGACCAAAACAATTGATTTAGATGACTAGGTGCCGGAGTTATGACATTCATTAATTCAGCTCCAAGGCAATCTCTCTCCTCAACAAATCCCCCAATTTTCCCATTTTTTTGAGCTAAATCCAAAAGCTCTTCTTTCAATAAAACAGCATCCTTCTCTTTAGTTTCCGTCTCATTATTTCCTTCACCAACGAGGGCAAGAATTCTGTTTCTTAAGTAATAAGTATCTTCTTCCCTAAAGTCTGATTGCGCAATGATAACATTAACAAATTGATCAATAAGTTTCATAATAGTCTCACTTTATAATAAATGAGCCCCTTGGGCTACTTCAGCAATATAAAACTCTGGTTTATAGCCAATAACATCTTGATATCTCTCTTCAACTGCCTTTTTAAAGGATTCGACTTGCTTTTTATCAACAATTGCAATAGCACAGCCGCCAAAACCAGCACCTGTCATTCTTGCTCCTAAAACACCCTCTTGTTCCCAAGCTGTGTGCACTAAAGTATCAAGCTCAATGCCAGTTACATCATAATCATGCTCTAAGGAAATATGAGAGGCGTTCATCAGACGACCAAAAATGTCAAGTTTCCCGGCTTGCAAAGCTTCTAAGGCCTTAAGTGTTCTTTGATTTTCCGAAACAGCATGCCTTGCACGTTTTATTCTAATACCGTCTTTAATTAGGTAAGCATACTGATCAAAAAGGGCATCGTCTAAGTCGCCAAGTGAAGTGATTGGCACCCCTTTTTGTAATTCCTCCAAAGCTTTTTCACATTCCGAACGCCTTTGGTTATACTTAGAATCAGCTAACTCACGTCGCTTAGTCGTGTTCATAATAACAATTTGATAATCACCTAATTCAAGAGGTACTAAGGCATAATCCAAAGTATTGGTATCCAAATAGATTGCTTTCTCATCAGCTCCCATGCCAATAGCAAACTGATCCATTATGCCAGAATTGACACCAATAAAATTATTTTCAGTTTCTTTGCCGATTTTTACTAAGTCTAGTCTCGCTAAATCTAACTCATAGAGTGTTTCACACACAATACCAACAAGCAACTCTAAAGAAGCCGAAGATGACAAACCAGATCCATTCGGTATTGTTCCCTTGACGTAGAGATCAAAGCCCGTGTCGATACGATGACCAGCTGCTTTTAAGTATTTTATGACACCCTTAGCATAATTTGTCCAATTATCCTTCTTATCAAAAGCCAGATTATTTAAATCAACTGCAATTACGCCTAATTCAGAAAAGTTTTCAGAGTAAAATCGACAAGTCTGATCTGCCCGCTTTCTTGCTGCTCCGTAAGTACCTAGAGTAATAGCTGCTGGAAAAACATGACCTCCATTATAATCCGTATGTTCCCCAATCAAATTAATCCGGCCCGGCGAGAAAAACATCGCCTCTGCTTCTAGTCCAAAAACACTGTGAAATTGCTCTTTTAAGTCCGCTTTAATCATCTTGTTTCTCCTTATTTGTTCTTTTAACCCTATTTTAGGAAATCTCTGAAACAGCGTCAATTGCTTTACTAAAATTTTACTAAAATATAGAAAAATTTTTATACTTTCGTTATACTAATAACAAAGATATTAGAAATCCAAGGAGAAAAAATTGGCAACCTTAAAAGACATAGCTACTCTCGCTCACGTTTCACAAGCCACCGTATCCCGAGTTCTAAATGAAGATCACAGCTTGTCCGTCGGCGAAGACACAAAACATCGTATCCTCACAATTGCAGATCAGCTAGGCTATTCAAAGCACAAATCTAAAACAAACCTTCCTAAAATAAAACAAAAAATTGCAGTTTACCAATGGTATAGCCAGCAAGAAGAGCTTGATGATTTATACTATTACTCCATTAGAATTGGTCTCGAAAATAGGGCGCGCTTACTAGGTTACGACCTTATACGCTTTTTTAACACAGATAACATTATCTTAGATGTAGGTACAGTTGGAATCATCGCTATTGGTAAATTTAGCAACCAACAAATTAAAGACCTTGAAAAACATCAGCTTCCTCTCGTTTTTGTCGATTCCGACACTTTAACAAGCGGACACCATTGTGTAACGACTGATTTTGAACATTCTGTCATGAGGGCAGTGGATTATTTTATTGACAAAGGGTTTCAAGATATTGGAATGATAGCTGGGGAAGAAAGTACAAGTGATCACAGTCAACTACTAATTGACCAACGTTTTCGAACCTTTAAAAATTATACTAGTGAACTTGGGATTTATCGTCCCGAATACATGTTTGTCGGACAATTTTCCACACAATCAGGCTATCAGTTGATGAAGGAAGCCATCGACTCTTTAAAAGAAGACCTACCAAAGGCTTTTTTCATTGCTAATGACACACTTGCAGTTGGAGCGCTTAAAGCCTTACAGGAAGCTAATATTCCGGTTCCAACTCGTGTTAGCCTCATCTCATTCAATGATACACCTATTACAAGACAAGTTTTCCCAAGCCTATCCAGCATCACTGTCTACACAGAAGAGATGGGAAGTATTGCTGTAGATATCCTCAATAAACAATTAGTTCAACCGTCACATGGCCTTACTTTGACCAAAATTGCTACCCAATTAACTATCCGAGAATCTACCTTATAAAAAGGAGTTAGGTATGACAACTATGACCTCAATGCACTCTGGACAACTCTATTTTCCTAATGATCCACAAATCATCAAAAAACAATTAGACTGCCAAGAGCTCCTCTATACCTTTAATCAAACAAGGCCTTCAGAAATTGCAAAACGCAAACAATTAATGAAAAAAATGTTTAAGGCAGTTGGACCAGATGTCTATATCGAGCCACCACTTCGAGCTAATTGGGGAGGGCATTTTACCACTATCGGAAAAAACGTCTATATCAATTTTAACCTGACCCTGGTTGATGACACCTTTATCACAATTGGTGACAATACCATGATAGCACCAAATGTTACCATCATTGCGGGCACACATCCTCTTCAACCATCATTGCGGGAACAAGGATTTCAATACAACCGGCCAGTTCGGATCGGGAAAAATTGTTGGATTGGTGCCAATACAACTGTTTTACCCGGTGTCAGTATCGGTGATAATTCCGTTATTGGTGCTAATAGCTTAGTTACAAAAGATATCCCTGCTAATACCTTAGCTCTAGGTTGTCCAGCTCGAGTTGTTAAAACCTTCAAAGAGGATAAGTAAAAGTCTAGGAAAATTTTCCTAGACTTTTAACGTCATTTCCACTCATCGGATTAATGTATTTAAGAGCGACGTTTATGCTTATGAATGAGATAAGCCCAAGCTATAAGGAAGAGGGCGGCAACCAAAGCAAAAGTAGTCTTCTTTTCTTGCTTATTTTGAGCTTTAACAGTAGCTTTCTCTACAGTCTTACCGCTAGCATCTGAAGTCTTAGTCCTTGCCTGATGCTTCTTATTGGTGGTTCCATTCTCACTTGCCTTTACTGCCTCCTTTTTAAAACCACTGACACTACTAGTTCTTACGGACTTAGCTGGAGATGCAACTCCAGACCAGAAAACTGGCGAGACTTCTGACAAGACAGTTCCTGAAGTACCCATCTTATTAGTCAGCCCTGGTGTCGTCAGAGTGTGTGGATTGTCATCTTTTTTAGCTCGTTCAAAACCAGGTTCAACCTCTGCTGCCTTCACTAATTTCAAGATAGTTGCTGTCAAAGGATCTAAGGAAAGACCATTCTGGTCAAAGTGCAAACCATTTGGATGCTTGATATTGGCCAAGCCAGCATAATCAGCGTCCACAAGCACGCTGGCGCTCTGCCATTCCGCAGGGAGAGTAAAATGACGGGACTTACTGTCAGCATTTACTAAGACTGCATAGCGATCCCCATTAGTTGCTGTGACCACATAACCAATGATAAGATCTGATTCAGCAACCCCATCTTGTCCTGGAACCGTTATTAAGGAGACCTTTTGATCAATCAAATCTTTATCACCTAGCCTGAAAGCATCTGTTGACTTCCTAATAGCAATCAACCCTTGCATATAATCATGACTCTTAGTATTTTCTGGGTATAGGCTACTATTTGTAGCTTTGGTCCAATCAAAATGGTTAATAGCATCCGTCGAATCATATGAATCATGGATAAAGTAAGGATAGTCAAAGGGACTTCCATCCTCATTAACCAATAAATGGGATTTATTAGGTACTAAGTCACTCGAAACGGGATATTTGTAGGCCTCATCTCGGAATTGCTTTGTGCGTCCATATTCTTGTCCGGCATGGATAAAGGCCGTTCCTTGAGAAGTCATAATGATAAGATTTCCTAAACGTAGCCGACGATGAATCTCACTATTATTTTTAGCAATGCTTGGATCTTTTTTAATAGACTGAGCAATAATGTCAAAAAGTGTTAGATTATCGTGAGCCTCAATGTATTGAATCACATCACCTGGGTCATCCGCTTTAAAATTGGTTGGTTGCCCCTTAATATTGCTGAAGATGCCATTAATGCTTCGATGACCATTTGTCAAGAAAGCTGGTTGCCCTTCATTTGGGTATCCTGATTTCAGAAGATTGCGGATATCATCTGAGAAGGAAGCAACTGAATCTGTTTGATTCATCCAAGTTTGATCCGCAGCTTGAACAGGTTTGTTCTCATCACCTGCATAGGTAATCCACCCTTCTCCTAACATCAAGATATTTGGATTAAGAACTTTGGCAGCGTCATAAGCAGCTTGAATTGTTTCTGCGTCATGTTCTCCCATCATGTCAAATCTAAAGCCATCAACTTTATACTCTGATACCATGTATTTGATAGAATCAAGGAGCAAGCGACGGGTCATATAATGGGTTGTTCCAACCCTACCACCACCAAAAGCCGTTCGTGGAGTCCCGTCAGCGTCCATAAAGTGGTAGTAATGAGGTTCTAAATCTTCCAAAATAGCCGTTTTAGCAGTATGGTTATAAACCACATCCAACAGCACACCCATTCCCAATTTATGAATTTCATTAACAAGATTTTTAAATTCTTCAATGCGTTTCGTAGGATCTTTGGGATCCGAAGAATAATGACCAGTCAGAGCGAAATAGCTCTGAGGATCATAGCCCCAGTTATAATTAGTAGCACTTGAGGCATAATAATCCATCCTATCCTTAGTCATTTCATTAATAAAATAATAAGACATAACTGGCAGTAACTGAATATGGGTGACGCCTAGCTCTTTTAAGTATTGCAAGCGTTCCGCAAAAGCTGCAAAAGTACCAAACTGATGATGTAAATCAACTGAGATAGCTTTATCAGATGTAAAATCACGCACATGTACCTCATAGATAATAGCATCTTCACGCTTATTAAAGCCAGGAATTTTGGCATAGGTCAATTCTTTGGGACCATAATGACTTGGATCAACAAAGGCAGCCTTAGCAACCGCGTAAGCTGGACCTTTGCTAGCCAGATCAGAATTCCATGCTGCTAGAGATTTAGCATAAGGGTCCAATACTAAAACCGTTTTATCACCACGTTTGATCTCATAATGGTAATAATACCCTCTGTAATCGTTAATTTCTAGCCCTTTAGTCTTATCTAGCTTAACTGTCCACTGCCCTTTTTGGCCTTTTACCATACCGACCTTACCGACAACAAGGTTCTGGTCATCTTTATCATAAAGGACAACTGAAACTTGATCAGCACTTGGAGACCAGATAGCCATGTCAACAGACTGACCATTTGCCGTCACTTGAGAGCCAAGAAAACCATCATAAGCATAAAGAGCATCTTTATATTGCCAGTTACCTCTTGCCAGCAAATGATCAGAAGCATAAGTCACAGTATAAGGCCCCTTGTTTGCAGAGAAATCCCCCTTAATGAGAAGTGTTTTTTGAGCAGTGTTTAAAATAAGACCCGCAATAGCCATGCTTTGGTTAGCTGCGTTGGTTACCGTAAGATTTTTAAGTACTGTAGACTGATCTGTACCTTCTAAACTAGTCATACTCACTTCAATTGTTGTAGGACTAGTTTGTTGAGCACCTAGAATGCGTACATTATTGACATAGTAAGGGTTTGTATAAATAGTTGGATCCTCGTCTTTCACAAAAATTTGAGTATTATTTTTTAAATCGCTAAATCTATAGTCAGACGGATTAATTTTGACAGCTTCGCCTGATTTACTTTCATCAAGGAGTAAGAAACCTATATCACTTGGTAATTCTGACAACTTAACATCAATGTAGGCACCATACTTACCAAAATGCCTAAAATTAATCCCATCTGGCCAAGTTCCTTGTTGACTTAATTGAGTAGAATCAACACTTCCCCATAACCACAGGGATTTGTCCTTATAGTTACCATCTGCCCGCAAGTAATTAATACGAAGAGTTCCTGTCGCTTGAGGGGCATAATAACTAGCTTTATATTGCTCATCAAACCAAACTTCATTCATGTTTTGACTCAAAACATCAAACTCCTGGTCCCCAGTAATGTTTTGTCCACTAGTATTATTAATGAGCCATTTTATTAAGTTGCGCGGACCCTCGGCCATCTTTATATCAATGTAGTAGCCATAGTTATCTTGCTTGGCCATTGAAAAACTGGTGGCTCCTGTCGGCCAAGCACCATTTTGCTCAGAAGGTTTAGCAACATCTTCCCAGGTCCAAAGCCCTAGACTAGCTAGATCCGTAGACGGAAGCGTTTTGAAATGCATTCTGATATCAGTTGAGGCAATAGGCACCTCTGCCACGGGTGAGGGAACTTGTGCACTTGGAGGTGTTACATCTGCATCAGATACCGTTTCAGAAGGGACTATACTAGCAACTTCCGAATCACCTACCGAAGCCTCACTAGTTGTGACATTTTCCTGAGAAGAGAGTTGATTTGATTTTTCGATACTGGCCGGTAGGGACCTGTCATTGCTACTCTTGGTCTCAGTTGCTACATTCTGTTCTACTCCTGCTGAACTAGTCACTGCGTTGGTGCTTTGACTAGAATCAGAAACAACTGTTTCAACCAATTCACTTGTCGTGGTATCAGTAGTCTTAGCTTGCACAGCAGTTACAGCTGTACCAAACAAGGCAGTAGCAATTGTTATCGAAGCAACCCCTAACTTTAAACGACGAATGCCAAATTTTTGCCGTTTTTCTGGTGTGATGGCTTTATTATGTTTACTCATCGACTGCAACATTTGGTTCTCCTTTTTTCCTTTTCATAACTAGTATACCTAGGAAACTTTATTTATGCAATCGTTTTCTTTAATTTACTGATTCTATTTGTAAAAAGTTTTATTAACAACAAAAACAAAGTGCAATCGCTTGTTTTTGTTAAGGGATTGTCACTATTAAAAAAGAAAATCTCTAAATCTAAGCGCTTACTGATTAGCTTCAAAGTTAAAAGATAAAAAAAGTCCTCTTGATCGAGGACTTCTAAACTATCTATTTTTTAATACAAAAGGCATCCCAAGCTTCTAAGTAACCTTGGTCAATGACTTTCCCTGGGTCTGTGTTAGCAATGATTGTTTGATAGGTTTCACATGACAAGTTAAAAGCTTGATTTTGATCTGATAAATTAACCACAATCAGGTAAGTATCTGTACCTAGGCATCTTTCATAAGCAAAGACTTTATCAGCTGATTCTAACAATCGGAAATCTGCCTCAACTAACCACGATTCATTTTTCCGTAAAGCAACAAGGTCTTTGTAGGTATAAAAAAGTGAATTCTTATCGGCCAGAGCAGCTTGGACATTGATCCTTTCATAATTAGGATTAAGTGCCAACCAGGTCTTATCCGCCTTGGAAAAACCTGCATGTTTTGAGGTATCCCACTGCATTGGTGTTCTGGCATTATCACGTCCAACCTGCCGGATACTTGCCAAGATTTCTCCTATTGCAACGCCATTAGCCATGGCTTCTTTAGCATAGTTGACTGATTCGATATCGTCTACCTGCTCCAGATGTTCAAACGGATAATTCGTCATCCCGATTTCTTCACCTTGGTAAATATAAGGCGTTCCGCGCATGAGATGAAGTAAAATGGCTAACGCTTTTCCAGATTTTTCACGATTTTCTTGGTCATTTCCCCAAATAGAAAGAACCCGCGGTAAATCATGGTTATTCCAAAACAAGGAATTCCAGCCTTCCCCCAGCTTTAATTCTGTTTGCCACTTGGCAAAAATAGCTTTTAGGGCTGGCACATCCAATTCTTCAGCATAATCCCATTTTGGACGATTAGGTTTATGTTGCAAACCAACATGTTCAAATTGGAAAACCATGGAGAGTTCTTTATTTTCTGGACGAGAATACTGTTTGGCAATTTCCGGAGTTGCACCCCAAGTTTCACCAACAGTTAATAAATCATGATCTCCAAATGTTGCCTGATTCATTTCTTTTAAGTAATCATGCAACTTAGGTCCATTACCAGTAATTTCCGCATCTGGAATTTTACCAATTAAATCAATAACGTCCATGCGGAATCCACCGATTCCTTTAGCAATCCAAAAATTCATCATATCATAAATCTTTTGACGGAGGTCTGCATTTTCCCAATTCAGATCTGGTTGTTTTTTACTAAAGAGATGGAGATAATATTGACCAGATTTCTGGTCCAATTGCCACGCAGAGCCAGAAAAAGTTGACATGAGACCATTAGGCTGGTCCCGCCAAATATAAAAATCTCTTTCTGGACTTTGTGGGTTCTCTCTTGCTTCAATAAACCAGGCGTGTTCATCAGATGTATGATTGACAACCAAATCCATGATGATTCTAATGCCGCGTTTCTTGGCTTCTTCTAAGAGAAGGTCCATCTGGGCCATATCACCAAAAATGTCAGCGATAGCCTCATAATCCGAAATATCATAGCCGTTGTCATCCATTGGGGATTGATAAACTGGAGACAGCCAGATAGCTGTAATACCAAGGTTTTCCAGATAGTCTAGTTTTTGAATAATCCCTTCAAGATCCCCTATTCCATCACCATTAGCATCCATAAAAGATTTGGGATAAATTTGATAGATTGTAGCTTTATGCCACCAGTGTTTTTCCATTTTTATCTCTTTTCTATAATTTCAATTAGTGACACAAAGTCCCCAAAATAAAGATTTCGAGGACTTTGTCATATTCTAGAAGGTACTTAATTAACGAATAGCTTTTTCAGTATCAATGTCAAAGAAGTGCCCTTTAGAAACATTAAAAGTTAAGCTTACCTTTTCACCTGGGTTATGGAAGTCACGCGCATCAACGCGAGATGCAAATTCCGTATTGCCAAGTTTGACGTAAAGCATTGTTTCAGAACCTAATAACTCAGAAACTAAAACCTCTGCTTCAACATTAGCATTCGGGAATGTTTCTTCGACAATTAAGTTAGCTGAGATGTCTTCTGGACGGATACCAAATGTCACTTGTTTGCCTTCATAGCCTGCTTCTTTGAGCATTTTTGCCTGTCCTTCAGTAATAGCGATATTAAGACCATCTGGACTGACGATACGTTGACCATCAAAAGTGACATCAAAGAAATTCATGGCCGGACTACCGATAAAGCCAGCAACAAATTTATTTGCTGGTAAGTTATAGAGTTCTTGCGGTGAACCGACCTGTTCAATTTTACCAATTGTCCCGTTACCTTCTGGATTTTTAGTCGCACTCATAATGACAATCCGATCAGCCAATGTCATCGCTTCTGTTTGATCATGAGTAACATAGATTGTTGTAGAACCAATGCGACGATGAATTTTAGCAATTTCAGCACGCATGGATACACGTAATTTAGCATCTAAGTTTGATAAAGGTTCATCCATCAAGAAAACCTTAGCATCACGAACAATAGCACGCCCCATGGCAACACGTTGACGCTGTCCACCAGATAAGTCAGCAGGTTTACGATCTAAGAATTCTGTTAAGCCTAGGATTTGCGCAGCTTCTTTAACCCGTTGATCTATGTCCGCTTTCTTATATTTACGTAACTTAAGACCAAACGCCATATTATCATAAACAGTCATGTGTGGGTAAAGGGCATAGTTTTGGAAAACCATGGCAATATCACGATCTTTTGGTGACTTGTCGTTGACCACTTCCCCATCAATTTTCAATTCCCCTTCAGAAATATCCTCCAATCCTGCAATCATGCGAAGGGTTGTTGACTTGCCACAACCTGACGGGCCTACAAAAACGATAAATTCTTTATCTTTGATATCCAAGTCAAAATCTTCAACTGCATAATGTGTTGTGTTCGGATATTTTTTATAAATGTGATTTAAGTTTAATTCTACCATATCTTACTCCTTGTTTAGACTGAGCTTTCTTTTAAGGAACTAGGGGAAGCACTGTCTTTTTGATACTTCTATTCTAGCAAAGAAAAGGTTTTCAAAAAAGAGACAAAGTACCCAAATGTCTTTGGGCACTTTGCACAATACTATTGTTTATGGATGAAAAGATAAGCAAAGGTTAAATCATCAAGATTTTTGAGATTGAGCCCTGTCTGTCGTTTGGTTTTTTCCAGTTTATATTGGAGTGAATTTCGATGAATATAAAGTTTTTGGGCTGTCTGTACAAGGTTGCCTTGACATTGCCAAAGGGTAAGCACTAGGTCAGATATCTCTTTATTTTGAACTAGATGGTGGTAAAAATACTTTTCTAAGATTGGAAGCTTTACTTGTGTTAGCAGCCCCCATAGTAGCAATTCAGAAAATGAAAAGAGTTGCTTCTCGCCTTTTTGTTCTTGGTAAGATGTTAATAAAAGGTTCTCTTCAGTAAAGTATCCTCTCACTCCTTGGCTATTATGATCTAGCCAGTTGTTGCCTATACATACTGATAAGGCAATACCAAAATCACTTTCGATGGTCGGTAAGATATCGGTAAATAGGCTTAAAAAATCACTGTCTTGGGACTGGTCAACCAGTAAAGCTGTTCGTGATTTAGTTATAAACACGACAGTAACTAAAGAGGGAATAAGTGACTTAAAAAGCTCTAGTAAATCCTCTGGCAAGGCTACTTTATGCTCTAAAAAGATAAACTGAAACTGACCCAAAGCCTCCGGTGAGGGGCCTTTTTTAAGAAGTAAATAATCTTGCCAGGGTGACGAGGACGACTGAGCTATGTCATCGATGAGGTCACATTTTTCCAACAAAAACAATTCCCTAGCTGTTAAGCTTTTCTTTGGTAAATGGATATAGTGATCTCCCTCAGCTATTGTTAGCCAATTTTCACCCATAAAAGGCAAATGGTTCACTTGTCCCTCTGGAAAATACTCTTTTAATTCCATTGTTTCCTTCTCGTTTTCCTTTTATCTCTGTTTGGTATCCAAGGTAATGGTCACAGGGCCATTGTTGTTCAAGGATACCTGCATATCTGCCCCGAAAATCCCTTTCTCTACTGGACAATAATCTGCCAAGAGCCGATTGAAACGCTCATATAAATCTTTAGCTAAGTCGGGGCTAGCAGCCCCAGTAAATGCAGGCCGATTTCCCTTTTTGGTGTTGGCAAACAAGGTAAATTGTGAGATAGACAAGATAGAGCCCTTAACATCAAGCAAGGATAAGTTCATTCTACCTTCTCTATCTGAAAAAATACGCATTTGTGTAATTTTACGCACAGCATAGTCTAAATCATCTTGGTCGTCATCTGGACCAAAACCCACTAATAAGAGTAAGCCTTCTTTAATAGCGCCAGCTATTTGCCCATCAATAGAAACTGAAGCCTGACTCACTCGTTGAATAATAAGACGCATCACATTCCCCCTTTAACCATTTGTTCGTTTAACATTGTATACATCAGGAACAGTCTTAATTTTCTCCACCACCGTCGTTAATTGGGTGAGATTTGGAATGCCAAAGCTAACATGAATATTGGCAAATTTCATATCTTTGGTTGGTTGGGCATTGACAGCCGAAATACTTTTGGTTGAATTTGACAAGATTTGTAGGACATCATTCAAGAGACCACTACGATTTAAGCCATAGATATCAATTTCAGCTTGGTAATCTTTGCTAAAATTCTCCATATCCCACTCAACTTCAATCAAGCGTTGCTCATAACCTTCTTGGCTCTTAATATTATTACAATCCGCTCTGTGAATAGCAATACCTCGCCCCTTGGTAATGTATCCTTCAATGGGATCTCCAGGGACTGGGTTGCAACATTTAGCAATTCTCATCAAGAGACCACTGGCTCCTTGAATGATAACACCATTCTCACTCCGAACCTTAAGAACCTCTTTATTTTCGTGTTTAACCTCTCCGCCTTTAACTAACTCTTCTGCTTCTGCTTTTGCCTTAGCTCTCTCTTCTTCACGGCGTTCTTTTTCTGTTAGCTTGTTAAAAATAGAGACCGGACTCAAGTCACCAAAACCGACGGCTGCATAGAGAGATTCTACACTTTTAACACTGAGACGGGGAAGAATTTCTTCCATCCGTCGCTTTTCTAAATACTTGTTTGCGACATAACCTTGTTCTTGGAAATAGTTGACCAAGAGTTCACGTCCTTTATGGACCGACAGTTCCTTATCTTGATTTTTAAAGAATTGACGAATTTTATTCCGCGCTTTATTGGTTTTTACAATTTTAATCCAGTCTCGGCTTGGCCCAAATGAATTTGGATTGGTCACAATTTCAACAACATCACCGGTTTTTAGCTTGGCTGTAAGGGGCACCATTTTCCCATTAACCTTAGCTCCCGTTGCCTTTTCGCCAACTTGAGTATGGATAGCATAAGCAAAATCAATTGGCCCAGAGTCTTTCGGGAGTTCTTGGACAGCCCCGTTTGGGGTGAAAACATAAATGCGTTCAGAAAAAATATCTTCTTTAACAGAATCAACAAAATCTTTAGCATCGCCATTGGATGCATCTTGTAATTCCACCAATTCGTTAATCCAGTTCATGCCAACTTTCTGATCAGACTGACTCACCTTACCTTTAACACCTTTTTTGTAAGCCCAATGTGCAGCAACACCATATTCAGCCACTTGGTGCATATCTTTGGTTCTAATCTGAATTTCAATTGGCCCCTTTGGTCCATAAACCGTTGTGTGAATGGACTGGTAACCATTGGCCTTAGGCGCAGCAATGTAATCTTTAAAGCGGCCAGGCATCGGACGCCATAATTCATGAATGTAGCCAACCATGGCATAAACATCGCTTTGAGTTTCCATAACACAACGAATAGCAATCAAATCAAAAATCTGATCAAAGCGTTTCTTCTTATCACGCATTTTACGATAGATAGAATAAATATGCTTAGGTCGACCATAAACATCACCATATAATCCCTGTTCTCGGGTGTAGGAGATAATTTTATCAACAATCTCATCCACTAATGCTTCACGCTCTCTTCGTTTTTCACGCATCATATGGGAAATCTTATAAAACTCCGATTCATTAAGATAACGAAAAGCTAAATCTTCTAACTCCCATTTAATACGGCTAATCCCTAAACGATGAGCAAGCGGTGCATAAATTTCCATTGTTTCACGAGAGATACGTTCTTGTTTATCTTTGCGCAGATGCTTTAGAGTCCGCATATTATGGAGACGGTCAGCAAGCTTAACAAGGATAACACGAATATCCTTTGACATTGCCATCAACATTTTCCGGTGATTCTCAGCTAATTGCTCTTCATGAGATTTGTATTCTACTTTTCCTAGCTTGGTTACACCATCAACAATATCTCGAACATCAGAGCCAAAGTCCATTTCAATATTATCTAAGGTAATGTCCGTATCTTCAACAACATCATGTAAAAAGCCGCAAGCAACCGTCACAGCATCTAATTGTAAATCCGCCAAAATGCCTGCCACTTGAATAGGATGAATAATATAAGGTTCACCAGATTTCCGAGCCTGATAATAATGAGCAGCTGTTGCATAATCTAGTGCTTTTTTTACAAAAGCGACATCATTGTGATTCATATAAGCCGCTGCTAAAGCAACGACTTCTTCTCCAGATAAATTTCTTTCTTTTGCCATTCTTTTCCTCAGTCAATTTCTTTTACCTATTTTAACACTTTCATTGAAAAAGCAAAAGGATCTATCCTTTTCGCCACTTTTTCCAAAATAAAGTTTTTAGCTTCTTTTTCAAAAGAGAAAAACCTTACATTTATTGTATCATTTGCCATGAAATACCAAAAAACGTTCGTGAATTATATTGATGAAAACCTTTTTTCACGTTATAATAATAATCTAAGTTCATTTTTTAGATTATTAGGAGATTTTAGGAATGAGAAAATACTATGTTTCAAAAAGTGCTCTTTTACTTGCTATGTTGCTTTTTACAGGAGCAACTCAGATAGTAAAAGCAGAAAGTAGCAATGCCGCTACTACGCCAATGAGTAGCAATACCAATGTGCCAAGTGACGATGCTTTAATTACAGCAACCACTAGCAGTAGGCCAACGGCCCCAACAACAACTGATTTGCCAACTGTTACCAACAACACAAACAACCAAGAAATACCAAGTGCACCTGCTAATCCTGACCCCAAAACAAATAGTCAGCTAGCCCCCGTAGCAAGACAACAAGCTTCAGCTCCTGTTGAAGGGCAAAACATTGACGTGCGTATTGTTTCAACAACAGATCTCCATTCTAATCTTGTTAACTATGACTACTATCAAGATAAGGATTCACAAACTATCGGCTTAGCAAAAACGGCCATTCTGATTGACCAAGCGCGCACTGAAAATCCAAACACTATCCTTGTAGACAACGGCGACATTCTACAAGGCACACCACTTGGCACCTATACTGCCCTAATTAAGCCAGTGTCAGCAGGAGAAGTCCATCCTATGTACGCTGCCTTAAATGCTCTCGGTTATGATGCATCTACTCTTGGTAACCACGAATTCAACTACGGACTTCCTTTCTTAAAACAAGTCATTGCTTCAGCAGGACTCCCAATTGTCAACGCTAACGTTTTAGATGTCAACACTGATCAGTTCGTCTTTAAACCTTACGATATTATTACCAAAACCTTTACAGATGCTAATGGCCAAGCAGTCAACCTTAAAGTTGGCATTACAGGAATTGTCCCTCCTCAAATTATGGCTTGGGATAAGGCAAACCTCGAAGGTAAAGTTAGGGTTAAAGATGCTGTTCAAGCGGTGACAGAAATTATTCCTACCATTAAAAAAGCTGGCGCTGATATTATCCTAGTTCTGGCACACACGGGTATTGGTGACACTATCTATGAAGTTGGCGAAGAAAACGTCGGTTATCAAATTGCCAGTTTAGCAGGGGTTGATGCTGTTGTAACCGGACATTCACACGCTGAATTTCCTTCTGGAACAGGCACCGGAACTTACGAAACTTACGCAGGGGTTGACGGCGTTTCGGGGCTCATTAATGGCACTCCCGTTACCATGGCTGGAAAATACGGCGACCATATCGGAGTAATTGATTTAGATCTTACTTATACCGGTGGTAAATGGCTTGTTAACAAAGAGCAAAATCATGCCGAAATCCGGAAAATTAATACTAAATCAACAGAAGCTGACCCTAATATCCTTGCAATTGCCGCTAAAGCCCACCAAGGAACAATTGATTATGTTCGTCAAACCGTGGGAGAAACAAAGGCACCAATCACCAGCTATTTTGCCTTAGTAAAAGATGATCCTTCTGTTCAGATTGTCAACAAGGCTCAACTTTGGTATGCTAAACAACAATTAGCAGGTACCCCTGAGGCCAACCTTCCACTTCTTTCTGCGGCAGCCCCATTTAAAGCTGGTACACGAAATGACCCAACTGCTTATACTGATATTCCTGCTGGTCCAATTGCAATCAAGAATGTTGCAGACCTCTATCTTTATGATAACGTTACTGCCATTGTTAAAGTCACAGGTGCAGACCTCAAAGAATGGTTAGAAATGGCTGCTGGGCAATTCAATACTATTGATCCAACTAATACCGGTCCTCAAAACCTTGTTAACACTGATTTCCGTACTTATAATTTTGATGTGATTGATGGTGTGACTTATGAATTTGATATTACCCAAGCTAATAAGTACGATGCCAAAGGTGACCTAGTAAACCCTTATTCTAGCCGAGTTCGCAACTTGAAATATCAAGGAAAAGACATTGACCCCAATCAAGAATTCATGGTTGTGACCAACAATTATCGTTCAAGCGGAACTTTTCCCGGTGTGAAAAATGCAACCTTCAATCGTCTCCTAAACTTGGAGAATCGCCAAGCCATTATCAATTATATTGTTTCTGAAAAAACCATTAATCCAAGCGCCGACAACAACTGGTACTTCGCTAATACTATTGAGGGTCTGAATTTACATTTTCTGACTGCTGACGAGGCGAAAAATCGCCTTAAGGATATCAAAGATATTAGCTATCATGCTCCTTCAGCTATCGAAGGTTTTGGTGATTTTATCTTTACCTATATCAAACCTGAGAAGTCAACAAATCCAGTCGGAAGGACAGATACTACTAATCCAAATAATCCTCGTCAAACAGATCATCACCTTACCGATTCACAACGTCAATACATCTATCAATTGGCAGCCAAGCTCTATCATCAAACAAACAGAACACAAGCTAACACAAGTGAAACTATTGCTAACAAACAACTGCCGCACACAGGTGTTAAAGAATCTCTAAATAGCTTAATACTAGGACTAAGTTTTCTTGGTTTTGCTGGACTTTTTAAGAAAAAAGGGGCAAAAAAAGGTTAAGTCAGAAATGACCTTGTTCCCATCATATTAGCTCAATTCTATATTACTGAGAAAACCAAAAGAAGCTAGCTGGATTTTACGATTCTGCTAGCTTCTTTTTAGCTTGTGCAATACTATATCTTGTGCTAAACTGTTAGTTATATTACAAGATATAGTACAAGGAGACATATATGTCTGATTTAACCATTGTCTTTATTAGCTTAAGTGGAAACACACTTAGCTTCGTCAAACGCTTAAGCCTCTATTTAGAGGGAAAATATAATATCCAGACCAAGCCAATTAACATTAAAGAATTAAAGCATACCACTTTTCCTGTTGAGGATGATTTTGTCACAATTTTACCCACCTATTTAGAAGGGGGAAATGGCCTAGACTCCGGAGATGTGGAAATCCTCACCAATCCTTTAGGTGATTTTCTAGAAGCTCACGATAACTTCAAACATTGCTTTGGAATTATTGGTTCTGGCAACCGTAATTTTAATAACCAATATTGTTTGACAGCTAAACAGTATGAAAAGCGTTTTGGTTTCCCCATGCTAGGTGATTTTGAATTACGGGGAACTAGTGCTGACATTGAACGCTTAGCGAAAATAATCATTGAACAGAAAAAAACCTTTCAAGGACAGTCATAGAAAACCCAGTCTTTTGCGCCTCTTTATCAACAAGTAAGACCTGCATTTTAGTTTTACTTTGACAGACACTATTATAGAGTCTCTGTTCCGGTTTTTCTTATGTAAATGCCTTTAGCATGATATAATAGAAACAGTCAATAAAGGATAAAGGAAGTTAACATGAAAACAACTGTTGATTATATTACAAAACTTACTCAAATCCCCTCACCTACAGGCTTTACCAAGAGAATTATGAAATATGTTGCCGAGGAACTAAGTAGCTTTGGTTACCAGCCCATAAAAACTAACAAGGGCGGTCTTATGGTCTCTGTTAAAGGCCAAGATGACAGCAAACACCGCCTTGTAACTGCCCATTTAGATACTTTAGGAGCAATGGTTCGTGCCATTAAACCTGATGGCCGTCTGAAAATGGACTTAGTCGGAGGTTTTGTTTACAACGCTATTGAAGGTGAAAATTGTACTGTTCACCTTGCTAAAAACGGCAAGGAAATCTCAGGAACTATTCTCATTCACCAGACGTCCGTTCATGTTTATAAAGATGCTGGCACTGCTGAACGGAGCCAAGCTAATATGGAAGTTAGACTTGATGAAAAAGTCCGAACCGCTGATGAAACCCGCGCACTTGGGATTGAAGTTGGTGATTTTATCTCCTTTGATCCTAGAGTCGTACTCACAGATTCTGGTTTTATTAAATCTCGTCATTTGGATGACAAGGTTTCCGCAGCTATTCTGATAGAACTTTTAAAAGAATATCATATCCATAATATCACCCTACCTTATACAACTCATTTTTACTTCTCAGCATTTGAAGAAGTTGGTCATGGTGCTAACTCAAGCTTACCAAAAGAAACCGTCGAATACCTAGCAGTTGATATGGGAGCAATGGGAGATGACCAAGCAACTGATGAATACACGGTTTCCATCTGTGTCAAAGATGCCTCTGGCCCCTACCATTACGATCTTCGTCAACATATGGTTGCCCTTTGTCTCCAAAACAATATCCCCTATCAATTAGATATTTATCCTTACTATGGTTCAGATGCCTCAGCTGCACTAAGATCTGGCGCTGAAGTTAAACATGCTCTCCTTGGAGCAGGAATAGAATCAAGTCATTCATACGAAAGAACACACAGAGACTCAGTTGAAGCTACAGAAAAGCTAGTAGATGCCTACCTTAGAAGTCAAATGATTGATTAAGTTTTCACTCAGACTCTTGTTGCTAAGAGACAAAGGCATTCAGAGACCTTCTTAACTAGGGCAACAATCCTTCTGAAAGCCTTACTTGATTGATAACACCACTAAGGAGCCTAACATTATATGCCTAATTTAATTATTATCAGAGGAAATGCTGCAAGCGGTAAAAGTAGCTTAGCTAGAGCACTTCAACAGCAGTTAGGAGAAAATACCTTACGGCTTTCACAAGATGACTTACGCCGAGGGATGCTCTTAGCACATGATAGCTTTGATACACCAACTATTTCACTTTTAAAAACCTTATTACACTATGGTTTTAACAATTGTGACTACATCATTTTAGAAGGTATTCTAAAAGCGGACTGGTACCAACCCATCTGGCACTATATCACTGAGAATCCCCAGATCAAAACCTTCGCTTATTACTATGATCTAACATTTGAAGAAACAGTCAAGCGTCACTCCCAAAGAGCTAAATCAAAGGATTTTGGCAAAGCCTCTCTAAAGAAATGGTGGAATGATAAGGATTACATAAAGACCATTCCCGAACAGCTTTTTAACGCTGAGCTCTCAATTGAACAAGCTCTCAGCCACATTTTAAAAGAGATAGAAGAAAGTCAGGACGCTTCGTCCTGACTTTCTTCTATCTACATTAATCTAAATTAGTCCAGCTTGTCTCCACAGACAAACCATAATGATCACTGACTACTGGGGCGTCTCCACCTTCAAAAGTAATTTCTGAGCGACTGATATTAAACTCTTGGGTCATAAACGCATGATCCACCTTAAAGGAATCTTTATTACCTTCCCAGCCATCTATATCAGACACAATACTATGATTCCCAAAAACAATTTCTGCTACTTTGTGACTATCCCGTAGCCCCAAGGAGCTTCTTAGAATGAGATTATACCCTTTACTATCTGTCGGGTTATTAAAATCTCCCATGACAACTAAGGGTAAATCCGAATTCTGTAAGCTCTGCTCCAGTAGAGACCACTCTTCTTCAAAACCTTTTCCAAACCAGGACAGATGAACAGATGCAAGGGCCACTTCTCGCCCATCAATCTCTGTTTTAGCCAAGAGCACACGTCTGGTATGAAAGTCATACTCATCATCTATCGCTGTCACTAGGATTCCCTCAACCAGCATTGGTTGTTTTGAAAGAATAGCCACGCCTTCCTTGTAAATATCGTAACCAATATGATTATAAGCCCATGACCAATAATAAGGCTGCCCCCGCTTTGCTAAATAATTAGTGAGTAAGAGGGCAAAATTATCCTTATGTAGGGGCGGGGTTCCCGGAATTTTTTGGTAAAAAGAGTCTTCGGTAGCTAAATCACTCTCAATCAGTTGATTGACTTCCTGCAAGCAAATGACATCATATTTCTCAGCAAGTATATGTTCTGCCAAATCAAATAGTTTTTTTAAGGCATTCACTTCCATCCAGGAATGAGTATTTAAGGTTAACCATTTGGCCATATATTTCCTTTCTCCAAAGAATAAAGAACAGATTCCTCTGATTGCTTAGAGCTTGACGCTAGCAACCTTTGTTTTAGCGGCTTCTTCTCCTGTTTTAAGAAGGCTCACCTCAATGACTTCTGCTTGATTGGTGAAGACAAGAACAATTGTTTTTTCTTTTCCTGCAGCTACTATCGCTTCTAAATCTGCCTTAATGAGAAGATCACCAGCTTTCACTTTTTGACCTTGACTAACTTGCACATCAAAAGGTTCTCCATTTAACTCAACTGTATCTAAACCAACATGAATTAAAACCTCTAAACCAGAGTCTGTTATTAAGCCAAGAGCGTGTTTACTTGGGAAAATACTCGTAATTATCCCCGAAACTGGAGCATAAATCTCTCCTGAAGTCGGTTCCACAGCAAAGCCATCACCCATCATTTTACTAGCAAAAACCTGATCTTTTACCTCTGTAATAGGCAAAACAACTCCTTGGGCAACGGAATAAATAGCTTCAGAAATTCCTTGGGAACTTGTGGAAACCACAGGTTCTGTTGGAGAATTGGAAAAGTCTGTTTGGGGAATGGCAACACCTGAGTCTAATAAATCTTGAATATCTGATTTTAAGATATCTGCCTTTGGCCCATAAACTGCTTGGACGCCTGAACCCTTGACAATCAGCCCCATGGCACCAGCTTTTTTCCAAGCCTCCTCAGTTCCAAGTCGTTTAGAATCCTTGACAGTTACTCGTAAACGTGTCATACAAGCGTCAACATCTGAAATATTATCAGCACCACCTAATAACTGAATAATTTGCAACACTTGTGGGCTCGCATTTGTAGCCTGAATAGTAGCTGTTTTATGATGATCATTTTCTAGCATATCAGCATCATAATTGCCAAGACGACCTGCCGTTGCTAAATGCATCTTTTTAATCATAAAATCAGCAATAAAATACATGATGAGACCAAATAATACAGAGACCCAAACGAAATTGATTAAATCCATACCAAGACCTGCTTTAATCGCCATTGGCGTCCGAGTTAATAATTCAATGTTTCCAAAAGAATGTACCCGAAGATTAACGAGGTCGGCCATTGCAAATGAAGCTCCCTGGACAAGAGCGTAAACAAGATAAAGTGGCATAGCCGCAAACATAAACATATACTCAAGCGGCTCTGTAACACCTGTTAGAAAAACGGCTGCCGCTGCTGAGATGAACATCATTTTGTATTTAGACTTTTTATCTTTATCAACATTTCGGTACATGGCTAAAGCAACACCCATAAGGGTTCCCGTTGCGCCAATCATTTGTCCAACCTTAAAACGAGCAGGTGTTACACTAGTCAGCAAATCGTGATAAGCTGAAGCATTTGACCCTTTCAAGTTAACAAGGTCTGTTACCCAAGCTAACCAAAGTGGGTCTTGACCAAACACCTTTGAACCTTGGCTAGCACCTGTCAATACTTCATAGGTCCCTCCAAGCGCAGTATAGTTCATTGGGATTGTCAACATATGGTGTAAGCCAAAAGGAAGGAGCAGACGCTCTAAAGTACCATATAAAAAAGGTGCTAAAAATGGAGCTGTATCTTGTGAAGAAGCAATCCATTTACCAAAACCGTTAATACCAGTCTGAATCAAAGGCCAGATAATAACTAAAGCAAGCGCAACTAAAACTGAGCGTAAGATAACGACAAAGGGAACAAAGCG
The DNA here is from genome assembly GCF_000188035.1 of Streptococcus pseudoporcinus LQ 940-04. Taxonomy (GTDB): domain Bacteria; phylum Bacillota; class Bacilli; order Lactobacillales; family Streptococcaceae; genus Streptococcus; species Streptococcus pseudoporcinus. Next base: position 413,256 of record NZ_AEUY02000005.1, read on the forward strand.
TTTACCATTAAAAAAGGTTAGCACTTCTGGCAATCGACGGTAGTTATAATATTTATTATAAGCTGTCGCACCAACAAAACCAGCAATAATACCAACAAAGACACCCGTATTCAAGGCTGGCGACTCCAAAACACTTGTAAAGTAATCCTTAACAATCATTTGAGTACCAAAAAGGCTTGAAATTTTAGCCCTTGGGTCAGCCAACATAGCTGCATTAACCCCATAAAAAGCTCCCGTAATACGGTTAATTAATATAAAGGCAAGCCCAGCAGCAAAAGCACCACCAGCACGTTCCTTAGCCCAACTCCCCCCAATAGCTAAAGCAAAGAGTAAGTGGAGGTTCACAATCACAGCCCAACCAATTTGAGCAATAATATTTCCTAGCGAGCTTAAGACAGCTGAATCATGATTAATCATCGGAATAGAATTCCCAATACTAATCATCAAACCAGCGGCCGGCATTACCGCAATAACAACCATTAGACATTTTCCAAACTTTTGCCAAAACTCAAAGCTGAAAATGTGTTTGACAGATGCTTTCATTATTTTCTCCTTTTTCTTGACTTAGAATCATGAATCTCAAGATGAATCAGATTTTAAACAAGTTTTGTAAACGGTTTACGCAATCGTTTGCGTTACCTCTTTATTATATGCCCCTTTTAACTTTTTGTAAAGGGGCCTCTTGAAAAAAAATAAAATCTTCCCAAACCTGGAAAGATTAACTAGACTAATGGTGGGTGATTGCCTGTACCACAATCATTGGTTTATAATCATTGATCAGCCCTTCTGACATCATGCTTATTATTCTCATCTAACTCCAAAGCATAGCTCACCGCGCTCAAAACATACAAAGGTGCCGTTTCCGTCCGCATAATACGAGGACCTAAACCTATAGTCTGTGCCCCCATTACTTCAAAAGCTTGAATCTCTTGAGGTGACAAACCACCTTCTGGTCCAAAAATAAAGAGCAGTTTGTCACCCGGTTGACAAGCTTTTAATCCAGTCGCAAAAGCAGCTTGTTCACCTGTTTTTGCTGATTCTTCATAAGCGACAAACACACTATCAAATCTAGATACTTGTTTCAGAAAGTCCGCCTTTTGCTCAAACAATTCCACTTCTGGAACAATGTTACGTTTACTCTGTTCAGCTGCACCTTGTGCTATCTTTGCCAACTTTTCTTGCTTCTTGGCTAATTTTTTGCCGTCCCATTTGGCCACTGACCAGTCCGCTGGAAAAGCCCAAATAGCAGAAGCACCTAATTCCGTCGCTTTTTGCGTTACCCATTCTAGCTTATCACCTTTTGGAAAGCCAGAGGCAATAGTCACATCTACAGGCAGTTCGACAGATTGATCCCAATCTTCCAAAATAGTAAAGCTATGGGCTGCGCTATCAGAAACAGCAGCTAAACGCTTAATCCCATCGTCGAAGACCAGACAGACCTGATCGCCATCGGTCAAGCGCATAACCTGAAACATGTGTTTAACAGTTTCCTTATCCTTAATAAAAATCGGGTTTTGACAAGGACCCTTAATAAAATATTGTTGCATTAGCCACCAATCACTCCTGATTTATTATCCGTTTTCTTGAAGACACAGGCATTCCATTCTCCTTGAATCATGTGAGTTTCTAAGAAAAAACCGGCATCTTCAGCTGACTTGCGGACCATATCCCATTTTTCTGAAATAATACCTGACATAATCAAGTAACCCTCATCATCAAGCAAACGATAGGCATCTTCTGTCAAGTGAATTAAAATATCAGCTAGGATATTGGCAACAATTACCTGTGCTTTCTGCTCGACACCTTTTAGAAGGTTACCAGTAGCCACTTGGATATTGGACGTCTCCTGGTTTAAAGCAATGTTCTCTTCAGCCACACGCACCGCTACATCATCTAAATCAAAAGCAAAAATTTCCTTAGCTCCTAATAAAGAACTAGCAATAGATAAGACGCCAGACCCAGTTCCCACATCAATGACGGTCTCACCGCCACGGAGCACTTGTTCCAAAGCAAAAAGACTCATCTTAGTCGTCGGATGAGTACCTGTCCCAAAAGCCATCCCCGGATCCAGACGGATAACCTTTTCCTCAGACTCAGCCTTGTAGTCGGTCCACGAAGGAACGATGGTCAAGTCATGTGTAATGCGAGCCGGCTCGTAGTATTTTTTCCAATTATCAGCCCAATCTTCCTCTGCCAATTCCTGAGCCGAAAGTGAAATGTCACCGGTTTCCAATCCAGACGTCCGTAACTTATTCAAACCATTCTCAAGTCGGTCTCGCAAGGCCACTAAATCCATACTATCTGGGAAATAACCCGTAACGGCCACACGGTCTGATTGTTCTACCTCTGGAAAAATTTCACCATACCGACCTATCTGACCCAAGTAATCCGCACTATCACTAATAGCCACCCCCTGACTACCAGCCTCAATCAAAATATTTGAAACAGCCTCCTCAGCATCTCGGTGAATCGTGACTGTTAATTCTTGCCATGTGTTCATAAAAATCTCCTTTTAATACCTTGGATAAGCAAAGAATTCAGTTTCCTCAAGCTCTTCTTGTCCCTGAGCGAAAGCTTCCGCGTTCCAATCAAGACCGAAATCAACCTTAGTAGTATCATCCAAGAAATCCATGAGATCGCTTTGCCCTTCAGTTGCCACATCATTGAGAAATTGCACAAAGTACTGTAAGAATTCACGAGATAAGCCCTTCTTAGGCTCATAAGGAATGGTTACCAAGTAGTCATCTTTTTCAAATTGACTTTTCTCAGGATTATAAAAAAGCACATAATCCTCAAAAACAATATCCTCTTGCGATACTTCACCTTGATCATCAATGGTTTGTACCGCAGCTTTGTTTTGTGCCTCCAAAACAAAAGTTAGCTCCACTGCATGGTTTTTCTTATCCCAATCCATAGCATAATCATAGTTAAAATGCTCATCCATTTCTTCTTCAATAATTGATAAAAAACCAAATTTAGCCATATCATTTGCCCTTTTTCCTAACGGTTATTTTTTTCCATTGTAGCATAAATTTAGCTAACTTTCATCGGCTAATCCTAGATGGAAAAACACTAGCATTTTAGCAAGCGCTTTAAAGCTTATTTTCCTCTCATTATGTTAAACTAATAAGTGATTATAATGTTAGGAGAAAAAGAATGAGATATTCTAAACACTACCCCTCTCAAACAAGACAAACCCTTTTGGCCTTGTTATTAGTCGCTGCTGGTCTCCAAACAGGCATACTGATTGGTCAAGCTGATGAGAGCACAATTGATAGCCAGCCGCCAGTGAGCCAAGTCCAAGTGAGTAAACAGCTACAGCCAGAATCAGTCATTTCAAAAGCCGAACATACTCCCACAGCTCCTCCAGTTCCAGCTGAAAAAGTAATTAGGCAGACAAGCCCCTTAACAACAGAAATCACAAGTCCATCACAACAAACCCCTATTACTCTAGAAGACTATAAAGCGGCCAGTGCCAGTCAATTAGCCGAATGGGCGCGACAGCAACGTATCTCAGGCCAACAGTTATTAGACTTTGCTTTAGAAACCATCAAAACCACGAACCCCGAGCTTAATAATGTGATTTCTTTACGTGAATCTTTAGCTCGCCAAGAAAGCGACCAAATGGTGGATCAAGGACAACCCTTTTACAAAGTTCCGATTCTTGTCAAAGGCTTGGGCCATACCATTGCTGGCAGCAGTAATACTAACGGCTTAGCCTTTCTAAAAGACAAAACCAGCTCATCCACCAGTGCTTTTGTCAAACAGCTTCAAAAAGCGGGATTTATCGTCATAGGGCAATCATCTTTTCCAGAAATGGGATGGATAAATGTTACCAATTCTAACCTCTATGGCAACACCCACAACCCTTGGCAATTAGATAAAAATCCTGGTGGCTCTTCTGGTGGCTCTGCAGCGGCTGTAGCATCAGGTCAAGTAAGTTTAGCCAGCGCTTCTGATGGTGGTGGGTCTACTCGTATTCCAGCTGCTTGGAGCGGTTTAATTGGTTTACACCCAACACGTGGCATCTTGGAAGGGAATCCCACCTCTGAACGGAGTAATGTTAGCCATTTTGCTTTAACCAAGAACATGGAGGACACCAAAAAACTCTTTCAATTTCTCTTAAAAGATAAGGCTAAAGCACAGCAAAATTCTCAACACTTAGACCCAAGTATTCCTATTGCTTATACCACACAAACCCCAGCCGGAACTCCAATTAGCAAAGAGGCTATTACCGCTGTCAAAGAAGCCGTAGCTTTCTTACAAGAACAAGGCTATCAAACGGTTGAAGTTCCTTACCCTGTTGATGGCAAAGCCATGATGCACTATTATTACACCATTGCCGCTTCTGCCGCACCATCAATCAATTTCATGGCACAGCAAAGCTTGAAGCGCCCACTACAAAAAGATGATGTAGAACTCCTTTCATGGGCACTTTACCAGACTGGGAAAGATTTGAGTAAAGACGATGTTGATAAAGCCTGGAAAGGTATTGCTGAACTAACCAAGCAATTAAACCAATTCTACCAAAAATACCCCATTTTCTTAACTCCAACCACAGCCTATCCAGCTCCCCCTGCTGACTATCACCATATCCCCCAAGAATTAGTCGCACAACTCAGTGACATGTCTCAATTAAGTAAACATGAAAAATTAGATTTAATCTACCGCCAATGGCTACCTGCTTGGACCCTAACACCTTTCACACAGCTTGCTAACTTGACTGGAACACCTTCCTTGTCTTTACCAACTTATGTAACTACAAGTGGCTTACCACTAGGCCTTTTGGTAAATAGCAGCGCCCATAACGATGGACTTCTTTTGCAAATGGGTGAGCTTTTTGAGAAGGCTAATCGCTTCCACATCTTAACTGCTGTCCCAAAAGGATTACCAACAAATCTAAGCCAAGAGACACAAACCAGAACTAAAAAGACTAAAAACCAGCAAGAAATAATCCCAGTGAGCTACCATACTAAAAGCTGGGCAAGATATGCTTCACTCCAAACCAGCCACAACAAGCTTCCTCAAACTAGTGAGGACAATTCCCAAGGGATTTCAGTAGCTGCTTATGTCAGCCTTTTTCTTGGAACACTCTTTTTAGCTGGTAGTGCCTCAAAACAAAAAGAAACACACTAATAGCAATTCTATTTGGTTCCCTATGACCCAGACTCTCCCCTCACAGAGGACACTTCTGTATACTTAATAGTTTTTTTAGAGCAATTAGGACTGAGGTTCCTCTAGGAAACCTTCAGTCCTTTTACTTATTTAAAGAACTGTTTCTATTTGATCACACTAGGCGAAGCAAATGCTTTTTATGATATAATTTGGGTATGCATAGAAAAACAATTATTGATTTCAAAGAGCTTGGACAACGCTACCTTTTCGAAAACCCACTACTAGAATTGATAGCTGAAGAATTAGACCAGGTAGGCTCAGTCATTAAACAGGTTCAGTACTACCAACAACTCGGTTATTATGTGGTGGGCTATCTCAGTTATGAAGCAGCTAGCTTTTTTGATAAAGCCTTACAAACTCATGGTACTAGACTAGGCAAGGAGTATTTTGCCTATTTTACAGTGCACAAAGAATGCCAAATGGAAGATTTTCGACTTGATTATGATAATCTCGACCTTCCTAATCGCTGGATCAGCGCTACTCAGAAAAAAGCCTATCAAAAAGCAATTGAAATCATTCATTCCAATATGCGACAGGGCAATACCTATCAAGTAAACTACACTATCCAATTGACGCAAGAGCTTGATCTCGCTAAGAGTTTAGCAATCTACAACAAACTTCTTGTCGAACAAGCTGCTGGCTACAATGCTTATATTGCCCATGATGACTTTGCAGTTATCTCAGCTAGTCCTGAATTATTTTTTAAACAAGAGGGCAATACCTTAACTACCAAGCCCATGAAAGGCACCACCAAACGTGGCGTTAACAGCTGGTGTGACCAAAAAGAGCATGATTGGCTTCAGGCTGATGGCAAAAATCGGTCTGAAAATATGATGATTGTTGATTTACTCCGTAATGACATGGGAAAAATCTGCCAAACAGGTAGCATTCGTGTTGATAAACTTTGTGAGCTAGAAAAATATTCTACAGTCTGGCAAATGACATCAACCGTACGTGGTGAACTCAAACCAAATTGTGACCTTATGGCTATTCTCACAGCCCTCTTTCCATGCGGCTCTATCACAGGCGCCCCTAAGGTTTCCACCATGGCCATTATCAAGGCCTTAGAACCAAAACCAAGAGGGGTTTATTGTGGAAGTATAGGTCTTTGCTTGCCTGATGGGCGCCGTATTTTCAATGTTCCCATCAGGACCCTGCAACTTACTGATAACCAAGCCACTTATGGTGTTGGCGGCGGTATCACCTGGCAAAGCAAATGGGAAGAGGAATTTGAAGAAGTCCATCAAAAAACAGCTATTCTCTACCGACACAAACAAGTCTTTGATCTAAAAACAACGGCTAAAGTTGAACATAAAAAAATTATTCTTTTTGACCATCACCTCAATCGACTTAAAGAAGCAGCCACTTATTTTGCCTACCCTTATGATGAGCTCACTTTGCGAAAGAGATTAAAAAGCTATCTAGAAAAAAAAGATGAAGCGAGCTATCGCTTAACGGTTAGTCTCTCTAAAAATGGTGACATTAACCTTTCTGACCATCTTCTAGAACCTCTACCCTTAACTTTTCTCAACGCTCAGCTCACCTTACAAGATAAAGACGTGGTTAATTCTGCCTTTACTTACTTTAAAACGAGCTATCGTCCCCATATTACTCCAAAACCTTACGAACAAGTGTTCTATAACCAAGAAGGTCAATTATTAGAAACCTCTATTGGAAACCTCTTTGTTCAGTTGGGGCAAATCCTCTACACACCACCAGTAGCAGCTGGTATTTTACCAGGCCTCTTTCGCCAAGAATTACTAACAACTGGCCAGGCTCAAGAAAAATGGCTAACACTAACTGATTTAAAAAGTGCAACTGCTATCTTTGGAGGAAATGCTGTTCGTGGGCTCTATCTCCTAAACGTTGATCTTCTCTCTGATGCCAAATCAACTAACTAGTCAAAGACTAAACTTATTTCAACCATTCAGTTATTAAGGAAGCTATGATACTCTTAATTGATAATTACGATTCATTCACTTATAATCTTGCCCAATATTTAAGTGAATTCGACGAGACCCTTGTCTTGTATAACCAAGATCCAAATTTATATGAAGTGGCCAAAAGAGCCGATGCCTTAGTCTTCTCCCCTGGCCCTGGCTGGCCCAAAGAAGCTAATCAAATGCCCACACTTATCAAAGACTTTTACCAAACAAAACCTATTTTAGGTATTTGTCTAGGGCACCAAGCAATTGCTGAGGCCCTGGGGGGCAAGTTACGCTTAGCCAAACAAGTCATGCACGGGAGACAAAGCAAGATTCACGTTCAAGACTCTAGTAGTCTCTTTCGCTCTCTTCCACGAGAATTAACCGTCATGCGTTACCATTCTATCGTTGTGGAGACATTACCCCAAGACTTTATCATCACAGCAAGAGATTGCGAGGATTATGACATTATGGCTTTTGAACATTGCACTCTCCCTATTTTTGGACTACAGTTCCACCCAGAAAGCATAGGGACACCTGACGGCATGACCATGATTGCTAACTTCCTTGCAACCATTCGCCATTAGCCACTCGTCACAATGAAAGGAGAAGCATATATGCACGATAATTTGGCGCTACGCATGCGTCCCAAAACCATTTCAGAAGTCATCGGACAAGAGCACCTTGTCGGCGAAGGTAAAATCATTCGTCGCATGGTTGAAGCTAATATGTTGTCATCTATGATTCTCTATGGTCCTCCCGGAATCGGTAAAACCTCCATTGCTAGTGCGATTGCAGGTACAACCAAGTACGCCTTTCGCACCTTCAATGCTACCACCGATACCAAAAAAAGGCTCCAAGAAATTGCCGAAGAAGCTAAGTTTTCAGGAGGGTTAGTTCTTCTTCTTGATGAGATTCATCGTCTTGATAAGACCAAGCAGGACTTCCTCCTCCCCTTACTCGAAAATGGCAATATCATCATGATTGGAGCAACCACCGAAAATCCATTCTTTTCTGTCACACCTGCTATTCGTAGTCGCGTTCAAATCTTTGAGTTAGAACCTTTAAGTAACGAAGCAATTAAAAAAGCTATCGCGACTGCTATCTCCGACAAAGAACGGGGATACTCCTTTGAGATCACACTAGATAGCGATGCTCTTGACTTTATAGCAACAGCGACAAATGGCGATTTACGTTCTGCCTATAATTCACTAGATTTAGCCGTCATGTCAACCAAGGAAGATAGCACGGGGAAACGCCATATTTCTCTAGATACAGTGGAAAATAGTTTACAGCGTAGTTATATCACCATGGATAAAAACGGAGATGGGCACTATGATGTGCTGTCAGCCCTACAAAAATCCATTCGTGGCTCAGATGTCAATGCTAGTTTACACTATGCCGCTAGATTAGTTGAAGCTGGAGACTTGCCCAGCCTGGCCAGACGCCTAACTGTTATTGCTTATGAAGATATCGGCCTTGCCAACCCAGACGCACAAATTCACACCGTTACAGCACTGGATGCTGCCCAAAAGATTGGTTTTCCGGAAGCTAGGATCTTAATCGCCAACGTCGTTATCGAGCTTGCCTTATCACCCAAATCCAACTCAGCTTACCTTGCTATGGATGCTGCTATAAGTGATTTAAGAAAATCGGGCAATCTTCCCATTCCAAGACATTTGCGCGATGGCCACTATTCTGGCAGCAAAGATCTAGGAAATGCCCAAGACTACCTCTATCCTCATGCTTACCCCGAAAAATGGGTCAAACAACAATACCTACCAGACAAACTAATCAATAAGAACTATTTTATAGCCAACGAGACAGGAAAATATGAACGTGCTTTGGCAGCCAACAAAGAGCGGATTGACAAGCTCTCACAGTCCTGAAAAGAACTGGAAACTAGCAACCGTTTACAAAAAAATCGCTTTTTAACTTGAATTTTTTAAAAAAAGTGGTATTATAATGACATAGAAAAAGATTGAATTGCTGTGGCATACGAGTTCACATCTATGTGTTGACCGACTATTTCTTTGTATTATCGGGAAACCAGGTTTTTCCCTAGTATGCAAGCCGTTCCACGCGGAAGCAACTGTAAAGGGAAAACAGGTTACCCACCTGCTTAATTGCGCGGGTTCAATACAAAACGTGAACCACCGGTGCCAATACAGCATTCTTTTCAGCCTCCTTAGCTCAGTTGGTAGAGCAGTAGACTCTTAATCTATGGGTCACAGGTTCGAGCCCTGTAGGGGGCATTAAATAAGGAAAAGCCTTTGTTTAAAAGCTTCAGATTGAAGACAAAGTCTCTAGAAAAATGAATTTCTAGAGACTTTGTGTTTTCCAAGAGTTATAATAGAAGTATAAAGAAGGACCTTCTATGTTCCACAAAGAAAATCCTGACTACAAATGCAATCAAGTCGGTTTTTATAGCTTAGATGAGTTAGTCCCAGAAGACTATCTGCTTCGCCAGATTGAGCAAGCAATAGACTTCTCTTTTATTTATGACTTGGTAAAAGATAGTTACTGTCCTAATAATGGGCGTCCTAGTTTAGACCCAGTGCTATTGGTTAAAATCCCCATCATTCAATGTCTATTTGGCATTCGCTCCATGCGTCAAACCATTAAAGAGATTGAAGTCAATGTGGCTTATCGTTGGTTTCTTGGATTAACATTGGAAGATAAGGTGCCTCATTTTACCACTTACGGTAAAAATTATAGTCGGCGTTTCCAAGATAAAGAAGTGATTGAAGCCATCTTTTCTCATATCTTAGGACTATGTCTCAATGCTGGGTTAATTGATCCTACTGAAATCTTTGTGGACGGCACTCATATCAAGTCAGCTGCCATTAGTTGCTCTGTTAAATTGAAGAATAGGAATTTTGATGAGCATGACAGAATCAAGAATTGGATAGCCAGTATCCGATAAGTAAGTCTACTCTACTAAATCATAGATGAAATCAAAATCAATGATATTATCTACTTGACGCAGAAAATCATATTCTAGGACGAGTTGATCTAGCGTGTAGAAGCCATATTGATGACAATTATACTCCGGTTTTTCCCTATTAAGCATAGTGATATCTCACAGGATTTTTCTTTTATTATACTTCTGAAATCAGCAAAAATCCTTAGAATTTATTTTCTAAGGACTTTGTCTTCAGTCTGAAACAACTAGATTTTCCTAATCGTTTATTCTCCTTTTTTAAAACAATAAATGGCAATAAAAGAAATTAAAAAAATTATGATAGCAACCATTAAATTAATATTTATTTTAAAAAATTCTTTGTCAAAAAATTTACTTAAGATATAACTTAATATTAGCAATAAGATATAAAATATTTTAATATTAAGTATGTTAGAAATTTTCTCAGAATTAAAATACAAAATACTAATTATAAGTATCACAAACCAATTTAATTTAAAAGTATGTTGGGAACCAAAAATGTAAAATGACGTACCTAGAAATAATATTGCTACTACAAAACAATACGCTTGTAATAATTTATAATTTTTCATTTCATACTCCTAAAGTGTTTTATGAAGGTACACTTCCACTGGTCCATTAGGATACCTAGCTGCAGCACGTTTATATAAACCAATCCAGCCGTTTCCGTTTGCATCTAAAATATTTGCTAAAGCACTACCTGTTGAAGCGTAAGAAGCTCCCATATAAGATAATAGAAAAGAAGCAGCATGTTTTGTAATTCCAAATGCAGCAGCAACGGCACTTGCCATAGCTCCTATCCCAACATCAGTCAAAGCAGCAAAAACATTTTTACCAACAGCAATTCCAGTATATTTCCAAGGTTCTATTGGATACCAACCTCCTATCATCTCAGTAGCTCTCTTCACTCTAATAGGTGGATCCACAATATATTCTTTAGAAAAAACCTGAGTTTCTGTATTTCCCTCAGCAGTTACTTTTAAATATACAAATTTTTCATCGGAATATATTTCTATTATTTTGTTACTATTCTGATCTTCTATAATAGTTTTAGTAATAGTTCCATTACCATCAATAAAATCATGGGTAATAACCTTATTTTCATTCGTTACTTGTTGAGTAATTGTATTATTTACTTCGCTTGCATATGCAATTGATGGAGCTGTATGAGCTATTACTATTAACAAGGTTGCTAATAAAACAATAAAATATTTTATAAAAGACCCCCTTTTCTATTCCTAAATAAATTGTTTGCGCTTTCATTATACTACTGAAGAAACTTTTTGTCTATCTATTTTTTAAAAATAATCTAATGTTATAACAAAATAAAAAACTATTCTAATAGCAGGCTCATACTAATCCTTTATTTTTGCATTAAGGTAATTTGTAAATATTTTTTATACAATAACTAACTATTTTAAAAATTCTATAAAAAATACGTCTGTTCTAGATTTGTTCTAGAAACAAGAAACAGCTTTAACTTTTTTTAAAATAAAAAATGATAAATCCCTTGATATTACTAGATATTTTTATCACAAAAATTTTTAGTAAATCGTTGTAGGGGGCATTAAATAAGAAAAAGCCTTTGTTTAAAAGCTTTCAGAATGTTTTCAAAAATAAAGTATTATTTTAGTAGTATTTAAATATAAAATGATCACTCATTCCTTAATTATTAAAATAAAGACTGAGAGCAAATTCAAATAATACAAGCTACTAACTATCAAATAAAGCATTTATTATATTATTTAACTGAAAATCAAAAACTCCTAAACTCCTAAAACGCTATCTAATTTTCGGTCACTGTTCCTTTTAAAACATAATATTATACTTAAATGCAATAAAAATTAAGAATAAGAGAAATATTATAGATTGAACCCATATTAAAAACCAATAGCTTTTTGTAAATTTCTTTTTTCTCGTATCTTCTATGGACTTCACAATATCTATTATATAAATTTTGATCCAAAAGTAGATAGTAGCGATAGCAAATAAAGCTAATATTAACACAACAAGCCATACTTCTAGCATAGTTTTACCACCATTCTACCCAGCCATTATTTTTAATTTTATCTCTAGCATCTAACCATGCAGCAATTGATGAAACCCGGATCAAGAACATTTTTAACGACATGAGAAATAATATTATTTATTTCTATTCCAAACGTCATAAGAGTCCCACAATCTTTCTTGCTATTAAATTTGTTGCGTACTGAGCCCCTCTTTTCATAACTAAAGCTTTAATACCTGCTCCAACTCCTCCACCAACTGCAGCACTAATACCAACATTAATCGCAGCAGCTAAAACTGAGTTAGAGATTGCACCATGAGTTGCTGCTAATACATCTTCACCTTTAATATGATCGAATACATTCTTATGGTTTCATCTATTCCATCTATAATTTTGTCAGTTGTTGCAACTAAATTGAGATAATTAGTAGAACCAGGAGTATATAAATCAAGAATAGCTTTCGCATATACCTCAACATCTTCATGTGTAGGGAGATTTAATGTTTCAGCCTCTGCATAAACTATTTTACGAAAATCTTCAAGCTCTGCTTTAGACATCTTATCTGTAGTAACAACGCCCTCAGGATTAGATTCAAACTCTTTTAATCTTTGTTCATCATATGTATCTAATTTGGATTTCTCATCTGCTTTAGCTACGCTAGTCATAGCGACCACCTTTCGTGCATAATCATTTCCAGTAGCCAACATGGGAGAAGCAATTTCGACAGACAAAACCGTCAATAATACATTCTAAAATTAAATTTAATACTATTACTTTTATAATTTGGATTTTCTCAACCTGCCTTGAAGATGGACGACACTTTAAATAAGCATAGAAGCCTGAACGGAAAATTTGAAGCGTCTTACAAGCATGAAGAATGGTTAGGCTAGCGCTATTATCCTTCAGAAATTAAAACTTTATTTCCGGCTTGGCTTCAAGAAGACCTGGAACTTTTTTAGAAGCTCGAGTTCCTCCTTTAACAATCTATTTTCTTTCTCTAACTTCATTATCTCAAATTGAGCATGACGAAGTGTATTCCCATAACCTGGAACTGCACTTTCACCATATTTTTCGTATTCTTGAACCCAACGCTATAAGCTATTGGGATGAACTCCTAAAGTTTCACTAACGATTTTTACGGCTTGATACTATCCAGGAATAAGCTTAACAGCAGCTAATTTAAACACTTTATCAAATGTTTTTCTTGGCATAATTATTTTCCTTGTTTTCACTTAACTTCATGTCCACTTTATTATACCAAGTCCAAATAAGGTTTTTTATCATTTCTTATTATTGGACTTTCCGGAAGTGTTGCCTTTATTTGTGTGCTATTTAGTAATACTTCTTTTTTTGTTCCATTATATCTATTCTATAAAACCTTCTGGATTATTTTTATGCCAATTCCAAGCACTAGTGATAATATCTTTCATATTAGTAAAAGTAGGATTCCATCCTAAAACTTCTTTTATCTTATCACTTTTTGCAATTAATACGGCTGGATCTCCCTGTCTTCTTCTCTCAATTGAATAATTTACAGAACACCCAGTATACAACTCAACATTCTTTACTATCTCTAATACCGAAAATCCTTTGGAACTTCCTACGTTAAAGACATTATTCCGCTTTTCTCTGTTAATATATTCCATTGCTAATATATGTGCTTTTGCTAAGTCAACAACATGAACATAATCTCTAATACAAGTTCCATCATGAGTAGGATAGTCGTCACCGTATACACTTAATTTTTCTCTTTTATTATTTGCAACTTGAATTACTATCGGAATAAGATGAGTTTCACATGTATGATCCTCTCCTATATTAGAATCAAATGAAGCTCCAGCAACATTGAAATATCGAAGAGCAACATAGTTTATTCCATATGCATCTGAACACCATCTTATTATTTTTTCCATCATTAATTTACTCTCGCCATATGGATTTTTTGGGATTAAATTAGATTCTTCAGAGACTAATGCTATTTCGGGTTCTCCATAAACTGCTGCTGTCGAAGAAAAAACAAGATTTTTTACTTTAAAGTCTCTCATTACTTCTAACAATGCAATCATACCACCAACGTTATTATTAAAATAAAGAAGTGGTTCACGCATAGATTCTTCAACTAATAAATTTGCTGCAAAATGTATTACTGCTGTAATATTATTTTCTGAAAAAACTTTTGTTACTAATTCTTTGTCTCTGATATCACCATAATAAAATGTTATTGATTTCGGTAAAGATTTAATATGACCAGTCTGTAAATTATCAATAACTAATACGTCATAATTATTTTTGATTAGCTCCTCAACAGTATGTGAACCGATATATCCTGCTCCACCCACAACTAAAATTGACATAAAAACTCTCCTAATCTTTGATAAGTTAAATTATATCATTAATATCTTATGCCTTCAAAATTGCAAAAATACTACTTTCAACAGTTAGTCAACTAAAAAACAGACCCCTTATAATGTTAAAAAGCCTTGATTTGATAGTAATTTAGTAACTTATTACAAGTTTTTTCTACACATTTCAAACTATAGGGGGGAATCTAATACATAAGAAAAAGCCTTTGTTTAAAGGCTTTTTTGCTTGTCCAAAGAGTATTTGTCCCATCATTTGTCCCCGAAAATAATTTTTTATGAAAAGGATTTAAGATTTTCAAAAAAGAGCTATCATATGGCAATAATAAAGTTAACATAAGGTCATAACCTTCATCATCTGCGACCAAATTTAGAAAAAAACGTTATAAACGTGCAAAGCAATTTTGGTTTAATAAAGGGTTTAAAATAAAAGAAGGAAATGTAACTGGTAAAAGTGACTTTTATCGTTCAGGTACATTAAAAGAAAAATCTCTGAAGCAAAACAACTTAATTTATGATTCCGAAGTGAGATGTATTGTGGCTTCTATTGGTGGAGTAAATTCAAATTCACTTCTACCATATATTGATTATAACGACTGAAAAACATACCCTAAAATTATTATTGGATACTCAGATGTGACAGCAATCCTTTTTGCGATATATGCGAAAACCAGTTTAACAACCTATTATGGTCAAGCAAGGGTCTCATCTTCTGAAGTCTTTTCCAAGATAGCATTTAAAGTTTTGATAATCCTTAACCTATAAATAGTTAAAATATCTCACCTGCCACTTTTGTGTTGACTGAGCTGTTTTATTTAAATTGGTACACCAAGGTGGATAGAAACGCATTGCCATCTTCCCTTTGATTTCATCTGTTGCGATTATATTCCTTTTTATTGCATCAAGTTTTGGAATAATAAATATGCCTTGCTTATGTTTGTCTTCGACGATAATAATTAATTCCTCACCCAGGTCATTCTCAGTAAAAGGAATATTCTTTCCGTTACTACTTTTTTGCCAAAATGCAGTAAAATAACCATCTTTTTTTGGTATTTGCTTAGCCAAGCGACATCTTTTATACGTTTACTTGTCTTTTGGTAGTAAAACGAGACCTTCATAATCTATATTCCACTTATCTTTGACAATATCAAAATCTGGATAAATAGCTTTTAATAGTTTAATTGATGTCAACTTATTCTCCCCACTATTTTTTTAATTGTTCGATGGCACCGTAACTTCTATAAGCATTACCAATAGATCTAACTTTTATTTTTTTCATAAAACGCGTTCTCAAATGAAGCTAAATCTATTCTAAGTTACATGAATTCCAACCTTCTTGTTTATACAATTGGTGAATACCAGTAATAACTTTATATTATTTAATCAGAAGTTTAATTGTACTACATACTTCTTGCTTTGTAATTATTTGTACATTTTCTGACTGAAGGAAAGGATATTCTACAGAAAAACCCTTTGCTGCATTTTGTAAGAGATTAATATCATTTTTATCATTACCAAAAGCATAATAAAGGTTATCTCCTATTACTTGTTTCAAGGCTAAATATTTGTCACTACCTTTACCTGTGATGACTAGTTCTTGAACATCTTCATGATAAAGTACTGATACATCTTTATCTCTGCTAAATTGCAAGGCTAATTCTTTAGAAATATTGAATAAAATAACTTTACTTACATTAGTTGTTCTGATTGCTACGTTGTCTGCTAACTTAGCACTATCTAGCTTCTGAAGAATTGGATTTCTATGATCTTCTATTTTTGCAGAATAGTTCCACTCATAATCAATAATGTAATCTAAATTCAGTTCATGAATTTTATTGACTACCTTTAACATAACGTTTTCATCAATATAGGAAGTTAAAGTAATTTGATTTTTATGACGTATCATAGAACCATTTCCACCAATTAAGCTATTTTGACCAAAATCAGTCAATAGTGGTAACATATCTCGTATTGGTCGAGCAGAAGCAAATATAATATGACTCATTTTGTCCAAAACTAATAAAGTTGATAATATATCACTATCAATAGTTTTTCCATCGAATACTATTGTTCCATCAAGATCAAATACAACTATTTGTTTATCTAATACACCTTCAAACGAAAACTTTTTTAACATTGTCATAAATTATCTATTCCTACCTAGTTAATAATAAGTATATCAGGTTTCATTTAATTAAGATAAAATATAATTTTAAAAAGAAAAAAGGGTCGGAAATTACTCCAACCCATTAATTGTCACCAACCTACATGGTTAGTGACCTTTTTTCTTTTGATGACGTTTTTCTTGTTTCAAGCGATAAACTTTTTCTTTCTCTATTTGTTATGTAAATAAATGTGACAAGTCGTGTGATTAATTCCCCCTAGATTAGCTATTTAGTTTAGTATAACCTATCTAGATAATAAGATTTTCTAATTTTATTTTGAAGCTAGGTTATCTTTTAAAGTTAAAAATAGCTACAGTTTCCTTTATTAACTAAAAATAATAAGTTCTACGTAAACTAGATAACGAGACGCATCTTGTCTAGCTTTTCTTATTTAACCTTGTCTTTTATCCATATTGCCCATATTTATGAATCGATTTTCTTCAATCAAGTAACATCGGTCACAAATCTTCTCAAGCATGGTAAAATCATGGCTAATAAGGATGAGGCCTATATTGCGCTCTTTAACAACGGCTAGTAAACTCTTCCACACACTAGCTTGTGTAATGCTATCTAGCATGGTAGTCATCTCATCGGCAATCAGATATTTTGTACTTGGATGCAGGGAACGCACAATAGAAAACCGCTGAAGTTCTCCTCCTGAAAGCTCACTGGGTCGACGATTTAGCCATTTTTCTTGAATTCCAAAAGCTGCTAGTAAGTCCTGTTGAGGACTATAGGCTTCTGCTAAGCTCTTTTTCATCACCCATAATGGGTTCATCGTTTTTTCTGGATGTTGTTGAATGAGTTGAACAGGTCTAAATCCTTTTTGCGGTAAAGGCAGATCATCAACTAAAATATGGCCTGCCTTAGGTTGCAAAAAACCTGCTAATACTTTTGATAAACTTGTTTTACCACAGCCACTTTGTCCAAAAATTCCTAAGATGTGACCAGGCTCTACTATCAAATTGATGTCCTTAAAAAGCCAGGGCTCTTTGTCATGATAAAAGCCAAGCTTTTTAACTTCTAAACTCATGGATAGCTCCTTTCAAAAAGTCTTGCTGGGGAAGTGAACGCCACAGACTTCTAGCAAATTCTGTTTGAAGCTGCTCACCTTTTCCACTGAAAAAATTTGCTGGTGCTGTTTCAATAGCCTTTCCCTCTTTAAAAACCGTAATACGATCAGCAATTTGTTTGGCTGCTAGAATATCATGAGTAATAAATATCACGCTAATCCCCTGATCTGCAAAAGCACGTAATTGGTTTAAAACCATTTGTAGGGCATCTGGATGGAGCCCCGGCGTTGGTTCATCTGCTATAATCAAAGAAACCTCGTCAGTCACACATGTTGTAAACATGACACGTCGCAACATCCCACCAGAAAGTTGGAAAGGATACAAGTCACCATCACTCTCTTTCAAACCAAATTGTTGAAACAATTCTGTTTGCTTTTCCTTAGGACTTTCTGAAATACCCAGCCGCACCTGATGCTTTACTTTCATAGATGGGTCTAAATAATTCACCGATTGTGGAATCAAGGTGATATCTTTGCCACGTAAATTCCTGATACGTTGAGCAGTCAATGGTTGGCCACGATAGATGATGTCACCAGTAACTTCTGCATTTTTAGGTAGAATATCCATAATGGCGTGTGCCAACAAACTCTTTCCTGAACCACTGGCTCCAATAATAGCTAAGAGTTCCCCTTTTTTGATATCCAAATCCAAGGCTTCAATCGGCCTTGAACGAAATGCTTTTAAATAAGGTCCATACTGAGTAAACGTGATGGAAAGGTTTTTAATACATAATAATGTCTCTGTCATATCCTTATCTCCTAAAAATAATCAGCTTGAGGGTAAAAAAGCTTCTTTAATGATTCCCCAATAGTATCAAAGGCATTGACAAGGAGAATTAGATAAAGACCCGGAAAAATAACTAGCCACCAGTTCCCAAGTGAAATGTGTTTAGCTGCCTCTGAAAGAATAATACCTACCGAAGGTTGTTCAGCAGAAAGACCAAATCCTAAGAAGGTCATTGATGCTTCATGTAGGATCACATGGGGAAATAAAAGGATGAAACCAATAAATATTTGGGAAGCAATTAGAGGCAAGATATGGTTCCAGACAATATAATAAGGTGTCTTTCCCATAGCTTTAGAGAGCTGCACAAATTCCTTATTCTTAAAATGATAGACCTCATTCCGAATAAGCCTTGCTAGTGAAGGCCAGTGGGTAACGGCCGTTGCAATAATAACACCCTGCGCCCCTTTCCCAACAACAAAAGAAATAAGAATCATAAAAATCAAATGGGGCATCCCAATGAATAAGTCAATTAACCAAGCAATAGCTCTATCAACCAAATTATTTCCTAAACCAGCAAGCATACCAAAAACAGTTGCTAGAAAGACTCCCATTAGGGCACCTAGCAGACCAACTTGTAAAGAGAAACAGAGGCCTTTAACTGTCCTCACAAACATATCTCTTCCTAAACCATCTGTTCCAAAAAGATAATGTAAGGAAGGAGCAAGATTTCGTAAGGTGGCATTCGTTTGTAAAGGGGTATGAGAAAAATAAAGATTTAAAATTAAGATACTAAGGATAAGGGAAATGGCCAGGCATAGCTGCCATAAAACAAGAGTTCGACGTTCTATTGTCATGCTTTTCTCCTCAATTGTGGATTGATTAGACTGGTTAAGATATCAGCAATAAGGTTACCAGCAAAAACGAAAATTGTCCCTACCATTACAATAGCAAGAAGAAGCGGCGTGTCACTCTTAAGCCCTGCTTCAGTAAGGGTTGATCCCAGACCAGGATATGAAAAGACTTGCTCCGCAAGTACAGAGCCACCAAACAGTTCTCCAAAATATGAGAAATGAAGGGTAATTGCTGGTATAATAGCATTCCTTAAACAATGGTATTTGAAAATTTGCCAATCCGTTTCCCCACGCGCTTTGGCAAATAAAACATAGTCACTAGAAAGTACAGATAGCATCTTCGCCCTAGTATGAAGAGTAACATTGGCGATTCCTAAAATACTTAGTGTAAAAACGGGTAAAATGAGGTGCTTGATGCGATCAATCACTGTAATATCTTGACTTAAGGTGCCTATTGGTGATGAAATACCTATTGGGAACCAGCCTAATTGCACTGAAAAGACTAATAAGAAAAGGAGTCCAATCCAAAAGGTTGGCACAGAAATCTGAAGATAGGAAAACCATCTAATGATCCGGTCAAGTAATCTACCTTGGCGAAAAGCTGATAAAGTCCCTAAGGCAAAACCAATAAATCCTGATAACAGCCAAGATAGCCCCATAAGCACAAAAGAAGCTCCTGCGCGTGATTTGATAATATCAATGACTGGTTGTCGATAAACAAGCGAATGACCTAGATGACCCTGCAAAAAGTTTTTTAGCCAGAGTAAATACTGAACTGGAGCTGGCTTATCTAAGCCATAGTGATGAGCAATAGCTTTGTATTGAAGCGGAGTCAATGACGTGTCATAATTGACACTGGCCATGACCGGGTCAACTGGAGATTGTTTTAACAAAATAAAAGTAAAAACAGATACTCCCAAAATTAGTGTAAAGCATCTGATTATTTTCCAGATGACGACAGTAGTAATATGTTTCACAGAGAAATCTCCTTAATCGATAAGAAAAGGAGCCGAGGAAACGATCAGCACAATCCTGTGTGTCTTGTTTTCTCTGACTCCAAACTTAAAGTCGCTGTATTAACTAGAGTAGTTACTTAGTTGATTCATCCCAAGTCCACTGAGCAATATTGGTCAATAGTGACCAGTCATGTCCATGGCTATGAATCCCTTGCTCACCCACATTGATGCGTTTATCACCAATATAAGTGTGATTGAGGCTTACCAACCAAACGTTTGGTAAATCTCCAAGTGTTGAAGCGCCTGTTTTTCCGTCCCATTGTGCTAATTTCCAATAGTGATTAGCTTTGTCAAGATCAGAAGAGGCCATGGCTTTGTCAAGGTACTGTGTTACAGTCGGGTTATTGTAGAAAGTAATGTTGGTCCAACCTTTCCCTGCTAAGCTTGGATGATGGGATTCATAGAATTGCTGAGCGTGGTGACGGCCACCAGCATAAAGCAATGCTGAATCATGAGATTTCGTTGCCATTTCATCCCAATTGCTAGCCTTCAGTTTGATCGTAATTCCTAAAGCTTTAGCTTGCTCTGCAATTTCAACAGCTAGATTAGCTCGTAATTGGTCATTGGTCGGGTAATAAAGATCAAAGGCTGCATTAAGGTTGTCTTTTTTGCGACTACCATCTGCTTGTTCTTTCCAGCCAGCTTTGCTTAAAAGTTCTTTAGCTTTTGCCACCTTATTATCCTTAATTGCTGTTTTTGGCTCCCAGAATGGTGTCTGGTCAATAATCGAGTAAGCAGGCTTACCATAACCGTTCAAAACAGTCTCAAGTATTTTTTTTCGATTTAAACCAATGGTCAAGGCTTGTCGAATAGCTGGGTCACTTGTCACATCATTCCCCACAGGGTACCCATCTGGAGAATCTTTAACAACACCTTTTTTCACATAAGGCAAGGATAAGCCTCGCACATCGTTTGAGGGAATATCCAGAAGACGAGTTCCTTTGACTTTTTTATCAGCAAGTTCTGGTGTCGCATAAATCATATCAACATCACCAGATTCTAAGGCTGCTAAGGCTGTATTTTCATCTAGCATGACCCACGTCCATTTTTTAAAGTAAGGCTTTTTCCCATGCCAATATGGGTTACGAACAAAGATAGCTTGTTCACCAGGCTTATATTCTTTTACCATGTAAGGACCAGATCCTATAGGATTAGCCTTATAGTTTTCCTTATAATCATTTTTAGGGACAATCGGAATTTCAGTTAACTGGGCTGTAAACGTTGAGTGAGCCTTGGTCAGGTGAAAGCTAACTTTGTCTTTACCTTCAACCTCAATATCCTTCAAGAAAGATAAATCCCAAGCTTTACCATCCTTTTTCAACATGTCATAAGTGAATTTAACATCCTCAGCAGTAACAGGCTTACCATTAGAGAATTTAAAGTCATCATTTAAGTCAAAAGTCCAAGTCAGACCGTCTTTAGAAATGGTATATTTTTTAGCCAGTTCACCTTTAATGTCTAAGTTAGGCATCCGCTTTAGCAATGTACTATGAGTAATATTAGCTTCATTATGGATACCATAACGGTCCTTAGGATCAAACTCATGAGGAAGCTTTGCTCCCATAGACACCACTAATTCATCTTTTGGACGCTGCTTACGATTACGTTCCTTTGTCTGCGATTTTTGATTTTGACACGCTACTAAAAAGAGACTAACTAAAAACAGGGTAATAATAGATATGTATTTCAGATGTTTTGACACTGTCAAATCTCCTTATTTCTAATTGATAATTAATATATCATAAATTTAACGACTCGATTTCATTATAACAGTAAACAAATGGGATATCAATTACTTAACTGGTTAATTAGAATTTTCGCTACTTTTTAGAAAAGTAACACTGAGTCCTCTCCAACCTTTTAGCCCCCAAAATTAAAATCTATAGTCAAAGGTTTCCTTTTTCTTTGATCCTTTGTTACAATTTTTAAAGAGAGTAACTGTTAAGATTTAAATAATTACTCACCTTCTTTAGCTATAGTTACTATAATATGCCCTTAAAAAAGATTATCACTACACTAAAAACGGAGACTTAAAGTATGAAACTAACCATTTTTTGTGGCGCAAGTACCGGCTCAAACCCAATTTATAGTCAAAAGACAAGGGAGCTAGCTTTATGGATGGCCCAAAATAAGCATGACTTAGTATACGGCGGGGGAAAGATTGGTCTCATGGGAGTAATGGCCGATACTCTCATTGAAAAAGGTGGGTACACCACTGGCGTTATGCCCACTTTTCTAAGAGATAGAGAAATTGCCCATGTTCATTTATCTGAACTTATCATTGTTGAGGATATGCCAAAGCGTAAAGCTAAAATGATGTCTCTAGGTGAAGCATTTATCGCCTTACCAGGAGGCCCAGGAACCCTAGAAGAAATAAGCCAAGTAATTTCTTGGTCGCGGATTGGTCAAAATGATAAACCCTGCATTCTATTTAATATTAATGGCTACTTTGACCAATTAAGAAAGATGTTTGATCATATGGTTACTGAGGGCTTTCTAAGCCAAGCTGATAGAGATAATGTCCTTTTCTCAGATAATATTTCAGAAATTGAAGCATTTATTTCTAATTATCAAGCACCACATGTACGGAAATATCAGTCACCAAAATGACAAAACCAGTCCCTCAATTCATTTCTTCAATACTATTAGGATAGAAGTCTAATTCGGTATTAATGGTAACCCTTTTGTGGATGATTAGTAAAAAAACTATCTATATCAGGTCTACTTACTATTATGGTCGTTAGAATGACATTCTTATTCTAATCCTGTCAACCTCACTGAAGTATTCTCTGCTTTTCTAGCTACCTATCAGTAATCCAGCCATTACATTTCTACTTGATAGGTATTGATATGATGACCACTATCACTAAGTCAACTTACCTGTTAATACTTTTATTAGATTTTTGCATTTTCCAATATATTAAGGTATAATTAAAATGTATTATCCATAAATAGAAAGTGAGCTTTTATATTGTTAAAAAAATTCGATTTAGATTATATTAATAAAACTAAAGCCGACTTAGGCTATGATCCCAATAGTCTTAATATTACCATCCGTAACAATGGCGCATCATTTGGCAAAGTTTTTCTCTTTGGCTATCTAGCAATATTTACGGCTAAGTTCTTTAATCTGTCTCTTGAAAAAGATGGCCTCCTGTTTATTCAACGGGGCACATTTAATAATAATCTATTAAAAGATAAGACATTTTTTATTAGCCATGATGCAATTCAAGACATCAAGCTAAAAAAAGGACCACTTTCTTATAAAATGACCCTTATAGATTCTGATAATAAAAAAACGCATTTTAGAATTAATAAAATTTTAGCAGGGGTTCCATGGCATAAAGAAAGTCTTGCTAAGCTAGTTGCTATCTATGGCTAAGAACGACTTGACTAAAATGAAGCAAGAAACACACTTGCTCACTATAGCGCTTTCGACCTACTGGATTTCACTTGTCGCTCTGACTTTTTTTGAATGGACAAGCTTCAGTATTATTGTATCCCTTTTAAATGTTGGGCTTATCGTCCTTTGTCTGGCAAAATGTCAAGGTCAACATACCATCAAACTCATTTTTTCTTTGATTTTTGCTCTCTTCCTACTCCTCTTACAACTGCTCTTGTTACTAGTACAAGTCCTATAAAATAAGGCACATTTTCTATCACTAGGCGCTTTAACTTTTTTTATAAGTTTATACCCATTTAATAAGCCGTAATTTACATTAATAGTTACTAGCAACATACCTTTCGAACATTATGACAAAAGATCTTACCAAACCTTTGGAGGAGGGACTGTTTGAAAAAGACGTGGTCAGATCTGCCTTAGGCTGAAACCCTATAAGCCCCTATAAATAAAGATAAAGTTCCAGAGCTATACAAGGCTTTGGAACTTTTTACTATGACTTATTCTTGAATACTTACAATGGTTTAAGATTGAGAAGGTTTTAATAATAGGCTTGAAAGGGTCATAAAAATAGTTGCTGTGACCAATAAAGCCATTAAATAAGGCCAAGCTTGGGATAAGCCTCCTCCACTTTGGAAAGTAGCTATCGCTGATAGAACCCAGTTTTGTGGTAGTAATTTTCCAATAGTTTGCATATAAGATGGTGTAATAGACAAAGGCCAGAGACAGCCAGCTAACATAGAAGTTGGCATAACAATAAGATTAGCCATCTGGCTACTTTGCTGAGAATTCTGCGTCACAGCTCCGATCAGTAGAGCAAATCCTATCGCCAGTAAGCTAAAGAGGAAGAAAATGAGCACAAGCATTGAAAGAGGAATGTAAAAACTAATATTGAAAACCCGCAACAAACTGAGCATAATAATAATTTGAATAGTGAAAGCAACAAGCCCTAGACAAACGTAGCTGAGCATGTATTGAAACCGAGATAATTTTGATAGGACTAGTCGATTATAGATCTGACTCGACTTATCAGCCAAAATACCTCCATAAATGACACTTGTACTCCCCAACATTAAAATGAGTAAAAAGCCTGTGGTGGTTGACGATACAGACTTACTACGTGAGCGATCTGCTAAAGTTTCTTTTGTCACTTGGTAATCTAAACCTTTATTTTTCTGCAAAATCTTATCAAAAGTTTTTTGATCACCATTAGCTACGTCTCCCATGAGATTATAATTTTCCAAAAGGTAATTAACTTGCGCCTTAAACCATTCTGTAATTTCACTATTAGCAATAGAACGGAGTTTGAGGTTCTGGGTTTCTCCTTTTAACACTTTCTCTGAAAAACCTTTGTCAATGGTAAGCACAGCCTCTAGGGTCTTAGCTTGAAAGTAATCATCAATGTGGTCTTCTTCTATTTTGGTAAAGATATCATACTTTTTATTTTGTTTCAATTGCGCAATAAACTGTTTCGAAATCTGACTATGATCCTTATCCAAAATACCAATTTTAGCTTGACTATTCCCAGAAAAACTCAAAGATAGGGCTAGGAGAGTCGTTAAGATAGGCAATAAAAGGAAGGTCACATAGCTAGTCTTTTTTCGTCCTATTTTGACAAATAAGGTTTTGATAAAGTAAATCATGTGGTCACCTGCTTTCTCATTCCTACTAAAGCTAGGATTATAAAGGCTGTTCCAATCCCAATGTTAACCATCAAAGCCACAGGAATTGGATTATGTTGACCACCAAAAATGAGGTAAAACAAACTATCATTAACCCATTTGATTGGTGAAATATTGGATAGCTGGTTAATAAAAGGGCTATTTAGAGTTGACAAAGGAACATAGCTCCCTCCCAAAAAGGCAAAAATAGGGATAACAACATTAGAAGCAACTGTCAAGAAAGCTTCATTTTTAATGCTTATGGCCATTCCAATCCCAATTGCCACGGACAAGTAAATCATCGAAGCTGTCACTCCAATAATTTGCCAGTCATTATTTCCCCAACTAACCCCTAACACAAATCTTGTGAAAACATAAAGAATACCCAATTGGACGGTGGTTGCCAACATAGCTCCAATGAGTTTACCAAAAACCAAGAGCCCAGAAGAAACTCCTGTCAAGTGAAGACGATTGGTTATCCCTTGTTGGCGATCCGATAAAACAAGATTCATTGCGGACATAATGCTATAAAAGGTAATCATGGTAAACATGGAAATAGCATAATAATCAGCTGATGTCATTCCTTTACTAGTCTGAACAGAACTAACTTGAACAAAATCTACTTTTCGTTTCTTCATTTGAGCTAATCTTTGAGGATAGAGTTCACTTATAGAATCAAAGGTTTTAGCATTATCAACATAGTTTGTCACCAACATATTGATCAAATCAGCATTCTGCTGGTTAATATTATTGGTTGTTACCTTAATGGTTTGATTGGCCTTCACTTCCAGAGTTGCTGTCAAGGCGCCTTCACTAACCTTCTTTTTATCTGCTTCAATAGCTTTACTGGCCTTAGCTTCTAATTTCAATTCTTTATTTAACGTTTTTAAAAAAGCAAGAAAATTTTTCTGATAAGGAGTCTTCTTTCCCTCTAATTGATAACGAACAGTTAGCTTAGGAACTGTTGATGTCGTATTAAAGCTTGATTTAAAGGCGAAGCTTAAAATCATAATCATCAGAATAGGAAAAAATACCATCATTAAAAAGGCCGTCCGATTTCGAAAAATCTGTAAGCTTTCTTTTTTGATTAAATGAAATAAAACCATATTGACCTCTAATCTCTTAATTTCTTACCTGTTAAATGCAAGAAAATTTCTTCTAAATTCAAGTGGTTATGTTTAATCTCACTAAAACCAATATTAGCCTCCGTCAATTGCCGAGCGACTGTTGCCATATCTCCATTTTCAACTACTAAGAGTGATTCGTCGTCATGAGTGACCAAGGACCAGCCAGTTTTTTGTGACAAATCCAATTGTTGAGGATCTGTTAAGGTGACCATAATCTGATTTGTCAATTCAGCAGCATAGCGTTTTTCTAACTCAACCTTATTACCTTCCTCAATAATGTGACCATGATCCATGATAAAAATATAATCACAAAGAGCTTCTACCTCTTCCATATAATGAGTTGTATAGATAATAGTAGCCCCTTCTTTATTTAATAGGCGAATAGACTCTAAAATATGATTACGCGATTGAGGGTCAATTCCCACTGTTGGCTCGTCAAAAATAATTAATTTAGGCGAATGTACCAAAGCACAAGCAATATTCAAGCGCCTTTTCATTCCTCCTGAAAATTGACTGGGAAATTGCTTAGCTTGATCTTGTAGACCTACAAAAGCTAAGCTCTTTAAAACACATTCCTTTAACCGGTTTCCCTTCAAGCCATACAGAGAACCAAAGAGTTCCACATTTTCATAGGCAGTCAAGTCAGGATAGACAGCAATATCTTGAGGAACATAACCGATCTGTGAACTAATTTTTCGAATTGATTTTTGAGATTGCTGTAAAATCGTAATCTCACCCGAACTTAAAGGTATCAATCCCAAAATTAAATTAATTAAAGTTGACTTTCCAGCACCGTTTGGCCCTAGTAGACCGTAAATACTACCTTCTTCAATAGTCAGCGAGACATTATCAACAGCTTTTTTACCACCTTTATAGACTTTGTCAACGGCTTTTAATTGTACAAAACTCATATATTACTCCTTTTTCACCATTACTCTTGCTCTTTAAAACTAATCATGAGATAAGTCAAGATCAATAATAAAAATCCCACCGGCCAACCATATAATAAGGTCGCTGTCATCGCCCATAATCCAATTACTGTAAAGAGACATAAAGCCACCAACTGACTTAGCCAAGTTGAATAACGGCAAGCTTTGACTACTCCATAGCCTAAAATGAGTACTGCTAAACTTGTCATTTCATTTTTCCCTAATAAGGCAAGTAAGCCTAAGTAAAAGATACCATCTATTAAGGTGACTAGGATCAGCAAAAGCATACTAGCTACCGGTCTTTCTTTTCTAAAAGGTAACCAAGTCATTTTTTTAAAGAGTAAACGACTATCCTTTTGAAACACCAAGTCAACAATAAGAACTAGGATTATGAGTGTCATTTCTATCACTACCAGAAGGTATAACAGCATATAACAAGCTATCTGCCATTGCCATTCAGCTTGCCCTAAAAAGGTTAAGACCTTTGCTAGACTAGGAACTGGAGGACAACCGAGTGTCAGAATGAGGATAAGACCCAACTGGATCAAACTCAATAAGATATCTAGGAAATCCTGATAAGATATACTACTTAGCCATTGAAGATGCCATCTGTGTAAGGCGCGTCTACGATAGCTGGTTAGCCAAAGGGTGACAAGACTTAAAAATAACAGCAAAGCTAGGTTTATAATCATTCTACCACCTTCTTACCTTCTGTTTGAAGACGGCTAAGGCACTCAACTAAGAGATTACCTCCAACGTGAGCAATAACGACAAGCCATAATTGTCCAGTGATATAGTAAATACTACCATAAATAAGACCTGTTAGTAATTTCGCATAAAAAATGGGTTTGCCCATCAATAAATGATTTAGAGCATAGCAAAAACTCGACATCACCAAAACTACCAGTATAGGCAGGTGCCATTGGAAAAACAAGACTTGGAACCACAAAAATCGATAGGCCATTTCTTCACAAAAAGCTATAAGCAATGGGTAAAAAACTTCTGGCCATTTTTGGGTAGTCCCTACAAATGATACCTTTAGAGGAAGCCAATGTCCTTTTTGCCAGCAGTGTAACCCATGTAGGAAAACCACTTCAAGCATCAATATTAAAGCGCTTAAGACAAGACCTATAAGAAAGGTTTGGCCCTTAATCCCCTCAAAAGATAAGTTTAGTTGAGGTGACAGAAGGCAGATACCTGTTAGAGCCAAAACATAGTAAACAAGCGTTGCTCTTAGAAATGGGACTAGATTAAAGTGATATTTTCCCATTCCTTTTCCAAAAATAGCTTGCATAGGAATTGACGGACAACAGGTCACTAGCAAAAAACAAAGACTAAGGCATTGGGTGGACAAAGGCATTAGTAACACCTCCAAACTGTCTCATTCGT
The DNA here is from genome assembly GCF_000188035.1 of Streptococcus pseudoporcinus LQ 940-04. GTDB lineage: Bacteria > Bacillota > Bacilli > Lactobacillales > Streptococcaceae > Streptococcus > Streptococcus pseudoporcinus. The sequence continues at coordinate 442,005 of NZ_AEUY02000005.1, forward strand.
GGATGATTAGCAAAAGGAAATGCTGGAATACACATCTCAAGTAGTTCTGGCGTTAAAACACGTGTCACATACCAGCCTTTTTCTGAAGCTTCAGGCGGAGTAATATCCAAAAAGACCGCATTAGGACTAACCTTCTTGGTATAAGCCAATAGAATTTTTAAATCCTCCCTCTTGTCTTGACCCGAATGATTTTCTAGCTCACTGAGAAGAACTTCTCCGGAAATCAAAGGTTCAAAAGCTTGCCATTTATAGGCTCTATCTTTTGGATGCGCATAGTAGAAAACGTTACTATCCAAATCTAAAAATAAGGGGTCTTCACTCTCAATATTTTGGAGAGAATCTTTTCGATATAAAAGATTGTAGTAGTAACTGTAACTAATCGCCGAGGCTTCCATAATCCCCCTTAGTAAGGTATGTTTAGGGTCCAGCCCCGCCTGCACACCAAATAAAAGATAGGGACCTTCCTCGTGTTTATTTTTTAGGATAATGCCAAAGGTATAAAGAGGGTTATCTTCTCCTACGGTCATATCAATAGGAATAATCTCATACAAACTCTCTTTTCCCAGCCTAGCTTCTTCTAAAATAGCCTCAATGTCTGGGTCATCAATAACCACCTTAGGACAAGGTTTTTTTGTATGCCAGCTAAGCATCATCGAATCAATTTGGATGTACTCAATCAAACTGTTACACATGGCTGCTTCCAAACTTGTATGGGAAGCCGTTCCTGTTGAGAAACCTGGGATGATATGCTTTTCTCCCACAGCATGATTCGTTTTATAACCAATACAAAGCATTTGAGCAGGAACATACATTTCCTTATCTTCAAAGAACATAGGGCACTTAACCCAGCCCAAGATATCATCTTCAGTTACCATTTTATCACACATCGTTATGTGCATGGCATTACAACGGTCAATTTGCTCTTGAGTAAACACTTGTAAATATTCCAGAGGCATCACCCGATCTGTCTGACTCAATTCTTTATAAGAAGCATAAACAATGCGGTCTGATAACAAGTCACCCGAAATCACGCTAGCATAACGTTCAATACTTTCCCCTAAATATTTAATAAGCGCCTCTTCATAATGACTACCATAACCAATAATATGATAACTGACTTGACTTAATTCTCCAATAAATTGTTTATGATAATCCGGCATTTGGCCTGTGACACTTTTTAAGTAGACATCATGGGGGTGGTTACAAACTGGAACCTGAGATTGGTTTAAAATGCCTGTCCGGTTTCCACTTAAAACTTTGAGTTTATCAAAAATGTGGTTAAAAGAAGGGTAATATTGTAACATGGCTTGACCTCCTTATGGTTCTTCCTTAAGGAGCGCTTTAACAATCTCACGGGTTGAAATTTGCTGATCCTCATATTTTAATTTTGCTAGAGCCCCTTGAGACTGAGAATTAGACATCTTCAAAATATCTTGAACTTGAATTTCAAGCGTTGGTATATAAATACTTAACAGTCGTCCTTCAAATTTTGAGCTTCCTGTGTGAGCGATGATAAAGGCTTCGCTAACGACTAAATTCATTAAAACATTCAGTAAAGGCAAATAAGCTTGACTAACTGTTTGCGTCGCTGGTAATACTTGATTAGCAAAATGTTGGTAGAGAGCGTGGTCTTGCAAACGTGCTAAGACCCTTCGTTCCAAACTGTCAAAATCTGCGCTATGAGGAGGGTTCAAGGTACAAACATGTAAGAAGGGACCATCTACAAATCCTAATACTAGTTGCTTTTGAAGCGCCACACTAATTTCATTGAGATGACGTAACATCATAATATTTAAACGTTCTTGGCAAACAACAATACTTTGATAGCCCTCTAGCGCCTCAGACAAGCACTTCATGTGACGATGGTGTGCCAAAGCATCCAAGCGAGAACTTACATCTGTTTTTTGGATAAGCATTTTTAAATCATCATTGGCTATCTGTAAATTCAATTGTAGCTGACTAGCTAGTAATGTTGCTGACTCATTAACATAGGCCGAATCACTGATAAATAAAACTGGACTTGTATCTATAGTATGCCCTTCCTGTGCCATAAAGTGGTAATTTCCCATAAAAACCTTCATGACATTTTCTTCAAGGGCATAATCATCTTCATACATAATGACATCATTGTAGTACAAAGCTGTCATAACTTCCATTAGTTTAGCAAATAGCTCCGGTTCCAAACGGCTCTCATAATGGTCAGTATCAACTACTGTTCCCTTAATAAAATGAGAGACCATTTCCCGATAAACATCTTTCAATTCTTGAGGTTCTTGTGAAACATCTAGGACCGCTTCATTAAAATCCCAGATTCCTTTTCTAAAACAAAAGGTGTCCTGAAACTGGACAATACGAACATTACTATTGAGTTGGTATTTCATTGCGACTCCTTATTTCCTACAAGTGTCATGTGAATCACATGTTGACTTAGTCCATCTAAACCTAATTTTTCTTGAAGGTATTCCTTATTATAACCTCCAATATCAACACTGCCATAGACTAGGGCTGTGGCTGTCAATTGAATGTTTTGAGCAATTTCACCCGATTCAATAAAGGCATAGGCTGTGGCCTGATTACCATATTTACGGGTATTTTTAATATAGTCATACACGTAAATAATGATAAGGTTACAATTTTCAGCCTTAATAGCACCATACTCTGCAAAATCTCTAATATTTTCCTCTGGGCTAAGCCGATGGCACCTTAAAGCATGTTGGTAAGGTAAATACTCATAAAAACCATCCTTAAGGGTAGTGACATTTCTAGCAAAGAAAAGCAAACTAATGGGGTACAAACCTCCACCTGAAGCACAGTTTCTAAGCCTTACCTTATCTGGCTTCCCATCTTTAATAGAGGCTTCAGAGCTCACCCCGCAGGCATAATAAAGTAAATTAGCCAAATCCTGAAGAGGCATCTCTTTATCTGAGAACTGACGGTAACTTCTTCTCTTTGTTATACAAGTTGATAGTGCTGTCGCCAGTTTAGTGGGCTTGGGTAAGGGAATACTATTATCCTGGCTTTCAAAAAAAGCACTACTTGAAAAAGTCTCAACAGCAGCATCTGTAAAAAAGTCAACCACACTCGCTTCAAAGCCCAAATAATTATTATTAGCCTTGTAATTCATCAAAAAACGTTGACTAAGATTATCTGTCTCATTAGGCATCAAATGCTGAGCAACGAGCTGCTTTGATGTCTTTAATACCGTTTGATGATGATAGCCTGACAAAGATAAGTGATTAGTATTAAATTCAAATAATTGCCTTGCCTTATCTGAAGTTAATGGAGGACGATTATCTGAAAGTTTTTTTTCTTTCGTAAAAAATGCCATATCTATCTTTCCTATCTTATTCTACAAAACATATAGTAATTAGCAGGTACTAAACTAAATAGTACCTGCTAACTACCAAGGGACACTAAAACCAAAATAATTATACTGCCCCCTACGTCCCACACCTCTATGCCAGATAATATCACACAGACATTACTAATAGTAATTGAGTCGCTAGCAAACCAGTTCCGCTGATATCAATCCCCCATAGAGATGCAAAATCAATTATTTACCTGGTGTAAAGCTTCCGCTACCACCTTGAGCACTACCAGCACCAACATTAGTTGAGAAGCAACAAGTAGTACAGCAGCAGCAACAGCAGCCTCCAGGAGCAACTTGAGTTGTTTCGGCTACACTAGTAGCTAAAATATTTGAAGTAAATTGTAACATAGCGCTTACCTCCTTATCTAACAAATAAACAACTGATAAGAATTAAAAGAACTTGTTTTTAAAGTAACCTTAAAAAGTTGCGATAGTAGAAGGCTAGCTCTTGTACTATTGTAACGTAACAAGCACCCAACTCTTATCACTTAATTATAGTAAAAAAAGATTAAAATGTAAACCCTTCCCATTGCTATGAGCAAGCCTCTAGCAATAAATTAATGCTAGTCTCACAAACAGTCAATCCAAGATTAGGCCTTATAGACAAAAAGGTAGGCTTCTATTGATCTTGCAGAAGATGCCTAAAGTAAAAATAGTAATTTTATCAATACTTATTAGTTCTGATTTTTTAATAATAAATGAGAAAAAGGTAAGTTGTTTATCCGTGAAGAACTTTTTCAAAAATAGTAGTTAGTGAGAAAACAATTGATAATTGAAAAGAAAACTGGCAATCGAAGAATTACCAAAAAACAACAAAAGACATATTTAAGTCCCTTCCTTGCAGAATTGTGCTCTACCCCTATACTGGCAAATTTAAAAAGCCTTATAATAAGGCTTTTTTCGTGTTAATTGATAGGATTCCAAAGCATCACTTAATGTCGTCCATCCCTAGGCAGTTTTATATCTCCTTTTCTTCCTAGACTTATTAGAAAAAGCAGAGCTAGGCTAAGATAGCCTAAAACAGTATAGATAGGGTTGCTTTCAGAACCTGTTCTAGGCAGTATTCCTGAAGGCTGTGCCTTATTTAAGTGTTGACTAGACGGTAATCTCGTAGGGTCAGAATAAATTTGAGAATGTTCATTTTTTGCTGTCGCTGACTGAGTTAACCTTGATTTCTGCTTATGCTTATCTGTTTTAGGTCGTAATTGTTCTGCCTCTGCGGCTGCATTTCGAAGAGCCTGAAAAATACCAGATCTATGATAAGTTGCCATCGGAACCTGACGAATAGTTTTAAGCTGATCAAGGTTGCTTTCTAAAATATCCTTAATAGTAAGCCCTTCATAGTCAGCCAACGTTGCTATTGCTAACGCGTGGTAGCCTTCATTATCTTCGTCCACATTTACAATAGGATTCCCATAGTCATCTTTTTGACCTTCGCCAATAGTGTCACTCATGTCAAGTACATAAATTATCTTGCCTGCTTGATCAAAATAGACATTTAAACCAATATAGTATTCAGGTAAGGGCAGGGGCGTTTTTAATAGATAAACACCTTGAACCATTTTCGCATGTGCTAAGGAACCTTTACCTTCAACTAACCCTGTCAGTAAATCCAACTCTTTTTCTAAACGCTTAAGTTTAGTTTCCGTAACAGCACTGTTATTATAAGCTAACCTAGCTTTACCAACAGTTCTTTCAAGAAGGTCACTATTCTCTGCTCCTTTTTTAGATACCAGTGTTTGTTCTGCTTTGGCTAAAAGTTTATCCAAGGAAAGACGACCAAGGAAAAATTGAGCATCTTGAAGAAACTTCAGCTTTTCACCCTGACTAAGATTCTTTTTAGTCTGTAGTCGTCTACCCGCAGCAGCTATTTCTTTAAATTGAGTTTGGGTCGTCTGACGAAGTTCCTGATAAGGCAAATGAGCAATTCTTTTTAGTATGTCAGCAATATCTGTTGTTGTTTTTGCCAACTTCATTGGGTCAACAACAAATTGATCTCCGTCTGCTAAGTCATGTGAATTGTTAACTGTTTTAACCACCACTTTTTTATCAAAGTGATCATCACCAGTATTTTCATCAAAAGCATTAAAGGCAATATACGATAGTGTAGACGAAGCATTCAATTCTTTCAGATGATTCTTTTTAAAGGCTTCTTCACGAATTGATTGCAAGGCTGGTGGTAAGATAACTTCTATCAGTGCATTGTCTGAAAAAGCTTGGACAGGGATTTCTGTCAACTGCTTTTGCTCAGAAAGATCTAAACTTTCAAGAGCGTTTGAGAGGAAGGCCATTTCACCAAGAGATTTGACCTTATTCCCCATAAAGATGAGGTTCTTTGCACCATTTTGGCGAAAGGCTGAGCGTCCTATCTTTTGCACTGATTCCGGGATAACAATAGCATAAATGTGATTGATATGAAAAGCCGCGTCTCCAATTGTTGTGAGTTTATCATTGAGTTCCAAGGTTGCCAAACGATTATTCATAAAGGCACCTTCTTTGATTTCTTCTAAATCTTCACTGGCTTCAAATGATGTGAGACTGTTAGACTGGAAAGCAAAGGCACCGATTTTTCTAATCGTGGATGGCAATTTCACTTCTTCTAGATCATACTTCCGTAGAGTCTTATTGTAAAAATCCACATTGCGAAAGGCATTATCCCCAATCTCAGTAATGATTATTCCCTTATATTGTTTTGGAATTTCCAAATGTTTATTACGCCTTACTTTTTGCAATCCTTTAGCTGAGAAGCCTGTAACCACATTTTTTTGGTAAGTAAAATCTTCCTCCAACCATTTGCTATAGTCAAGATGATGACCCTCTTGCCATAAAGCCTTACCAGGGTTGACATAAACATTTTCTGTCGACAACTGATGTGGGTTTTGACCCGTCTTTGTCCGTAAGACCACATAATTGTTGTAATGGTCATCGCCTGGATTTCCTGTAAAAGCTTCCGATTCTATTTTTTCAAGGCCATCAGGTAGGGTCACAGTCGTCAAATCATTATCTTGGAAGCTCGCTTCTCCGATCACTTTCAGCTCATTCCCACCAAACTCAATAGCTTGAATGTGGTTAGACTTGAAGGAACGTTCTGCTAGGCGGGTCAATTTAGAAGGTAAATAAAGAGTCCCTGTAATCTGATTATCAAAAAAAGCTAATTCTCCAATAGATGTCAGATTATTTGGTAGTCTCACCTGCTTCAAAGACATATGGGCAAAAGCATAATCAGAAATACTTTCAAGGCTTTCTGGCAAAATAATTTCAGAAATGTTTTTATTATCCACAAATGCATCAGAGCCGATATGTTTATAGCCGTTTGGAATCGTGACTTTAGTTATCCTATAGGCATTAAAGACTTCACCTTCATTAATAATCTCCTTCTGAGAAACATCTAATTGACTTGTCTTTCCATTTTCTCCCACTCGACTCGTATACTCGGCAATTGCTGTTTTTTTATCAGGGGTAAATGCAAAACTAGCGACTTGTGTCAAAACTGTACCATCTGCTGCCCGACTCGGTAGAAGGAGGTGACCAGTGTGAGATAACTTCTCAACGCCTGATTTTGAAAAACCGACAAGGGTGTCTCCTTTAGTAATAAAGTCAGTCGCTTCCCAAGTTGGGGCAGTCGTATCCACTTTATCAGAAAGATGTGACTCTTTGTCTTGCTCAGTTTTGACTTCAGAATGGCTTTTTGGTCTATCTTGAGGTTCTTCACTTACCTCTTCAGAAGCCTCCTTTGTTGGTGCGGTATTGGCTTCTTCTTGTCCCTGTACTTCGGAATGAGGGGGAGTCGTATCAGAAAAGAGGTCGGTGACAACAGGATCAATAGTCGAAGATTCTTTGTTGACACCTAAGTAATCACCACTAGTGTCCTCATCAAACCAATCATCATTTGACGAAGACGGGGTCTGCGCTTGCCTTGGCACTTCTTCTCTTTCCAAGCCATAAACCTCTTGGCAGTGGGCAACTACTGATACTGTAGTAAGGGTCAAAGCAATCGTTTTAATATGTTTTTTCATTGTGGTAAAACCTTTCTAAGAGCCAATTGTTTCCACTAATAATTGACTGACAATAGTATCCTTAAACTATTCCAGATTGACACTTTTCTCTGCTTGATGCTACAGTTAAGTGCTGGCTTGGCATAAGCCTTGTAACTCTCATTTTCTTCAAAAACAACTTGCCATCCCTTTCTCATCGTAAAGCGTTAGCATTATGAATTTACTTTAGCAAATGGGTGTTCTTTTCAATACTTATTGCAAAAGCCGAGCTACCAGTTTTTTTCTAGAAATAGACATCATGTCTTTATGACTTTAACATTCTAAACACCTCCAGAAAATAAGAGGGTTTTTAGCACCAAAAAAGCCTCCCAACAGAAGGTAGATGTGTTCAAAATCCGACTTCTATTGGGATGTTTCTGGGAATATATTGTACTTTCTGGGAAGAAGCTATCTCCTGCTTCAACACCACTGTTTTATAAAGTTAAGTTTAACTTTTTTGCATCGAGAAGGACTTGCTAGGAGTCCGCTTAATCGTATATTACCATAAAGTTATCGGCCTTTCAATACCAAATATGAAGATAGCTTAATTTTTTATCATATTGTAAATAATATAAAAATTAAGGTTGCTTAATATTTAGGGTATCGATTTTCAAAGACCACAAAAAGGAGACAGGAAAAGGTTTTTTGAATAAGAATAATCTAATGATTATAATGCTTCTTTTTTACTTGCCTTTTAAACATGTGATCATTAAAAGAAAAAGACAAATTTTTATTAAAAAAACGGATTATTATAAACACATGTTGAAAGAAAGCGCTTTTTGTCCTAAAAATTAAAATAAAAGAACATTTAGAACAACATTTGCCTTAAATTAATTTTATTAATATCATATTTTTTTAATTAAAAGTGATATACTTAACTCGTAAAGTGCAATAATTGATCCACTCTAAAAGCTAAAATCGGAAAGGTTTAGGTGTTATTATGAAATTATCTAAACAAAAGACAAGTTTGCTTACCGTTGTTTTATTATTACTTTCCCTTTCTATAACGACAACGAGTGTTGACGCTGATAGAACACTGACGCATCCAAACCTAGCACATGTAAACTCGCATTCACCGAGCGCTATATCCAATAAAATACTCCCATTTACTGGTGAATACCAACTACAACTTAACGACCTAGACAATCTACACCGCGCAACTTCCTCACACATACAACTTCAAGATAGACATGAAACAAAAGATAAACGTACTAAAATCAATTATGATCCTGTGGGCTGGCATAACTACCAATTCCCATACGGAGATGGAACAAAAAAGGCATGGGTAATGAACCGTGGCCATTTAGTCGGCTATCAATTCTGTGGCTTAAATGATGAGCCTAGAAACCTAGTAGCTATCACTACTTGGTTAAATACTGGAGCTTATACAGGAACAAATGACAGTAATCCTGATGGCATGCTATACTATGAAAATCGTTTAGACTCTTGGCTTGCATTACACCCTGATTTTTGGTTAGACTATAAAGTAACTCCAATCTATCAAGGCAATGAACTCCTTCCTCGCCAAATTGAATTGCAATACGTGGGCATTGATTCATCTGGGAAATTATTACCTATAAACTTAAATAGTACTAAAGAACATCGTGACCAAAATGGCGTGACAACAGTAGTCTTAGAAAATACTGCTCCTAACGTTAATCTCGATTACTTGACTGGTACTGCCACTCCTAAAAAATAAAACATCAAGAGGTTGAGACAAAAGTCTAAGCTCAAATATAAAAAGCGAACAAGACAGTATTCTGAGTATCAGAAAATGAGTTTTGTTCGCTTTTTTGGGTTTCATTTATCAATTGGAAAAATTAATGGCAGGGAATCTCAAAAATTAATATCTTTTTGTCCCAGACTCTTTTTATAAGCAAATGATCTAGGACAATAAAGCCATTCACAATTTTTGCTCCTGATTGATATCAGTAACTTATTTTCTTTAATGCCTTGTCATGAAACTCAAAAGTGACTATCCATGGAAAAATAGATTTGATGGCATTAAATTCTTCAAAACCAAACCCTGATTCGTAAGCATTAATGAGGGTAGATAAGGCTGTGCCATGTGTCCCAATGACAACTGTTTGATTTTCTGATTCTGATATTATGTGATGCAAAACCTTAATATTTCTTTCTTGAACTTCTTTTAAACTTTCACCATTTGGAAGCTTAAAATTGAAGTCTTCCCATTGCTTTTTAGCAACAGCATCAAAATCTTCTATCCATTCGGCTGAAAGTTTACGTTCCCGTAAATCATTCATCATAACTATCTTTTTTGCTCTGCTATTGGCCAGTGGAAGGATAGTATCAATAGACCGTTTATAGGGACTGCTATAAAATGCATCAATTGGAATTGAAGAAAAAACTTCAATGAGTGCTTGACTTGCCACTCGCCCGTTCTCGGTCAATTCACGAGATAAATCATCATGGTTTCCATAATTCGGCTCAGCATGGCGTATAAAATATAGTGTCGTGGTCATAGAACTCCTTTTATCAGTAAAACATTAGTTACCATTTCTTTCTTTATTTTCTAACAGTTTTTCCATCACAATCATTGCGGCTACATAATCATTATGATTAAGATTGACCTTTCTCTTTTGTTCAATTTTTCTAGCTATTTTATCTGTTTCAGTAAGGATAAATCTTAAATTAGCTTCGATATCTTCCAAAGATTTGTTGCTATATAACTTTAGAAACTGATCTTCATCTACGATGTACTCAATGATCCCCTTATCATATTTTCCAAATGATAAGGTTTTTACTTCTTTCTGGGCTAAGATATCTTGCTTCAAAACTTCTATAAAGGCTGTTCTAATAGGATGTGATATCATAAATTCAGAATACATAAAATCCCTTCTTATTAAACCTTTAACAACGTATGTGCTGACCCAATATATTTCCTTTAATAATCTATTGAGACCAGCTTCAGATAATTGCTTGGTTTCATACAGTTCTTTACGTGCAAAATGGTAGCTACCATAAGCTTGTTTCTTATCTAAAAGGACCCTCGAAAAGGCATCATTTAAATGAGTGTCTAGAGATTCAGGCTTAATCAGCCTTAAATCAATTCTGGTCATATCTTTAAATTGCATAAGATAAGCAAAGCAGTCATAGTGATCTGTCTCTGAAGTCTCATCAGGCTTCTGCATGATGAGAATATCACCAAATTGATTCGGATAATCAGGGTCACTAATAATATCTTCAATGAAATTCGTGACCCAAACAATATCGTAATCTTGATAATTATCTTTTACAGCTTCAGGATTAGCACGTGATCCGTTTAAGAGAACAGCTTCAATTCTATCATCCTGCTTGGCAATAGTTACCACTAAATTCATTATCTCTTGTTCACTTCTCATGTTATTTCTCTCTAACTGACTTCTAACACAAATAGCTTAACTTAAAAAGAGTTAAAACCCTCAAAATAATTATATCATAACGAGATTTGTACCGAAAAATGATTAACCTGTGCCAGTCAAGTTCTCGGTTCCCTCATTATAGTCGCTATCGAAACAGTAAACCATAGGCTAATAATTGAAAAAAGCTATTATAAAAGCAGAAATTGCTGTTTCACAATTCCTGCTTCTATCATCATATCGCCTCATTTTTCCCCTAAAAGGTAGACCATAGGCTATTAAAAGGCTAGATATTAGAACTGAGTAAGGCGACTATAAGGAGTTGACTTTCTTGTACTCGTTAATTGTAAATAGTCTCTACTATATGGCTTTATTCCTTATTAAGTCATCTGCTTTCAAAAATTATTTCTCTCACTACACTGAAACCTCTCCGTTAGCTCTAGAAAAAGTCAAATTAACCTATTTTTTGGAGGCTTCTAATATCATATAAAACAGTATAACCACCTTTATCAATCAATGACACACCAATCGGTAAGAAGGTCATCTACTTAGGATCAACTCCTTCTTTTGGAGCTAGCTGGTTAACAGGGGCTTCTAAGGTTGCTCTATCTCCCCCAGACGTTGGTAAACTATTGCTTTCTGAAGGTTGAGCTGCAGCAGGTTTATCTGCTTCTGGAAGAGTCACTTCTTTCTCTTTTGGTAGTGGCACATGTGGCTTTTCTTCAGTGGCTTTTGTTTCATTAGCTGCTGAATTCTCGCTTGGGATAGATGGTTTTTCAGATGGTTTTTCAGATGGCAACTTCTTATCCGCTTTTTTCTCACGCGCAGCATCTGATGCCCTTCTCTTAGCAACAAACTCTTGAGCTTTTTGCCACTCACTATCAGATAGGTCATTTTTCCTGATAGCTCTTAGAGAACCACCCTCAGCTCTTGGAATACTGAAGGAACCATCTCTCCAGACAAATGTTCTTGCATCAAGAATATCTTGAGGATCAAAAATATAGCCGTCTGTGCTAGCATAGCGCCCCTCTTTAAGGGCTTGTTGAACCTCTTGCACTGAATGAATAATCATCCAATTTGGAAGTCCATGGCGTTTTTCTACTGGTGTAACATTAACAATATATTTAGGTTGTTCTGTATGAGTCTTCTTCTCTCCTTTACCATGTGGCTGAGTCCATGGCTCTGGTCGAACTTCTGGATGACTCATTAAATATTTAATTGTCGCAATCTGTTCTTTTTTAAGGTTATCATATCTCACCACGTGGATATGGTCAATATGAGGAATGATAAATTCAACACCTGTATCATAAGAAGCATTGCCAACATGCATTGGTAAGCTATCAAGGTTTACTAAGAGTGCTGGTTTGATGCCGTCATCCTTAATATCATATTTATAGTGATTTTTATCTTTAAGCATCAACTCTTGTTCTGCAAAAGCAATTTGGGTTAAATCAAGATGATCACGATCATAAAAATAATCCTTACCATCTTTAGTCATCATATAACCGACTTTACCCTCGTTCACAACTTTACGGCTAACGTTTTTAGCATCAAATGGGAGTTTTTCTTCTTCTGTTCCCTCTAATGATTTTGCTAATTCCTTATCTTGCCCTTTAGCTTTCAACCATTCTGCAACTTGATCCAGTTCATTTTGTTCTAATTCACCAAACCCTACATAGTGAAAATGAGAGCCATGTCTAGCAGTTACTCCTGATTTATCCACAGAGTAAATAGACTCCTTACTAAAGACATAGTTATCACTAGTATCATAAGGTTTACCATCAAGCCCTTTACCATAAGCTCTAATAGAATGCCCTAAAAAAGTATGAATGACTTTTTTAGTTTTATCTTTATCTGGTTGATGTGGTTTTGGAGTATCATGTGTTTGGCCTGCTAAATAGCGGTCAGCTAGCAAGATTTCCAAGGCTGACAATTGATTACGAGGAATAATATGATAGTGATCTCCGTGAGGGACAACATAACCAAAATCATTAGCCCTTACTACCTGTGTTGGTTCAAATATCAGTCCATCTGATTCAACATGGCGATCTTTTAAATCCATCCTATGCAAGAGATCTAAAAGTTCTTTAAATGATTTACCCTCATAACCACTATTATTTTGTTTATCAGAAGAGGAGCTTCCACTTGGTCTGTGTGATGAAGAACATTGATTTCCATTATGCCATCCATGACCCGGAGTCCAATGTCCTCCAGTCTCACGATGAGAGCTTGAATTTGGGAATGGATGGTAACCAGTATGATGTGAGCTTCTTGAGCCTCCACCATTTTTTTGACTCCAATAAGCCTGCGCAGCGGCTAATTCACTTGGGGATAGATCTTTTTTGGGAATATAATGGAAATGATTACCATGCGGAACCAAATAAGCATCGCCAAAGTCATCAATCACATCGGTTGGACTAAAGATATAACCATCATCAGTCGTATAACGTCCTTGACTTCTGGCTTGATTAACTGCTACAACTTCTGCTTTACTAAGATGTGAAACCTTAGCTAGGCCCTTTTCTTTTGCTTCTCTAGATCCCTTGGCAGCTTGCTCTGCAATTTCTTGTTTGCTACGAATATTTTTACGCTGGCTTCCCGGCTTGAGATAAACATAGTATTTCCCATCTACCTTAATGATATAACCGTCTAAGACTTCATTAACGACATCAGATTGTTTAAACTGATAATTAGGATCAGTCATTATTAATTCTTCACTAAGAATAGCATCATAAGGTACTTTCCCATTGTAAAAATGGAAATGATCGCCATGAGATGTCACATAGCCTTGATCAGTAATTTTAACTACTATCTGTTCTGCAGTGATACCTTCTTCAGCACTAACCTGATCCATGGTTTTATCTTTTTTAGATGCTTGCCTACTTTTCTTGATATCATTGACGTATGCAATTTTGTTATCTTTAGCAGCTGTAGTTACTTGATGCTTACCTAATTGGTAAAGTCCCATATGACTAGCTAGTAAAATAGCAGCGACGGAACCAGCGTAAATATATTTCTTTTTCAAATCCTATCTCCTTTTATTTTAAACTTTGATAAAGAACTTCCATATTTTTTCTAAGATTTTCTAAATATGATTTATCACTATGTGGGGCAGATTCTAATGGACTTAACCTTTTAACCTTAGCCTTAGTTGCCTTGGCAATAGTATGAGCAATTTTCGGACTAACATTGTCTTCTGCAAAAATCGTCTTCACCTTATACTCTTTAATAAAAGCTTGAATCTCAGTTAACTGACGTGGAGATGGTTCTTGGTCTGGGGAAATTCCCGAAATTCCTAACTGTTTCAAGCCAAAACGCTTGGCTAAATAAGAAAAGGCTGTATGCTGGGTTACAAAGGTTTTCGATTTTACGGCTTTAAATTTTTTCTGATACTCCCTTGCTAACTGATCTGCTTTCTGCTTAAATGATTTAGCATTTTTGCTATAGTATTCTGCGTTTTTGGGATCTATTTGACTCAATTTTTTTCCGATACTTAATGCTTCTTCTCCAGCTAAAACAGGGTCTGTCCAAGTATGAGGATCATACAGGGTTGCTGGATCAATCCCTTCTGTTACCTCGACGTCCTCTAACCCATTAACTCTATCTAAACTTAATGATTTTGAAGCTTCAAAGGCAGTAGCCTTAGTTTTCTTAAGATTAAAATCTAAGTCATCTGCCCAGGATTCTAAAGTATGTGAATGGTAAATAAATAAATCTGCATCGTATATGGCTGCAACATCATTAGCCGAGGGTTCAAAGGAATGAATGCCAGCACCAGACTGAATCATTCTGACATCATTTAAATCTCCTGAGACTTCTTTTGTCATGGCATATATCGGATAAAAACTTGTTACAATAGATAGTCCATGCCGATCAGAACTAGGTTTGACCGCTTTCTGACAGCCAGAAGTAGCAAACAAACCAATGATCAGAAAAAAAGTTAAAACTATTCTTTTCATAAGGCTCCTTTATAAATTTTTTAACCGGTTCTTAACCGGTTCTTAACCAGTTAATCTTAACGCTAATTAATCTAATTGTCAACATTTTATAATAATTTTACTTTAAAAAGCCCTCTCATAACAGTTGTCACAAACTTTCCTAAGTTTTAACCACCAATCATCATCAAGCTTCCAACCACACGCAAAAAAGCCTTTAATAAAGGCTCTTCTGTGTCTTCCTACCTCTTTTTGAACTTAAAAGATGGGATAGGCGGTGATATAAGATACTAAAAAATTTATTATAACTGTCAAGGCCTTACAACTTAAAAAGGGGCTTGCCTTTTCACAATAGACTCGATTAGCATGTGAAAAGGTTAAGTTTTATTTTTAATATCTTGTAAATAGGACTTAAACATTTTATGGACTGTTTTACAATTCAATAATTGAAAAACCTGTAATATTTTTTCGCATTTTTGCTCAGCTCCTTTTTGACCATAAATCATACCAATGATTCCCTCAAAAAAGGAAATACAGCACCTTTCATACAAACAATCTTCATTTAAATTATAATTTTTAATTTGTGCTAGAATATCGGCTGCTTTGTGGTACTCCTCTCTTTGAATAAATAGGATAAGCATATTCACGAACATTCTAATAGACTCATTTCCATAACACCTCAATGTATTATATCTATCAAGGTTTAAGATAACTTTGGAAAAAATGATTTCAATGAAATTAGAATCAAAAATAAACATACAGTTGTTAAACAGTACCGTTTCATAATGACTCCATGTTTCCATATTAACAAGATAGTTTGACAGATAGAGGCGCTCTTTAAGACAATCTTCATTAGTTAACATAGCCAATAAAACCTTTACCAAAGCAAAAAGGTTTTTTTCTTCGGTCGATTTACTATCTTTGTAGGACTCCAGAATGTGATTTAATCCTGATATATTTTGCGTTTCAAAGTATTGTTTAGCTGTATCCATATCAGTAAATTCTTGATAGCGTTTGAAATTATTACTAATAAAGAGAAATTCATCAACATTTACATTTAGATTATCCAAGATATACAGTAACTTTGTAGAAGAAATATCAAGATTGTTCTTGATAAAACGGTGATAGGTCTGTCTGGTTAAGTAATCACCGCAAACTTGTTTAATAGGAATATTTTTTGAATGCCTAATAAATTCGACGGTTTCGCCAAGTTCCATTTTAAGCCTCCTTAATTTATGTCAAAAATACGTTACTATTGTACATAATGCGTAACAAATCATCTATTTAATCCCAGGCTGTTTTAATATATAGCTAAAAGGAATTTAAAAGGAGGTACGTGTTATGTGGTTATTATTATTGTTTCTGTAGGTGCAGGGCAAAATGATGGTGGTTAAGAATAGGGAATCAACTAAAATGGTTGACTAACAGATTAATTGGCTTACTTCTTATTATCAGTATTTTCAACCTCATTGTCAACTATAATAGGTTATTATTGTCCGCAATCATGACTAAAAAGTTGCCTTCTTTAGATGAATAATTAGGAGAAGACCACTGAAAAGTGAGGTTTTATAAATTGTAGTGATCATAACAAAGTAGGTTTCACTAGGTGACAAATATTCCAAAAAAAGATTACCTAACCTCTAAGCCAAGATCTCAAAAAAGTCTACCCCATGACAGATCCGCAAAAAAACTATTTCCGGAAAAGGAAATGCTATTTAATCACTCCCTAGGCTAAATCTTTCTCGACCTTATCAAGTCTCAGTGGTATGACAAGGATTTATCTAGACCTTATAAGAGATAAGTAGAATCCATCATCATTACTAGTGCTTTAATTCGGGAGCCAAGAAATGTTTTCATGCAAAAATGAAAGCATTAGACGGCCTCATTTTTAAGTCTGGAGGTGTGTCCAATGTACTGTTAGGTTATAAACGTATTAAGCTAACTTATTTTATGGAGGTTTTAATCATGAACAAAAAGAAATTAGGTATTAAGTTATTAAGTATTTTAACATTAAGTGGATTTGTCCTTGCTAATCCAGTTTTTGCATCTGAAAACTTTGGTCGTAATGAACAAGAAGCTAAAGACTCAGCTATCACCTTTATTCAAAAAACAGAATCTATCAAAGCAAAAGCTGGGGGCGATGTCCACAACATTAAATTAGATAAAGTAGCATTAAATGACCAACTTTCTCAATCTAACATGTATGTCTATAACATCTCTACTGGTGGATTTGTCATCGTTTCTGCCGATAAACGTTCTCCAGAGATTTTAGGCTATTCTACAAAAGGCTCATTCGATGCCAATAATAAAGAAAACATTGCTTCCTTTATTGAAAGTTATGCTAAACAAATTTCAGAAAATAAAAAAATAGACGTTACCTACAATAATACCACTGACATTAAACATCCCGTTGTTAACTCTCTTCTTGATGCCAAAGGTATCCACTATAATCAAGGAAACCCTTACAATCTCTTAACACCTGTTATTGAAAAAGTAGCACCAGGAGAAAGGTCTCACGTAGGTCAAAATTCAGCAACAGGATGTGTAGCTACTGCAACTGTACAAATTATGAAATACCATAATTATCCAAACAAAGGGCTACAAGATCATACCTACACTATAAAATCAAGCAACCCGTACTTCAATCATCCTAAGACCTTATTTGCAGCTATCTCCAACAGAGAATACAATTGGAACAATATCTTACCTGCTTACTCAGGAAGTGAAAGCGATGTCCAAAAGAATGCTATTTCAGAATTAATGTCTGATGTCGGTATTTCAGTAGACATGGACTACGGCCCATCCAGTGGTTCTGCAGGTAGCCCTCTTGTTCAAAGAGCTTTGAAAGAAAACTTTGGCTATGCCCAATCTGTTCACGAAATTAAACGCTCATCATTTAGCAAAGAAGATTGGGAAACACAAATTGACAATGAATTAGCACAAAACCAACCAGTTTACTACCAAGGTGTTGGTACTGAAGGTGGACATGCCTTTGTTATTGACGGTGCTGACGGAAACGACTTCTACCACGTTAACTGGGGTTGGGGCGGCGTTTCTGATGGATTCTTCAGACTAGATGCTCTAAATCCTTCCGCTCTTGGTACTGGTGGCGGTGCTGGTGGCTTCAATGATTACCAAAGTGCCGTTGTCGGAATCAAACCTTAGTATAGCTATGGATTTCGTTAGAACAGAAGCACAAGCACATCAGGAAGCTGAGACATTCTGTCAAGCAAACCCACAACATAACGATGTGCGTGTACAGCAGTTAATTTATCCTTTAGATAATAGTCATACAAGTAGTGAAGTATACATCTATTCTCTCTTTCCAACAGGCTTTATTATTGTGTCCGGAGATACAAGAGCACATACAATTTTAGGGTATTCTTTTAACAATGACCTTGATATCAACCAAAAAAGTGTATGGGGCATGATAGAAGCTTATCAAGAACAAATTAAGTCTTTGGATTAAGACACTAGTTGTCTCGCATTGACTATCGTTTAACCATCATTTGAAGCCAAATCCTAAAAATCGCTATTTTTGATGCACGACACTAACTTAAGTGATTACTATCATTAAGGGAAAACTGCTAAATGTAACATAGTCACCCATTGAGTCGACCATTCTGGCCACTTGATGTTGCCTCCAGACTATTGCCAAGCAAAGAACCGAGTTCTATATAGAGCTCGGTTCTTTTACTATTTTAACTAGTGGTTACCTCAGTTTTTTAGCCTTTTACCCTTAGTAAGCCATTTCATTTAAATCTAGCCCCATTTAGGTTTACTGATTTTTATTTTGCTTTTTTCCATGATCAGTTTTTTTGACACATTTATCTGCTTTGCTAGTTTTTTATAAATTCTGTAGACATTGTTACCTAAATGATAGAGGTGCTGATTCGCAGATAAATTAAATTCTCCAATATATTCTTCAATAGTTGGTTTAAATGATAACTTAAACACGGATAAACCACCTTCAAGATTTCCTTCAACACCTCCCATATTAGCCCAACTGAGCCCCTCTTGATGGCAGGTCTTGAAAATTTCTGTGTCTAAAAGGTATTGAGGGTAATAATGTTTAAACCGTTCATCCATACTAGCATAGAGTAATTCAATACCAGACGCAAAACGAATTCCTAATACACCTGCAATAATCAATTGGCTAGGACTATTTTCAGACAAAACTGTCAATTCATCAATTTGTTTGAGAACGGAAGCTTTTTGTTGTCCAAGTTCTTTTAAGCGATTCTTTTGATGTTCTGGTGTTTCTGCCAAAGCATTCTCTAGTTGCAGCAAGCGTTCATTTTGCTTTGCCAGTTGCTTATCACTATTAATGGTTGCAAAGTGAAATTCTGCTTTATTCCCATAGATCGTTTTTATCTTTTCAAAGTAATCATAATTGCGTAAATGGATATTCTTTCGTTGCTCTGTCCGAACCACTAGCTCCGAAAAAAGTTTGACTTCTTCTTCGGAACCTTTAATAATTTCAACTCCTTTTTTAGTTGCCGTCTTGGTCAAGCGGTTGACATGTTTTTGATAATCCTTGAAAGAATCCTGACTTAAGTATTTATTAGCCTGGAAGCGAGGTTGGATAGTATCACTTAAATTTAAAGTTAACCCTGTCCATGAATAGCCTATCTTTTCAAAATCTTCAATCAGTTGCTGACAGTAGGCTGTTTGTTTAAGATCTTCCCTATCAAATAGAACATTAGGATCACATTTTAGTAATAGGTACTTTTCTTTACGAGCATAATTTTTTAACTCTTTAAAAACATCTTTTACTAACTCAGGATCCCCATAATCAACTACGGGCCCTCTCGGTACATATGCAACTCTAATATTTTTAATAACTGTTTTAATGAGAACAGAGGCACAAGCTACTAATTTTTGATCACGGTAAAATGCAAGTTGATGGGATTGCCAATTACTTTTCACCTGGGACCAAGAACTCGTCTGTAAAAGGTTCCCATAAGGATGCTGCTCAACAAACAAATCAAATGCCGTCTTATCTCTTCCCACTTTTAATACTGATATAGACAATTCAAAAGGTCTCCTTTATAGAAAATAGACATTTTCTTTTTTAATTATTATAACTTATCTTTTATCCTTAAAGGATATTTTTTAACTAAAACGAGAAATAATGCCCGTTTTATGATTATAATGAGCTGCTCAACTCTTCCACAAAACAAGTGCTAAGAGGGACTGGGCTGTTAATGCCGCTACAAAAGGAGATGGCGGCCAGCTATTCTCTAAAATAAGCAAGCTAAATCTTTCAGGATGACCATTTCCTCTCTAAAAAAAGCAACAACTAGTCCTAGGCTAAAGCCACATCTCAATAACCAAATCTCACTAAACTGGCAAGAATACAGAAAAGGAGCTCCCTTTTCCAAACTGACTCTCAACAGAAATATCTCCACCCAGTTGATGAGCTAGTTGCTTAGCAATATAGAGTCCCAGTCCATGACCTCCCGTTTTCATATTGCGAGACATTTCGACACGATACAAACGTTTAAAAATCAAGGGCAAATCTGCCTCCTTAATTCCCTGTCCTTGATCAATGACATCAATTCGAACCATTTGATCTTGGCGATAGGCTTTAATAGTCAAAGCCGTATCAACCTCTGAA
Source organism: Streptococcus pseudoporcinus LQ 940-04 (assembly GCF_000188035.1). Classification (GTDB taxonomy): domain Bacteria; phylum Bacillota; class Bacilli; order Lactobacillales; family Streptococcaceae; genus Streptococcus; species Streptococcus pseudoporcinus. The sequence goes on from NZ_AEUY02000005.1 coordinate 462,323, forward strand.
TACTTAATGGCATTGCTGACTAAATTCAACATAATACGAGACAAAGCCTCATATTGACTTTTTATTTTTACGACCTCAGGTGCTACTTCGATATTGACCGTACGATTTTCCCGCTCTAAGGTTAATTGAAACTCTGACAAAATCTCAATAAGTAATTTTTCAATGTAGATAACTTGTGAAGTCTGTTTAACTTCCTGCCTCTGATCATTTAAGCTAACCACGTGTAACTCTTCCACTAATTGATTTAGGCGATTCGTTTGTCGTGAAATAGTATTCAGATAGTCTTTTTCCTCTTCTTTTGGGATAACACCATCTAATATGCCTTCCACAGTAGCTTGAATGGAAGTCAGCGGTGTTTTAATATCATGTGACAGCTGAGCAATCATCATTGATTTCTCACGCTCACTCTCATTCAATGATTCAAAACTAGCTTCTAACTCTGAAGACATCTGATTAAAAGTTGCTTCTAGATCTTTAAATTCTAAAGGAGACTTGATAAGATGATCACGATCAAATTTCTTTTGCGAGATGGCTTGCATCTTTTCCTTTAATTTTTTTAAAGATGAAAAAACATTTGTTAAAAGCAACATATTCACAATTCCCCCTGCTAAGGAGGCAATCACTGCTATTAATAAGATATATGAAATGTCCTTGGTTGTGATAAGCATTTGCTTTAAACCAATAATTAAACCAGCAATAGTAATCAACATAGATACTAAATAGCCGATGACAATATATGTTCTTAGTCTCATCTTACCCCTCTAACTTGTATCCTAGCCCCCAGACGGTTTTAATAGTGGGGGTCTGATCCGTGCTATATTTTGCTAAGTCGTTGCGTAGAGAATGAATGTGTACATTCAAGGTATTGGTATCATCCAAGTATTCTTCTCCCCACACCTGCTCGTAAAGTTCTGTTTTTGAGAAAACATGGTTCGAATGATTAGCTAAAATCCACAATAAATCAAAAGCCTTGTTGGTTAGATTAAGATTCTGATTTGCAATCTTGACTACCCGTGTACTCTGGTCTATCACCAGATCTCCAATAACCAAGCACTGGGATTCATTGGTCTTTCCGTAAATCCGATTAAGAATATTTTTGACCCGTAATACAAGTTCTCGTGGACTAAAAGGTTTGGAAATAAAGTCATCTGCCCCTAAGCTCAATGAATAAATTTTATCTGGTTCCGATACCTTAGCGGTAATAAAAAGAAAAGGTTGATTAGGTTTTGCAAGCAAAACTTCCCCAATGAAATCATAACCATCCATATTTGGCATCATGATATCACTAATAATTAAATCATACTGATATTGGTTAAATTTAGCCAATGCTTGAGCACCATCACCTGCAACAGTAACTTGGTAGCCAGCCTGTTGTAAATAGCGCTTATTAATATCAGTGATGGATACCTCATCATCAACTAGTAATATCTTGTAGGTCATAAATTCTCCTTGATTAAAAAAGTTAGTGTTATACTTTTTCCAGTATAACACTAACTTTTATTTGAGCCAAATATCCCTTTAAATGAACCTATCAATTCAGTAAGAACTAAATGAGTCCATGAGAGTATTACTCCTTAATCCTAATCTTAGTTACTTAATAATCTTTTGGATAAGTAACGCTTGAATTTTGGTTAAGAATACCGTAAAGTGAACCTCTGATATATTTTGGTAACTTAAGTGTTTTTGCACGTTCATAGATTTCGTCATCTGTTAAACGTTTTGTTTCTTTAGGTGTTTCTGGTTGTGTCACATTATCCTCATCTTTTGGATAAGTAACGCTTGAATTTTGGTTAAGAATGCCATAGAGTGAACCGCTGATATATTTTGGCAACTTAAGTGTTTTTGCACGCTCATAGATTTCGTCATCTGTTAAGCGCTGTGACGCTTTGTAAGTATTCCCAGAATGTGTAGCTGCTGAAACAGATGGAGCTGAGCCAAGGGCTACAAATACACCTCCGGCGAATAGAGCTGATACAAGCCCAACTTTCAAAGTGTTAGTTGCTAAGACTGGAGTTACATGTTTGTTCTTTTTCATTTTAAAGACCTCTTTCTTTTGGGTTATTTATTTTATGAATTAAGTATAGCAGTCAAAACTAAAGTAACCTTAAGTTAATTATAAAATAATTCTTAAGTCATCCTTAGGAAAACATAAACTCCCTACACATTAGGATATACTGAGGATCTTACAGACAAAAAAATCTAAGATTAAGACAGACCCCCCCTCCTAGTTTCTAGCCTATTGATTCCACCAAAAGAGCCGAATCCGGAATAATAAATCCCCTTTCTTCTGCGCCCCATTTCAAAAATGAGACTCTCAGCTCCCACCGTGCTATAATTTAATTAATTAAGAAGATTAGGGAGGAAATCATTATGCTAACATATGATGTTATTGTTATCGGCTTTGGAAAAGCAGGTAAAACACTTGCTTCAAAATTTGGAGCTCAGGGTAAAAAAGTCGCTATAATTGAAAAAGATGACACAATGTATGGAGGGACATGTATCAATATAGGATGTATCCCTACTAAAGTACTGATTCATTCTATTGAAACACATCATGGATTTGATGAAGCCATAGCAGAGAAAAATGCTGTCGTTAGTCGTTTAAGAGCTAAAAACTTTAAAATGCTTGATGATATCAAAACAGTTGATGTTTTTAATGCCGACGCTACCTTTAGCTCTAATAAAGTGATTAAAATAAGATCAGCTAATGGGGACAGTCAAGAACTGACTGCTGAGATTATTATCATTAATACCGGATCAGTCATAAATACCTTACCAATTAAAGGATTAACTGAATCAACTAATGTCTATGACTCCACAAGTATTCAAAACCTTAAAACCCAGCCCAAGACTTTAGGAATTATTGGTGGGGGCAATATTGGTCTTGAGTTTGCGAGTCTATTTAGTCAAATGGGAACGCACGTCAGTATTTTTGATCCACAAGAACGTATCCTTGCTAGAGAAGAAGAATTTGTTTCAACTAAAGTAGCCGAATACATGGCTAAAAATGGGGTGCAATTTGAATTACAATCCCATATTTCTGAAGTAAAAAATGACGGTAATCATGTGATCCTGGTAACTGAAAATGGGGAGTATGAGTTTGATGCTGTTCTCCATGCAACAGGTCGAAAACCAAACATTACCGGCCTTGGTATTGAACATACCGATATTAAACTGACAGAACGTGGCGCAATTCAGGTAGATGAGTTCTTACAAACGTCCGTTCCTAAGGTTTTCGCTGTTGGTGATGTCAACGGTGGCTTACAATTTACTTATATTTCCTTAGATGATTCACGCATTGTTTGGAATTATTTAAAGGGCAATAGTGATTATTCAACAAAAAAACGTCATCATGTCCCTTACACCATCTTTTTAAACCCACCTTTATCTCGTGTGGGCATCGACGAAACACAAGCTAAAGAACAAGGAGTGAACTACCAATCAAATACTTTAATGGTAGCTAATATGCCTAGAGCTCATGTTAACAGTGACCTAAGGGGCTTCTTTAAGGTAATCGTTGATGCAGATTCTCACCTGATACTAGGCGCAACCCTACTAAGTGCAGAATCCCCAGAGTTGATAAATCTCATCAAAATGGCCATGGATAATAAGATTCCATATACCTACTTGCAAAACCAAATTTTTACACATCCAACTATGGCTGAAAACCTCAATGATCTCTTTCATTTTTAATAGGACCTAGGCCTACCCCAAAAATCATTCTTATTGAGTCATATTTCGGGTTGAAGGGAAGGCCAATTTCAGGCAATGACCTTCACCCTTTTGTCAGTCTTTACGAAAGAACTCTTAGAAACTACCCTAATCAAGATTTCTAAGGTTTTTTCTTTTTCAATCAAGTCTAATAGTGCCAGTTTCCCTACTGTTTAAATGCTGCTTTTTTGATTTCTTGAAAAGTAAAAAGATTAAATATTGAATATTTTTTATTTTTGAGTTAAAATTAAGTATCCTTAATATACTTATTAGGTCTACTATTTTAGGAAGGTTTACTCCGCTATGACTTCACCAAATGATGATAAAATATCAAAACCTCGTTTAATCAACTATGCCAATGGTCCTTCATTAGAAGAAATAAATGGAACCGTTGATGTTCCAAAAGGAATGGGCTTTTTTAAAACTCTGCTTGCCTATTCAGGACCAGGGGCTCTTGTCGCTGTCGGCTATATGGATCCCGGAAATTGGTCTACGTCAATAACCGGCGGACAAAATTTTCACTATTTACTCATTTCAATTATCTTAATGTCCAGCTTAATTGCCATGCTTTTACAGTACATGTCTGCTAAGCTAGGCATCGTTTCACAAATGGATCTTGCTCAAGCCATCAGAGCTCGAACTAGCAAACAATTAGGCATTTTATTATGGGTACTAACAGAACTAGCCATTATGGCAACAGATATCGCTGAGGTAATCGGTGGAGCTGTCGCCCTATATCTTTTATTTCATATCCCACTGGCAGTTGCTGTTTTTATCACAGTATTTGATGTCTTACTTTTGTTATTGTTAACCAAAATTGGCTTTAGAAAGATTGAAGCTTTGGTCCTTGCTTTAATTTTAGTTATATTTTTTGTATTTGCTTATCAAGTAGCCCTTTCCCACCCTCTATGGACCGACATCATTAAAGGAATTGTACCTAGCGCTGATGCCTTTTCAACAAGCCATAGCGTTAATGGACAGACCCCGCTTTCTGGTGCCCTTGGTATAATTGGGGCAACGGTTATGCCACACAACTTATATTTACACTCTTCAATTGTTCAAAGCCGAAAACTTGATCATCGCAATAAAGATGATATTGCCAGAGCAATTCAATTTTCTACTTTAGATTCCAATATTCAATTAACTGTTGCTTTTTTTGTTAATTCCTTGCTCCTAATCATGGGCGTTGCTGTCTTTAAAACCGGAAGCGTCGCTGATCCCTCTTTCTTTGGATTGTTTGAAGCCCTTTCTAACCCTAGTATTATGAGCAACTCTGTTTTAGCACATGTTGCTAGTTCTGGTATCTTGTCCTTACTATTTGCGATAGCTCTTTTAGCTTCTGGGCAAAATGCTACCATAACTGGTACATTAACAGGCCAAATCATCATGGAAGGCTTCATTCATATGAGAGTTCCTATCTGGCTTCGACGCATAGTTACTCGTCTTATATCTGTTATTCCTGTCATGATTTGTGTTTTAATAACTAGTGGTAAAAGCACGGTAGAAGAACACATAGCCATTAACAACTTAATGAATAACTCCCAAGTCTTCTTAGCATTTGCACTTCCCTTTTCAATGCTTCCCCTCCTCATTTTCACTGATAGTAAGGTCGAAATGAAAGAAGAGTTCAAAAACACTTGGATCATTAAACTACTTGGTTGGACCTCAGTTATTGGTTTGATTTACCTTAATATGAAGGGATTACCAGAACAAATCGAAAGCTTCTGGGGCGACCATCCAACTCATGATCAACTAGTACTTGCTGATCATATTGCTTCTATTCTTATCGTTTTGATTATACTTATTCTCATTTGGATGATCTACGAGCTATACAAAGGCTCTAAACACGCTAACCTAGCACAGGAAAGGATTGTCAATTAGAATAACCGCAACATCTACCCTCTACAAAGGAAAGTCCTCCAAAGAGACCCTTTCTCTGCCCTTCATCCATTCTTATACTAAAAAAGGTGAGCAGCCTATAAGCCGCTCACCTTTTTCCTGTCCAATAGCACTAACCAGGATAAAAAGGGGTCCTCTTAAACACTTTTATCATCTTTTGTTTTACCTTTAACGGGACAAGAACAATTGCAATCATTACAAGAGCCTCTCTGTTTAAGATAACTAGAAATCCCTAGAATGACCCCACCTACAATGAGACTTGCAATAATAAAGGTTGACATAGTTTCTTCCTTTCCATTAATGATAAATTGTATTTAAGGAATCTAGACTAATAGCTTGTGTCTTAGTATGGTCGGGTCTTCTGATGACAAAATAGGCCATTGCTACGGCAGCAACAAAGGCTAGGCCGGTCCAAAGAGTTACTGCTTTACCATAAAAAAGAATTAAGCCAAATTGGTAAAAAATGAAGCTAACAAAATAGGCAAGACCTGTTTGATAACCAATGGCTATAAAGGTCCATTTTCTATTTCCCATTTCACGTTTGATAGCGCCAATAGAAGCAAAGCAGGGAGCACAGAGCAGATTAAAGATTAAAAAAGAATAAGCAGCTAAAGCTGTGTAATTCCCCTGAAGACTGGTCCATAAGGAATGAGCCTTTCCACTAGCACCAGAAGTATTATAAAGGATCCCTAAAGTGGCAACAACCGTTTCTTTAGCCACAAGTCCTGTAATAGTAGCAACCGTTGCTTTCCAATTGCCAAAACCTAAGGGGGTGAAAACCCAAGCAAAGAGCCGGCCTAAACTAGCTAGGATACTCTCTTGGGTATTAACTGCTTGCAGAGTAAGATTGTAGGAACTCATAAACCATATCAAAACCGTCAAACTAAAAATTATTGTTCCTGCACGCTTAACAAAACTCATGGCCTTACTAGATGCATATCGCAAAACAGTCTTAGCACTTGGCAAATGGTAACTCGGTAATTCCATGATAAATGGACTCGTATAGCCTCCTAAAAAACGCGTTTTCTTAAGAGCAATTCCTGATAAAATAATAGCAAGCATTCCTATCAAATAGGCACTTGGTGCAATCCACGGATTGTGGGGGAAGAAAGCCCCTGCAATAACAGCAATAATAGCCAACTTGGCTGAACAAGGCATAAAAGTTGTCGTCATAATTGTAATTCGACGGTCACGCTCATTTTCAATTGTTCGACTAGCCATAATCCCTGGTACACCACAACTTGTTGAAATTAACATTGGGATAAAAGATTTACCCGAGAGACCAAACCGTCTGAAAATACGATCCATAACAAAAGCGATTCGGCTCATATACCCAATATCTTCCAAAATGCCTAAGCAGATAAAAAGAACAAAGATTTGAGGTAAGAAACCAAGAACAGCCCCTACCCCAGCAATAATACCGTCAACAATAAGTGATTGGAGCCAGGTTTGGACTTGTAGTACTTTTAAACTAGCTAATACGAATTCCGGCACATACTGCCCAAAAAGAACATCATTGACCCAATTTGTTCCGATTGCTCCTACTGTTTGAATGGATAAGTAATAAACTAAAAACATGACAAGTGCAAAAATCGGCAAGGCCAAAATGCGACTAGTGACCACCCTATCAATTTTATCAGACATGGACATTTTAAAATCACAAGTCTGATTTTGTACCATTTTACTCACTTTTTCAATAAATGTATAACGCTGATTGATGACGATTGATTCAGAATCCTCAGTAAAAATCTCTTCTGTGATGTCAATAATATCACTAATGCCTTGTTTTTGAGCATGAGATAAATTTAGCTCTCCTTCTACCAAACTATCTCGTTCAAATAGTTTAATAGCATAGAAACGACGACATCGTGTCGGGACCGTCTCACCCAGCAAATCAATAATTTGAGTAATGGCAGCTTCAAACCTCGGGTCATAGTTGGGATACTGAATTCTGTCAATCTTATCCTTTGTCGTTTGACTGGCTTTTTTAATAACCTTATCAATGCCTGTATTTTTTAAAGCACTAGTCACAACAACCGGCACTCCCATCTGATATGCTAACTTGTCACTATTAATCGTTTTCCCTTGACTTTTCAATACATCACTCATATTAAGAGCAATTGTAACCGGAAGTCCCGTCTCAATTAGCTGGGTTGTCAAATACAAATTGCGTTCTAAATTTGTAGCATCAATAACGTTTAAAATGCTATCTGCATAATGGCCAAGCAAATAATCACGGGCCACTTTTTCCTCAGGGCTGTAAGGCGACATTGAATAGATGCCTGGTAAGTCCTCAACCTTAATATCTTTATGGTTTTTAACCATACCACTTTTACGTTCAACTGTTACACCCGGCCAATTACCAACATGTTGCCTTGTGCCCGTTAAAAGATTAAATAAACTCGTTTTCCCACTATTAGGATTCCCAATCAGTGCAATTTCTGTCATTTTCCCTCCTAACTGTCTATCTTAACGACACTAATCAGTTGCGCTTCAGATTTTCTCAAAGTCAGTTCATAGCCACGTAGGGTGATTTCTATTGGATCCCCCAAGGGAGCTACCTTTCTCAAAAAAAGTTTGGTATGACGTGTCAAGCCCATATCCATGAGGCGACGCTTGACTTCGTCGTGTGCAAAAATATTATCAACGTAGGCAAATTGCCCAACTGCTAAGTCTGATAACGGTAAGGCTGTAACGATTTCTTGACTTTCAATCACGTCAATCTTGCTTAAAATAGACTCATCAAAAGCTAAGCGACTAGACTTTAGCATCACAATGGCACTCTTCTTGGACTTTGAAATCAAGGACAGATGACTGCCTATCTTTAAGCCTAAATGTGAAAGGTGTCTGACACTATCTTCAGGTAAATTGATACTAACGATGACATAAGGAATATTAACCTTCGCATGGTGTAAAATCAATTTTTGACCTCCTCTAACCATTTCTAAAATGGAGTTTTCCAAGTTTAGTATATCACAAATTGCTGAACTTTCTAAGATAATCTGAAAAATAGAAATTCTTAGAGAATACTTTTCCAGTAAAAAACGTTCAAGTAATCACTTCTCATAACAAAAAAGCAGCCCTGAGGCTGCTCGTAATTTACTGGGAATCGGAATCCCTTGTTCAATAGTCATTGTTAAGACATTGGTATGCTATTACCTGTTGACAGTTTCCCAAATAGAAAATAGGATTTGAGTCCTTGTCGCATTACTGTTTTAATTTCTTTCCTAAGGTATTTTGCAAAATAGCCTTGCGTTTCTGACTTCGACGTGTGATTTCTAAAAAGATTAGTAGAAGCAGAACAATTAATAAGAGTGCAAAGAATGGCGCAATGTAAATAGGGTCAATTTGAATAGCTTCGGCAACTATCAAGGCATTCCCGTTAGCGTTACTCACTCTGTGGCCTCTAACCAATAGGCGATGGGTATTAATGCCATAGGGAGTACAAGTCACCAAAGTCTGATAGTCTTTCCCCTTAACAATCTGCAAATCTCTCAAATCATCTGGTTCTACCGTTCTAATTTGATCAACTTCATAGGTAAAGGTTTCATTAAGGACGTTGACCGTCCACCGGTCACCAACTCTTAACTTATCTAAATCAGAAAACAACCTTGAAGATGGTAACCCACGATGACCAGACAAAATAGAGTGGGTAGATTTGCCTCCTATTGGCAAACTACTCCCTTCCAAATGTCCAATGGACGTCTGCAATACTTTTTCAGTTGTTCCGTGATAAAGAGGTAATTTAACGTTGATTTTGGGAATACTAATATAACCCATATTACCAGTCTTATCAATAGCGAGCTGAGAATTATAATCTTGTCTCTCTTCTTCAGTAAGTCGCCATTTCATACCGCTGGTTTCAAATTGCTTATTATACTGCTTGGCCCTTTGTAAGACCTTCCCGTAATCTTTGGTATCCATGTGTGTCACACGCTCTTGATAATCCATAATCGCATTTGACTGATGAAATGAATTCCAGTAATTAGCAAGTGAAGGATAGGCCATCAAGCCTATCCCGATTGCAATTATCGTAACAAGAAGAATGGATACAATATCTTGTTTCTTTTTAGTCATAAACCTCTTATCTGTCCTGCTCTGCTAGTTATTACCTATCCTAAGAATGTAAACGGCGACGAGCAACAAGAACAACCCCTGCACCAAGCGCCAAAAGTGCACCAATTGTATAAAGGATAATAGTACCAATACTACCAGTTGATGGAAGCTCCGCTCCCTTATTGTTTTCAATTGTTGGTGTTGACAATAAAGTGTCCTGACTATTAGCTGATCCTTCTTTAAGCACAACTGTCGTTGCTTGAGTCATTAAGTTATAACCAGCTGGTGCCTTTGTTTCAACCAAATGGTATGTTCCTTCAGCAAGGCCCTTAATGGTCACAAGACCACCATCTTTTGTGGTATACTCAGTTGCCTGTTTTTGATCTGAAGTCCATTTAACAGCTTGTGGATCACTAAAGTTAAGGAATTGCCCTTGGTCATTTTTTAAGACAAATGTTGCACCATCTAAGCTTTTATTCTTGTCTGACCCATCAACTTTTTTAATGGTGATTTGCCCATCATGAACAGTAGCCGCCTCCCCAGTATCATCAGTTTGTGTGTTCGGGTTGATTTTAGCTAAGTTAGTATTACTAGCTACTTCTCCAGAACCTGGTGTAGCTTCACTTTTTAGTACACCGGTATAGGTGACTTTTATTTTACTAATCCCTTTATAGTAAAAATCATCAGCAGCTCCATTAGCACTATTGCCACTTTGAGTTTGGCTAGCACTCCAAGGAATGGTAATGTCAAAATCATTATTTGATTCCGTAAATGAGTAAGTTCCCTTAGCCTTATTAGTGTTTTGGGTTAAAACAGTCTCTTGGCCTGAAGCATCTGTGACTGTTACCTTAATAGAACTAGAATTTAAGGCGACAACATTACTGTTTGGCATATCATCATGAAGCACATACTGATAAACTTTTTCAGCACCATCATAATTAACTGCACTATTATAATTAATGGTATAGGTGATCGTGTCTCCTACGGCATAGGTTTTTTTATCAGTGGTTTTACCGCCACCAGTACCCCAGTTAGCACCAGTATTTTTCTCATGAATGGTCGCATTTGGGCTAACAGAAGTGACCATAATCATGGCACCATTATTCACATCACTCGAAACATAGTAATAACCATAATCTGGAACTGTCAATACCTCTGTACCATCAGTTCCTGTTTCGGTAGCTGAGACAGATGCTGAAATCTTAGATGAAATCTGTTTTGCCCAAGTAGCAATATCAGCTGTAAAGGCTGTTGCCTTTTTAGTGACATAGGTTCTACCCCCATTACTTGAAACATCAAACAAGTTATTGAAATTAGCAGAGTTTTTATACTCTGTTTCTTTTCCAAGGGGAATCATGTAAGCGACCCCATCTGCACTAGCATCTGGTGCATTGGGATCAGCTACCTCCGCATCAAAAATTTTATAGGCTGCATATTTTGCCCCATTTTGAGTATCTGTTACAGTGATTGTTCCTGGCCCCGCTGCCAATACTGGCGCCGTAGACGCTCCCATGGTCACTCCTAACACAAGACTAAGTGTCAGAAATAACCTGATTAATTTGTTTTTCATTTAAAACCTCTCTCCTAAATCCATTGCTGGACCTTCTTCTTAATGACTATGTTTGCGGCGATATAAGATTATTCCAGCTGGTACCACCAAGGTCAAACCAACAAGTACAAAGACATGGACCCCAATCCCACCTGTACTTGGTAGCTCCCTTCCTTTACTATTGGTAACCTTAAAACTATAAATGATTGAACCGTCTGATAAGGTTTCTTTTGTCGGTGTAGCATTATTACCATTTTGATCTAAAGTCACTCCAGAAGAGATAACCAAAGTGGCTATATCATCTTTAGGCAAGTTATAACCTGGAGGAGCCGCTGTCTCAGTAAAATAATACTTCCCTAGCGGTAAATCAAGATAGTTTTCATGGCCTACAATTAAGAAACCTTCTTGATTTGTTGTCACATGGGTATAGAGTGGGGTTGGATTTTTATTTCCTGCCGCATCCGCTCCATAAACATCAAAGCTAGCACCTGCTAAATGCTCATTCATGTTTTCCACATTAACTTTATCAATTCTCACTTTTTGTTTAACACGAGTATTGGTATAAGTAATGTCCACATCACCTTGAACAGTTAGGTTGACATCGCCATTGACATTGTATGTTTTATCAGCTTCTCCACTCACTAAGTTTCTTTCGGACACTTGTTCACTAGCTTTAAAATCAGCGCTAGGCTGTTCTTTGACACTAATGGAAGTTCCATAAGGGATATTAATAAACTCTTTAGTCTGTCCATCTTTTAATGCGAAATTACCCTGTTGAAGGGTATCACTAACATCAAAAATAAAATTCTTTGTTTTGTCTTCTTCAATACCGACCACTTTTTTTGTAACCTTCACGGTATAGGTCTTGGGCTGCCACACAGCATAAAGCGTGTTACTACTGTCAGGTTTATTATCAAGCCCAACTTCCTGTCCTGCTCGAAACTCAACATCTCCAACATTAGCTAAATCTTTATCATGATTCCAGCCAATAAGGTTATAGCCAACTCTGGTAAAATATTGATTTTCTGGGATAGTAGTCGTACTATTCACATCCAGAGGCGCTGATTTGACTTGAGTAACGACAGATCCATTAGCTGATACCTGACTACCACCATTTCCATCATAGGTGATGGACGTATCAGCTAAGGTGATATGATCTACCGGTATGATAACTGGGTAGATGGTAATATTTTTATTAGCGTCAGCCAAATGAGCATCTATTAAGATAGAATCATAAGGATTGTAAACTTTTCCATTATACCACCAGCCTCGGAAACGATAACCATTTGGTATGGTCGGCCGTCTAAGGAGGGCTGAGTGGGATCCGTCCGCATAAGTGTCTGGATCTGTAGGTTCATCACTCGTTGTGATTTGCTGTCCGGAAGTATTCTTTATGGGATTTCCATCTAATCCAAGAGCATTATTACTGTAGATGACATGGTAGTCACCGGCCCTTCTCCACATGGCTTTTATGGTAATATCTTGCGTTACAGCTCCTGTAAAGTTATAAGGACGAAGACTACCATCGGGATTGACATAGTACCAGCCAATCAATTTATAGGCATCCTTTTCAGACTTGTACTTGGTGCTGGTGTCCACATTGGATAAACTTGTATTTTGAGTATAAAAAGCTCTTTTAGTACTGTCGGGGTCCTTACCTCGAGAATCGTACTTGTAGTAAAAGCTTCCTGCAGGGTCTGCGATATAATCCCTACTAACCGTCGTGTACTCGGGAACCTTATCCCCATAGTATAAATCTAAGTAAGTTTCATCTGTTGAGGCCAATTGTCCACCATTAGGGTCAATGTTAACCTTGTATTTGATTTTTTTCCAACCGGCATAGACCTTCGTATCATGGGCTGGCATTGTCGTATTAAAATTAAATTCCTGCGTTTGAGCTTGGTCCTTATACCACTTACCGTCCCAAACATAGCCAGGTAAAGAGGGCTTAGGCTGTACTGTACTTGTATCAGGTTTATAGGTTTGCAAGTTCTGCTCATACAAGACGTCAGCTTGTGAGAAATTTGGTAAAGGTGTGTTGTCTAAAGGATCCAGATACTGAAGTTTAAAGTGCATCCGTTCATAGCCGATTGATAGATTGAGATAATCTTTATAAGGAGTACCAAAATTATCATAGGACTTTTCTGAAACTGATATAGTTGTACCGACACTCGTCTGTTGAGATTTCTGGTCAAATAAATTATTATTTTGGTAAAAGCGCTGATAGTATTTCACGTTAAAGCCAATATACTTCTCAGTAAAAGTAAAGACATCAGCACCAGATCCGCCACCGGTATCAGCAAGAGTATACTTGCCATCTAAGCCTTGTTTGTAAAACCAATAGGTCTGAATCCTTTGCCCTGTGGGATAGAGCTTCATGACATAGGTATTACTGCCAAGGACATTATCAGGAACCACAAATTCTCCCAGATAACTCATCCCAGAAGTCCCTGAATTCGTCAGAAGTCGCCAAGAACCAGTTTTCCACTGGTAGCCATTAGCTGCTAGTGTTGTCCCATAGAGGCCAGTATAACTTTCTGCATAAGTTGGATTATTCCAAGGGAAAGTTGAATTTAAATATGTCGCTTCATTATAACCACTTTTTGCAAATAAAAGAGTGACTAATTCACGGTCATAAAAAACATTAACCACACTTGAGCCGTCATCTTTAACCAAGACTGTTGTCTGCGTCTTTGTATTATTAACTTTAAATCCTTTGGGCAGCTTTGCAGTAATATCAGCAGAAGTTATAGTCGCCATACTATTAGAAAGGCCAGTCTTTGTCATTTGTCCAGCGTATTCATAGGTCTTTTGCGCATCACTAGCTGTTTTGCTGTCACCAGCTGATTGCTGCCAATAGTTAATGGTATAGGTGGTTTGTGCCGGTGTCCAGTGGGCATAGAGGGTAATATCACTAGTCAAAACCTGATTGAAATCAAATAGTGTACCGCCTGTTGCTGCGGTATACCAGCCTGCAAAGGCAAAACCTTTTCGAGTCGGATCCGCAGGCTTAACCGTTGAAGCAAGCTGGTCAGTCACTAAACGTTTCGGAGCTATATAGGTAACTCCTGTTGAGAGATCGCCTGTTTCAAAATCAATTTTATGTGACTCTTTAAAGACTGGATACAGGTTCATATTGCCTGTAACAGGTAGTGCTTTCATCTCACTATCAGACAAAGCTGTCCCATTAAGTGTTTTTGACCAGCCTACAAATAAAAGAGTTGATGTGGGCGGATCCACTTTAAAGTCACTTAAATCAGCAGTCCCCTTACCACTGTTATCCAATGGTACCTCATAACGCTCATAGACATGGGTCCCCGCTGCATCATCAAATAAAGTTATGGTTGCGACATTACTCATAACAGGTCGTACATAGACCTCTTTAGTCTCTGTGACATTAACTGGTTGGCCGAAAGTGACTGGTTCACCATATTTTCCAGTACTGGTATCGTAGAGATACCAGCCTTGAAAATGTTCCCCTGGTTTAATAGTTGGTATCCCAACCTCTGCAAGCGAATCCCCATTTTTAAGGATTTGCTGAGACGTCGACAAGCCAGAATTCGTTAAGAAGGTATAATTTGTCCCATCAGCATTTTGAAAATGATAGGTTATCCTTGGGACCTGGGTGTTATCAGCTTGAACGATAGCATAGATTGAGAAAGAATTAGTCTTAAAAGCCACATCACTGTTGGTATTTTGAGTTTCCTGACTATCTTTTGAGTGTAAAACTTCTGTTTGGCCATCATCTTTAAAATGGACAATTTTCAAATCTTCATCGTTAGTAAGCAGAGGTTTATCATAGGCTACCTCAACCTTGACCGAAGTAGCTGGTTCAACTTCTTTTCCTTCAGAGATGATTTTAATATCATAAAGTTTGAAGTTTTTGACCTCATCAGCTTTTTTTGCAACTTGATTCAGTGCTTTTTCTTTGTAGTCACGATAACGCGCTTGATCACTAGTAAGCTCCCCAACCTGTAACTGGGCATCTAGCGGAATTTTGGCTTCTTTGGTCATAGTCAAGGTCATGGTATAACCTGACCCTCTAAAGGTTAAGGGACTTTCACGAAAGGGACTTTCTATAGCAGCCGATGTTGACGTCTCAGTCGCTTTAGATGCAGTAACCGAAGAACTGCTTGTTGATGGTGGCAGCTCAGCTTTTTTGATTTCTTGCTTCGTTTCTGACGGACTTCCCAGAGCAATTCCGACATCACTGGCTTTATTTTCTTCAACAGTAACAGCTGGCAATGTCAAAAAACATATGGTCAAAACAACCGTTGCTAAAAGTCCCAGCCATGTCACGATTTTTAAGTGCCTCGCCTCTTTTTTATGTTCCAGCAAATCACTTAATAACAGTCTCCATTTTTTTAGCATTATCTCTCTCCTCTCTAATACTAATTAACGGAACTAATCCTATTTAAAGGCCATATTCTCAAAAAAATCTTCCCGACAATCTGCTCCTCAGAAACATCTCCTAAAGAGGTATTTCGAGAATCAATTGAGGTTTTACGATTATCTCCCATAACAAAAATCTTTTTGTCTGGAACTTGATAAGGGTATTTGATATTAGTGTTTCCCCGTGCCTGATGAATGACATAGGGCTCCTTTAATTTTGTCTGATTAACATAGACATCTCCTTTAGCATCAATGTTAACCCAGTCGCCCGATTCAGCTATCACACGCTTAACGATAACTTTATTATTATAATAAAAAGCAATGACATCACCCGTCTTAAAATCCGAACCCTTAGCCGTCAGGACAACATCGCCAGCAACCAAGGTTTTATTCATAGAGTGGCCGTATATCCGCAACACAGGCAACCATAAAACAGCTATCAGTATGGCAGTTGAAGCAACGGCTAACAGAACATATAAGGTGTTTTTGACAGTACCAAAAAAACGCCTCTGATAACTGACACGGTCTAATTCTTTGGAAATATCATTTGCATTAAAGTTCCTTTTCATCATCCATCCCCTTTACATCAGCTTGTCTTTTGATATTTTCAAAGTAAATATCAGCGGCTTTCTGAGCTGCTTCAAAAATACCACTCAATCTTAGCGATGCTTCAGCAAGAGTTTCAGAATCGGCTAATTCAATTTTCCGATTATTTAATTCTTCTTTCATTTCTTCGAGCTCTTTTTCTTGCTTTTCAATTAAAAGTTGTTGCTCTAACAAGATTTCGAGCAACTCTTTACGGCTCAATTTTTTTAACTCTTTTATTGCTCTTCCCCTTTTTTAGCATAGTATCCCATGCTAAAACCATAGCACCTACAACTTACTTTGTCAACTAAAATCAACTTTATTTTAAGAAAAATGATATTTTCTAATTTTATTTTTCTTATGGCCATTTTAGGGGCATTTTTTAATCATAAATCGAACATTTTGATTGCTATTTTCTCATTTAAAACTCACCTAAAACTAAGATAAGGGCTGTTGGTTTATTAAAAAGAACAAAAAATTAAAACCTCTTCTAAAAGCCTATTTTGATAACTTTACCAGATGATGTTATGCTATGATAGAGATAAGTTATAAGGAGTCATAATCATTGAAGAAAAAAATTGCAATCATTGGAATGGGGGTTAGTGGCCTGGCTCTTTTGTTGGCACTATCCCGCTTACCTCAAACAGAGCTGGCTGACATGGAAATTATTTGTTTTGACGATAAGAAATACTTCGGTCGAGGCATTCCTTTTCAAAAAGATGACAGATCTGCCCTAATCAATTCTCCCATTGACGATATTTCTTTTGACTACCGTCACATGGATGACTTTGTCAAATGGCTAACTGAAAATAGGTTAGATACCAACCATGGCTACGTCTCACGCTCACTCTATGGGCAGTACATGACGCAAAGAGCTCATGACGTGATGGATAAACTCCCACTTACCCCTATCTATCAAAAAGTGGACCAAGTCATTTATCTCCCCTATAGTCATGAATGGCAACTAATAGTCAAGGGACAACCATTTCCTACTCTTTTTACCGAGCTACATCTAGCATGTGGCCAACTTCCTGTCCTAGATCCCTATAAATTACAAGGCCAGCCCAACTATATTGACGACCCTTATCCCCTCAATAGTTTAAAAGGTAAGTTTCAAAACCTTCCTTTAGGAGTAATTGCCAAGCCAACAATTAGTGTTATCGGAACAGGACTAGCTGCAGTAGATGTCATTAAGTGGCTCGTTCAAAAGAGCTCCGCTACAGTAGTAGCCTTTTCGCGCTCCAACTACTTTCCAACAGTAAGAATCATCGATGGATCTCCCATTAGCTGGCGCTACTTTACAAATCAACACATGAACGACATCTTAAAACAAAAAAAGCCTAGCTTTGATTTACCTCACTTTGAGGAACTCTTCCTGGCTGAGCTAGAAGCCCTCGGTTTCTCAGACTGGGACAAAACACAGCGTCAATTCTTGGCCACTGGTATCAAAGGTCTCCAACTGTCTTTAGACCACCCAGCACAGCTCTATGCCTTGCAACAGCTAGCTTCTAGAGTAACAGACTGCTTTACAGACTTGTGGCCACTGATGACACTTGCCGACCGCAAAGCTTTCCAAAAGCGTTACGGTAAAGCTATTATCAATTTACGGAACCCTATGCCTGAAGAGTCCGCGCAAATCCTTTTAGAAGCTGCCAAAGCAAAAAGACTAACCCTCGCGAAGAATATTAAGGAAATTGTTAGCCTTGACGACAGCCTTCTTCTAAAAAGTGACGAAACAGATGATGTAGGAGTAGATGCTATTGTTAATGCCACCGGCTATCATCTCACTGACAGTAACCTTAGACTTGCAAGCCCACTTCTTCAATCCTTAGTTGACAAAAAACTCTGCCAGATTGATCCTTTTGGTGGCTTATCAATTGTACCGGAAACGTCTCAAGTCCTGTCTCCTCAATATGGTCCTCTGCCTACTCTATTTGCACATGGGGCATTAATCAATGGCCCCATTTTCCAAAACAACTCTACGATCAAAATCCAAAAAATGGCCGAACGAGCCCTATTAAAACCTAGTCACCGGTAAAGACTAGGAAAAATACTTCCCCATCCCCCTTTAAGATGCCCCTTATCTTCTCGGCTGGTCTGTTTTTTTCACAAAAAGAACCAATCCCTCATTGAAGTGACCCCAAAAAGTTAGATTTTTTGTCTAACTTTTTGGGTGCAGTTCACATCAGGAAAGGTTCTTTTTTTCTATTTTGTGCCTCTTAGAAGCTTGTTTAGACACATGTTCTCTAAGAAAGTCTCTACTATAATCACCAGACTAATATCCCACAGACTACTACAGCTACTACTAACCGGCAAAGCATTAGGTGCTAGCCTGCGCTACTCTTTTGAAAGACTCCAGTCGATGATTGGTCCGACTGAAATAATTCCATTAGGATTTATTGTTTTATGACTACCGTAATAGTGTGTTTTGATATGGTCCATATTAACTGTGCTGTCAATACCGTCTAGATGATAAATACGTCTCGTATATTTCCAAAGATTAGGGTAATCAGTTAAACGTTTTAGGTTGCATTTAAAATGCCCATAATAGACGGAATCAAATCTCACTAAAGTAGTAAAGAGCCTGATATCAGCTTCCGTCATATGATCTCCAACTAACCAGTTATGACCAGCCAAATCATGTTCAATTTGATCAAGTGCTTGGAATAGTTTATGAACTTCTCTTTCATAGACTTCTTGTTTTGTGGCAAAGCCAACTTTGTAGACTCCGTTATTAATACGATGGTAAACAAAATCATTTGTTTCATTGATAGCATCACGCCATTTTTCAGGGTAGTAATCATCTCTATTACCAGTGATATCATTAAAGGCACTATTGAACATCCGGATAATATCTCCAGATTCGTTATTCACGATAGTCTTGGTTTTTTTATCCCATAGCACCGGTACCGTCACACGACCGCTATAATGAGGATCAGCCTTAAGATAAATTTCGTATAGGTAATCACTCCCAAACTCAGGATCAGCAATAAGTCCAGGATAGTCCTCAAAAGTCCAACCATGCTCCAACATATAAGGATTTACGACAGATAGGGACACATGATTTTCTAAACCCTTCAGTTTACGCATGATAAGGGTACGACTAGCCCAAGGACAAGCCAAAGAAATATACAAATGGTAACGACCAGATTCCGCCTGGAAGCCTTTATCACCTGTTGGTCCTACGCTACCGTCCTCAGTAATCCAGTTTCGAAAGTGAGATTGACTCCGGACAAAACGTCCACCTGTTGCTTTAGTATCATACCACTTATCTTGCCATTTCCCATCAACTAGTAATCCCATAATGCTTCTCCTTTGTTTGTATTACTAATTAGTAGTATATCATAAGAGATCATTTTTCTCAATGAAAAAACACAGTCAAGCCATGCTCATTGTATCTTTATTATCAATACTGCATCGGAATGCTTACCACCTCATTACTACAATACGTCACTTACTAGTGAAATCCCTTTCTAAAGGAATCTGTCAATGGAAAAAGACTAGGTATCTTAGCCAGCTATTACCATTTAGAAATAAAAAGTCGGCTTCCTATAGTAGCAAAATGCTTAAAAATGGAGCTGCAACCTCTCTTTATAAGGTCAAGGTCTAAGAGGCTTGATTAAATGTACATAAAAAAGACACTAAGTGATGAGCTAGACTCCTTAGTATCTTTTAAAAATATGGTGATTAGTTCATATATAGAATAAGCCTTAGAATAACACTAAGATTCAAGTAGCATCAAGCTAATCTATTGAAAGATTCTCGTGCTCCATCACTGTTTTTAGCAACCATAGATAAAGACTAGCATTTAAAGTCGCAGTTGCAATATCGTAAATGTCTGAATTCATTGGAATATTGAATAGGAAGTGGATAAAGAGGGCAGAAAACATCCAAAATAGACCTTTATTCTTAGCCAAACCACTTTCTTTTCCAAAGAGAATCACAAGACCTACAACAAATAAGGCTGTAAACAACCAGTGTGTGCATCCAGCCCAGACAATACGTTCAAGTAACATCGGGAATGGAGATTTTCCTGCTGCAAAAATATCCTGGAAGGTATAAACACAATCTTCAATTATTTGGAAGCCTAAGCCAACAATCATCCCACTCACTAAAGCAGATTTAAGATCAAATTTACGGCAAATAAATAGAACTAGGAGTGCTACTAAACCTTTTCCGAATTCTTCAGCTAAGGGGCCTGATACTGCTGCTCCCCAAAAAGCAATAAAGGCTTCACTAGGATGAAGAATATTTCTAATGGTAAATCCAATTAAAATATGGAAATCTGTCGATAAGGCAGTCCCCGCAAAAAGACCAGCCACCCAGCTTAAAACAACCACACGTGAACTAACTTTAAAGCGTTTTGTCAAATAGCGAATAAAAGCCACTAAAGGCACTGCATAAAGTCCAATTAGTAAAATAGTACCAAAAAATAGAGGATACTTATCAAGATGGTTTGCTGGTTTACCAAAGTTCTGGAAATGTAATAGAGCACCCTGGAAAATTAATATAAGGGTTACTAATATTCCCAAATAGCGCTTGTTTGATTGTAAAAATGTTTTCATATGTTTCCCTTTCTCATTTTATTAATAAAATGGATACTATATTAGTTTTTCTTTTATTCAAGTGATATAAACTAACCTGTACCCTTCTAATAATACAACAAAATTATCGATTTGTCTACTTATTTAAAAAAGATTAAGTCAAAACAATGAAAATTCTTATCCTAATATTACTATTTTTTAATCTAATTTAAACAGAACTTGCCTATTTGACTTAGACTGCAGTTAAAAACACCCATTTTATAGCGTTTTGTCATGCTAATAGCACTACAAACAAGTTAAAAAAACCAGTAAAAATTAGAAATAAAATAAGAGAAAACAGGTAAAAGATAGAAGTATCGTAGTAGAAAAATAGCCCCAAATGTTACAATAGGTTATGAAATAAATTACCTTTAACCTGATCTTTTGTTGACTTCTAATCTCATTAATCTATAAGGAGGAAATATGAAACCAATTAAACATTACAGCAAGCCTTTACTAATGCTAAGCCTTCTCGCTTCTACATCAACCCTTGCATTATTATCTTTGGGCTTATCACAACCAGTTGTTCTAGCAAGAGAAAATGAAAACGTAAGACAATTACAATCAGAAAATAAACAAATGAAAGCAGTAAACTTGCAGGAATTTTCGGAGAAATTAAAAGGAGAAATTGCTGAAAATCAACAATTTCATATCTTTAAACTAGGGTTGAATAATTATTACATAGGAGGGGTACGCATAAATGAACTGAGTGATTTAGCGAAAAACCATGATTTTATCATGATTGATAATCGTGCTACCCATAATAAATATGGAGTCCCTCATATAATTATTATGAACAAAGATGATGTTATTGTGCATAATCAAGAAGACTATAATAAAGAAATGGCAGAGTTAACATTTGCAGGTGATAAACCGATACAATCTGACTCTTACCTTCCCCAAAAAAAGAGAATCCACGCACTGTTTGAAATTGGTTTAGATTCTAATAGACGACAATTACTTAACGCTGCAGGACTTAAAACACCAGAAAATAGTGTAATAGAACTTGATACCTTTAAAATCTATTCTCATGGTTTAGCGGTTGATAATAAATATTATGACGAATATAGTCATTTTAATAACAACACGAATGTCAATATTACCAAGCAGCGCTTTACTGAGAATGATAACTTAATCCATAACTTAATAACCACGTCAACAGCTAAGGATCAGCCAACTGATCGCGACAAAGTCAAAACATTTGTTATGTATGTGGCTAACCATACTATATATGACTGGAATGCCGCAAATAATGCTGTAAGTAATATTTCAGATGTCAACTATTATCTTGGTTCTGATTTGTTTTCCATTACTGAACGCAAGAAAGCTATGTGTGTAGGCTTTAGCACTACAGCAGCTCGTGCTTTTAATATGCTGGGTATCCCAGCCTATGTGGTTGAAGGTAAAAACGCGCAAGGTGTGGACCATGCTACTGCTCGTGTCTACTATAATGGAAAATGGCATACCATTGACGGGACTGGCTTTATTAACGGTAACCGCACTCGCTCCACTCTCTATACCGAAAGCCACTTTAGGTCTGTTGGAGAAGATAGCTATCAACTGGTTGGTCTTAATGAGGACATACCTTTTGATAGAAACTATATGAAGATTGATAAAGTTTACGAAGAATGGGCTCCCAAACAAAAGACGGCAGACCTACTATTAGTTAACAAAGATAAATCATTAGTTGGCCTAGACCGTGTAGCCTATGTCGAACCTGTATATGTTGACAAGAACCGTCAAGATGCCCTCACACAAATTTACAAAAAATTAAAAGAAACAATGGAGTCCTCTTCTAAGAAGAATCCATCTTCTGGAGGATTCTCCTCTCTCTTAGGTTCTGCAAGTAGCGATATTGCAAAGCTGGAAGGCTCTTCTCAACTTACACAAGAAGAATACGATAAGATTCATCGTTCTATGACATCTATTCTCACCTTTTTTGCACAACTAGATAAAGACGCCGCCGAAGCCTTTGAAAAGGGAAATGATTATAAGAATTATTTAGCAACAACAAAGCATGCACAGTAAGATGTAATTACAGAAGGAACCTCTTCTGAATTGAAACCAAAAAGCTTCGTAATTCAGGAAGCTTAGATTAGATATGTAACTTACCAACCTAGTTTTAGAAACACCTTCTAGGCAAGAGACTAAAACTCCAGGGTTAACTTCTCTTGTTTCCTCTAGATACACCTGTCAACAAAGAAACCAGAACCTGAATTTTAAACCATATGCTTTGTCATTTTGCTTCAAGCCCCACTTATTCTGACTCTTTGTCACCTCTAGTGGAGTAGCTAATTGCTAAACACAAGAAGAGACGCCTGTCGTCTTTTCTTTTTTAGATTCAAAACAGTTTTAAAATGTCAAGGAGCAAAAGCTTGGCATTTGATGCCTTCATTGTCTCTTTACCTTCGTCTAACTTAGCCCTAAAATATGCAAAGCTTAATACCGGAAGCCTTATCTTTCAGGAAAGTTTTGAAGCCTCTAATAAATAGGAACTTTGACTAAGTCTAAACCGATTTTCATGAGTCCTCTTCCTGAGCCGATAGACAAGCTAAATTATCTGTGAAGGGGGAGATATGGACGGGTCTAACAATACAGGGGGAGGCTCTTTTGAATATGAGCTGTCTTTTTGCAAATAGCTTATGACAGCTGATAATGTTTAGTGAGTCAGGCCTTACTTACTTTACGGACAAACCCAGTTTTACACTGAAAACAGCCCCTTTTAAGGAATAAGACAGTTAGAAAAACGCTATCCTCCATGATTGAGGTTTTAGAGGCTTTTCAACTTCCTTAGGCCATCCCTTTACAAGAGGACCTAGGGAAGTTGAGAATGTAGCTTAGCCTATAAATCTTATGTCACCTTAAAGTTGATTCTTTGAAGGGACCAAAATAGTATTAGGGGCTTTTATTCCTAACCATTCTGTGGTATTCTTAATTTATTACTAACAATTCTATAGTATTATTAATGTATTCTGTATAACCCACTTCTATTGTGTGTGATCGCTCTTCATTATCAGCCATATGGCACCTTCTGTCTCCACCATAATCTCCATAGTAAACTGACCCAGTACAGAAACTATAGAGTCGTTTTATGCACATTTGTATAGAACTTATGGCCATACTAAAGCTAATTGCTAGTATCTATTGGTTAAAGGAGACATCTAAGTTATTTAGTCATTATCACTTTTTAGAAGTCATGATCATCCATCATGGATCGCTTAAACAATAGGCAATAGGGGATAGAGGCTTAGAATATGAGTAAAGGAGGTAGAAACCATGAAAAAAATAATGATTGTTGAAGATGATACGACGATCAATCAAGTTGTTTGTGAATTTTTAAGTGAAAAAGGCTTCCAGGTAACTTCTTTTATAGATGGAAAGAAAGCCTTTGAGGCTTTTCAAACTCAAGAATTCGATTTACTAGTGCTAGATATTATGATTCCTTCAATGAGCGGCCTAGAGCTGCTCCAGGCTGTACGTAAAATATCTTCTGTACCAGTGGTTATGCTAACTGCAATGGCAGACGAATACACACAGTTAGTAAGTTTTAACCATCAGATTAGTGATTACGTAGTAAAGCCATTTTCCCCATTAATCTTAATCAAGCGTATAGAAAATATTTTTCGGCAACTACAGGGAGATGACTACATTCGTATAGGTGATGTTGAGTTATTTTTGGATGAAGGTAAGGTACTGGCCGATAAAGAAGAAGCTATACTAACTAAAAAAGAGTATGATATTATGACTT
The DNA here is from genome assembly GCF_000188035.1 of Streptococcus pseudoporcinus LQ 940-04. Lineage (GTDB taxonomy): Bacteria > Bacillota > Bacilli > Lactobacillales > Streptococcaceae > Streptococcus > Streptococcus pseudoporcinus. Next base: position 486,846 of record NZ_AEUY02000005.1, read on the forward strand.
TCTTAGCAAAGAGAAAAGGAAAGATTGTAACAAGGGAACGATTGATGAAGGAAGTCTGGGGGTATGAGGAACTAGACAGTCGCGTTTTAGATAATCATATCAAAAATATACGAAAGAAAATTCCCAATCTAAAATTGAAAACGATTATTGGCCGAGGCTATCAAATCGAGGTTAAGTAAATGCGTCTAGCCAGAAAAAATTTTTTAGTCGTTAGTGGTATAGTCGTTTTATCTCTTGGCCTACTAGTAGGCTTACTTTATTTTGTTATGCCTATCTACTATAACCAAGCCAAGAAACAAGAATTAAAAAAAGAGTTTGTTGCTATTGTAGATAGGCTAGAGGGTCAGAAACAAGCAGATATCATCAAGAGTTTAGCGGACTACGACAAAAAAATGCCCAACCTATTATTTAGCCTGTTTGATCAAAGGATTGGAGATATTTATTATCCAGAGTTAGATATAGTGAGTAGCTCAGATACAGATCAGGCTGAACAAACTGATGGTTCGGAGACGCATAAAATAGACTCCTCTATTTTTGATGAATTAGGCACATGGACTTATAACATTAAAACGATGGAAGGAAAGAAGCTTCAACTTCAAGCAGCATATGCCTCCACCCCCTTATCTGATATTAGCCAAGCACTGGTCACTTTCTATCCCTTTATTCTTCTTTTTATCATTATATTAGCTATCACCATCGGAGCTGTCTTTGCTAGCCTTTCTACTCGGAGAATTCGAGCTATTTCACAAGTCACAAGACAGATGAAGACCTTACAAGAGGAACTGGTTTGTAGTAGCAAAGGTCAGGACGAGATTGCTACACTAGCTAATGACATCAATCATCTTTACCAACATTTATTGACAAGCATTCAAAACTTGAAGATAGAAAATGAGCGAACCTTGGAACGCGAACGGCAACAAGCTGAATTTCTGAGAGCAACTTCTCATGAATTAAAAACACCTATTGCTAGTATGATGGGTTTAGTAGAAGGCATGAGGTATAATGTCGGTGTATTCAAGGATCATGACACTTATTTAAAAAAATGTGATGATATTCTACAGGAGCAAAATGGTCTTGTCGCCTCTATTCTAGAAGCAACACGATTGTCCATAAGTAATGATGAAACCTACAATCTTATTGAACTAAAGGACTTACTTGAACCACATTTGTCTACCTATAATGTTTTGGCAGAAGTTAGAGGATTTGTTTTTTCTGTCTCCCTACTGCCCTCGCAACAGAAAGTAAATAGTGTCTATTTTGTAAAAGCAGTAAAAAACATATTAGATAATGCTTTTCGTTATAGTAAAAAAGGATCTACCATTCGCTTGAGTTTAACTTCTGAGCAATTAATTGTGGAAAATCAACCAGAATATATGTTAAGTAAAGAGGAGTTAGAAAAGATATTTCAACCATTTTATAGACCTGATTTTGCCCGTTCTAAAAAGGACGGAGGAACGGGGTTAGGTTTGTTTCTCGTCAAGCAGATCTTAGTGCAACATGGTTTGGATTATTCTTTTAGTGCTACCAATAAAGGAATGGTACGCTTTGTTATTAACTTAGTTTCTAAATAGTAGAGTCTCGTCTTTTAGTCGGATTAAATAAAAATGGCTCTGCTCGTGACGTGATGCAGTTAGGTTGAAACGATAAAAAACCAAGAGGACTATTGAGAATCAAACAAATCCTATTGAGATGTGATTTGAGCTCTTTTAAAATCAGTTAGTGCCAGAAGCTTATTATCATTTAAGGTAATCATTTGCAAAAAGAAAGGATCACTTATGCAAGAAAAACGAACATTTTTGAGATGGTTTGACCTCCTCTGTCTTACTATTATCTTATTTGGAGAAGGCATTATAAACTCTACCTCACAGTATTTAGCTCTTCAACAACAAACTCTTAGCCTTGAGCAAAACCTCACCTTCTCTCCCTTAGATAATTATAAGAGCTTAGCCATGCAGAGCTGCTGGTTATTTTTAGCTTTTCTTTATCTAAAATGGCGACGCTTTGACTTTAACTATTTTAAAGAAAGAATTCAGTTTAGTCCTCGTGTCCTTCTTCAAGCAATCGGCTTATTTATGCTCATTGCTCTTTGCATGGATATCTTTAACCTAGTTTCTTACAATATTCCAAAACTCTTATCCCCAACTGTCCTAGCAATTTGGCCACAATTTGATATCTCACTTATTCTTTACTCTATCTTAAACGGTTTTTACGAGGAATTTTTCTTTTTAGGACTTTGTTTGGCTGTAAAGCCAGATGCTACTAAATGGGCCTTTTTATATTCTTTACTGATCCGATTTAGTTTCCACACCTATCAAGGAATTGCTGGCGCTCTTGGAATCAGTTTGATATTAGGTATTCTCTTTTATGTTATCTATCGTAAACTAAAACCACAAAATTTACTGCCCTTCTTTATCAGTCATGCCATAGCAGACATTTTCGGTTTATCTCTTTTGGCCTATATCTTAAGTTAGTGCCGTAAAGGCCTCGGCCTCCCCTAATAATTAATTTTCCTTTAGCTACAAAATAGCTAAAGGTTTTTTGACATGACAAAACATCTAGTATAAGAATTGCCACAATTTTGCCCAATATTTCTTAAGCCAAAAAAAGAATTTTTTGTTATATTTGAGGTGGTATATCACTAAACAACTAAAATAGATTAACGTAGAAGGAACTAAATTTAAAATGACACAACTCATTTACCTAGCAGATGATGAAAAAAATATTCGTGACTTATTGACACCCTTTTTAGAACATGATGGCTTTCTCGTGAAGGCATTTGAGAATGGGGATTTACTCTATCAAGAATTCCTCATCAAAAAACCAGACCTTGTTATTTTAGATATTATGATGCCAGGAACAGATGGCCTTACTATTATGAAAGCCATCAGAGAAAAGGATCAATCCCTTCCTATCATCATGCTGACAGCTCGGGATTCAGATGCAGATTTTATCACCGCCTTTAATTTAGGAACTGATGATTACTTCACAAAACCTTTTTCACCAATAAAACTAAGTCTACATGTCAAATCTCTTCTAAAACGGACACATGCTTTAGATGCTGATAAAAAGTCAACTTTTACCTATAAAGAACTTAGCCTAGATTCAGAAAAGCGCTTAGCACTTCTGTCTGATAATGAAATTTCCTTAACAAAAACAGAATTTGACCTCTTACTGGTTCTAATTGAAAAACCAGGAACGGCTTTTTCTAGGGAAGAATTGCTCAGTCGTATTTGGGGCTTTGAAGACATTGAAAGTCGAGCTGTTGATGACACTGTTAAACGTTTACGTAAAAAATTAAGCCAACACCAGAGCCCTGTTGTTATTGAAACTATATGGGGTTATGGCTTTAAATTAAGCGAAGAGGTATTATGAAACGAAAAAACCTTATTAACCATATGTTCCTCATCAATAGCATTATGCTCTTTTTAGGTTTCTGTATGATTTACATTTCTCTGAACTATGTTGCAAAGGATTATGTGCATGACATGACCAAAAATGCAATGAAGAGTAATTTTACTATCCTAGATAGTATCAATGCCCACAAAAATATTCCAGACAATCCCTCAAAAAATCAAGATAGTGTCTTTGTTTGGGCTTACTATACTATCTATGATGATAAACAAGAGATCAAATATGCTAATGAACCTCAAAAAAAAGAAAGCCTACTGATACTAGATTATTTAAAGCAGCATCACCTCAAACCAAATAGACGAAAAGGCCTTTTTATCCCCATTAAGAAAAAAACCTACTATGTTATGGGAAAAGACTACGACGGTGTTTTCGAAGATGGTTTGGTGACTAAAACAGGCACAAAACAAGATCGAACCTACCATGTCATCAATTTTGCTGATATCACCTACACACAGAACCTTATCAACCAGATTAACTTTTATTTGATAGTTAGCCTAGTTCTCATGTTTATCATCATGTTGTTTATCATGGGAAAAACTTTTTTAGGGATTAGAGAATCTATCCAGTCCGTCCAAACCTACATTTCTAACTTATGGCGTGATCAGAAGCCTACAAACACTACAGACAAACACATCGTTTTTTCTGATTTTGATCCTCTCCTCAAAGAAAGTCAAGAGATGACCAAACGTATCCGACAGGCCGAAGCTAGTCAATTAACCTTTTTTCAAAATGCCTCACATGAACTACGGACACCTTTAATGTCTATCCAAGGTTACACAGAGGGCATGAAAGAGGGAATTATCCAAGAAGAATTAGCCTATACTATTATCTTGCAAGAAAGCCAAAAAATGAAACAACTGGTTGATGATATAATGCTTTTATCACGGCTAGATGGTAGTAGTCATCCCAAAAAAGAAAAGATTCTCATGGATAACCTGGTTAGTAATTGTGTGTCCTATTTTAAACCAATCGCCCACCAAAAAGGCCTAGAATTAACCTACAGTCATACTAACCAAGCCTTTGCTATTGAGGGAAATGAAGAGCTACTTCAAAAAGCCATCACTAATATTGTTAGTAACGCATTACGTTATGCCAAAAGTAACATTAACATCACCTTAAAAGCAAATCAAGTCATCATTGAAAATGACGGTCCTGCTATTTCGAGCAAAGACCTTCCCCATATTTTTGAACGATTTTATAAAGGAAAAGAGGGACAAACCGGTATTGGCCTAGCAATGGTCAAGGAGATTATGAATCAACATAAAGGAGACATTTTGGTTAATAGTCAAGCTAACAAAACGCAATTTATTCTCGTCTTCGACTGCCACACTTTTGCCACATGATTCCCTCAGAATTTCTAAGAATTATTCCTTTCTTTAAGCTATACTCATTACATAAAGTCATAAAAAAGAAAGAAGGTCCGTCACATGATGAACTTAAAATATTTTAAATCCCTATCACTTATCACACTCCTATCCCTCTCAGCTTTTGCTGGCACCTACCAAGCTAAAACCTATGCTGATGACACAACCCATTCCAGCTCTCTTAACATAAATGTGAAAAGCGTTGAAAAAAAATTAGCCGATGCAGACAAAGAAGCTGAACCAATCTACTCTAAAATGGATAAGATCCAAAAAAGAATTAAGACCATTCGAGCTGACAAACTAACATCTTATGAAAAATCCCTTACTAAAAAAATCAACACACTTAACGAAAAGCATCAACAACTTTTAGAAACATTTTACAGTCAACTGGGCGACAAGAGATGGCACTCTAAAACTGAAGCACTTGACTTAGTTTCCAAATCAAACTTAAGTCATTCTGACAAGTCACAGTTAAATAGCTATTTTAAAGACTATTATACTTACCAACGTGAGCTAAATCAGAAATACCACAACTTCAAAAAACTGACCCGTTCTCAAGAAAATAAATTAAAAACATTAACCCAGAAAGCTGATGCTATTTATAAAAAACATGGCATTACAAAAGACATCTTAAAAGCTTATTATGCTCAAAAAGGAATGAAAGCCGATTAAACATTTTGAGGGGCGAGCTTATGGGATTAAGACAAGTTTCTTCCTTTCAGCACCCTCTTTTAATAACTGATAGGCTGACGCTGCAGCGTCAAATGTCATAATCCGTATGTCGTCCTCTAAAAGTTTTCCCTCTGCAAAATAAGAATTGATTGTCATGGCTGCTTTGTTAAGTTGCTCAAGCCTGCAGCGACTAATAACAAAACCTTTTATTTGTTGGCAATTCATATAAAAATGCTTACTGTCAAAATGAGCCACCTTATCCTTAGGGCTCGTAATCAGAACAATTGTTCCCTGAAAAGCCAAAAGATCACTATTATCTTGGAGACTTACTTTGCCTGAGGTATCAATAATATATTGAATCCCTTCAGGATATTGTTCTAGAATTTGTGATTTGTATTGACTACGATAATCAAGCGTCCAACAACTGCCCAAGTCTGTTAAGGTTTTAAAATCTTTTTCCTGAGACGTTGTTAGGACTCTCGCCCCCATGGCTGAAGCTAGGGCGGTTAATTTGCTGCCAACGTGACCTCCAGCACCCTCGATTAGAATGGTCTCACCTTGCTTGATTCTGATAATGTCCGTTAGCACAATACTTGCCGTTGCAGCAGAATGGACAGCGGCAACAAGCTGAAGAGGGTTCACATTATCTGGAACATGATAAAGGCGCTCTTGGGGGATTAAGGCAAACTCACTCATTACTCCCTGACGTCCATCATACCCCATACTATTAGTCCAAACGAGATCACCAACGGAAAAACTGTCTACCGACCTTCCAACTTTAACCACTTGTCCGACAGCATCACGTCCTAAAATAAAGGGAGTTGGAAGTTCCGTTTGATAGGCTCCAGACTGAATATAGGTATCCACATAATTGACTGGAACTGCTTGAACCTTTATCAAAACCTTGTTTTCGCTGATTTCCGGAATTGGAAACTCCCCTACAATAATATGTGAACTATCTCCTGTTTTTCGACTATACACTGCTTTCATAATGCCCTCCTACTGATGATGATCATATCTACCATGTTATAAGTTCTTAAACACCTTTTAAAATTACTGCTACTTCTCTAGTCTTACATGTTTAATTGATGTCATCTTAAAGAAATGCAAGAAACATCATCTGTCTTTACTCCTTTAACATAGAATATTGCAAGCTGAGTTTTGTTAGTTGCTCTACCGTTGGTATCATTAACAAAGCTCTCTTTTTAATCCTTGTAAAAACTGGTAACCCTTACTGCTCTCAATTCCCTCATGGTTAATGGATTCTTTCTCCCCTAAAAAATGTCAACACAGTCACCCAATACTACTAAGACCCTTGAACCATATGGATCAAGGGCCTTTTTTGAAGATTTCTCTTTCAACCACTTGCAAGACCTTACCACTTTCCATACTACTATTTTTAAGATCAACTTCATCTTACCTTTTTTTCAGCTTATAAGCTAGGAAAAGTCCAATAAGGGCAAAAATAGTAATGAAGTGGTAAACAAATTGGAAGCCCAGTGTCACGTTTGTCTTTGTACCAATTAGACTTGTTAAAATAGCTGTTCCTATAGCCGCAAACAGTTGCCGCATCGTACTATTCATAGCACTACCATGAGGGATAAGTTTATTTGGAAGGGCATTCATTCCTTCTGTTGTCAAGGGCGTTAAGATGAAAGCATTCCCTGCCATTAAAAGCATAAAGACCAGACTGATCAACCACCCATTTGTTCTCGCATTAAAAAAAGAGAGGACCAAAGCACTAAAGGCTATTAACGCCATACCAATAAGGGCAAAAGACCTTCCCCCCACCTTTTCAAAAAGGTTGCCTGTGACAGGAGCTAAGATACCCATCATTAAGCCTCCAGGTAGTAGAAGGAGTCCACTTTGAAAAGCAGTCATGCCAGAAACTTTTTGAATAAAGAAAGGCAGTAACGTCATTGAAGCATTAAAAATAACAAACATAATCATAATTATTAAACAAGATTGAAGAAAAGTCCGCTCTTTTAAGACATCAAAATTAAGCATCGGCTCTTCTAGTTGCCTTTGACGAACAATATAAGCTCCTAGGGCTAAGGTCGATACCACAAGTACAAACCATAGAGTGACATCACTAAAACCAGCGTAGCTAGCCCTACTAAAACCATATAGGAAACCACCAAATGCAAGTGTTGATAAGAAAACTGATATAAGGTCCAAATGCATCTCATGCGTCTCACTCATGTTTTTAAGAGTAAAAAGACTAAACCCTAAATTAATAATCATAGCAATAAGCACCAGTATAAAAATAGCTGGCCACCTAAAATGACTAAGAATCCAGCCAGACAAGGTCGGTCCAATAGCAGGTGAAAAACCTGTGACGAGTCCAAAAGCCCCCATGGCTTTCCCTCTTTCTTCAATAGGAAAAGCCACTAAAAGGACAACCTGTATAAGAGGAATAAGGATACCTGCACCAATAGCTTGAATAACACGACCTAGGAGTAGAACTGAAAAGAATGGGGTCATAATACAAAAAAGACTGCCTATCATAAAAAGCGTAATAGCTGTAAAGTAAAGCCCTTTTGTAGTATATCTAGTAGTCAAATAAGCAGAAATAGGAATCATAATCCCATTAACTAACATAAAAATAGTTGTGATCCACTGCGCTGAATGTAAGGTGAGATGGAAAGAAACCATTATTTCCGGTAAAGCAGTTGCCAATAACGTTTGATTTATAATAGCAATAAAGGAGCCAACCATCATGACCAGAACAGCTCGATTTCTTTCTTTTTTGGATAATTGCAGAGCATTTTTCATTGAATCCCTCCTTATGACACTTTTCTCTTGTCAATTTTAAAACTTTTCATTACAATGATATCATATATCACTATATAGTAACATGTCAATGACTGACACTTAGCCAGCATAAACTCTTTTAAATTAGATAAGGAGAAAAGCAAATGGAAAAGACCCTAAATTTAAAGAAAACAGCACTTCTAATCATTGATTTGCAAAAAGGTATTTTAGAAATGCCGACACAGCCGCATTCTACTCAGGAAATCCTTAAAAATGCTCATAAATTGGTTAGCACTTTCCGCCAACAAGATGCCTTTATTGCCTTTATTCGTGTCCAATTCCATGATGGTAAAGATAAATTACACCCTAACGCTATGAAAGAGTTGCCAGGAAAAGATCCTGCACCAGAATTTTCACAATTTGCAGAGCTTCTTGACCTTACTGATTCTGATTATATCGTCAACAAAAGAGGATTCAGTGGCTTCTTTGGGACAGATCTCGATTTACAACTACGACGCCGAGGGATTGAAAACCTAGTCCTCTGTGGTATTTCAACTCATGCAGCCGTTGATTCAACAGCCAGAGATGCCTATCAGTATGCCTATAATCAATTTTTTATTACCGACGCTATGGGCGCCGCAACAAGAGAGCTCCACAATTTCCCAATTGACAACATATTCCCTCTTATGGGGCAAACCCTATCAACAGAAGAGTTCTTACAACTTATTAGAAAGTAGGTGATTAGATGGAAACTAAGATTTTTCGCTTAAATAAAAAAGCACAATACCCAGATGTCCTCTTAAATCAAATGAAAGAAATTGACTGGAAAGCCGGTCCTCACTTAGTCAAAAGGCTTGAAGATGGGGATTTAGATAGCAGAGATGAGATTATTGTCATCACCAATCAACAGCTGACCTTGATTGGTTTTGGTGCTCTTCTTGAACGAGATATCCTTGATAAAGAAACATACTCTTTTAGCCCATTTCTATCAACAATATATGTAGACCCTTCCTACCGAGGACAGGGTTATAGCACAAAAATAGTGAAAGCTCTTGAAGAAATCGCCAGAGAAAAAAAGGATCGTATCATATATGTCGTGACTGAGCACGTCGGACTTTATGAAAAAAGTGGCTACCAATACCAGAACCAAGTTAGGGACCAATTCGGCAGAGATATGCGACTTCTTAAAAAATCTTTAGCGTCTTAGGTTTTTCTCTTGCAATTATTACTACATAGTTATAAAATGATGGTAACTTATCAAAAAGAAACGAGGTAGCACATATGATTACTGTAGCAAATACCACTGAACTTATAGAAGCCCTCACTACTGGTGTGGAAGTCATTCAAATAAGCCGTAGCATGACACTGTCATACCCCATTAACCTTCCAAAAGGCACAACGTTAAAAGGGCTTGCTCAGGAAGACGGAACACTCCCATCACTCTTCTTTTCACACTCTGATGGTCTTATCCTACATGGAGAAAGCAGCCTTGAAAATTTATCCATCGTGGCTATGCAGGATAAAAAAGCTATTATGATGATACCTCAACAAGTAGAAAAAGAGTTTGGCAAGATTAACTTGAAAAACCTTGAAGTTGATGGACAAGTTTCTCTAATCTTTAGAAATCCAACCCTAACTGCTGATGTGACTGTTGAAAAGGTACATGTCAATAGCGCTGACACTAGAACCTATCTTGAACAACCTCAAAAATATGGAGTAAATGTTCTTCAGGGAGCCTTTACCCTATACAACTTCAATCCTAGTCAAGATAGCGTAGTAACTGCAGATATTACTGGTCTTTCTATTGGTTCTGAAGGACATCCTGTTATCGGTTCTGGTGTCTTTATTTCTGGTTTTAATGACCAAGGTGGACAAGTCAAAGTACCACGTATGGAATTAAAAGACATTTATTCTACAGGGTTAATCCCACAAGGTGTTTCTGATTTCATCACTGGTGCTGTCTTTATTGTTTACGGTACTACTGTTGAAAAATTAGTCCAAGATGGTAAAGTCGTCACTTATGGTGTCAACGACATGGTTCTTGATGCTTGGGGCCTTGTTCATGAATGGATTGTCAATGAAGAAGTCATTTCTTACGGGCCATCTGGAGTTGGCTTTGTCAACTTTGGTACCGTTGATTACTTCAAAGCTGAAAAAGGTATTTCTACCTATGGTTTAGGAGCACGTGCGTATAACCAATATGATGGTACTTTAAAAGAAGGCTATTTCCACAATGTGAGAACATATAATGATGGAGCAGTTGGTATCCAAATCTCTAAAAAAGTCGGTAAAATTGTCATTGACGGGGACATTATCACACACGGGGGACTAGGATTATCACTTGTAAAAGGTGTCAATATCGAATTACCTGCTTATGCCCTTTCTATAAAAAACGGAGGGGAAGTAGAATCATTAACCATTAATGGTGATATCATCACAAATGGCGATAAAGTCATGACAATTGCCATGGAAGAAGAAGGACAACTAAACCAAGTGACACATAGTGGGCAAGTTGTAGCCAACGGTTATCAATCTCATGCCTTTGAAAATGAAAGGGCAAGCAAATTTTTCAACTAATCCTCCTTTATTAAGCTTGGAAAACATAAAAGAACTGGCATATTTTGCCAGTTTTTTTATGCAATCCTTTCCTATTCTTAGGAACTTTTTACTCTAGTATTATGATCTAAGAGAATGATTTAACAAGTGGCTACTCGCACACATCATTTGCTTTACTAAAGCCAACCATACCTCCCTAAACCTAAGAGGCTAAGGCAATGTGCCCAGCAAAAACACCTTTAGAGTAGTCAAAGCAATCAACTAAATGAACTTAGAAAAAATGCTTTATCAAACAAGAGAGGAACTTCCAATGCAGTTAGGAATGTCACAGGCACTAACCAAGCATTACTTATTTTTAAGTAAGCCTCGCCTATTACTTGGAGGAAACTTCCTCTCCAAACTGTTTCCATATTAGAACTTTATTTTTCTTTTTGGAAACTTTATAATGATGGTGAAAGGAGTTCACTAATGATTGGAGATACTATTTTCTTAGAGCGTACGCGCCTGGGAATGACCCAGGAAAAACTGAGCGACTATTTGCATTTAACCAAGGCTACTATTTCCAAGTGGGAGAATAATCAAGCCAAACCAGATATAGATTATTTAATTCTACTAGCCAAGCTTTTTGATATGAGTTTAGATGACTTAGTTGGTTTTCAAAAAACCTTATCTGACTCAGAACGATCTGCCCTTTTTCATCAACTCAAAAAAGAAATGAACCATATGAGTGACGACGATGTTGTTAAAAAGGCTGAAGAACTTTCCAAGCAGCATATCAGTGATTTCAAAACCCTACTGATCTTGATTCAGTTAGTATTAAGTAACACTAAGCAAGTTAACAATAACCCTTGGTTACTAGATATACTTAATCGTATCATCAGTAAAACCACCGTCGAATCTGACCTTCAAGCAGCTATTATGCTCAAAGTGGTTATCTTGTTCCAAAACAAAGACTATGATGAGATTATCTCACTTTATCAAAACCGTCCCTATAAACTAGGTGAAGAATTGTTTTTGGCCAATAGCTTTGCGGCAAAGGGAGACATCACTCAAGCTAAACAAGTTCTACAAGTCGAAATTTATCAGCAGATTCCGCTGATTTGTCAATACCTTTTAAACCTAACGGTTTATGAAAGTGCTAATCGGCAAGAATTGATCTTCTCGCGCCTAGAGCAACTAATGACCACCTTTCAGTTAAAGAGCTTGCACCCTAATACTGCCATTTCCTGCTACTATGGCTTGGCTTGTCATTCTGTTGAATATAAGCCTAAGCAGGCTATTTCTTACCTCAAAGAGCTCGTAGAAGCTACCAAAAATCTACTCCAGCAATTCCAACTACATGGTGATCACTTTTTCGATGCCATTGACCCTTGGTTAGAGGAATTACCAACTGGAACGCAACCACCAAGCAGTGCGCAAACCCTAGTTGAACGCGTTATAAGCTTAGTTAAAAGTCCAAACTTACAACCTCTGGGTCAACAAAAAGCTTTTCAAGACTTGCTTGAAGACCTTGAGCAACTCAAAAAGGAGAACACTGATGAACACTAATATACCAAGCCAATTCCTACCGTTTTTCATTCCACTCATACTCTTACAAGTTCTTTTAATCATTATCGCCTTACTCAAATTACGGAAGATGAGCAAAACAAAATACTTATCAAAAACTGTCTGGGTGCTGATTATTATTTTTATCAACCTCTTTGGCCCCATTGTCTTTCTCAGTTTAGAAGGGAAAAATGAATGACTGCCATCACATTTCAAGGTGTCTCCAAAGCCTTTGGAAACAAGCACATTTTAAATCAGGTTTCCTTTGCCTTAGCAGACAATCACATTTATGGTTTTGTTGGTCCAAATGGGGCTGGGAAAACAAGCACTATCAAAATGATTTTAGGACTCATGAAAGTTGATGCTGGGCAGATTTCAGTCTTAGGCCAGAAGGTGACTTTTGGTAAAAGCACTAGTAACCAAGAAATTGGGTATCTCTCTGATGTTCCTGAATTTTATGATTATATGACAGCCAGAGAATACTTAGAACTCTGTGCTGGCTTGGCACAAAACCGTAACAGTTTACCTATTGATAAGCTATTAAAAGAAGTTGGTCTGGCTCAGAATAAGCAAAAAATTGCTAGCTTTTCTCGTGGGATGAAACAGCGACTTGGTCTAGCGCAAGCCCTCATTCATAATCCCAAGATTTTGATTTGTGACGAGCCCACTTCTGCTCTTGACCCTCAAGGTCGCAAGGATATCCTTCAGATTATTTCCCGATTACGAGGGCAAAAGACTGTTATTTTTTCCACGCATATCTTAGCTGATGTGGAAAAAGTCTGTGATCATGTATTAGTTCTGACCAAGGCAGGCATTCATGACTTAGAAGAATTAAGAGCGAGAGCGGCTATCGGTAAAAATCAGCTCAATGTCTTAATCAAGGTTTCACAGGAGCAAGCTAAATACTTAGCTCAGCAATTCTCCCTAGAAAGAAAAGACCAATCCTACAAGGTTACTCTAGCCTGGCCAGAACATCAGACTAAAGGCCAAGTTTTGGCAGCTTTTTACCGCTATTTAGTCCAAGAGGACATCACCCCTTCTTTAGTTGAGCTCTTAGATGATAGCCTAGAAGACTTGTATTTGGAGGTGATGACATGACAGCTTTTCGCTTAATGTTAAAAAAAGAGTGGATGGAAAACTTACGTAGTCATAAAGTCGTTGCTCTCTTTATTATCTGTGCTGTTTGTGGAATTTTAGGACCTTTAACAGCCCTTCTTATGCCAGATATTCTAGCTGGTATTCTACCGAAGAAGGCACAAGGAGCTATTCCCGACCCTAACTACCTTGACTCATATGTGCAATATTTTAAAAATATCAACCAACTTGGTCTTATCCTCTTCGTTTTTCTTTTTAGTGGGACCTTGACCCAAGAATTTGCCAGAGGGACTTTGATTAATCTAGTTACCAAAGGGCTCAGTAAAAAGACAGTCATTCTAGCAAAATTTACCATAATTGCCAGTCTATGGACAGGCTCCTATGTTCTTGGTTCACTTATCCACTATGCTTATACCCTCTATTATTTCAATAATGATGGAGATCATAAATTTTTGGCCTATGGAGCTTCGTGGCTTTTTGGACTCCTGTTGCTTAGTCTACTTCTACTCTTTTCTGTCCTTTTTCGTAAGACAGCTGGCTCACTGATGGCCTGCCTAGCAAGTATTGTACTTTTTATCATTTCTAGCTTTTTCAAGAACACTAAAGATTGGAATCCCATGCTTCTCATTCAAAAACAAGGCGCTCTTTTAAGCGGAAATTTTAAACTTGAAGATTGGCTACAACCTAGTCTTATAACCCTTACAATGCTCGTTTTCAGTTTAATCTTTGCTATAATTATTTTTGAAAAAAGTAAACTTTAATCATAAAAAGGTGTAAGACTCTTGAAAGTCTTACACCTCTTTCATTATCTTACTGTTGGGCCGCTCACTCACAGCCAACCTTTTTCCTGTGCTATCCTCACAGCATCCGTTCGATTACTAGCATTTAACTTGGAAAAAATACAAGTAAAGTAGTTTCGTACTGTTCCGTTAGAAAGAGTTTATCAGCAATTTCTTGATTAGAGAAACCTTGTGCCACCTCATTTAGAAGCTCCTGTTCTCTTGACGTTAGGAGATTAGGAGATAAAGTGACTTCCTCAATTAATTCTGGAGAGTACTCTTTTTTCTTTTAATAATTGCCAAGCAAGATAGCTAGTGGCACATAGGAGAACAAGGCTAGTTAGTAGACTACCTTCCGTCCCAAAAGCTCCGCCAGAAATCCAATCTGGGGATCCAGCCTTTTGCGTGAAATGGAGAAGAGATGGGCCAGCCGCGGTTCCACTCACAGAAACACCAAAGATATTCCCTTGTGTAAAATTCCAGGCTCCGTGAATGCCTGCCACTCCCCAAAGATTATCCGTTTTAAGCATATAAAGAGACAAAAAAATTCCCACAAGGATGATACTAAGAACAGATAAAAAGTTGACATGCTCATTACCAAGGTGCATCATTCCAAACAAACTATTTGATACTATGATGGCAATAACTAAATTAGTTCTTTTAGCAAGAATAGGTAACAACCAACCACGGGTCAGTAGTTCTTCTGTTCCCCCCTGAAGCAACCATAGCGGAAGTATAAGCAAGATAAAACCAAGGCTTTTAAAAGAGAAATCAACTGACTGCAACTCCAGACCACCCAAAAGAAAACTTAAAGTCAGCGTTAGAGAAAAGAGCAAGAGGCCTAGGAACCAACCTTTAGCCAGCTCTTTCAAGGCACGATGTTTGAAAAAACCTAGGCTACTAAGAGGTCTCTTCTCATACCACTTGACCCAGGCAAATAAAACAAGGCTCACAAAAGGAAAGATTCCTAGCTCTACTAGCGGATTCTTAGAGAGAGCTCCAATTTCAGCTATAATATCAGAACCCCCTTTTAGCAAAACAGTTAGAATAATCCCCATTCCAAGAAAGATGCCTCCAAGCAGACTACCCAGAATAAAGAAAACCTCTACCATCCCACAAGCTAATAATGAGATGAGCCAGGCAGGTAACTTCTGATAACGACTAGTTTGAAGCTGTAACATACGTTTGTTAATCATATCGATCTCCTTAAATGCTAAACTTGCATTCCATTATAAATGAATAATATAAAAATGACAACATTATTAGATACCCTTTTAAAAGAATTTTGATAAAATGTAACCATCTATCACTGTCATTCGTTATACTAGTGAAAAGAAAAAGGAAGTGCAAGGAGGACATTCTTATTGAATTAGATGCTTATGAGCAAGAATTAATGGCCTATTCTCAAGAGATTATAGGCTATCTGGTCAATTCTGGGGTTTCACCAAATCAGGCTCAAGATGTCACCCAAGATGTTTTCCTTCAAATGCTCGAGTGTAACTATTCTATACCTTTGGAAAAAATCCGATCCTGGATGTACCGTACAGCCATACGTCGCTACATTGATCTTTATCGGCGAGATAGACACTACCATGAGCTTCTTCAAAAGGACTTCTTTTCCCAACAAGCTGTAACAGCCTATGATTTAGGTGATTACGATGACCTGTATGATGCTATCAGCCAACTTGATGATAAGGCCCAACTCCTTTTAGACCTTTATTATTTTCAAGGCTTTTCGATTAAGGAAATAGCTGCCATTACAGGTTATTCCCAAAGTAATATTAAAATCCGACTGATGCGACTGCGACAGCTTCTCAAAAAACAATTACAACTGAAAGGATACCCAAATGACCACTATAAAAACAACTGACCCACTAGCCAAGTTAGCCAAGAAACGGCGAAGAATTACTTTTCTAAAGACAAGCCTCTTCAGTCTTTTGGCTTGCCTACTTGCCCTGATTATCTCTTTTAAAGGGCTAAGCAGCTTGACAGCTAAGAATGGGCAAAAAATTTACGAAAACTATCAACAATTGGCACAAATCGCCTATCCAAACATTTCTTACGATAGTCTTTACTATTTCCCAAGTGGCCAATTCACTGGAAAAATTCATGCCGATCGGTTTAAAGATTTAGATGGCATACCAGTCCCTTACTCCCCCTACGAAGCTTATTACAATTTAACAGGTACCTATGATTCTGCGCCAGGAGACGCTTTCTCATCAAAAGCTGCCCTCTATGACCGGGGAACACGGCAAAAAATCCCGCAATTTTACAATACACAGGTTCAGTTCACTAAAAATGAGGCCAAAACAAGTCCAAGTCAAGACCTCAAGCAAGTGAGTAAAATGAACAACCAGATTATTGAAGTAGCCATAACCTTTGATAAACCTTACACCTATCAAGAAATTAAAAAGAAGATTCCTAAGACAATCAAACAAAATTGGTTTTGGATTGGAACTTATACCAAATTAGATACTTCGCAATGGTCCACTTCTTACCAATTTGGCACTGATCCTGACAATTTAAAATCACCCCATCTCTTCCTACAAAATATGAAAAAAGTATATCGAAACGGCTCTAGAGTCTCCATCGGCCGTGTTGATATCTATTCTGACTTAAAGAAATACCTCAAAAAATCCAAAAAGATTAAAAATAGCGACCAACTCACTTTTTCAGGTATGATTCTAACAGGAAAGTCAGAACATTTTGAAGCCCTCAATGGTCAAGAGTGGATCTATGCCTCAAGTATAGGAGCTACTATTGAAAATCAGGGTTACTACAAGCTAGATAGCAACTAAAAAGCCCAATAGGGCTTTTTAGTTATCTCAATCTAATAACCTGCTCCTCTGCATCAACATCAGCCATACAACCAAATGGCAAGATTGCGCGTGGTGTAGCGTGACCAATATTGAGATTATAAATTATTGAGATATCTGTATCAACAATCTCTAAAAGATTTTCTTTATAGGCTTCATAGTGAGAGTCATCTTGAGGTTTACCAACTAATAAGCCCTTGATAACATTAAAGATACCTGTCTCTTTGAGCTTTTTTAACATCTGACGATGTTGACTAGGACTCGGTTTTTCTTCGCTGGTTTCTAGAAAGAGGATTTTTCCTTGCCATTCTTCTAAAGAAGGAAAGAGTTGATAGGTTTGACACAGCACCACACTGTCCTCATAGCGACTATTATCAAAGATATCATAGAGAGACTCTAAGCAACCTCCTAGTATCTCCCCAGAAAATTTAGGCTCTCCTTTAAGCCATTCAAATCCTGAATTTGTATGAGGGGTCCGCTGTGTCCCTAGAGCATCTTCACTAAAATCCCTTCGCTCCTCATACCACAGGTGACTGGGTCTAATCTCTGAAATCTTTCCTGTTTGTAGAAGCTCTCTAAAATAATGCTCTGTGTAAGGTAACATTTCTTTATCCAGTTCACAAATATCAGCAAGAAAAGATTGTCCATAAAAGGTTTTGATACCAACTTTATGAAGCATCAAATGATTCATTGTCGTATCAGAAAACCCCAGAAAGATCTTCTGTTTTGCCACCTGCTCTAACTCCTGATGATCAAAAAGATAAGGCAAAAGGCGATAAGTATCATCACCACCAATAGCACACAGAATCATATCAATAGCATCATCCTTAAAAGCCTGAACGAGATCAGCCGCACGCGCCTCTGGATGCGCCTTAAGATAGTCCATTCCCTTGAGAGCATTAGGTAAGAACTTAACTTCTAATCCATAGTCCTTGAGACGCTTAAGGCCAAGCTCCAATTCATGCTTAACAAATGCCTCTCCCAAGATACCACTTGAAAGACTAACAATACCAACTGTTTTAATCATAGGAACCTCCAATTACTTTTTCATATCATAGCACAAAGAAAAAGTAAATTGAAGCCCAATTTACTTTTTACTCTCCTATGATTGTTACCTGAACACACCGTTCCCTTTCACGTGTTCTATCAAAATCAACAAAATAAATGTAACCTGTCTTGCCGACTGCTAAGCTATTTTGACTTATTGGAATCATCTCACTTGCTCCAATCAGGCTGGCTTTAAGATGGGCGTCAGCGTTCCATAAGGCTCTACGATCTCCCCCTGGTAGCCATTGCTCTGGGTGGGGCCAGGATTCTACAGCCTGGTAATGAGCTTCCCCAGGATAATGATAGGTTTCTGACGACGTATGTGGGGGAAAAATTCTCTCCAAGGCTTTTGATAAGTCTAAATTAAGAAAGTCATCTCCATTCATGTCACTATCATGTGTCCATTCCTCAAAGAAAATGGCACAAGTTGTGTGAGGTGTTGTTACATAGACCATTCCATTTTGAATACAACTCTCTGCTAGAGCAGTCCTCACTTGAGGCGTCACATCAAAATAAGAATCGCGTTGTGCGTAAGTATTAAGCCTAAATTGAGTCTGATAAACCGTCATTCTTGCCTACCTTTCTTGAATTGCTGTTTTGACAGCTTTAACCATATCCATGAGCATCTGTTTTGGATTTTCAGCTTTAACAATGCCACTCGTACAACCTGTTCCGTCCGCGCCTGCTAATATGGTCTGGTAAACATCTCCAGCGCTACTGATACCTGCCGCTTGCATAACCAGGCATTCTGGGTGAAGTTCTTTGATAGCTTTATTCGTTTCTTCAATATAGTCGTTACCACTTGTTTTTCCTGTCCCAATCAGCTCTGTTGGCTCACACAAGATAATATCTGGCTTTAAGACTGCTATTGCACGGGCTTCTTCAACAGAGTCTGCACAGACAATAGAAATAAGCCCTTTTTCCTGGCAAATAGTTAAAGCTCTGGTAAGCTGGCTCAAAGTCATAGGGTGTTCCGCATGATTTAAGAAAACTGCTTTGACACCAACATTAATCAAGGAATCTGGTAAGACCGCGCCCATTCCTCTCCCAGGAGAGATCCCGTCTAAGTGCTGAGCTGTCACGATAAGCTGCTCTGTATGCTCAGCCAATTGTCCTAAATCAGTGTATGGAGCGGTAATAAAAATGCTGACATCTTGATCAACTAATTGTTCTGCTGCTAGTGCCAGGTCTAAAAGTTCCTGCCCGTAGAGATAAGATTTGGGATTAAAGACGAAAAAATTAGAATTGACACTTGCTTTCATCGCTCAAAACCTCCTTGGTCTCAAAAACATCGTAATAATGTAGTAGAACTTCTTTCATTGCCCTTTGCATTCCTTGTTGTAAGCTTGGATAGTCTTTGATCTGGTGCTTTTGTTGATAGGCAAAGGCCGCAGTAATAACATCAGAAAAAATATTGATTTTGGCCATACCTTCACGCGCACATTTCTTCAAATTAGCATCACCCGAGGAAGAGCCTCCATGTAAAACGAGAGGGATCGGAAGCTGACTAGCAATTTGCGTTAACCTTTCAAAATGAATTTTAGGAACTCCACTATAAATACCATGAGCCGTACCAATAGAAATAGCTAAGCTATCAACATGGGTCTTTTGATAGAAGGCTTGCGCGTCCTCTAAACTTGTATAGATAGATTCCACAACCTCATGATTTTCTAAATTGTCATTAGCTCCAACAAAACCTATTTCTGCTTCGACATCAACACCTCTGGCATGGGCATAGTCCACAACCTCTCTCGTTAGATTAACATTCTCATCAAAAGTCTGCAAGGAAGCATCAATCATCACCGAATTAAAACCTAGATGAATAGCTCTTTTAATAAAAGCCAAATCTTGACCATGATCTAAATGTAAGACTACAGGCGTAGTGGCTTTTTCTTGGACATAACGTCCTATCATGGCCGCGTCCTCTAAAGCCAGCCAATCATTATGCGTCTGAGCAAAGGCAAGGATAAGAGGTAACCCCTTTTCTTGACTAGCTTCTAAATAAGCCTTTGCACTTGAAAAATCAATGAAGTTCATGGCTGGTATCGCAAAATGTTGCCTCTTTGCCTCTTTCAAAAGGGCTGACATACTTACTTTCATCTTATGCCTCGATTTCTTTTTTAACCTCTTCCCACAGAGCATCTGCACCAATTCCTGTTAACAAAGGCAATCCCATAATCACCTTATCTTGAACACTTTCTGGAACAACCGTCGTTGAAATAACAATATCATAATCGTCAATGTGATTAACTTCTTCAGCAATTTTGGATTGATAAAGCTTAACATTCTTATCATAACCATTTTCTTCTAGCCAGGTTTTGACTTTTCCCATAACAACTGTTGATGTTGCAATTCCAGAACCACACATAACTAGTAATTTTTTCATAATTAAACCTCTTTTGTTTCTTTCGTCTTCGTCGTTTTATTGACATAAAATAGCCCAGCTAAGGAAACTAATAAGACAAGGCTAATGATCAGCCATGGTAAATGATTGGCCGCAAAAATGAAGAGACCTGTTGGCCAAAGCCCTCCCTCTGCCATAGCTGTAATGCTAGAATGACCATCAAGATTAAACTTAGCAGCTTTTGCAGATGCCGTTACAAGGGGTGCCGCCCAAGATGTAATATATAAAATAGAGATCATGTACAATGAACCACCAATAACAGTTCTGATGATATTACCTCTAAACACAGCTGCCATCAAACAAACAACAAATGGAATAGTAGCTAAATCACCAAATGGTAAGGTCTTGTTACCAGGTAGAATAACAGCAAGTAAGATTGTGATAGGAACAAGAATTAAAGAACTTGAAAGAACAGCTGGGTGACCTACTGATAAGGCGGAGTCCATCCCGATATTTACTTCCCGACCAGGGAAGCGTTTTTGCACAAAGCTGTTGGCAGCTTCTGAAATAGGTGACAAACCTTCCATCAAAATAGAAACCATACGCGGCATTAAGAGCATGACAGCAGCTGTCTTCACAGCTAATTGGGAAACCCCTTGAAGGTTATAACCCGCTAATATACCAATAACTAGACCAATCATTAAGCCCATAACAGTGCTTTCGCCAAAAATGCCAAATTTCTTTTGAATAGTCTCAGGATCAGCTTGAATTTTATTGAAACCAGGGATACGATCAAAAATCCAATTTAAAGGGATAGCCACAAGAAAACCTGGTGCCGATGTTCCGTGGGGGAAAGTAATATTTGGAAAACCATAAAATTTCTTAATTGCTGGTGCAATAATATCTGCTAACAGGTAAATCATTACCTGATAAGCAATCATAGCATAAAGACCTAAAGCAAAATCATGAGTCACTGCATAAACCAAAGATGCTACGAAGGCCGCATGCCAAAAATTCCACATATCAACCATGAGGGTTTTGGTCCAACCGATAAATAGAAGCAAAATATTAACTGCTATTCCAATCGGAATGGCTAAACTCCCTAATAGCGTACCATAAGAAATAGCTGCCGCTGCTGGCCAACCCACATCAAGCGTTGTTAATTGCAAACCAAAACGTTCAACCATTGCTTGGGCAGCCTTACCCAAGCTTCCTGATAGCAGTTCAACCACTAAGTTCAAACCGACAAAACCAATCCCCACTGTAACACCCGCATTGAAAGCTTTTCGGGCAGGGGTTCCTAATAAAAGCCCAAAAATGAAGATTAAGATGGGGAGAACGACGATTGCGCCTAAATCAATAAACTTTTGTAAGATATCAAACATGACAGCCTCCTATAATATGTGATGTGATGATAACAACTCTAATACTTGACCTTGCTGGTTAGCATGACAAGCTAAAATGCGATGAACCAAGTCTCTATCTTGCAATACTCCCATCAATGTTTGTAACATTTCCAACTGTGAATGGGCTTCCTTAATAGCTAACATGACGATTAACTGAACAGCAACTTCTTGATCCTTACTTGCCATTTGCGTAAAAGTAACTGGCTTTTCTAAAGTCATTAATGCTACCTGCGTCTGAGTGACATGTTGAGCATCGGTATGAGGCAGAGCAACCCCGTAATCTTCAAATTGCAGGCCCGTTGGAAAAACATTTTCACGCTCAATAATTGCCGGAACAAATGTATCTTTAACAAACTGCTGTTCTTGAAGACGGTTTCCCAGATAAGTCAAGGCTTCTTCTGCCGTTTCTATACCTGAAACCTGTAAAAATATTAAATTCTCATCCATTCTTTAGGCTTCCTTTCCTAGTAATACACACATAAAATCATCCTTAGTTTTAGCGTTCGCTAATTTTCTAATAAAATTTTGGTTATCAATTTTCGAATAGATATGAATAAGAGCATCTTTATAGACTTCCTCTTCTCCACCTTTAATAGCAATTAGCATCACTACCCTTACCTGATTTGCTCCCCATTGAATAGGGTTCTTTAGAGTTAGAAGGCTTAATTGTGACACTTCGACAGTATCCGGACTGGCATGCGGCAGAGCAATCCCAGTATAGACACTAGTGCTTCCTAGGGACTCCCGTTGCATGATAGACTCTCGATATGCTGAGGAGTAATTACAGTTAGTGTCCTTATCTTCTACAAGATATGCAATGCATTCTTCCAGCGATTGGCAATCTTGATGTAAATAGATACGCTGTCCTATTAGATCTGAGATCAGCGACTGATTCACAAGATCAGGGTTATTGATAACGGAAAGGGTCTTTCTGTTCCCATTAACCATGGAGTAATAGACATCTCGTATTTTTTCCATCTCCAATTGACTAAGAACCGGACTGACTAGTATATAAGCTTCCTTGATATGACTTAATTCCACCGAGCTAATAATAATGTCTGCCTTTCTTGCTTCATGGGTTGTAATCTGAGTATAATCGATCTTTTTGAGATAGTCATAAGGAGAAATCACCCGTTTAAGGGCATTGACAATGAGTTCAGAAGTGGCTAAGCCATGAGGGCAAATAACATAAATTAATAAGGGCTTTTCAATTTTTTCAACAGCAATTTGGAAATAAATGGTCAAAAATGCTATTTCCGAATCTAAAAAGGCAATCTGATAATTATCTGCCACTGTCTTAGTGGCTAACCATACAATATTGAAGAGGATTGAGTAACGTTTTTTGATTTCTTCAGTGGTCTGATTTTCCAACCGAATACCATTTTTCAAACGATAAATCATTGGTCGCATATGGTTGGCAATCTTTTCATAAAGGTACTGATCAGCTTGGAAATCAATTCCAGACAGTTCACTAACCTTCTGAATTAAATGGTTGGTCAAAATATGAAACTCATGTTTATCATCTGGAATAGTGACGTAACCTAGCGACAAAATCGTTAAGCAAATAGCTTTAATATCCTGATCTGGCAACCTCTCAATTGGTAAGGACAAGGCTTGGCTCAACAATTCACTAGCTAAAGGATAAACTTCAAAAGACTTCAACTCTTCTTCTATACTGGTTTCCTCTAGATAGTGCTGTCTTCTAATGCGATGACTAGCTATTAGAAGATCTAAAATGAGATAAATCTCCAAATGACTAGGAATTGAGAAGGCATATAAGGAGGTGGATTTGGCAACCATGTCACAAATATCAGTCACCTGTTTTATGGGAAAGATAGAAGAGAGAGTCTTTTTGATATCTTCCTGAGGAGACATTAACTGATAGTGAGAAATGAGATAGGTCCGGTAAAAGTGACGAATAGCTTTCTCACTCCCTTTAATCCGAACATCTCCAAATCGTTTAGATAAACACAAATTATTTTCCAATAAATAGTGCTCTAGTTTTTCCAAGTCCCGTCTAACAGAAGTTTCACTCACAAAGAAGGACAAAGCTAAATCTAAAATAGACTGTTTATCTGACTCCAAAATGAGTTTGTAAAGGTAGCAGGCTTCACGTTCAGAATAGTCCTTATGATTGATACTTAATTCATTTTGACTTCTTAAGTTGGCAAGTAACTTAACCTTGTGAGAGTCCTCTCCTTTGATAAGAATGCCGTGTCGAGGAACTTTCGTTAAAAAGAGATGATGAGCTAAAAAAATGTCGTCAAGCTCTTTTAAATCTGAGTAAATGGTTTTGGTGGAAACCTGATAGTTTTTTGCTAATTGAGCAGCACTCACAAAACTATTTTGTTCTAATAGGGTTATAGCTAAATCTTTTTGTCTATTATTCATTGGTCCTCCCATCAGACTCTATTCTTATTATATAGAAAACGCTTACCAAAATGAAGCCATCCTACTTCCACATTAATCTAGTAAGGGTGTCTCTCACGACCGAAATGATTTTCATGATAGCAAATGCCTCAGTTCATTTCAAGACAAGTAAACAGGATTAACAAAAGCGTCAAACCCAATTCTGGTATTTTTTGGTAAACGTGTTACTAATCATTGTAGCAAGTGAATCAGCCAATAACACTTAGTCCGACAGTCCTTACCCACAGCTAATCATTCCAAATGATGACAGTTAGATAAAGCTAGCGGCTGTAAAGGAACTCCCTACAAGTATGAATTAGTGTATAATAGAGTCAGTTTTATTGAAACAGAAAGGAAGCCCCATGCCCGCATTTACTCAAACCGTTGGCCTCTTTACTTGTCCAATTTGCCATAGCGCCTTCCAATTAGCTCAGCGCAGTCTCATCTGCCCTAAGAGGCACACCTTTGATTTAGCTAAACAAGGCTATGCCAATCTCCTGCTCAATACCAAAAAAGATCCTCATTACAACAAGGAGTCCTTTATCAGGCGTAGCCATATTTTAGAAGCTGGCTATTATAATCATCTGTTACAAGCAATTAATAGCTATTTACAGCCTGATAGACCTATTACCCTTCTTGATGTCGCTTGTGGTGAGGGCTACTATGCACGCGCACTAGCGCAAGAAACTAGCCGCCAAATCTTAGCTTTTGACCTTTCTAAGGACTCCATTCTCTTAGCTGCTAAAAAAGATCTCCAAAAACGTGTCACTTGGTTTGTCGGCGATTTAGCTAAATTACCCTTAGCAGACCAAAGTGTAGACGTCATATTAGATATTTTTTCTCCCGCCCATTACCAAGAATTTCAAAGGGTCTTGAAACCTGAGGGAAAAATAATCAAAGTGGTCACAGCTAGTGAGCACCTTAATGAATTACGTCAGGTTGCTGCTAGTCACATCGCTTCTAAAGACTATTCCAACCAGAGCGTTATTAGTCATTTCGCCCAAGCTTTTCCAGATTACCATATCAGTCACCATAGTCATACCTATCCCATCAAGCAAGAAGATTTAGCTGACTTTGTTCAAATGACCCCACTCTTTTTTAATGTTAATACTCAGCAAATCAAGATGGACACTATCCGTGAAATTACCGTCGCAGCAGATATTTTAGTAGCAGAAAACATTTAAGAAAACAAGTTCCTCTTTCGGGAACTTGTTTTGTCACTATGAGTTGGGCAACTTCTATCCTAAAATGATGAGTAAAGGGATATAAATCAGGACTTTTAAAGTAAATGACTACCGACGCCATCTTTTCACTTTTTTCAAGATTATAGGATAGCTTACCAACATTAGCCATTTAACTAAGGGATTTCCTGGACTTGATTGAATACCTGCTTTGCCTTTAGCAAGCATTTGCTCAAAAGTGATGTCAGCTTCTGTGAAATGTCCATTCAGGTAGCAAAGGTAACAATAGTCCTCTGACCTTGTGCCATCAGCATGATAACCACGGAGGTCTTGATTTTGAGCCATTAAAGGCATGGCACAAGATTGGCAAAATTTTTCCATAGCGCTCTCCTATCTTTAACCTATTTTACCATAGCTGGACGACAAAGTGTTATTTTCTGAATATTAAACAGTGTTAAATGAGAAGTAAAGAAAAAAACCATGATTTCTCATGGAATATCTATTGCGACTGAGGCTTATTTCTCACCTTTTATCTCTCCAACTAAAGTAGACAGAGCTTTGATAACTCTATCTTGTTGACCAGAGGAAAGTTCTTTGATTTGCACGAGTAACTCTGATAAATCTTCATTTTTTTCTACTAAACTAATATCAAAAAATTCTTCGAAATCAACTTCTAATGCCTTCATTACCTTTTCTAAAGTTTTAACTTTTACATTGGTGGATTGGTTTTCCAATTTATAAACATAATTGGTCCCAAGATCAGCTTTTTCTTCCAGTTGTTCCTGGGTCAAGCCTTTATTCAATCGCAGCAGTCGTATTCTCTTTGAGATGTACTCCTGCAGAACTTTATTTTCCATACAATTTTTTACCTCATGACATCCATTCTACACAGATATATCAAATTTTTTAAGCTTTTAAAATATCATTTTTTTAGGCAATCAACTTTTAAAAGTCAGGATTGGATAAAGGGGGATAACTCCCCTTTTCTGACAATTAGAGCTACTTCCTACAATAGTCTATTATAGCTTATATTGCTATATTTGTGTTTTTTGAAGTCCAACTTTTTTTCCTTTTAACCTTTTGGAGACATGATTGTACCAAAAAGGTAAAAGTAGTAACATCTACCTGCTATGTTATAATAGAAATAAAATAGGAGTTTTGCATGAAAAGTGATACACAGTTAAAAGAAGTAGCTTCCCAACTATTAACCGAACGTGGTGTTAAACTTGAGGACATTGCAGAACTAGTCATGTCCCTACAAAATAACTACATCCCAAATCTAACCATTGACGAATGTTCAGAAAATGTTACAGCTGTATTAAAAAAACGTGAGGTGCAAAATGCTATTATCACCGGTGTTGAGCTGGATAAACTAGCCGAGCAAAAACAGCTAACACAGCCCCTACTTGATATTCTAAGCACTGACGAGGGCCTCTATGGTATTGACGAAATCTTAGCCTTGTCTATCGTGAACCTTTATGGCTCCATTGGCTTTACCAATTACGGCTATTTAGACAAGACAAAACCGGGAATTATTGCCCGCTTAAATCGCAAAGACGGCAAATCCTGTCATACTTTCTTAGATGATATCGTCTGTGCTATTGCCGCAGCGGCAGCCAGTCGTATTGCTCACAATGATCCCGATAAAAGTGCCATTGCTAATCAACAATAAAGTCACCTTAAAACCCTAACTTAGTCGTTTTTCTAAGTTAGGTTTTTTTTAATCAACCAACCTTGGAAGATAAAGGCTAACTTGTGTTCCTTCGCCTTCTTGACTGACCACCTCTAATTGGCCCTTAAGTAAGGTCACAATGCGCTTGACAATAGCCAAACCAAGACCGCTTCCTTCTTGACTATGGGAGTGGTCAATCTGATAAAACTGGTCAAAAATATACCTTAATTTATCAGAAGCAATACCTATCCCCTTATCTCGGAAAGTAAGAGAGAGGCCATTTTGTTCTTCTTGCATAATAATTGTCAGGTTAACCTGCTTTCCTGAATATTTAATAGCATTATCAAGTAAGTTCAGCCAGACTTGCATACTTAAATCAGGATCCGTTCCCCACAATAAAGGAAGAGCCTGAAAATCAATGTGGATCTCTTTTTCTTTCCACTTTTCTTTTAACAGAATCAGACTGTGCCTAATTTGTTCATCTACTCTCACCTTCTCAATGCGAAGCTGATTTTGACGATCTAAGCGTGATAAATTCAAAATATCATCGCAAAGACGGCTCAGCCTCAAGGTTTCAGACTGCATTAATGCTAATAGCTCGGCCTGATCCTCCTTGCTTAAATCAGAATCAACCAATAAATCACTCAACCCCACCAAAGAAGCCACTGGCGTTTTCAACTCATGGGAAACATTTGAGATAAAATCTTGACGTAACTGCGCCAAATTCTTCAAGTCTTGAGCCATCTGATTAACGTTTTGAGAGAGCTGATCAATTTCGTTATGGTAGGGAGCTGTATCTTTAGGGTAGGTTTTACGGACAATCTGATAATCAAAGTTCCCTTGAGCTACCGCTTTAACAGCTTGATTCAAATCCTGGATAGGGCGTGTTAGATGAATCGACCCCTGCCACATAATGAAGCTACCAAGCAAAAGAATCACACCTGTATAAATTGTAATCCAAAAAAGTAAGTGCCCTTCAAGTTGTAAACCAGTCCTTAAAGCATAGACAACAAGAAGACCAGACAGGCAAGTGACAAAGAGAATCCCAATAAATAAAACAACGAAATAAGATCGTAGAGACCACTGTAATTGTTTAGCTTTTGCCATTTGTCAATCTCCCTTTATAGCCAAGTCCACGAACTGCTAAAATATCAAAGTCAGGATTACCCTTGCATTTCTGCCGAAGCCTTTTAACACAGGCATCTACCAGTCGTTCGTCTTTGTCATCTTCCATTCCCCAAATATCATCTAATAAATCTAGTCGCGTAAACACTTTCTCCGGTCGACTTAAAAGCTTATAGAGCAAATAAAACTCCTTGGGCGGCAATTGGAGAGATGTTTGGTTTACTAAATCAGTCATAGTTAACTGAGCATAGTCCAATTGCGTGTGGGCAAAGACTAATTTTTGCTCCGCTTCTAAGCCTGCTCGTCGAAGTAAGGCTTGAACACGTAAGAGTAATTCTGGCAACCTGATAGGCTTCACCAAATAGTCATCAACCTCCAAGCGAAAGGCTTCTTCTAAGGACTCAAATTGTGATTTGGCTGTAATCATTAAAACGGGCGTCTTATCACCGCTTTCTCTCAACAACTTTAATAAACCATAACCGTCCAAAACAGGCATCATAATATCGGTAATGACTACATCAACCCTATGCTCTTCCATGACATCTAAAGCTTCCTGTCCATTAAAAACCGGATAGACAGTAAAATGGTTCTGCTTGAGTTTAGTCGTGATAATTTTATTGAGTGACCGGTCGTCTTCAGCAACTAAAATAGTAAACATGCCCCTCTCCTTTGTTCCCAATTATACCACATCTAAAATACTTAAGCTTGAACCAACTGGCCATTTTTGAGCTGGTATACCTTATCCACCAAATCCAAAATAGCGTGGTCATGGGTCACCATCAAAGCAGCTTTCTGCTTGCTTTTCACTTCCTCTTGGATAAGTCTAGCAATGTCCTGTCCCCTTTGGGGATCTAAACTAGCTGTTGGCTCATCAGCGAGGATCAGCTTAGGATTTCCAATAAAAGCTCGCGCAATAGCAGCCCTCTGCTTTTGCCCCCCAGACATATGACTAGGGTATTTATCTTGGCAGTTAAGAATATCTAACTCCTCTAGAAGACGAGTAACTTCTGCTGTCATCTCTTTCTTGTCCCGACTACCCTTCATTTTAGCTACCATTAATAGTTGGTCTTTAATGGACATAAAAGGCAAAAGCTGGTGATCCTGAAAAATAAAGCCTAGTAATTCTTGACGCTTTTTAGTCCATTGCTGCTGCTTCAAATGAGACAAATCCTGACCAGCAATTGTAATAGAGCCAGAATCAGCTGACAAAAGAAGCCCAGCGATAGACAAAAGGGTTGATTTACCAGAGCCTGAAGGACCTAAAATAGCCACGAATTCATTCTCTTGAATACTTAGACTAAGGTCATTTAAAATGGTGCGACGACCATCTCCATCTTGAAAACTTTTACTGATATGTGCTAATTCTAATAATGCCATCTTACTCTCCATTTCCACCAATCACTTCCAAAGGATCAACTTTTCTAACTTTCAATAGGGACAGCGCACCACAAATCATTGAGATAAGGATAAAGCTTATCACTACTAGTAAGACATGATCCCATTTCAGATAGAAAGGCATACTAGCCGGTAAGACCTGCGCTAGACAAGTTGCTAGGCCAAGGCCAATACCGACACCTATGAGGGAAAGCATGGTAATTTGTCCCATCTGAATCAACGAAATGCGACTCATAGACATACCAATTGCTTTGAGGACACCAAATTGTTTTAATTTCTGCAAAGTTAAAATATAAAAGAACACACCAAGGATTGCTGAAGAAGCCACTAGTAAAACCCAGGTAATCATGGTTAAAGTCAAATGCTCTGCTTGATAACCAGGAATTTTCTCAATAAGTGCCTTTTGTCCTAATTGACTCACTTGCTTAGGAAGAGCCTTTTCCTTGAATGTCTTTTGAGAAACAAAGGCTTGGGGTTGCCATTTATAACCAGGCATGCTTGCTTTTTTGAGACTTACAAAGGTTTGAGGTCTCATAAAAGCAACTGCACTGTGACCATACATGGCATCTTTAGCAAAGCCAACCACCTCAAGTGAATGCTTACTGCTACTATCAAGGATTTTATCACCCAGCTTAATGCCGTGAGACTTAAAGGACTGATCTAGAATAATCTGATCTTTGCTTGTTGATAGCTTATGACCTGATACCACTTCAGGATTAACCAAGGCACTATCTTCAACAACAAAGTAAGTCACATCAATCGTATCTGAATCTGAACTCTTTTTGAGACTAGCTCTTTGGATAGCCAGCCCAGCTACTTTTTGCTTAGTTTGGTTTTTTATCTCTTTTAAGGTTTGATCAGAAAAATGGGAGAAGCTAATGATATCTTCGGAGTCCTCCGATATTAAATAATTAACCTTGCCATAGTTTTCAATCTGCGCACTAACAGCGCGACCTAAACCATTGGTCAAACCCGTTAAAAAGACCACCATAAAAATCATAATCACAATTAAAAATTCAATTAAAAGATATTTCTTAGGCTGATAAGTCAGTTCTTTCCATGCTACTTTCATACATCTTGCTCCTTTTTCTAATAAAGCAAGTATAAAATAGAATTATGACCTGAATATGACCTTCTCAGACAATTTGAAAAAAATAGCTAATTATTTAGCACCTTATTAGTGATTTTACTTATTCTTTCTTCTAAATAAAAATAACCCTGACAATCAGGGTCATTTTTGCTATCCTCATTTTAAGAATTACCTTCTAGTTAGTCAGTTTTTTAACATAGGCATCTACTGCAAGAAGGGCTGCAGCAACATCGTCCGCGCTAATAACAAATGGCATCTGATGGATTGTTTCACCAGCTATGGTTGCTTGCTGGCCAACTTTTAAGAGGTCTTCATAGCTAGCATTATCTAGATGCATTTCTTTTAGACTGGTTGGCATACCAATTGCTTGGTAGAAGTGAATGTACTTGTCAATCTCTTCTTTAGGACGATTTTCTAAGAAGAGTTGGGTCAAGGTACCATAAGCAACTTTTTCACCGTGTGTCAGATGGTGAATATCTCCTTCCAAGGCTGTAAAGCCATTATGGATAGCATGGGCTGCTGCTAGGCCGGCACTCTCAAAACCTAAACCACTGAGTAAGGTATTTGCTTCGACAACATTATCCAAAGCCTTTGTCACAATCTTCTGCTCACAACTAGCCATAGCTTGCAAACCATCTGCAAAAAGGGTTTCCTCACAAGCTTTAGCAATAGCAATACCAGCTAAAGACTGGTGACCCCCAGCCATGGTCTCACCATTTTTTTGCAAGACTGCTCTTGCTTCTACCCAAGTTGCCAAACCATCTGCGATACCAGAGGCCAAAAGTCTCTTTGGTGCTTGGCAAATAACCTGTGTATCAACAATAACTAAATCAGGATTCTTAGCATAAAAAATATATTTTTCGAAAGCACCTTCATCCGTATAAATAACAGATAAGGCAGACGTTGGAGCATCTGTAGAAGCTACCGTAGGCGCAATGACAACTGGGACACCTAGCTCATCTGAGATAGCTTTGGCACTATCAATCGTTTTACCTCCGCCCAGTCCAATAATCAAATCATTAGCGTGCTCCTCAGCAATTGAAACCACACGTTTAATTTCATTGTCAGACGCCTCGCCATTAAAATGGACGCGGTTTGCAAGTATGCCTTGTCTGTGAAGGTAATCTTCAAAATCCTTACCAACAATCTGATAAACGGTATCATCACAAAGTAAGATTGGTTTAGTACCAAGTTTTAAAATAGCTTTATGATTTTCAAATAGAGCGTTTTTCCCTTGAATATAGCGTGATGGACTTGCAAAAATTTTCATGATAACTCCTCATTTCTACGTAATAGCATTCATGGCATCTTTTAAGTTTTGTTCAACTTAGGGATAATCATCCAATGGTAACTTTAGCTGTTAGTTAAATCATCTCCTTACCATAATTATCAACCCAGTCTTTGCCAAAATCATCAACTGCTTTTTGAATTGACGGCATCGCAAAGCCAGCTTCAAAGACATCTGGACCAGCTGTAATAGCTTGGGCCCCTTGGGCAAAGGCCTGATTAACCTGACCTACATTTTTAAAGCTTGCCGCTAAAATTTTACTTTCTGAGAAGTCACGATCAATAGCTTCAGCAAGTTGTCCAATCACAATTGCAGGGTCAATATTAAGGTTTTCCATGCGGTTATAGTAAGGTGCGAGATAGTCCGCACCAGCTGCTATTGCTAGCAGACCTTGGAAAGTCGTATAAATAGCCGTTGCCGTAATATGGTAACCTTCTGCTTTTAGGGTTTTAATTGCAGCTAAACCTTCTTTGGTCACTGGAACCTTAACATATATTGAGTCCCCACAGTGTTTTCGAATTTCCTCTGCGTCCTTCAAAATACCATCATAGTCTTGAGCTACAACCTGAACATGAATAGAAGCCTCATCGCCAATAATAGCTCGCACCTCACGAATGCGTTCAAAAAAGTCAATAGCTCCTTCTTTTTTGGCAATGGTTGGATTGGAGGTTACCCCAGCTAGTGGTAAAATCCGACTCCACTTTTTAATCTCATCTAAGTTTAAAGTGTCTAACATATATTCCATGGTGTCATTTACTCCTATAGTGTATGTTCTGTTCTTTCTATAATGTCATCTTGAGTCGCTTTAGATAGCACATTAAAGAAGGCTGAATAACCTGCCACACGGACAATCAAATCACGGTGTTTTTCAGGATTTTTTTGAGCATCAATCAAAGTCTCGCGTGAGACAACATTGTATTGAATGTGGTAGCCGTGAAGACGATTGAAGAATGTTCTTAATAAGGCCTCTAATTTCAATTTATCTTCTTCTTTGGCTAGTGTCTGAGGGTTAACTTTCTGGTTTAAGAGAACCCCACCGACAATTTCTTCCGTCGGTAATTTTGAAACGGATTTAAGTACAGAGGTTGGGCCTTTCTTGTCCATGCTGTGCTCTGGAGAGCATCCTTCTGCTAAAGGAGTACCGGCATGCCTACCATCTGGTGTTGCCAGGGTGCCTTTACCTTGACCAACGTTAGCAGAAATGGACGATGTGCCTGAATAACGAATACCTCCAATTGGACCACGATTGTATCGTGTATTAGGGTACTTAGCGATTTCATCGATGTAAGTATCATAGGCTTCAACAACAAGCTGATCAGCGTAGTCATCATCATTGCCATATTTTGGTGCATCATTGATAAGCATTTGTCGGATTTCTTCTCCTCGATCACCAGCAAAGTCAGTTTCCAAAGCATGCCATAGTTCTTTCGTGCTTAACTTGTTTTCTTCGAAGACTAATTTTTTCAGCGCAGCTAGGGAGTCAGACAGGTTGGCGATACCAACTTGTAAACCTGAGATAAAATCATAAACGGCTCCGCCTTCTTTCAAGGTCTTACCACGACCAATACAATCATCCGTTAAGGCTGAGCAGAGAATATCTGGCACTTCTGCTTCTAAACCGAGGTCAATAGCATTTTCAACAATAACACTCATACGAGTGATTTCTCTTAAGGTTTCATCAAATGCTGTTTTCAACTCTTGGTAGGAAGTCATGTCTTTAAAATGCCCATGGCCCTTGGCAAAGCGTTTGCCAGATGATGGGTCAATGCCATCATTCATAGTAATAAGTAAAATTTTAGGGAAATTAATATAACTCATACCGGTACAACGGTAACCCCATTTACCTGGCACTGCTGTTTCCACACAGCCAATAGCTGAATAATCATAAGCATCAGCTTCTAAGACACCTTTTTTGATAAAGGATGGAATGATAATTTCGTCATTATTAAAGGCTGGCATACCAAAACCAAGCTTCATAACCTCAATACAGTCGTTCATAAAGTCCTTATCTAACCCTTTATGATAACGAACAGTTAGGTTAGGCTGAGGAAGTTTTGTTTGGGCAACACTGCGCAATACCATGTAAGAAAGCGGGTTAACAGCATCTTTCTTATCTCTAGTTTGCCCACCAATAGTGACATTTTGATAAAGAGGACTACCTGCTGATGAGAAGGTATGGGATTGACTACGAACCTTATTGATCGTTAAAGTCTTAATCCAAAGGTTAGTCAAGCGTTCCACAATAGAGTCTTCCGTTTCACGTCCTGCTTCTAAATCCGCTTTAACATAGGGATACATATATTGGTCAAAGCGGCCATAAGATAGGGAGTGCCCGTTTGATTCAATTTGAAGGATACACTGGATAAACCAAACAGATTGAACCGCTTCAGCAAATGTCTCTGCTGGGTGGTAGGGTACCTTATCACAAATCCTAGCAATTTCCAATAATTCTTCTTTTCTAGCAGCATTAGCTTGCTGAGCCAATTGGCGTGCTAAGTCAGCATACCGTTTTGCATAGGTTTTAACGGCATCAATGACAATAAAGACAGAGTCGTAAAAATGGTACTTGTAAATGTTCTCTGGAATCGTCAAATCAAGAGCTTCTTTTGCCTCGCGCGCACGTTTTTCAAAACCAACTAGCCCTTGTTCAAGTACCTTCTGGTAATTAACGGCTAAGTGCGCATCACCAGAATTCATTTTCCCTTCCATGCCAAAGAACCCTGTCTCCATATAGACATCAACTTCTTTAGGAAGGAGCACACCAGCTCGTGCCCGTAAATTGTTATTTTCCCAGAAAGGAGCAATAGCTCTTAACTGTTCTTTAGTTTCTTCTGTGATATAAAAGACATCACCATCTCGTTTTTCAAAGAGATCTAATTCCTTAATCACAAAATCTAAAGTGTATTCTGGGAAAATAGGGGCATCTTTATTGGAGGAAGCTTGGTTACCTGCAATCAAACTATCATCTTCAATATAGATAGTCATATTCTCCAAGACATTTTGTAACATGTAAGCTCTTTTAAGATTAGCAGGTTTATCCATGTGCTTTTGATAGCTTTCTGTTACAAGAATGGCACGCTCTGCATCAATGTATGGTTTTTTCGTTAAAACTGCTTCACGATAGTTGTTCATTCTATCAGTAAGTTTACCAAAATAAGGGGCTTTCAAGTCAGTCATGTGCATTTCCTCTTTTCTTTCGTAATTAAAAATGTTTCTTTCGTAACTATCATATCATATTCAGAGGGCTTTGAGAGCCTCTAATCATAAGAGAAGGGATTCATTTTGTTTTGCACGATTGTGCAGAAATAAAAGATCTTATCCATTCCCTTATTGTAAAAACCACCTCTAGAAACGAGATGGTTCAAGAGAAACGAAGGAACCTTTTAGCCATTTTGATTCTCAGCTGATAGTTCATTTTGGTAGGCAATCTTATCTTGTATCTTAAAGAATGGGAAATAAATGACGGTAGACAAGACTAAAATAACCACTTGGACAAAGGCGCCCTGCCAACCACCTACCATAAAGCCGGATATGATTGCTGGAGTTGACCAAGGAAGTGTTACACCAGAAAATGGTTGCATAAATCCGATTGCGATAGAACCGTAGACTAGAAGTGCTGCCAAAACGGGTACCAGAATAAAAGGTAAAAACATGACTGGATTCATGACAATTGGAAAACCAAAAACGACTGGTTCATTAACGTTAAAGAGTGCTGGAAATGCTGCAACTTTACCTAAAGCTTTATACTGCTTTGATTTAGAAGCAACTATCATGGCAATGACTAAACCACAAGTAATCCCTGAACCTGACAAAATTAAGAAGGAGTCCAAAAATTGCTGAGTCACAATGTGAGCACCATTGTCTAGGGTCAACTTATTTGCAGCTAGCAAGGCTTTATTAGCATCTAAGTTCGACAATAGTAAGGCCGTTACAATTCCGTTAACCACTGATTGTCCATGCACTCCAAACCACCACAAGAAAGAGATAAAGAAGGCAATACCAACCGCCCCATAAAGAGAGCCTGTGAGGCCTTGCAGTGGAACTTGTATCACTGAGTAAATCATCTCAATAAAGGTGCCGCCACCCGTAACAGCTTTCGCAACGATGTAGACGAGCATCGATAAGGTAAAAATGACAAAGGCCGGAATCATGGCTTCAAATTGTTTGGAAATAGCTTGTGGCACTTGAGGAGGCATCTTTATGACAATATGTCGGCGGATAAATTCAGTATATATAGCACCAACAACGAGACCAATGAGAATGGCACCAATAATGCCCTGCCCACCAAACCAGACCTTACTGATGGCATCCGCAATGGCTTCTCCCTTGGCTGGAATATAAGATGATTTCAATAAGATAAAAAATGCAGATAATGAGAGAACTCCCGCAGGCAATGGCTCAACACCAGCATTTTTAGCATAGGAATAGGCAATAGCAAAACAGGAAATCAGGCCCATAATAGCAAAAGTACCAGAGTAAACTTGCATGAACGGTTCTGTCCAGTTAGCACCAAATACCTTTGCAATAGCTTGGTTAACCCCTTGAAACGGTATCTGACCAACAATCAGAAAGAGACTCCCAACTACTGTTAAGGGCAAGATAGCAAGCATCCCATCCTTGAGGGCAATAATTCCCTTCATATTAACAAAGGTCATGATCGGAGCAATTATTTTTTGTGTATTTATCTTGGCCATTATAGACTCCTATCTTTTAACAAGACTCAAGGCTAAGTCAAGCACTTTTTCACCATCTAACATGCCGTAATCAGCCATTGGGATAACTGCAATTGGGATACCATGTTCTTGGCAAATAGCTTCTGAACTTTCTAAAGTGTAAGAGACTTGGGGACCCAAAAGAGCGACATCAATCTGAGGAGCATAATCGGCGAGTTTTCCTTGAGAATAGGCATCTATCTGACAGTCTATTCCCCTTTTTTCAGCTGCTACCTTCATATTATTAACCAGCATCCCTGTAGAAAAACCTGCTGCACAAAACAATCCAATCTTAATCATTTTTTATCTCCTTTAGTTATTTTCAAACCTATTTAGTTGCTAATTCTTTCCGAAGGTCAATAATTTCTTTAATCAAATTAATTTCAGTAATAGTTGTCATCAAGTGATCTTGCGAGTGGACAAATAAGGCAGATATATCTGATTTTGTGCCACTAGCTTCCTGAGCTAAGAACTGGGTTTGCAAATTATGTGCTTCCAGCAAGGCATCGTCAGCAAGTGCTATTTCACGCTCACTATTTTCATAGTCCTTAGATTTTGCAAACTTCAACGCTTGATAAATATGTTGCTTAGCATCTCCAGCATTTAAAATTAAACCCATAATGATTTGATCAGGTACAATTAACTCCATTGATTTATCTCCTTACCTTAGTTTGTAGTAGCTTTCTTTTGAAAGTGTCACAGTTGCAATTGTAACCGTTTTCCTTTCGTCTATAGTTTTATTCTAGCATTTTTATCATTAGGGTCAATGCCTATCGTGCCATCTTTTTATTTGTGCACTTTTGTGCAGTATTGATTAATAATCCATTATAGTAGCACTAAATGTCTAATAGCAGGGCAGATATAAGGCTATACTAATGCTAACAAGTATGAATAAAGGAGTCTTTTGCACAAGAAAAAAGTCCTGATTAGCATCAAGACTTAGGATTTACTTCTTTAGCAAAAGGGTTTGACATTTTCGGTGTCACCATCTAGCTCTAACACACGCATTAAGGTCTCTTTATCCGTTACCAAATAGTTAATAAAACCCGCCTTTAGAGCTGCTAAGATGGCTTTTGCCTTATAACTTCCCCTTGCAACCGCCAAGGTTTTTGGCACCTGCTCCAACTGTTTGAGGGAAATACCTATCGTTCGTTCCTGCAAACCTCTGTAAACAGGATTGCCGTACTGATCAAAGAAACGACAACAAACTTCGCCTACCGCCTCTTCCTTTTTTAACTGTTCAAAATCAGCAGCCGTTAACAAATCGAGCCATTGACTTTCTTCACCGCTATTAGCTTCACCACCGATTCCAACGATAGCTAAATCAAGGTGATTCCAACTCTCTAACAACCTCTCAAAATATTTAGACTGTAATATTCCCCTAGTGAGCTCCTTATTTTCCTGTACAGCCATAGCATTAATAAAGGTGCTCTTCCCACGAAAAACCCGAGCCAGACGATAAACTAAGGTATTAACATGGAACTGAACATTAATATGGCTAGGCCCACCTGCAAGTGGACACACAGAAATACCAGTCATGGACTTGGGATCCAGCTCATCAATCACGCTGGATAAGGTTGCTCCCCAAGAAACCCCAATTTTATCGCCATCTCTGACAGTATTACGCAATACTTCAGCTGCTGTTCTAGCAACCTTACTGCGGGTACTGGCCAGGCTATCATCTGGATCATTTGGCACAATATCAATTTTTTCCAAGCCATATTTTTGCCGAACATACTCTTCTAAACCAAACAAATTAGGATCATAATCCGCAATCTCAATGCGAACGACACCCTCTTTTTTAGCCTTTGCCAGCATACGACTAACAGTTGTACGATAAATCCCCGTCTCCTCAGCAATCTGTGTCTGACTTTTCCCCTCAACATAAAACAAGTAAGCCAGCTTAGCCAGCATGCGCCGTTTTTCTTCTCTCATCATAGACACCCACACTATCAGACATAGTCTAAAATAATCCCAAAGGAGTTTAGCAATTGTTGACTCTCTTTATCAAGGTTTTGATCAGTTATAACACGCCCCACACGGTCAAGGCTGAGCTGCTGAACCAAGCTAGCTTTTAAAAATTTGCTAGAATCAGTCAGAATAATCATTTCTTCTGCCACATCAGCCATGTATTGCACACTTTCACAACGCATCATGTCTTTACACATAAAACCAATCTTAGGACTAAAGCCATCGGTTCCCGCAAAAACCCGATCAACATGAAAAAGATCAACCATCTGTTTCAGCAAAGGACCAACCGTCACCTCAGAATTAGGCTGATAATTACCCCCCAGCAGAATAATCTGACAGGAATCATACTGTCTCAGGAAATTGGCAATAAAACAAGAATTGGTAATGATTTTAATGTTTCGTTTAGTCTGACAAAGAACCTCAGCCAATAAGGCACAAGTTGAACCTGACTCAATCATAATCGTCTCATTATCTTGAACCAATTCAGCGGCTTTTTCCGCTATCTTTCGTTTAATATTGTAGTTGTAGGACAGGCGCACATTTAAGTCATCACCACTATTTAAGACAGCATAACCATGTTCTCGATGCAAGAGCCCTTTACTTTCTAACTTATCTAAATCTTTTCGAATTGTTACTTTCGAAACCCCTAAACCTTTTGATAAACTATTAACATCAATACGTTTATGGTCAGAAACTAGTTGAATGATTTTCTCTAATCTGTTCATTATTCACCTCATCTTCTATTATATCAGGTTTCCCAGGAAATGAAAAAAGAAAGTAACTTACGAACGTAATTGATTTATTTACGTTTATCTGCTATGATTAAAGTATTAGGAAAGGATTTTGAACGATGACAGAATCAGGTATGGTTTTTAATATTCAGCACTTTAGTATCCACGATGGCCCTGGTATCCGGACAACCGTCTTTTTAAAAGGCTGTCCCCTGCGTTGCCCCTGGTGCGCTAATCCCGAATCACAAAAAAAGCAACCCGAGCAAATGCTTAAAGCAGATGGTCAAACCTATGAGACCGTTGGTGAAGTCAAGACCGTTGACATGGTCATCGAGGAGGTCTTAAAAGATGTGGACTTTTATGAAGAATCAGGCGGAGGCCTAACCTTATCAGGTGGCGAAATTTTTGCCCAGTATGAGTTTGCAAAGGCCATTCTCAAAGCCGCAAAAGAAAAAGGCCTGCATACTGCCATTGAAACAACAGCTTATGCTAAACATGAGCAATTTGTTGATCTGATACAGTATGTGGATTTTATCTACACAGACTTAAAGCACTATAACCAACTGAGGCACCGCAAAATGACAGGTGTCGCCAATGAGCTGATTATCAAAAACATTCATTACGCCTTTGAAATAGGAAAAGAGATCGTCTTGAGAATTCCTGTCATTCCTAATTTCAATGATTCCTTAGAAGATGCCCAAGCCTTCTCAGAACTCTTTAATCAGTTACAAATCAATGAAGTCCAATTATTGCCTTTCCATCAATTCGGTGAAAATAAATACAAACTTCTCGGTCGAGACTACCAAATGGCGGAAGTACCAGCCTATCATCCTGAGGATTTAGAAGATTACCGCCAAGTTTTCCTCCAACATCAAATCCATTGTTATTTTTAGCAAGCAAAAAGTATCCATCCAATGTTATTTCTGGTGGATACTTTTTTAGTCATAAGAGATTGCACACTGTTTCTAACTGGCCTATTTAGAAAGACTTAGGATTGTTCACTTTCATAATACGAACCAAGTGAGATCTTTCAGCTTCTTCAAGTTTTAATTCAATGTAATGAATGGTCTCTATCAGCTGAGGGATAATGGCGTGTTCTAAGCCGTTAACGCGTCGACGCGTTTTTTCAATATCATCAGCCATCAACTGACACTGTTTTTCAACTTCAGCCAACCTTAGCAGCGGCTGCAAAAGCTTTTCCATATTCTGAATCGTTTGATCCATTTCACTATTTGACGCCAAAAAGCTATAGGAAACAGTCGCTTCTCCCTTATCCATTTCTTCCTGAATATGGTATTTAGGAACATGGACACTCATAATATTATCTACCTCTATATAAAGCGAGAGATCATGAACCGGAATGGAAAACAATTCTTCAACGATAGCATTATTCTCAAGGGATTTTGCTAAAACAAAGGTTTGCATATTCTCAATTAAACAGGCTTCAACCTGGCGTCTGAGCTTATCGTTTTCACGTATTAAATCAACAAAATGATGCATCAGTTCATCGCGCTTATCTTTTAGAAGCTTGTGGCCTCTTTTAGCAGTCCTCAACCGTTTTTTTAAGGAATTGAGTTCCATTCGTGTTGGTTTAACATTTAATCTTGACATCTCATCATAAACCTTTCTCTAAGATAGCATAGTCTCAATAAACCACCCCTGAGTCCAAACTAGTCAACTTTTCCTAAATAGTGATCAATCACCTCAGCTTTAATCCGCTTCAATTCGGTCCTTGGTAAGATAGAGAGAAGTTCCCAACCCAAGTTGAGGCTTTCTTCAATGGACCGATTTTGCGTGAAACCTTGATTAATGTATCTTTCTTCAAATTGGTTGGTAAAAGCCACATATAATTTATCAGTGTCTGATAAAGCTGATTCTCCAAGAACAATAGCCAATTCTTTTGCTTGCTTACCTTGGGCATAGGCTGCAAAAAGTTGATTCATGGTTGCGGCATGGTCTGCTCTCGTCTTCCCTTCTCCAGAACCCTTATCCTTTAGACGGGACAAGGAAGGAAGAATATCAATAGGCGGCTCCAAACCACTATTATAAAGCGCATGTGACAGAATAATCTGACCTTCAGTGATATAGCCTGTTAAATCTGGGATTGGGTGGGTAATGTCATCTTCAGGCATGGTCAAAATAGGGATTTGGGTCACCGACCCTGCTTTGCCCACTAGACGGCCAGCCCGCTCATATAGGGTCGACAAATTGGTATAAAGATAGCCTGGGTAACCACGGCGACCGGGAACCTCGCGTCTTGCTGCCGAAATTTCCCTCAAAGCCTCACAATAATTTGTCATATCTGTCATAATCACAAGCACGTGCATATTCTTTTCATAGGCCAAATATTCCGCCGTTGTTAAAGCGATCCGAGGAGTTGCAATTCTCTCAATAGCAGGATCATTGGCCAAATTAATAAAGAGAACAGAGCGGCTAATAGCACCTGTTTTGCGGAGATCTTCCATGAAAAATTCAGCTTCTTCAAAGGTGATTCCAATGGCCGCAAAGACAACAGCAAATTTGCCATCATCACCTAACACAGTTGCTTGACGCGCAATTTGTGCAGCCAATTCATTATGAGGTAGACCAGAACCCGAGAAAACAGGCAATTTTTGCCCACGGACCAGAGTATTGAGGTGATCAATAGCTGAAATACCAGTCTGGATAAACTCATCCGGATAATCACGCGAAATCGGATTAATAGCTTGGCCATCAATATCCAAGAATTTTTCAGCTATTAATTCTGGGCCACCGTCAAGCGGTTTTCCCATGCCGTCAAATATCCTTCCAACCATATCTTCCGAAACGGCAAGCTCTAAGGGGTGACCCGTAAAGCGGACTTTTGATTTTGCCAAGTTAATGCCGCTAGAGCCCTCAAAGAGCTGAACCACGGCCTTATCATGATGAACTTCTAAAACTTGACCCTGACGCTTGTCACCATTTTGCATTGTGATGTTAACCAACTCGTTATAGTGGACACCCGAAACCTGATCAACAATCATTAAGGGCCCAACCACTTCACTAACTGTCCGGTATTCTTTGATGTGCGCCATCTCAGACACCTCCCTTCTCTAAAATTGCTTTGATAGAAGCTTTAATCTCAAGGCCTATCTCCTCTATCTGATTACTATTTTCCTCAAGAATAAACTTGCTTCGGGCCATTCGATCACGAAGATCAAGCGTCCCCTCCATAATTTCTGAAAAATAGGCGCCTAATTGCAAAGCTTTGCTGGCTTCTTCTTTAAACAATAAGATATTAGTAAGCATAGCAGCTTGCTTGCTAAAGGAACTGAATGTATCAGCTGAATCAAAGGCATTTTGTTGCAAATAATCTTCGCGGATTTGTCTGGCAATAGCCAAGGTTAAACGATCTTGCTCAGATAAAGAGTCCATACCCACTAGTCGGACAATTTCTTCCAAACGTGATTCCTCTTGGAGGATTGCCATCGCTTCTCTCACTTTTTGAGGCCAATCTGCCTCTTGATGTTGGCAGATATACCGTCCAACCTCATCTTTATAAAGTGAATAAGAGGTCAGCCAATTAATGGCCGGAAAATGCCGTCTTTGCGCCAATGGAGCATCTAAGCCCCAAAAAACTTTAACAATTCTCAGAGTATTTTGGGTGACCGGCTCTGAAATATCGCCACCAGGAGGTGACACCGCCCCAATAGCCGTAATGGACCCTTCACGCGCATCGCTTCCTAGGAGTCTAAAACGGCCTGCACGTTCATAATATTCCGCAATTCGGCTACCAAGATAGGCAGGATACCCTTCATCACCAGGCATCTCCTCTAAACGACCGGATATCTCCCGCAAAGCCTCTGCCCATCTAGAAGTAGAATCAGCCATAATGGCAACTGAATAGCCCATATCACGGAAATATTCCGCAATGGTAATGCCAGTGTAGATAGAGGCTTCCCGAGCTGCTACTGGCATATTAGAGGTATTGGCAATTAAGACTGTCCTTTCCATAATGGACTGACCAGTCGTGGGATCAATCAATTCAGGAAATTCATTCAAGACGTCCGTCATTTCATTACCACGTTCACCACAACCAACGTAAATAACAATATCCACATTGGCAAATTTGGCTATTTGGTGCTGAACAACTGTTTTTCCTGCCCCAAAAGGACCGGGAACTGCCGCAGCACCACCCTTAGTCACAGGAAAGAAAGTATCAATAACACGCTGCCCCGTCACCAGAGGTTCCATCGGAATGAGTTTCTGTTTGGTTGGCCGATTTTTTCTCACCGGCCATTTCTGCATTAAAGTCCCTTGGTAAACAGTCCCGTCATCTTGTCTAATCTCATAAACAATATCATCAACAGTA
Source organism: Streptococcus pseudoporcinus LQ 940-04 (assembly GCF_000188035.1). GTDB lineage: Bacteria > Bacillota > Bacilli > Lactobacillales > Streptococcaceae > Streptococcus > Streptococcus pseudoporcinus. The sequence continues at coordinate 530,539 of NZ_AEUY02000005.1, forward strand.
AAATCACCAGAGTGAATGGCAATCAACTCCCCTGAAACCTGATAAGGAAGCATAATCCGATGCTCAACAACCCCTGTTTCTTGGACGTAACCGACAATATCACCAGCCACAAGCTGACAACCGGGTTGGACAGTCGCCACAAAAGTCCATAAGCGTTCCCTGTCTAGACTCGGAATATGAATCCCCCGTAATAAAAAATCACTCTGAGTTGTCTTTTGGTAACGTTCCAAAGGCCTTTGAATACCATCAAACATCTCGGCTAATAAGCCCGGACCCAATTCCACAGATAAGGGTTCACCGGTCGTCACTACAGGTTCACCAGGACCAACCCCTGACGTTTCTTCATAGACTTGGATAGACGCATAATCTTTTCGCATTTCGATAATTTCGCCGATAAGTCCGAGCTTACCGACCCGACAGATATCTTGAATATTAGCTTCTGCCATGCCCGATGCAACCACAAGAGGACCTGAAACTTTTATGATTTTTCCTTGGCTCAACTTCTTCTCCTTCTTACTATTTTCTCACAATCTTATACAACACTTTATAAGATATTCTGCCCAACAGCTCTTTCAACACGCTCCTGAAGCCTAGTTAAAGCAAGCCTTTCTTTTTGCTTATAACTTGGCAGTAAAATAATGGCTGGCGTCAGTTCCTTATCATAATGTGCTATCGTCTCCGGGATAAGCTGCGCAATATCTTCTGTTACATAAATGATGCCAAAGTTAGCTTTAGCTAACTGGCGTAAGGTCTTCCTTGCTTCTTGCGCTTCAATAACTGGGAAAGTCTGAAAACCAATCATATGAAAGGGTAGAATCAAATCCCGGTTTCCCACAACAGCAATTTTATAGGTCTTAGTAGTCATAAAAGGGTCTCAACCTTTCTTTCACCAAATCAAGCGGTAACTGATTCACCTTGGCTGATAAAATTAACCGCAAGTTCTTAATCTCAAATAATTTCGCTAAAAGAAAACGAGCTACAGGATAGGGGCCTTGACAAGTAAACTTACTATCATCAAAAAGATAAAAGATTAAGAGGTCAACTAATTCTTCCAGTTCCCTAATACTCAGTTCTCCATTAGCTATTTTTTTCTCATAGCTCACCAAGACACTTGAATAATTTTCCGGCAGTAGTTGACTATACCAAGTCCTTAAAATCTGATAAATGGGACCAGCAGTAAGTTCTTGATAGCTTAAGTGTGATTGCTCAGTTAGTAGTTGTTTGATGAAGCTATCTGATTTGTTCACGTTTTTGGCACGCATCAGCGTCAGCACATTATAAGAGTCCGTTAGGATATCTACTGCCTTATCAAAAAGGGGATCATCTAACTGCTCTGCAATTCTCCGCAGGTGTTTAAAATAAGCCAAATCAGCCCCAATTTCGATAACACGACTATCTCCGTAGTCCAGATACTCTTCCCAAATAGACTGGATTTCCTCCTCAAAGTAATCAGGGAAGTAATCCGACTTTAAGGTCCTAACAAGATGCTGCAAGGCTGGTAAAGATGTTCCTCCAAAGGGAATCAATAAATGATCTAGATTCTTTTGACTAGCCTTAGCCTTAAGAAGAACCTTGACATTGTGATACAGGTAAGGCAGGATAAACAAGTCGACAATCTCAGGAATCGGGCACTCAGCCCAAACCCACTTAAAAGTCTTTCCCAACTCTTGCATCAATACCTTTTCGACAGTGTCTAAATTATCCAAATCAGTAACACTGACAGGATAGGGTGTTTTCTGCAACAAGAAACTCAGTTCCTCTTTATTTCTTGCATTGATGAGCATCATAAATTCTTGCTGGGAGATAAAGTCTTTTTCTTTGACGCTAATGCTGGTATTAAGCTGTGAAAATTGTTCGTGATCCATAAGACCCCCTAACGGCTATTAAAAATAAGCTGTGAAAACTGCGCACTTTCGTCTCTGAATAAAGCAGCTACTAATTCCCTGTAGAGGTAATTGTAATCAATCTGGCCTAAGGATAAGACAAAACCTGCTTCATTGCTAATCAGATCAGACCTAAAGCTTACCTCTGGGAATACTTCCTTACAGTTGGCTAAAGCCTGCTGGCTCAATTTTTGAGCTGTTTTTTCTCCCAAGTGGACACTCACCTTTTGATTGGGAAACTGTCCAAGGACAGCCTGCAAAAATGATAGCTCTTGCTCACTGGTAAAAGCCTCCATCTTTTGAAAAGCTTCTGCAAATAGGCCCCTTAACACCTTTCGTTTAAAAGCTAAGCTAGCCTGCTTTTCCTGATTTCTATTTTCTTGACTAAGCACTTGAAAATGACTTTTAAGTTCTCTTAATTGTTCTACACGATAAGCTTCTTTTGCTCTTAGCATAGCCTCTCTATCTGACTCGAATTCTCCTTCCAGTTCCTCAATAGCCACTCTAAACTCCCTTTGGCTATCTTGGTGAGCTTGTTCAAGAATCGTAGCTTTTAGTTCTTCAATATCACTCATACAAAATCCTCCCTTCAAACACACTAAGTAGCCTCTGCAATCTCAGTCTGAGCTCTTCTAAATAAAGCACAAGCTTAACCAACCCGTAGTGTTAATATAAAGGACACAACAAAGGCTAGGATAGCATAGGTTTCAACCATAGCAGCTAAGATAGCTCCCTTCATGTACTCTTCAGGACGTTTGGCTAAAATTTGCATGCCAGCTACTGCCACATTCCCTTGATGTTTAGCAGAAAAATAACCAACAAGCCCTATTGGGAGAGAAACAAAAAAGTAAGCCACTCCCTGCTCAAGTGCTAAATGAGGCGTCAATTGTAACCAAATTAAAATACCAATAACAAAGCCATACAAACCTTGCGTTCCTGGTAATAGTTGTAAAATTAAGGCTGATGCAAATTTATCAGGTTCTTCTTTTAATAAAGCAGCAGCAGCCTGTCCTGCTTTACCAACTCCGTAGGCTGAGCCCATACCACTAAAACCAACCGCAATAGCAATGCCCAAGGCGGCGAAAAAAGCACCCCCATGACTTGTAAAATAACTTGCTAACTGTTCCATATTATTCTTCCTCCATTTGACTTTCTTTAGTGATGACCACGTATTTATTAGTTACTTTTAGGGGATTAAAAGCTCTGCCGCCACCTTGATAAAACTTACCAAAAAACTCAACAAACATTAATCTGGCACCATGAACATATCCTGATAGTAGGGACAAGAAAATATTAATAGCATGTAAAAAGATAAAAATGACAATACCTATCGTAAAGCGCCCTAAAGGAGGGAAAATGCTCACAATTAAATTAAAAGCTGACCCGATACTTGCTCCCGATAGTCCCAAGGCCATGAGACGCGTAAAACTCACCAAATCACCAACATAGGAACTAATGCTATAGAGTTGGTATAAACCGGCTCCTAAACCCGCAAAACTTTTAGAGGTAATCACAGCAACAAGGACTATCCCTATAGCATTCACAATAGCCAACCATTTCCCTGTTGTGATTAAAAAGCCCAGTCCAGGTATCAGGAAGCCTATCGCCATCAAAAATAGACCCACTAATATCAAACACCAAGCAAAGCCTGAACTATATGCTTGTGCATAATCCCTCATTTTGACTTGCTGTAAGCCATTCAAAAGTAAACCCACAATCACTGTCACAAAACCAAAGATAACTGATAAGATGAGAATAGACATTACGTCTGTGGTCGTTGACAGCAGATGTACAGGCAGACCAAAGCCAAAAAAAGAACCATAAATCAGTCCCCATAAGGCTACAGCAACACCAAGTATTCTAAAAAATTTCAGAAAGCGTCTCTTTTTAAAATCAAGGTTGCCCAATTTTAGAGCAAGGCTGGCTACCAGACCTAAGAGAAGACCATAGCCTAAATCAGCTACCATCATTCCAAAAAAGGTAAAATAAAAGGGCGCTAATAGAGGGGTCGGGTCCTTTTCATAATACTTGGGCAAAGCATACATTTCCGTTACCAGCTCAAAAGGCTCGATAATGGCATGATTATGCAGTTTAATGGGTACCAAATCCCACTCCCCTTGCTCAACCTCAGTAGCTTGAATATAAACCGAGCGGCCAAATTGTGCCTGAGCCGCCACTTCTAAACCATTAACCTGATCAGCTTCAATCCACGCTTCAATAGCAACCAAATGGCGACTCCTTGCTAGTAGCTGCTTAGCATTTTGCCGTGAACTTAAGGTACTACAGTAGTCCAGTTGAATGTACAGCTCTTCAAGCTGGTCCGACGAGTTAGATAAGTCTAAGACCAGTTGGTCTTTTTCGGCCTGATAGGCCTCAATAGCTTTTTCTTTTTCTAAGAGTAGCTCAGCTGGCAAGACTTGATAGGGGTAATCAAGAGCTTTAAAATGGTACTCCTCCAAAGCAAGGGTTTCTTGCTTATTCCAAAACAGCAGAAGTCCATACTCTAACTCCGTCTGGAAGATTTTCTCAACTACAATGTGAGGATTAGCCAGTAATTGGCGGTAGAAACTATCGCCTGCCGTACTTGGAATGGTACCAATCTGACCAGCTAAAGCCTTTAAATCAGCAAGGTCTCGGGGCAAAACCCTTAGCTGCTCCCACTTTTTAAGCTCTTCTAATTCCAGATCAAGCCCTTCCAAGGCCTGATTGATCGTTTTCAGTCTCTGTATTTTTTCCTGATAACAAGACAGAAGTTGCTTGACCTCTTTTTGCCGCTGTAAATCTTCTAAATCCTCAAACTGAATGGAAGGCTTTTGCTTTTTGAGAGTGGCCAATTTACTTTTAGGCGGGATAAGCCTTGCTAACTCTTTAATGGTGTCTTTGATCTCTTCTTGTTGCCTTCTAAAGTAGACTAAGGTAGGGTTAGCCTCTAGATTTCCCTCAGTTTCATCAGCAAATTGCCATATCTTAGGAGAGGCATCAGCCTTGTCCTTAAAAGCTTCTTTCCATTCATCTAGCTGACAAAGATTCCGCACCTCGACCACTTGTCTTTGCTGTAAAAATTGTAAAAACTCATCTAGGCTATCTTGTTCTAAGATAATAGACAGTTTTTTCATTTGACTAATCGCCATATTTTTCTACCACCCTGTCCACAATCTGATCAACCAAGTGCTCTTTCTGATCAGCCAAGAAACCTTCTACAGCTCTTTTTTGCTTTTCTTGCCTTGCCAATGCGGCGGCTGCTTCTTGTGCTAATGCCTTTTCTAAAGACTCCTTTAATTCCTCCACTTGTTTTTGTGTTTCGAGGTCAGAACTAAGTCTTAAGGCTTCTAACTTATCCTTTAACTGAATGGCATACGCTAACCTTTTAGCTTCATAACTTTCATAGATTGCCTTAGCCTCAATCTCAATAGATGCCATCTTCGATATTATAGAATTTGTCACGATTTTCTCCTCATGTACAGTCACTAACCAAAGTCACCTCATTTCAAGGAAGGCGTTCTTACCCTAACCCCCTAACGACTTCTTCTCATCAATAGAAAAAAAGAAGCTTATTTCCTGATGGTTCATTTTAGTGGCCAAATAAAATGTCACTAATCATCTACCATCTAGAAATAGGCCTCCCTTAATACTATGTTAGTTTTCCCTACTAGTAACTAGCCATTCAAAAACTAGCCTACTAGAAGCATCGTCAGAAGGGTTTTATTTACCTTCTTGGTAGAACTCTTCCATATCTGCTTTTGGCACCATGCTACCACCAGTAGCCCATGCAATATAGGTTGCATTTTGCATCTTGTCTTCTAAATGATAAGCTTTCAGATAAGCACGCCCCTCTTCCGTTCCAAAGAGCATTGCTGGTCCAATAGTACCCGCTAAAGCTGCCGGTTCGAGATGAATGTCTTCTAAGTCAATCATTTTTGTTAAGAAAAGTTTTTGATGCTCTTCAGAGATAGTGATTCCCCCATTAAAATAATGATGCATCAACTCAGCTACAAAACCAGACGTTCTAGGAACAGCTAAACCATCCATATTTGTTTTGGCATCGATATCAAAATCAGCCACACAAACCTTAGAATATTCTTTTGTTAATAGGCCAACCAGCATAGACGGCATATGTGTTGGCTGAGCAAAGAAACAATGAACATTGTCGCCATAAATCTGTTTCAAACCAAATGCTGTACCACCTGGGCTACCACCAATTCCACATGGTGAAAAGACAAAGAGTGGGTGATCTTCGTCGACGAGGATATTTTTTTCTTCTAACTGTTTCTTCAAGCGGCAAGGTCCAACGGTATAGCCTAAGAAAAGGTCAACTGAATGCTCGTCATCTACAAAGTAAGATTTAGGATCGGCATCGGACTCGGCACGGCCCTGATTAACTGCCTCAGTGAAGTTTGTCTTATGTTCAATAACGACAACGCCGTGATCACGCAAATACTGTTTTTTCCACTCCTTAGCATCGTAGGACATGTGAATAACCACTTCAAAACCAAGTGAAACACCCATAATCCCAACACTAATGCCCAAATTTCCAGTAGTGCCGACCATAATCTTGTACTGGCTAAAGAATTTCTTGAATTCGGGACTGGCAAATTTCCGATAGTCATCGTCGTAGCCGCTTAAAATACCTGCTTCTAAAGCCAAAGTTTCAGCATGTTTAAGCACCTCATAGATAGCTCCCCGAGCCTTAATAGTCCCAGCAATTGGCAAGGTATCATCACGTTTTAAATACATCTGCCCTGGGATTTTAATCTGGTATTGAGCTTCTAAAAATTGTTGAAATTCTGGGATCTGTGAAATGGCAGATTCAATAATACCATCATTAGCACGGGTACACTCAAAATTGTCAGCAAAGTATGGAGCAAAACGTTTCAAACGATCTTCCGCATCCTTAATATCAGCTTTTCCAAATTGTGACACCTTATTAGCAGCGTCAACACCTTGATAAGAATCATTCATCCAAAAAAGCTCTTCATAATGCATTACTTTTTCAATTTCAGGTATGTCTTTTTTCCAAGTTTCTAGACTCATCACAAGCCTCCTTCATCTTTATTTTTCCAGCCATCAGTCATTTCTTACAAGAACTTTTCTAGCTATCCCTTGCTTGTAGCTCTTGTTTAGTAATCAATTTATAATTTTTGAACACGCTTCCACCAATGTATCCGGCAAGCATACTCAAAGCAATACAGCCTAGGGCTGTTAGTAACACTTTCACCATTGGGTTATAGGCAAACATAACTGCAAAACCAGCAATAGGGGTCGCTGTTCCTGGGGTGTCATTGACCAATTTCATCAAGGCAATTAAAATACCACAAGCAGCTCCCCCACAAAAATTCGTGACATAAATCGGAATAGGGTTTGCCGAAGTCACATCAGCCTGTGTTAAAGGTTCAATGGCAAAAGCAATATTGTCTTTTCTTTCACCTAGTTTTAGGCGATAAAAAAGAACGGCATTCATAAAAGAAGAACCAAAAACGGACAAGGCTCCAATGGCCATAGGTATGCCAGTCAAACCAAGCATAGCTGTCAAGGCCATTGATGATAGCGGAGCCGTTGCCACAACCACAATTGTACCTCCAAGGATAATTCCCATAATGATTGGATTACTATTGGCACTAGACGTTAAAATATCACCTATTGATAAAAGCGTGTCATTAATTACCGGGGTGATAAGCTTAGCAATTATGCGAGTTAATGGGGCTCCAATAATAATAATCGAGATAAGATCCAACCCACCAGGAATATTTTTTTCCATCCATTTAATCAAGAAGGAAACCAGATAGCCAGCAATAAAGCCAGGAATAATCCCCGTACCGGATACTGCCAAGCCAATTAAGACAGCATAGCCAGGAGAAACACCAATAGCAATCGCAACAAGAATTGCTGCCGCTACACCTGATAGGGAACCATTTGCTCCGCCAACTTCACTCAAAAACTTAAAGCCTAACACTTTTCCAAAAAATGAATCTTGGAAAGCTTCAACTAAAAATGATGCACATGCAGCCGAAGCCAATGCTCCCATCGCCTTGGCCCCGTATGGAGCCTTATAATTAAACAAGGTAAAAATTGCTAATACCAGAATAAGTAAACCAGTCCCAATAATTATATCCATCTCATTAATCCACCAATCTATATGTTAAAAATAGCTTACGATTTCGTCAGTCTAGCCAGTGCTTCAACCTCAATTAAAGCTCCCTTAGGTAAAGCAGCAACTTGATAAGCAGTCCTGATAGGATAAGGTTCCTCAAATAAGTCTTCCATCACCTCATTTAAGGTATTGAAATTCTTCAAATCTGACAAATAGATGGTGAGTTTGAAAACATGACTCAAATCCAGGTCTTGTTCCTCTAAAATACCCTTAATGTTAGCAAAAGACTGTCGGCACTGAGCTTCGAAACCACTAGCTAAGTCGCCAGTCTCAGGAATCACTGGTAATTGACCTGATGTGTAGAGTGTATTGCCTTCTACCGTGTAAATAGAGTAAGGCCCAATAGAATCGGGATAGTTTTTCATAAATAATCCTCCTTTTGTTTCAGTAATTTAACTATAAATGAAATCGCATTCAATGTCAATAATAAATTATTATTTTAATAAGTTTTTATTATCGGTAAACATAGGACATTGAGGTCCTTTTTTGCAGAATGTCCAGTTTTTTAGATTGTTTTTTACTTTGAAATGTATTACTATAATAATAAAAATCAGGAAAAGGGTACCTTATATGGACAAGGAGAGACTGAATTATTGGAAAACAGTCATCAAGTTTTTACATGGCGTTCTCGGAGAACATTATGAAATCGTTCTGCATGTGATTGATGAAAATGACATCTATATCGGCGAAATTGTCAACAATCATATTAGTGGCCGAACAACTAATTCACCCCTGACAGCATTTGCACTTGAGTTAATTAATAATAAGGTCTACCAAAGACAAGACTTTGTCACCAATTACAAGGCTATCGTTAGCCCTCAGAACAAGGAAGTTCGTGGCTCGACCTTGTTTATCAAGAACGCCAGTGGCCAATTAGAAGGCATGCTGTGCATCAATATGGATATATCCGTCTACAAAAATTTAGCCGACAATATCTTAAACTTGGCCAACCTACTTCCCCACCAGTGTCAATCACCATCACTAACGTCAATCAATTACCACCCAGATGAGACGGTAGAAGTCTTATCTAATAATATCCAAGATATCATCAGCGAGATTATCGATCCTTCCCTATTAAAGCAAGGGATTAACCTCAGCCAGGAAGTTAAAATAGACATTGTTTACAAACTCCACGAAAAAGGCGTCTTTCAGCTCAAAGGCGCCGTCTCAAAGGTTGCTGAAGTCTTAAATATCTCAGAACCAAGTGTCTACCGCTACCTGAAAAAGATTGACGCCGATTAAAAGTGACCCCTTTATACTTGCTCATTGGATAGATGTCCCAAGCCATTGGGGCTTTTTTTAAGACTTAATCACTGGAAAAAGAATAGCCTGACAAAATCCTTTTAAGCCAGTCTCCCCATCAAAGTAAAAAGATAAGCCCTATTTGTTTTTTTCTGTTTCTCAGAATCTCAAATAGGGCTTATTTTTTTGTTATGGAAAGAGGTCATGCCTCCTATTTAGCTATTACCTGCGCACTCTTTTCCCTTTGGCTAAGCAATCAACTCCTTTATCCACTTGGCCAAGTTTTGGCAACTGGTTCTCTGCAATCGTTTCGCTTTGGCTACCACAACTCTTGCCGGTAAGGGCTATAGGCGGATGCTTGTTCTCAAAAATCACCATAAGTCCTAGCTGATCTTCTAGAGTTAGCTAGGACCTAAAACAAAAGAATCCCCTTGTAGAGGATTCTTTATATAGCGTCAGGCCTTATGTTTAAATAGTGGCCCAAACACTTTCTAAAATATTAGTTTGCTCACGTCCTGGGCCAACTGAGAAGGTTGAAATGCGGACACCTACTAGTTCACTAACACGACGCACGTAGTTACGAGCATTTTCTGGAAGATCTTCTAGGCTGCGGACACCTGTAATGTCCTCTTCCCAACCAGGAAGCTCTTCATAAATGGGCTTGCACCGTTTCAACTGCTCCAAACTTGCAGGGTAATAGTCAATCCGCTGACCATCAAGATCGTAGGCCACACAGATCTTAAGGGTATCAAGACCTGAAAGAACATCAATAGAATTCAATGAGAGATTGGTAATCCCTGACACCCGACGACTGTGGCGCATGACAACTGAGTCAAACCAGCCAACACGACGTGGGCGTCCTGTCGTTGTTCCATATTCATGACCAACTTCACGAATGCGGTCACCAACGGCATCAAAGAGCTCAGTTGGGAATGGGCCGTCACCCACACGACTAGTGTAAGCCTTACACACTCCTACAACCTTGTTGATCTTACTTGGGCCGACACCAGAACCAATGGTCACACCACCAGCAACAGGGTTTGATGAAGTCACAAATGGGTAAGTTCCTTGATCAATATCAAGCATAACCCCCTGAGCACCCTCAAAAAGAACACGTTTCCCAGCATCTAAAGCATCATTTAAAATAAGAGAAGTATCCGTCACATACTTTTTAATCTCTTGACCATAAGCATAGTACTCTTCAAAAATGGCATCAAAGTCAAGTGCACTGCTATCATACATCTTCTCAAAAAGACGGTTTTTCTCTGCTAAGTTAATTCTAAGGCGTTCAGCAAAGGTATCTTTATCCAAAAGATCGGCAATCCGAATCCCAACACGCGCAGCCTTGTCCATGTATGCTGGACCAATACCCTTGATGGTAGTCCCAATTTTGTTAGCACCTTTGGCATCTTCTTGCAACTGATCCAAGGCGATATGGTATGGCAAAATCACGTGCGCACGATCTGAAATTCGAAGATTATCAGTGGTCACACCTTCTTCATGAAGATAAGCCAACTCTTTAACCAACGATTTAGGATTGACAACAACACCATTACCAATAACAGAAATCTTTTCTGGGAAGAAAATCCCCGAAGGAATCAAATGCAACTTGAATTTTTTACCATCAATAACAATGGTATGGCCCGCATTATCTCCACCTTGATAACGGGCAATCACTTCTGCATCAGAAGATAAAAAATCTGTAATTTTTCCCTTACCTTCATCACCCCATTGGGTACCAACAACTACTACTGATGTCATATGTTTTCGATATCGGCATGCCAAAGAGGCAGAGGCCTTCACCTTTCTTGAGCAATATGGCAGGAATCTCACCTGCAAGTTTGTCTTACACCCTATTATAGCAAAAAATGAAAAAAAGTGCTAACTCTGATAAAATAATTAAGAAAATTGAAGTCCTCTACCTTTTTTAACTTTAATAAATAGGTAAAAACCGAACAATATAACCTGCTTTTCCCACCAGTTACCAGCCCTTAAAGACCTTAATCATGGCTGACGCCGCAAAACTCCCTAAAACTTTAGAAAAGACGTCTCTTAGGGTAGAATAGACCTAAAACCTCCCTGACCCCCAAATAAGATATCAAATGGAACAAGAAGCTGAAAAACAGGCTTTGGAAAATAGCCCCTGTAAACTCCCATCTTACCAGCCAAAAGCAAAGCTTGAAAAAGGCTTTGCTTTTTTAGACTTTAAGTGTCAAAAGATTGTATTTCAGCCCCTAAAATTGTAAACTGGAACAAGAGTACACAAGAGAAAGTAGAGACAGAATGCTTAATCAGCTATTACAAGAACTACCCCATCAGACTAATATTTTAGAAGCAACCTTTGGCCTAGAAAGAGAGGGCTTGCGCATTACGGAGTCGGGTCAAATCGCAACAACTGACCACCCGGTCTGCTTAGGCTCACGCAGCTTCCACCCCTACATTCAAACTGATTTTAGTGAGGAGCAATTGGAACTGATCACCCCCATCTCCTACTCCACTAGTCAGGCCAGACGGCGACTAGGGGCCATCTGGGACGTGACCCAAGCATCACTGGCAAAAAAAGAAGTCATCTGGCCCTTATCCATGCCCCCTTACCTGCAAGACCAGGATATCCAAGTGGCCAAGTTAGAAAACCAAGAGGAAGTTGCCTACCGCAAGCACCTGGTGAAAACCTATGGGAAAAAGCTTCAGTCCATCTCAGGCCTTCACTACAATTTTGGCCTAGGACAAAACCTCCTGCAAAGCCTCTTTGACTTGAGTCAGAGTGATAATCTGGTAGCCTTTAAAAACCAAGTCTACATGAAATTGGCCCGCCAATTCCTCAACTACCAATGGTTTGTGACCTACTTGTTTGGGGCATCACCCTTGGCCGAAAAAGACTTCTACCCGACCAGGCCACAGGGCTTAGCCCGTGCCCTCAGAGCTAGCAGGGCCTATGGCTACAGTAACGCCAAGTCCCTACATATCTCCTTCTCCTCACTGGAAGCCTACATCAATGATATCCAAGCCAGCATTGACCAAGGCCAACTATCCCTAGAAAAAGAGTTCTACTCAGCTGTCCGCCTACGTGGCAGTAGCTCTAGTCAGGACTACCTAAAAAAAGGGATCAGCTACCTGGAATTCCGCAACTTTGACATTGACCCCTTTGACCCGCTAGGCATTAGCCAAGAGACCCTAGACAGCTTCCACCTCTTCCTTCTCGCCCTCCTCTGGCTTGATGACCTCGAGGACTGCGACCAGCGCCTAAAGGCTGCTAAAGAACTCAATGAAGCTGTCGCTCTAGCTGGCCCACGTGACCCACTACCAGCTCAAGCAGACCCGCAGCCGATTCTAGAGGCTATGCAGGGCCTCCTTGATCACTTCCACTTAGATGCTTACTATCAGGACTTGGTTGACCAGATGGCACTAGCTCTAAAGGCACCTGAGCGAACCATCTGCGGTCGGATCTTTAGTCACATCGCTGACGCTTCACTGGCAGCCTTTGGCTTAAAACAAGCCCTAGCCTACCATCAAGAAGCAAGACAGGCGCCCTACGCACTCAAGGGCTACGAAAGCATGGAGCTCTCGACGCAAATGCTCATGTTTGATGCCATTCAAAAGGGGATCCATCTTGAAATCCTGGACGAACAGGACCAGTTCCTAAAGCTCTGGCATAAGGACCATGTCGAGCTGGTCAAAAACGGTAACATGACCTCCAAGGACAACTACGTGGTGCCACTGGCCATGGCTAACAAAACGGTGACTAAAAAGCTCTTAGACCAAGCGGGCTTCCCTACCCCGCAAGGGCAAGAGTTTGCCAGTAAAGAGCAGGCTTTACGCTATTATCCCCTGATTGCAGAGAAACCCATCGTGGTTAAGCCTAAGTCAACCAATTTCGGCCTCGGCATTTCCATCTTTCAAAAACCAGCCAGTCAGACTGACTACGAAAAGGCTCTCGACATAGCCTTTGCTGAAGATAGTGCTGTTTTGGTGGAGGCCTTTATCACAGGTACAGAATACCGCTTCTTTACCCTCAATGGCACCTGTCAGGCCGTTCTCCTGCGACTCCCTGCTAACGTCGTGGGCGACGGCAAACACACCATAAAGGAACTAGTGGCCCTCAAAAACCAAGACCCTTTACGAGGCAGTGACCACCGCTCACCCCTAGAAAAAATCCAAGTAGGCCCCATTGAAAAACTGATGCTCGCCCAAGAAGGCTATCAAGAAGAGACCGTTCTAGCAAAAGGGGTCAGGGTCCAACTGCGCCGCAACTCCAACATCTCAACCGGCGGCGACTCCATCGACCTGACAGACCAGATGGACCAATCCTACAAGGACTTGGCTGCCCAGATGGCCGATACTATCGGCGCCTGGGTCTGCGGCGTTGACCTCATCATAGCTGATATCACAGAAAAAGCAGACCTCAACCAACCCAATGTCCACTGCATTGAAGTCAACTTTAACCCTTCTATGTACATGCACACTTACCCTTACCAAGGACCAGGCCAAGCCTTGACACCTAAAATCTTACAGGAACTCTTCCCAGAAGTGGCTATCCTAGCCTAAATCACCAAACCCTTAGGCCTGACAGGCCTAAGGGTTTTGATTCATCAGGTGCACTATAAAAACCCCTTATCAGTGATAAGGGATTTGGTGTCTTAATGAATCGAAAATATGTTTTTTGTCTTACGACTTTTTATCGAGTAAGGTTTAGTTTTTCTTGCGTTTAGCAGCGTAAGTGTAGGCACCAGCACCAATGATCAGTGACAAGCCGCTTGCCACAAGAAGTGGGTTAACCGCTTTTTCACCTGTTGATGGTAAGTGCTCAGCGTTGTTGTTTGCTGCTGCATTGTTTTGACCAGCTTGAGCTGTTCCACCAGTGTGTGGTTCCACTTTATTTGGCATCTTATTAAGCATGTCTGCCAAGTCTTTCTTAGCTTGGTCTAATTCTTTTTGTAATTTGGCTTTTTCTTCTGCACTCATTTGCGCATTCTTCTCAGCTTCTTCCTTAGCTTTAGCAACTTCTTCTTCTAAACCTTTAATAAGTTTATCTTTTTCAGCGAGAATAGCATTAAGGGCATCAATTTCTTTTTGGTGCTCTTCTTTAAGCTTGTCAATTTCAGCTTGAAGGGCTTCTTTTTCAGCTTTGACTTCTGCAAGTTCTTTGGCAAGTACTTCTACTTTTGCTTCAAGTTTTTCTGCTTCTACCTTAGCTTCTTCAAGTTCTTCTGTTAATGTAGCTACTTTTGCTTCAAGCTCTACTTTTACCTTATCAGCTTCTGCTAACTTAGCTTCTACTTCTGCAAGATCTGCTTTTGCTTTTTCAAGTTCTGAAGCAAGATCTGCTTTTGCTTTTTCAGCTGCCTCTAATTTTACTCGCGCTTCATTAAAGAAGGTTTCAGCAGTGGCAAGATTTTCTTTTAAATCTTCATTTTCTTTCATTAATTCTTGCTTACGGCTTTCTTCTTCAGCTAATAGTTTATCATATTCTTGTCTTGCATTCTCGAATTCCAGAGTAGCTTCCTCTAAACGCTCTTCAAGGCTAGCAAGTTTTGCTTCAGATTCAGCTTTAGTCTTCTTCAACTCTTCTTTTAACCCAGTATTTTCTTCATCTTGATCAAGAATTTGCTTGCTTAAGTTTTCTGTTGACTCTGCATAGGCTTCCAATTGATCTTGAGCAGACTTCAAATCTTTTTCCTGTTGCTGAGATTTAATTTTTGCTTCTCGAGCCAAATCTTCTAACTTACTTTTCTCTTTTTCAAGGTCAGTTTCTCTACCCTTTAACTGTTCAACTTCAGCAGTTTTTTCCAGTAGTTCTTTCTTACGGTTCTCATTTTGATTAACACGATTTTCAATTTCTTTTATAATTAACGAAATTAAACTTAAAGAATTTTGTTTCCAATCATTTTTATCATTATTTCTGTATGTCCCAAATACACTGGAATAAGTATGAAGCTTTTCATATGGATAGCCAAACCTTCCATTATCCATATGAGAAACCAGCTCTCCCAAAGTATCAGCTGACAAAGTTTCTAAGAATTTTTTTGTCTCTTCTAGGATTCTTTCTTCTATTTTTTCTTCTTTACCATTTAAACCATACTCAGCCACTTTTTTCTCAGCTACTTTTTTAACAACAAATTCTTGCAAATTATCAAGCTCTTTTTTTATTAATTCAGAATCCTTTTCTTTTGCATAACTCGTTACTGTGCCAAGAACACCGCCAAAGCTGGAAAAGGCTGTTCCTGCTAATACCGCTGCTGTTACGGCTTTTCGTAACGCATGTTTGCGGTGTTTCATATTGTTTTTCATTTTCTTTCTCCTTATATACATGAAAATTCTCATTTTTTTGTTAGTTTGACAAGTCTGTCAAGGCTGTCATAACAGTTATTTGGGCACACTTGGTCAACTACGTTCCTAGTATATATCACAGCTCATTAATATTAAAGTCCACGTTTTTAATAAAAATTTAAATTTATGAATGCTAAATTAAACAAGTTAGTTTATAATAGTATTGCAGGCTGGTTTTCTTCCAGCCATTTTTATTGGAAATCACCCTAACTAAAAATGGCCAGACACCCGTAATACCTTGATCTAGGAGGAGTAACCAAGCCCAACATGTCAAGGAGAAAAGATGATAACCACTAAAGAATTATTTTCTAATCAACAACTACGTAGTTTTAATTTACTCAAACTGCTCAACCAAGAAGAGCATTGCTGTGATTATAAGGACATCTGTCATCATTTAGACTGTTCTTTTCTAACCCTCCAAACTGAGATTGCGCATTTGTCGACGTTTTCTGAAATCAAATCTCTTCCTTATAAAGGGCCTTATTTAACACTCGATTACCAAAAGGAATCGGGACCACAAAAGCTCTACCAGTCGATCTTATTAGAGACCCCCTCTTTACGTTTAATAGAAGCAATCTTTTTTGAAAGCTTCGACTCGCTAGACGAATTGGCTGAAAGTCTCTTTATTAGTCTGTCGACCCTTAAACGTTTAATTAAGCGTACCAACCATTTTCTGCAGCTGGTTTACAGTTGCTACATTGACTTTAAAAGCATTAGCATCAAAGGCAGAGAAGAGGACATTAGGCTTCTTTACCTCAAGTATTTTTCTGAGGCCTATGATTGTGACCAGTGGCCCTTCGTCAATCGGGTGAATGAAAAAGCGGTCATGCGCTTGATTGACCTCATCGCTCAGGAACTGGACACCCCGATGAGTCACTTTTTCTTTCACCACCTGAAAGTTGTTGCTGGTGTTAACATTATCCGTTTTGCTAAAGGCTACCGCATTAGCCAAACCTACTCCAGAAGCACCCGCCTCTTTCAAAAACTCAAAGAGGATCCCAACTTGCAGGAGCTGGCCCAGCTCTTTTGGCAAGATTTTACCCAGCCACTAGACGCTTTAGCCCTGTCAGAAATCTTCTCAACCTATTTCCATCAGGAAATCATGGTCAATCCCCAAGACGATAGCTCTCAGACTCTTCCTCCAGCACCAGAAGAGCCAAACATCATTTCTTATAAGGAGTGGCTAGAGACCTTGGGGACTATCCAAAAACGCCTCTCGCTACCTATTGCTAACGCCGAA
Organism: Streptococcus pseudoporcinus LQ 940-04; assembly: GCF_000188035.1. GTDB lineage: Bacteria > Bacillota > Bacilli > Lactobacillales > Streptococcaceae > Streptococcus > Streptococcus pseudoporcinus. Next base: position 547,379 of record NZ_AEUY02000005.1, read on the forward strand.
GAGATTGCAAAGATTTTGCATAATGCCACAATCTTAAAAGAACATGACGCTTATCAGAGCTACTTAGTCTATGACTATAAAGAGCCCTACATTGACTATTTCCAAAAATCTTACCCCTTACTCTTAGAAGCCTTGAAAAAAGCTCTTCTCACCCCTTTCACCAAGCGAGGGATTGATTGTCCGGAAAAACAAGCGCAACAGCTCTTGTATTCTTTACTGGTCAACTGGGATAACCTCTTTTTACACCTCAGTCAGTCCATCAGCCAGCAAAAAGTTCTGGTCATTGAAAAAGGAACCCGAAACACTGGTCAATTCTTAAAAGCCTTCACCGGGCACTATTTCGATATTACTATCCATGACCATTACGAGATTGACATGCGGGCTATCCGTAAGAAGTACGACCTGGTCCTAACGGATATTAGCTTAGAAAAAAGCGAAGGCATTGACATTTACTTTTTCAGCCAGTTAGTCCCCAGTATCGCCCTTGAAGAACTAAACCACTACCTAAAAGAAAAAGTGGAACAACATTTCATGACCTGCTTAGAGCAAACTGACGACCCCTCATAACTGACCCTAGCTCATCTGCTAATAAGATGAGCTAGTCCTCTTCCTATAGAGGGTAATCCCCTTAAAAATTAAGAGGTGATTCAGGGTCAGAAAAGGGTCTTTATGCTATAATAATAGTTATGGATAAATTGATTAAATCACTGGCACAATCTGGCTCTTTTAGAGCCTTTGTGCTTGATAGTACCGAAACTGTTAAAAAGGCACAGGAGAAACACGGCACCCTGTCATCATCGACAGTGGCGCTTGGTCGCACCCTGATTGCCAACCAAATCTTAGCTGCCAACCAAAAAGGGGATAGCAAGGTGACCGTCAAAGTCATCGGTGACTCCTCTTTTGGTCATATCATTTCAGTTGCTGACACCAAAGGTCATGTTAAAGGTTATATTCAAAACACTGGCGTTGACATTAAAAAAACGGCGACTGGCGAGGTCCTTGTTGGTCCTTTTATGGGTAAGGGCCACTTTGTCTCCATTGTTGACTATGGCACAGGTAACCCCTACACGTCAACAACACCCTTGATTTCTGGCGAAATCGGTGAAGATTTTGCCTATTTCTTAACCGAGTCAGAGCAAACCCCTTCTGCTGTTGGTTTGAACGTTCTCCTTGATGAGGAGGATAAGGTTAAAGTGGCCGGAGGCTTTATGTTGCAAGCCCTGCCCGGAGCTAGTCAAGAGGAAATCGCCCGCTACGAGGAGAGATTGCAAAAGATGCCTGCCATCTCAAGTTTACTCCTCTCTGAAGACCCTATTCAAGCTCTCCTAGATGCCCTTTATGGTGATGATCCTTATAAACGGCTTTCTGAAGAGCCTCTCAGCTTCCAGTGTGACTGCTCTAGGGAACGGTTTGAGTCAGCCCTAATGAGCTTACCTAATAGTGATTTACAAGACATGATTGACCAGGATCATGGCGCCGAAATTGTTTGCCAGTTCTGTCAAACCATCTATCACTTTGACGACCACGATTTGAAAGGGATTATCAATGACAAAGCTTAATTCATCTTTTAAGATTGGGACGGTTGACATCCCACACCGCACGGTTTTGGCCCCCATGGCTGGTGTCACCAACTCTGCTTTTAGGACCATTGCTAAGGAATTTGGTGCTGGCCTAGTGGTTATGGAGATGATTTCTGAAAAAGGCCTCCTCTATAACAACGAAAAAACCTTGCACATGCTCCACATTGACGAGACAGAACACCCCATGTCCATTCAACTCTTTGGGGGTGATGCGGAAGGGTTAAAACGGGCTGCCGATTTTATCCAAACCAAGACCAAGGCTGATATTGTTGACATTAATATGGGCTGCCCGGTCAATAAAGTTGTCAAAAATGAAGCCGGTGCCAAATGGTTGCGCGACCCCGACAAAATCTATCACATCGTTTCCCAAGTGACATCGGTCCTTGATATACCACTCACTGTTAAGATGCGCACGGGCTGGGCGGATAGTTCGCTGGCTGTTGAAAATGCCCTTGCTGCCGAGTCTGCGGGTGTTGCTGCGCTGGCTATGCACGGCCGGACCCGTGAGCAGATGTATACAGGAAGATGTGACCACGACACCCTGGCGCGCGTCTCTAAAGCGCTGACCAAGATTCCTTTTATCGGCAATGGCGATGTGCGGACTGTCCAAGATGCCAAATTTATGATTGAGGAAATCGGTGTTGATGCTGTAATGATTGGACGCGCAGCCATGAACAACCCTTACTTGTTTACGCAAATCAACCACTTTTTTGAGACGGGTGACATCTTACCTGATCTTCCATTTGCCAAAAAACTGGACATCGCTGAGGACCATCTGACCCGCTTAATTAAGCTCAAGGGTGAAACCATTGCTGTCCGAGAATTCCGCGGGCTAGCTCCCCATTATTTACGCGGCACTGCTGGGGCTGCTAAAGTCCGTGGAGCTGTATCACGCGCTGATACTTTGGCACAAGTCCAAGAGATTTTTGCCCAAGTTCGCTAAGACCATTGAAGGAGAATCATGTTGATTGTACTAGCCGGAACTATTGGAGCAGGTAAGAGCTCTCTTGCTACTGCTCTTGGAGATTATTTGGGGACTGATGTTTTTTATGAAGCTGTTGACAATAACCCCGTTCTTGATCTCTACTACCAAGACCCTAAGAAATATGCCTTTTTACTCCAAATTTTCTTTTTGAACAAACGGTTCAAATCTATTAAAGAGGCCTACAAAGCTGATAATAACGTTCTCGATCGTTCTATTTTTGAAGACGAGCTCTTTTTGAAGCTCAATTACAAAAATGGCAATGTCACCAAAGCAGAACTTGATATCTACCAAGAACTGCTGGCCAACATGCTGGAAGAATTAGAAGGCATGCCCAAGAAACGGCCTGACCTCTTAATTTATATTGACGTTTCTTTTGAGAAAATGTTGGAACGCATCGCCAAACGGGGGCGCTCTTTTGAACAAGTCGATGATAACCCAGGCTTAGAAGAATACTACTACCAAGTCCACGAAGAATACCCGACGTGGTATGAGGAATATGAGGTTTCACCCAAAATGAGAATCGACGGTGACGCCTTAGATTTTGTCCAGAATCCTGAAGACTTAAGCAAAGTCCTCCAAATGATTGACGACAAACTGAAAACATTAGACCTATTGTAAAAAAAACAACCCACTTTTGTGAGTCGTTCAGATTGAAGAAAAAGTCCAATTGGGATTATTTTCTTCAATCTTTTTTCTTGAACTTGGTGATCAAAACTTTAACCCCGTACCAAACCATCATTCATTAGTTTGCTACAACAATCATTTTAACCTCTAATAGCTTAAGTTCCACTATTGTAGACTGCTATAAAAATTGCTATAATATTATCAATGAAAGCGTTTTACCGCTTTTGATTCAGTAAAGGAGTCTAAAAATGGAAATCGAAAAAATTAGAGACGGGTTAAAACAAGTTGGTAAGAGGGTAAGTGAGCTAAGTAGCAATATTACGAATGAGGAGCAAACTAAAAATGCCTTTATTATGCCATTCTTCCAAGCACTAGGCTACGATATCTTTAATCCTCTTGAATTTGTCCCTGAATTTACTGCAGATGTGGGAATAAAGAAAGGAGAGAAAGTTGACTATGCTATCATCATTGATAAACAGCCACAAATCCTAATTGAGTGCAAATCCATAAATCAAGAATTGACGAAACATGATTCTCAACTGTTTAGGTATTTTGGTACCACTACATCAAAATTTGGATTACTTACAAATGGTAAAGAGTATAAATTTTTTACTGATTTAGATGAGCCAAACAAAATGGATACCACTCCCTTTCTTATCATTGACATCACAGATATTAAAGATAATCAATTCAACGAAATTATTAAATTCCATAAAGAAAATTTTGATATTGATAACATTGTGTCATCTGCATCAGAATTAAAATATTTGAATAATTTAAAAAGCTTTTTAAACGAAAATATTAATGCACCAACTGATTCATTTTTAAAGTACCTTGTTTCGGAAATCTATGACGGGGTTAAAACTCAAAATGTTCTTGATAATTTTAAACCTATCATTGCTAAAGGGTTCAACCAATTTATAAATGATAGGGTTAACGAAAAATTAAGTGCGGCGCTAAATACAAATGTTGAAGTGAAAGAAACAGAAGTTGTTTCAGAAAACCGGACAACTAATGAAGATGAACTACAAAATGACATCGTTACTACACCACAAGAACTTGAAGTCTATACAGTTGTTAAAATGTTGTTAAAAGATACAATTGACCCCACTCGCGTGATTTATCGTGATAACAAGAGTTATTTTAACGTATTGATTGATAACAGTGTAAAGAAATGGATTGTACGCTTTAGAACAAATTCAAAAAAATCTACGATTGAAGTACGTAATAAGGGGGTTTTTGAAATTAACTCACCCTTAGATATTTCAAGATATCAAAAAAAAATCATTGAAGCAGTGACACCATTTTTATGAGTAAGCAGTGGCTTGGTCATCAAGGTCTGATCTGAGTAAAACAGCATCTAAACCGCATGTTCAGCATATTGAATAATGCCGGTTTTGACATGGTTTCTGTTAGTAGTCACTACTTGACGACAAGCCATCAAACCAAGCAAAACTAATGCCATCATACCCAATCGAAATCCCCTTTTCCTGTAACTCCTCTTTTCTTGACTATAAAAATCAGACCATTTAGAACTATCTAAATGGTCTGATACACTTAAAAAGGAAGTGCCTCTTCGTCTAGAAGTAAATCACAAAGATCATCAGCCAAGTTGTTTTCTCTAACAGCCCGCTGAGCGCGACTCTCTAAGAGTTGATAGGATTGGCATAAAACCTCAGTCATATAAGCTGTCTTGTCGTCTTTTTCGTACTTGCGGATACGTAGCTCCCCATCAAGCGAAACCAGACTACCCTTGCTACCATACGAAGTCAGACTTTCAGCTAATCGTCCCCAAAGAACAAGATTAACAAAATCAACTTGACGTTCACCTTCGGCATTTTTGAACCGTCGATTGACCGCAATTGAAACACGGCACAGGTGCTTATCGTTTGGCGTCTTAATTAAATCAGGATCACTAACCAGCCGACCAATCATAATTACTTTATTATACATTTTTCGTCCTCCTAATTACTTATCCGAAAATAGTTGAACAAATAAGCTGATTTTAACAGATAAATTTCTTTTAAAGGCTAAAACTTCCAAACTCCTTATCACTAAGCCTTAGCCTTGTCTTTTGTTCACAGATCTGTTATTTTAAATTAAAAAGAGGAGACTAAAAGATGACATTGACATTTGCCGTCGGTACTTTTCTAACCTTATTATTTTCCCGTTTTATCTGGTTTCAAATAACAAGAGGTAACTGGTACTATGATTTTTTCGGCAGTCTTTTTATTGCTGCTCTTACAACTCTCATTAGCTATTTTCTTACTAAAGGCTCTAAAAAACCTTAGTTCAGTTTGGAAACTAAGGTTTTTTTGTTTATAATCATGTTTTTTTATCCCTGCCAATGCTTAGCTGGGTTAAAGGCTTCCCCAACAAGTGCTGACTGGTCTAATTCAATGATACCACGTTTTTGCGGAGCATTTGGGAGGGCTAGTTCACGTGGAGAGCACATCATACCGTATGAATCTACTCCGCGGAGCTTCCCTGGGAAGATAAGGCTACCACTTGGCATCATTGCCCCTGGAAGAGCCACAATTGTTTTCAGACCAACAGCAGCATTAGGTGCACCTGCGACAATTTGAACCCTTTTATCTGATCCAATGGCAACTTGACAGATATTAAGGTGATCACTGTCTGGGTGGGCTACCATCTCTTGGATTTGACCAACCACAAAGACTGGTTCTTGGCTGGCTTCTAATTCTTCAGCAAAGCCTTCTTTAGCTAGTTCTGCATTTAGTTTTTTGATGTCTGATTCTGATAAGAAGACCTGGCCATTGCCTTTAACAGTCACCAAAGAGGAGACTTGGAAAATGTTCCAAGCTAAGGTCCTGCCATCTTCTTGGGCAAAGACCCGCGCCACTTTACCTTGACGTTCCACTTGACGTTTGATAGGTTTTGTTTCTTCAAGAATAACCATCAAAACGTCGCCGACTTGTTCTTTATTATATGCAAAAATCATTATTGGTCCTTTTCTGCTTTATTGTATTCTGCTAAAAACTGATTAATCTCAGCCTTTGTTTTCCGTAATTTACTGACAAAACGACCAACTTCTTGGCCTTGTTCAATAACGATAAAACTGGGAATGCCAAAAACATTCCACTCCTGAGCCACTTCCATGAAATCATCACGATTGATAGCAACAAAGGTTAGCTGCTCATTCTCAGCTTCAATGTCCGGCATAACAGGGTAGATGAATTGACAATCAGGGCACCAATCCGCCGTGAAAAAGAGAACAAGCCTATCTTGCCGGTTCAGTAGTTCAGTTAATTCTTCAGAAGTTTTAGGGCTAATCATAGGTCTCCTCCTCATAAACAATATCACCTTTAGAGTAACTAAAACGATAAGCTCTGCCATCTGCAAAAACCAAGCCACCCTTGTGGCAATCTTTTTCAGATTCAGCGGCATTGAAATAGAGCACATCGATCTGTCCCATCTCAGAGAAAAAGCGACGCAAATCAGCCGTCATCTTATCTCTTTGGTAATCCTCATACTTGTTTTTTAAGGTTAAACCTAAGAGAGCTATGGCCGAAATACCGGCAAGCCCTAAGAGGTTTTTTATTCTTTTTTTGTTCATACTTTTCATTTTATCATACTTTTAAGCAAATAGGCCAAGGACTTCACTAAGAATTGGTCCTTCACAACAAAATGACTTGTCAATTAGCCAAGGACTTTCAAAAGTGGTAGAATAAGGGTGATAGCATCATCTCGGTACCCTTAAAATCCAAATAGAAGGCTGGAGATGCAAGGCTAATGGAGGAATGGAGATTTATATGACAGATTTATTTAAGAAAATTAAAGAAGTAACAGAATTAGACGGTATCGCTGGCTACGAACATCATGTCCGTGACTTTCTTCGCCAAAAGATAAGGCCACTTGTTGACCATGTAGAGACTGACGGTCTTGGCGGTATTTTCGGCATTAAAGAAAGTAAAGCTGAAAATGCACCCCGCATTCTAGTAGCTGCACACATGGACGAGGTTGGCTTTATGGTTAGCCATATCAATGACAACGGGAGTCTAGCTGTTGTCGAAATCGGTGGCTGGAATCCGCTCGTGGTTAGCTCGCAGCGCTTTACCCTTTATACTCGAGAAGGCAAGGCTATTCCCCTTATTTCAGGGTCTGTCCCTCCACATTTCCTCCGTCATTCTGGTGGCAGCTCAAGCCTACCAAAGGTTGAAAACATCATCTTTGACGCTGGCTTTACAGATAAGGCCGAAGCCCTAAGCTATGGTTTAGCCCCAGGGGACATTATTGTTCCCCAATCAGAAACTATTTTAACAGCTAACCAAAAGAATATCATCTCCAAGGCCTGGGACAACCGTTATGGTGTGCTTATGGTCACAGAATTACTAGAGGCCCTTAAAGACCATGAACTCAACAACACCCTCATTGCTGGGGCTAATGTCCAAGAAGAAGTCGGCCTACGTGGAGCACATGTGTCAACAACCAAATTTGATCCTGAACTTTTCTTTGCCGTTGACTGCTCTCCTGCAGGCGATATTAATGGTGATCAAGGGGCTATTGGGGGCGGTACCCTACTGCGTTTTTATGATCCAGGCCATATCATGCTTAAGAACATGCGCGACTTCTTACTAACAACTGCTGAAGAAGCTGGCATTAAATTCCAATATTACTGCGCCAAAGGAGGGACAGATGCTGGGGCAGCACACCTGAAAAATCACGGTGTCCCTTCAACAACTATCGGTGTCTGCGCCCGCTATATCCACTCACACCAAAGTCTCTATGCCATGGACGACTTCCTAGAAGCGCAAGCCTATCTTCAAGCAATTATCAAAAAACTTGATCGTTCTACGGTTGACCTCATTAAAAACTACTAGAAAGGTTGGGCTATTCTCATGAAAATAGGTTTCATCGGCGTAGGCAAAATGGCTCGCGCAATCATTCAAGGCCTTAAAACACGACCAGATCAGATTATTATTTCAGGTTCTTCACTCCAACGTTCAAAAGAAATTGCGGCAGAGCTTGACCTCGACTATGCTCAGTCCCATCAAGACTTGATTGACCAAGTTGATTTCTTGATTTTAGGGATAAAGCCACAGGCTTATCAGGCTGTCCTCTCTCCCTTAACCTTTAAGCAACCTGTCATGTCTATGGCAGCCGGTGTCACCCTAGCCAAGCTAGCAGAATTAGTCGGTTCTGATTTACCACTGATCCGCATCATGCCTAACATGAATGCCCAAATCCTCAAAAGTACCACCGCAATCACATGCAATGACCAAGTCAATCAAGAAATAAAAGAACTAGCCCAAGCCATTGTAACCTCTTTTGGCTCTTGCTTTGATATTTCTGAAACAGACTTTGACACCTTTACAGCCTTAGCTGGCTCAAGCCCAGCCTATATTTACCTCTTTATTGAAGCAATGGCTAAGGCTGGGCTGGCACATGGCCTTCCAAAAGAGAAGGCCTTAGACATTATCAGCCAGACCGTCTCAGCTAGTGTACAACAATTATTAAGAGGACATGAGTCTCCTAATGACTTAATTGACAAGATTTGCAGTCCGGGGGGAACAACCATTGCTGGGCTACTAGAGCTCGAACGGACTGGGATGCCGTCAGCTATCAGCTCTGCTATTAGCAAAACGATTGAAAAAGCTAAAACGATGTAAGAAAAAACAGCTGAGAGTCTGAGACAAAGTCTAAGCTCAAATATAAAAAACGAACAAACGCGTTTTCTGATAGTCAGAATTTTGCTTTGTTCGCTTTTTTTATCTCATTTATCAGAATGAAAAGTGATGATCAAAACTCTCAAAATGAACGTCTTTTTGTCACAGGTCTTTTTTGCATTAATGTGATGACATGAGCAGCATAAGAACTACTGCTATGCCGTTGTTAAGAGCATGTATAGCTATGGTATAACTTAGTTTATTCGTAAACATGTAAACCACACCTAACACGATGCCCATACCGCCATAGATGACCCATGAACCAATATCTGAGGGCATGTGGATAAGACCGAAGAGAAAACTACTTAAAAGAAGCCCAAGCCAAGACTGTCGACCAAACGTTTTACCATAAACAAGCCCACGGAAAATAAGCTCTTCAATCATCGGAGCTACTAGTGCAGCTAGCATAAAAAGAAGGAGCGGATGGAGTCCAGCATTTTCTAACATGGCCTGATTGGTAGTGTTTGCTTTTGCGCCATGTTCAAAAAAGAGGAGCATAGCACCAAGAGACTTAATAGTCGTTAATGCGACAAAGCCTAATCCAACCCATAAGGCCGGTCCATAATCACTAACTTTTTCAGTTGCAAAGAAACCCAGTTTCTTTGCAATCCACCAACCCCCAATAACAAGAGCTAACATCACAAGAGTTAAGACCAAAACCTGCCAGAGAGCTTGCCCTTTTCTTATTAACAGCAGAGGCGCTTGCTCAACCACAAGGATAGCAATAGCTAGGAAAATCCATTTTAGTTTTGATAAAAAAGCTTTCATTCTTTTTCTCCTTACATTATTCGTTGTAACAGCATTTCCATTCCAAAAAGAGAAATGATAAGCAAATATAAATCACAGATTAACAAAAGTCGAAAATCAAAAGTTATCTCAAAAAAGGCATTTAAGCATAAAAAAGCAATTATAAACATAACTTGCAAGGCGAGCGTAAGAGCAGATGAGATTAACAGAATAAGACCTTGTCGTTCATCTTTACTCTTAATATAAATAGCCTTAAGTCGTCTTTGATCATGTAGCACCATATATTTTCGAATTGCCAAGACAAATAAAGCCAATGACATGCCCAAGACAAATCCTTTCGTGTAGGACGAAAATGAAATCCTTAAACTAAGAAAACCTAATATAAGTGCTAATAAGATAGCTAGTATCGCTCCCCTACGGTAAACTGTCGTAAACTCTGCCATACTTTTTTCTTTGGTAACACTCTTAATAAAATGATTAATCATTCTTCTTCCCCGCTTTCCTCAAAATAGAAGACATCTTCAATAGTCAAATGAAAATAGCGTGCCAGTTTAAAAGCTAATTCTAAGGAGGCATTATAACGCCCCTTTTCAAGAGAGATGATTGTTTGACGAGTGACACTCATGGCATCTGCTAATTCTGCCTGACTAAGTTTCTTTGCCTTTCGGAGTTCTTGTAATTTATTTTTCATATTCCCTCCAAATGTAAACTAAGCTTTACATAAAAAGTATAGTATACTTTACCTTATTTGTCAATAAAAAGCTTTCATTAAAGATGACTAAACATGACATCTTAACGAAAGACTGTTTGAAATAAAAATCACCCAATGGTTCGTATGAAAAGCCTGCTATTACCCTTTCCCGTAAGTTCAAAAAAAGAGTGAAGAAAAAGGACCTCGTTGGAACTTTTTCTTCACTTTGAGACTTAATCAAAGGTGATTAAATCCTAAAATCGCTAATTCTTTTTCTTATTTTTGTCTTAGGCGCTCAACATCACGTGCAATGCAAAGTTCTTCATCAGTAGAAATCACCAAGACCTTAACTTTAGAGTCTGGTGTTGAAATATCACCACGATAGCCAAAAACATTTTTCTCTGGGTCAAGTTCCATACCAAACCATGTCATACCTTCAATGACATCTTGGCGAACGAGTGGTCCATTTTCGCCCATACCTGCTGTAAAGACTAAGGCATCAGCACCATTTAAAACTGCGAAGTATTGACCGATATATTTTTTGATGCGATCAACAAACATATTATAAGCCAATACTGCATCTGGATTCTTAGCTTGAACCCCATCTTCAATATCACGCATATCGCTTGAAATACCAGATACACCACCTAAACCGGATTGCTTGTTAAGCATATTGACAGCATCAGCAGCGTCTTTTAAGTCAGGATCGCGCTCAATCAGGTAAGGAATAATGGCAGGATCAACATCACCTGAACGAGTTCCCATCATTGGTCCAGCAAGTGGAGTGAAGCCCATAGACGTATCGACTGATTCACCATGATAGTTTGCTGTGATAGAAACCCCATTACCAATGTGAGCTGTAATAATTTTCAACTCTTCTAGTGGTCGACCAAGCATCTTAGCCGCTTCTTGTGCAACATACTTATGACTTGTTCCATGTGCCCCATATTTACGGACTTTGTAGTCAGTATAATATTTCTGTGGGATTGGATACATATAAGTATGTTTTTTCATTGTCATGTGATAGGCATTGTCAAACACACAAACACTTGTAATATCTGGTAAAATATCACGGAAAGCACGAATACCAGCAGCAGCTCCAGGGTTGTGCAATGGTGCGAGCGCAGACAATTCCTCAACTTGTTCTACAACTTTGTCATCAACTAAAACTGAGTCTGTAAAATATTCACCACCCGCTACGATACGATGTCCTACACCTGTAATTTCATCATAGGCAGAAATAATGTTGAAATGAATGAGGTCATTTAAAAGAATTTTTACAGCCATTGTGTGATCAGGAATATCTGTCACTTGAACTTCTTTATTACCATCAAATTTTACAGTTGAAATAGAATCCTTCAAACCAATACGTTCGATAATCCCTTGTGCTAGAACTGTTTCTTCAGGCATTTGATAAAGTTGCCATTTCAGACTTGAACTACCAGCATTAATTGCAATTGTTTTTGACATTGTTAACCTCTCTTGAAATCGTTTTCTGTAATACTATAATATTATATCAAAAATTTTATGAAAAAACATTATCTTGTTTCCATTTTTTGAACTCTTCCATAAACCTTTGAAGAGCCTGTGGTGATTGTAAATCTGTCAGTGGGTAAACAAAGGTTTCACCATTTTTTTCAGTGTTCTTTTGTAGGACAATAATGGATTTTGCATTTGCTTGATTGCCAAAAATAGATTCTGGCAGGGTCACGACCGCTCTCAGCTGAGCATAGTCTTTTAACCATTTTTTCAACACATCACTTTGCGGACTGTTTAAAAGATTGCTCGGTGCTAGGAAAATCGCAAAGCCATTCTTTTTGAGATACTTCAATGATTGCTCCATCAATAAATGATGGGCATATGTATGACCTTCAGCACTTGCCACCTGATAGCGACTTGCAATCTCATCATTAGGATAATAACCAATAGGTAAATCACTAATGATAATATCACTTTCTTTTAGCACTTGTGGGCGAACAGCATCTTCTTGGAGAAAGATTGCAGAGGATTTCATCACCTCAGCAATACTGGCTGACAAATCAATTAATAAATCATCTAGTTCTAAACCCAGATAGTTGATCTTTTTAAGACTATTATTTAATAGCGTCTGAGCAAGGTTTCCTGTGCCACTACCAATCTCAATCACGTCCAAGCTATCCCCGCTATGCAACTGCTCCATCAAAAAAAGTATGATAAAAGCAATACTGTCGGGGGTAAATTGGTGATTAGCTTGTAATTTTGCCGTCTGGCCAGCCTTTATAAAAACAAACTGAAAGGCGCGACGCCACTCTTCCTTACTTAAGTTTAAAGCATGCAAGTCGCCATTGTTTTTCAAGACCTGCTCAATGGCTCCATCAGCTCCTAAATAATAGGCATTCTGCTCAATTAGAGCATCATAAATATGCGTCTTAAGCTCATTCTCAATGAGTTGACTATTCTCCAAAATAAGCTCGTAGGCTTTCTCAATTTTTTCAAAGTTCATAAAGCTATCATATCAAAATAAGTGCTAAAAGAAAAGAAAGGCATTTAGGGTAAGACAGGTAAGTTTCTTTTTTTAGTTTTTGTCTTCCTAGTCTGCTTATCTTTCATCTCAAATTCTGAATGTTCCGTTTGCTCTTGTAAAGTGATTACATAAACAAAACAATAGTTCTGACCACCTTTTAACGATACAGAAACTTTCAATTTCTCCTCTTCAAGCTGATAACGTGCATAGCCCTGTTCAAACTGCAAATCACCACTTGAACCCTTGGCTAATTCTTTAGTTGTTTCCCCGATTAAATATGCTGTCAGGTTAGAAACCTGTGCTTGGTGTTCCCTTTTAAAATCCTGAATTTGACCTAAGTAAACCTGTATCAGGCAGATAAAAACGGCACTGATAACAATAGCATAGAGAAGCACCCCAGCCTTAAGATTTTTCCTTAAAATCATAAATAAAGGTCCTTTCCAAGCCACTCGGCCATTTTAACACAAGTCTTATTCGTTGATCCTGTTCAGAGATATGGGCACTCGAGAGATTAAGTAACATGGGATGGTAACCGTGCCATTGCGCCGAAGCCTTCCGAAAATCTTTTTTGCTGCTATAGCCAAAAGCTAGTTCTTTACCGTCTTTTTCGATATAAAGCCGATTGCCTCGAACACTCCGAAAACGCGCTCCTATGCATTCTGAACGAAATTGATGAGTAAACAGTAGCCATTTATCCTGATCACTTTCTCTTAAATAGGTCATGTGGGATAAAAGAGAGTGCGATAGTCCTTGGTAAACCAAAAGTGTTCCTGAAATGACCATTAAAGCAATTAATGATTCCATGAGGGTGAAGGCTGAAACATTATTTTTTTGTAATCCTAAATATTTCCTGATGATTTTCACTAATCCTAAGCCCCTTTTGATTCTTAACTACGTGGATACGGCAACCATTTACTTGTAGTTGGTCCTGATTTGTTTGAACGGCCATTAACGCTACTGCCATAGCTTCTTGACGATGACGCATCCTAGCCATTTCTCTTTGTTGTCTACTAATGGCAGTCACAAAAAGTGTCACAATAAAGATAAGAATTGCTGTTGCTAGTAAACTCTCATATAAAATATAGGCTTTAAGATTTCGTTTTTTGATAGGTACCGCTCCCCAAGTTTAATTTATAAGTAAATCTTCCTTGCTTTGTTTGAAAAGCAATTGTAGCTAATGAGTGATTTCCCCCTTGTTTATTCAACCTTATTTTATCTTGATATAAAAGACTTATCTGAGGAGGAACTTCCAATTTTCTTTGACCACAATGAATCGTATGCTTCGAAAAGACCAGATAGCTCTCTTCTTGATTCAAAATGCTTAATTTTTGGCTATGACGATAAAAATTTTCAAAGTTGATAAAGAATAAGTGACTCTCAATGCTTTGATAAATCCCTGTCACCGAATGAGACATGAGTGAAATCATCAAACAAGTCACCCATAGGCAGGTAACACTTTCCAATAAGGTAAAAGCTCTAATTTTTAACTTTAGGACTTGATTCAGGATGTTTAGCATAATAGTCTCGATAAGCTTTTGCCTGTTCTTTACTGATGTCACCTTTACTTTCCAGCTCACTCAACTTTGGACTAGCTCCTTGATTTAGCTCATAGAGTTATGCTTGGTTATCAACAATTTTTACAACTGCGGCTTTGCCTTTATCCGTAACCATATCTTTTTGTTTATTTAAGTTGGGGATAAAGAGAAGCATAAGTACGCTGATGATTAATAAAACCAGTAGCATCTCTAGTAAAGTGAAGGCTTCTAAGCTGACCGTTTTTAGTTTGTTTCCTAATTTTTTCATTATATTGTTCCTCCAATCGTGTGATACATCGGCAATAGCATAGCGGCATAAATCATGACAATGATCAAAGCGACAATCATAAATATAAAAGGTTGGATGATTTGCGTCGCCTGTAAGAGCTTTCGAAAATAGGCATCCCATATCAGTTGGCCATAAATATCCAGTTCTTGTCCTAATTTCCCTTTAATTTCACCATATTCAATCATCAAACTCAACTCATCACTGAAGAAGGGATATGTCTTCACTTTTTCGTGGAAACTCTGCCCCTCAAGAAATGATTGTTTCATATCTAAGCCTATTTCTTTTATCAAGTCAGATTTTTCAGTACTCATAATGGTTACTATTTGACTTAGTTCAATACCTTGACTAATTAGATTTCCCCACTCACGCGCATAAAAGGCTGTCATATAAAGCTTTAAGAAGGGTGCTAGCAAGGGTATCCGACTATACTCTATCATCTGTTTCATCTTTTTAAGTTTCCGCCATCTGATAGCTAAAGCAATAACTGTAATCAGGACAATAATTGATAGACTTAGTAGGTAGACTGGAAAATTATTAAGAAAATAGGTCAAAGTGATTTCTTGTTCCATCTGAGGCATTAAGTAATGTCTCAGGCCTAGGACGATTACAATTAAAAAGGTGATGAGAATGATGGGGTAAGTCACGACTTCAATTGTCTTTTGCTTAATCTTTTGCGTCTGTGCCATGTAGTCTTCAATTTTTCCCAAGCATTTTTTGGTATTGCCATGAGCTTCAGCCAAGCTTAGTTGGGTAATAATCCCATCAGGAAATCCTAAATGTCTCATCATTTCCGATAAACTGTAACCATTTAACAAATCAGTCTTTAACAAGTCAATATAAGCCTGGTCTAAAAGCTGTGTTTTCTCTAGAAAGGCAAGCATTTCTGCTAGATTAAAGCCACTTTGGCTTAAATTATGTAAGAGTTGGATCAATTTAGCCTGTTTTTTAGTCGCTAATTTTTTCTGAGAGTGCTTGTTCCTGAGTGATATGTCCTTGTTCAAGTAAGTGATCAAGGTTTTGATTCCAGTTTTGATTGGAATGGGTTTCGAATGTCTCGATGGCAAAGTCAATAAGTCCTCCTCCTGCTATCAACCTTTGGTAAGCAATAAATTTTAGAGTATGCTGTATCTCTTCTCTTTTGATACCTAGTTCTAATAATCTTTTATATACTCCTGGAATACTTTTGGCATGAATAGTAGAAAAGACTACAGCTCCTGTTAAGCTTGCTCTAATAACTGCCTTGGCGGTTTCAGCATCACGAATCTCTCCAATAATCAAATAATCTGGACGATGTCTAAGGGAAAGTTTAATAAGGTTATCATAAGTCATTCCAATACTTTCATTCACTTGAATTTGTAACAAGCTAGCTTCTTGAATCTCAACTGGATCTTCAATTGTTATGACTTGTTTATCCTTTGCTATGCGTGTCAGTAGCTGATACATGAGACTCGTTTTCCCCGACCCTACAGGACCAGAGAAAAGGTAGAGACCTCTTCCAGAGATAACTTTTTCGACTTTTTGATCCGTACTAAACCAGTAATTGAGGGGTTTATTAACAGTTGTTAAGAGCCTAATGACTAAGCTTTCAAAACCTCTAAAATCTCCCACAGAAGATAAACGTAACGGGACTGATTCTGATAAGTTTCCTTTGTAGTCACAGGCTCCCAATTGACAGCGTCTCTTTTCTCCTACATTCATTCCTGCTACAAACTTAAAATGGCTAATAAGACTTGCCATCTGCTTCATTTCATATTGGTCAATCAATCGCCTCTCATCTCCAATTCTCATGAAGACTTTATACTGCTTTTCATAAGGGATTATGTAAATATCTTGCGCATTCAGATTAACCGCCTGACTAACTAATGCTTGACCTATTTTTTGTATCATAGCTACCTCCTCAATTATTTATTCGAAAAAAAAGACGAGTTTTAATCTTAACTCGTCTTTTCTTTCTATGATTAGGTTTCTTAAAATTTAAGTTTACAAGCAGATGGCGCCGTAGGATCATCATTACGTTGTTCATATCTATCAAGGTATTTATCTTTTGGAATAATGTCTTTATCTTTCAAGAGCAAAATGGAATGGTACTGTTGCAAATCGTCGCAGCAATCCTCACACCATCGTTTTTCAGAACGGGTCCAAAAAGTGGCTAATAAATTTCTCTGACTATGAAAACTCGAATAATCGGTTTTCATCTGAGTCCATTCTTTTTCATAGTAGTTTAAGGCCTCTCGCCAATTATCGAAGCACCGCTCTTCCACAATATCATCTTGCCAGCCTTCAATGAACCACCAAGGTTCCCAATCTCCATACATTTTTATAACTTGATACATACGATATTTCCTTTACTTAAGCCTATTATATACAAAAGGCTGTGCATTTAAAAAACATCTGCTCACGATACTTAACTGGTTAATTATTAAAAGACAAAGAAAAGGAGCTCATTAGCTCCCAATCTTTATTCTTCTGTAGCGGTTACTTCTTCTGCAACTTCAGCTTCTTCGATGATTTCTACTTCATTGATAGCTTGTGGTTCAATGTTACGGTAGCGCGCCATACCAGTACCTGCTGGAATGATCTTACCGATAATAACATTTTCTTTAAGGCCAAGAAGATGGTCTTTTTTACCACGGATAGCAGCATCTGTAAGGACACGTGTTGTTTCCTGGAAGGATGCGGCTGACAAGAATGAATTTGTTTCAAGAGAGGCTTTTGTAATCCCCATAAGCACAGGGCGTGATGTTGCTGGAATACCACCTGAAATAACGATTTCTTTATTAGCTTCTGTAAAGTCAGCGATATCCATCAATGTTCCTGGCAAGAGATCTGTATCCCCTGGATCCATAACACGAACTTTACGAAGCATTTGGCGAACCATTACTTCAACGTGTTTATCTCCGATTTCAACCCCTTGGCTACGGTAAACTTTTTGTACTTCTGCCAATAGATAAGTTTCAACTGATAGAGTGTCACGAACTTCAAGCAAACGTTTAGGTTGGATAGACCCTTCAGTTAGTGAGGCACCGCGGTTAACTTCATCACCAATTTCCACTTTCATACGAGCAGTGAAAGGAACAACATATTCACCTTTACCAGTTTTACCTTCAACGTAGACTTTCTTAGTACGTGTTGAAGCATCTTCTTCGATATCCACTACTTTACCTTTAACTTCAGTGATAACAGCTTCCCCTTTAGGGTTACGTGCTTCAAAGATTTCTTGGATACGAGGAAGACCTTGAGTGATATCAGTATTGGACGCAACACCACCGGTATGGAAGGTACGCATGGTAAGCTGTGTTCCTGGTTCCCCGATAGATTGGGCAGCGATTGTACCAACTGCTTCACCAACTTCAACAGCATCACCTGTGGCTAAGTTGATGCCATAACAGTGACGACAAACCCCATGACGGGTTGAACATGTGAAGACAGAACGGATAGTCACTTCTTCAACGCCTGCTTCAACGATCTTACGAGCCATGTCTTCAGAGATTAACTGATCAGCACCAATAAGCACCTCACCAGTTTCAGGGTGTTTAACTGATTTACGCGTGTAACGTCCTTGAAGGCGTTCTTCAAGTGTTTCAGTAACCTCTTTACCGTCAGTAATTGCTCGGATAACAAGTCCACGATCAGTACCACAATCATCTTCACGAATGATAACATCTTGGGCCACGTCAACCAAACGACGTGTTAGGTAACCTGAATCGGCAGTCTTAAGGGCCGTATCGGTCATCCCTTTACGAGCACCATGGGTTGAGAAGAACATTTCCAAAACGGTCAAACCTTCACGGAAGTTTGAAAGAATTGGTAATTCCATGATACGTCCGTTGGGAGCAGCCATCAAACCACGCATACCAGCAAGCTGGGAGAAGTTAGAGATATTACCACGGGCACCTGAGTCCATCATCATAACGATTGGGTTCTTAGGATCTTGTGTTTCAATCAGACGTTTTTCAAGGGCTTCTTTAGCTTCGCGCCATGTTGTCGTAACAGCAACGTAGCGGTCATCTTCAGTCATCAAACCACGACGGAAGGCTTTATTAATATCTTCCACACGGTGATGAGCTGCTTCAATAATTTCAGCTTTATTATCAATAACTGGAATATCAGCAATACCCACTGTTAAGCCGGCTAGGGTTGAATGATAATAACCCAAATCTTTCAAACGGTCAAGAAAGGCTGACGTTTCAGTTGTACGGAAACGTTTGAAGGTTTCAGCAATGATATTTCCAAGATTCTTCTTCTTAAACGGTACATTGATTTCCAAACCATCAATAAGGCTTTGGATATCTTGTCCTGGCTCAAGGAAATATTTATCTGGTGTGCCTTCAGTTAAGTTAGCATTGTTTGGTTCTTGTAAATAGGGTAGATCCTCAGGCATGATAGCATTGAATAAAATCTTACCAACTGTTGTGACCATGATTTTATGTCTTTGACTATCTTTCCAAGGTTTATTGGGCATACTGTCAACTGCAATACCAACTCGGCTATGTAAATGAGCGTAGCCATTTTGATAAGCCATAACAGCTTCGTCAATATCTTTAAAGACTCTACCTTCACCTTCACGCCCTGCATCTTCCATAGTAAGGTAATAGTTCCCCAAAACCATGTCCTGAGATGGGGTAACGACTGGTTTACCGTCTTTTGGATTTAGGATATGCTCCGCTGCTAGCATTAACAAACGTGCTTCAGCTTGTGCTTCTTCAGAGAGGGGTACGTGGATAGCCATTTGGTCCCCATCAAAATCGGCATTGTAGGCTTCACAGACCAGCGGGTGAAGACGGAGAGCTTTACCATCAATTAATACTGGTTCAAAAGCTTGGATACCAAGTCTGTGGAGGGTCGGTGCGCGGTTAAGAAGTACTGGGTGTTCTTTGATAACTTCTTCTAAAATATCCCAAATACGTTCGTCACCACGCTCAACCATACGCTTAGCTGCTTTCACGTTGCCGGCGTATTCTTTGGCAACAATTTCGCGCATAACAAATGGTTTGAAAAGCTCAATGGCCATTTCACGTGGTACACCACATTGGTACATTTTAAGAGTAGGACCAACGGCGATAACAGAACGACCAGAGAAATCAACCCGCTTACCAAGCAAGTTTTGACGGAAACGTCCTTGTTTCCCTTTAAGCATGTGGCTTAAAGATTTCAATGGACGACTACCAGGTCCAGTAATTGGACGACCACGACGACCATTGTCAATCAAGGCATCGACTGCTTCTTGAAGCATCCGTTTTTCATTTTGAACGATGATTCCAGGTGCGTTCAATTCCAATAAACGCGCAAGCCGGTTGTTACGGTTAATCACACGGCGGTACAAGTCATTTAAGTCAGAGGCTGCAAAACGGCCACCGTCCAATTGAACCATCGGACGCAAATCTGGTGGGATAACTGGTAAGATGTTAAGGACCATCCATTCAGGTTTATTGCCAGATTTATTGAAGGCGTCAAGAACGTCTAAACGACGAACTGCTTTAATCCGTTTTTGCCCAGTTGCTGTTTTGAGTTCTTCTTTTAACTCAGCAATTTCTGCTGGCAGATCCACACGTTTCAAGAGATCTTGAATGGCTTCTGCACCCATTTTTGCGATAAATGAACCGTAACCGTATTCTTGAACTTTTTCACGGTATTCGCGTTCTGTCAAGAGTGATTTAGGTTCAAGGGGGGTATCCATCGGGTCAATGACAACATAGGCTGCAAAATAGATAACTTCTTCAAGTGCTCTAGGACTCATATCTAGTGTCAGACCCATACGTGATGGAATTCCTTTGAAATACCAAATATGTGATACAGGAGCTTTTAACTCGATGTGTCCCATACGTTCACGACGAACTTTGGCACGGGTTACTTCAACACCACAACGGTCACAAACAATTCCTTTATAGCGAATTCGTTTGTATTTTCCACACGCACATTCCCAATCTTTTGTTGGTCCAAAGATGACTTCATCAAAGAGACCTTCACGTTCAGGCTTTAATGTACGGTAGTTGATAGTTTCAGGTTTTTTAACTTCACCATAAGACCATGAACGGACTTTACTTGGTGAGGCTAATGTGATTTGCATACTTTTAAAACGATTTACGTCAACCACTAGTATTACCTTTCTTCGTTTTATCATTGACTAGCTCTTAGGGCTATAAGCCCTAGCTAGTTTTTTGTTATTGCATAAACTTTTTTGAGTTTAGTTTTCGTCAGTTTGTTCAGAAACGACTACTGTTTCTTGTACTTGTTTTTCACGCGCTTTCTCAAGATCGTCAACGTGCATCACGTCATCATCTTCACCTTCATCAAGATCACGTAATTCAACTTCGTTATCGTCTTCATCAAGCACACGCATATCAAGACCAAGTGATTGTAATTCTTTCACAAGTACGCGGAAGGATTCTGGAACACCAGGTTTTGGAATTGGTTTTCCTTTGGTAATAGCTTCATAGGCTTTCAAACGACCAGTAACATCATCTGACTTATAGGTCAAGATTTCTTGAAGGACATTTGATGCCCCATAAGCTTCAAGGGCCCAAACCTCCATCTCACCGAAACGTTGTCCACCAAATTGTGCTTTACCACCAAGAGGTTGTTGCGTTACAAGTGAGTAAGGACCAACTGAACGAGCATGGAGTTTATCATCAACCATGTGGTGAAGTTTAATCATGTACATGACACCAACAGAAACACGGTTATCAAATGGTTCACCTGTACGACCATCATAAAGGACAGTTTTGGCGTCTGAATCCATTCCAGCTTCTTCAACTGTTTCCCAGAGGTCTTCTGCACTTGCTCCATCAAATACTGGTGTCGCAATATGAATACCAAGGTTACGAGCTGCCATACCTAAGTGAAGTTCCATAACCTGACCAATATTCATACGAGATGGTACCCCAAGTGGGTTCAACATGATATCAACCGGTGTTCCATCTGGTAAGTAAGGCATGTCTTCAACAGGAACGATACGCGAAACAACACCTTTGTTCCCGTGACGGCCGGCCATCTTATCTCCAACCTTAATTTTACGTTTTTGGGCAATATAGACACGAACAAGCATGTTAACGCCTGATTGTAATTCATCACCATTTGCACGGGTAAAGATCTTCACATCACGGACAATACCATCGCCACCGTGAGGTACACGAAGTGACGTATCACGAACTTCACGTGATTTATCACCAAAGATGGCGTGAAGGAGTCGTTCTTCTGCAGAAAGGTCTTTTTCACCTTTAGGAGTCACTTTACCAACCAAAATATCGCCTTCTTTGACTTCAGCGCCGATGCGGATAATCCCCATCTCATCTAGATCTTTAAGGGCTTCTTCACCAACGTTTGGTACTTCACGAGTAATTTCTTCAGGTCCAAGCTTTGTATCGCGTGTTTCTGATTCAAATTCTTCTAAGTGAACAGAAGTGTAAACATCTTCTTTAACAAGACGTTCACTCATGATAACAGCATCCTCAAAGTTATAACCTTCCCAGGTCATGTAAGCAACAACTGGGTTTTGACCAAGGGCCATCTCCCCATTTTCCATAGAAGGTCCATCAGCGATAAAGTCACCTTTTTCAATGATATCGCCAACTTTAACAAGGGTACGTTGGTTGTAAGCTGTACCTGAGTTTGAACGACGGAACTTGGTGATATGGTAAACATCTAAAGAGCCATCTTCACGACGAACTTCAACTTTTTCAGCATCTGAGAAAACAACTTTCCCATCATGTTGAGCAATAACTGCGGCCCCAGAGTCATGTGCTGCTTGATATTCCATACCAGTTCCAACAAATGGTGCTTTAGGGTCAATTAATGGCACAGCCTGACGTTGCATGTTCGCTCCCATCAAGGCACGGTTAGAGTCATCGTTTTCTAAGAAAGGAATACATGCGGTCGCAACTGCAACAACTTGTTTAGGTGATACATCAACGAAATCAACGGTACTTGCAGCAAATTCTTGGTTGTTACCTTGATGACGCCCCATGACGATTTCTTCAGCAAAGGTTCCATCTTCATTTAATTTAGAATTAGCCTGTGCAACGGTGTATTCATCTTCTTCATCAGCAGTTAGCCACACAATTTCATTAGTCACCACACCTTTAGAACGGTCTACTTTACGGTATGGTGTTTGAATAAAGCCATATTTATTTAAGTGACCAAATGAAGACAAGTTGTTAATCAAACCAATGTTTGGTCCTTCAGGTGTTTCAATCGGACACATACGACCATAGTGGGTATAATGCACGTCACGCACTTCATAGCCTGCACGGTCACGTGTCAATCCACCAGGCCCTAAGGCTGACAAACGACGTTTATGTGATAATTCCGAAAGAGGGTTATGTTGGTCCATAAATTGTGATAATTGAGATGAACCAAAGAACTCTTTAACAGCTGCTGTAACTGGACGGATGTTAATGATTTGTTGTGGTGTTAACACTTCATTATCTTGAACAGACATTCTTTCGCGGACATTACGTTCCATACGCGCTAGCCCGATACGGAATTGATTTGCCAACAACTCCCCAACCGCACGAATACGACGGTTCCCTAAATGGTCAATGTCATCAACTTTACCGATACCTTCAGAAAGGTTCAAGAAATATGACATTTCTGCTAAGATGTCTGCCGGTGTTAAGGCACGTACACGATCATCTGGACTTGCATTACCAACAATCGTAACGACCTTGTCTGGATCAAGAGGTGAGACAACTTTGAATTTTTGAAGAACAACCGGCTCTGTGACAACAGCATAGTCATTTGGTGTGTATGCAAATTTATTTAAATCGCCATCAAGATGTTCTTCTATTGATTCAATGACATCACGTGTCATTTCAGTTCCAGCTTCGACCAAGATTTCACCAGTTTCACTATCAACTAGGTTTTCTGCAATAACTTGATTCAAAAGGCGAGTCTTAATGTTTAATTTTTTATTAATTTTATAACGACCTACGGCAGCTAAATCATAGCGACGCGCATCAAAGAAGCGAGCTATCAACAAACTACGAGAACTGTCAGCTGTTTTAGGTTCACCTGGTCTTAAACGTTCATAGATTTCTTTAAGTGCTTCATCCGTACGTGAATCACTTGGATTTTTATGAATATCTTTTTCAATGGTGTTACGAACGAGGTCGCTTTCACCAAAAATGTCGATAATTTCATCGTCACCAGAAAAACCTAGGGCACGCACTAAAGTTGTAAATGGAATTTTACGCGTACGGTCAATACGTGTATAAGCAATGTCTTTAGCATCCGTCTCTAACTCTAACCATGCACCACGGTTTGGAATAACAGTTGAACCGTAACCAATTTTACCGTTTTTATCCACTTTATCATTAAAGTAAACTCCTGGAGAACGAACCAACTGAGAAACGATAATACGCTCACCACCGTTGATGATGAAAGTACCCATTTCAGTCATAATCGGGAAATCACCAAAGAAAACTTCTTGTGTTTTGATTTCGCCAGTCTCTTTGTTAACCAGTCTAAAAGTTACAAAGATAGGGGCAGAATAGCTTGCATCATGGATACGAGCTTCTTCCAAAGTGTATTTTGGTTCTTTGAATTCATAACCGACAAACTCAAGTTCCATAGTATCTGTAAAGTTTGAAATTGGAAGTACATCTTCAAAAACTTCCTTCAAGCCAGTATCTAAGAAATCTTGGAATGAGTCAGTTTGAATTTCAATTAAATTTGGTAAATCAAGAACTTCTTTGATTCTTGAAAAGCTACGACGTGTACGGTGTTTTCCGTATCGAACTTCATGTCCTGCCAAGTTTTTAGCTCCTTTTTCTTTTTAACATTTGCTTGAATAAGCAAATAGGTCTATTCCATCATTTGTCCCAAGTGTGAATTTTTAGAATCTTTAAATATAGGTAACAAATCTATATTTTGACCAAAAATAGGCACAAAAAGAGCAGCTAAATCTGACTGAATCAGTGTGATTTAACTGCTGTACTTCCTAGTTGGACAATATTTCAACTAGATTGGACGACAAATAGTTATTAGCATTATACACTATTTGCCATCAAAAATCAAGTTATCTTTTTCCTGTGCCAAAAGCTGACCAAGCCTTTTGATAATCACCATCAGTACCACCAATAGCATATTTATAAGTCATCGGTCCAGCACCGTTTTTAGCCCAGTAACTTGTAGTTGTTTCACCGCTAATACTAATCTTCCGTCCATTAACAGTTACCACCCCTGGTCGGAGACCTGTTTGTTTAAGGACTGTTGATTTGATAACACCTTTATCCAAATTAAAGCGACTACCGATCCCAAAAATATTAGGGTCAGCATTATGGATTGCATTCACAAGGTTAGCCATGTAATTGGAATTATTATTATAGCCAGACATAGGTGCCAGCGAGCTATTATTATCATGACCAGCCCAGCCACCCAAGGTTACCTTCGGAGTTGCTAGCATCAACCACACATCTGAATAATTTTCAGTCGTCCCGGTTTTTCCAATCCAATCCGCTTTAGCTAAGGAGGGGTTTAAAGCATTTAAGCGCGACTTAAAGGTTGTTGTATTCCCTGAATCGATTGGCCCGCGCAGGAGATTTTGAAGGATTGTCGCTGTCGGGGCGGAGAAAATACGTTGAGGTTTACTTTCGTGCTTATATACTACGGTTCCATCACTAGCTGTTATCTTATCAACCATGTATTGTTTTTGATAATTACCATTATTAGCAATCATTTGATAGGCATTGGTTTGAGTTGCCACGGAGACATCAATCCCTCCGCCTAGAGGTAAACTTTCGATGGAATAGTCATTAATGCGATAGCCCATCTTGGACAGATAGCCCTCAACATCAACACCTTTTTCACGAAGTAATTTTTGAGTCCAAAAAGCTGGAATGTTCCAAGAAGTGTTCAGAGCTTCTTGCAAGGACATCATAGCTGTTCCTTCGCTATCCACGTGCATGATTTTTTGACCACTTGAATAGGTCGTTGGATAATTGGATAAGACACTGGCACTACCCATCAAGCCCTGATCAATGGCCGGTCCATAGGCAATAATCGGCTTGATACTTGATCCGGGAGATCTAGCTGTATCAAAAGCGTGGTTATTTTGATTCAGGTTATAATCACGCCCTCCAATAAAGCCTATAATAGCGCCGTTAGTGTTATCAGTCAGAACATTACCCATCTGAACCACTCCCGTACCATCATCTAACAAACGCGCATAACGGTTAGCGGCATCTTGCATCACATTATAGATTTTTTTATTAATGGTTGTTTTAACGGTATAGCCGCCTTGCTGTAATTCTTGTGAGGCTAAGGCTTCATAAGACGCCCTTGTTTCATCATTTTTAAGGTCATGCTCTGAAACATTATCTCTCTTAATTAGGTAGGAGAACATCGCTTTTTTAGCTTCTCCAAGAACCGCATAATAAAGGAAATCATGTTTATTTACTGTTACATTTTCGGGTTTTATAAAATCCTTACTGATATCATAAGATTTATAGGAATCATAATCCTTCTTATTAAGTTTACCCGTACGGTACATATTATACAGAACACTTTGCTGACGTTTAACACCGAGTTGTATGTCCGCAGCTGATTTTAGCTGACCAGATGACATGTAGGGTGAATAAGCGATAGGACTTTGAGGAAGACCCGCTAAAAAGGCCGCTTGTGGAATGGTTAAATCCTTGGCTGACACACCAAAAATGCCTCTGGCTGCTTCTTCAATTCCAGCAATATTTTGACCCTTATTATTACGACCAAAAGGCGACACATTTAGATAATATGACAAGATATCATCTTTAGAGACAGCGCTCTAGAGCTAAAGCATAGATGATTTCTCTTGACTTACGCTTGAAGGTTGGATCATCTCCAAGTACTTGTTGTTTGATTAACTGTTGTGTTAACGTTGATCCACCACTGGATTCACCAAGTCCTAAAATAGAAGTCAAGGTCGCACGGAAAACGGCTTTAGGAACAACACCTTTATGGTCCTTAAAATTTTCATCTTCTGTTGAAATAATAGCATTCTTAACGTTATCAGAAATCTCATTATTGGCTACCGGCGTCCGTAAAAGATCCGTGTCAATAGTTGAAATCATACTATTATCCGAGTAATTAAGTTGCGAAATCCGAGTAATGGTTTTAACTTGTTTAACCAAACTATCTTTATTAGGAACCTTGACAGCATCAACTTGACTGGCTAAATAGCCAAAGGCAATCCCAGCCCCCAACATGGCTATTAAAAAAATGCTGATATAGAAAAAATTAGAGACTAATTTTACTGTCCGAAGAGCAATTGCCCCGAAATCATGGAAGCCTAATTGATGCTCTTCCTTCTCTTTTATCTGTTTTTTATTTTTCAATCTAAAATACCTCATCGTCTATTATACCAAACTTTGATTAAGCTTGCACAGCGCCAACTATTTTTGATATAATGATTCGTAAAACTAAACAGAAAACGGAGAAAGCCTATGAATATTTTTGAAGAACTCAAAGCTCGTGGCTTGGTCTTTCAAACGACCGATGAAGAAGCCCTTGTCAAAGCACTAACAGAAGGGCAAGTATCCTATTATACAGGCTATGATCCAACAGCAGATAGTTTGCATCTGGGACATCTAGTAGCTATCTTAACCTCTCGTCGCTTACAATTAGCAGGGCATAAACCTTACGCATTAGTTGGTGGCGCAACTGGCTTAATCGGGGACCCTTCCTTTAAGGATGCCGAACGTAGCCTACAAACCAAAGAAACTGTTCTGGATTGGAGTGCCAAAATCAAAGGCCAGTTGTCCCAATTTCTTGACTTTGAAAATGGTGAAAACAAAGCAGAACTCGTCAATAATTATGACTGGTTCTCACAAATTTCCTTCATCGATTTTCTAAGAGATGTTGGTAAATATTTCACGGTAAATTACATGATGAGCAAAGAATCTGTCAAAAAGCGGATTGAAACGGGTATTTCCTATACTGAATTTGCTTATCAAATTATGCAAGGATATGATTTTTACGAACTCAATGACAAGCATAATGTTACCTTGCAAATTGGGGGCTCTGACCAGTGGGGAAACATGACTGCCGGTACTGAACTATTACGCCGCAAATCGGACAAAATAGCTCATGTCATGACAGTTCCTCTCATCACAGATGCCAGCGGTAAGAAATTTGGTAAATCAGAAGGTAATGCTGTCTGGCTAGACGCTGACAAAACCTCACCATATGAAATGTACCAATTCTGGTTAAATGTTATGGACGATGATGCCGTCCGTTTCTTAAAAATCTTTACTTTCTTGTCCCTTCAAGAAATTGCAGAAATTGAAGAAGCCTTCAACCTAGCTCGCCATGAACGTTTAGCTCAAAAAACATTGGCGCGTGAAGTTGTTACTCTTGTTCACGGAGAAGAAGCCTACAAACAAGCCGTTAATATTACCGAACAATTATTCGCTGGTAATATTAAACAATTATCGGCAACAGAGTTAAAACAAGGTTTAAGCAATGTTCCAAACTATGCTGTTCAAACTGACGACAGCCTCAATATTGTTGATATTCTAGTGTCTTCTAAAATATCAACATCTAAACGTCAGGCCCGTGAAGATGTTCAAAATGGAGCTATCTATATCAATGGTGAACGGGTTCAGGACTTAAACTACGTTTTAAGTGACACTGACAAAATCGATGGCCAATTAACCGCTATCCGTCGGGGAAAGAAAAAATATTTCGTTCTTACATATACAAACTAAAAGAGGCTGGGACAAAAAGATATTAATTTTTGAGATTCCCTGCCACAATTCTTCCAATTGATAAATAAAACCCAAAAAGCGAACAAAACTCATTTTCTGATACTCAGAATACTGTCTTGTTCGCTTTTTATATTTGAGCTTAGACTTTTGTCTCAACCTCTTTTTAACGTCGGTGAGCAATTACTGTGGCAAGATTGACCACTATAAAAATAGATATAAAGATTAAAGTAATGGTTGCACTAGCTGGCGTTTCCCAGAAATAGGATAAGAAAATACCAGATAACATACCTACAAATCCTATTAAAATCCCCCAAAATATAACGCTTTTGAAATTCTTCCCAATGCGCATAGCAATACTTGCTGGCAAAACCATAATCGTTGACACCAGCAAAGCACCAGCAGCAGGAATTGTTAAAGCGATCGCAATTCCTGTTACAATATTGAAGAGAACAGACATCAATCTGACAGGCAAACCATCAACATAGGCGGTATCCTCATCAAAAGTCAAAATATACATAGGTCTAATAAAGAACAAGGTCAGAACCAAAATAATACTTGCAATCACAAAGAGAGCAATAACTTGTTCCATACCAATAGTGATAATCGAACCAAAGAGATATTGTTCCAAACCAACATTAGAATTGCTAGACGACTTACTCATGATAACTAAGGAAACTGCCAATCCTAAAGACATCAAAATAGCTGTTGATATTTCCATGTAGTGTTTGTAGACTACTCTCAGGTATTCTAGCAAGATAGCAGCGACCCCGACAACGATTACAGTGGTCCAAGTCGGATTAATCCCTAACACTACCCCAAAGGCCACACCCGCCAGTGAAACGTGACTCAAAGTATCACTCATTAGACTTTGGCGGCGGAGAATTAAAAAGATACCTAGAATTGGTGCGAATATACTAATCGCAATAACTGCCAAAATCGCACGTTGCATGAAATCATAATTGAGAATATCAAGCATTGTCTACCTCCTCAGGTTGGTCACTATGAACATTGAAACAACGCCAAGGTAGACTTTCATTACGGACCAAATGAATATTGCGGTCGGCGTAATCTTTTACATCTTCAGGATCGTGAGTAATCATCAATACCGCTTTACCATGTTTATGAGCACTGTGGTTCATCAACTGGTAAAAGGTTTCTGTGGTGCCGCTGTCCATCCCAGTAGTCGGTTCATCTAAAACAAAGATATCTGGGTCGGAGGCAAACATGCGAGCGATGACCACTCTTTGTTTTTGCCCACCAGATAGGCTACCAATTCGTTCCTGACGACTTTCCCACATACCAACAGATTCTAAACTAGCTTGAATGTGTTCTTCATCATGTTTCGTTAAGCGACGGAACCAACCTCGTCTAGGAAAACGACCTGATTTAACAAATTCATAAACCGTTGAGGGAAAGCCAGCATTAAAACTAGCTACTTGTTGCGGTAGGTAAGCAATCCTTAATTTTTTTCCTTGATTATTTTTTTTAGCAAAAATGACTTGACCCACTTGAGGTTTTAAAATCCCCAATGTCGCCTTAATCAAGGTAGACTTGGCAGCCCCATTTTCACCTGTTAAGGTGACAAATTCGCCACTATCTAAATGGTAATTAACACCTTCTAAAACAGTCTCTGCTTCATATTGGAAGGATAGGTTTTCAACGGTTAAGTATCTCAATTCATTACCTTTCTAACTCATCTGAGAATACTGTCAAGAATTTTTCAATAACTTTCGTTTCTTGGTCAGAAAAATGCCCCAATAAACGGGTATAGACATTTAAAGTCTCGTCGTGATGATGGGTGTGTTCTTCAGCAATTGGCTTTGCCAGAGGGGTTAATTCAAAATAAGTCACACGCGCATCAACAGCATCTTTTGTCGTTGCTAACATGCCTTGATTAATGAGACCCTTAATAGCTTTTGTCACTGCTGCCTGACTAATATTTAATAGTTTAGCTAATTCAGTATTAGTTAGTTTATCTTGTGATAAGAGCATCAAAATATGCTCTTGAGTGTTGGTTAATTTGACATCACTTTGACAAGCGCCAAATAACAATTCGTGCTGATTTTCAGCTTTTAATAAAATCTGATTGACTAAGGTATCAATCTTTTTTTCTAATGTTCCCATACTGTTCCTCTTTTTATTAACCAGTTAATTATAGCAAAAAACCTATCAAGAATCAAATATCTACAAAGTTCTTACTTTGTAGACCTCTTTGCAAAAACCTTTTAAGCTATTGACTACACGATTAGCTTGCTTTTCTGACTGACAAAGTGCAAAAACTGAAGGCCCACTTCCTGTCATTAAAGCGACATCAGCTCCACTGCTTACCATCTTATCTTTGATTTTTTGAATAAAAGGCTTACGAGCAATGGAAACATCCTCCAAAGCATTTCCCATGGCTGCAATCATCGCTTGATAGTCATTACCCTCAATTGTTTCAACAATTGTATCAATGTTAACCCGAGAAATATTTTCAAGGTCAACATTTGGAAAAACGGTCCGCGTGGAGATCCCAAAATCTGGCTTTACCAAAACCACCCAAGATGAGAAATGCCCATCAATTGGTTGAACAATTTCTCCTTTACCAGAAATCCGTGAGCAGCCTGCCTCAATACAATATGGGACATCGCTGCCAATTTCCATGCCTAAGGCTATCATTTCTGCAGTAGACATCTTTAAATCCCATAATTGATTTAAAGCACGAATCGTTGCCGCAGCATCACTTGAGCCACCCCCCATGCCAGCACAGACAGGAATTTTTTTGGTCAAAAAAATCGAAACTCCTGATTTAATCTGATAGTTTTCCTTAATCAGTTGAGCAGCTTTAAAAACATCATTTTTTGCATTGACGGGCATCTTTGGACAGTCAGAAGCCACCTGAATACAATCTTCTTCAAGGGCAGACACACTAATATAATCACATAAATCAACAGAAACCATGACCATTTCTAAATCATGGTAACCATCTTCGCGTTTTCCTTGAATATCTAATCCTAAATTGATCTTAGCCGGAGCCCTTTCAATAATAGAAGCCATCTGTCACCTCTCTTCCCCTCAATCTACCTTAAAATAGATACACATTTTAAGAAAAATTCAAATCAATCTTATCATACTTAAGAAGTGATGACAAGTTTGGAGGTCCTTTGCAAGTAAGCGGTAGCCAGCTCTCTTTGCTGAGAAGATAATTCTAGCAATCACTGCCTAATTACGGTAAAATAGAGAAGTAATAGTACCCAAGGAGAAGCCTAAATGCCAAGTTACTGGAGCAAATACCCAGAAATCGATCATCACATCACTCTCGTCTGCCAGCTTATCGAAAAGCGCGTACAAGCCCGTAACACTGATATACAAGAAGCTATTGTTCAGCTAGCACAAGCAGGAGGGAAATACCTACGCCCAGCCTTTTTCTTTTTATTTACCAGCTTTGGCCAGAGAGAAAAACAAAACTCAGAACAATTAACTAAAATAGCAGCTTCTTTGGAAATCCTTCACATGGCCACTTTGATTCATGACGATGTTATTGATGATTCCCCCCTACGCCGAGGTCAAGTAACCATACAGACTCAGTTCGGTAAAGATATTGCCGTCTATACCGGAGACTTTCTTTTTACCATTTTCTTTGAGCTCATTCTTGAAACCATGCAAGATAGTCCTTATATGAAGGTCAACGCGAAAGCAATGAAAAAAATTCTTGTCGGTGAACTTGATCAGATGCATCTTTATTTTAACCAAAAGCAGTCAATCAGGGATTATCTTCGGTCCATTTCTGGGAAAACGGCTGAGCTCTTTAGATTAGCTAGTTCAGAAGGGGCCTATTTCGGAGGAGCTAGCCCAGAAGTGGTCAGCAAAGCTGGCAGAATTGGTTACCACATTGGCATGACTTTCCAAATCTTAGATGATATTTTAGATTACACCGCTAAAGAAAAAGATTTCAACAAACCTATCTTAGAAGATATCACTAATGGTGTTTACAGCCTACCACTCTTATTTGCCATTAAACATAACCCCGACGCCTTTAAAGAACTCTTAGATAAGAAAGATCAGCTTACCGCTGCAGAATTACGAAAGATTGCAGAGCTGGTTCTTGAGAATGGTGGTGTTGAAAAAGCTCAAAAGTTAGCGCGTCAATACACTCAAAAAGCCATTGATGACATCAATGAACTTCCCAAGATTAAGGCTCAAAAACAGTTGTTACAACTGACTAACCATCTCTTAAAACGAAAAATCTGAGGAATCCCTCAGATTTTTTTGTTCCTAATTCTGCTAGCGTCAGCTAATAGTAAGGACTATTTAGGTGTAAGAAAGCTAGAGCAATTCCTTAACTTTCTCTCATGGCAACCTATTCTCCATCATCAATTGCTTTTAAATGACGGAAACGAGGGCTTGTTTCAGCTAAAGAAGCCGGTGAGCCAGACATTTCAATTTGTCCATTTTCAATGAAAATAACCTGATCTGCATTTTCAATGCCCTTGAGATGATGCGTAATCCAGATAATTGTTTTTCCCTTAAGTAACGTCATAAAGGTATCTAATAGCCTTTTTTCGGTAATAGGATCCAATCCCACTGTCGGTTCATCTAAGAGAACAATCGGGGTATCTTGCAACAGAATTCTGGCCAAGGCTAAGCGATGACGCTCCCCACCGGAGAAACGTAGCCCCGCTTCATCAACCATTGTCGCCAAGCCCTTAGGTAGAGCTGATACCATGTCTTTTAAACCAACTTGCTCAAGCACACGCCAAACATCTTCTTCACTGGCTTCTTCATTACCCAGGCGAATATTATTAATGAGACTAGTATTAAAGAGATAAGGTGCCTGCTGAATCACTCCGATATAGTTAGCAATGGCATCACTCAAATCACAAACGTCTACTCCCCCCAGTAAAATCTGACCGTGGCTTGGCCTTAAATCCCCTCTAAGAAGGGTCGCTAAGGTACTTTTACCAGATCCACTCTGGCCTAAAATGGCTAATTTTTGACCTTGCTCAATGCTTAAATCAATAGTATCTAGTACTTTTTTTGATTGACCAGCATATGAAAAACTAACCTGTTCAATCTGGATATCAAAAGGTTCTGTTGGTAAAGCCTTCGCATCAGATAAAACTCGAGCAGCAGGTAGGTCATTCAAACCTTTTATAGAGTCTGCATAACCATTGGTTTCCTGAGCTGCGCTTGATAGACCAGCAAAAGCCTCAACCAGAGGAAAAACAGCAAGAACAAAGGCCGCGATCCAGTTGGCCGCCCCACCCTGGGCTCCTGAAAATTGATAACTAGCCCAAATCAAGACAAGGACTGCAAGTAGTCCAAAAGCTAGCTCAAATAGCAGACTACGCCGATTGTTAAAATGTCGCATCTCAGCCTGTACTTGCGCAAGCTCCGCTTCAGATTGTTCATGCAGCTGGACATAGGCATGGCCTCGCTGGCTAAAAATCCAATCCGAAATCCCTAAAATATTATCCGTCAAATCCCTGTACAAGCAGTTTTTAAGGGCTTTTTCTCGTTCTTGCCGGGCACCATTGACTAGAACAGACCACAAGGGAAAGACTACGACTAACAGCCCTAAATAGAAGAAGAGAACGATAGCAAACCACCATGAAAAATAGCCTAGTGCTAAGACAACAAAACTATAAAGAATCCAAGCAATAATGGTCGGAAATACAGTTCTTAAATAGAGATTTTGAATATGATTAATATCCTCAGCTAGAAGCCCCATAATATCTCCTAAACGGTGATTACGTTTGAGAAAAATAGCATCTTCTTCTAGTCTGTTATAGAGTTTTAAGCGTAATTTTGAGGTCATCTTCAAGACCCAGTTATGACTCGTAAGGCGTTCTAAATAGCGAAAAACTGGGCGACCAATACCAAAGGCGCGTGTTAGGACAATTGGAATATAGACCAAGAGGATATTACTTGGCAAAGAGGCTGACTTACTAATCAAAAAACCTGAATTAAACATCAAGGCAGAGGCCGAAAAGAAAGTCAGAAAACCTAAACTTAAGGCCAAAACCAAGGCTTTCCAATAATGTTTAAAATATGGTTTAACCCATTGGTCACCTTCAAAGGCTTTTAATAAAGGAATTTTAAGCATTCTGACCTCCCATGGCATGTTTTAAATCATATAAGTAGCCCTTTTTAGCTATCAAATCTGAATATGAACCAACTTCTACAATCTGTCCATGATCCAAGACAATAATGTGATCCATATCTTTGAGCCAATGCAAGCGGTGGGTCGCAAAAATAACTAAACGATTAGCCATTAGCGGAAGCATCCTTGCTTTTAACTCGATTTCCGTTTCCAAGTCTAGGTGAGCTGTCGGCTCATCAAATAACAGAATGCGACGCTCCTTGTCTAGGAAAGCACGCGCTAAGGCAATGCGTTGAGCCTGACCGCCACTTAGAGGCCGCGCCCCATTTCCAATCCTAGTATCAAGTCCCTCTGGTAATTCCGCAACTAATTCTTCTAGCCCCACCACTTTGATAGCTTCCTGAATTTCCTCTAAACTGGCTTCTGGCCTGTAAAAAGCAACATTGTCGCGTAAGCTCATTTCAAAAACATAAGGAGATTGGGGAATGTAAATTAATTGTTTTCGCCAAGCCTCTTGGTCTAAGTTTAATAAATTTTGCTCATCAAGCTGGAAGCTTCCACTGTTTGGAGCTAGAAAGCCACTTAAGAGGTTAACCAAACTTGATTTACCTGAACCACTCATGCCCACCAGAGCAACTTTTTTTATGCCACTCAACTCTAGGTGAGGAATAGACATGAAATCATTCCCATCATAAGAAAGTTGGATCTTATCAAGGTTCAAACGACTCTTATCAGTCCATTGTTCAATAAAGACTTGCTCTTGCGTATTTTCTGGATG
Organism: Streptococcus pseudoporcinus LQ 940-04; assembly: GCF_000188035.1. GTDB lineage: Bacteria > Bacillota > Bacilli > Lactobacillales > Streptococcaceae > Streptococcus > Streptococcus pseudoporcinus. The sequence continues at coordinate 582,562 of NZ_AEUY02000005.1, forward strand.
GCTAAGAATTCGCTGCACAGCCGAGAAAGCATTCTTGCCATCTAGCGTAGCATGGTAATCACTTGAAAAATCTCTAACAGGGATAAAATACTCTGGTGCTAAGATCAAGACCGTTAAGGCCGGAAATAGTAGAATTTGTTCATTAATTAACCGCAATCCCAACATAACGGCCACAATAGCAATGGACAAGGTGGTGAAGAAGTCTAAGGCAAATGTTGATAAAATCCCAATTCGTAAGGCTGACATGGTAGCTTTGCGAAAAGACTCACTGGTCCGATAGATACTCTTTGCATAACGCTTGCTGAGTCCAAAAAAACGAAGGGTATCAATCCCTCTTAAGGAATCTAAAAAATGATTGGACAAAACTTGATAAGAGGCATACTGTTTATCCGCACGCGCTTTAGCCGCTAGGCCAAGGATAATCATAAAAATGATGATTAGTGGATAAACCAAAAGTAAGATAAGCCCTGATTCACTGTCCATATAAAAGATAAATGCTAAGAGCATAAAAGGAATCACTGACAAATTCATCATTTTATTCAAGACTAGATGAAGGTAATTCTCGACTAAGGATATGCCATCTAATGCCATTGTAATCACATTACCGGACCCTTCTTCTTGAACAATTTGAGGACCTAACAAAAAGAGTTTCTCAAGCAACTGACTGCGTAATTCCTGTGCATGTTTTGCCGCAAACCGATCTAATTGTTCATCCTTGATAAAATTAATAAGATGCCTTACCAGGTAACATAATAGAAAAGATACGATAGCTAAACTTTGTTTTGACAGAGGCTGTCCTTGCCATAGACCTGAAATTGCCTGACTCAAAAAGTAAGCTTGACCTATAATAAAGATTGCCTGTAGGAAATCTAATCCTGCAAGCAATCCTAGCATTTTATGAATACCTGACAAGCGCATAACCGCTTTATCTAGCATTATTTTTCCCCCGTAACAATGACTGGCAATGTGATACGTTTTCTGAAAATGTAGTAAGCCCAAGCAGTATAGGCCAAGACAAATGGCACTAAGGAAACTGCAACAATGGACATAATCTTCAAGGTATAAGGAGATGAAGAAGCATTTTCAATTAACAAGTCGTATTTAGAAGAGATTGAGGAAATCATAACACGTGGGAACAAGCCTTGGAACAAAAGTACAACAACTGAAACCAGCGTTAAGCCACTCGCAATAAATGCTGACATTTCTGCTTTTTTAAAGACTGACATGTGAGCATAAACAGAAAGTGCAACAATTACAAGTAAAAGTAATAAGGTTGTCACAAAGTGTTTGGCAAAGAAGTCGGTTTGGAAGAAAAGCAAGAGAGCAAAAGCCACTAAGCCTAGGTACAATACCCAGTAAAGTAATTGTGCCACATTATTTGCACGGTCTCTCACAGGACCTTCGGTCTTCAATGCAATATAGTTCAAACCATGTAAGTAGGTCAATAGCAACATAGCTACACCACCAACAATGGAAAAGATATTGAAATAATCACCAAAATGAGCAGTCATATTAGCTTTTGCGTCTATAGGCATCCCCTGAACAAGACTAACAAACATCAGTCCAAAAAAGAAAGGAACGAGGGCAGAACCAATCGTTAAGGTCCAGTTCCAAATATTTTTTTGCTTGGCTGGTACATTGTGTCTGAATTCAAAGGAGACACCACGAATAATCAAACCAAACAAGATTGTCAAAAGGATTAGATAATAGCCACTAAACAAAGAGGCATACCAGTATGGGAAAGAGGCAAACATCGCACCTCCAGCTGTTAAGAGCCATACTTCATTTCCGTCCCAAACAGAGCCAATTGTTGAAACAATTTGATCTTTTTCATCTTCGTTATGAGCTAAGGTTTGAACTGCCATGCCAACACCGAAGTCAAATCCTTCTAAGAAAAAGAATCCGGAAAAGAGAAGACCAATTAAGAAGAACCAGAAAAATTGTAATCCACTCATTAGAATGCTCCTTTCTCAAATGGGTCAATGCTTGATTGTTTTAAACCTTGTAGAAGAACTTCTTCATGCTCTGGCCCCTTGTTCAACTCACGAATAACAAGGTAGACCATCATCGCTCCTAAAGCACTGAATAACAAGAAGTAAACAGTGTTTGAGAAGAGCAGAGAGGCAACTGAGACATTTGGAGAGACACTATCTTTGATTTTAAACAAGCCATAAACTGTCCAAGGGTAACGCCCTTGTTCTGTGATAATCCAACCAAATGTATTTGACAAGAAGGGAGCAATTGTTGTCAAGGCAACAATCGTCAGCATCCATTTTTTCTCATATAGAATTGGTTTCTTTGGACGGGTTAAGAAGAGTCCCAAAGCAGAAACCCCTAGCATTAAGGTGCCAAAAGCAGCCATGGTACGGAATCCGTAAAAGAGCAAGTTAACCATTGGGAAATAATTATCTTGACCATATTTAGCTACTAATTCTTTATTAGCCGTATCCATTCCTTTGACCGAACCAGAAGGTTTACCATAAGAGAGAATACTTAGCATATAAGGGATTTTCACGCCAAACACTTGTTCTTTTTTAGCTTCATTAGCCCAAGAAATAACTGTCCAGGCAGCTGGATCACCAGAATCTTCATAATCACCTTCCATCGCTGCAAATTTCATTGGTTGATCATTAAGTAAGGCCTTCATCTGCAAATCACCCATACCCATTACTGAGATAGAGCCTAACAAAGTAATCAATAATCCTAAACGTAGTGATTTTTTATATATGTTTTGAACAGATTCTGTTAACCTTTCTTTTTTCAGCAGTTTGAAAGCTGCCATACCAGCAATAACCGTACCACCCATGGTGATCGCACCAGTAATAACATGGCCAAATTCATAATGGAACTGATGGTTATTGATGAGTGCAAAGAAATCTGTCATCTGTGCTCTGCCATTAACCACTTCATAGCCAACAGGATGTTGCATGAAGCTATTGGCAATCAGTATCCACATGGCCGACATCAATGAACCAAAAACGACCAACCAGATAAAGCTAAGATGAACTTTCTTACTAATCTTTGGGTTATCCCAAGTAAACATCCAAAGTCCTAAGAATGTTGATTCCATAAAGAAGGCTAATAAGGCTTCAATCGCAAGTGGAGCACCAAAAATGTCGCCTACAAAACGTGAGTAATCAGACCAGTTCATCCCAAATTGAAATTCTTGGATAATACCAGTAACAACCCCTACCGCAAAACTAAGGAGCATGATATTACCCCAGAATTTTGTCATTTTTTTGTATTCTTCTTTTTTTGTGACCACATAACAAGTTTCCATAATGGCTACAACAAAACAGGTTCCAATTGTGAAAGGCACAAAGAAAAAGTGGAATACAGTTGTCATTGCAAATTGAAATCGTGCTAGTGTTTCAATAGTCATAAATCTTCCTCCGATTTGTGTAATCCTTACTTTGTCTCAAACAGCGTAAGGTAGGTATCTTAAAAGCAAGTCATCATATCTTAATGGTACAAATCGAAACGACCTTTGGCAAGAAGTTCCTTCAAGCCACCGATATCAACTAATGATTTGTTCATGATGCTTTTCTTAACAACTGAGGCTGGATATCCTTTAACTTTTGACTTACCAACTAAACCAAAGGCATGTGTATTACCAACAGAAGCAACTGTTCCTAAAGATTTGTAATTGAAGTCTTCCGTTTTTTCTCCATTTAGTTGACGTGCTAAGTTCTTAGCAGCATGTGCCCCCATACGTGTAGCAATTTGAGCCGTTGTTGGGAATGGACGATTTGTTTCTGGATCTATCAAGGCTGATACATCACCAAGAATATAGACCTTATCGTATTTTGGATCACGCAAATCTTTATTAACAACAACACGTCCACGACGCTCAGCAAAGCCTGATTCTCCCATTATTGGACTTCCACTAACACCTGTTGTCCAAATAATTGTTTCAGCGTCAATTGAGTGACGTTCTGCATTTTCATCAGGACTTGTTACATAAACAACCTCACCCGGTTTAATTTCTTTAATCATGGAACCCAGCATTAAATTAACACCAAGCTTTTGGATTAAATCAACTCCATATTGAGCTAATTTATCATCAAACATCGGTAAAATACGAGTAGCTGCTTCAAGGCAGATGATTTCAATCTGATCTTCTGCTACACCGGCAAGTTTAGCATAACGCTTACGCTCATCAACCAAAGCCCCTGCTAACTCAATTCCTGTAAAACCAGCTCCACAAATCAAAAGACGGAGATAATTCTTATCTTTTGTCTCACGGTATTTTTCCATCATGTGCAGAATATGGTTATGAATGTTTTCAGCTGTATTAATATCTACCATTTGGAGGGCATTCTCTTTAGCACCGCTGATGCCGAAAGTTTCTGAACAAAAGCCCAGTGACACAACCACGTAGTCATAATGAAGGGTTCCACTATTTTTCAACTCAACCGTAGACTCTTCAGGATTAACTTTGACAACATCGTCTTGAATGAAGGTGACTTTCTTAGGATTAATAACGTCTCGGATAGGATATGAAATTTTTTCTTTTGGTTGTGACCCCGCTGCCACTTCATGAAGTTCTGTCGCTTCATAGTGATAGTCATTACGATCCACCAGTGTAATATGAAAATCACCCGCTTGTTTTTGTAAATTACGTACCGTTTTCAAACCAGCGTAACCAGCTCCCAGTACTAGTACCTCTTGCATAATATTCTCCTTGTTATATTAATGTCAATATATTTATTTTAATAGTAGCCCGACAAAATAGGTTACTACGTGTGTTAATGAACCTAGAGCCAAAATCCGAACAGCACAAATAAAGGTTTCTTTCTTAACTTGTTTCTGCCAAAGTAAGGAAGTTTGCTTATAAATAAATGGCACCAAAAATAGACACAATAGTACAGCTACTGGAGCAAGTCCAAGCATGTATTGTCCGATAATGGCTAGCATTGCCATAATATTACCCAAAGCAAAGAGAACCAGTCCACCTTTTAGTCCAGTATAATGAACTAAAGTGTAGCGATGATTGCTTTCATCTTCTTCTTTATCACATAAGTTATTAGCCAACATAAGATTAGCAATCCACAGTGTATTTGGCAAGGAAATCAAAAAGATTGCCCCTAAGGTGGAAAAATCCCAGCTAAACTTGTCATAGGTGTTCAAATAAACACAAATCAAACTAATCATAAAGCCCATGGTAAAACCAGAAAAGAATTCCCCCAAAGGTAAGCTTGATAAAGGTCTTGGTCCGTATGAATAGAATATTCCAACCCCAAAACAAAAGAGCCCCATGACTAACAATGGCCACCCAACCATCACGGTTAAAAGGATACCAATAGCAGCTGAAATAAAGAGAAAGATAGCCATCATTTGCTCTATTGATTTGAGCGATAAGCTCTCACGGCCAATGATATTCGTCTGGGCTTGGTAATCCAAATTAATAGCATTTTTATAGTCATTATAATTATCCCAGATGTCAACAAACATATTGAAACAAAACATGGCCAGAAAAAATAATAGAACTAGAAAAAGATGAACACTTCCGTAATGATAGTAACTAAAGCATAAACCAATTAAAAAAGGTAAAACACTTGCTGTCTTGGCTTTCATCTCCACAAGTTCGAGAAAAACAGGAATTGTCATGAAAAGCCTTTCTTTTAGTTATTCTTTAACCCTTATATTATACTCCAAATTGTTTCAATAATAAAACAAAAGATTTCAAAAAATTTCATTTTATCACCCTTTTCTTTGAATTTTTAAGCTTTTAATCAGCATCTGTATTCTTTCCTTGGGAAAATATCTTATTCTAGGAAAAAACTTACCTTTAATTGCGGCCAGATAGACGTCCAGTTTTTCTGGTATTGTCTCTGATTGTATTTTTTGTGACGCTCAATAGTTTCTATATAATAGGGTGTTGGATTCACCTGATTTCATTCTATGCCCTTTTTTGATAAATAGCAAAAAATTGTTTGACAAAATAATCACAAAATCATAAAATGTTAGCGTAAACGTTTTCAATATATGATAATGATTATCGGAGGGATTTATATGAAAGCAGTTGTTGTTAATCAAACAAGCACTGGCGTAGATGTTATTGATCACGAAGTGCCCAAAGTAGGTTATGGTCAAGCACTTATCAAAGTAGAATTCTGTGGTGTCTGCCATACAGACTTGCACGTTGCCCATGGGGATTTCGGTGAAGTTCCAGGCACCATTCTTGGTCATGAAGGTATTGGTATTGTCCATGAAATCGGCGAAGGGGTTTCAACGTTACAAGTGGGTGATCGTGTTTCAATCGCCTGGTTCTTTGAAGGTTGTGGCCACTGTGAATACTGCACTACCGGCAGAGAAACACTGTGCCGGTCCGTTAAAAATGCTGGTTACACCGTTGATGGTGGTATGAGTGAGTACGCTCTTGTCACAGCAGATTACGCTGTTAAAGTACCAGAAAACCTTGATCCCGCACAGGCCTCATCTATTACTTGTGCCGGTGTTACTACCTATAAAGCCATCAAAGAGTCTGACATTGCTCCTGGGGAATGGATTGTTATTTACGGAGCTGGTGGTTTAGGAAACCTTGCCATTCAATATGCTAAAAAAGTCTTTAACGCCCAAGTTATTGCTGTGGATATTAACCAAGATAAATTAGAACTTGCTAAAGAATGTGGGGCTGACGTCATCGTTAATGGCAAAGAAATAGAAGATGTTCCAGCCTATATTCAAAAAGTATCCGGTGGCTGTCACGGAGCTGTTGTTACCGCTGTTTCTAAAGTTGCCTTCAACCAAGCTGTTGAAAGTGTTCGTGCTGGTGGTACTGTCGTTGCTGTTGGTCTACCTTCAGAATACATGGATTTAAGCATCGTTAAAACTGTTCTAGACGGTATCCGAATCAAAGGGTCTCTAGTTGGAACACGTAAAGACTTGGAAGAAGCTTTTGCATTTGGAGCTCAAGGACTAGTTGTACCAGTGGTTGAAACAGTCCCTGTTGATACAGCACCTCAAGTTTTTGATGAAATGGAAAAAGGACTCATTCAAGGCCGTAAGGTATTAGACTTTACACAATTATAATTTGAATTAATCATTTAATACTTAAAAAGTCAACTGTTTTTCAGCAGTTGACTTTTTGTCACTTTAAACAACATGGCTCTGTACATAAGCATCAATCTACCAGCTTGACAGTTACTCTTACTGAGGGGGTTTAATGTCTCTTTAAGAGCGACTGGTACTGAATCGCCTATAACTAGCCACCTATCAAATAGGACTCAATAATGGCTTTATAAGCCTCAATAAAATCTAGGTATTGGGCTAAAGGTAACCTTTCATCAAGTTTATGGTTTAGTGTTGGCATACCTGGACCATAGACAGCTAACTCCAAATTGTCATTGGCTCTCATAAATTGTGCAGCATCAGTTGTCCCTGACACAACCATTGGTTTTACCTGAGTCAGACCAGCAAAATCTTCTGGATTTAGTTGTTCATCTTCACCAAGTACAGTATTCATCTGATGAACTAACGATTGAGGCTTCAGGCTCTCAATACTATTAGCAACACCAGTAATGGTTTCAATTAATTTTGATTTAGGATTAGTTTGAACTGGAGGCTGATCAGCCGTAATAAGTGCTTCTAACTCAAAACCTTCTTTTTGGTTTAACTCCTGAATAATCGCAAAAACTTCTTGCATCACTGCTTGGTTGTCAAATTCAGGAATAGTTCTAGCGTTAGCTTCAAAAGTCGCAGATTCTGGAATAGAATTGACCTGGCTACCGCCCCTTACTAAGGTAATATTATGGAAAGTTTTCCCCAATACTTCATTAACAACTTCCTCTGACTTATGCGCAATTTTCTCTGAAATCTTAGTCATGGCTAGCAAGAGATGCTCAATGGCATTATTGCCCAACTCAGGTGTTGAAGAATGTGCAGATGTTCCCTTTGAGGTAACCTTATAATTAAGAGACCCCTTATGCCCATAAACAACTCCAATATTGCAAGGCTCCCCAATTAGCACTGCCTCAACATCATCCAAATACCCTAAATCTGTCAGCTGAGCAGAGCCTAGCTCTCCAACTTCTTCACCAACTGTTGCTAACAATTTTACTTTTCCTTTGAATTGTTGAGATTCATAGATTTCAATAAAAGCAATAATCAATGCTGTTAAGCCAGCCTTCATATCTGATGCCCCTCTGCCCCAGATGACATCTTTTTCAATATGCCCTGAAAATGGTGGATAAGTCCAATCCTCAGCATTACCGACACTGACAACATCCATATGTCCTGATAGGGCAAGCACAGGTCCAGATCCATTTGAAATCTCAGAAATAAGACTACTTCTTCCTTCAGAATAGGACACTAATTGCGACGAAATACCATGCTTTTTTAAAAGGTCACGATAATAAATAGCAACTTGCTCTTCATTACCATTTTCTGATTCAATTTGAATAACATCTTGTAGAATTTTGATATAGTCTTGTTTTTCCATAATTGATATCCTCTTTTCTAACTACATTATAGCATATCCTTAGGAATATGATTCTTTTAAAGTCATACTTGAGGGAACAAGATTCTTATTCTTATTTTCCTAAACATAAGTCCTCCATTCAATAGGAGTCTCTCTCTACAAGAGAGTTCTGATGTGGAACTTCCTATTAGTCAGACTTGCTAGAGCATGTTTATATCATATTTTCTGCAGAGAAAAATGGTTTAGTTTATGTTTTAAAAAAGGAATCAAACAGGGATACACAAGGTCCTGTCAATAGAGTTGCTATAAGCGTTCCCTCGCGAATGCCAGAAAAAGGATGACCTAAACTAAAAGAAAATAGCAAGGCTAAGATAACCATAGTAACGTCTGTCCACACTTTAAGCTTAGCAAAGGGGACATGGTAAGCATTAGAAATTGTTTGAGGCAAACCCTCACCTGGCATCACGATAAAGTCAGCACTCACTTCAAGGTAAACACCTAAAGCAAGCACCAGAACACTTAATAATAAGACAGTTAATTGACTACCATAGTGATTAGTAGTCTGAAACCTCTGAAGCAAACTATCATAACAATTGATAAGTAAACCAAATAGAATTCCTGGCACCAATTGAATGACTATTTTAAACCGTCTACTTCTACTGCTATTCTTCCCTACAATTAAAAGCTGTAAGATGACAAGCAGCGCCATAAAAATAATGGTCAGAAGGCCTAGCGAACCTTCTAAGCTCTCCGACAAGACATTAGGGATAGCCGCAATCGGTGAGGTTCCTAACTGTGATTGTTTTGACATAGCTACCCCTAGAGCCATAATATTAACACCAATAAAAAAACGTCCTATTTTTTTCATCTTTGCCTCTCATTTTAATTATCAAAATTATAATAAGAAATTTTAACAGAAGTCACATCATATAGCAAGAAGGCATTTACACCAATGGGCATCATTTGTCCTATCCCCTAACCATGCCGAGTATGCTAAAAGACTTAGTCTCATTCAAAATGAAAAAAATTGGTAAAAATGATGGCAAGAAAGCCTTTTAGTTTGTCCCAATAGACTATTAACCTCACATTTTAAACTTTAATCCCTTAGATATGAAAAAGACAACCCTCAAAAATGAAGGCTGTCTTCGATCTGAGCCAACCTTAGTAAACCTTGGCTTGTTAACAAACTAACTCTTACCAACAACTCTTAATTTTCGGCTTTTAAGAGTTATTTGTAAATCTTAAACAAGTATCAGGTCTAAGCATATTAAAAAGTGAACGTAAAAGCTACTAGATGGGCTTGACGTAGACCTTTTCTTGCCTCCCAACTGAGAAAATATACTTATGTCCTTGTGTTAAACTGTGGTAAAATCCTTCTCCCTTATAAAGGTGAAACACTTGCATACTACTACCATCATCATCTTTATAAATATAATCATAATAAGGATTATCAGCAAACACCGACTTTAAGTACTTATTTTCAACAGGTCTGGCAACTCCCTCAATACGTATCACCTGTGTCAAATAACCATCTTCTAACATTGCTGTCAAAGCAATACGTTCATCACCCATCAGTTGCTGATAAAAATGTGTCTTGGGACTGGTCATAAAAAATATACCTTCCTCATTAGCAGCAGTTATGTGAGCGTGCCTAGCATGCGGCTTACCATCTCGTCCAACCGTAGCAAAAACACCAACCTTCATATCTTCAACTAGAGCCATCATGTCTTTTATTTCCATCACACCATCTCCTGTAAGCGCTTTTCTTTAGTATAGCAAAATCAAGCTTACTTGTTAAGAACAAAAAGTAAAGAGAATAGTGCCTTCTTAAAGGCACTATTAAAGAGTGAGCTAGCAATCCTATTTGCATTGCACCATATCATATGCACTATCGCTGGACCTTCCTTTGGTAACCACTATATCTTTACATTAACAATACAGATAAGGCAGTTAGAATTGTAGTTTTACTGCTATGATACGTCTAAACGATACAAATACTCGGAAGTCGATTCCCTGGCCTTCTTATTCAAGCGCCCACCGGAAACCGAGATTCTTTTCATACCTAATTTTTCCATTAATAAATAAGAAGCTTGGTTTTGACTATCACAGTGAGCAATAAAATGGTTAATTTGGAATGTTTCAGAAAAGTAACTTAACGCAGAATGAGCTGCTTCAAAAGCAATCCCTTGATGCCAAAACGCCCTATCCAAAATCCAACCAACTTCAACGAGATTCTCATCAGCCTTTTTTGTAAAACTTAAACCCCCAACATGTTTGCTGCTATAGATAATAGCAAACTCAAGTTCAAACTCATCTTTTGAATAGTATTTCCAATGATGTTCACAGTTCAATAAAAATTCCTCAGTTTCTTTAATAGAATCATTGGGTAAATTAAGCATATATCTATTAGCCTCTTTATCTGATGCATAGCGGTGAGTCGAGTCAATAAAACTCCTATCCATTGGCTTCAACTCTAATCTTTCTGTGTTTATTACAAACATTAATTCTCTCCTTCTTGTGCTATCATTTTAGGCAAAGCCTTTTAAAGGGTTACAAAATCATGCCATTTACGCAAGGTCAATAATAAGCCATATCATTTTACAAATGTGTGGTCACTTGATATAATAGACTTAAATAACATTTAGAAAAGGTGATTAGATGAAAAAAGTAGTTACAACAAGTATCGTTTTATTATCCACTTTAGCATTAACGGCCTGTTCTACCAATAATGCAAGCAAAACTATTTCAAAAGATAAAGCAACCGATATTGCTTTAAAAGATGCTAAATTAAGTAAAAAAGAAGTATCACACTTACAAATAAAATCTGATAAAGAAGATGGCAAAGCCACTTATGAAATTGATTTTGATACAAACAAAAAAGATTACGATTATACAGTAGATGCTGAAACTGGTAAAATTATCAAAAAATCAACCGATGCCAAAGGATTATCAGGCACTAAGGACCTTACCAAAAAGTCTATTTCTCAAGATAAAGCCAAAAGCATTGCCTTAAAGGATGCTAATCTGAAAGAAAAAGACACCTCTATGATGACAATCAAAAAAGACATGGAAGATGCTACCAGTACCTACGAAATTAAATTTACAGCAAACAAGACCGAATATGACTATACTATCAATGCTAAAACTGGTGAAATTATAGAAAAGTCTTCTGACAAGTAGAAATGATTAAAACACTAAACCTATAGATAAGACATCACTAAAAACTTCCTCACTCTAGTAAAATAGGTGAGGTTTTTTTACCTTATCTCTTCTTTATATAGATCAATAACAATCATCAACGAGCTTCCCCTTTCCTATCTTAATGAAGTTTTTCTATTTTTAGTCAATATGACCTTTTCACTATCAATCCCATTATAGACGCTATTGCCAGACTAAAACAAGGAACGTCTGCTCATTCATTTCCCAAGTCTCCCTTGCTTTTACTTGAACTAGCATGCATCACTTCAGTGGCTTCTCCAATTTATTTAATTACCTCTAAAAGAAGACCATATTTTCCTTATGAGCTAGCCAAACTTTACTTAAATGCTATGTGACATGATTAAATCTTCAATTAGCCATTTTAAGTATCCATTATCAACCTAGCCTTACCTACAATTCTATCATACGAAAAGAACTTTTTTATGCACAGTACTTAAACTAATTTCAAAATCATAACCACCCGTCAAACGGGTGGTTTGGTCCAGGGCTATAAACCCAAATAACTAGCCAACGCCTAAAGACGCTGGCTTTCACTTTGTTCAAGCCTTATTGCTTTTGACTCGTCACCGGCCTCTTAAAGAGGCATTTGTATTACTTACTATTATCCCTAAAGGGATTCTCATATTCTTTAACACTTAGTTTATCCAATGCTATGTCATGTTTTTTTGTTCTTGAATATATTTTTTTATTGTAGCTTCATTAAGGCCAACTGGACTTATGTAATAGCCTTCAGCCCAAAAGTGTCGATTACCAAATTTGTATTTCAGATTGGCGTGTTTGTCGAACATCATAAGTGCACTCTTACCTTTTAAATAGCCCATAAAACTTGAAACACTTATTCTGGGGGAATGCTTCCTAACATGTGTACGTGATCTGGCATCAGATCTCCTTCTATTATTTCCACACCTTTACAGCTACATAACCTTTGAAAAATTTCTCCCAAACTGCCTCGATAGTGATTATAGATTACTTTTCGTCTATACTTAGGGGTGAACACAATGTGATATTTACACATCCACTTTGTGTGTGATAAACTATGTGCCTTTTGCGCCATATTTTTACTCCTTTCGCTTTACAATTGGCCTAAACACCTATATTGTAGCCCGTTTGGAGTTTTTTTGTAGTATAACTTTCGACGCGCACCCGCATAGCGGGTGGTTGTTTGTTTCGCACCTACGGAGCGAAACGGACTGAAAGTCACATAATACAAAAAAGACAAGGTCTAGAAACCTTGTCTTTATAGTATACCGGCGGCCGGGGTCGAACCGGCACGTCCGTGAGGACACTGGATTTTGAGTCCAGCGCGTCTGCCAATTCCGCCACGCCGGCATTTCAAATTTTCATTTAAAAACTGGGGTAGCTGGATTCGAACCAACGCATGAGGGAGTCAAAGTCCCTTGCCTTACCGCTTGGCTATACCCCAATAAAATAGGCGAGTGATGGGAATCGAACCCACGAATGTCAGAGCCACAATCTGATGTGTTAACCACTTCACCACACCCGCCATATTCTAACACGGGCAGTAGGAATTGAACCCACACTGAAGGTTTTGGAGACCTTAGTTCTACCTTTAAACTATGCCCGTTAGGATGGAAAGAGAGGGATTCGAACCCCCGAACCCGAAGGAGCGGATTTACAGTCCGCCGCGTTTAGCCTCTTCGCTATCTTTCCATAATATTAAATTGTAATGGCGCGAGACGGAATCGAACCGCCGACACATGGAGCTTCAATCCATTGCTCTACCAACTGAGCTACCGAGCCGTACATACAAATGATGTCTATTGCGGGAGCAGGATTTGAACCTACGACCTTCGGGTTATGAGCCCGACGAGCTACCTAGCTGCTCCATCCCGCGATATTCTTTAAAGGAGGATGTGGGATTCGAACCCACGCACGCTTTTACACGCCTGACGGTTTTCAAGACCGTTCCCTTCAGCCGGACTTGGGTAATCCTCCATATATAGTCCGTACGGGATTCGAACCCGTGTTACCGCCGTGAAAAGGCGGTGTCTTAACCCCTTGACCAACGGACCATATCTTTAATGGGCACGAGTGGACTCGAACCACCGACCTCACGCTTATCAGGCGTGCGCTCTAACCACCTGAGCTACGCGCCCAAGCTACAGTATAAATGTATAGCTTGGTAAAAACTATAAAGCGGGTGACGAGAATCGAACTCGCGACAACAGCTTGGAAGGCTGTAGTTTTACCACTAAACTACACCCGCTTAATACTATGGGAGTTAACGGGTTCGAACCGCTGACCCTCTGCTTGTAAGGCAGATGCTCTCCCAGCTGAGCTAAACTCCCTTTGAGTGTTCCTAAGCTAAGCGACTTCCTTATCTAACAGGGGGCAACCCCCAACTACTTCAGGCGTTCTAGGGCTTAACTGCTGTGTTCGGCATGGGTACAGGTGTATCTCCTAGGCTATCGTCACTTAACTTATGAATGAATTGTAGTCGAACTAAAATCTTAGTCAAAAAGATAAACTTCCTTGTGCAAGCACACAGCGTCACTTTCCTATTTTCATACAGTATTTTTTTACGTTCTCATTACTTCATTTAGTCCACTCAAAATTGAATAACTATATCTTACCAAGAACTCTACCTCATTGTCAATAAACTTTTTTATCTTTGGATAAGTCCTCGAGCTATTAGTATTAGTCCGCTTCATAGCTCACACTACTTCCACTTCTAACCTATCTACCTGATCATCTCTCAGGGCTCTTACTGATATCTAATCATGGGAAATCTCATCTTGAGGGGGGCTTCGCACTTAGATGCTTTCAGCGCTTATCCCTTCCCTACATAGCTACCCAGCGATGCCTTTGGCAAGACAACTGGTACACCAGCGGTAAGTCCACTCTGGTCCTCTCGTACTAGGAGCAGATCCTCTCAAATTTCCTACGCCCGCGACGGATAGGGACCGAACTGTCTCACGACGTTCTGAACCCAGCTCGCGTGCCGCTTTAATGGGCGAACAGCCCAACCCTTGGGACCGACTACAGCCCCAGGATGCGACGAGCCGACATCGAGGTGCCAAACCTCCCCGTCGATGTGAACTCTTGGGGGAGATAAGCCTGTTATCCCCAGGGTAGCTTTTATCCGTTGAGCGATGGCCCTTCCATGCGGAACCACCGGATCACTAAGCCCGACTTTCGTCCCTGCTCGAGTTGTTGCTCTCGCAGTCAAGCTCCCTTATACCTTTACACTCTGCGATTGATTTCCAACCAATCTGAGGGAACCTTTGGGCGCCTCCGTTACCTTTTAGGAGGCGACCGCCCCAGTCAAACTGCCCGTCAGACACTGTCTCCGATAGGGATTTCCTATCTGGGTTAGAGTAGCCATAACACAAGGGTAGTATCCCAACAGCGCCTCTAACGAAACTGGCGTCCCGTTCTCTATGGCTCCTACCTATCCTGTACATGTGGTACAGATACTCAATATCAAACTGCAGTAAAGCTCCATGGGGTCTTTCCGTCCTGTCGCGGGTAACCTGCATCTTCACAGGTACTAAAATTTCACCGAGTCTCTCGTTGAGACAGTGCCCAAATCATTACGCCTTTCGTGCGGGTCGGAACTTACCCGACAAGGAATTTCGCTACCTTAGGACCGTTATAGTTACGGCCGCCGTTTACTGGGGCTTCAATTCAGATCTTCGCTTGCGCTAAACCCTCCTCTTAACCTTCCAGCACCGGGCAGGCGTCACCCCCTATACATCATCTTACGATTTAGCAGAGAGCTGTGTTTTTGATAAACAGTTGCTTGGGCCTATTCACTGCGGCTGTCATCGCTGACAGCACCCCTTCTCCCTAAGTTACGGGGTCATTTTGCCGAGTTCCTTAACGAGAGTTCTCTCGATCACCTGAGGCTACTCGCCTCGACTACCTGTGTCGGTTTGCGGTACGGGTAGAGTATGATACTACGCTAGAAGATTTTCTTGGCAGTGTGACATCACTAACTTCGCTACTAAACTTCGCTCCCCATCACAGCTCAATGTTAGAGATATAAGCATTTGACTCATATCACACCTCACTGCTTAGACGGGGCTCTTCCAATCGCCCGCTTTAGTTAGCCTACTGCGTCCCTCCATCACTTCATACTCTAGTACAGGAATATCAACCTGTTGCCCATCGAATACACCTTTCGGTCTCTCCTTAGGTCCCGACTAACCCAGGGCGGACGAGCCTTCCCCTGGAAACCTTAGTCTTACGGTGGACAGGATTCTCACCTGTCTTGCGCTACTCATACCGGCATTCTCACTTCTATGCGTTCCAGCACTCCTCACGGTATACCTTCTTCACACATAGAACGCTCTCCTACCATTACTATTACTAGTAATCCACAGCTTCGGTAAATTGTTTTAGCCCCGGTACATTTTCGGCGCAGGGTCACTCGACTAGTGAGCTATTACGCACTCTTTGAATGAATAGCTGCTTCTAAGCTAACATCCTAGTTGTCTGTGCAACCCCACATCCTTTTCCACTTAACAATTATTTGGGGACCTTAGCTGGTGGTCTGGGCTGTTTCCCTTTCGACTACGGATCTTAGCACTCGCAGTCTGACTGCCGATTATATCTACTTGGCATTCGGAGTTTATCTGAGATTGGTAATCCGGGATGGACCCCTCACCCAAACAGTGCTCTACCTCCAAGAGACTTAACATCGACGCTAGCCCTAAAGCTATTTCGGAGAGAACCAGCTATCTCCAAGTTCGTTTGGAATTTCTCCGCTACCCACAAGTCATCCAAGCACTTTTCAACGTGCCCTGGTTCGGTCCTCCAGTGCGTTTTACCGCACCTTCAACCTGCTCATGGGTAGGTCACATGGTTTCGGGTCTACATCATGATACTAAAGCGCCCTTTTAAGACTCGGTTTCCCTACGGCTCCGTCTCTTCAACTTAACCTCGCATCATAACGTAACTCGCCGGTTCATTCTACAAAAGGCACGCTCTCACCCATTAACGGGCTCGAACTTGTTGTAGGCACACGGTTTCAGGTTCTATTTCACTCCCCTCCCGGGGTGCTTTTCACCTTTCCCTCACGGTACTGGTTCACTATCGGTCACTAGAGAGTATTTAGGGTTGGGAGATGGTCCTCCCAGATTCCGACGAGATTTCGCGTGTCTCGCCGTACTCAGGATTCTGCTAGGGCTTAATTCAATTTTAAATACGATGCTGTTACTCTCTTTGGCTTACCTTCCCAGGTAATTCTTCTATTAAATTTAAGTCCCACATCGCAGTCCTACAACCCCGAGGAGTAAACTCCTCGGTTTGCCCTCCTGCCGTTTCGCTCGCCGCTACTAAGGCAATCGCGTTTGCTTTCTCTTCCTGCAGCTACTTAGATGTTTCAGTTCACTGCGTCTTCCTTCTCACAACCTTTACAGTCATGGATACTAACCATTAGTTAGTGGGTTCCCCCATTCGGACATCTCTGGATCAGCGCTTACTTACAGCTCCCCAAAGCATTTCGTCGTTAGTCACGTCCTTCTTCGGCTTCTAGTGCCAAGGCATCCACCGTGCGCCCTTATTAACTTAACCTTATTTCCAGTCTTGCGACCTTCTTGATTTTTTTTAATATGTTCGCGTTTATCTTTTTTCGGTTATTTCTGTTACTTTTCTACAATCATTTTCATGATCGTGGAATTTGATATAGTTATTCAATTTTCAATGGACTATACTAGGATACAAAGCAACGGTCGCTTTAGCGAAACTTCTGTAGAAAATTAGGAATCTGACACAGTGTGCTTGCACACAAGGAAGATTATCTATTTTCCTAGGAAGTTAGTTGCGTGTTCAACTTCACTTATTATTAAGTTTAGGTGGACTTATATCCTATGGAGCCTAGCGGGATCGAACCGCTGACCTCCTGCGTGCAAAGCAGGCGCTCTCCCAGCTGAGCTAAGGCCCCGACTAATAAACTGGTTTTGCATTATTAGTGGTGTGCTATCTTATCATGAAGCTTATATAAGACCTCTCAAAACTAAATAAGACAAGACAAACGTCTTCCATTTCCTTAGAAAGGAGGTGATCCAGCCGCACCTTCCGATACGGCTACCTTGTTACGACTTCACCCCAATCATCTATCCACCTTAGGCGGCTGGCTCCTAAAAGGTTACCTCACCGACTTCGGGTGTTACAAACTCTCGTGGTGTGACGGGCGGTGTGTACAAGGCCCGGGAACGTATTCACCGCGGCGTGCTGATCCGCGATTACTAGCGATTCCGACTTCATGTAGGCGAGTTGCAGCCTACAATCCGAACTGAGATTGGCTTTAAGAGATTAGCTTGCCGTCACCGGCTTGCGACTCGTTGTACCAACCATTGTAGCACGTGTGTAGCCCAGGTCATAAGGGGCATGATGATTTGACGTCATCCCCACCTTCCTCCGGTTTATTACCGGCAGTCTCGCTAGAGTGCCCAACTTAATGATGGCAACTAACAATAGGGGTTGCGCTCGTTGCGGGACTTAACCCAACATCTCACGACACGAGCTGACGACAACCATGCACCACCTGTCTCTTCTGCTCCTAAGAGAAAGCCTATCTCTAGGCCGGTCAGAAGGATGTCAAGACCTGGTAAGGTTCTTCGCGTTGCTTCGAATTAAACCACATGCTCCACCGCTTGTGCGGGCCCCCGTCAATTCCTTTGAGTTTCAACCTTGCGGTCGTACTCCCCAGGCGGAGTGCTTAATGCGTTAGCTCCGGCACTAAGCCCCGGAAAGGGCCTAACACCTAGCACTCATCGTTTACGGCGTGGACTACCAGGGTATCTAATCCTGTTTGCTCCCCACGCTTTCGAGCCTCAGCGTCAGTTACAGACCAGAGAGCCGCTTTCGCCACCGGTGTTCCTCCATATATCTACGCATTTCACCGCTACACATGGAATTCCACTCTCCCCTTCTGCACTCAAGTTTGACAGTTTCCAAAGCATACTATGGTTAAGCCACAGCCTTTAACTTCAGACTTATCAAACCGCCTGCGCTCGCTTTACGCCCAATAAATCCGGACAACGCTCGGGACCTACGTATTACCGCGGCTGCTGGCACGTAGTTAGCCGTCCCTTTCTGGTTAGTTACCGTCACATAATGGATTTTCCACTCCCATTACCGTTCTTCTCTAACAACAGAGCTTTACGATCCGAAAACCTTCTTCACTCACGCGGCGTTGCTCGGTCAGGGTTCCCCCCATTGCCGAAGATTCCCTACTGCTGCCTCCCGTAGGAGTCTGGGCCGTGTCTCAGTCCCAGTGTGGCCGATCACCCTCTCAGGTCGGCTATGTATCGTCGCCTTGGTGAGCCTTTACCTCACCAACTAGCTAATACAACGCAGGTCCATCTCATAGTGAAGCTTTTGCTCCTTTTAACTCGGGTTCATGTGAACCCCAGTCTCATGCGGTATTAGCTATCGTTTCCAATAGTTATCCCCCGCTATGAGGTAGGTTACCTACGCGTTACTCACCCGTTCGCAACTCCTTGGTCTAGTGCAAGCACCAGACCTCAGCGTTCTACTTGCATGTATTAGGCACGCCGCCAGCGTTCGTCCTGAGCCAGGATCAAACTCTCTTTTTAGTTTGAACTCACTCGTTCTTTTCTGTCGCTGACAGATTTATTGTCTTTTGCTTTGACGGGTAATATGCGCTAACATATCACCCTCACGTTTGGTTATTCTTGTCTTATTCAGTTCTCAAAGGTCTTTGTCTCTTACGAGACAACTATTTCATTCTACCAACTATTTCTGCCTTTGTCAATAACTTTTTTCTTTTTATTTCGGCCTCGTTGGGATCCTTGTTGCCCTTTTAGCAACTTTATTAGTATAACTACCTTTTTCATCTTTGTCAAGGTTTTTTTGAAAATTTTTAGAATTATTTTATAAGCTATTTAAACGCCAATTTAAGGCTATATTATTCAAAATAACCTAAAAGTATCAGTATGGATCTAAACACCCTGAGAGAGCTTTTTAGACATTATAAAACGCCTGCTTGCGAAATCCCTCTAAAATTAGATGTATTTCGTAAACAAGCGTTACCATTAACAATATGATGAGTGTTCCCGCTAGGAATACTTCCTAGCGGTAGACCAGAGCTAGACTAAGAACGAAATAAAGAATGTTCCACCATCATAACACTCAACAAAATTGATAAAAATTATACTAATTCAATAATTGCCATCGGAGCAGCATCTCCACGGCGTGGTTCTGTTTTAAGAATACGTGTGTATCCACCATTACGTTCAGCGTAACGAGGTGCGATGTCATCAAAAAGTTTTTGAAGGGCTGTTTTAGATGTGTATTTATCTGTTGCTTCATCATAGTTTTCTGATGCAATTTCATTACGTACGTAAGCAGCTGCTTGACGACGAGCATGAAGATCACCACGTTTACCTAAAGTAATCATTTTTTCAACTGTTTTACGGATTTCTTTTGCACGTGCTTCAGTTGTAACAATTGTTTCGTTGATTAATAAGTCAGTCGTTAAATCACGAAGCATTGCTTTACGTTGTGAGCTAGTGCGTCCTAGTTTACGGTAAGCCATTTTGTCCTCCTATATTATTTATCGTTTTTTAGTCCTAAACCTAAGTCAGCAAGTTTAACCTTAACTTCTTCAAGACTTTTACGTCCAAGGTTGCGAACTTTCATCATTTCAGGCTCAGATTTTTCTGTTAAATCAAATACAGTGTTAATACCTGCACGTTTTAGACAGTTATATGAGCGTACGGACAAATCAAGCTCCTCAATTGTGCGGTCAAGTACTTTTTCATCGTTCACTTTTTCAGTTTCTTTCATAACATCCGTTGCTTTTGCAACTTCTGTTAAGTCTGTAAAGAGATTCAAGTGTTCGATTAAAACTCGAGCAGACAGACCTAATGCATCTTCAGGGATGATTGTTCCATTTGTCATGATTTCAATTGTTAATTTATCAAAGCCATCATTACTACCAACGCGGGCAGGTTCTACTTGATAATTAACTTTTTTAACTGGCGTGTAGATAGAATCGACAGCCAATGTTCCTACAGGTGCATCATCTTTTTTATTACCTTCTGCAGGGACATATCCACGTTTTTTGGCAACAGTCATAGTTGCTTTTAGCGAATGGCCTTCAGCGATAGTAAAGAGATAATGATCTGGGTTAACAAGTTCAATGTCGCTATCTGTTAAAATATCTCCAGCAGTTACTTCTGCAGGACCTTCAACATCAAGTTCGATCATCTTTTCGTCTTCTACGTAAGATTTTACTGCAAGTCCTTTAATATTAAGGATAATTTGCATGACGTCTTCACGTACACCTGGGATTGTATCAAATTCGTGTAGTACTCCATCAATTTTGATTGATGTAACTGCCGCACCTGGTAAGGAAGACAAGAGTACACGACGAAGTGAATTACCGAGAGTTGTTCCGTAACCACGTTCTAATGGTTCGATGACAAATCTGCCGTAATCTTTATTTTCATCAATTTTTGTTATTGTTGGTTTTTCAAACTCAATCATTTTTTCACCCCTCGAAACGAAACTTGTGTACTATATAGTAATTATGATTATACACGACGACGTTTTGGAGGACGAGCACCGTTATGTGGTACAGGAGTCACGTCACGAATTGCAGTCACTTCAAGACCTGCAGCAGCAAGTGCACGAATAGCAGATTCACGACCTGAACCAGGGCCTTTTACAGTAACTTCAACAGTTTTTAGACCGTGTTCTTGTGCAGATTTTGCAGCAGCTTCAGCAGCCATTTGAGCAGCAAAAGGAGTTGATTTACGAGATCCTTTGAAGCCAAGCGCACCCGCTGATGACCATGCAAGAGCATTACCATGAACATCTGTAATCATAACAATAGTGTTATTAAATGTAGCGTGAATATGGGCAACACCAGATTCGATGTTCTTTTTCACACGACGTTTACGTGTTGGTTTAGCCAATTTTTTTACCTCCTATTTTATTTTTTCTTACCAGCAATCGCAGTAGGTTTACCTTTACGAGTGCGAGCGTTGTTTTTTGTGTTTTGTCCACGGACAGGAAGTCCACGACGGTGACGAATTCCACGGTATGATCCGATTTCCATCAAACGTTTAATGTTTAAGTTAACTTCACGACGGAGGTCACCTTCAACTTTGATTGAATCGATTTCACGACGGATTGCATCTTCTTGATCACTTGTTAAATCTTTAACACGGATATCTTCAGAAATACCAGCAGCTGCTAAGATTTTTTGTGATGTTGCAAGACCAATGCCGTAAACATAAGTAAGTGAAATTACTACGCGTTTATCATTTGGAATATCAACTCCAGCTATACGAGCCATTTTTTCTCCTTTCTATATTATCCTTGACGTTGTTTGTGTTTTGGATTTGTTGGACAAATCACCATAACACGACCGTTACGACGAATAACTTTACAGTATTCGCAAATTGGTTTAACCGATGGTCTTACCTTCATGTTTTAATCCCTCCAATTATTTCGACTATTTAAAGCGGTATGTGATGCGTCCACGTGTTAAATCATACGGACTCATTTCTACAGTAACACGGTCACCTACTAAAATACGAATGTAATTTTTACGGATTTTCCCTGATACAGTTGCTAGAATTTGGTGCCCATTTTCTAATTCAACAGTAAACATTGCATTTGGCATCGTCTCTACAACCTTGCCTTCAATTTCAATCACGTCTTCTTTTGCCACGCAAAAGCACCCCCTAAATTTCGATTTGATGTCCTCTGAGCACAGAGGTAACAATTATAAGTCAGACTAGCCTATTATAGCACTTCACTTCAACTTTCGCAAGTTTTTTGCAAGAAAAATCATAGACTATCAATCACTTTTTTGATATCAACAAAAACTTGTGGTATTTCTTGATCACCTTTAATATCGTGGACAATGCCTACTTTACGATAGTGGTCAATTATTGGCTGACCTTGCGCGATATTGACATCTAAACGACGTTTAACGGTTTCAGGCTTGTCATCTTCACGTTGGTAATAATCATCTTCGTTATAATCACCTGCTGGTGGGTTGAAGACTTTATGGAAGGTTTCTCCTGTTTTTTTGTTAATGATACGGCCACTTAAGCGTTCAATTAATGATTCAGGGTTAACGTCAATATTAATCACACCATTTAGTTGTAAAGAAAGTTCTTCCAATGTTTTATCTAATGCATGTGCTTGATCAATTGTACGTGGATAACCATCTAATAGGAAACCTTTTTCCTTAATATCGTCCTGAGATAAACGCTCTTTAACAATACCATTTGTTACTTCGTCTGGTACTAAATCGCCTTTATCAATATAAGATTTAGCTAGTTTACCCATTTCAGTTTGGTTAGCCATCGCTGCACGGAACATGTCGCCAGTTGAAATGTGAATAAGGCCAAATTCGTCAACAATTTTTGAGGCTTGAGTTCCTTTTCCTGCTCCTGGTAAACCCATAATTAAAAGATTCATGTCAGTCTCCTCTTTGACTAAAAATAATAAAAATGAATGACTTCATTTTGTGTTTTTGTTTTCAAATGATAATAAGAAATCTGACCAAGTCTTACTATCACCTGAAAACAAAATAGAAGGTTGACATTGTCAACCTATATTCTATTCTGCTGTATTCATAAATCCGACATACTTTCTTTTTAGAAGGTAGCCTTCAAGTTGTTTCATCCCTTCAATTCCTGTCGAAATCAAGATAAGCAAGCTTGTTCCACCTAAGGCAATACCTGAAGAAAGGTTCAGTATTTGTTGTGCCGCAATTGGAACAAGAGAGATAAATGCTAAGAAAATAGAACCTAAAGTTGCTAATTTTTTAAGCAAGGATGACATATATAATTCTGTTTCACGTCCAGGTCGAACACTTGGAATATAAGACGAGTTCTTCTGTAGATTTTCAGCTGTTTTCTCAGGATTAACTTGTACAAAGGTATAGAAGAATGAGAACAATATAATCAAAAATGCATAAACAATCATACCAGTCGGAGACTGATAATTTAAAATGTCTTGCAGTTTTGTTAGCCACGGGATATCTCTTCCATTTTGAAAGAAAGGAATAAGAGTACTTGGAATGGTCGTAATCGAGCTAGCAAAGATAACGGGAATAACGCCTGCTGGATTAACTTTTAAAGGGAGATACGAACTTGTTGGTGCTCCCTGAACAAGTTTTGTATATTGGATTGGAATTTTGTATTCCGCTTGTTGAACAAATGTTGTAAAGAAGACAATAGCTAGTACAGCAACGATTAAAATCCCAACAGCAAGGTATGATGATTGGATATCTCCTGCCTTAACATTTACAAAATAATCTTCATATACTGTAGCAATCGCATTTGGAATTGATGAAATGATACCTGCAAAGATAATCATCGAAACACCGTTTCCGAATCCTTTATCTGTAATTTGTTCCCCTAACCAGGTCACAATCACACTACCTGTTGTTAACAACGCACCAATTAGTAAATACGTTTTAACATTTGGTGTTGAAACTAAAGCAACATTTGACAAGCTATTAAAACCTGCCGTAATCCCAATTGATTGAATGAAAGCTAGTCCTAAGGAAATATAACGCGTCGCTTGATTTAACTTACGGCGACCCACTTCTCCTTGTTTACCCCATTCAACAAATTTAGGTAAAATATCCATCTGTAATAGTTGAACAACGATAGATGCCGTAATATAGGGACTTACCCCCATAGAGAAAACAGAAAAGTTTCTCATGGCATTACCACTAACCAAGTTCAACATATTCAGAAAAGGAAGCTCACTCAATTGCTCTAAGCTCTTTGCATTAACACCAGGTACAGTAATGTGTGTCCCGATACGAAATATGAGAATAATAAAGATTGTATACAATATTTTTTGTCTTACAGTCTTTATTTTCAGTGCATCTTTAAGTATTTTTAAGAACATAATGAGTTACCCCTCATTAAATGACTTCGATTGAACCACCTTTAGCAGTAATTGCTGCTTCAGCAGATTTTGAGAATTTAGCTGCTTTGACAGTCAATTTTTTAGTCAATTCACCGTTACCAAGAATTTTAACGCCTGATTTTTCAGCACGTACGATCCCAGCTTCTTTAAGAATTACTGGTGTTACTTCTGTGCCATCTTCAAAAACGTTTAATTGATCAAGGTTAACAAGAGCATACTCTTTAGTGTTGATGTTTGAGAATCCACGTTTTGGCATGCGACGGAATAATGGAGTTTGTCCACCCTCGAAGCCTAAACGAACGCCACCACCACTACGTGAGTTTTGACCTTTTTGTCCGCGTCCAGATGTTTTACCATTACCTGATGAAGAACCACGACCTACACGGTTGCGTACTTTACGTGAGCCTTCAGCAGCTTTTAATTCATGAAGTTTCATTTTTTCTCCTTTTTTGTAAAATGCTAGCGCCTCTATGAGGGGAAAGGACTCCCCATAGAAACTCGCCTATACATATAATCAACTATAAGTCGCAGAGCAATTCTCTACGACTTAAACCATTTTTATTTAACGTCTTCGACTGTTAATAAATGAGAGATAGCTGTAACCATACCACGGATAGCAGCATTATCTTCTTTAATCACTGAAGAGTTTAATTTACCAAGTCCAAGAGCTTGAACAGTTTTACGTTGTTCTGGTTTACGCCCGATTGGAGACTTAGTCAAAGTAATTTTAATTTGAGCCATTATAATCTCCTTTCTTAAGCTAAGTCAGAAATTGAAACGCCACGCAAAGCAGCAACTTCTTCTGCACGTTTAAGCTGTTTCAAACCTTCAACAGTTGCACGAACAATGTTGATTGGAGTGTTTGAACCAAGTGATTTTGAAGTGATATCAGCAATACCTGCCAATTCCACAACGGCACGAACTGCACCACCTGCGGCAACTCCAGAACCTTCTACCGCTGGTTTTAACAATACTTTTGCTCCTCCGAAGTTAGTGAAAACTTCATGAGGAATTGTTGTTCCAACCATTGGTACTTCGATCATATTCTTTTTAGCTGCTTCAACAGCTTTACGAATAGCTTCTGGTACTTCTTGAGCTTTACCAGTTCCAAAACCTACACGGCCATTACCATCACCAACAACTACAAGAGCTGCAAAGCGAAGACGACGTCCACCTTTTACAACTTTTGTAACACGGTTGATAGCAACAACGCGTTCTTCAAGTTCAACTGCATTATCTTTAAATGCCATTATTTTGTGTCCTCCCTATTAGAATTTCAATCCGTTTTCACGAGCTGCATCAGCTAAAGCTTTAACACGTCCGTGATAGAGATATCCACCGCGGTCAAACACCACTTCAGAAATACCTTTAGCCACTGCACGTTCAGCAACAAGTTTGCCGACTACAACGGCTTGTTCAGTTTTTGTTCCTTTTGAAACGTCTTTATCAAGAGTTGATGCGCTTGCGAGCGTTACACCCGCTACGTCATCAATTACTTGAGCGTAGATGCCTGTATTAGAACGAAATACGTTCAAACGTGGGCGTTCTGCAGTTCCAGAGAGTTTACCGCGGACACGACGATGGCGTTTTTGGCGGATTTTATTTTTATCTGGTTTAGAAATCACAATTTTCACCTCTTAATTTTTAAACATTTGTTTTATAACAAATCAGCAGTTATTTCATCTAATGACCAGAAAGTTCTGATCAGGTCAATGAAATCATTATTTACCAGTTTTACCCTCTTTAAGGCGTACATATTCACCAACATAACGAATACCTTTACCTTTATAAGGTTCTGGTGAACGTAAGCTACGAATATAAGCAGCAGTTTGACCAACTTTTTCTTTGCTAATGCCTTCAACAGTGATTGAAGTTGGGTTAGCAAGTGAGAAAGTAATCCCTTCTGGTGCTTCTACTTCGTCTTGGTGAGATTTACCAACTGAAAGAACTAATTTGTTTCCTTGAAGTTGAGCACGGTAACCGACACCCTTCATTTCAAGGTCTTTTTTAAATCCTTCAGAAACACCTTGTACCATGTTATTCAACAAAGCACGAGTTGTTCCATGGATTGTTTTCATTTCTTTAGAGTCATTAGGGCGCACAACTGTAATTTCTGCACCTTCAACTTTAATTTCAATGTTTTTGTTAAACTCACGAGTGAGTTCTCCTTTAGGGCCTTTAACTGTTACGACATTGTTATCGTTTTTTAGCTCAACTCCTGCAGGAATAACAATAATTTTATTACCAATACGTGACATGTTTTCTTTTCTCCTGTTAAATTATCAAGCCATTGGAGGCTAGTTTTCACGGGGCGTTAGGCAGAATGAGATACTTTCAATTATTATTTCAAAATTGAACACGGACTAAAATCCTCGTGAAAAAGATAGGCTTCCTTGAAGCATGAAGACTTCAACGTCAGCCTCCTATTTTCATACGGATTTTTACGTCCTTTGTATCTTGGTTTTACCAAACGTATGCAATAACTTCTCCACCAACATTTTTTTGGCGTGCTTCTC
Organism: Streptococcus pseudoporcinus LQ 940-04; assembly: GCF_000188035.1. GTDB lineage: Bacteria > Bacillota > Bacilli > Lactobacillales > Streptococcaceae > Streptococcus > Streptococcus pseudoporcinus. Next base: position 609,616 of record NZ_AEUY02000005.1, read on the forward strand.
TATCAGTCAAAAGACCTTCAGAAGTTGAAATGATTGCAATTCCAAGTCCGTTAAGAACTTTAGGAACATCTTCACGTTTTGTGTAAACACGAAGACCCGGTTTTGAAATACGTTTTAAGTTAGTGATTACGCGTTCGCCATTTTGACCATATTTAAGGAAGACACGGATGATACCTTGTTTATCGTCTTCAATAACTTCAACGTTTTTTACAAAACCTTCACGTTTAAGGATTTCAGCAATCCCTTTTTTGATGTTTGAAGCTGGAACTTCTAACACTTCGTGTTTAACTTGGTTAGCGTTACGAATACGTGTTAAAAAGTCAGCAATTGGGTCAGTCATAACCATTTTATATTTCTCCTCTTACTAGCAGTTTGATTTTATCACTTGCTAGTTAATGTGCCCGAAGGCAAGCGATACATTGTATCAGCAGTATTCTAGTATTAATTGCACAAATAATTACTAGTTATTTTCAAATTACCAAGAAGCTTTTACAACACCTGGAATTTGACCTTTGTAAGCCAATTCACGGAAGCAAACACGGCAAAGTTTGAACTTACGGTAAACTGAATGTGGACGGCCACATTTTTCACAGCGAGTATAAGCTTGCGTAGAGTGTTTCGCAGGACGTTTGTTTTTAGCAATCATAGATTTTTTAGCCAATTTATTTACCCCCTATTATTTTGCAAAAGGCATTCCAAGGCCTTTAAGCAATTCACGTGATTCTTCGTCAGTATTTGCAGTAGTGACGATTACGATATCAAGACCACGTACTTTATCAACATCATCGAAGTTGATTTCTGGGAAGATAAGTTGTTCTTTCACACCAAGTGTATAGTTACCACGACCATCAAATGATTTAGTTGGTACTCCGTGGAAATCACGAACACGAGGAAGTGAAACGCTAACTAATTTGTCTAGGAATTCGTACATACGTTCGCCACGAAGAGTAACCTTCGCACCGATCGCAACACCTTCACGAAGACGGAAGCCAGCGATTGATTTCTTAGCTTTAGTAATAAGTGGTTTTTGACCTGAAATAAGCTCTAATTCTGCAGCAGCTTTTTCAAGGTTTTTTGCGTTAGAAACAGCATCACCAACACCCATGTTAAGAACAATTTTCTCAACACGTGGTACAGCCATTACTGTAGAGTAATTGAATTTCTCTGACAACGCAGGGATTACTTCGTTAGTATATTTTTCTTTTAAACGATTTGCCATTATGCTTCTCCTTTCCTTCGTGATTAATCAAGCACTTCGCCTGATTTTTTGCTGTAACGAACTTTTTTGCCGTCAACAACTTTATAACCAACACGACCAGCTACACCATTTTTGTCAAGTACTTGTACGTTTGACACGTGGATTGGTGCTTCTTTTTCAACAATAGCACCTTGAGGGTTTTCTGTGTTAGGTTTTTGGTGTTTTTTGATCATTCCAACACCTTCAACAACAACTTTATTGACTTTTGGAAGAGCTTTAAGAACTACTGCTTCAGTCCCTTTGTCTTTACCAGCAATAACGCGAACTTTGTCGCCTTTTTTTACAAACATTTGAGTTTTTCTCCTATTAATTTCTTACGCCCTTTGGGCACCCTAGGAAAACCTAGGGGACTTAGTTTGTTTAATTATTTAAAATTAAAGTACTTCTGGTGCAAGTGAAACGATCTTCATGTAGCCACCTTCACGTAATTCACGTGCAACAGGGCCAAAGATACGAGTTCCGCGAGGAGTTTTATCGTCACGGATGATTACTGCAGCGTTGTCGTCAAACTTGATATATGAACCGTCTGGACGGCGAGCACCAGTTTTTGTACGAACGATAACTGCTTTCACAACATCACCTTTTTTAACTGCTCCTCCAGGAGTAGCTTGTTTTACAGAAGCAACGATCACGTCACCGATGTTAGCGAATTTACGTCCTGAACCACCAAGTACTTTGATAGTCAAGATTTCACGGGCACCGCTATTATCAGCAACTTTCAAGCGAGTTTCTTGTTGAATCATTTCAATTTTCTCCTTTTAGTTTGATTAGATAATAACAGCTTTTTCCAATACCTCTACAAGACGGAAACGTTTTGTAGCTGATAGTGGACGAGTTTCCATGATACGAACAATATCGCCTTCTTTAGCAAGGTTGTTTTCGTCATGTGCTTTATATTTTTTTGAATAGTTGATACGTTTACCATAGACTGGGTGGTTACGTTTTGTTTCAACTATAACAGTGATTGTTTTATCCATCTTGTCAGATACGACACGTCCAACAAGGGTTTTACGTTGATTACGTTCCATTATTAGAATTTCTCCTTTCCCAATCTATTATTTCATTTCAGTTTGCACAGTTTTAATACGTGCAATTTGCTTTTTAACTTCGTTTAAGCGAGCAGTTTGATCAAGTTGACCTGCTGCAGCTTGAAAACGAAGGTCGAAAAGTTCTTTCTTGAGTTCGTTTTCTTTTTTAGCAAGCTCTTCTTGAGACAAGCCACGAAGCTCAGCAACAAACTTTTTGATTTCTTCAAGTTTCATGTCTTCTCCTTATTCTGCTTCGCGTTTTACGAATTTAACTTTAACTGGTAATTTATGGCCAGCAAGGCGGAATGCTTCACGTGCAACTTCTTCAGAAACACCAGCGATTTCGAACATTACTTTACCACGTTTAACTGGTGATACCCAACCTTCAGGTGCACCTTTACCAGAACCCATACGAACCCCGATAGCTTTAGCAGTGTAAGATTTATGAGGGAAAATTTTAATCCAAACTTTACCACCACGTTTCATATAACGAGTCATTGCGATACGAGCAGCTTCGATTTGGCGGTTAGTAATCCATGAGCTAGTTGTAGCTTGAAGACCGTATTCACCGAATGATACTTCTTTTCCACCTTTTGCTTCACCACGCATTTTCCCACGGAACTCACGACGGTGTTTAACACGTTTAGGTACTAACATTTGTTATTTGCCTCCTTTAGTGTTTTTACGAGCCGGAAGAACTTCACCACGATAGATCCAAACTTTAACACCAAGTTTACCATATGTAGTGTCTGCTTCTTCCCAAGCGTAATCGATATCTGCACGAAGTGTATGAAGAGGAACAGTTCCTTCTGAATATCCTTCAGCACGAGCGATATCTGCACCGTTCAAACGACCTGAAACCTGAGTTTTAATCCCTTTAGCCCCAGCACGCATTGTACGTTGGATTGCTTGTTTTTGAGCACGACGGAAAGCAACACGTTGCTCAAGTTGACGAGCAATATTTTCACCAACAAGATGAGCGTCAAGATCTGGTGATTTGATTTCAATAATGTTGATATGAACTTGTTTTCCAGTTAATTTGTTAAGTTGAGCACGAAGCGTATCAACGTTTGCTCCACCTTTACCGATAACCATGCCTGGTTTTGCAGTGTGTAATGAAACGATAACTTTGTTGATAGCACGTTCAATTTCAATTGTAGAAACTGATGCTTCTGCTAATTCTTTTTGAATGAATTTACGGATTGAAAGATCTTCATGAAGGTAATCCGCGTATTCTTTTTCAGCATACCATTTTGCATCCCAGTCACGGATGATCCCGACACGCATACCAATTGGATGTACTTTTTGACCCACGATTTTACCTCCTTATTTTTCTGATACAACTACAGTTACGTGAGTTGTACGTTTATTGATTGGTGAAGCTGAACCTTTCGCACGTGGACGGAAACGTTTCATTGTAGGTCCTTCATTTGCGAATGTTTCAGATACTACCAAGTTAGCTTTTTCCAAACCAAAGTTATTTTCTGCGTTTGCAATTGCTGAGTTAAGAGTTTTCTCAATAACACGAGCTGCTTTGTTTGGAGTGAATTTTAAGATTGCGATTGCGTCAGCAACGTTCTTACCACGGATAAGATCAAGTACTAAACGTGTTTTACGAGGTGAAACACGGACTGTACGAGCCATTGCTTTAGCTGAAGTAATTTCTGCCATTGTGTCCTCCTCCTATTAACGACGTGTTTTCTTGTCGTCAGCTGCGTGACCTTTGTAGGTACGAGTTGGTGCAAATTCACCAAGTTTGTGACCTACCATGTCTTCTTGAATGTAAACAGGTACATGTTTACGTCCATCATAAACTGCGATTGTATATCCGATAAAGCTTGGGAAAATCGTTGAACGACGTGACCAAGTTTTAATTACTTTTTTCTTTTCGTCATTTGCCTGAGCTTCAACTTTTTTCATCAAATGCTCATCGACGAAAGGTCCTTTTTTAAGACTACGTCCCATTTTGTAGTATTCTCCTTTAAATAATGTACCACAGCGGCTTGGGAGCCGGAAAGAAATCCTATCATCTTGTTCATTGCTCTGCCCCGCACAGTTGATTAAGAGTTTCGACCTAGCTAAGCTAACAGAAACGTCAATCAACCACTACATCAAACTGACAGCGCTATTGAACTATGTGTGGGAATTTAAATCCTCAACTAACCCTACCGAGTTGGCGGAAGCGATTTAAGAATTTAGAAAATCTATTATTTATCGTTACGACGACGTACGATAAGCTTGCTAGATTTTGCTTTCTTATTACGAGTTTTAAGACCAAGTGCTGGTTTGCCCCATGGTGTCATTGGTGATTTACGTCCAACTGGTGCCTTACCTTCACCACCACCGTGTGGGTGATCGTTAGGGTTCATTACAGAACCACGAACTGTTGGGCGGATACCTTTCCAACGGTTACGTCCTGCTTTACCAATGTTAACAAGTGATTGTTGCTCATTACCAACTGAACCAATTGTTGCACGACAAGTTCCAAGAATCATACGTACTTCACCTGATTGAAGACGAACAAGTACATATTTACCTTCTTGGCCTAATACCTGAGCAGAAGCTCCAGCCGCACGAACAAGTTCTCCACCTTTACCAGGTTTCATTTCAATGTTATGGATAACTGTACCAACTGGGATATTAACAAGTGGCAATGCATTACCAACTTTAATATCAGCATCTGGACCGGAAACGATACGTTGACCTACTTCAAGACCTTTTGGTGCAATAATATAAGCTTTAACACCATCAGTATAGTTAACCAATGCAATATTTGCAGTGCGGTTTGGATCATACTCGATAGTTTTAACAATTGCTTCAACGCCATCTTTATTACGTTTGAAGTCAATCATACGGTAATGACGTTTATGACCGCCACCTTGGTGACGAACAGTGATACGACCATTGTTGTTACGACCAGCTTTGTTTTTAAGAGAAACAAGCAATGATTTCTCAGGTGTGCTTGTTGTAATTTCAGCAAAATCCAAAGAAGTCATGTTACGACGGCCATTTGTCGTTGGTTTATAAACTTTAATACCCACGTTATTTCCTCCTTAGATTATTCAGCTTCTGCTGCGAACAACTCGATTGCTTTAGAATCAGCTGTAAGAGTGATGATAGCTTTTTTTGTTTTTGAAGTGAAGCCTGTGTAACGACCAACGCGTTTTGCTTTTGGTTTAACGTTGACAGTATTCACGCTAGCCACTTTAACTCCTTCAAATGCAGCTTCAATAGCTTGTTTGATAAGGAGTTTGTGTGCACGAGTATCAACTTCAAAAGTGTATTTACCTTCTTCAAGTGCATACATTGATTTTTCAGTGATAACTGGTTTTTTAATTACGTCATACAAATTCATTATGCAAGAACCTCCTCAATTGTAGAGATTGCTTCTTTAGTAACAAGAAGTTTATCGCTATTTACAATATCAAGAACACTTGCAGTTGTTGCAGTTGCAACTTTAACGTTTGGAAGGTTACGAGCAGATAATGCTGCAAATTCATTTCCTTCTTCAACGATAACAAGTACTTTTGTATCGATACTTAGCGCTGAAAGAACTTTTGCAAATTCAGCAGTTTTTGGCGCTGCAAATGAAAGGCCTTCTACAGCTACGAATTTATCTTCAGCAACTTTTGCTGAGTAAACTGATTTCAAAGCTAGACGACGAACTTTTTGTGGAAGTTTGTATCCGTATGAACGAGGCGTTGGTCCGAAGACAACACCACCACCACGCCATTGTGGTGAACGGATAGAACCTTGACGAGCACGTCCAGTTCCTTTTTGGCGCCACGGTTTACGTCCACCACCAGATACTGCTGAACGGTTTTTAACCGCGTGAGTACCTTGGCGAAGGCTAGCACGTTGGCTGATTACAACATCAAAGACAACTGATTCGTTTGGTTCGATTCCGAAGATAGCATCGTTTAATTCAACTGAACTAACTTCTTTACCAGTTTGGTCAAATAGTTTTACGTTTGCCATTTTAACTGTTTTCTCCTTTCTGATTATTTAGCAGCTTTAACTGCTGATTTGATAGTGATAAGAGATTTCTTAGCACCTGGTACATTACCCTTAATAAGGATAACGTTTTTCTCTGGAATCACTTGGACAATTTCAAGATTTTGAATTGTAACACGATTTCCACCCATACGTCCTGCTAAGTGTTTATTTTTGAAAACACGGTTAGGCGCAACAGGTCCCATAGAACCTGGACGACGATGGTAACGAGAACCATGGGCCATAGGGCCGCGTGATTGTCCGTGACGTTTGATAACACCTTGGAAACCTTTACCTTTTGAAGTACCCGTTACATCAACAACATCTCCAGCTTCAAATGTGTCAACAGTGATTTCTGCACCAACTTCTAAGCCTTCAATGTTTTTGAATTCACGAATGAAGCGCTTAGGAGCTGTGTTAGCTTTTGCTACATGGCCTTTGGCAGGTTTGTTGCTCAATACTTCACGTTTATCATCAAAACCAACTTGTACTGCTTCATAGCCATCTGTTTCAACAGTTTTAACTTGAAGTACAACGTTTGGAGTTGCTTCGATGACAGTAACAGGGATAAATTCACCTGATTCAGTGAAGATTTGAGTCATTCCCACTTTTTTCCCTAAGATTCCTTTTGTCATGAGAAAATATTTCCTTTTCTTATTTTATTTCAAAAAGTTTTTAATGAGCGTTTTTCGTGCTCAAAAAAGTTTTTTACGAGCGTTTTTTGTGCTCCAAGCAAGATACAAAGGGCGTCAAACTCAAAATGAAAATAGGAAATCTGACACAGAAACTTCAGTTTCAAGGAAGATTTATCTTTTTCACGTAGAGTTTTGCTCGTGTTCAATTTCCATTAAACACTAACTGTACTTGCAAAATCTCACCGATTAAAGTTTGATTTCTACGTTTACACCACTTGGTAAGTCCAATTTCATAAGAGCGTCTACAGTCTTTTGAGTTGGGTTCACAATATCGATAAGACGTTTGTGAGTGCGCATTTCAAATTGTTCGCGAGAATCCTTATATTTATGAGTCGCACGAATAATTGTGTAAAGACTACGTTCTGTTGGAAGTGGAACTGGTCCAGCTACTGCTGCACCTGTACGTGTTGCAGTTTCAACGATTTTTTCTGCCGCTGTGTCAAGAGTACGGTGTTCGTACGCTTTCAAACGGATACGGATTTTTTTATTTGCCATCTTTTCTCCTCTCGTCTATTTACGATAATAGGCTAGCTCCCCGAGAAAACCAACACGTGTTGCGTGGCAATGCAACCGAGCGTGTCGCAACCTCTCGTATCATAGCTACAGCTGTAATTTTTACAGCACCATAGTATAATAACAGATTTACCTTTGCTTTTCAAGTACTTATAGAGAAAGAATCATAAAAAGTTTCAATTTGCGTTGAGATACTAGAAGCTAAACAAACCTATGAAGAGTTAAGTTTTTGGAAATACCGCAAGTTTCAAGATTAATCAATAACTTCTATAAACACTATAAGATCAGTAATCATAGACCTTTTTATTGCCGACTACAACAAAAAAGATTGAAGAAAATGATCCAAATGGGACTCTTTCTTCAATCTGAAGTTTCAATTTATAGTGAAACCCTTTTTCTTTTATCATATACTTTTTTTAGAATTAACCATCTTGTCAGATTATCCAAGGCTGTCGCCAACCATACCCCTTCTAAACCAAGCTTAAACTGAACCCCAAGTAGATAACCAGCTATAATTCTAATAAACCACATCCCAATACTTGTCGCATAAAAAGGCAACTTAGCATTTCCCAGTCCTTGCCATAATGCGGTGTAAACCAATGTCCCTGAAGTAGCCGGTGCACTTAATAATGAAAAAAGAAGAACAACCTCAGCAGCCTTATAGGCCTTATAATTAACTGTAAACAAAAGGATTAGTAAAGGAGCAAATAGAAAAACAAGAAAACTAAAGACTACCATCAATAAGGTAGATAACATAAACGCATCTCTAATAAACACATGAATCTGATCTTCTTTTTGACTTCCTACAAGATTAGCAACTAGGATCACAGAAGCCGTCGCAACGGCCATACCCGGCATATAATTAAATTGACTAATGGTTTCCCCAATCGCATTTCCAGCTAAAACTGCTGTCCCAAAGCGAACAACAATCATTAAAATCAGCAGATCTCCTAGGCGCATCATTAAGCGCTCCCCAGCTGCTGGTAGTGCCAATGAGAAGATCTCCCAATCGATTTCAAAGGTCATTGACTTTATAATCTTTTTAATAGGAAGAAAACTCGCTAAAATGATAATTCCAATCAGTCTAGAAAGGACCGTAGACCAAGCTACACCCATAATACCAAAGTGAAAAATATAAATGGATAAAGAAGATAAAATAGCATTTAAAAGATTGGTCAAAAAACTAACATACATAGGGAGCTTACTCATCCCACGCACTCTTACAATAGTACCTAAACTAGTCAATAAGCCTAAACTAAGAATCATTCCCCCAACAACAGAGAGGTAATCATAACCAATTTTGACAAGGTCACCATGAGCACCAAGTAACCTAAGAATAAAAGAGCCCAAAAAAAGATTAAAGAGACCCAAGAACAGGGACAGTAACAGCGTCACCATGATAGCCTTGGCCATATATTCTATTTCTTTAGTCTCATTTTTTTGACCAATACTACGCGCCAAAAGGCTGGATATGGCTGAGCTAAGAGCAATGAAAAGTGCCTGGTAAACCGTAATCACGTTATTGGCTATAGCCACGCCAGAAACCGCTATTAATGAGATTTGTGCTACCAAAAAGTTATCAACAAATCCCATCAACATTTGTAAAAGGTTTTCCACCATGGCTGGTAAGGCTAATCTTAAAATCTTCCTTCTATTTAACACATTCATATAAACCAACAAAGAAGCGATCAGCCGCCCCTTAGACTCCTAAATAATTCTCAACTGCACCTTGCATATCTTTGGTTTCAACCAAGGTCTCATGTAAAACAGGTGCTTGATTAAGCGATTTCACTGCATCTGGAATAGCAACTTTAGATATTGCTTCTAATTGTTTCACAGCTTCAAAATCATCAGTTAAAGATTGACCATTAATAGATTCGACTACCACTCGTGGAAACTTGTACGGACTAGCGGTAGACGCCAGGATCGTCGGCTGCTCATCTCCTGTTTTTTGTTGATAACGTCGATAAACCGCTGAAGCAACCGCTGTGTGAGGATCAATAACATAGGCATCAGATTCAAAAATGGCCTTAATTTCAGCTTCAGTTTCAACTTCAGTTGCAAAACCAGCTTCAAAAACATCCAGTATTTCCTGCTTAACAGCTTCTAAGCGGTAGTGACCATTAGTTCTCAGGTCGTTCATCAAAATCTTCGTTTTCTCAGCATTATTATCTAGTAGATGAAAAATCAAACGTTCCAAGTTAGATGACACCAAAATATCCATTGACGGGCTACTTGTCACCTTAAAATTCCGTTTCTTATTATAAACTTGGTTCGCAAAAAAATCTGTCAAGACATTATTTTCATTTGACGCACAGATTAACTTAGCTATCGGTACCCCTATTTCTTTTGCATAATAAGCAGCTAAGATATTACCGAAGTTACCAGTTGGAACCGCAATGTTAATCAAATCACCATCTGCAATGCTGTGCTTTTTCACGAGTTGCGCATAGGCATACACATAGTAAACTACCTGAGGGATTAAGCGCCCAATATTCATGGAATTGGCTGAAGATAATTGCATACCCTTATCTAATAACTTGTCCGCTAAGAGTCTATCATTGAACATGCGCTTAACCTCTGTTTGAGCATCGTCAAAATTGCCATCAATAGCCACAACATGAACATTCTTCCCTTTTTGGGTTGTCATCTGCAATTCTTGAATCTTGCTAACACCATTTTTAGGATAAAAAACAATAATTTCCGTCCCAGGAACATCCGCAAAACCAGCCATAGCTGCCTTACCTGTATCTCCAGAAGTTGCTGTTAGAATCACAACTTTGTTTGAAACCCCTTGCTTTTTAGCCGCTATTGTTAGTAAGTGTGGCAAAATTGATAAAGCCATATCTTTAAAAGCAATGGTTGAACCATGGAATAATTCCAAATTGTGGTAGTCTTTAAGAGTCACAAGAGGAGCTATTGTCCTAGTATCAAACTTTTGATCATACGCCGCAGCAATACAATGGTCTAACTCTTCTTCTGTAAAGTCGTCAAAGAAGGCTGCCATAACTAGTTTTGCTACTTCTTGATAAGTTGCCTCTTTCAGTTTGTCAAAATTCAAGTCAAGCTTTGGTAGAGCTAAAGGTGTAAATAAGCCCCCATCGCTGGCAAGCCCACTAAGGATAGCCTGACTAGCGCTTACACGATTATTAGCGTCTCGAGTTGATTGATAAATTAATCCCATAAGTTTTCCTCATCTTTGCATGTCTTTTTGCTATTGTACCATAAATTAAAGGAATTAGGAGGGAAGCTTAAGCAAAAAGGAGGCTCTGTCTAGCCAACAGAGCCTCCTTTTGCATTAATTTATCCAGCGAGAGTCTGTGCCCGCTATGCCAATCCAGACAAGTGCTAAAAGGTTATAAAACCGTTCAGCCATAATCCTTACCTCCTACAATTAACTTAAAATGTCAGCTATATTATAACGCTAAGTAGCTGAAACGTAAATAGAATAATAGCATGTTTACAAATAAAACAAGGGAAAATACCCAGAAAATAAGGAAACTGGGTATTTTGTATTACAGAAAACAAATTAAGATTTACTTGAGACGCCCTGGTCTTTCACCGTAACCATAGTAGGCATCAGCCATAATTTCTTTCATATCAGCCACTAAAGGCAAGCGTGGGTTGGCTGGTGAACACTGATCTTCATAAGCAAGAAGTGCAATTTCATGTAAACTATCCATCCACTCTTTTTCATCAATACCTTGATCTTTAAAGTTCATCTTGATGCCAACACGTACACCTAGGTCATAAATAGCCTGAGCATAGGAAGCTACTGCTTCTTCCGGAGTTGAACATGGTAAGCCTAACATGCGAGCAATGTCTTGATATTTTTCATCTGCTTTCCAGTAGTTGTATTTTGGCCACGTTGACGTTTTAGCTGGGCGAGTACCATTGTAACGAACAACATAAGGAAGCAAAATAGCATTTGTACGTCCGTGGATAGTGTGATGAACCCCGCCAATCTTATGCGCCATTGAGTGGCTCATACCTAGGAATGCGTTCGCAAAAGCCATACCTGCCATTGTTGAAGCATTATGCATTTTCTCACGAGACTCAAAGTCAGAATCTTTAACAGAGCGTTCAAGGTTTTCAAAGACAATTTTTATCGCTTGAAGGGCAAGACCATCTGTAAAGTCATTTGCCAATTGTGACACATAAGCTTCTGTTGCATGTGTCAAGACATCCATACCGGTATCCGCAGCAATAAATCCTGGAACCGTTAGTACCAATGCTGGGTCAACAATAGCAATAGTTGGTGTCAATGAATAGTCAGCGATAGGGTATTTACGATTATTTTGCTTATCAGAAATAACAGCAAACGGTGTTACTTCTGAACCAGTTCCTGAAGTTGTTGGAATAGCAATGAATTTTGTTTTCTTACCAAGTTCAGGGAATTTAAAGGCACGCTTACGGATATCCATGAACTTTTGAACGAGATCACGGAAATCAACTTCTGGTTGCTCGTAGAATAACCACATTACCTTCGCAGCATCCATTGGTGAGCCACCACCAAGTGCAATAATAGTATCAGGCTTAAAGGTACGCATTAATTCAGTACCTTTTTGAACAGTTGAGATATCTGGATCAGGTTCAACATCTGCAAAAATTTGGTAAACAACTTTATTCCGACGAAGATCAAGTTGTTCAATAATTTTATTTAAGAACCCAAGCTCAACCATTGCATGGTCTGTTACAATCATTACACGTTCAACATCGCGTGCTTTTTGTAAATACTGAATAGAATCACGTTCGAAGTATGTTTTTGAAGGAACTTTAAACCACTGCATATTATTTCTACGTCTTCCTACTTTTTTGATATTTAAGAGGTTGATAGCACTCACGTTATCACCCACTGAGTTACGTCCATAAGAACCGCATCCTAAGGTTAATGATGGGATAAATGCATTATAAACGTCACCAATACCACCAAATGTTGAAGGTGAATTCCAAATGATACGCATTGCTTTCATTTCTGTTCCAAAACGTTTAGCAAGTTCTTCATCTTTAGTATGGATCGCAGCTGAGTGACCAAGTCCGTTGAACTCAACCATTTGACGAGCTTTTTTGAGACCATCTTCAGTTGAATCAGACTTCAGCACAGCAATAACAGGAGACAGTTTTTCACGAGTTAAAGGTTCTTTAATACCAACCTCTGCACACTCAGCTGCTAAAATATTTGTTCCTTCCGGAACTTTGAAGCCGGCTTGTTCAGCAATCCAAACTGCTGGTTTACCTACAATATCAGCATTCAGTTTGGCACCAGCACAGTCTTTGCTGTTTGCTTTAACACCAAAACAGAATTCTTCAAGAAGGGCTTTTTCCTTTTTATTAACAAAATAAGTTTTGTATGATTTAAATTCTTCAACAAAGTCATCGTAAATCTCTTTATCAATGATAACAGCTTGTTCAGAGGCACAAACCATTCCATTATCAAATGATTTAGACATAACAATATCATGTGCTGCCTGACGAATATTTGCTGATTTTTCCACGTAAGCAGGAACATTACCAGCTCCTACACCAAGTGCAGGTTTACCGCATGAGTAGGCTGCACGAACCATAGCATTACCACCAGTTGCAAGGATAGTTGCAATACCATCATGATTCATCAAAGCTCCGGTTGCTTCCATTGATGGTTTTGTAATCCACTGGATACAGTTTTCAGGAGCACCCGCTGCAATAGCTGCATCACGGACGATTTGTGCCGCATGAGCTGAAGACTCTTGAGCTGATGGGTGGAAGCCAAAAACAATTGGATTACGGGTTTTCAAAGCAATCAGTGATTTAAAAATTGCTGTTGAAGTTGGATTTGTTGTTGGAGTAACCCCACAGATAACTCCTACCGGTTCAGCAATTAAGGTTAGACCCGTAGTATCATCTTCTTCAATAATCCCAACTGTTTTTGTATGACGCATATTATTAACAACATGCTCACATGCAAACAAGTTTTTAGTTGCTTTATCCTCAAAAACACCCCTACCAGTTTCTTCAAAAGCATGCATTGCAAGAATTCCATGAGCATCAAGAGCTGCAACAGAAGCTTTAGCTACAATATAGTCAACTTGCTCTTGATTAAGTTTTCTGAACTCGTTTAAAGCAACAAGTCCTTTTTGAACCAACTCATCAACATGCTTTTGTGCTTCTTCAACCTTTTGTTCAGGTGTCAATTTTGTTTCAACCATCATATTCTCCTCTTAATGATACAACTTGTTAAAAGTTTCACAATTTATTTACAAAAATTATTATACCACAAAAAATAAGTTTGTAAATAGTTTCACAATAAATTTGTGAAGTTTTTTTCAAACTTTTTTTCTGTAAAAAAATAAGACCCTTTATAGGCCTTATTTTGCGCGTAATTTAGCTGCTTTTTCGACTGTATTTTTTATTGTAGTAACATATAATTCAGCACCTTTTGTGTCAGTATTACTATAATGGACACCATCAGTCCCCACCCAAATATCTGGATTAGCAACAGCTTCTTTATACCAATCAGCAACCGTCACATAAGAATATTTCTTAGCTAACGTAAGCTCATAATTACGAACTTCAGCAACTTGCGTTAAGTTATTGGCATTATATGGGGATACAACCACTAAACGACTTCCTTTAGGGAGATCTTTAATAAAGGCTTGTAAGTCAGATTTGTAATTATCTAAAGAGTTCACACCAACCGCTAGGACAGTTGTTTTGGATAAAGAGTGACTCTTGATACGATTATCAAGAATTTCATAGGCCTGCGAGAAATTACGACTAACAGCTGCATCTAGCTGTGCTGCTGGCATAATTTTAGTAAAAGCCGCTTGCGACCTTAGCGCAACCGAGTCCCCAATGATACTGATATCACTTAAAGCATTTGCGTCACCAGCCGCCAAAGTATGCGTTCGATTCATACTACTTTGACTCTGCTGTAAACCACCGACCAACAAATCTGTTTCAAATTTACCAACGGTTGGCGCTGTTATGCTTCTACCCAAAGTGATTAATAATAAGGCTAACGCTCCTAGCACAAACCATTTTACATAGGGCTTCAAATCTATTTTTAAACCAAAAAGTTTTGGTGTTTTCCCAGCAATTAATGGTTCGATTACATAATATGATAAAGAAGCAAATAAGAAAGAAAAGAAAGTCGTCAGGATAACAGCTAGCCAATGAGACATCAATTGTGTAAAAATGATATAAAAAGGCCAATGAAAAAGGTAGACGCCGTAGCTAACATCAGCAATATAGGTAACGACTCTAGGTTCCTCAAGATTAGGCGTTTGATCATGTAAGACCCTTGCCGCATAAATCATAACTGCTGTGAAAAGACTAGCAAGGACGAAACCAAACAGGTAAGTGATGATGTGATTAAAATTTAAAGACAAAGTTAAAAGAAAGAGCAAGGCAAAAGCTCCCCCCATAACCCCAATCACATATTTCCGAGGCCATAACTGAGTATTTTTTTGAAAACGAATTGTTGTATCCTTAATACCTGAAATGGTTGCAAACATGGAACCTATAAAAAATGGAAAAACATGAGCAATACTTGAAAAATAAATTAAAGAAAAGTTATTAACGAAGAATGCCCGAGCAAACATTGTCACAAAACTAATTAAAAAGAAGCCAGCAGAAACGGCAAAAAGCAAGCCCCTGAACTGCTTATCCTTATTTTGTTGTTGTCCTAAGTACCACACTAGCAAGCCCCACACAAGATAGAAATGAACTTCGATGGCTAGGCTCCAAGTGTGAACAAAAAGATGAGGTATAAATTGACTCTCGTAACTACTGCCTGTCCAGATTTCATAAAGATTAGTTGTAAAACCAAGAGTAGCAGCTACTTGATGACCAATACTTGCCACAAAATCTGATTTAACTAAAAAGGTGAATGGCATTACCAAAAGAACCATAAGAACTAACGGAGGTACAATGCGATAAAAACGTCTCCGATAAAAACCTATTAAATCAATTTTATTATTTTTAGAGTACTCATCAATTAAAAGGGCCGTAATCAGAAAACCAGAAAAGGTAAAGAAGATATCAACACCGATGAACCCTCCAGGAAAGCTATTCTTAAAGAAGTGGTAGAGTAAAACAAGAAGTAGCCCCGTTACCCTAATAAAAGAAAACCATTTTATTTTCATTTTTGATAAATCCCCTGTTTGAAGGTTCCTTTATAAACCTTACTATTTTTTGCCTTTAAAACACCTTTACCATCAGCTTGGCCATTTTTAAAACGACCACTATAAGACCAGCCGCTACTTGCTTTGTAAGTTCCCAGTCCACTAAATTGACCATCACGAAAATCACCACTATAAGTATCTCCATTACCATAGGTCAATTTCCCCTTACCATTCATACGATGATTGAGCACATACCCTGTATATGTAATCCTTCCATGATCATAAGTTAGAGCCACCTTAGCGCGATGGTGTAAGGCAAAGACCGACAGCCCACAAACCACTAAAATAATGACCGTAATAATTTCTAATTTTGCTCTAGTAATAGTTAACTCTTGAATGAATGCCTTTATTTTTTCCATGACCAATTTCAACTCATACCTTTGTTATAATTTATTGTGTCAAGCCATTCTTGACACCCTTTTAGCACTAAACGATAGGTTTCTTCAAAATCACCCGTATACCAAGGATCTGGTACTCCGTCATAATTAAAAAGAAAGACTTTATCATCCCATTGTCCTGCAGACAATTCTTGCAAATCAGCTACATTGTTCCGATCCATGCCTATAATGTAGTCAAAGGTTGCCAAATCTTCCTTAGTTACCTGTTGAGACTTTTTATTAGAATTATAGGGAATAGCATAGTTTTTCAGAATGTTCTGCGTTCCAGGGTGAATAGGATTTCCTTGCTCCCAATTAGAAGTGCCACGACTTTCAACAACTATCTCATCATCTTCAACCAGAGATTTCATTACAAATTCTGCCATTGTGCTTCTGCAAATATTTCCTAAGCAAACAAAACAAACTTTTTTCATGTCAAAACACCTCCTTTTTATTATAACAAAATATCATCAAAGCACCGAAAAAACTCATTATTATTTTCAATTTTTTCAAAAAAATCTACTTTTTTACTATTCTATTATTATCACACTTTTTAAAACTTTTATAAGATTACTGATGATTTAATCCTGCAGAACTTACCAAATGATAAGGTATCACTCCAACCTTTAACTTTTCTTATTCTAAAAACAAACTCATTTTAACTCTCCCTCTAACACAAAAAAACCTTAACCTAAAGTTAAGGATAGAACATAGACAAATCTCTGAAAAGTTAAATTTATGGAAATGTCACAGGCTTCAAGATTAGCCAATAACTTTTATAAACGATATAACATCAGCATCTATAAGAATTGTTTATTGCCGAGTCCAACAAAAAAATTGAAGAAAATGGTCCAAATTGGACTTTTTCTTCAATCTAATCTTAACCTAAAGCTAAGGGATCTTCTATTTCTCTGTGTAAGGATAATGTAAATGTTGATAGGCTTTTTGTGTTGCTACTCGCCCCGTGCGTGTCCGCACAATAAAACCTTTTTGAATGAGATAAGGCTCGTACATATCCTCTACTGTATCTCGTTCTTCAGCAATATTAACAGACAAGGTCCCCAAGCCAACTGGCCCACCATTATAGATCTCAATCATGGTGCGTAGAATTTTTTGATCAACATAATCTAAACCTTCCTGGTCAACATCCAGCATTTCTAAAGCTTTATCAGTGATATCTTTGGTGATGACACCATTTCCCATAATTTGTGCATAATCTCGAACACGTTTCAAAAGTCTATTAGCAATACGGGGTGTGCCCCGGCTACGTCGGGCAAGCTCATGAGCAGCTTCTTGAACAATTTCCATCTCAAAAATATCTGAGGTACGCTCTATAATTTCAGTCAAATCGTCAACTTGATAATATTCCATATGGCCCGTAATACCAAAGCGTGCCCTTAATGGATTTGACAACATTCCTGCACGTGTAGTTGCCCCAATCAAAGTAAACGGCGGTAATTCTAGATGGACGCTCCGGCTAGTATCTCCGGCACCAATCATAATATCAATATAAAAATCTTCCATAGCACTGTAAAGGACTTCTTCAACAGCCATCGGGATTCGATGTATCTCATCAATGAATAGGACATCTCCAGGCTCTAAATCATTTAAAATAGCTACCAAATCACCAGATTTTTCAATAGCTGGTCCTGACGTCTGCTTAAGATTAACCCCAAGCTCATTAGCAATAACAAATGCCATAGTCGTTTTTCCTAATCCTGGTGGACCAAAAAGTAACACATGATCTAATGACTCATCCCGCATCTTTGCAGCTTCAATAAAAATATTAAGCTGATCCTTTACCTTATCTTGTCCAATATATTCTCTTAAAAATTGTGGGCGCAAAGTACGTTCAACAAGTTCCTCATTCCCCATCACATCATTATCCAAAATTCTAGTCATACGAATATTATAACACAAAGACTTACACCATTCATCCGATATGCCACCAATCTTTGTCCGTCATAGTTAATGCTGCGCTAGCCAAGAAAAGACCGACTAACAATAAGGTATATTTGTGTTTTTTAAGCATAAAGGTTCTCCTTCTTAGTTTTCTGCTATTATACTTAGATTAAGCAGAAAAAAACATGACATCCATGTCATGTTACGATTGATTATCTAATTCCCAACTTGTTTTTAAACGATTAACAAGATAACTATCTGTTAGTGTCCGTGCAAATATTAAGGATTGACGATAGTAATAATAAGCCTTTTGGGAGTCCTTCATATAAAATAAAGTGTATTTCCATTCGTACATATAGTAAATAGGCATACGCTGAAAGTCTTGGGTAATCGTCATAATCCGTCGACAAACATCCAAAAGTATCCTTGTTTTCTGATATTCTTTAATACTAATCCCTACGGCAATGGAAGTGAGAAGGACGTTGTTTAGTAAAAAGAGATCTTTTAACTCTAACTTATCTTCCAAAAGGACTAATTTATTAGTAAAACAATCAAAATTTCCCTTATCAAATAATTCTTCTTTGAAATTTGAAACCATTCCACAAGTTAAGTAAAGATCGATTAAAAAAATATCATTTAAAGCGTAACTCTTTTTCTTACGAATTTGGCTGATATATTCACGGAGTAATTCTTTACCATAATTAGTATCACCACTTTGGTAGACATCAAACCGAGACTGTAATAAATCAATAATTAGCTGCTCTTCTTCAGGTAAAGTCGCGTAATAATCTTCAAATATTTCATCAAACTGAGCTTCGCGATCCACTAAATTTTGATCATTCATGTAGGTTGGTCGCCTAAGAATCAAATATTTAAGTTCCTTATAACGTTTTGGTAGAACCAAACATTCTGGATTAATAAGTTCAATAACAGGTAAATCTAATTTTTTCGCAATAAATAAGACTTTAGATAAACTAGGAATAGATTGCCCTTTTTCAATACGAGCTAGCTGTCGAATTGATAATTCTGACTCATCTCCACAAATCGTTTCACGAGTCAGGCTCTTGTCTAACCTCAATTTTTGAATCTTTTTCCCAAGTTTTTTCATCCTTTTCCTTACTCCTTAATGACCTTTTAATTAATTATAACACTTTTGACATTTTTTGTTAATCTTAAACGGTAATAAAAAAATAAGGACAAGCCTTATTTTCTATAATCCCAGTCTATTGAAAATATCATCAACTCGTTTAGTATAGTAAACAGGGTTGAAAAGCTCATCAATTTCTTCTTGCGTTAAACGAGAAGTCACTTCTTCATCTGCTTCTAAGAGAGGCTTGAAGTCCACTTGGTTATCCCATGAATAAGCTGTTTTGGGTTGCACTAAATCATAAGCACCTTCACGAGTCATCCCTTTTTCAATCAATTTCAACATCACTCTTTGACTAAAAATAAGTCCAAAGGTAGAACCCATATTATGAATCATATTTTCAGGAAAAACTGTCAAATTTTTAACAATATTACCGAAGCGATTAAGCATGTAGTTGATTAAAATTGTAGTGTCAGGTGTAATAATCCGTTCCGCAGATGAGTGTGAAATATCGCGTTCATGCCATAAAGCAACATTTTCATAGGCTGTCACCATGTGACCACGGATAACACGAGCTAAACCAGTCATGTTTTCAGAACCGATTGGGTTACGTTTATGTGGCATCGCCGAACTACCTTTTTGCCCTTTAGCAAAGAACTCTTCCACTTCCCGCTGTTCTGATTTTTGCAAACCACGGATCTCCGTTGCCATGCGCTCAATAGAAGTTGCGATACTGGCTAGAACCGCAAAGTATTCGGCATGTAAATCACGAGGTAGAACCTGTGTCGAAATTTCTTGGGGGCGGATGCCAAGTTTGTCGCAAACATATTCTTCCACAAATGGAGGGATATTGGCAAAATTGCCTACCGCGCCAGAGATTTTACCAGCCTCAACACCAGCAGCAGCATGCTCAAAACGTTCTTGATTGCGTTTCATCTCACTATACCAAGTTGCCAACTTAAGGCCAAAAGTTGTTGGCTCAGCATGCACACCATGAGTCCGCCCCATCATAATGGTCATCTTATGTTCACGCGCTTTCTCAGCCACAATCTGTATAAAGTTTTCAAGATCACGTCGAATAATATCATTGGCCTGTTTATAGAGATAGCCATAAGCTGTATCAACCACATCAGTGGAAGTCAAACCATAGTGAACCCACTTACGTTCCTCACCAAGCGTTTCTGAAACAGCACGGGTAAAAGCCACCACATCATGACGCGTCTCTTTCTCAATGGCAAGGATACGTTCCACATCAAAATCAGCATTGGCACGAATTTTAGCGACGTCCTCCTTAGGAATCTCGCCAAGCTCAGCCCAAGCTTCATCTGCTAAGATCTCTACCTCTAACCAAGCTCTATATTTATTTTCTTCACTCCAAATGTTCGCCATCTCAGGGCGTGAATAACGTTCTAACATCTTTTCTCCTTAATAACAATATTTCTAATATTTAAATCTCAATTTTGCCACGACAATAAATATTCCTTTTGATTAGTCGATGCATCTACTCCCACTGAATCAATCTCAAAACCTTGGGATAAATAAAATTTAATAGCTTTTTGATTAGCACTATAAACGTGTAAATCTAGGTGGGTATGATAATGCTTTGCAGTATTTAACAATTGTTTTCCGATTCCTTTTGATTGGTAGTGAGTTTCTACAAACAACCCGGCCACAAATTCTCCAGTTAATCCAATAAAGCCACAAATATTCTGTTTATCTACAGCAACATACATTTCTGACTCTAAAAATTGAGACCTTACTTCTGCTAGATTTTTATCCCAAAAACTTGAATCAATATAGTCATGTGTTATTTTATTCATTTTTAGCCATATCTGGGCAACTCTATCTACCTCTGATGAATCAAGTTCACGAATAACAACCATACAAGCAAAAGCCCTCCTGTTTTATCAGCATCTTCCGCAAACACTGTCACATGTTCCATTTTGCGGTTAGGTTTTGCTTCTAGTTTACCATAAAAATAGAGATAAGTGCCAGGACTATTATAAATCCAAGCGAAGACACTACCTCGACCCTTCTTATAGTAAGAAGCAAAATATCTCCTACTTATTATTTCATTATGGTCTTATTTTATCTAATACCTTAACTATTAAGGGTTACTAATCCTGCTAATTTCTTTTTCTAGTTTTATTCTCCTTGGTCATCTGCATTTTTTGAATTCAGATAAAAAGTTATGACTGAAAAAATTATCAAAAAGATAAAAGTGAGAATAACAGCATCAGATTTATTGATAGGGATCCACAGAAATAGTAAGCTACGAAAGTATTGTGCCACATCATCACATATAAACATAACTCAAAAATACTTTATTGGACTTCCTTTAAAGAAGCTGAATAGGCCAATTTAATTGGTAAGGATCCTGATAATTCAAACCATAGATAGCTATTTCTGAGTACGACAAAAGTCATAAAACAGGAATATACCTGTAATTTCTTGTCCCATAAGACTAAGGATAGGGTCCTAACAATATCTGCACTCTCTTTCTTTTTTATCTGTATTATAATAAGATACAACTATTTAGTCAATTTTCTCAGTATTTGAAGGATCATCACCCTCTAAAATTCTCATTGATTACGAATATTTAAAATAAGGATAAACCATTCAGACATTTTTGCTATTTCAGCTTGATCACATTTTTGGTATGATATCTTTAAAGTATTTGTAGAAAAGAGGAATGAACACCTGATGAGTTCACAATCTCCAAAATCATTATTTTATCTCTGTACCTTCTTTACTTTTCTGTTTTGGACGCTCAGCTATTACCAACTAGAGAAGTGGCTTACTTTTGCGACTCTAACCTTCTTTGCCTCTTTAACAATCTTACTAAGTAAAAAAAGAAAGTAACACTATTTCTAAAAACAACTGTTTGCAAGACAGTTGTTTTTGCTTTTTACGGATATAAAAGTAAGGAAATCAAAAACGGTGAAGTTATTAATAGAAAGGAGAAGCACATATGGTAACAAAGTTTTAGCTAACTTCATTCTATCCTTAAAAAAACAAAGAAAGGGAAAAAATGTCTAAAATTATTAAAACTACCATTCTCACATTATTTACCTCTGTCATGCTCAATGCATCACTTCCTACTGTATTGGCAGATCAGATCTCCAATTCTAAAATTGAGTTAGATGCTACGAGACCAAAAAAAATTATCCCTATTTCAGATCTCAATGGAAATCTAACACTCCCTAAACCCGACAATAAAATGCTTGAAAAAGCCAAAATCCTAGCAGACCATTTCTATATAACAAGAAGAGGTGCCATTGGCTTAAAAGGAGATCCGAAAGAACTGGCAAGCCTGCTTGGCGTCTCAGAAACAGACGCTCAGCTTTACTTTGAAGCAGTCCAAGATTTGCCAAATGTTTATATGAAAGGACCTGTTGGTATCCGTTTTAACCTTGGTCCAAAAGTAAGAAGCATGTCCGGTTGGGCTGCAGGTACCTTTGCTGCAGCATATGCTGGCTGGCATCTAAAGCAATTTGCCGTTAATCCTGCAACTGCTGGATTTACAGCTGTTATTTCTGGGGCTATTGGATGGGCTGTCAAAACTGCTGTTGAAAATCATAAAAAAACCACTCTAGCTGTTGTTCATATCCCAGGTGTTGACTTAGTTTATACTGTAAATGTACCTTAAACTTGAGCTATTAGCCAAAATAGACTCGTGCAATACCCTCTAGTTTCCAAGAAGAAAGCTCTGCCAACAATAGCAGAGTTTTCTTTTTCTTTTCGAATAGATAAGGTAAGGAGGTTTGTCATGAAATATTTTACAAACAAGGGGATTTTATTTCTCCTGCTCATCAGTTTAGGTTTGACTACTCTATTTCCATCTTGTTGTCAACCTGTAAGGGCTAGAGTCATCGGAGATGACTACCCTATCAATTGGAAATCTGGTTGGGGAGCTGATTCTTGGGGAATGTACCTGAGACAGTGCACTTCTTTTGTAGCCTATCGGCTCCACAATGTCAATGGTTTCTCTCTCCCACCAGGATATGGCAATGCTGATTCTTGGGGGCATGTTGCTCGTCGAAAGGGTTATCAAGTTGATAGTAACCCTCAAGTTGGTTCCGTGGCTTGGTTTGATAAAGGTGTCAACCTTTCACACCGAGATTATGGACACGTCGCTTGGGTAGCTGAAGTGAAGGGTAATTTGGTGACCCTAGAAGAATACAATTACAATGCTGGCCAAGGGCCAGAGAAATACCACCGTAGAGAGATTTTACGTCAGGAAGCCTCAGGTTATATCCACTTTAAAGATTTGATAAATAATAGCTCAAACACCTCTATCAGCCAGCTTAGCCGACAACTAAAGCTACCGTCAAAAGGAAGTTATACTTTTAGTCAAAGGAGAGCTGTGAAGGCTCATCCTAGTCTAAATAGTTCCGATCTAGTCTATTATGAAAAGGGTAATATTGTTCATTATGATAAGGTTTTAGAGGTTGATGGCTATCGTTGGCTTTCCTATATTGGAGGATCTGGTAATCGGCGTTATGTTGCTATCGAAAAGTTAGAACAGCAAGTCGGTCCTAGGGAGTTTCAAGTTGAGCAAATTGTTCAATTTAAGGGACCTTTCCAAGTCAGTCACAATCACGGATGGATGATTTCAAGCGATATCCTTGCAGGTGGACCCGCTACTCAACTCAATTGGCTTGATCCTGGCCCCCTCGTCGAAACCAGTAAGAATGGGCAAAAAGCTGGAGACCAAGTCCTCTATCCTGGAGACTACTTCAGCATTCCCGGAGAATTTAAGATTCTGCAGATTGACCAAAAGTCCAAGGGAATTAAAATCAAAATTGGCCAAAAAGAAACCTGGGTAAGTATGGACCACGTCCACCAAAAAGCAAGCTGAGATTCCAAATAGGGAAACCCCGTCTTTACTTTTTAGAACTTTGCCCTCTACAGTGAATGACTCAACTTTTGATTAAAATGGCTAATTATAATGATATTTCATCGTCCTTTATAGACTACTATACCTATATGGCTTAAAGGTCAGACTCATATTTCCTTAATTTAAAATATGTCATCAAAGCTTAGTATTAAAAGGACCTCGTTCAAAAATAGGGAAACTTAATTTTATAGATTCTCTCTGTGCTTACTCTTGTAGTTTAAATCAGTGATGCCACATAAACCACTTAAAACCATTAACTTAGGTAACATTATTAATAACGTTTACTTTTGTTGGCTTGTAGTCATAAATAGTAAAAAGCTAGCCATTTATTTGGCTAGCTTTTTGGGGATTATAGGAGGTTTATGAAAAAGAAAATTAGGGGTTCCTATTGCTAGGATAAGTAAAGTATAGAGCAAGCAACTTAAGAAAAGCTTAAAGATTCCTTTCAAAAACCTTAAATTTTCGACAGAAAGTAGCATATTTCTTGATGGTTAAACAGAAGAATACTTTTTCTTTACTTACTACACTTTTAAGGGGCTGAGTCTCAATCTTAATAAATAGTATAGAAATTATATCCCACAAATTTTTTAAATAAAAAAGAAACCCACCAAGGTTTCTCTAGACATTTCGTTTTTAACAGTTAACTAAACCTGACACATCTTTATTTTTCTAAACGTTCCAAAAGATAATCAATAAGATCACCTATGCGTGTTAATTCTTCAACATCTTCGTCTGGAATACTTAAATTAAAAGAATCTTCCACGTTTATAATAAACTCTGTTAATTCAATTGAATCAACTCCTAAATCATCTTTTAAACTTGTTTGCTCATCTAGAATAACTTTCTTAGGAACATCCTGTTCCCTTATAATGTCTTGTAATTTTTCTAAAATAATTTTTCTAGTCATTATTGCTATTCTCCTTAGAAAATTCTTCAATTAACTGTCCAACCACGTCTGTCTCCAGCATTGATCGGATTTGCTTTATCGTGTAAAAAATGGAGGTCTCACCGCTTGAACCATGTGATTTAACTACTGGAGCTTTAAGTCCAAAAAGTACAGCACCACCAGCATCCGAATAATCCAGTGAATGCTTCATATCTTTCAAGCTGGACTTCATCAGAAGGGCTCCCATTTTTGCTTTAAAACCACCGCCTTTGATAGACGTTTTTAGCTGCTTCATAATACTAAGAGCAGTACCTTCAATAGACTTCAAAACAGCGTTTCCCGTGAAACCATCAGTCACAACAACATCAGCAACACCGTTCATGAGGTCACGCGCTTCAATATTACCAACAAAATTTAGGCTTGAATCGGCATCAAGTAAAGCATAAGTCTCTTTACGGATAGGGTCTCCTTTAGTAGTTTCTGTTCCATTATTGAGCAAACCTACCCGAGGGTTAGCAATGCCGCGAACGTTTTTGGCATAAAAAGAACCTAGTACCGCGTATTGGTGTAGATGTGCCGCTGTATTTTCAGCATTAGCCCCCAAATCAAGCATATCAAACCCAACTTTATCAATTGTTGGTAAAGTTGAGAGTAAACCTGGACGATCGACCCCCTTAATACGTCCGACCACAAAAAGACCGGCTGCCAGAAGGGCACCTGTATTACCTGCTGAGAGAACCGCATCGGCTTCTCCTTCTTTTACAGCTCTAGCTGCTAAAACCATAGAGGCATTTTTTTTACGCCGTATCGCTTTAGCTGGCTCATCATCGGAATTAATCTTTTCATCAGTATGGATAATGGTAACACGCTCTGAGGGTGTCAGATAATTTTTTATCTTTTCTTGGTCCCCATAAAGCTGAATTTCAATATCAGAAAAAGCTTGGATGGCTTTATTAACACCTTCTACAATAGCTTTTGGGGCCTTGTCTCCCCCCATAGCATCAATTGCAATTTTTTTCATATAATGTAATTCCTTTTACCTTCCTTAACTGTCAAATAATGACCCTATTATAGCACAAAGTCAAATCATTTCACAGCAGACAATCATAATCAATTCACATTGCTCACCTTAGCCATGTCCAAAGCTAAGACCATCTATCACTAGTCGACTTTTTAACTCAAGGCAGCTCCTGCTCTGATTCCATAATATGACCCCATTTATCCAAATCATCAATAAATTTCTTACTTTTGAGATGAATACCCACATAATCTTCATAAAGGTCATCAATAAAATAACGAAGCTTCTTTTTCATATCTTTTTTCAAGGAGATATTCTTTAATTCAGAAAATTGAACATTTTGAAATTGATCTAATAAATAAAGCACATTTGGATCAAGATGACTGCGATGAGTATCTTCATATAAATGGTTAGGGCACAAAGGTCCTGAATATTTATGAGAAAAATCAAAAGGTAATCCAACACGATGACAAAAAACACATTCATGAAAATTCAATCTAACGCCAAAACGTTCTAAAATTTGAATTTCAAAAATATTAGTCAATATTTCATAATCCAAACCTTCTTCCATTAAATCTAAGGTTTTTCTAGCAAAAGCAAAAAGCTGACTATCAGGTTCATTATCTGGTATTGCCGCATCTACTAGGGACATAACATAAGTAGCATAAGCCAAGCGGTATAAATCCTGATTTATCCTAGGATAGGTTTGAACATCGTTATAATCATCTATATAAGAAAGGCCCTTTTCATTGATTTTCAACATGAAATCAGCAATTGTCAGGGGTTGGATAACAGATGCCAGTTTTGACTTGCTAGCGTGTTTAATAAAAAACATTCGCTTACCAGCTGTTTCTGTAAACAACTTGACGAGCTTATCATCTTCCCGATAATTTTTATTATAAAGAACCAGTGCGTAACTTTCTTTAGTTTTCATAGTTTTCCATAAAAGTAGCTAAACGAGCCATTGCTTCAATAATAATGGTCATACTTGCCGCATAAGACAGGCGAATATAGCCTTCTCCAAATTGACCAAAAGCAATTCCTGGGATAATCGCAACTTTTTGCTTCCGAGCAAAGTCTTGGCAAAACTTAAAGGAATCCTCTTCACCAAAGCCTTTTGGAATTTTAGCAAAGATATAAAAAGCACCGTCTGGTCTGATAATGGAGAAACCAAGCTTTGTCATTTCTTCAATAATATAATCTCTACGAAGCAGATAGTCACGCTTCATGGGAAGAGTATCATTCATTCCCTTCGTTAATGCTTCAATTCCAGCAAATTGTGCCATCGTAGTAGCTGCTGTAACGAGATATTGATGACTCTTGAGCAATTGATGAGATAGAGGTTCTTTCGCAAAAATAAAACCTATCCGCCACCCTGTCATAGCATGAGATTTGGATAAGCCATTAATTAGTATGGCTTGTTCCGGTAAAAATTCAGCAATAGATACATGAGCTTGATCTGTATAAGTTAACTCTGAGTAAACCTCGTCAGAAATGACAAAAACAGGAAATTTTTTGAGAACCTCAGCAAAGGAAGCAATTTCTGCTCGTGAATAAGTAACTCCTGTAGGATTAGCGGGATAATTTAGGAGCACAGCCTTGACTCTTTCCCCTTCAGCAAGCAAAGCTTTTTCCAAAACATCCGCAGTTAGAACAAAATTGTTAGGCGTTGTATCAATTTCTACAATTTCAGCCCCTGCTAAGGTTACTATAGGCTCATATCCTGGATAAGCAGGAGCCGGTAGAAGAACTTTATCTCCTGGCTCTAAAACAGCTAGGAGAGCTGCTGATAGGGCTTCTGTCGCGCCAATCGTCACCATGACCTCATTATCTGGATTAAAATCTAAATGATATTTTTCTTTTACGAAATGACAAGCAGCTTTTCTTAGTCCTACTAATCCACTCATCCCCGTGTAATAGGAGTGGTTATTATCAATCGCTTTTTTCGCCGCTTCCTTAATATGGTCCGGCGTTGTAAAATCTGGTTCACCAAGTGTTAATCTAATCATACCCGGAATGTCAGAGATTGATTGATCAAATTGTCTAATTAATGAAATTTCAATTTTGTTAAGTTGTTTATTAAACCTGTGACTTAAATCCACAAAAGTCCTCCTAAATAATTGAATATTACTATTATACCTAAAATTCTCAAAATGAACATTAAAAGCAAAAAACACGAAGAAGTTAATGAAAAAAGTAGTCAGAGACTACTTAGAACGTAGATAAAGTAGATTTTTGTTAACTATCGCCTCCCTTTATCATACAATAGTATCACTCTCAAACCTGTTCTATAGGAAATCTTGCCAGTGAAACGAACACAAACCATCGGTTACGAGTTAGCAAAAAGAGTCTGGGACAAAAGTCTAAGCTCAAATATAAAAAGCGAACAAGACAGTATTCTGAGTATCAGAAAATGAGTTTTGTTCGCTTTTTGGGTTTCATTTATCAATTGGAAAAATTAATGGCAGGGAATCTCAAAAATTAATATCTTTTTGTCCCAGACTCTTGAGAAATCTTTAGACCTTAGGTGAAGATTTAGGTATAGTATTCCTTTGGATAACTCAAACAGTCACTTCCCTGACTGTTTGACCTACCGTCCAAGCTACCAGTAACCTATCTTAAAAAGAAAAACTTTCGATGAAATTGGACTTTTTTCAATCGGAGTAGTCAGAAACTACTTCGAGCTTTAGTCTACTTCAAACAGTGGGGATAATGGGCGTTTTTCATGAATTCTAATAATCGCCTCACCAATTAAGTTAGCAATGGAAATCTGCTCAATTTTATCAATCAAACGTTCTTCTGGGAGGTAAATTGTATCTAAAACAACTAATTTTTTAATAGCGGATTTTTCAATATTATCTAAAGCAGGGCCTGATAAAACTGGGTGAGTACATGAAGCATATACTTCTGTCGCACCAGCTTCAGCAAGAGCATCCGCGGCATGACAAATAGTGCCAGCAGTATCAATCATATCATCGATAAGGATACATTTTTTCCCCTTAACATTCCCGATAATGTTCATAACTTCACTAGTATTCATTTTATTAACACTACGGCGCTTATCTATAATTGCAATTGGAGAACGGAGGAATTGTGCTAATTTACGCGCCCGAGTCACACCACCATGGTCAGGACTAACGACGACAACATCGTCACCAACCAAGCCTTTACGTTTAAAATAATCAGCAATCAAAGGTGCACCCATTAGATGGTCAACAGGGATATCAAAGAAGCCTTGAATTTGTGCCGCATGAAGATCTACAGTCAATAAACGATCAACACCAGCAACTTCAAGCATATTTGCAACCAATTTTGATGTAATTGGTTCACGAGAACGAGCTTTTCGGTCTTGTCTTGCGTAGCCATAATAAGGCATGACAACACTTACAGTCTCTGCACTTGCACGTTTCAGTGCATCAACCATAATCATGATCTCCATTAAATTGTCATTTACAGGCGAACTGGTAGATTGTAAAATAAAAACATGATGACCGCGAATTGATTCTTCAATATTAACTTGTATTTCCCCATCCGAAAACTGACGAACAGTCGATTTTCCAAGCTCAATCCCCATAGAATTTGCTACTTTCTCCGCTAGTTCCTTGTTTGACGAAAGAGCAAACAATTTCAAATCAAAATAAGACATTTTTTCCTCCAAAGTTTTAATCCTCTACCATTTTAACCCTTTTTAGCTATTTTTTCAATTCTTTTCCAAACTTGAGGGTATTAAAAAGACCAGCTAAGCTGGTCACTTTTTTAGTTTGGATAAATATAGACAGCAGATCCAAGAGAAGTTGATGTTGGGTTAAACCAACCACGGTGATTAGCAATAGATTGAATTCCATTGTAATTACTTTCCATTACTTGAATCCTAGTTGAACTTTCAACAGAAGTTACGTAGGCAACGTGACCATAGCCACCACCAGTCCATACAGCTACAGCTCCTACAACTGGTGTACTACTTACAGTGTAACCTGCTGCTGCCGCACTTGCTGCCCATTGTCCGCCATTACCCCAATAGTTACCTACCCATGGTGCAAGCGATTTAACACCCCAAGTACATTGGCCAACAGGATAAGTGTTAGCTGAACTATAAGTCTGTCTAGGTGTAAATGAAGCAGGCGCAGCACTCGCTGCTGATGAAGATGACGCTGCCGGTGCAGCACTTGCTACTGATGACGTTAACCCTGAAGGCGCTACACTTGTAGAAGCCTGTGGAGCTACTGCAGCTTGTGCTCGAGAAACTGATTCTGCTTGTTCTCTTGCTTCTGCCGCTGCTTTTTCTTTTGCTGCTTTCTCTGCTGCTGCTTTTTCTGCAGCTACACGTTCAGCTTCAGCTTTTTGACTTTGAAGACTAGTTTTTTCAGACTCAGCAGTAGCCATCTTTTCAGAAAGATCTAGTTTAGCTACGTCTAAGTTAGCTTTTTGTGTTTCTAATGATACTTTATTAGCAGCAATTGTTCCCATATTGGCTGCAACTGTATTAATAGCTTGTTGATTTTCAGCTTGTTTTTCTTCAAGTGCTTTTTTATCCGCCATTTGTTGGTTCAACATTTTAGCGTTTGCACTAACAACTTCACGAATTGCAGCAATACGATTAACTGCATCTGAAATTGATTTAGAATTTAAAAGCGTATTAATATAACTTGAAGTTGTATTACCTCTTTGAGCGCTACGAGCTTGTTTTTTCAAAGCTTCATTACGAGCTACAATCTTACTAGAAAGAGATTGAATTTCTTCTGCCAACTTAATAGACTTAGCTTGTAGTTCATCATTTTCTTGTGTTAAATTATCTTGCTCAGTTTGTAGTGAGCTAATTTGATTTTGTAGTGTTGTTACTTTTTCTTGCGCTTCTGTTTGTTCTGCTGTTAATTTTGATATAATTGTGTCTTGTGCAGCAATTTTAGAATCAAAATTATCTGCATTAACAGTCGCAGCAGCTCCAAGGGTCACACCACTTACAAGAACGGCTGATAAAATTCTCTTTTTCATTAAAAAAACTACTCCTTTTCGATAAGACATCATATATTGTATCAAAAAAAACAAGAAGTAATGTTACGTCCATATTACAGTTATGTGTAATAATCAATAAAAAAATTTGTTCAATTGTTTATGGATTATTACAAAAAATGGCAAATTGAAAAGTAATGATGGCAAAAAATGATAAGTTATGTAAAAACTCCAATAATTATTCATTAACTGATGGCCTTGTAAAAGCATAAAAATAAGCATATAAAACACACACAGATTCACCGAAAAAATCAAGCTATTTTGAAAAAGCGTTATTGAGCCTTTAAATATCTTTTTCACCAAAAAAGTCAATAAAACATAGACAGGAAATGCAACTACCATGATACCAAACTGATCAAAATAGTAGTAATCATACACAAGGCCACATAGAGTAGCAACTAGAAGAATGGTATAATTCACATCATTAAGAGTGATAGAAATAGAATATAAAAAAACGAGAAAGATAGCTGAATTTACTTTTATATTTTCAACAAAAATCATACTAAATAAGTGTGTTATATGAGCATCCAATAACAATAAAGGCATAATTAGTAAACACCATAAAAATAACTTTTTATTCATTTTAAAATTTCCCAACAATTGAAAGGTAATTCATCTCAGAAAAATTTCCAGATAAAGAAATATAGACCTTGCGTCGTAATTTATCATCTGCACCCTCTACTTTTTTTACTTTTCCAATAAGAATATCTGAAACTGTAGTCCCATCTAAACCACTAGTATAAACTGAGGAACCAACTGTAAGTGGATCATTTGAATTTAGCTCACTTGCTAATATTGTTTGCGTTGAAGCAGAATACGACTTCAGATTACCATAAACGACCGATTTTTTCCCCTTGATTTTAATTGGTAAATCCAATAGTTTTCCACATGTTAATAAATCAACATGTGATATCCCTTTATCAACAGTAGAAACTCTCCCAACTAAAGATGAACCCGAAACCACAAGCATACCAGTTTGGACTTTTTCACTTTTATCAAAGTTTATGATGATAGCTTGAGACCAAGTTTCAGGGGTTCTAGTAATAATTTGAGCAGGTATCATGCTAGTTTTTGGTAAATTAATGCCGTACTGATCTCTTAATTCTTTATTTTCCTTTCTCAGATACTTAACTTCCCTAGACATTAACTCTAATTGAGAAATTTTATTTTTAAGCTTTTTATTTTCATCAAAAGTTCTCAAAAATACTTTACTATCAGAAATAGCATTTTCCACAATCTTAAAAGGTTTTCCTATTATAGTATCAATCTTACCAATAATACCAGTAGTAGTCTGCGATATATAAGGTGAAATAGATGAATTGTATAAGGATGAAAGGAAAAAAATTAGAACAATTATAGAAGTAAATATAAAAATAAACCTAGACACTTTTTTATTAAACATATATCCCTCCGTGGAATAAAAAAAAACGAAATATCTACACTAGATATTTTCGTTTATCAATACGGAGAATAAGGGATTCGAACCCTTGCGCCAGTTTCCCGACCTAACGATTTAGCAAACCGTCCTCTTCAGCCTCTTGAGTAATTCTCCATTATATTAATGGGCACGAGTGGACTCGAACCACCGACCTCACGCTTATCAGGCGTGCGCTCTAACCACCTGAGCTACGCGCCCAAGCTACAGTATAAATGTATAGCTTGGTAAAAACTATAAAGCGGGTGACGAGAATCGAACTCGCGACAACAGCTTGGAAGGCTGTAGTTTTACCACTAAACTACACCCGCATTCGAAATAAATGGCGCGAGACGGAATCGAACCGCCGACACATGGAGCTTCAATCCATTGCTCTACCAACTGAGCTACCGAGCCGTACATACAAATGATGTCTATTGCGGGAGCAGGATTTGAACCTACGACCTTCGGGTTATGAGCCCGACGAGCTACCTAGCTGCTCCATCCCGCGATATTCTTTAAAGGAGGATGTGGGATTCGAACCCACGCACGCTTTTACACGCCTGACGGTTTTCAAGACCGTTCCCTTCAGCCGGACTTGGGTAATCCTCCATATAAATATAAATGGACCTTGTAGGACTCGAACCTACGACCGCTCGGTTATGAGCCGAGTGCTCTAACCAGTTGAGCTAAAGGTCCAAAGTCATCCATATATAAATATAAAATAGCGGCGAAGGGGATCGAACCCCCGACCTTCCGGGTATGAACCGGACGCTCTAGCCATCTGAGCTACACCGCCATCACATCGGGAAGACAGGATTCGAACCTGCGACACCTTGGTCCCAAACCAAGTACTCTACCAAGCTGAGCTACTTCCCGAACTCATGCACCCTAGAGGAGTCGAACCTCTAACCGCCTGATTCGTAGTCAGGTACTCTATCCAGTTGAGCTAAGGGTGCTTTTTATTAAATTAATGCCGAGGACCGGAATCGAACCGGTACGATGTAAACCATCGCAGGATTTTAAGTCCTGTGCGTCTGCCAGTTCCGCCACCCCGGCCACTCAAAAGCGAACGACGGGATTCGAACCCGCGACCCCCACCTTGGCAAGGTGGTGTTCTACCACTGAACTACGTTCGCAATTGTTGTCAATGCCGGCTACATGATTTGAACACGCGACCCTCTGATTACAAATCAGATGCTCTACCAACTGAGCTAAGCCGGCCTAAAGGTTATGCGGGTTAAGGGACTTGAACCCCCACGCCGTTAAGCGCCAGATCCTAAATCTGGTGCGTCTGCCAATTCCGCCAAACCCGCTTGATGACCCGTACTGGGCTCGAACCAGTGACCCATTGATTAAAAGTCAATTGCTCTACCAACTGAGCTAACGAGTCTCATATCATCTTTTTTATCATTTAGTAACGAATGACATAAGCTTCGCTTAATTTATCCGCAACTTTAAAAAGTCTACTAGACTTCTTAAACGGTCCCGACGGGAATCGAACCCGCGATCTTCGCCGTGACAGGGCGACGTGATAACCGCTACACTACGGGACCTCGTATCTTTTTAATACTATGGGAGTTAACGGGTTCGAACCGCTGACCCTCTGCTTGTAAGGCAGATGCTCTCCCAGCTGAGCTAAACTCCCTTTGAGTGTTCCTAAGCTAAGCGACTTCCTTATCTAACAGGGGCAACCCCAACTACTTCAGGCGTTCTAGGGCTTAACTGCTGTGTTCGGCATGGGTACAGGTGTATCTCCTAGGCTATCGTCACTTAACTTATGAATGAATTGTAGTCGAACTAAAATCTTAGTCAAAAAGATAAACTTCCTTGTGCAAGCACACAGCGTCACTTTCCTATTTTCATACTAGATTTTTTTTACGTTCTCATTACTTCATTTAGTCCACTCAAAATTGAATAACTATATCTTACCAAGAACTCTACCTCATTGTCAATAAACTTTTTATCTTTGGATAAGTCCTCGAGCTATTAGTATTAGTCCGCTTCATAGCTCACACTACTTCCACTTCTAACCTATCTACCTGATCATCTCTCAGGGCTCTTACTGATATCTAATCATGGGAAATCTCATCTTGAGGGGGGCTTCGCACTTAGATGCTTTCAGCGCTTATCCCTTCCCTACATAGCTACCCAGCGATGCCTTTGGCAAGACAACTGGTACACCAGCGGTAAGTCCACTCTGGTCCTCTCGTACTAGGAGCAGATCCTCTCAAATTTCCTACGCCCGCGACGGATAGGGACCGAACTGTCTCACGACGTTCTGAACCCAGCTCGCGTGCCGCTTTAATGGGCGAACAGCCCAACCCTTGGGACCGACTACAGCCCCAGGATGCGACGAGCCGACATCGAGGTGCCAAACCTCCCCGTCGATGTGAACTCTTGGGGGAGATAAGCCTGTTATCCCCAGGGTAGCTTTTATCCGTTGAGCGATGGCCCTTCCATGCGGAACCACCGGATCACTAAGCCCGACTTTCGTCCCTGCTCGAGTTGTTGCTCTCGCAGTCAAGCTCCCTTATACCTTTACACTCTGCGATTGATTTCCAACCAATCTGAGGGAACCTTTGGGCGCCTCCGTTACCTTTTAGGAGGCGACCGCCCCAGTCAAACTGCCCGTCAGACACTGTCTCCGATAGGGATTTCCTATCTGGGTTAGAGTAGCCATAACACAAGGGTAGTATCCCAACAGCGCCTCTAACGAAACTGGCGTCCCGTTCTCTATGGCTCCTACCTATCCTGTACATGTGGTACAGATACTCAATATCAAACTGCAGTAAAGCTCCATGGGGTCTTTCCGTCCTGTCGCGGGTAACCTGCATCTTCACAGGTACTAAAATTTCACCGAGTCTCTCGTTGAGACAGTGCCCAAATCATTACGCCTTTCGTGCGGGTCGGAACTTACCCGACAAGGAATTTCGCTACCTTAGGACCGTTATAGTTACGGCCGCCGTTTACTGGGGCTTCAATTCAGATCTTCGCTTGCGCTAAACCCTCCTCTTAACCTTCCAGCACCGGGCAGGCGTCACCCCCTATACATCATCTTACGATTTAGCAGAGAGCTGTGTTTTTGATAAACAGTTGCTTGGGCCTATTCACTGCGGCTGTCATCGCTGACAGCACCCCTTCTCCCTAAGTTACGGGGTCATTTTGCCGAGTTCCTTAACGAGAGTTCTCTCGATCACCTGAGGCTACTCGCCTCGACTACCTGTGTCGGTTTGCGGTACGGGTAGAGTATGATACTACGCTAGAAGATTTTCTTGGCAGTGTGACATCACTAACTTCGCTACTAAACTTCGCTCCCCATCACAGCTCAATGTTAGAGATATAAGCATTTGACTCATATCACACCTCACTGCTTAGACGGGCTCTTCCAATCGCCCGCTTTAGTTAGCCTACTGCGTCCCTCCATCACTTCATACTCTAGTACAGGAATATCAACCTGTTGCCCATCGAATACACCTTTCGGTCTCTCCTTAGGTCCCGACTAACCCAGGGCGGACGAGCCTTCCCCTGGAAACCTTAGTCTTACGGTGGACAGGATTCTCACCTGTCTTGCGCTACTCATACCGGCATTCTCACTTCTATGCGTTCCAGCACTCCTCACGGTATACCTTCTTCACACATAGAACGCTCTCCTACCATTACTATTACTAGTAATCCACAGCTTCGGTAAATTGTTTTAGCCCCGGTACATTTTCGGCGCAGGGTCACTCGACTAGTGAGCTATTACGCACTCTTTGAATGAATAGCTGCTTCTAAGCTAACATCCTAGTTGTCTGTGCAACCCCACATCCTTTTCCACTTAACAATTATTTGGGGACCTTAGCTGGTGGTCTGGGCTGTTTCCCTTTCGACTACGGATCTTAGCACTCGCAGTCTGACTGCCGATTATATCTACTTGGCATTCGGAGTTTATCTGAGATTGGTAATCCGGGATGGACCCCTCACCCAAACAGTGCTCTACCTCCAAGAGACTTAACATCGACGCTAGCCCTAAAGCTATTTCGGAGAGAACCAGCTATCTCCAAGTTCGTTTGGAATTTCTCCGCTACCCACAAGTCATCCAAGCACTTTTCAACGTGCCCTGGTTCGGTCCTCCAGTGCGTTTTACCGCACCTTCAACCTGCTCATGGGTAGGTCACATGGTTTCGGGTCTACATCATGATACTAAAGCGCCCTTTTAAGACTCGGTTTCCCTACGGCTCCGTCTCTTCAACTTAACCTCGCATCATAACGTAACTCGCCGGTTCATTCTACAAAAGGCACGCTCTCACCCATTAACGGGCTCGAACTTGTTGTAGGCACACGGTTTCAGGTTCTATTTCACTCCCCTCCCGGGGTGCTTTTCACCTTTCCCTCACGGTACTGGTTCACTATCGGTCACTAGAGAGTATTTAGGGTTGGGAGATGGTCCTCCCAGATTCCGACGAGATTTCGCGTGTCTCGCCGTACTCAGGATTCTGCTAGGGCTTAATTCAATTTTAAATACGAGGCTGTTACTCTCTTTGGCTTACCTTCCCAGGTAATTCTTCTATTAAATTTAAGTCCCACATCGCAGTCCTACAACCCCGAGGAGTAAACTCCTCGGTTTGCCCTCCTGCCGTTTCGCTCGCCGCTACTAAGGCAATCGCGTTTGCTTTCTCTTCCTGCAGCTACTTAGATGTTTCAGTTCACTGCGTCTTCCTTCTCACAACCTTTACAGTCATGGATACTAACCATTAGTTAGTGGGTTCCCCCATTCGGACATCTCTGGATCAGCGCTTACTTACAGCTCCCCAAAGCATTTCGTCGTTAGTCACGTCCTTCTTCGGCTTCTAGTGCCAAGGCATCCACCGTGCGCCCTTATTAACTTAACCTTATTTCCAGTCTTGCGACCTTCTTGATTTTTTTTAATATGTTCGCGTTTATCTTTTTTTCGGTTTATTTCTTGTTACTTTTCTACAATCATTTTCATGATCGTGGAATTTGATATAGTTATTCAATTTTCAATGGACTATACTAGGATACAAAGCAACGGTCGCTTTAGCGAAACTTCTGTAGAAAATTAGGAATCTGACACAGTGTGCTTGCACACAAGGAAGATTATCTATTTTCCTAGGAAGTTAGTTGCGTGTTCAACTTCACTTATTATTAAGTTTAGGTGGACTTATATCCCATGGAGCCTAGCGGGATCGAACCGCTGACCTCCTGCGTGCAAAGCAGGCGCTCTCCCAGCTGAGCTAAGGCCCCGACTAATAAACTGGTTTTGCATTATTAGTGGTGTGCTATCTTATCATGAAGCTTATATAAGACCTCTCAAAACTAAATAAGACAAGACAAACGTCTTCCATTTCCTTAGAAAGGAGGTGATCCAGCCGCACCTTCCGATACGGCTACCTTGTTACGACTTCACCCCAATCATCTATCCCACCTTAGGCGGCTGGCTCCTAAAAGGTTACCTCACCGACTTCGGGTGTTACAAACTCTCGTGGTGTGACGGGCGGTGTGTACAAGGCCCGGGAACGTATTCACCGCGGCGTGCTGATCCGCGATTACTAGCGATTCCGACTTCATGTAGGCGAGTTGCAGCCTACAATCCGAACTGAGATTGGCTTTAAGAGATTAGCTTGCCGTCACCGGCTTGCGACTCGTTGTACCAACCATTGTAGCACGTGTGTAGCCCAGGTCATAAGGGGCATGATGATTTGACGTCATCCCCACCTTCCTCCGGTTTATTACCGGCAGTCTCGCTAGAGTGCCCAACTTAATGATGGCAACTAACAATAGGGGTTGCGCTCGTTGCGGGACTTAACCCAACATCTCACGACACGAGCTGACGACAACCATGCACCACCTGTCTCTTCTGCTCCTAAGAGAAAGCCTATCTCTAGGCCGGTCAGAAGGATGTCAAGACCTGGTAAGGTTCTTCGCGTTGCTTCGAATTAAACCACATGCTCCACCGCTTGTGC
The DNA here is from genome assembly GCF_000188035.1 of Streptococcus pseudoporcinus LQ 940-04. Taxonomy (GTDB): domain Bacteria; phylum Bacillota; class Bacilli; order Lactobacillales; family Streptococcaceae; genus Streptococcus; species Streptococcus pseudoporcinus. Next base: position 647,825 of record NZ_AEUY02000005.1, read on the forward strand.
GGGCCCCCGTCAATTCCTTTGAGTTTCAACCTTGCGGTCGTACTCCCCAGGCGGAGTGCTTAATGCGTTAGCTCCGGCACTAAGCCCCGGAAAGGGCCTAACACCTAGCACTCATCGTTTACGGCGTGGACTACCAGGGTATCTAATCCTGTTTGCTCCCCACGCTTTCGAGCCTCAGCGTCAGTTACAGACCAGAGAGCCGCTTTCGCCACCGGTGTTCCTCCATATATCTACGCATTTCACCGCTACACATGGAATTCCACTCTCCCCTTCTGCACTCAAGTTTGACAGTTTCCAAAGCATACTATGGTTAAGCCACAGCCTTTAACTTCAGACTTATCAAACCGCCTGCGCTCGCTTTACGCCCAATAAATCCGGACAACGCTCGGGACCTACGTATTACCGCGGCTGCTGGCACGTAGTTAGCCGTCCCTTTCTGGTTAGTTACCGTCACATAATGGATTTTCCACTCCCATTACCGTTCTTCTCTAACAACAGAGCTTTACGATCCGAAAACCTTCTTCACTCACGCGGCGTTGCTCGGTCAGGGTTCCCCCCATTGCCGAAGATTCCCTACTGCTGCCTCCCGTAGGAGTCTGGGCCGTGTCTCAGTCCCAGTGTGGCCGATCACCCTCTCAGGTCGGCTATGTATCGTCGCCTTGGTGAGCCTTTACCTCACCAACTAGCTAATACAACGCAGGTCCATCTCATAGTGAAGCTTTTGCTCCTTTTAACTCGGGTTCATGTGAACCCCAGTCTCATGCGGTATTAGCTATCGTTTCCAATAGTTATCCCCCGCTATGAGGTAGGTTACCTACGCGTTACTCACCCGTTCGCAACTCCTTGGTCTAGTGCAAGCACCAGACCTCAGCGTTCTACCTGCATGTATTAGGCACGCCGCCAGCGTTCGTCCAGAGCCAGGATCAAACTCTCTTTTTAGTTTGAACTCACTCGTTCTTTTCTGTCGCTGACAGATTTATTGTCTTTTGCTTTGACGGGTAATATGCGCTAACATATCACCCTCACGTTTGGTTATTCTTGTCTTATTCAGTTCTCAAAGGTCTTTGTCTCTTACGAGACAACTATTTCATTCTACCAACTATTTCTGCCTTTGTCAATAACTTTTTTCTTTTTATTTCGGCCTCGTTGGGATCCTTGTTGCCCTTTTAGCAACTTTATTAGTATAACTACCTTTTTCATCTTTGTCAAGATGATTATTTCAATTTTAAAAAGTTTTTTTCTGTAATGTTACAAATACTACAAGAATTGGTTAGTATGGTAATTATGTACTATTTCCGTATGTAGATTACATCCTTTCAAAGTGTACCAAAGCAATCAAACTAGATTTTAAAATCTAAAAGAATTGTTATAATTATTTATTGATTTGGGATAAAAAAAGATTGAAGAAAGCTCCCAATAAAGCATTTTCTTCAATCTGAACCTAGAAGTTAATATAACTATAATAATATAGTTTAATTTCTATTTTCCTCTGAGCGATGATAGCCATAAACAAAGTAGATTATTGTTCCAATTAATGTAGCCATTCCAAACGCTATCCAAGTTATCATCATATATTGTGACATAAATGAAGCACAAATAATAATGGCGAGAATAGGTAATAATGGCACTAAAGGCGTTTTAAATTCACCTACTTTAGGGTTACCATTATTTTTCCTTAAAATAATGATAGAAAAAGACATAATAATAAGATAAGCAAGAGTACAAATATTAACAAATTCCGCTAAACTAGCAAGAGGTACTAAGCCTGCACAAATCATTGATATAAAACCAACAGTAATCGTTGCATTTTGGGGAACGAAGCTACTTTTTGATACTTTATGTAATGATTTTGGTAAAAGCCCATCCCTACTAATTGTATAAACAATTCTTGCTAGCGCAAAGGTCATAGAAATACAGACCGTTATTAAGGTCATTACTGCGACGATAGAGATATAATTAGCTGCCCAATCCATCTTAACAAGTCTTAAAGCATAGGAGACAGCATCAGGAACATTTAATTTTTTGTAATAAACAATCCCTGTAAGAATAGTAGTCACAACTATGTATAAAATAGTTACAATTAACAGTGATAAAGTTATCCCTCTAGGAATGTTCTTCTGAGGTTCTTGGACTTCATCTACTGTCATAGAAATTGACTCAAATCCTAAAAAAGCAAAAAACATGACAGAAGCTCCAGCAAAAATCCCAGATTTTCCTCCATAAAATTGACCTAACCCATATGGGGCAAATGGTATCCAGTTATTTGCCTTAATAAAAAACAGCCCTACAACTATAAATAATGCTAAGGCAGAAAACTTTAAAATAACAAGTATAGAATTAAATTTTAAAGCTGTCTTTGAGTTCAGCAAAACAATAGCTGTAACTATTAACATGACTATAACTGGTAAAATATCAATATAAGTTCCTTCTTTAGGGTTAAATGTTCCATTCAGTGCTGTTGGAATATGCACTCCAAAATTACCAAGTAAACCTTTAAGATAACTTCCCCAACCTACTGCGACGCTGGAGATAGCTGTCAAGAATTCCATAATAATATACCAGCCAACAATCCATGCTGGAAATTCACCTAAAGTAGCGTAAACATAGCTATATGCTCCACCATTAGCTGGAATTCGAGAAGAAAACTCTGCATAAAATAATGCTAAGATAGCAACTGCTGCTGCTGAAAGAATAATCGATATCGTAAGTGCCGGCCCTGCATACTTAGCAGCACCAATTCCTGTTATTGTAAATACCCCTGTACCTACCATAGAACCAAGACCCAGGAAAATGAGATCTTGAACCTTCAAATGTCGTCTCATTTCTGTTTTCTTGACACTATTATTTTTTTTGCGAAATAGATTCATATTGACCTTTCTTCTCTAAATAAATATTCTTTAGTGTAACATAGTTACAAAAAACTGTAAATATTATAAAAATCCAGAGATCTTAGATTTCTGGATTTTTAATTATTTATTGTTCGTCTTCTTCTACCATTTTATCCTTAATTTCTTCATATGACAATGCATGAACATCGTCATTCTCAGAATCTGGAGTTTCTGGCATTTTACCTGTCTCAAAAATAGATTTAATTTGAGCAGCATCCAATGTTTCATATTTCAATAGAGCTTCAGCAATTAATTTATGAGTTTCTCTATTTTCATTGATAATATCAGCTGCCTTATTACGTGCTTGATTTAAGAGAGCCCTTACTTCATCGTCAATCATTTGAGCAGTTTGCGCAGAATATGACTTCTCTGGTGACATCTGACCTGGCATCATAGCATGATTTCCCTCATACTGGACTGGGCCAAGTTTTTCACTCATTCCATATTCTGTAATCATGGCTCTGGCCATTTGAGTAGCTTGCTCAAAGTCATTTGATGCACCTGTTGTTTGTGCATTAAAAATAATTTCCTCAGCAACACGTCCACCCATAAGACCTGCAAGTTGCTCTTTCAGATCATCTTTCGATAATAACATTTGGTCTTCTTTAGGAAGAGCAATCATATAACCACCTGCACGACCACGTGGAACAATGGTTACTTTATGAACAACACGAGCATTTGATAAGATCAAACCAACGATTGTGTGTCCCGCCTCGTGGTAGGCAACCATTTCTCGTTCTCGTTGAGATATTGTTCTATCTTTCTTAGAAGGTCCAGCAATAACACGATCCTCTGCTTCATCAATATCACTAGCATCGATTTTTTCTTTGTTACGGCGAGCCGCTACTAAGGCAGCTTCATTTAAAACATTTTCCAAATCAGCACCGACAAAACCAGGTGTTTGCTGAGCAACAACTTTCAAATTAACATCTTCTGCTAGCGGTTTATTTTTAGCATGAACTCTCAATATCGCTTCGCGACCTTTAACATCAGGGCGTCCAACTAGGACTTTACGGTCAAAACGACCTGGTCTCAATAAAGCTGGGTCTAAAACATCACTACGGTTTGTTGCCGCAATAACAATGATACTTTCATTTCCTTCAAAACCATCCATTTCAATTAAAAGTTGGTTCAAGGTTTGTTCACGTTCATCATTACCACCGCCCATACCAGCACCACGGCGTCTACCAACAGCATCTATTTCATCAATAAAAATAATGGCGCGTTCAGCTTTTTTAGCATCTTCAAATAAGGAACGGACACGACTAGCTCCAACACCTACAAACATTTCAACAAAATCAGAACCTGAAATGCTGAAGAAAGGGACTCCCGCCTCACCTGCTACTGCTTTTGCTAATAAGGTTTTACCTGTACCAGGAGGGCCCTCAAGTAAAACTCCAGAAGGAATTCGGGCACCTAAAGCTTTGTATTTTTTAGGATTTTTAAGAAAATCAACAACTTCGACAAGTTCTTGTTTTTCTTCCTCAGCCCCGGCAACATCTGTAAAACGTACCTTAACATCATCCTTACTTTGTGATTTTGCTTTATTTTTACCAAAGCTCATGGCACCTCGAGCACCACCACCACCTTGGTTCATCATCATCATCATGAAACCAGCAAAAATAATAAGTGGTAAGAAACTCATTAAGAATGATATCCAAGCACCGCTTGAACTTTCTTGTTTGACGGTGATAGTCGTACCGCTTTTATCGGCAGCTGCAGTCATTTCTTTCACTACAGAATCACTAGGCAATACTAAAGCAGTAAATTCTGAGACTTTTGTTGATGAGCCTGTTCCGAAAAATGACAAACCTTGGTCAATAGCCGTTTTTTGTGGTTTCTCATATTTTCCTTTTACCTCTATAATACTTCCACTTGGCTGATAAGTAATTGACTTAACATCACCAGCTTTAATCTGTTTGATTAGTTTGGTATAACTAATCTGTTGGCTTTGTGTACTTGTTCCTCTCAAATAGTATTGAAAACCTGTAATAACAAGTACAATAACTATAATGTAGACAAATGAATTTTTAACAAAACCATTATTTTTATTATTTTTCATAAAGTAACAATTAACCTTTTTCTATTTTGAATAGATTTCTTCCTTTAAAACTCCTACATAGGGAAGATTACGGTAATTTTCATCGTAATCTAAACCAAAACCAACAATAAATTCGTTTGGAATATCATAACAAACATAATCAGCTTCAATCTCAACCACTCGACCTTCTGGTTTATCAAATAAAGTGGCAATCTTAACAGAATTTGCTTTACGATATTTGAACATATCCCTTAAGTATTTTAAGGTACGACCAGTGTCAATAATGTCCTCAACAAAAAGAATATCACGACCTTCAATATTAGTATCAACGTCTTTTAATATTTTGACTTCACCACTACTAGTTGTACCACCATGATAACTTGAAACGACCATAAAATCAATCTCGACATGGGTATCAATATGTTTCATCAATTCAGACATAAATGGAACAGAACCTTTTAAAACTCCAACCAATAAAGGATTTTTTCCATGGTAATCCTTTGTTAACTGTTGGCCAAGTTCTTTAGTCTTCAGAATGATATCTTCTTCTGAATAAAGAATTTTTTTAATATCTTGCTCAAGCATGGTGTCACCTTTTTCTTAATTTTTCAATATAGAGTCTAGCCTTCATTATATCACGTTCTGGTGCTTTTCTCAAATATGTTTTCCCAGCTATGATCACAAAGATAATTTCATTTTCTTGAACCCCAATAATAGCATCTTTTCTCTCTTGTTGGGAAAATTTCTCATCAATAAAGAGACGTCTAAGTTTTTTGGAGAATGTTCCAAAATCAATTTTATCGCCAGGCTGACGCTTACGAAGCATTATAGGTGTTAAGTGATAAATTGGAATACTGAATTCACTCGCTATTTTAGCTTCTTGAGACCTGAAAGTAAACTTATATGATTGGTAAGAAAGGTCTGAGTCATATTCTAACAAAAGCTCTTGCTCCTTGTGCTCCGTCTCAAGCCTGATTTTTCGGATACAAAATTGCTCTGGAGTTATTAAAAGCTCGTAATGATTTTTCAAGAAAAATTTCCCTTCTTCTTTTACTCTTAAAATATGTAATACTTCTTTAACCTGCTTCCGTGATAAAAATAGGTCATCAAATTTTGCTAAATAGTTTTGTAATAAATAAAATTGAACAGAGTCTGTTTGTTCTAAAAATGTTTTTCTATCAGTAACATCAATGTGGTTTGTTAAATCAGCGAGCGCTGCGAAAAGAGTTGCAGATTCTTCAGCGAGAGCTAATAATGACTCACTTAACTTAGGATTTTCTTTTTCTAGTTCTTTCAAATAGAAATTGCGAACGCGATTTCGAAAATAATCAAGACCTAAATTACTACTATCTTCAAAATGAAAAGGTTGAGGCAAAGTTTTTTTATGAAAGTGTAAAAATGGCCTAATTAATTGTCCGCCAGCAAATGGTTGAACTTCTTTAATCCCCGCAAGATGCCTCAGTAAGCTTCCTCTAATTAGACGCATAAAAACAGTTTCCACTTGATCATCTGCATGATGTGCTGTCACAAGAGCTGTATACCCTCCTTGGGACATTATTCTTTTAAAAAATTGATAGCGAAAATCACGCGCCCTTTGTTCTGAAAAATTACCTTTAAAGTAGTCAACAAAAATTGGTATATCATGTTGATTAGCCCAACTTTTGAGATAATCCTCTTCTAAATCAGACGCTTTTCTTTGCTTATGATTGACATGAGCAATGGCAATACTTATTTTAAATTGATCTTTAAAGGTATGCAAAAAGTGCAGTAAATTCATTGAATCTACTCCACCTGAAACAGCTATTAAAACCTTTTTATGATTTTTAAAAAAAGCTTTCTGAAGACAATAAGTATAAATTTCTGAATACATCATTTTAAAATGGCATAGATATCATCTGCTATATTTGTAATGTCATCATAAGAGGATTTATCTGTAAAAATAGACAGAATAAAGGGTGAATTTCCGTAGACAATCGCAACATCATGCTTATAGTCATAGGCATCACCAATCTTATGAGCAACTGGTACCTGAATATTTTTTGAAATACGTGTATCATCAAAATCAGTTTGAGAAAGATAAGAAATAATCTCTCCTTTTTGATAATAGATAGATTCCATAATATTTGCAGCAGCGTGTGATGATATCATTCTACTTTCCATATTCCAGTCAATACCTGAAATAGCATTAACCTGTAAATAAAATTTGTGATCATATTTATTAGCAATATAATAGCCTAAAATATTTGTAGCTACATTATCAGAATGTTGGGCGATAGCTTTTAATAAAGAGTCTACACGATATTCTTTATTATCAGCCTCTTTATCAATATGCCCACTACCAGATGGGCCATAAGCGCCATCAAAGTGATTCACTTGATCAATATACCTTAAGGGTTTGTCTGGTTTTATTTGACCTGTATTTAACTGATTTTGCACATAATATAGTGTTGCTAGTTTAGCAATACTTGCCGAGTACATCATTTTGTCAGCATTAATACCAGCACTGGCCTGGCTATCTAACTGTTTAACATAGATAGAATACTTATCTTTGTTATATTTTTGACTTAGGACCTCTTGTACTTTAGCCATTCGGTTATCAGCTATTGATAAATCTTTCTCAGAGATCCACCCCTTATCATCAATATAATAATAGTTTCCTTCTTGTGTTTGTGCCACCTGGCTGGCATGAACGTTAGTAAAAGCTTTTAAATCAGTCTTGATAGTGGCTATTCCCTTTACAAAAGGTTGTTTATAGACAGTAAAGTTTTCTTGTAACCAAAAAGTAAGGTCTACCTTTACTTGATTAATAGTCATATCGTCATAAATATAGCGGTGATTTGCTTCAATATAGGTACCATCTGATAATAAAAACACAGGTATACCACTTGCATTTAGAAGTAAATCTGTAATCTGGAAATCATCATTAGGCTTCAAAACTTTTGCAAAAACACTTAAATTAGCATCTGAATAGGTATTTGTTTCATAATAAAGATTAGGATTTTGAGGAATATTGCTAAAATAAGTTGCCTTAGTAACACTATTTTGTGTCAGTGGATGAAGATGCGTACTAGAAAAAGGGATTTCCTTTTCGGTACTAATAATAGGTACAGGAGACACAAAAAAGACCATTATCATTAGTGCTAATAGTTTTTTCATGCTATCTCCTTTCTTAATTAGTTTTCATCAAAGCATTCTTCTTTTAAAGCTTGATTTTCTTTTTTGAGTTCTTCCAACTTTTCTTCTGAAAAAGACAGAAAAGTTTCTATTTTTTTGACAATATCTTCCATAATTATTTTGGTAACAATCCTGGGATTGGGTAAACAACTTCACCTTCTTGAGTTAAATAATATTTAGCACGAGCATATTTTTTAACAAAATTTGTATCTTTAAGCTGATTTGCCAATTGTTTTTCAGCTTGGGTATTAGCATCTAATTCTTTATATTCTTTTTTTAACTTAATAACCTGCTGATTTTGATTTTGTAAAGACACATAACTTTTAACTAAATTGTAAGTTGGTAAGATAAAAAGAAACATCATAATAACCAGAATCCAGCCCATAAAACGGTTACGTTTCTGTAATTCTTCTTCCTCAAAGCGTTTTTTCTGATTCTCATCTTTGATAAATTTATTATTTAATTGGACAATGCTAGGCTTCTTCATCGCTTTCAATCCTTGCTTCTTTTATCACTTCATACATTTTTAAAGCATCTTCTTTTTTGGTGCTATCCTTCATCTCTAAGACTTTAACCGTTAATAGTTTATTACCGAAACGAATCTCAATCTCATCATTCAATTTTAAATCAGTGGAACTTTTAGCTAAAATACCATTAACTTTTATTCGACCTTTATCTGCAACCTCTTTTGCTACTGGTCTCCTTTTTATAATCCGGGAAACTTTTAAAAATTTATCTAATCTCATCTTTTACCTCACAATCCATTTTATTCTATCATTTTTCTTTTGCAAATGGTAGGTAAGACCATAATTTCTTATCGAAAGCATTCAGACGCTTTGCTGCAAAAATAAAAGTTATTAAGCCAAGTAAACTAGCGAGAACAATCTCTATAAAATTTTCAATTCGCGTTTCATTTGGTAAGATAGTTTGCACAACAAAAACCATAATGAGCATGGCTAATAAGCTGATCATAAATCTCCAATTTTTAAACCATTTCATTTCCATGTTAGCATACCTGATGTATAGGATAAGAACAAGCATTAAAGGTAAGATAGTTGATAAAGAACTTCCAACAATACCATATAATCTTGTTAATAGAGGTGTCATAATAACTTTCAGCACTAGACCTAAGCATAGGAACAAGAATGATTTTTTCTGACGATTTTCAATAAAGAGCTTTTGATGAAAGAATTGAATAAGGCTTGATATAAAAATAATACTGATAAAAATTTCTAGGCTTAGCCAACCCTTATTATCTTCAAATAAAGTTCTATTCATAGCAGCTAAAATCATAGAAAAACCAAGATAAATAGTCATGTTTAAGTAACAGATAAAGTCAAAAAATTGTTGGCTTTCATGTTGATAAATCCACTGATTGTGATAGTAGTCTCTAGTCAGTTTTGGTAGAAAAGTGGTAAAAAAAGCAGTTGAGAAAATGAGCCCAAATTGAATAAGTGGTTGACCACGATCATAGACGCCTTTACTAGCTTCAGCCATTATAGTGTGATAGCCTGCTCCTACCAAACTATTTTTAACAAATAAGCTATCTATAAATTGAAAGAGGAGTAGATAGACAGTATAGAAGATAAAAATTAAGCTAGAGACACCAATAGAATATGTTTTAGCATCACTCTTTTCTTTTTTAATGACTAAAAAATGTAAAGCTTTAGGATCTTGATAAATAAAATAAATAAGAATAGAGAGGCTAGCAACTAAATTTCCGGTTGCTGCCATGTTTGCAGTTCTATAAATTGACCAGGAAAATAGCTTGTAAAATAAGGCTGCTAGGATAATAATCCCTACTCTGATAATTTGCTCCATTACCTGACTAACAGCTGTTGGAATCATATTCACTCTTGCTTGTGCTAAACCACGGTAAAAAGAGTTAAAAGGGACAGTTAGTAAGACCAAAGCAGTTATAATAATACTAAAAATGAGCTTTTCGCTTCCAATAATGATAGCTAGTGGCCTGCAAAAGAGCATTAATAATAAAGCAAAAATGAGACTTATAAACATTTGCAATCTAAAAAGAATTTGTAAATCTTCATTTTTATTTTTTTGAAAAATACTTGCAACAACATTAGGAAGTGCTGTTAAACTTAGAGCACTGATAATTGCCAGTAAAGGATAAACTTGCTGATAGGCATAAAAACCTCTATCCCCTACTATATTTTGATAAGGAATACGATAAATAGCTGCTAATATCTTCGAGATAAGGCCACTTAATGTTATTACTAAACTTGATTTCCTAACTTGATTTTCGAGTTTTTCTGTCTTTAATTTCACCCAAGCATTCTCCAAATAATATCAATTCTTCTAAAATATCATAATCTTTTTTGTAGTTCACATCAAAAGTAATATCAATTTTTCCATTTGTTTCACTAATTCTTGCTTTTAAGGCTGTCTTTGCTAAAGCTTCAAAATAATCTTGAGTGAGGTAATAAGTTAAAGAAACTTTTTCAAATCTTACAACTACCTGATTCCCTTTTCGCTCAACTAATTCTGCAAAAGCCTTATCCATATAGTATTTGAATAAACCAATTTCTAAGAGATAGGCTACCTGATCAGGATATTCTCCAAAACGATCAATAATCTCCTCTTGTAAGAGTAGATAATCATCCTTACTTTCAAGTTCTCGAATACGTTTATAAAGCTCAATTTTTTGTCGTTCATCAGTAATGTATTCCTGAGGCAGGTAAGCATCTATTTGTAAATTAATTTCAGCATTACCTTTACGTCTTACCTTAACTTTTCCTTGTTTATTAGCAATAGCTTCTTCTAATAATTGAGAATACATTTCAAAGCCGACAGAATCAATAAAGCCACTCTGTGAAGCTCCTAAAATATTACCTGCACCACGAATTGCTAAGTCCCGCATAGCAATTTTAAAACCTGATCCTAATTCTGTGAACCCTTTAATGGCTTCTAAACGTTTGTCTGATATTTCAGACAAAACTTTATCTGGACGATACATCAAGTAAGCATAAGCAATTCGATTGGAGCGCCCTACGCGCCCCCGGAGTTGATAAAGGGTAGATAAGCCCATATGATCAGCATTTTCAACAAATAAGGTATTCACATTAGAAATATCAACCCCTGTTTCTATGATTGTGGTTGCCACTAGAACATCATAATCACCATTTATAAAATCAATCAGAGTATTTTCAAGTTGAATTTCACTCATTTGTCCATGAACGAAGCCAATTGCTGCTTCTGGCACTAATTCTTGTAGCTGGGACACTTTTTTGTCAATGGTATCAACCTTATTGTACACATAAAAGACTTGACCTCCACGATCCATTTCCCGTAGGATAGCCTCTCTAACTAAGCTAGGGTTTGTCTCCAAAACATAAGTTTGAACAGGATAACGATTGGTAGGAGGAGTTTCAATAACTGATAAATCTCTGATACCGAGCATTGACATGTGAAGTGTTCTGGGAATGGGCGTTGCTGTTAAGGTTAAAACATCAACTTTATTTTTTAGTTCCTTTAACTTTTCTTTGTGTTTAACGCCAAAACGTTGTTCTTCATCAATAACAATGAGACCTAAATCAGAAAATTGAACATCTTTTGATAGGAGACGATGAGTGCCAATAATGATGTCAACTTGACCTTTAGCAAGTTTTTCTAAACTTGTATTTTGTTCTTTTTTACTCCGAAAACGGCTTAAAACATCAACCTTAATAGGATAATTTTCAAATCGCTCTCTAAAATTATCATAATGTTGCTGAGCTAAGACAGTTGTTGGAACTAAAATAGCAACTTGTTTATGATCCTTTACAGCTTTAAATGCTGCTCTCATCGCCACTTCTGTTTTACCAAATCCCACATCACCTACTAAAAGACGATCCATCGGGCGTTGACTTTCCATATCCTTTTTGATTTCCTGAATTGAGCGTAACTGATCTTCAGTTTCAACAAAAGGAAAATCATTATCAAAGGATGCTTGTAATTCATCATCAGGTGAAAATTGAAATCCTTTTAACTGACTTCTTTCAGCGTATAGCCTTAATAAATCATCAGCAATATCTTCCACTTGTTTGCTGACTTTTTGTTTTGTCTTCTGAAATCGACCATCATTTAATTTGTTTATCTTAGGTTCTTTACCATCCGCTGAAACATATTTTGATAAACTTTCAATCTGTTCAACAGGAAGAGAAATTCTATCTGAATTTTGGTATTGGATAGTTACATAATCACGATGAATACCTTGAATCTGAATGGTTTCAATTCCTAAAAAGCGACCTATCCCATGGACATTGTGAACAACGTAATCACCCTTTACTAATTCATTGTAATTCTTCAGACGCTCAGCATTACTAATATTCGATTTACGGACACGACGCTTAATTTTTTTATGATAAATTTCATGCTCAGTAATATAAGCAACTTTTTCATCTGCAAAATAAAATCCATTTGTTAACTGACCAATGACCATCTGAACTTGATGAGCTTGAATATGACCATTATCTACTAATGGAATATCAAAATGATAGTCTTCTAAATTTTTTACTAATCGTTCATAAGCTTGCTTTGAGTCAACTTGAATGAGAACTGTCGCATTTGATTTTGTATAGCGATTAATTTCATCAATTAATAAGGGAAATTGATTAAAAAATTCTTGCATAGCATACTGAGTCAGCTGATGCAACTTGTCAAATTTAATATTTCCTAAACCCTTATGAAAATTAGAGAAAAAAGTTGCTGGCTTGTAAGTTCTAACGTCCTTATAAGTATCTGCAAAATAATGCAAAGAAGGGAAAGCTTTCCCCTGATGTAAATCTTCTGTTAATAAATTAGCAACTTCTAAATCAAAACTAGCATTTTTATCCAATATTTTTTGGAAATCATCAAAAAATATTGGTACTCCTTTAGGAATATAATCAAGCAATGTCCACTCTTTATCATAAAAAAGTGAAAGAAATTTACCAATATCCTTATGGCGATAACCATTTTTTGAGACTGCCAGGATCTCCTCTACATAGGATTTTGATTCAGCATTTATCAGATGGAGAGCTGACTCTAGATTGCTAATGCCACGTGAAAAATCTTCTTTTTCTAAAATCATTTCACTAGCAGGGCTAATCATAATCTCTCTTAAATTTTCAATAGATTTTTGACTATCACTATCAAAGCTACGAATTCCGTCTATTTCATCCCCAAAAAATTCCATCCGATAGGGATTTGCTTGCCTAACTTCATAAATATCTAAAATATCCCCACGTCTACTAAATTCCCCAGGGTTAATCACCTGACTAACTTTTTGGTAACCAATTTGAGCCAACTTTTTGACCAAGTGATCAAGATTATAATCATTCCCTACACAAAATTGAAGACTGTATTTTTGGAAAGTGCGAGGATTAGGTAAAAGGATCTTTAAACCTATAATGGTCGTTAACAGGATTCCTTTAGCTTCATGGTCTATTAAAAATTGCAGAGCTTCTATCCGTGATAACGATTTATCCAAAGAAGAAAAAATAAACTCAGCAGGAGCAACATCGTCCGCAAAAAATTGATAGACGTCAGCTTCTCCTATCAAAGCAGACAAGTCTGATGCTAATTTTTCTAGTTCATTTTGACTAGAAGTAATAATAATTAATTTACCATTCTGGTAACGGTAATTAGCTGCAATAGCCAAGGCTTTACTTGATCCAGATAAACCCATTACCAGTTGTCTGTCCACCTTTGTCGAGTTTATCATCCACTCTTTTAAGACTTTATTTTGACTAAATAATTCTATAATATCCATAATTACCCATTGAATTTTTGCATGGTCAATTCAAAGTTACCTTCTTGTAAGTAAAAGTTTACAGCCATGACAACTTTTTCTAATGTTAATGCAATTCTTATTCCATCTTCTTTTTCAAATTTTCCTAAAACATGGTTGATGACCGTCATTCCTGAATGTGGTCTACCAATACCAATTTTGACACGGTCAAATTCTTGACTGCCTATATTTGCAATAATAGATTTTATGCCATTGTGCCCCCCAGCAGAGCCTTTTTGTCGAAAACGAAGTTTACCCACTTCCATGTCTAAATCATCATAAATGACAATTAAATCTGAAATAGCAATATTATAATAAGTCAATAATGCTCTGACAGCAATACCACTATTATTCATAAATGTCGTTGGTTTAACAAAATAAACCTTCTCTTGATTAATAAATGCCCAACCAATAAGTGCTTTAAAATTCTTGTCTTCTGTAAAACTAACATCAAAATTTTTCGCAAGTTGATCTACAGCCATAAAACCAACATTATGTTTTGTATTATCATATTTAGAACCAGGATTTCCCAGTCCTACAATCATTTTTACCATTTTTCCTCTTTTCTATTAAATGCCAAAAGGGTTGGAATTATTTTCCAACCTTCTTAGTTATTCTTTCTCATTTTAGACGTTAAATCGAAACTCCATAATGTCGCCATCTTGTACAATATACTCTTTACCTTCTTCACGAAGACGACCAGCTTCTTTAACAGCCTTTTCACTACCATACTTAATCAAATCATCATAACTCATTGTTACTGCACGGATAAACCCTCTTTCAAAATCAGAATGAATGATTCCAGCAGCTTGTGGTGCTTTAATTCCTCGTTTAAAGGTCCAAGCACGCACTTCTTTTTCACCAGCAGTGAAATAGGTCCCTAGACCAAGTAAATGATAGGCTGCACGTGTTAATTTGTCAACACCTGACTCTGTTAGACCGATAGCTTCTAAAAATTCTACTTTATCATCATCGTCTAATTCTGAAATTTCTTCTTCAGCACGCGCAGAAATAACAACAACCTCAGCATTTTCTGTGTCTGCAAAAGCACGAATTTGTTTAACATAATCAATGTCATCTGGATCAGCAACACGATCTTCATCAACATTAGCAACATATAAAACTGGCTTTGTTGTTAGTAAGAATAGTCCCTTTACTACTTTTTCTTCTTCGTCTGTAAAATCAATAGTCCGAGCTGATTTACCATCTTCTAGGACTGGCTTAATTTTTTGAAGAACATTAAATTCAGCTACAGAGTCTTTATCTTTTTGTGTTCGAGCCATTTTTTCAACACGTGCATAACGTTTATTGATAGAATCTAAGTCGGCCAAAATCAATTCTAAGTTAATGGTATCAATATCAGCCATTGGGTCAACAAAGGCATCATCACGTCCTTGCTCACGCATAACATTTTCATCATCAAAAGCACGAACCACATGAACAATAGCATCTACTTCACGAATATTAGCAAGAAATTTATTTCCTAAACCTTCTCCTTTTGAGGCTCCTTTAACAATACCTGCAATATCAGTAAATTCAAAAGTAGTTGGAATCGTTTTTTTAGGCGTGATTAATTCTGTTAATTTATTCAGACGTTCGTCCGGAACTTCTACCATACCCACATTAGGATCAATTGTCGCAAAAGGGTAATTGGCAGCTTCTGCTCCCGCTTTTGTTATTGCATTAAAAAGGGTTGATTTACCAACATTTGGTAAACCAACAATACCAGCTGTTAAAGCCATAAATTTTCATTCTCCGTTCATAATTTCAATCAATAATATTATAGCATAAACCAGAGAAAAAAAGCCTGTCTAGTGACAAGCTAAAATAGAAGTAATTTAATAAAACTAATAATAATTGGTGCAAAAAGGACTAACCACCAATATTCTGACACAAGGTCAATAAAAATTGTGAGTCCATCACGTTTTTCATATTTTCCTGTCTCTGGATTAATAACATATTCTCTCCCTTCAAGAAGGTTAAGATTATCATTTTCTAAAGAATTTTCATTGTCTAATGAGGAAGTTGATTCTTTTCCCCTCACCAATTGATCAAGTGTTACATCAAAAATTTCTGCTAGTTTAACAAGATTTTCCAAATCAGGAGTACTATCTCCATTTTCCCATTTAGAAATTGCTTGTCGTGAAATAAAAAGTTGGTCAGCTAAAGTATCTTGAGAATAGTTTTTTTCGAGTCGATATTTTTTTAATTGTTTTGCAAAATTATTCAAAATATAATACTACCTTTCACTAGTTACATCCAGTTTACACTATCCTATAGAGAAAATACCAGCACTTTTTAAGGGCAACTAGAAGTTGCTACCCTTTAAAAACAAGGTTTCTAAGGTTGCGAAATAATTTTATTTAATTTTCTTTCAAAATTATGACGGCTCATCATAACAATATGATCACAGTTTTGACACTGAATTTTGATATCTGCTCCAATTCTTACAATTTTCCAAGAATTAGCTTTTTTCCCAGTCTCTTTGATAATGCATGCATGAGGCTTTTTCATCTCTACAACAGTTCCAAGCTGATACATGGGGACTCACTCCTTAACAAATTTATTTATTATATCAAAAGATAAGCCCTAAGAGCTTATCTTTTTTAATTAGTTAGTTCTTACAGGTGTAATTAATTGAATAAATCCCTCTTCATCATCAGAAGTTAACGTAAAAGGTCTAACTGGTGATACAAAACGGATTCTTACAGTTTCATTTTTTAGAGCTTTCAATGCTTCAATTAAGTATGTGGGATTAAAAGAAATGGTCAAATCACTTCCAGTTTTTTCCACTGTTTCCAATTCTTCATTAACTTTCCCTACTTCAGGCGAGTTAACATGAGCAGTAACTGAAGTCTCAGTGATTTCAAGTTTAACAGTTCCATTTTGAGTCGCATTAGAAATGAGGTAAGCACGTTCCATAGCATGTCTTAAAGCTTGGGTATTAAAAACAGCTTCAGTTTCAAATTGATTCATCAATAAACGATCAGTATCAGGATAATTTCCTTCTAAAAGTCTCGTATAAAAAGAAATATAATCGCTTCTAAATAAGATTTGACTTGGAGAGAAAAAGATTTCCACTGTTTCAATATCATCTGTAAAAACCGAAGTAAACTCCCTTAAGGATCTGCTTGGAATAACGACATCAAAGTCAGTGGCTGATTTTTCTAAAGTTAAAAGCCGTTGGCTCATACGGTGTGAATCTGTGGCTACCGCTTTAAATGCTTTATGATCCTTCAAGGTTAAATGCACACCTGTTAGAATTGGTCGACTTTCTTGAGTGCTAGCAGCAAATGCCGTTTCAGAAATAATAGATTTCAATAATTTTGTTTCTAAAATAAGTGGATTATCAGTTGAAACTTCTTGTAAACGAGGATATTGTTCAACATCTTTACCTTTCAAGGTAATTTCTGATTTACCACTCGTCAAAACAACCTGATGATGTTCAATTTCTTTGAAATCTAAAGTAAGGTCTGGAAGACTTGAAATAATATTGATAAAAAAGCTTGCTTCTAATAAGATTGCACCTGTTGAAGAAATTAAAAGTCCAGCATTTTCATTTGAAACTGGAATAATATTTTCAATTGAAATTTGTCCGTTGGAACCTGTTAAAGTAATATCAGATTGACTCACTTCAATTTTTATAGTTGAAAGAACTGGAATAGCATTTTTACTACTGATAGCTCTTTTGGTCGCATTTAAAGCTTGAATAAAAAGTGAACGATTTATAGAGAATTGAATCATGAGGACTCCTTTATTTTATAAGTATAATATTTAGTAGTAGTAGTAGGTCTTGTGTATACAGTGGAAAATAAGCTCTAACGCAGTGAGGATAAGCCTAAAGCTTTGTTCACAACTTGTGGACAAGATGGCTCTAAAATGTGACGTTATCCACAGCTTATTTAATCTTATTTTTGATAGTTTCGATTTCAATACGCAGACTCTCGTCTTCGACAATCATATTTTTTATTTTATTATAAGCATGAAGAACAGTTGAGTGATCCCGACCACCAAATTCTTTACCAATTTTTGGTAAGGAGTTATCAGTCATCTCACGTGCTAGAAACATAGCTACTTGACGAGCTAAAACAATATCTTGTGTTCGTTTAGTTGCCTTTATTTCTTTTACAGTTACGCCATAGAATTTTCCAACTTGTGTTTGAATTTCTTCAATTGGTATAATTGTCATTTTTGGGGTATCTTGCTTTCGAGCACGGATGGCTTCTGCTGCGATATCAACAGTAATCCTATCAATCTGTTTGAAGTTAGCAACAAGGCTGATATCCTTTAGAGCACCTTCTAAATCTCTTACATTTGAATCAAATTGTCCTGCTAGGTACTCAATAGTATCTTGAGGAAAAGTAAAACTATATTCTTGTATTTTATTGGTTAAAATCGCAACTCGCGTTTCAAAATCAGGTGGTGTGATATTTACAGTTAGTCCCCATTTAAAGCGCGTAACAAGCCTCTGTTCTAAATCATTCAAATGATCAGGTGTTCGATCACTTGTTAAAACAATCTGTTTATTATTATTATGAAGCGCATTGAACGTGTTAAAGAATTCTTCTTGAGTACCTAATAATGTTTTCTTGGCAAGTGACTGAATATCATCAATTAAAAGTAAATCAAGATTTCGGAATTTTTCTTTAAGTTCGTCCATAGTATCAAGACGGATATGAATGACAAACTCATTAATAAAGTTTTCGGCGGTAATGTATTTAACACGCGCATTAGGGTTATCCAATAAAACAGAATTTCCAATGGCATTTAATAAATGTGTCTTGCCAAGGCCGGGCCCACCCCAAATAAATAAAGGATTATAGGTAGTTCCTGGTGTATTTGCCACTGCTATAGAAGCTGCTACAGCCCACCGATTTTCATCTCCTTGAATGAAATTTTCGAAGGAATACTTTGGATTTAAATCAGATTTCACAAGTGGTAAAGGATTAATATTTTGGGAAGAAAAGGCCTGTGAACCTTCTTGTGTTCCAGGCATCATTTCTAAATCGTCTTCAAATTGATAATCAACAGCAATTTGAGCGTTGAAAATTTCGAAGCCGGCTGTTAGAATGACATCTTTTAAATTTTTTTCCCAAAAGAGTTCTTTCATAGGATCTAGATAAATGGTTGCAACATTATTTTCAACCTTTATTAATCTAGCATCAAGTACAAAAAATTCATAGGTTGTTTGTTTTAATTGACTTTGTGCTAGTTCTAAGATCCTATTCCAAAAAATAGTTTCGTTTTCAGTCATCTTAGTGTCCTTCTATGGATAATACTAGAACTATTCTAACATAAAAAAAGTTAGTTTTCCACAGTCTCAATCCATTAATTAAGGACTTACCCACAGCTTGTGGAAAAAATGTTAACAGTGTGGGTTCTATTTTTCCACAGCTTGTGGAAAAGTTTAAAACCTAAGAGAAGACAAGTTTTTAAGACTCTTTATTAATGTGGATAAATAGGATTAAAAAAACAGAATATCAACAAGTCATTTTAGTTTGTTGATAATTCTGTTAAGTTCTTCTTCATTCTGAAAAAAGCAAGATAATTGTCCACTACCATCTTTTTTTAGTTTAATATGAATGGGCAGGCCTAATGATTTAGCAAGTTCTTCTTCGAGGGCTTTAATAAAAATATTTGTGTTTATCTGCGGCTTTTTAGCTTGTTTTTTTAATTTTACTAGCTGCTCAGTCTGACGTACGCTGAGGTCTTGGTCAATAATGCGATGAAAATAATCCTCTTGAGCTTGACTATTATCCAAAGTAACTAAACTACGTGCATGGCCAGAACTAATTTTTCCCTCTTCTAGTGCAGTCAAAATGATATCAGGTAATTGTAAAAGGCGGATACTATTAGTGATGTAGGGACGTGATTTGCCCATAAAGGTAGCTAATTGTTCATGTGTTAAATGCTTTTTAGTAAGAATATTTTGAAAAGCTTTTGCTTCTTCAATTGGATTTAAGTCTGATCGTTGAAGATTTTCCACGATTGCTTGATGCATACTTTCAGTTGTTGAAATATTTTTAATAACTGCAGGAACTTTTTCTAAACCAGCTAACTGAGATGCCTTTAAACGTCTCTCACCCGCAATTAATTCATAGCCGTAAATTTCGGATGGTCTGACGATAATAGGTTGTATGAGTCCATTTATTTTAATAGAGTTTGCTAATTCTTTTAATTCTTCATAATCAAAGTGAAGTCTAGGTTGATGTGGGTTAGCAACAATATCTTCTACTCTTATTTCTTTTAATTCTTCTGTCATAGTTATCCTTTGCATACTAAAATACCTTTACGATATTGTAAAGGTATTTTACATAACCTGTCAATACTGATTAATTTTATTCCTTTAAATCTTTTGTTGTTTTTGTCAATTTGATAGTGGTTGTTTTCTTTTCTTTACCACGATAGTAAGTAACTTTAATGTCATCATTTATCTCATGACCGTAAAGGATACTTTGTAAATCAGACTTTGTATTCACCACTTCACCATCAATTTCGGTGATAATATCATATTGCTTTAGTTTACCAACTGCAGGCATATTATCTATCACTGAAGCAACCACAATACCACCTTTAACATCTTCTGGTACTTGAAGTTGGTTCAAAGCATTCGTTGATAAATCACCAAGGTTTACCATTCTAATTCCAATGGCTGGTCGAATAACCTCACCCTTGGCTTCCAACTGGTTAATAATTTTAATAACATCATTAGATGGAATTGCAAATCCCATTCCTTCAACTGCATTGCCAGAAGCGTTAGATTGTGAGATTTTACTTGAATTAATTCCAATAACCTGACCTTCAATATTAATTAAAGCACCTCCAGAATTTCCTGGGTTAATAGCTGCATCTGTTTGAATAGCATTTGTTGAAATGGTCTGCCCTTCATCATTTTTAAGAGTTACTGTTCTGCTTAAACTTGATACTATTCCTTCTGTAACAGAGTTAGCATACTCGGTTCCTAAAGGACTACCAATAGCAATAGCCACTTCACCAACGTTTAAATTGGCAGAATTGGCAAATTTAGCAATTGTCTTAATTTTTTCTGAAGAAACTTTAACAACTGCTAGATCAGAATATGTGTCAGCTCCTACTAATTTACCAACTACCTTTGAACCATCGGCTAGTAAAATTTCAATTCTATCTGTTTTGTCAATAACATGGTTGTTCGTTACAATATAGGCTTCTTTGCCTTCTTTTTTGTAAATCACCCCTGATCCTTCACTATAAATAGAGTAACCATTGTCGTCTTTTGAAGAAGGTCTAGCTTCACCAAAAATATCATAAGTTTGATTAGCTGAATCAGATTTTCGATAATTAATGACTGAAACGACAGCATTTTGAACAACTTTAACAGCTTTTGTAGTATTAGTCGTATTTTTATAAGTCACTTTACTAACTGTTGTGGGTTTTGCAACTCCCTCTTGATTATTAGTAAAATCAGGGTGAAAGGCACTTAGTGCGAAAAAAGCAATAACACCACCAAGAATACCAACCACCAAGATACCAAATAGTTTCGAAATATTTTTTATTATTGTCACACTTTTGACCTCCACTTATTTTCACCATCGTATAAAACTCTGCTTAATTATACCTTAAATTAGAGAAAAAGAAAAGAAATCCACAGCTTGTGGAAAAGTTTTCAGAATTAGTGATAAGTCGTCGATTTATAATTAAAAACTGAAAATATTTTTGTGGATAAATCATTTTTTAAAAGGATATGATAAAATGTTCTTTATGAAAGTAAAAATAATAAGTGTGGGGAAACTCAAAGAAAAATATTTAAAAGATGGGATTATAGAATATCAAAAAAGACTGTCCCGTTTTTGTCAGTTTGAAATAATTGAACTTATTGATGAAAAAACTCCTGACAATGCTAGTCAAGCTGAGAATACAAAAATTCTAGCAAAAGAGGCTGAACGTATTCAAAAAAAGATAGATTCAAGAGACTTTATTATAGCACTTGCTATTGAAGGGAAACAATTTCCCTCAGAAAAATTCAGTCAACAAATGACTAATATTACAGTCCAAGGTTATTCTAATATTACCTTTATTATCGGTGGTAGTTTAGGACTGGATGCTTCTTTGAAAAAAAGAGCTAATATATTAATGAGCTTCGGACTACTGACCCTGCCTCATCAGTTAATGCGTTTAGTTTTAATTGAACAAATTTATCGTGCATTTATGATTCAAGAAGGGAGCCCTTATCATAAATAAGAATGTTTCACATGAAACATAAAAAAACACCATGACTATATGAGTCATGATGTTTTATTTTGATCCCAGCAGGATTCGAACCTGCGACCGTTCGCTTAGAAGGCGAATGCTCTATCCAGCTGAGCTATGAGACCTCAACTCCCTTATTTTAACAGAAGATAGGTATTTCTGTCAATGCTAATAACAGGAAAGATGGCTTCCTCAAAAAAGTTGAAAAACTTTTGAAATTTTTTAAAAAAAGTTATAGACAAAATCAAAAGTTCTGATATAATAATAAGAGTGTTAAGGAAAGTATTCCTTAAAAGCCTTAAGGTCCGTTGGTCAAGGGGTTAAGACACCGCCTTTTCACGGCGGTAACACGGGTTCGAATCCCGTACGGACTATCATAATTGCTGAGAAGCAATTTTTTTTATAACAATTTTCCGGCATAGCTCAGTTGGTAGTAGCGCATGACTGTTAATCATGATGTCGTAGGTTCGAGTCCTACTGCCGGAGTAAATAAAGTAAGTTAAAATCAGCCCTTATGTTAAAGAGCTGATTTTTTTGAATGCATTAGTTTTAAAATAAAGTGAATAGAGAATGTAACAAAAGCTATTAACGATACCACAAGACCTTCTTTAAAACCTTTAGGAATAAAAGTTAAATAAATTTTTCCTTTTCCTTTAGGGACGTCTATAGCCATAAACCCTTTTTGTGCTTTTCGAATCACAACTGACTTATTATTATGCTTAGCACTCCATCCCTGATCGTAAGGCAAAGTCAGTAGAATTGAAGATTTTGTGGTTGTTTGATAATCCAAAGTTAGTTTATTTTGATTTTGTCTCACGGTAATCTCTCGGTTTTTAATTGTAGAAAATGCCTTTTTATAGTTAGTAATATCTAAACTGTAAAAATGTGGGGAATCAAATGAAATAGATTTATTTTTTGGGAATATAATATGGATATCAGCAATTTGTTCATCCTTAAAATAGCCCAAATCAAAAAATGTAAATGTATTATCGGTTGTATAATGACTTGTTTTGCCATTAATAGTAACCAATACATTTTTTTCTTGTTGATTCTCAAAGGAGATATTTGGTAAACTTAAATACATTTGTTTATTCTCAGGAATTTTAAGACGATAGCTTACGACAGTATCTTCAGCATTAGTTTCTGCTTTTTTAGAAATGCGCTTACCTACCACGTTCTCTTTTGATATCAAGTGCGCATTTTGTTCAGTAAAATAAGTATAATTCTTACCAGAGAGTTGGTTTAATAAGCGGGTTTGGTTGTCTAATGTATTAACAGTAAAGTTAGTGTCAAAATATTTTCCACTCGTCATAATAGCAAGTGGAAGAGCATAGTTATTTTTATAGAGATTAATGTTATCAATTTGGTTAACTTTGGTAAAACCAAACTTTTTATTCTCGGATTCACTCAAATTATATTTAACTGCAAATAAGCTATCAGCAATTAAAGTATTATTTTGGTACCGTAGGTTTAGATTAGTTCCTTCTGATTTGAACCCAAGTCTATCAAGAACTTTACTTGAAAGGCGATTCCGGATAGATGAGAACTGAGAAATACCATGGTAATTGAATTTCATACTATCATTTCCTGTTTGGGGAAGAATGCGTTCAGTCCTATAAAAATCTGTGTCAACTTTATTTTGTTTCTTTACTAAATGGTTAATGGCATGTAAATCTTGATTATAGCCTTGTCGAGTAGGGAATACCCATTCATTTTCTAGTCCAGTAATAACATAATAGGTATTTAAAGTACTTTCAAGAGTTGTAAAGATAAGTGTAAAGATAACAATAATAATGATAGGAAACTTAAACTCTTCCAGACTTAATAAAATTATAGTGTAGGCAGTTAAAAAAGCGATGGTTAAGAAGAATAAGTTGGGTGATAGAAAAGAATAGTGCTCTAAAAATAGATAAGGACTAGCTAATGCTAAACTAAGAATTGTAAAGGCAAAAACAATTTTATTAATAGATAAATCTTCAATATGAGTGAGTGTTTCACATGAAAGCAAGACTAGTAAGAGGGGAATAGTCCAAGCATAGCGATGTAGAAACATATTTGGCGCGTGCATTGCTTGCCAAAATAAATCAAGGGGTTGGAAATAATAACTCAAACAGATAAAGACAATAAAAATTAAATACGCCACTTTTACCTGCCACTTAATTGACCTTATTGTAAAATAAAGAATAGTAAGTAGTAAAGGTAATAAACCAACAAAAATCATTGGGATAGCATTAAATTTTGTTGTATCATAAGTTCCTAGAATAGACTTTGAAAGTAAATCAAGAGACCAGCTATTCTCCGTTATAAGTTTTGAAATTGCTGTAAACTTTTCTCCTTGGTTTCGTAAATCAAGATAAGTGGGTAGGAGCATAAATGAAGCAGATAAGGCAGAAAGAATAGAAATAGTAACAAATCTTAAAAATGTCTTGACACCTTGTTTACAACTTTCTTGATTTAGTAATTGTATAAGTAAATATACTGTCAAGAATATGGAAACCATATAGGCAAAATAATAATTTTGGATAAATAAGATGGTGAGTGTAAAATAATAAAAACCAATTTTTTGATTGAGAAGTCGATGTAAACCAAGGATAATTAGTGGAACTAGTATAAAGACATCTAACCAAGTATTAATTTCAAGTTGGCTAGTTAAAAAGCTCATCAATGCAAACGTAGTAGAGAGCGATAAAATTAAATATGGTTTTACTTTGCTGTAAATATGGTGTAAAGAAAAGTAGGTTGATAGACCAATTAAGCCAAACTTTAGTAAAGTAAATAAGTATATTGCATCAGGCATAGATGTCAAATCAAAAAAATAAACAAATGGAGAAAAGAAGCTTCCGAGATAGTAGCTAATTAACGCATAAAAATTGAGTCCTAAACCACTTGTGAAGGTATAAAAGATACTATCTGAACCATGTAAAATATTTCTAAGAGCTTGAGCGAATATAACATATTGATGAAATCCATCACTGGCTAAAATAGTTTTGCTACTTCCCCAATAAATCCCTTTTGAAAACAGGACGGTAAACATGATCAAGGTTGGAAGGATAAAACTTGCTAGATAGATTAATAGTGTAGAAATATATTTTTTTTGAATCATAGCTTGTTCTTTCTAGTTAGTGATTAAAAAAAGAATAAGGCGTTTCCGCCTTATTGTTCTATTTCCAAAGTTCAGTAACTTTTGCTTGTACTTCTTCATTTTCAAGGAATTCATCATAGGTTTCGTCAATCCGATCAATGACACCATTTTTTGAAATAACCACGATATGATTTGCAATTGTTTGAATAAATTCGTGGTCATGACTGGCAAAAATAACAGATTCTTTAAAGTCTTTGATACCATCATTCAAACTAGAAATTGATTCTAAATCTAAGTGATTAGTAGGATCATCTAAGATTAAAACATTTGATTTTAGGAGCATCAGTTTAGACAACATAACACGTACTTTTTCCCCACCAGAGAGAACGTTAACAGATTTTTTAACCTCATCTCCAGAAAAAAGCATACGACCAAGAAAACCACGTAAGAAAGTATCATCATCTTCCCCTTTAGCAGCAAATTGTCTCAACCATTCTAGAATGGATTCTCCAGATGCAAAATCTTTTGAGTTGTCTTTTGGTAGATAAGACCGACTTGTGGTAACCCCCCACTTAATAGTTCCCTCATAAGCGATATCATCCATTAGAGCACGCATCAAAGCTGTTGTTTGAATGTCATTTTGACCAATTAGTGCAACTTTGTCACCTGGGCGGAGAATAAAATTAATATTATCAAGTATTTTTTCACCATCAATTGTGACTGATAAATTTTCAACTGTGAGAAAATCATTTCCCATCTCACGCTCTGCTTTAAAGTTGATAAATGGGTATTTACGGCTTGAAGGAACAATTTCTTCTAATTCAATCTTATCAAGCATTTTTTTACGAGAAGTCGCTTGTTTTGATTTAGAGGCATTTGCTGAGAAACGAGCAACAAATTCTTGTAATTCTTTGATTTTTTCTTCTGCTTTAGCATTCCGATCAGATTGTAAACGCGCTGCTAGTTCAGAAGACTGTTTCCAGAAATCATAGTTTCCTACATATAATTTAATTTTTCCAAAATCTAAGTCTGCCATATGGGTACAGACTTTATTTAAGAAGTGCCGGTCATGGGACACAACAATTACTGTGTTTTCAAAATCAATTAAGAAATCTTCAAGCCAGGAAATTGACTGAATGTCAAGACCATTAGTCGGCTCATCTAGTAAGAGCACATCAGGTTTACCGAATAAAGCTTTAGCTAAGAGAACTTTAACCTTATCACCATTTGCTAACTCACTCATTGTCTGATAATGCAACTCTTCAGCAATATTTAAATTTTGAAGTAATTGAGACGCCTCACTCTCTGCTTCCCAGCCGCCAAGTTCTGCAAAAACACCTTCTAATTCAGCAGCACGAACGCCATCTTCTTCTGAAAAATCTTCTTTCATGTAGATAGCATCTTTTTCTTTCATAATGTTGTAAAGTTGTTCATTTCCCATAATAACAACATCAATAGCACGTTCTTCTTCGTAGTCAAAGTGGTTCTGCCGAAGAACAGAAAGTCGTTCGTCTTGACCGAGAGAAATATGACCGGTAGATGGTTCAACATCCCCAGCTAGAATTTTTAAAAAGGTTGATTTTCCTGCACCATTTGCACCAATCAGCCCATAGGTATTCCCAGGAGTAAATTTGATATTAACATCATCAAAAAGTTTTCGATCACTAAAACGTAGTGATACATCAGAAACTGTAAGCAATTCGTCACCTCATAATTATTTGTCTAAAATCCATTGTATCTAAAAACCCCTCTTTTTTCAATTGGAAAGGGGGCTTGTTTTACATAGGAAGTAGAATATCTTCATCTTCTCTTTTATATTGTTTGGTAAGACTAAATCCACGTCCCATAACTTGTGCTGCAGGCATAACAACTAAAAATGCGGTATCATCAATTTCCAGTATTTTTTCTTGTAAGCTGGGTAGTTCATAAGTTGAGACAATAGCCATTAACATGACTTTATCAGAAGTTGTATAACCACCACGAATTGGAATTTTAGTAACCCCACGATCCATTACTTTTGTAATATAGTCTTTGATAGTGAGATACTCTTTTGAAATAATCATTATATTTTTTGAGGTATCAAAACCATTTTCCATTACAGAAATAACGTAACCAATTACTAATAAACCAATTGTTGAATACATGACATCATCAGCAGTTAATGATATAAATCCCATTAAGACACTAATACCATCGACAATTGTCATGGCGACCCCTAAAGTTAGAGGTGAATGTTTATGTAAAATTTGAGTTAGGATCCCAGTCCCACCAGTTGAGGAATTTCCCCAGAAGACCATTCCTAAGCCAATTCCAACAATAATTCCTCCAAAAATTGCCGCTAATAATTGATTATGAGTTAAAGTAGGTAAAAAACTTGTAAATCTAATAGCAATAGGGTAAATCCATGATCCGTATAGGGTTTTAACAAAGGTTTGTTTCCCTAAGAAAAAATAGCATAAAAGTAACAAAGGAATATTACTAACCATTAAAAAAAGCGATGGACTAATTCCAAGAAGTTCTTTAATAACAACTGAAATTCCGACCATACCACCTGAAGCAATATTATTATGAACAAACATTGTATTGAAACCTATTGCTGTAATAAAAGATCCTAATGTAACATATAGGATGTCCACTAACTTTCTTGTCATTAGCAGTTTTCTCCTCAGATTTATTAATAAAAAGACTAGAGAATCATTATCTCTTAAAAGTCCCTTATGAGTCAAGCATATTTTTGAAAAAATATAGGGAAGTTGACAAACATTATAAAATTTCATAAAATGGTTGTGAATTAGAGGAGTAGCTTTTATCGTGTTTTTAGAGAGCTAGTGGTCGCTGTGAACTAGTAACACAATTAGTGAAATGGACTAATGGACATTTTTGTAAGGAAACAATAACTTTCAGGTCTAGCACTCCTTATCGTGCTACTTCTTAATTTGAGAAGATAGAGATGGTATTTTTAGAATATCAACTGAGGTGGTACCGCGACTAATAACGCCCTCACGCAAGTTTTTGTGTGAGGATTTTTATATGTAAAAAGGAGAAAAATGGAAAAACCAATTATATTAACTGGAGATCGACCAACCGGTAAATTACACCTAGGTCATTATGTAGGCAGTTTAAAAAATCGAGTTGTTTTACAGAATGAAGGTAAGTATCAAATGTTTGTCTTCCTTGCGGATCAACAAGCTTTAACTGACCACGCTAAAGAATCAGAATTAATCAGAAATTCAATTGGGAATGTCGCGTTAGATTATCTATCTGTTGGTCTAGATCCAGCAAAATCAACTATTTTTATTCAAAGTCAAATTCCCGAATTAGCAGAATTAACTATGTATTACATGAATCTTGTTTCCTTAGCAAGACTGGAGCGTAATCCAACAGTGAAGACAGAGATTACCCAAAAAGGGTTTGGAGAAAGCATACCTAGTGGCTTTTTAGTGTATCCAATTTCTCAAGCTGCTGATATTACAGCATTTAAAGCAAACATAGTTCCAGTCGGTAACGACCAAAAACCTATGATTGAGCAAACGAGAGAGATTGTCAGAAGTTTTAATTTTACTTATAAAACTGATTGTCTTGTTGAACCTGAAGGACTATATCCTGAAAATGAAGGTGCAGGTCGCCTACCTGGTTTAGATGGTAATGCAAAGATGTCTAAATCGCTAGGAAATGGTATCTACCTATCCGATGATGCAGATACGGTAAAGAAAAAAGTTATGAGTATGTATACCGATCCAAATCATATAAAGGTAACAGACCCTGGTCAGATTAAGGGCAATATGGTATTCCACTATCTTGATATTTTTGGTAGAGAAGAAGACCAAGCTGAGATTCAGGCGATGAAAGAACATTATCAAAAAGGAGGTTTAGGTGATGTAAAAACTAAGCGCTTCTTATTAGATATTCTTGATCGCGAACTGACCCCCATACGTGAGAAAAGATTAGAATATGCACGAGATATGGGCGAAGTTTTTAGAATGTTAGAAAAAGGTAGTCAAAAGGCCCAAAAAGTTGCTGCGCAAACCTTATCAGAAGTGAAATCGGCAATGGGTATAAATTATTTTTAATTAAAGGAAAAGTCAATTCTAAGGGGTTGGCTTTTTGATTATAATGGTCGCTTACTTCTGAAAAAAGAATAGAGAAATCGTGAAAGATAAGAACGAATAAATATAAAAATTGTAGTCTATTTATTGACAAATTCATCTAGCATGATATGATAGTAACAATAAAAATGACTGGGCTAAAAACCACGAAAAACAAAGAAAAGAGGATGATTTTAATGTCGAATTGGGACACCAAATTTTTTAAAAAGGGCTTCACTTTTGATGATGTATTACTTATTCCAGCTGAAAGCCATATTTTGCCAAATGAAGTTAATATGCAAACAAAATTAGCCAAAAATTTAACATTAAATATTCCTATTATTAGCGCTGCTATGGACACTGTTACTGATAGTAGAATGGCTATTGCTATTGCGCGTGCAGGTGGATTAGGCGTTATCCATAAAAACATGTCAATCATTGAACAGGCAGAAGAAGTTCGTAAGGTGAAACGTTCTGAAAACGGTGTTATCATTGATCCATTTTTCCTAACTCCAAATCATAAAGTTGCCCAAGCTGAGGAGCTTATGCAACGCTACAGGATTAGCGGGGTTCCTATCGTTGAAACAATGGAGAATCGTAGATTAGTTGGTATTATTACAAATCGTGATATGCGTTTTATTAGTGATTATGATTCACCAATTTCTGAGCATATGACAAGTGAAAAATTAGTAACTGCAGAAGTTGGAACAGACTTAACAACTGCAGAACAAATTTTACATCAGCATCGTATTGAAAAATTACCCTTGATAGATGATAGTGGTCGTTTATCTGGTCTTATTACGATTAAAGATATTGAAAAAGTGATTGAGTTCCCTAATGCCGCGAAAGATACTTTTGGTCGCTTACTTGTTGCGGCTGCAGTCGGTGTTACTTCAGATACCTTTGATCGTGCAGAAGCTTTATTTGAAGCAGGTGCTGATGCAATTGTGATTGACACCGCTCATGGACATTCAGCAGGGGTTCTGCGTAAAATTGCGGAGATTCGTGCTCATTTTCCTGATAAGACTCTTATTGCCGGAAATATTGCAACTGCTGAAGGAGCACGCGCCTTATATGATGCAGGTGTAGATGTGGTGAAAGTTGGTATTGGTCCGGGTTCAATTTGTACTACGCGTGTTGTTGCGGGCGTGGGAGTACCTCAGGTTACAGCAATTTATGATGCGGCATCTGTTGCTCAGGAATATGGGAAAACAATTATTGCTGATGGCGGTATTAAATATTCTGGTGATATCGTGAAAGCTTTAGCTGCTGGAGGTAATGCAGTCATGTTAGGTTCTATGTTTGCAGGGACTGATGAAGCCCCGGGTGAAACAGAGATATTCCAAGGGCGCAAGTTTAAAACTTATCGTGGAATGGGATCTATTGCAGCAATGAAAAAAGGGTCTAGTGATCGTTATTTCCAAGGTTCTGTTAATGAAGCTAATAAGTTGGTACCGGAAGGAATTGAAGGTCGTGTAGCCTACAAGGGTGCTGTTTCAGATATAGTCTTTCAAATGTTAGGTGGTATTCGTTCTGGTATGGGTTACGTAGGTGCGGCAACTATTAATGGTTTACATAATAAAGCACAATTTATTGAAATGTCTGGTGCAGGACTTATTGAGAGTCATCCTCATGATGTTCATATTACAAATGAAGCACCAAATTACTCTGTGCACTGATTTATAAACTAAGCTAAGTGTATTTCTTAGCTTTTTTGGTCTTGTTTCTTATTACATTTTAAGATATAATATTTCTCTAGGTTATTTTAATCTAAATGTTGTCAATTTGGTTGTCTTACTTGTAAAAGTAGTGTCAACCTTTTGTAAAGGAGTAGTATAGTGGAAGGTATACTTTTTGCACTAGTACCAATGGTTGCATGGGGAAGTATTGGGTTTGTTAGTAATAAAATTGGTGGTAAACCTAGTCAACAAACCTTTGGTATGACATTGGGTGCTGTTTTATTTGCTATTATGGTTTGGATAGTAAAAAGGCCTGAAATGACAAGTCAGTTATGGATTTTTGGCTTTTTAGGTGGCTTTCTGTGGTCCATTGGACAGACAGGGCAGTTTCATGCAATGAAATATATGGGAGTTTCTGTAGCAAATCCCTTATCAAGTGGTTCTCAATTAGTTTTAGGAAGCTTAATTGGGGTGTTTCTGTTTGGTGAATGGACACAAGTTTACCAATATATTTTAGGAAGCTGTGCCTTAGTTCTATTAATTATCGGATTTTATTTTTCAAGTAAAAAGGATAAAAACACTCAAAAAGCAGAATTACATCATTATGGGAAAGGTTTTAAATCTTTAACTTATTCAACGATTGGCTACGTTTCCTATGTTGTCCTTTTCAATAATATTATGAAATTTGACCTCATTTCTGTTCTTCTACCAATGGCTATTGGAATGGTATTTGGTGCGAGTTTGTTCATGTCATTTAAGCTAAGTTTTGATACTTATGTCTTAAAAAATAGTTTAGTTGGAATTATGTGGGGAATTGGGAACGTCTTCATGCTTCTTGCTGCATCTAAGGCAGGACTAGCAATTGCCTTTAGTTTCTCACAATTAGGAGCTATTATTTCCATTATTGGGGGTATTATTTTTCTGGGTGAGAAAAAATCAAAACAGGAAATGCGCTGGGTTATATTAGGAATTATTTGCTTTATTGCTGGGGCAATATTATTAGGAATTGTTAAAGCTTAATTAGCATAAAAATCGAGGCCACTAGGATCTCGATTTTTTTAATATTGATATTACTTATATTATTGAAAACTAATAGTTCCTTGACTAACATAAAATGTTTTGATATCGGGTGGTAAGCTTGAAAGATGTTCGAGACTTGTCGTAGTGATAAACGTTTGAACATGCTCCTGAATGATAGTTTCAAGTAATTTTGTTTGCCTTAGATTATCAAGTTCACTCATAACATCATCTAATAGCAAAATAGGATTTTCTCCAGTTAGCTCTTTCATTAAGCTCACTTCAGCCATTTTTAAAGATAATATCAAACTACGATGTTGCCCCTGACTGGCAAAATTTGCATTCATGTCATTAATATAAAACAAAATATCATCACGATGCGGGCCAACACTTGTATTTTTTTTAAACATATCTTTTTGTCTATTATTCTGTAAAGCTTCTATAAATCTTTCTTTAATAGACTCTTTTGGCTCTAATACAATGGAAGATTGATAGCTTAATGTTAAATCTTCTAATCCATCTGATATGGCAAAATGATGTCTATGAGCTTCTTCTTCTAATGCTTCAATAAATTGCATACGTTGATGAATGACTCGTGTGCCATAATCAGCTAATTGTTCATCTAAGACATCTAAGAAATCGCTATTGATAGAACTAGCTGTTTTGAGATAAGTATTTCTTTGTTTTAAAACATAGTTGTATTGAGATAAATCTGATAAATAGACAGGTTTTATTTGTCCGAGGTCAATATCAATGAATTTTCGTCTTAGACTGGGTGCTCCCTTGATAAGTTGTAAATCTTCTGGAGCGAATAAAACAACCTTCATATTACCAATGTAATCAGATAATTTTGCTTGTTTTAAGGAATTAATTTTGGTGATGCGTCCTTTTTTTGTTAAAGCAATTTCTAAACTGATGATACCACTTGTTCTCTCTATTTTTCCAGAGACCTTTAAATCATCCTTTAAGAAATGGATTAGTTCCTTATCAATCCGTGTTCTATGACTTCTAGTGAGGGCAATGAAATAAATTGCTTCTAAAAAATTTGTTTTTCCTTGAGCATTATTTCCGATAAAAACGTTCAGTCCTGGAACAAATTTTGTTTGTATTTGCTCATAATTACGATAATTTGTTAAAGTTAATTCTTTCAGCCACATATTACATACCAGGGAATCGAATAGGTTTTTGCTTGTCTTTTAGAGGCTTTTTCCCCTGTTTTTTCTGTTTTAATGAAGTAGATTGTTTCTTATTGACTTTATTTATTTCTTTAACTCGCTTCGCGAGTTGTTCTTTTTCAAAAAGTTCTTCTTGGAAGGCTTCTTTTTCAAGAGATGTCGGTTCAATTAAATGAATAGTGACTTGATGACTTGGAATTTCAATATGATCGCCGACTCGTAGTTTTTTTCCCCGTCGTTTTTCATCTTGACCATTAAATAAAACAGTAGTTTCAGCAAGAAAAGACTTGATAGCTCCTCCACTTTGTATGATGCCTACTTCTTTTAGCAGGGCTTGTAAAGTAATAAATTCTGTAAAAAGTTTATAATCCATTGTTATTCTCCAATTGCTAATTCAAGTCATTATAGCATAAATTAGCAGTAATTAATATTATACCAATTAATCGAAGTATTTTGGTCAATATTATGACATAAAAGAGATATTATATGTTATAATATTTTCAGTATTTTTAAGAATAGTGCCCTAAGAAATAAGAGAATAAAATTTTATTTCTTAGGGCTTTTATGATTGATTTATATCAATATCGTTTTCTATTGCTACAAGATAATAAAAAATAAGTTTCTCTTAAATCAATTGGTTTAAAAATGGTATAATTTAAGGAACTAGTCAAATGAGTAAGGAAGAACTATGAAAATCGTTGAAGGTGTCCAATTACATCTTATAAAAACAGAGAAATTTAAAACTAATCACATTACTTTAAGATTTTCTGGTGACTTTAATCAGAAATTAGTCGCAAAGAGAGTCTTAGTTGCCCAAATGTTGGCAACAGCTAATGATGACTATCCCACTGCTAAGCTTTTTAGAGAAAGATTAGCTGAGTTGTATGGTGCAAGTTTATCAACAGAGGTGTCTGTTAAAGGTAAAGTGCACATTGTTGATATTGACATCACATTTATTCAGGACAAGTATAGTTTTCAAGGGGAAAAGCTATTGGAAGAAATTATTCTTTTACTTAAAGGAATTCTTTTTTCGCCTTTACTTTCAATTGCTCAATATCAACCAAAAGTTTTTGAAGTTGAAAAGTCTAACTTAATGAATTACCTTGAGTCTGATAAAGAAGATTCTTTTTATTATAGCTCTTTACAATTAAAAAAGCTCTTCTATCATAATCAAGATTTACAAATCTCAAAATATGGATCTGTGGAATTGGTTGACAGAGAAACAGCATACACCAGCTATCAAGAATTTCATAAAATGTTGTTGGAAGACCAGATTGATATTTATATTTTAGGTGAATTTGATGATTACAAAGTGGTTCAACTTTTCCATCAATTTCCATTTGAAGGTCGTCAAAAGAAACTATCATATTATTATCATCAGGAATATGACAATGTTGTTTCAGAAAAAATTGAAAATAAATTGTTAAATCAATCTATTTTAGAGTTAGCTTATTATTTCCCAGTTGAAGCGTTTAAAGAAGATTATTATGCTTTATTAGTTTTAAATGGTTTACTAGGATCTTACGCTCATTCTTTATTATTTACCAAAGTAAGAGAAAAGGAAGGTATTGCTTACAGTATTGGTAGTAACTTAGACAGGTATACAGGCCTTTTAGAAATTTTTGCGGGTATTAATAAAGAAGATAAAGCGCGAGCTTTGCAACTAATTGTCAAAGAAATGAATGATATCAAAATGGGAAGATTTTCTAGTCACTTAGTTGAAAAAACTAAGATAATGCTACAGACAAATGGAAAGCAATCAGAAGATTATTGTAAAGCTTTAGTTGACAGTTCATATATAAAGTCTTATGTGACACCTGAGTTTACATTGGAAAATTGGTTGAGCGGAATAAGAGCTGTAAAGAAAATGGATATTATCAAAGCAGCTAACAAACTAAAATTACAATCAGTATACTTTTTGGAGGGTAATAAGTGACACAGTTAAATAAAATAACCTATTCCAGAGTAAGTGAAAGTGTTTACCAAGTAGAATTCAAAAATGGATTTCAAGTCTTTTTTATCCCAAAACCCATGTTTACGGAAAAAACGGCAATGTTGACAGTTCATTATGGCTCTCTTGACAATGCCTTTACAGTAAGAAACAGAGATTATACTTACCCTGAAGGACTAGCCCATTTTTTAGAACATAAAGTTTTTGAGGATGAAAGAGGACAAGATGTCTCACAACGCTTTACACAATTTGGGACAGAAGTAAATGCCTTTACAACCTTTGATAAAACCTCTTACTTTATTTCTGCTAGCAATCACTTTATGGAGTCATTAACCTTGCTTCAAGAATTTGTTATGTCTGCACATTTTACAGAAGCATCGGTCGAAAGAGAGAAAAAGATTATTGCTCAAGAGATTGATATGTATATGGACGATCCTGATTATCAGTCTTATATTGGCATTCTACAGAATCTTTTTCCAGATACCTATCTATCAAGAGATATTGCTGGAAGTCGACAATCAATTGAAGCTATCACGGTTACTGATTTAGAAAAAAATTATAAACACTTTTATCACCCATCAAATATGACACTTATCGTGGTAGGGGACATTAACGTTGAAGAAACCTTTAAGTCAATTGAAAATTGTCAAGATCGTTTAAAGAGACGAAAACCTGCTAAGCCGACTATTTCCCCTTTACCCTATCATTCAGTAGTAAAGACAGGTTCTATCAGTATGGACGTTTCAACTCCTAAATTAGCAGTTGGCTTTAGAGGAAAAAAACTTCCTAAAGGTATTTCATTATTGGAATATAAAGTTGGCTTGCGTTTACTTTTATCTCTGTTATTTGGATGGACATCAAAAACTTACCAGACTTGGTACGATGATGGGAAAATAGATGACTCGTTTGATATCGAAATCGAAATACAAGCAGATTTCTCCTTTATTTTGATAACCTTGGATACCAATGAACCTATTGCGATGTCTAGTAATATTAGAAGAAAAATCAAAGACTTTATGAAATCAAAGGATATTAACCAAGATCATCTAACACTTTTAAAGAAAGAAATGTTTGGTGATTTTGTGCAAAGCTTAGATTTTATGGATCAATTTGTAAGTCAATTTAACCTTTATTTATCTGCTCAGGATTCTTATATGGATATTCCTCAAATCATCGAAAAAATTAATTTTGAAGAGATATTACTTATTGGTCACGATTTTTTTGAGTCTGCGGAAATCTCCGATTTTACTGTCTTTCCTAAATAGCATATATTTTGATATAATGGAAGTAATATTTTAGTATTGAGGTACCTGTATGAGAAATCAAACTTTAGGCGAGTTCCTGAGAGAATCGCGAGTTAATAGAAAAGTTACTTTGGATGAGATTGAAGATAAAACTGGGATATCTTCTCATTACTTATTAGCTATGGAACTGGATCAGTTTAAAATTATTCCAGAAGATAAAATTGACTCCTTCTTTAGTCAATATGCTAAGATGGTCTCGTTGGACTTTGGAATGATAAAGAAAATGTATCTGGACCAAATAGCAAATACTCAGTATAATGAAGAACCTAGTATTACTCAGCGGGTTGAAGAAAAATTAAGTCAAAGACAAGAGCCATTCGTTTTTCCTCTAAAAACTGAAGCAAGAGTGTCTGAACCAGATGTTTTAGCTAGTAAAGAATTGGATTTTAAGGAAAAGGAACCAGATGTTGAGGCGAATGCTTTAGTTGATAATACGAAAGAAAAAAAACGTGATAGTTTATTGGCAGATAATCATAGAGATAGAGATACTTCACGTTTAAGCCGTTATCAAGATGATCATAAAAAATCCAAATCTATTTTTTCGATAATCTTGTTGACTGTTATTGCTTTAGCTGTGTTTGCTTTTGTTTTCTTTGCTGTCTGGCAGCAATTTTCAAAAGAAAACAATCTTACTCTTGATAAGGCAAAGAGTATTTTATTTAAAAAAAATGAAAACAAGACTTCAAGTTCTAAGACTCCTGAGGTATCAAGTCAACCAAGTAGTAGTGAAAAGAAAACTGTTATTAAGACAGAAGGGCAAGATAATTATTTAGTAGCTGATATTCAGAAAGCAAAAGATACTGTTGAAGTTTCGGTCTCATTAGCCGGCGCTGAAAGTGCTTGGATTGCATTATCACATTCAGATATTGGTGAAGCTGGCACAACACTTACTCAAGAATCACCCACTTACACAACTACCTTACCTGCTGATACTAAGGAGTCGCTCTTAATGCTTGGTGTTAGAGAAGGGGTCTCAGTCACTGTTGATGGGCAAAAGTTAGACCTAACTCCTATGACAAGTAATGATATTAGTTATATCACGCTAAAAATTCAATAATTTTAAGGAAAAATAATGATAAAAAAAGAAAATATTCCTAATTTACTAACTGCAATTAGAATTGTGATGATTCCTCTTTTCTTAATCGTCACAACTCTTTCACAATCTCTTACTTGGCATATTGTCGCAGCAGTTATTTTTGCAATTGCTAGTTTTACTGATTACCTTGATGGCTATCTTGCAAGGAAATGGCATGTCGTAACGAATTTTGGTAAATTTGCTGACCCACTTGCTGATAAAATGCTTGTCATGAGTGCCTTCATTATGTTGGTTGGGGCAGGCTTAGCACCAGCGTGGATTTCGGCTATTATCATTTGTCGAGAGTTGGCTGTAACAGGCTTGCGTCTTCTGTTAGTTGAATCAGGTGGTGAAGTTTTAGCCGCAGCAATGCCAGGAAAAATCAAAACGGTTTCGCAAATGCTTTCAATTATTTTCTTATTTTGTCATTTGTCAGTTGTGGGAACAATTCTCCTCTATATTGCTTTGTTTTTCACAATTTATTCAGGTTATGATTACTTTAAGGGAGCCGGTTTTCTTTTTAAGGATACCATTAAGTAACGATGTCGAACATAATTGAAGTTAAAAATATTAAATTTAAATACCAAGAAAACCAGGAAAATTATACTTTAAATAATGTGTCGTTTCACGTGAAACGAGGAGAATGGTTATCAATTATTGGGCACAATGGTTCTGGAAAATCTACATCTGTTAGGTTGTTAAATGGGCTACTTGTAGCTGAGTCAGGTTCTATTCGAGTGGACGGTGACGATTTGACAGAATCTAATGTTTGGGAAATCAGAGAAAAAATAGGGATGGTTTTTCAAAATCCAGATAACCAATTCGTTGGAGCTACTGTAGAAGATGACGTTGCCTTTGGATTAGAAAATAAAGGTGTTCCGCATGAGGAGATGGTTGAACGAGTTGACCAAGCATTAAAACTTGTGGGAATGTCAGAATTTAAGACACGAGAACCTGCACGACTATCTGGAGGTCAAAAACAGCGGGTTGCAATTGCTGGTGCAATTGCGATGAGACCTATGATTATTGTTTTGGATGAATCTACTAGTATGTTAGATCCTAAAGGTCGTATGGAATTAATCAAGACTATACAATCAATCAGAAAAGATTATCAATTAACAGTTATTTCAATTACTCATGATTTGGATGAAGTTGCGCTAAGTGATCGTGTATTAGTAATGAAAAATGGACAAGTCGAGTCTAGTTCAACTCCAAAAGAACTCTTTTCTCGGGGGGAAGAATTATTAGATTTAGGTCTAGATATTCCGTTTACAAGTACCCTAGCAAAGGCTTTAATAGACGATGGATATGATCTAGACAAAGATTATCTAACAGAGAAGGAATTAGAAAATCAGTTATGGCAATTAATTTCCAAAATGTGAGTTTTACTTATCAGGCAGGGACACCCTTTGAAGGGCGTGCCCTTTTTGACATTAACCTTGAAATTGAGGATGCTTCCTATACTGCTTTCATTGGGCACACGGGTTCTGGAAAATCAACTATAATGCAATTATTAAATGGCCTGTTAACACCTACTTCTGGAATTGTGAATGTTGGTGGAAAAGCGATTACGAGTCAATCAAAAAATAAGGATATTAAACTTATTCGTAAAGAAGTTGGACTTGTTTTTCAGTTTCCTGAAAGTCAACTTTTTGAAGAAACTGTATTAAAAGATGTTGCTTTCGGCCCCCAAAATTTTGGTGTCACAAAAGAAGATGCTGAAAAGTTAGCGCGTGAAAAGCTAGCTTTGGTTGGTATTTCAGAGACCCTATTTGAAAAGAATCCTTTTGAACTCTCTGGCGGTCAAATGCGCCGCGTAGCTATTGCAGGAATTCTAGCGATGGAGCCAAGTATCTTAGTTTTAGATGAACCAACAGCAGGTCTTGATCCTAAAGGCCGTAGAGAATTGATGACCCTATTTAAAAAATTACACAAGTCAGGGATGACAATTGTTTTGGTGACTCATTTGATGGATGATGTTGCCAACTATGCAGATAAGGTATATGTTCTTGAAAAAGGAAAGGTTATTTTATCTGGAAAACCAAATGATATTTTTCAAAGAGTAGAATTATTAGAAGAAAAGCAACTAGGTGTTCCAAAAATTACTAGGTTTGCTTATCATTTAGAAAAAAAGGGTTTCCAATTTTCAAGACTACCAATTACTTTAGAAGAATTAAGGGAGATGCTGAAACATGGATAAACTTATTTTGGGTCGTTACATACCAGGTGACTCTGTAATACATCGCCTTGATCCAAGAAGTAAATTAATTGCAATGATGATTTATATTGTTATTATTTTTTGGGCAAATAACCTGGTAACAAATGCAATTATGTTTGGATTGACCATGTTAGTTGTTATTCTCTCTCAAGTGAAGATTTCATTTTTTTTGAATGGTTTAAAACCCATGATTGGTATTATTTTATTTACTACCATGTTTCAAGTATTCTTTACAAAAGGTGGTCAAGTATTAGTAGATTTTTGGATTATTAAAATAACAAGTCATGGCTTAAGCCAAGCTTTGCTAATCTTTATGAGATTTATCTTGATTATCTTTTTTTCAACTCTACTGACATTAACAACCACTCCATTAAGCTTATCTGATGCAGTAGAGTCCTTACTTAAGCCATTTAGATTAGTGAAAGTTCCCGCACATGAAATTGGTTTAATGCTCTCCTTAAGTCTAAGATTTGTACCAACTTTGATGGATGATACCATCTTAATTATGAACGCTCAAAAAGCAAGAGGGGTTGATTTTGGTGAAGGAACTCTGGTCCAAAAAGTAAAATCAATCATCCCTATATTAATCCCACTTTTTGCTTCAAGCTTCAAACGTGCAGATGCTTTAGCTATTGCGATGGAATCAAGAGGATACAAAGGTGGTAATAATAGGAGTAAGTTTAGATTATTAGAATGGAAATTGGGTGATACTTGTGTGGTAATTGGAATGCTTATTCTAGGTTTAGTTTTATATTACCTAAAAAGCCCTATTTAATTCTACATCTAGTAGTCGAGCTTACCAAGTATGCTAAAAGTTCTGAACTTCTTATAAAATCAATACTATTGTAATATTTTTAATATAACTTCTATAGATAAGTAACAAACTTAGGTTAGTATGATACTTGGAGAAAAAAAGAGGTGTATTAAATGTTTAAAAATGAGAATTTTAAAAAACGATACGTTAGTTTTGGAGTCTTTGCATTTGCAATTTCTTTAGTTGCTCTTGTCTTTGCATTTTCAAGTAGAAGTGTTGACACGGAATCTTTTGTAAAAAAACCAGAAACTAAAGTTATCAAAAAAGAATCAAAACTAGCTTCAAGGAATAGAGAAGTAAAAAAAGAAAAAACAAGTGACTCATCGTCTTCAAGTCAATCAAGTTCAAGGAGTCAATCAGAAGCAGTAACTTCAGAAAGTTCAGCTACTGAACCGGTAGCAGAGGTAGTTGAGACTCCTGCACAAGAGGTTAGCCCAGTAGTTCAAACACAAGAAGCCACAGTGCAACAATATGCTTCACCTACTAGTGTTTATCAGGCAAATGGTAATAGTGCAGGTGTGATTGGAAGCCAGGCAGCAGCTCAAATGGCAGCAGCTACGGGTGTTCCACAAGCAACTTGGGAGGCTATTATTGCTCGTGAGTCAAACGGTAATCCAAATGCGTCAAATCCTTCAGGGGCTTCAGGTCTATTCCAAACTATGCCAGGATGGGGATCAACTGCAACGGTTGAAGACCAGATTAATGCAGCTACTCGAGCTTACCGCGCTCAAGGTTTGTCTGCTTGGGGTTATTAGAATAAATTAACTAAAAAAGCATAAGTTAGAATGACTAACTTATGCTTTTTTGCAGTGGAAACTAACTCATTTTTTCTATAGTTTCAGCAATTTGACTTGGTGTATGATTGATGTAGTCAGCACCAGCCTTTACTAAATCAATTTCAGATCCAAAGCCCCATGTTATTCCTAGGGTTGTAATACCGGCAGATTTTCCGCCAATAATATCAAAGGGTGTATCTCCAATGATAAGTGACTCACTTGCTGAAATATTTTCTTGTTCTAAACATGCTTTTATGACGTCTGCTTTTATGAATCTATCAGGTAATGAACCATAAATGCCAGAAAAGTAGGTTTGAATTCCAAGTTCCTCAAGCATGTGTAAAGCCATAGATTCATGCTTGCTGGTGGTGACAAACAAATGATAACCAGAATTGGTAAGCTGGGCTAACATTTCTTCTATGCCCTCATACATTATAACTTGGTAGACACCAAGGTCCTGATAGTATTTTCGAAAATGTCCAATGGCAAGGTCAATGTCTTCTTGGTTGGAAAAATAACTCGAAAAAGTTGTTTCTAGAGGAGGGCCAATGTATGTTGACAAGAGGTTTACATCAGGAACTTCTAAATTAATATTTGTAAAGGTATATGTAAAGGCATTTATGATCCCTTTACTGGAGTCAACTAAAGTGCCATCTAAATCAAATAATATATTTTTCACTCTATCACCTTAATTAGTCACCGAAAATTTTTTTACTGTAATGACGGCCAGTTGGAGTTGCTGCAAGGCCTCCTTCAGCAGTCTCTCTGAAAGCAGTTGGTAAAGCTGAGCCAACCTGATACATAGCATCAATAAC
Source organism: Streptococcus pseudoporcinus LQ 940-04 (assembly GCF_000188035.1). GTDB lineage: Bacteria > Bacillota > Bacilli > Lactobacillales > Streptococcaceae > Streptococcus > Streptococcus pseudoporcinus. Next base: position 689,912 of record NZ_AEUY02000005.1, read on the forward strand.
TTCGTCAACAGGTATCTGTGATTGGATTCCTGCTAATGCCATATCAGCTGCTATAATTGCAAAGCTTGCACCTAAAGCGTTCCTTTTAACACAAGGCACTTCAACAAGTCCAGCCACCGGGTCACAAATTAGACCTAGCATATTCTTAATAACAAAGGCAACGGCTTGACTGGCTTGGAAGGCAGTACCTCCTGCAGCTTTAACCATTGCTGCAGCACTCATTGCAGATGCAGAACCAACTTCAGCTTGACAACCTCCCTCTGCACCCGAAATAGAGGCATTGTTTCCAATAACTAATCCGAAAGCACCAGCTGTAAAGAGAAAGTCAAGTTGTTCTTCTTCATTTAATTTCAGTTTATCAATGGCAGTCGCTAAGACAGCAGGCAAGCACCCCGCAGACCCAGCAGTAGGAGTTGCACAGACAAGTCCCATTTTAGCATTTAGTTCGTTAACTGCCATGGCATTCCGAACAGCAGTAAGGACTGTTACATCAGCAAGCGTTGTACCAGATTTGATGTAGGTGTCCATTTTTAATGCATCTCCACCAGTTAAGCCACTTATAGATTTACTAGGAGTTAAACCATTCACAACAGATTCTTTCATAACTTCTAAATTCCGCCCCATAATCACACGAATCTCATCACGGGATCGACCAGTCATTTCAATTTCTGTTGCTATCATCAATTCTGCAACGTTGCCGTCATATTTTTCATTAGCTTGTTTAACAAGTTCTTCGATTGTATAAAACATGTGATAATCTTTCTAGTCAAAGAAGTTGACATTATGTAAATGTGGAATAGTTGCAATTTTATTGACAGCATCTTGACAGTCATGGGTATCAACTTCGATAATCATTATAGCCTTTTCACCAGCGCTTTCACGAGTAACATTCATCTGTGCAATATTGATCTCATATTCCGATAAAATATCAGTAACTTTAGCAATCATACCTGGAATATCTTGATGAACGATAATAAGGGTTGGTGTATTCATTGTTAGAGAAACTGAAAAACCATTTAACTCGGTTACCTGTATATTACCACCACCAATGGAAACTCCAGTAATACTCATCGATTTGTCTTTCTTTTTGACCGCTATTTTAACAGTATTTGGGTGAGGAGCATTGCTATCTTTTAAAATATCCCAATAAATACGGATTCCTCTTTGATGGGCAATTTCCAAGGAATTTTTAATATCAGGGTTATCAGTATCCATGCCAAGAATACCAGCGACTAAGGCTTTATCGGTTCCATGTCCCTGATAGGTTTTGGCAAAAGAATTATAAAGATGGAATGTGACTTCATCAGGAGTCTCACCAAAAATAGAATGGACGACTTTACCGATTCTGACAGCTCCTGCGGTATGACTACTGGATGGTCCAATCATCACAGGTCCAATAATATCAAAAACAGATTGAAATTTTTGTGTTTTCATAGTTACTCCCAAATTTTACTGTAGTTTTATTATAACAAACTAGTGGATAACTTGTCTTAATTTTTGCGACTATTAAGTAGTTGATTTCGGCTGAATTCTTGTTATAATAGTCAGTGCGTCAGAGACGCTTCAAAATCGACCTTCAAATCGACTTTTGGAAACGACGACCTTCAATCGTACGTTAAACGAAAAGATGGGAGACTATATATGACAGATAAGTCAAAAACGCGTGTCGTAGTCGGCATGAGTGGCGGTGTCGATTCATCAGTAACGGCTCTTTTATTAAAAGAGCAGGGTTATGATGTGATCGGCGTTTTTATGAAAAATTGGGATGATACAGATGAATTTGGCGTCTGTACAGCAACAGAGGATTATAAGGATGTGGCAGCAGTAGCTGACCAGATTGGCATTCCTTATTACTCCGTCAATTTTGAGAAAGAGTATTGGGATCGAGTATTTGAATACTTTTTGGCAGAGTACCGTGCAGGACGAACCCCCAACCCTGATGTTATGTGTAATAAGGAAATAAAATTTAAAGCTTTCCTTGATTACGCTCTAAATTTAGGAGCAGATTATGTAGCTACTGGACATTATGCACAAGTAGAACGTGATTCAGATGGCAGAGTTCATATGCTAAGGGGAGTGGATAATGGAAAAGACCAAACCTATTTTCTTAGTCAATTATCCCAAGAGCAATTACAAAAAACGTTATTCCCGTTAGGTCACTTACAAAAATCTCAGGTTAGGGAAATTGCTGCGCGTGCGGATTTAGCAACTGCTAAGAAGAAGGACTCGACTGGCATATGCTTTATTGGCGAGAAGAACTTCAAACAATTTTTAAGTCAATATTTACCAGCTCAGAAGGGAAGAATGAAGACCGTTGATGGTCGTGATATGGGAGAGCATGCAGGCCTAATGTATTATACAATCGGCCAAAGAGGTGGCCTTGGTATCGGAGGACAACATGGAGGTGACAATCAACCTTGGTTTGTTGTTGGTAAAGACCTTAGTCAAAATGTTTTATATGTTGGACAAGGCTTTTATCATGAATCATTAATGTCAACATCATTAGATGCTTCTATGGTTCATTTCACACATGACATGCCAAAGGAGTTCACACTAGAATGCACTGCTAAATTCAGGTACAGTCAACCAGACTGTAAAGTAAGTGTAAAGGTGTCGGGAGATAAAGCAAAAGTTCTTTTTGCTGAGCCTCAGCGTGCCATTACACCTGGACAAGCAGTAGTTTTCTATGATAACCAAGAGTGTCTAGGCGGTGGTATTATTGACCAAGCCTATAAAGATGGTCTTGTCTGTCAATATATTTAAACGTTACAAAATTGTCAACTGATAAGAGGAAAAAATGATTAGTAAATTTACACTTACTTTTATGGCGTTTTTTGCGATAATGAATCCCATTTCAAATTTACCAGCCTACATGGCTTTAGTGGCAGATGATGATCAAAAAATTTCAAAAGCTGTTGCAAAGAATAGTTTAATAATTGCTTTTATTATTATTTTGGTCGTTACTTTTAGTGGACACTATATTTTTCAAATTTTTGGAATTACGATTCACTCTTTAAGAATTGCTGGTGGTATTTTAGTGGCTTTAACTGGCTATCACATGATTAATGGTATTCATGCTCCTTTAACAAATCATCTTGGTGCAAATGAAAAAACCAACCCTATGGATATTGCTATTTCTCCTTTAGCCATGCCTCTATTTGCTGGCCCAGGAACCATTGCAACCGCCATCACCCTCTCTCAAGGAAGCTTTGAAAATCAATTAATAACCTTGACGTCATTTTTTATCCTTTGCTTAATTACTTATAGTTTACTAATTAGTGCTAAAACCATTTCACAAGTGTTAGGAAAAAATGTGATGAGCGTGATTACACGTTTGATGGGATTAATTTTAACAACAATTGGTATTCAGATGCTAGTTATAGGAATCAGAGGAGCTTTTCATATTTAGCATTTACAAGATCTTGATATGACTTGACAAATATGTAAAGCTTCTATTAAGGAATGCACAGAGAGGAACCCCTCCTTATTGACTTTTAAGATCTATTTGCTAAAATAAATTTAGAAAAACTGTGATGGTCAAAGCTCATGGAAATTGTAAGCCTTTTTGTGTACAATTTTCGCGGGTTTTGGCTATTTTTCTTTATGTAATACTTAAGTGAGGGTGTCAATGAATGATTTTAGATTTACTAAAGCACAGACAATAAGTTCAGTCAGAGCGACAGCTATCCTCGTTAGGAATGGTCAGATATTTTTAACAAGGGATAGCAAGGACCGTTATTATCCAATTGGAGGAGCCGTTCATGTCGGAGAAAGGACTGAAACAGCTGTTTCACGTGAAACGATGGAAGAGCTTGGTATAGAAATTATAGTAGAAAAGTTAGCATTCATCGTAGAGAATCATTTCTGGGATGAGGGGATTTATTGGCATAATATTGAATTTCATTATATGGTTGCACCATCACAGGAGCCTGATTTACACCTGCAAGAAGGAACTAAAATTCAACTTTGTGAATGGATAGACATCAATAGACTGTCAGAAATTGATTTAGTTCCAGAGTTTTTAAAAGATAAGTTGCCGAATTGGGACGGACAATTAAAACATATCATCAATCAGTAAAAAAAGAGGAATTTAAATGGTACATGAATTTACAGAATCTTATGACGTCATTGTTGTAGGAGCGGGTCACGCTGGTGTTGAAGCTAGTTTAGCTACAGCTCGTATGGGTTGTAAAACCTTACTTGCCACTATTAACTTAGATATGCTTGCTTTTATGCCTTGTAATCCATCAATTGGAGGGTCAGCAAAAGGGATTGTTGTCCGTGAAATTGATGCCCTTGGTGGCGAGATGGGTAAGAATATTGATAAAACCTATATTCAAATGAAAATGCTGAATACTGGAAAAGGACCGGCAGTTCGTGCCCTTCGTGCTCAAGCTGATAAGGCTTTGTATGCTAGGGAAATGAAACATACCGTTGAAAACCAAGAGAATTTGACCCTCCGTCAGAGTATGATTGATGATATTTTGGTGGAAGATGGACAAGTGGTCGGTGTTTTGACAGCTACTGGTCAGAAATTTTCTGCTAAAGCAGTTGTCGTAACGACTGGAACAGCTTTAAGGGGAGAGATTATTTTAGGTGATTTAAAATATTCTTCTGGACCTAATAATAGTTTGGCTTCTGTTACTTTAGCCGACAATTTAAAAAAGCTAGGCTTAGAAATTGGCCGTTTCAAAACAGGAACCCCCCCACGTGTTAAAGCGTCGTCAATTGATTATTCAGAAACAGAAATTCAGCCTGGTGATGATAAGCCAAACCACTTCTCATTCATGTCTAAAGATGAGGATTATTTGAAGGATCAAGTTCCCTGTTGGTTAACGTATACTAACCAGAATAGTCACGATATTATTAATAAAAACCTTTATCGTGCGCCAATGTTTTCAGGGATTGTAAAAGGTGTTGGACCTCGCTATTGTCCATCAATTGAGGATAAAATTGTCCGTTTCGCTGATAAAGAGAGACATCAGTTATTCTTGGAACCTGAAGGCCGTCATACAGAAGAAGTCTATGTTCAAGGACTTTCAACAAGTTTACCTGAAGATGTCCAAAAAGAGTTATTGCACTCGATTAAAGGTTTAGAAAATGCTGAAATGATGCGGACAGGATATGCCATTGAATATGATATTGTTCTCCCCCATCAATTGCGTGCAACGCTTGAAACCAAAGTTATTTCTGGCCTATTCACAGCTGGCCAAACTAATGGGACATCTGGTTACGAAGAGGCTGCCGGGCAAGGGATTATAGCTGGAATCAATGCTGCTCTTAAGGTACAAGGTAAACCGGAACTCATTCTTAAAAGAAGTGATGCCTACATTGGGGTTATGATTGACGATTTGGTGACAAAAGGAACGCTCGAACCGTACCGTCTTTTGACTTCTCGTGCGGAGTATCGGTTGATTTTACGTCATGATAATGCAGATATGCGATTAACAGAAATTGGTCGTCAAATTGGACTTGTTGATAATGAAAGATGGAGCGCTTTTGAAGCTAAGAAGAAACAATTTGAGAAAGAATTAAGACGTCTCGACAGTATCAAACTAAAACCTATTCGAGAGACCAATGAAAAAGTAGAAGCATTAGGGTTCAAGCCTTTAACTGATGCTATGACAGCTAAAGAATTTATGCGCCGTCCAGAAATTGATTATGCTACTGCTATTTCATTTATCGGTTCTGCTGATGAAAATCTAGATACTAAGGTTATTGAATTACTGGAAACAGAAATCAAGTATGAGGGTTACATCAATAAGGCTTTGGATCAAGTTGCAAAAATGAAACGAATGGAAGAAAAACGAATTCCAAAGAATATTGACTGGGATGCTATTGATTCTATAGCGACGGAAGCGCGTCAAAAATTTAAAAAAATTAACCCAGAAACAATTGGTCAAGCTAGCCGTATTTCGGGAGTTAACCCAGCCGATATATCTATCTTAATGGTCTATATTGAAGGAAATGGCAAAGCAAGAAGAAAGACACAATAGGTCACAAAAATGTAACCTTAATAGATAGGTAAAGCTCTGTATTTCAGGGCTTTTTTGTGATATAATAAGTCCTTAAGAGGTTATAGGATGAAAAGATTTCGTTTTGAAACCATCCATTTAATGTTGATGGGTTTAATTTTATTTGGATTATTAGCACTCTGTGTCAGTATTGTTCAATCAAGAATGCTACTTCTGTTAGCTATTTTTTTGGTGCTTTTATTTATTATTGCACTTCTTTGGTATCAAAAAGAGATTCATGAATTATCTGATTTAAATCATATTGAAATTTTAAATGAACAAACAGAGAATAATTTAAAATCATTACTGGATAAAATGCCTGTTGGGGTTGTTCAGTTTGATAAAGAAACTAACTTAGTTGAATGGTATAACCCTTATACTGAGCTAATCTTCACAAGTGAAGAGGGATTGTTTCAAAATCAAATGATTCACGATATTCTACTAGAGAAACGAAAAGGGAATATCTCTCAAACTTTTGAAGTTTCAGGAAATCGCTACACATCATATTTAGATGAAGATTCAGGTGTTTTTTATTTCTTTGATGCTTTTATAGGGAACCGTCAGACAATTGATGCCAGTATGTTGCGACCGGTTATTGGTATTATTTCAATTGACAACTATGACGAAATTACCGACAATTTAACGGATGCAGATATCTCAAAAATTAACAGCTTTATTGCTAATTTTATTGCTGACTTTATGAATACTCGTCATATTTTTTATCGTCGCGTTAATATGGATCGCTATTATTTCTTTACAGATTATCAAAATTTGAAAGAGTTAATGGATAATAAATTTGCTATTTTGGAAGTTTTTCGAAAAGAAGCTCAGGAAAGACAATTGCGTTTAACATTGAGTATGGGGATTTCCTTCGGACAAAAATACCACGACCAAATTGGCCAGGTAGCTTTAGAAAATTTAAATATTGCTTTGGTACGTGGTGGAGATCAGACTGTCATTCGAGAAAATGAAGAGGGTAAAACTCCAGTTTACTTTGGTGGTGGTTCTGTATCAACTGTTAAGCGCTCAAGAACTCGAACAAGAGCAATGATGACAGCCATTTCCGATCGTATTAAGACTGTTGACAATGTCTTCATTGTTGGTCATAAAAGGCTAGATATGGATGCTCTAGGAGCGTCAGTCGGTATGCAGTTTTTTGCTAGTAATATTATTGATAATTCGTTTGCCGTTTATGAGCCAGACGATATGGCCCATGATATTGAAAGGGCTATAGAAAGGCTACAAGCCGATGGGAAAACTCGTTTAATCAGTGTCACTCATGCTATGCGCTTAGTCACAAAGAATTCACTTCTAGTTATGGTAGATCATTCGAAAACATCATTAACACTATCTAAAGCATTCTATGAGATGTTCGAAGATGTTATTATTGTAGACCATCATAGAAGAGATGACGATTTTCCAGAGAATGCTATCTTGACCTTTATTGAAAGTGGTGCCAGCAGTGCTGCCGAACTAGTTACAGAGCTAATCCAATTCCAAAATGACAAGAAGAGACTTAGCAAGGTTCAGGCTAGTATCTTGATGGCAGGAATTATGCTTGATACTAAGAATTTTTCTACTCGAGTTACCAGTAGGACGTTTGATGTTGCTAGTTATTTGCGAAACAAAGGCAGTGATAGTGTCGAAATTCAACAAATATCAGCTACTGATTTTAATGAGTATAAACAGGTTAATGAAATTATACTCCGTGGTGAACGTATCTGTGACAATATTATTGTGGGAACAGGTATCGAAAATCATATATACACTAACGTTATTGCAAGTAAGGCAGCGGATACTCTCTTGTCTATGGCAGGAATTGAGGCCAGTTTTGCAATGGTTCAGACCCAAAGTGATAAATTTGTTATCTCTGCTCGAAGTAGGAGTAAAATAAATGTTCAACGCATAATGGAAAGGTTAGGCGGTGGAGGACATTTTAATCTAGCTGCCTGTCAAATTGAAAGCCAACATTTTGACGATGTAAAACAATTATTGATTGAGACAATTGAAAATACATTAAAAGAAACGAATGAGGTAGAATAAATGAAGGTTATTTTTTTAGAAGATGTTAAAGGTAAAGGGAAAAAAGGACAAATAAAAGAAGTCCCTACAGGTTATGCCCAGAATTTTCTTATTAAAAAAAATCTAGCGAAAGAAGCAACAAGCCAATCAATTGGTGAACTGAAAGGTAAGCAAAAAGCTGAAGAAAAAGCTCAAGCTGAACTCCTTGCAGAAGCCCAAGCTACAAAAAAAGCGCTTGATGATGAGAAAACAGTTGTTTCTTTTACTGAAAAAGTTGGTCCTGATGGGAGAACTTTTGGTTCCATTACGGCAAAGAAAATTGCTGAAGAGTTAAAAAAACAGTTCAATATTAGTGTTGATAAGAGACATATTGACTTGGATCATCCAATTAGAGCAATTGGCTTAATGGAAGTTCCTGTTAAATTACATAAAGAAGTTAAAGCAGAAATTAAATTAAAAGTTGATCAGGCTTAGGCTCTTGATTACTTAATTAGAAGTGGAGGTGTAAGAGTTGCCTGAAGTACCAGAATTAAGAGTTCAGCCGCAAGATTTACTAGCAGAACAATCTGTCTTAGGCTCAATATTTATTTCGCCGGATAAACTCATCACAGTTAGAGAATTTATTAGTCCCGACGATTTTTATAAATATTCTCATAAAATTATCTTTCGGGCAATGATTACCCTTAGTGACCGGAATGATGCTATTGATGCCACTACAGTTCGAACTATTTTAGACAACCAGGGAGATTTACAAAATATTGGTGGCTTGTCCTATATTGTTGAACTTGTCAATAGTGTCCCAACTAGTGCAAATGCGGAATATTATGCCAAGATAGTCGCGGAAAAAGCTATGCTCCGAGACATTATTTCGAGGTTGACAGACACTGTAAACTTAGCATATGAAGGGGCCTCTGATTCTGAGGATATTATTGCTGGGGCGGAAAAAGCATTAATTGAAATTAATGAACATAGCAACCGAAGTGGCTTTAGAAAAATTTCAGATGTTTTAAAAGTTAATTATGAAAATCTTGAAATTCGTTCTAAACAAACAACAGATGTCACAGGACTTCCAACCGGTTTTCGAGATCTGGACAAGATTACAACCGGTCTACATCCTGATCAACTCATTATTCTTGCAGCACGTCCAGCTGTTGGTAAAACAGCCTTTGTACTCAATATTGCTCAAAATGTTGGAACTAAACAGAAACAAGCGGTTGCCATTTTCTCTTTAGAGATGGGTGCGGAGAGCTTGGTTGACCGGATGCTTGCAGCGGAAGGCATGGTGGATTCTCATAACCTAAGAACGGGACAATTAACAGAGCAGGATTGGAATAATGTAACGATAGCTCAAGGGGCACTTGCAGAGGCTCCTATTTATATTGATGATACACCGGGTATAAAGATTACTGAAATTCGTGCTAGAGCACGTAAGCTTTCTCAAGAAGTAGAAGACGGATTAGGGCTTATTGTTATTGACTATCTTCAGTTAATAACAGGAACTAAGCCAGAAAATCGACAGCAAGAAGTTTCAGATATATCACGTCAACTTAAAATATTAGCTAAAGAGTTAAAAGTTCCTGTCATAGCACTTAGCCAATTATCGCGTGGTGTTGAACAAAGACAAGATAAGAGACCAGTATTGTCAGATATCCGTGAATCAGGATCAATTGAGCAAGACGCTGATATTGTTGCTTTTTTATACCGGGATGATTACTATCGTAAAGAAGGCGAAGAATCTGAAGATACTATAGAAGACAATACAATCGAAGTTATTTTAGAAAAAAACCGTTCTGGAGCGCGTGGAACCGTAAAATTAATGTTCCAAAAAGAATATAATAAGTTTTCAACCATTGCACAATTTGAAGAGAGATAAGAGGAGTAGAGTATGAGTGACGCATTTGCAGATGTTGCAAAAATGAAAAAAATTAAAGAAGATATTAAAGCTCATGAAGGTCAGTTAGTGGAATTGACCTTGGAAAACGGTAGAAAAAGAGAAAAAAATAAAATTGGTCGTTTGATAGAAGTTTATAGTTCTTTATTTATTATTGAATATAATGACAACGCTGGTCAATCTGGAGGTTATAACAATACCTATGTTGAATCTTACACCTATTCAGACATTCTAACAGAAAAAACCTTAATTAGGTATTTAGATTAAAAAGGGGTGTAAGAAGTAGCTAAATTTTAAAATATGATTTACAGATGCTGATAATCATGTTATAATAAAGCTTGTGTGAAATAATAGCAGAAAAATATGAAGCTCGTCAACAGGTGGTTATCTATTCAAGTAACCTTTGCTGTTTAGGTGAAAACTCTCTGCACGAATCAGGATTTTTCAAACAGTTATTTCCTCAAAATATTTAGAGGAGGACATTAAATATGTCACGTTATACTGGTCCATCATGGAAACAATCACGTCGCCTTGGCTTATCACTTACAGGTACAGGTAAAGAATTGGCACGTCGTAACTACGTACCAGGTCAACACGGTCCTAACAACCGTGGTAAACTTTCAGAGTACGGTCTACAACTTGCTGAAAAACAAAAATTACGTTTTTCTTACGGTTTAGGTGAAAAACAATTCCGTAACTTGTTCGTACAAGCTACAAAAATCAAAGAAGGAACTCTTGGTTTCAACTTTATGGTTCTTTTAGAACGTCGTCTTGACAATGTTGTTTACCGTTTAGGTCTTGCAACTACTCGTCGTCAAGCACGTCAATTTGTTAACCATGGTCATATCCTTGTTGATGGCAAACGTGTTGATATTCCTTCATACCGTGTTGAACCTGGCCAAGTCATTTCAGTTCGCGAAAAATCAATGAAAGTTCCTGCAATCCTTGAAGCTGTAGAAGCTACACTTGGACGTCCAGCATTCGTATCATTTGACGCAGAAAAACTTGAAGGTTCATTGACGCGCTTACCAGAACGCGATGAAATCAATCCAGAAATTAACGAAGCACTTGTCGTTGAATTCTACAACAAAATGCTTTAATTCTTACATTGAATACTTTAAAAGCCTATTTAATAGGCTTTTTTTTGATGGCTTGACTAAGGAAAAATGAGATAGAAAAACAGTCCTTTTTTGGGATTATTTTGACCGACTAAGCATTTTTAAGACAAAATCAGTCATTTGTTGAGGAGTTTCTTTTTTTCCTCTAGCAATCCAGGTCTGGCAAGTACCAAAGAAAGCGTAAGCTAAGTAAATACTTTGATAATCTAGTTCAATTTTTGACATTCCTTCCTTTGCAAGTCGTTCGTGCAATTCCGATGAAATTAAAATCCGGACCTTGTTAATGATAAAGTTCTGAAGTTCTTTAGTTCCATTTGATGAAATGAGAGCAGATAATAGTTTTTCACGTGATAAGAAAGTGAATACTTCTAAAAAAGTTTGCTGGTTATCTTCATAATCTTTATCAAAAATATACTCAAGCTGATGAAATAAGGTTTGTTGGTAACTATCAATCATTTCGTATTTATCACGGTAATGCGTGTAGAAGCTGGATCGGCTGATACCTGCTGTTTCCGCTAACTCAGTTGTTGAAATATCGTCAAAGCTCTCTTTATTTAAGAGTTTAACCATTGCATCTAATAAGGCTCGTTTTGTATTTTCTTTGCGGTTATTCTGCATCAAGTTCTCCTTTTTGAACATTTTGGACAATGTGTCTAAATTCAACCGTAATTTCTTGAGTTTTTTTTGCTTCAATGTATAATATATTTTATCATAAAATGAATTAAGTACAATTGTTTGAGGAGTAAAAATGTTAGAAGAGTTAAAAGCACTTTTAAAAAATCCAAAATTAATCATCACAATGATAGGCGTAGCATTGGTTCCAGCCTTATATAATTTATCCTTTCTTGGATCAATGTGGGATCCTTATGGTCGTGTAGAAGATTTACCGATAGCAGTAGTTAACCATGATAGGGCAGCTAAGTTGAATCAAAAGGATTTACATATTGGTAAGGATATGGTAGACAAGATGTCTAAAAATAAAGATTTAGATTATCATTTTGTTTCAGAGAAAAAGGCTGAAAATGGCCTGCGAGATGGCGATTACTATATGGTTGTCACCCTACCTAAAGACCTTTCGAAGAAGGCAACTACTTTATTAGAGAATAATCCTGAGAAGTTAGTTATCCAATATCAAACAAGTAGAGGTCATGGCATGGTCGCTTCAAAAATGAGTGAAGCAGCTATGGCTAAACTGAAATCATCGGTCTCTGATAATATCAGTCGAACTTATACAACCTCAGTTTTTCAAAGTATGAGTAACCTTCAGACTGGTTTAGAGGATGCTTCGACAGGTAGTGGGCAATTGGCTCAAGGTGCAAATAGTGCCAAAGTGGGTAGTCAAGAGATAACAAGGAATCTTGGAAGTCTTGCTAATGGTAGTCAAACCTTAAATCAAGGAGTTAATCAGCTTAATTCGGGATTAGTAACTTATACTGGCGGTGTAAGCCAATTGAATAATGGTATCAGCAAATTCTCTTCGCAGCTGCCCCTCTATTTAGATGCGATTAGTCAACTCTCTAATGGAGCAGGCCAACTAACAGCCGGTTTAAATAAGTTAGCATCAGAAACTACAATGAGTCAAGAAGAGACGCAAGGAGTTCAAGCTTTACAAGTAGGCTTACCACAGCTGAATAATGCTATACAAGAACTTAATAATGCTGTAAGTGGCCTGTCTGTCCCAAATACAGCTGACTTGATGGAAGCCTTAACTGGAATTTCAAATTTAGCGCAGGGGATTATTGATAGTGAAGCTAGTTCAACAAGTAGTAAGTTGGCTTCATTACAAGCGACATCCACTTATAAAAGTTTAACTCCTGAACAGCAAGCTGAATTGAGTCAGGCTATCTCGGCAACCCCATCGAATGCGACAGCGGGTGCTCAAAGGATTCTTGCTATCACAACAGTCTTGAAAACAAAATTAGCAAACTTGCCGAATAATTCAAATGTGAGTCAGTTACAAGCTAGTGTTAATAAAATTGCTAATTTATCGAATCAAGCTTTACCGCAAGCCAGTGCTGCACTAGTAAAACTTTCAGCTGGGGTAAAATCTGTCAATAGTGGTGTTACAAATCAACTTTTACCTGGAAGTTACAAGATAAGTTCAGCTCTTGCAAGTCTTAATAGCAAAAATCAAGAGATACTGACAGGATTGACAGCTATTTCAAGTGGCTCTAAACGGTTGAATGCTAATTCCAATGCTCTATTGGATGGAACTCAGAAGTTAGCTACAGGAACTAATGATTTGTCACAAGGAGCTATTCAGTTGACAAACGGTAGTGCTAAGTTGACAGATGGTTTGACAACTATGTCAAGCGGCTTATCAACTTTACAAATGTCATTGGCAGAGGCTTCTCACAAGCTTAATTTAGTAAGTGTCAAAGAAAAGAATGCTAAAGCGGTAGCTTCCCCAGTGGCCTTATCTGAAAAAGATAACGATAGTGTTAAAACTAACGGTATTGGTATGGCTCCCTATATGATAGCTGTTTCATTAATGGTAGTAGCCTTATCAACTAATGTTATCTTTGCTACTTCGCTGTCAGGAAGACCAGTTAAAAATCGTTGGGATTGGGCTAAACAAAAATTCATTATCAATGGTTTTATATCAACTTTAAGTTCCTTGATTCTATATGGAGCTATTCAATTCCTTGGATTTGAAGCAAATTATGAACTAAAAACTTTAACTTTCATTATCTTAAGTGGTTGGACCCTTATGGCATTAGTGACTGCTCTTGTTGGTTGGGATGATCGTTACGGTTCCTTTGCTTCTCTAGCAATGTTGTTATTACAAGTAGGTTCGTCAGGAGGTTCCTACCCGATAGAATTAAGTGGTCGATTCTTCCAAACCTTACACCCATATCTCCCAATGTCTTATATTGTTTCAGGTTTACGCGAAACAATTTCTTTGACTGGTCATATTGGACTTGAAGTCAACATTTTGACAGGATTTTTAGTAGGCTTCCTAGTACTTGCTCTAATTATTTATCGCCCAAAAAACTCACAGTAAGGAGTAAAAATGTCTTTCTTAACATTGCTTTTATCAACTTTGACAGCATGTGAACAGCTCTATATTATGTATTTAGAGACTTTTGCAACAACTTCGGTAACAACACAGAAAGTATTTCAGTTGACACAAGCGGAATTAAAAGATAAAACAATAGTGAATCTCTTTAAAAATCAAGGAATTTACAATGGAGTGATTGCTTTTTTACTTTTATATGGAATCTTTATATCGCCTAATAGTGAGATTGTTGCTCTATACTTAATTAATGTTATTACTGTGGCTATATATGGGGCAATAAGCGTAGATAAGAAAATTCTTTTTAAACAAGGTAGCTTAGCTATTCTGGCCTTAATCAGCATGATTTTATAGCAAAATGAGTCTGGGACAAAAAGATATTAATTTTTGAGATTCCCTGCCATTAATTTTTCCAATTGATAAATGAAACCCAAAAAGCGAACAAAACTCATTTTCTGATACTCAGAATACTGTCTTGTTCGCTTTTTATATTTGAGCTTAGACTTTTGTCCCAGACTTTTCTTTTATTCTACTGTAATGTCACCAACTTTATTGATAATGTTTAGTTGGTTTTTAGAATCACTTTTTAAATTAGTAGTTATTTCGGAGTCATCTGAATTTTTATTGGTTTTAAGTGCTAAATCATGATCTTTTAACTGAATGTCAGCGTTACCCCTGTTTAACTTTAAACTGTTTTTATCGTTAAAGGTGATATCAGTGGCGGTGAAATCGCCAGCTTTCAATATTAACTGTGAGTTTGCAATACTTGAAGAACCAAATTCCAGATTTCCGGCATTAACATTTATCTTACTATTACTAATATGACTGTCGTTAACTGTCACCTCGCCTGTATGGAGAGTTAATTGTCCTTCCATTATCTTAGAAGAATCAACGGAAAAATTTCCGGTTGATAATAGGAAGTCAATTGTTTGAATTTGACTATTTTCTATCTGTAATTCCCCAGTTTTTAATTTCCCTTTTAAACTAGTGAGTTTCCTACCCTTAGGAAGGGTAATTTGAATAGAGTAGTCAGATTTTACGTCAAAATAACTATTTTTTTGAATATTAGTGAGATTTCGTAAGGTCAAGAAATTGATGATTGGTTTACGTTTAAACATTTTAGACTTGTCACTTATGGATAAGGTCTTCCCTGTTTGCTCAATTTTGACAGGATATTTTTTATCGACATAATAAGTAATGCTGGCTTTCTCTTGATTTCCGGTTTTTATGATAATATCTGAAACATTGCAGTCAAGTAAAAGATGATCAAAGTCTGCTATTTTTTCAGTTTTATAATGCTTATTCTTTGATGAATTGGTATAAGGTGATAAATCTGACCAGCCACCTCTAACGTAGCCTAAACCAGCCAAGGTGACTCCTGAAAGCAATAAACAAAGCGCTGTAATAAAGCTTATTTTTTTCAAAGTTCTCATACTGTTTGACCTTTCTTTATCATTTTTTGAATGAGGAGTGCTCCGCCACGTATAAGGGCGGCACAGGCTTCAAATCCAAGTATTATAGCTAAGAGAGAGCCGCCAATCATCATTAGGCCCATACCCAAGCTAAGAATTGTTGAGTTGATAGAAGTTGATAAGTAGCTAAAACTGTCAAATAAGACATAACAACCATTGGCGAAAAATGAGATGCCTAGAACAATTAATGAAAATATGAGTGCTGCAATGACTACTATTATAGCAAAAATTAGGCTTAAGATAGCGAGGAAGATTGGTATCGCAGTAGGTGCTGCTAGGATTGACAGAATTGTCAACCAAATAATTTTGGCGTAGTGTTTAGGTCTCTTGTTTTCAATTTCAATTTTACCTTCAAGTAAACGGCCTATAATTTCACTGGCTGCTTCTTTAGGACTGCCTAGATCAGCAATGACTTTTTCTTCATTTTCAGGACCAGCTTCGTCAAAGTATTCGGTAAAGTAATCCATTGCTTCTAGATAATCGTCTTCTGGCAATTTTCGGAGCTGATTTTGTAGCTCTGCTAAATAGTCAGTTCTTGTCATGGCGGAGACTCCCTTCTATAATTGCATCTAAACTTGCTTTATAGTTTTGCCATTCTTCTTCAAGAAAAGCAAGTTGTGTTTGTCCTTCTGTCGTTAATTGATAGTACTTACGTTGGCGTCCTTGATGTTCTTGGCTATAGGTTCTGAGATAATCGGCCTTCTCCAACTTTTTGAGGATGGGATAGAGGGTCGATTCCTTAATGTTGCTGACCAGTTTGATGTTTTGGCTGATATCATAGCCATAGGAATCCTGGTCTTTGACGATAGACAAGATTAAAAATTCAATCAAGGTAGCTGATACGGGAAAATACATACCATTACCTCCTTCAATGGGTAAAAATTTTATATATAAATATTTTATACATAAAGTATATGATAAAAATAAAGAGAAGTCAATAGATAATATATAAAAATTTTATATATTTTAAAAAGTAATTTCTTGACCTTCCTTACTATTTTTTGTAATCTTGGGACATAAGAAGAACGAGAAGGAACAATATGAAGAAAACAATTAAGGATTTGATTAAAAACCATAAACCAGAGCCCTTGGGTGAACAAAAAGAGTATGCAGTTTTTTTACCTCTACTTTGGCAAAATGAAGGGTGGTATATTTTGTATGAGGTAAGGAGTCAACATATTTCCCAGCCGGGTGACGTATCCTTTCCAGGTGGTCGTGTTGAAAAGAATGAAACATCTCAAAATGCTGCTATTAGAGAAACTATGGAAGAATTGAATGTTTCTGCAGATAAAATAGAAATCTGGGGTGAAATTGATTACATCGTTCAATCGAAGCGGACGATTCATTGTTTTGTGGGCCAGTTACATTGTCAAGATTGGCAAGCATTAGCTTATAATGAAGAAGTTGATCATCTTTTTGTAGTTCCGTTAGACTATTTACGGAAAACAAAGCCGATTTATTATGACTTGCCTCAAAGCGTTAAAGAAGAAAGTAATTTTCCTTTTGATCGGATTCGCAACGGCCAAAAATATGCTTTCTCAAATCAGGTTGCGCATATTCCTTTCTATGAAGGGTTAGAGGAGACCATTTGGGGCATGACTGCTCAGTTTACAGATTGTTTCATTCAACTGATAAAAGATAGTAATAAAGAATAGTATCCTGGCAGAGAGTAAGTAATTTTTTCAATTATTGTTTTTGAATGTGGAAAAGGTATGACCTAACAGACAAAAAAGTGTTGGATTCCCAACACTTTTTTGTAATACTATTTATATTTATCCTCTAATTTGCTCATCCATAATCCTAACCAAATACCGAGTCCGAATAGAAGCAAAGCCATACCCAAAGTAAATAATCCTGCTCCGCTATAATTAATAGCTTCGGGACTATGAGGAACAGGGATAAGAATGAGAAGGGTGCTAGATAGAATGATGCCAATAATGAAATGGTAAACCCGGGAGTGATAGTGAGTTAAAGCGTAATCCATAGCTTTTGAAAAAGCAGCAATGGCTAATAGGCCCCCTACAGCGATTGGGAAAAATGTTCCAATCAAATCAAGTGATTTAAAACCTTGGAGCATTGGGGAGTAGAGACCAAGAATCAATAATAGATTTGATGGGCTGAGACCGGGCACTAATACGCCAAGAGCAATGAGAGCACCTGCTAGAATAAAAGTAGCAAAATTAACAGGAAGATTGCCAAGAAGATCATTCAAAAAATAAAGGAAGAGACCAGAGATAACAAAACTAGACCAGAACCAAATATGATCCTTATAATGACGCTTAGATTTTTTGGTTGACTCAACCAGTAAACTAGGTAATGTACCAAGGATAGCACCAGCAAATCCCCATAATACTGGTACTTGGAAATGCTTTAGAAGATATTCGACAGGGAAAGAGAAGAGGGCAATTCCTAAAATGCCACCAATTCCAACAGGTAGAAAGAAGAGGACATTTTCTATGAAATTTTTGCGAATATGGGCTAAAAAACGGATGAGCCGCTCGTAAATTCCTAATATTGCTGCCAAAACACCTCCGGAAACACCGGGTAAGATAAAGCCTAAAGCGATGATCATCCCTTTAAAAAGCCGACCTAGAATAGAAATCATGAAATCCTCCTTTAACGATAGTCTCATTATTGTAACATAAACTTGCTTTTTTATAAATGAGAATATTATTACTTGTCAATCTGTTGACACATGTGTAAAGTAAAAGAAGTTAATATAAAATGGGCGTCATTTCAGCACAATGTCAAAAACTTTTGATAGCCCAAAACAAGAGGTTAGCATAAACTTAAGTTGAAAGGAGACATATGGAATTAGGAGAAAAATTGAGTTCATGCAGAAAAAAAGCAGGATTCTCACAAGAAGACTTAGCGGAAAAAATCTATGTTTCACGACAAACCATTTCAAATTGGGAGAATAACAGATCCTATCCTGATATTCACAGTCTAATTGCTTTGGTCAATCTTTTTAACCTAAGTCTAGATCAGTTAGTAGAAGGAGATATTGATGAAATGAAAAAAATTGTTCAAAGGGATGATTTAAAGAAATTCAATCGAGATGGTTGGGCAATGACAATAGGCTTACTTATTATGGCCTTGACAGCTTATCCACTCATCTATTTTTTAGGTAAGGGAGGTTTTGTTATTTTTATTTTTGAATGGTTTGTGGTTATGTATTTTGCTTTACGCATTGAAAAATTTAAAAAAGAAAATAGCGTCCAAACCTATAAAGAAATTTTAGCTATATCTAAAGGTCAAACACTAAATAGAGTTGAGACTATTAAAGAAAAAGCTAAGTATCCTTATCAGAACCCTTTGATTGTACTAGGCGTTACAGTTGTATTTTGTCTAATTACAGGTCTATCAGCACTTTTGATAAATAACCTATTTTAATGATAAAAAGGTGACCATCTGGATACCTTTAAGTGAAGGTAAAGATTTTCACTTTTTATTTACCAATTTTTCTTATCTAAATAATAGTTTAGAAAAGAAGCTGCTAGACTATGCGGAAAAATATTTTGTCGTGCTTCCTCAGGACTATACCAGTCGTAAGCATCTATCTCATGATTAGCTTGAAAGTCACCATCGTCTTTGACAAATACTGTAAAGTTACACATGAGAGTGTTTGAAGGTTCAAAGAATTGACTTTTGTTAAAAGAAATTGACAAGCCTGTCAAGCCGGTTTCTTCTTTCAACTCTCGTAAAGCAGTCTCTTCAAGACTTTCACCTTTACTAACATAACCTGCCACTAAGATTTTCCGAGGGCGACCATATTGTTGGATTAGGAGAATTTTATGGTTGCTTTGGTTGACAACAATTAAACTGACAGCAGTGTTAAAGCTGGGAAAACGGAATTGTTCACAATGTGAACAAAAGGGAATTTGGCCTTCATTTTCCAATTCTTTGGCAATCAGTTTTGTGCCACATTCTTGACAATGTTTTTGCATGGTTACTTCCTTAGATGATAATTTGTATTTTTGTCTATTATAACATTTCTTGCAACAAGGAACCTGAGATCTTTGAAATAGTAATCTAAATACTAGTCGTGTAAATTCTTGCTGTAAACAGTCTTGTCAATTCACTGATGTGATTTAAAGGCAAACTTGGGACAGTGAGGTTCATAGGCATCATTTCTCAGCTAATTATTGTGACGCTCTATTTGCTGAAGAAATTTAGGCTTCTAGGTGGAGAAATCTCAGCTCCCCCACCTACATTGATACGGGCTGAAGTGGCACTATTGAGTATACAGAGGTGTTGGCCGTTTTCCAAAGTTCTTGCTACCGGTTTACTAACTGCCTAAACCAGTTTTGGTCACAACCAGCCATAGCCAATCGTTCATCATCAAAAGTATGGTGAGAGGCATTCAAACCAAGCATTATAGTTATCTCATGTTAAAAGCCTAAGGATTAGGGCCTCTGTTTCAATAATCAATTTTTCCAATAAGATTTCTCCTTTGAATTGAATAGGTCTTTAAGAGTGTTACTTTCTTGTAATGTTAATTAAAACATAGGCTTGACCTCCTTGTATTTATTGTGTCAATAGTAGCATAGAAATAAAATGAGTCTGGGACAAAAGTCTTCTTGACTAAAACAAAAAAGCAACGGTTTTTGCCGTTGCTTTTTGCATGGTTGCGATAGTCTTGATAAAATAGAATTGTCCAGAAACACTTTAGAAAGGCTATCCCCATGCATATTCACTATAACACAAATCAAACCACATTGCCACTTGAACTTACCTCTTGCTTACCACAAGACCACATTGTCTTCACCATTGAAAAAGTGGTAAATGAATTGGAAGAAAACTGTTTCGCTGGCTTCTACTCTACCTTTGGTCGTCCTTCTTATCACCCTAAACTCTTATTATCTGCTCTCTTATTTGCTTATACTCGAGGAGTCTTCTCTGGTCGCAAAATCGAGAAATTAATGATAGAAAATATAGCTATGCAGTATCTGACTGGTCAGCTGGTGGTCAGTTATCGAACCATTAATCGTTTCCGTGTGGCCAAAGGCATGGAAAACTTAATTAGAGATTTATTCATTGAACTAAACCTTCGTCTCAAGATGGAGGACCTAGTCTCTCTGGACTGTCTCTATATTGACGGTACCAAGATTGAAGCCAATGCCAATAAATATAGCTTTGTCTGGAAGAAAGCAACAGCTAAATTCTCTGCCAAGCTTCAAACTGACCTACGCCGCTATTTTCAAGAAGAAGTCAGCCCTCTGATTCACGAGGCCATTGTTCTGGATGAACAAGAACCAGTAACTGCTGAGCAGTTAACCGCATTTGCTCAAATCATCGAGGAAGAATTGGCAGACTTAACTCAAGACATTGAGGAGGAACCTGTTAAAGGTCAGGATACACGCAAAGTTAAACGTCGAAAACTCAAGAAGGTCCTACGAAAGGTTAAGGATGATTTTTCAGTGCGAGCTGAGAAATATGAGACCTATCATTCTATCTTCGATGGTCGCAATAGTTTTTCCAAAACAGATACAGACGCTACCTTTATGCGGATGAAAGATGACCATATGAGGAATGGGCAGCTTAAAGCAGGCTACAATCTTCAAATCGCTACGGAAAATCAGTTTGTCCTTCATTATGATATCTTTCCAAACCCAACCGATACTAAAACATTGATCCCACTATTAGATAGTTACCCACATAATCTTAAGAGGGTTGTTGCAGATGCGGGGTATGGGAGTGAAGAAAACTTAACCACACTAGACAAATTTGGAGTTGAGCACCTGATTAAATACAGTATGTTTGATAAGGAGCAGAAAAGAAAGCAGAAACACTCTCCAAAGCATCTCGATAATTGGCTCTACGATGACGTCAGTGATACCTACACACATCCTGATGGTTGGGATTATCATTTTGAATCTATCAAACATAGCAGAACAGCCACTGGATTCCAACAAGACATCAGGGTTTATCAGGCGGATTATCCTGATTTAGCCCCTCAAAAGTGTCTCTATGTAAACCAGAGATACCAAGAGTTGAAAAGAAAAGAGAGTCAAGCGCTTTTATCTGAAGAAGGAGGGCGAATCTTCGCACAACGGAAAGTTGATGTGGAACCTGTCTTTGGTCAGATAAAGGCTTGTTTGGGTTACAAACGGTGTAACCTGAGAGGGAAACGTCAGGTTAAGATTGATATGGGATTGGTCCTCATGGCCAATAATCTACTGAAATACAATAGGAGAATGACAAAAAATTAAAAACAGAGACTCACTCTAAATGTGAATCTCTGTTTTTATAGCTGAGAACTCTTTTTGTCCCAGACTCTCACTAGTTTCAATTATTTAACTTCAGTGAAAGTTACGTGTTTACGTAATTTTGGTGAGTATTTTTTCAATTGAAGACGGTCTGGGGTGTTACGTTTGTTTTTTGAAGTAAGGTACAAGCGTTCACCAGATTCTTTGTGTTCAAGTGTAATATTTACGCGCATGGTATCTCCCTTCTATTATTTAGCTTCGTTAGCTTTAGCGATTTTACGTCCTTTATAGTATCCTTTAAGTGATACACGATGAGAACGTGAGAAATCTCCAGTAGTTTCGTCGAATTGTACAGACGGTGCTGTTAATTTATAATGTGTACGACGTTTGTTCTTTTTAGCTTTTGACGTGTGACGTGCAGGTACTGCCATTGTTTCTATCCTCCGATTAAAATGTTGGGCATTAGACATAAACTTTAAAGCTTATAGCCCAGAATATTTTTTGTGTCTATGGCTTTCGCCAACTTTAATATAGTAACACAACTTTTTTGTAAAGTAAAGTTACTTGACAAAAAAGTTTTTTAAAGCTCTGCTCTATCCAAAAAGCTTAGAAAAATGCTAAAATAAGAGTGATTAGAATGCAGAAAGGAAGAGAGTGTTTTTGTGAACACTCAGGCACCAATTATTATGAAACTTCAAAAACCTAAAGGAACGCAGGATATTTTACCTGAGGAAGCTGCTAAGTGGCAATATGTCGAAGCTGTTGCACGTGAAACATTTGAAAAATATAATTATGGGGAAATCAGAACCCCAATGTTTGAGCATTATGAGGTTATTAGCCGTTCTGTCGGCGATACGACGGATATCGTGACCAAGGAGATGTATGATTTCCATGATAAGGGTGATCGCCATATTACGCTTCGTCCAGAAGGGACAGCTCCTGTTGTGCGTTCTTTTGTTGAGAACAAACTTTTTGCACCAGAGGTTCAAAAACCAGTTAAGTTGTATTATATCGGGTCAATGTTCCGTTATGAGCGTCCTCAAGCAGGTCGTTTGCGTGAGTTCCACCAAATTGGGGTAGAGTGTTTTGGTTCAGCTAATCCTGCTACTGATGTTGAAACAATTGCCATGGCTAACCATCTTTTTGAAACATTAGGAATCAAAGATATTACCTTACACATCAATAGTTTAGGTAGTCCAGCTAGTCGTGCTGCTTATCGTCAAGCTTTGATTGATTACTTGACACCTATGCGTGAACAATTATCTAAGGATAGTCAACGACGTTTGGATGAAAATCCATTGCGGGTTTTGGATTCTAAAGAAAAAGAAGACAAAGTAGCTGTTGAAAATGCACCATCAATTTTGGACTACTTAGATGAAGAGAGTCAGGCGCACTTTGAAGCTGTTAAGGATATGTTAGCTGACCTTGAGATTCCTTATGTTATTGATACCAATATGGTGCGTGGCTTGGATTACTATAACCACACTATTTTTGAGTTCATGGCAACCGTAGATAAGTCGGAACTAACTATTTGTGCAGGTGGCCGTTATGATGGTCTGGTTAGCTACTTTGATGGTCCGGAAACGCCAGGTTTTGGTTTTGGTTTAGGGCTTGAGCGGCTTTTACTTATTTTAGAAAAGCAGGGCATCACACTTCCTGTAGCGCCTGAAATGGATGTTTATATTGCTGTATTGGGAGAGAGTGCTAATAGCAAAGCTTTGGCATTGGTGCAGTCTCTTCGTAGACAGGGGTTTAAAGCAGAACGTGATTATCTAGGACGTAAAATTAAGGCACAGTTCAAATCAGCAGATAACTTTAAAGCAAAAGTGATTATGACATTGGGTGAAAGTGAAGTTGAAGCTGGTAAAGTAACCCTAAAAAATAACCAAAGTCGTCACGAAATTGAAGCTCGTTTTGAAGAAATCAGTAATGATTTCCCTAGCTTATTATCTAAATTAGTTTGATAAATATTGAGGGCTTTAGCCCTCTTTTTGATTGAGCTTTTTTGTGTTAATCATTGACGAGCTTTAATTCTCTTTAAATGGGTGGGGTTTTTAGATGGATTTTGTTATAATAGTAAAGACTAAAAAATATATCGGAGATAACTAGATGAAACGTAGCATGTATGCTGGACATGTTCGATCAGAACATATTGGACAAGAACTTACTTTAAAAGGTTGGGTTGGACGTCGTCGAGACTTGGGCGGCCTTATTTTTATTGATTTACGCGACCGTGAAGGTATTATGCAACTTGTTATTAATCCAGAGGACACTAATGCTGATGTGGTAAAAAATGCAGAGGCTATTCGTAGCGAATATGTTATCGAAGTTCAGGGTCTTGTTCAGGAGCGCCAACAGGCAAATAATCAATTAGCAACCGGTTCTGTTGAGTTAAAAGTTACTGCTTTAACGATTTTAAATACCTCTAAAACAACGCCTTTTGAAATCAAGGATGCCGTTGAGGTCGGCGATGAGACTAGACTCCGTTACCGCTATCTAGATCTGCGTCGTCCGGAGATGCTGGAAAACTTCAAGCTACGTGCTAAAGTAACACATTCGATTCGTAATTATTTAGATGATCTTGATTTCATCGATGTGGAAACGCCAATGCTCACCAAGTCAACGCCAGAAGGAGCGCGTGACTATTTGGTACCAAGTCGGGTTAGTCAAGGGCATTTCTACGCTTTACCACAAAGTCCACAAATTACAAAACAGTTATTAATGAATGCTGGTTTTGATCGTTATTACCAAATTGTTAAATGTTTCCGTGATGAAGATTTACGAGGTGACCGTCAACCAGAATTTACACAGGTTGACTTGGAAACATCTTTCTTATCGGAACAGGAAATTCAAGACCTCGTTGAAGGTATGATTGCTAAGGTTATGAAAGATACCAAAGGTGTTGACGTTAAGCTTCCCTTCCCTAGAATGGCTTATGACGATGCCATGAATTTCTATGGGTCTGACAAACCAGATACCCGCTTTGATATGCTTTTGCAAGACTTGACTTCCCTTGTAAAAGGTCTTGATTTTAAAGTATTTTCAGAAGCTCAAGCTGTCAAAGCTATTGTTGTCAAAGATAAAGCAGATCAATTCTCACGCAAAGATATTGATAAGCTAACTGAGTTTGCTAAGCAGTTTGGAGCAAAAGGTCTAGCCTGGGTGAAGAAGGTAAATGACTCATTGACAGGTCCAGTTGCTAAGTTTTTAACAGAAGTTGACAACGATTTGACAGAAGCTTTACAGTTGGTTGACAATGATTTAATCTTATTTGTGGCTGATGAATTAGCTATTGCTAATAACACACTTGGGGCTCTGCGGAATCGTTTAGCCAAAGAACTTGATTTGATTGACAACAATAAATTCAACTTTCTTTGGGTTGTTGACTGGCCAATGTTCGAATGGTCTGAAGAAGAAAATCGTTACATGTCAGCACACCACCCATTTACACTACCAACTGAAGAATCAGCACTGGAACTGGAAGGGGATTTAACTAAAGTTCGTGCTGTGGCTTATGATATTGTCTTAAATGGTTATGAACTTGGTGGTGGTAGCCTAAGGATTAACCAAAAAGACATGCAAGAACGTATGTTTAAAGCCCTAGGCTTTACAAAAGAGGATGCTAATGAACAATTTGGCTTCTTATTAGAAGCTATGGATTACGGCTTCCCTCCACATGGTGGCTTGGCTATCGGTCTTGATCGGTTTGTCATGTTGCTTGCTGGTAAAGATAATATTCGTGAGGTTATTGCTTTCCCTAAAAATAACAAAGCAAGTGATCCAATGACACAAGCACCGAGCTTAGTGTCAGACAAACAACTAGATGAATTAAGTCTTCAAGTAGAAAGTCATGATTAGAAAAACAACTTACAAGAAAAAAGTAAAATATGTCATTAGTCGCGGTGCCAAAAAAGTAGGTTTGCTACATGCTCTGCGAAGCATTTCTAGAGAGAAATATGCAGAAAAAATTTCTGCTTCTATCTTATATGGGATTCTTTCTAGTATTGCTGTTAATTTATTTTTTCAACCGGGCCATGTGTACTCCAGTGGAGCAACAGGTTTAGCACAGGTTATTTCGGCAGTGAGCCATCGAACACTAGGGGTAACACTGCCAATTTCACTTGTTTTTTACCTGATAAATCTTCCTTTACTGGTCTTAGCTTGGTATAAAATCGGCCATAAATTTACAATTTTCACTTTTATAACGGTTACCATGTCCTCCTTTTTTATCCAAATCATCCCACAGTTAACACTGACAGAAGACCCTTTAATAAATGCCATTTTTGGAGGCCTTTTTATGGGTATTGGTGTCGGTTTTGGATTGAAGTCACGAATCTCAAGTGGAGGAATTGATATCGTCAGCTTAACGATCCGTAAAAAAACCGGCAAAGATGTGGGGCAGATTGCTCTAGTTCTTAATGCAGTGATTATGGTCTTTGCAGGTGTTTTATTTGGTTGGCAATATGCACTTTATTCAATGGTAGCTATATTTGTTAGCACACGTATAACGGATGCTATATATACTAAACAAAAGAAAATGCAAGCGATGATCGTAACTGAACAACCTGATAAGGTTATAAAAGCCATTCATAAAAAACTACATCGTGGGGTAACGTGTATTAATGATGCTGAGGGGACTTATAAACATGTGCATAAGTCCGTCCTTATTACCATATTAACCCAGGAGGAGTATATTGGTTTTAAGGTATTAATGTTGAAAACAGATCCAGATGCGTTTATCTCTGTAGCTGAAAATGTTCGGATAATAGGTCGTTTTGTTGAAGATGATTAGTGTTTAGTTTAACAGAGGAGGTTGGGATGCCATTTGACAGTAAATTTGAACTTAAAAAATTATCATATATCATTGGTGGATCAGCAGTATATGCTTTTGCCTTTGTTTATTTTTATATGGCAAACCGCATCGCAGCCAACGGGATGTCAGGGCTAACGCTTGTCGGAAAAGCACTTTTTAATATTGATCCCATTATTTCAGGCTATCTTATCAACTTACCACTAGTTTTTATCGGAGCCAAGTATTTTGGGAGAAGGTCTACGGTTTATACTGTAACTGGTGTCTTGTCACTCTATTTTTTCGTTTGGATTTTTCAAAAACTGCCTCTCTTGATTGATCTTAATCATGATAAGTTAGTGATCTCTTTGATGGCAGGAATTATAGGGGGACTTGGTGGAGGCCTAGTTTTCCGCAGTGGAGGAACAATTGGCGGATCCGATATCATTGGTAAAGTTATTGAGACTAAATTTGGTTTACAGCTCAACCAAGCGTTGCTTGGAATTGATATTTTCGTGATGGTTCTATCTTTGACTTATATTTCCATACCAGATATGATGTATGCGCTAATTGCTAGCTTCATGTATGGAAGGATTGCTCATATCGTTCAAAATGGTGGTTATTCCGTTCGGGGAACAATTATTGTTTCAGATTTTTCTGCTGAAATATCGCAATTTATCATGGAAGAATTAGGTAGGGGAGTCACTTATTTGAATGGTGAAGGTGCCTATTCTGCCCGAGAGAAGAAAGTTATCTATGCCGCTCTGAGTAGAACAGATGTACGTGAGCTTAAAGAGGTGATAAGTGAGATTGATCCGAGAGCATTTGTTTCAATTTTTGATATGGATGAGATAAACAGTCCAGACTTCTTTATACCTAAGAAGAAAAAAAGGAAAAAGAAGATAGTCAACTAGTTTGCTTCTCAAAGAAGCAACTAGTTTTTTATCGATAGAGGAGGAAATGATATGACACAACTTCATATTTGGTTTGGACGCTTGAAAGCTTTGTTTATGATTACGCTAGGCGTCGCCATTTATTCTTTTGGCTTTGTTAACTTTAATATGGCAAATAGGCTTGCAGAAGGTGGAGTATCTGGACTGACATTGATGTTACATGCTTTAATGGGAGTTAACCCAGCCTATTCTTCTTTACTATTTAACATTCCTTTATTTATAGTCGGAGCTATGATATTTGGACGACGTTCCTTGGCCTTAACGATTTATGGAACAGTAAGTATGTCTATTTTTATATGGTTTTGGCAGAAAGTACCGTTTGCCTTGGGACTGGAGCATGACATGATGCTAGTAGCAGTCGTTGCTGGTTTATTTTCAGGCGTGGGGTGTGGCCTAGTTTTCCGATATGGCGCCACAACAGGCGGAACGGATATTATTGGCCGTATAGCTGAAGAGAAGATGGGAATTAAACTGGGTCAGACCTTACTGGCTATTGATGCTGTTATTTTAATAGCTTCTTTAACTTATATTGATTTGAAACAGATGCTTTATACCTTGGTTGCTAGCTTTGTTTTCAGTCAGGTCCTAACCATTGTTCAAAACGGTGGCTATACGATACGGGGAATGATTATTATTACAAAACATTCCAAGGCTGCAGCCCATGCTATTTTAACAGAAATTAACCGAGGAGTGACCTACCTTAAAGGAGAAGGAGCCTACTCAGGTAACGAGTATAATGTGATGTATATTACTCTAAGTCCTAATGAAGTTAGAGATGTTAAACGCATTCTAGCAGACCTGGATCCAGATGCTTTCATTTCAATTGTTGATGTTGATGAAGTTATTAGCTCTGATTTTAAAATTAGACGTAAAAACTATGATAAGCCAGTTTAGGCACTAAAAAAGTTCTATATCCTCTTAGGATACAGAACTTTTTTCTTACATTTTTTCTGGAGCTTGAACACCGAGAAGGCGAAGCGATTCTTTTAGAACAACTGCTGTAGAGTAGCAAAGTGCTAGACGACTGTCACGTTCATCAGACTCATCAAGAATGCGTGTATGGGCATAGTATTTATTGAAAGCTTGTGCTAATTGGATAGCAAATTTTGCAATAATTGATGGATCGTATTTATCTGCTGCACGTTGAATGTTAGAAGCAAAGCTTTGAAGCAATTTAATGATTTCCCACGACTCGTCATCTTTTAAGGAATAATCTTTGTTGACGTCTGGTGTAAAATTGGCTTTGCGAAGAATAGATTGGATACGAGCGTATGTGTACTGAACATAGGGGCCAGTTTCTCCTTCAAAGGAAACCATCGCTTCAAGATCGAAATCATAACCATTATCACGATCAGTTTTAAGATCGTAAAACTTAACTGCACCAACACCAACGGCATGAGCGACAGCTTCCTTGTTTTCAAGATCTGGATTTTTAGACTCAATTTGAGTTAGAGCACGAGCAACAGCCTCATCAAGAGTCGGCTCAAGACGGATAATATTTCCTTTACGAGTAGATAATTTTTTCTTATTTTTAGTAACTAAGCCGAAAGAAACATGAATCATATTATCTGCCCAGTCAAAGCCCATTTCTTTTAGAACGGCTTTAAGTTGTTTAAAGTGGTGAGATTGCTCTTGTCCTACAACGTAGATATTTTTAACAAAGTTGAAGGTGCGTTGGCGATACATTGCTGTCGCCATATCACGTGTAATATAGAGAGTTGCTCCATCTGATTTTTTGATAAGAGCAGGTGGTAAATCATATTTTTCAAGGTCTACAATTTGTGCACCTTTAGACTCTTTAAGAAGGTGTTTATCCTCAAGAATTTGAATGCCTTCGTCCATTTTGTCATTGTAGAAAGCTTCGCCATGGAAATAGTCAAAAGTGACATCTAATTTATCATAGATACGGTTGAACTCAACAAGACTTTCATCACGGAACCACTGCCATAAATCCCAAGCTTCTTTATCACCGTCCTCAAGTTTTTTGAACCATTGACGAGCTTGTTCATCTAATTCAGGGTTTTCTTCAGCTTCAGCATTAATTCTTACATAGAGTTTAAGAAGCTCATCAATTGGGTTAGCTTCAATGGCTGCTTGGTCTCCCCAAAGTTTATAGGCAACAATCAGCATTCCAAATTGCTTGCCCCAGTCACCTAAATGATTAATACGGATTGAATTGTAACCAAGTTTAGAGTAGATATGTCCAATTGCGTCCGCAATGACAGTAGAACGTAAGTGCCCAACTGAGAATGGTTTAGCGATGTTAGGACTAGACATGTCTAATGTGATGTTTTGACCATCACCAATATGTTGTTGCCCATAGTTAGCTTTTTCTTCAATAACAGCATGGAGCACATTTTTTGAAATTGTGGTTTTATCAAGGAAGAAGTTGATGTAAGGCCCAACTGCCATAACCTTTTCAAATTGACTTGGGTCGATTTTTTCGGCAAGCTCTGCAGCAATCATCTGAGGGGCTTTGCGGAGCACTTTAGCAAGACTAAAGGTAGGAAAGGCAATGTCCCCCATGTCAGAATTTTTTGGTGTTTCAAGCAAATTATAGATAGTCTCTTGGTTCAATTCAGGAACCACTTTTGCAATCTCACTTGCAATCAATGATTTAGTATCCATCTTGTTTCTCCTAAAATAGTTTGTCAATCCATTTTAACACATTTTCTAAAAATAAACGAGAGATGATTTGATAAATTATACTGTCATTATCTTTCACGTAAAAATGTGATAAATCTAACACTTGCTTTTATTCTGAAAGTTTAAAATAAAATGGTTAAGTAGATTTTAAAAGGTTTTTGAAACAAGAAAAATATGATGGTTAACAAAAATATCGGGTAAGATGATGAATTATCACATTTTTTTTGTTATAATTTGAAAGGATAATTATACAATTAGGGTGGAATCATATGAATAAAATTGAGCGTCAAAATCAAATTAAGCGAATTATTCAATCGGAACATATTGGCACGCAAGAAGAAATTAAAAAGTTTCTCAGCAAAGAAGGGATTAGTGTTACTCAGGCAACCCTATCGCGTGACTTGAGAGAAATAGGACTTTTAAAATTACGTAATGAAAAAGGAAAACTCTATTATAGCTTGTCAGAACCGGTTGCTTCTCCCTTTAGTCCAGATGTTCGTTACTACGTTTTAAAAGTTGATCGTGCTGGTTTCATGCTAGTTCTCCACACTAATCTAGGTGAAGCAGATGTCTTAGCAAATTTGATTGATAACGGTGATATTGATGAAATCATTGGTACTGTTGCAGGAGCGGACACACTGCTAGTTATTTGTCGCAATGAAGAGATTGCAGAGCGCTTTGAAAAAGACTTGGCACTAAGTATATGACCCCATATGATAATTCTCTAAAGCAGTTATTAGCTATCATTGAAAAGCATCCTAGTGTACAGGCCTTTAAACTGATTGATAATCAGATGAAGGAAAATTCTGAATTGACTGCCTTGGCCTTTGACATGAAAAAGAATCAGCAAAATGCTATTCTTTTTGATAAAATAGAGAAGAAAGGAGCTGCAAAACAGTCGCTGACCTTAGCTGAAAACTTGGAAGAAACTATTATAGATCAGCCCTTGGTAGCAGAATACCGAGAGAAAATGCAAGATGCTAGTGATTTATTACAATACATTACAAAAACAATCGAAGAGAAAATAAATAAGGAGGTTAGGAATGACCAATCCTAAAATTTCTCCTGGAATGCAACAGTATCTGGACATTAAAGCCAATTATCCAGATGCTTTTTTGCTTTTTAGGATGGGAGATTTTTACGAACTATTTTATGAAGATGCAGTAAAAGCTGCACAGTTATTAGAAATTGGTTTAACCAGTCGCAATAAAAACGCTGAAAATCCTATTCCCATGGCAGGAGTGCCCCATCATTCAGCTCAACAATATATTGATGTTCTCATTGAAATGGGTTATAAGGTTGCAATTGCTGAACAGATGGAAGACCCTAAAAAAGCAGTCGGGGTGGTCAAACGTGAAGTTGTTCAAGTTATCACTCCTGGGACAGTTGTTGATTCAGCTAAACCAAGTACAGCTAATAACTTTTTGGTTGCCATCGATCATGATGGACAGGGTTATGGTTTGTCCTATATGGATTTGGCAACAGGAGAATTCTTTGTAACGAGTCTGACTGACTTTACAAACCTTAGCAGTGAAATCCTAAATTTAAAAGCCAAAGAAGTTATTCTTGGTTTTGAACTGAATGAAGATCAAGAAAAACAATTAAAGCAAGACAGCAACTTGCTTTTATCCTATAGTGATAGTTGCTGCGAAAATTCTGATCTACTAAGTCCGCAACTCGCTCCAATTGAACTTAGGGTGGCAGGGAAGCTCTTGGCTTATGTTCATCAAACCCAAATGCGAGAACTCTCGCATCTACAAAAAGTTAGCCATTATGAGATTAAAGACTATCTGCAGATGACTTATAGTACAAAAGCCAGCTTAGATTTGCTTGAAAATGCTCGTACGGGTAAAAAACACGGGAGTCTTTACTGGCTGTTGGATGAGACGAAGACGGCTATGGGAATGCGGTTATTAAGAACTTGGATAGATCGTCCGCTCATTCATCAGGCGGCCATTGAAAAAAGGCAAAGAATTATCCAGACCTTCCTTGATAATTTTATCGAACGAGCTGATTTAAGTGATAGTTTAAAAGGGGTCTATGATATTGAGCGCCTGTCCAGTCGAGTTTCCTTTGGTAAGGTCAACCCAAAAGACCTTCTTCAATTAGGTCAAACATTAGCCCGAGTTCCTTATATTAAGGCTGTTTTAGAGTCTATGACCAGCACAGATTTAGGAGAGCTAGTCGATCAAATTGATACTATTCCAGAACTGGAAAACCTTATTCGCTCAGCTATTGACCCAGAGGCTCAAGCCACCATTAGTGAAGGTAATATTATAAGGACCGGCTTTGATGAGCGCTTGGATCATTACCGAAAAGTGATGAAAGAAGGGACAGGTTGGATTGCTGATATTGAAGGCAAGGAACGCCAAGCCAGTGGTATCAATAATTTAAAAATTGATTACAACAAAAAAGACGGTTACTATTTCCATGTGACAAACTCTAATTTATCACTAGTTCCAGACCATTTCTTTAGAAAAGCAACGCTGAAAAACTCAGAACGATATGGCACAGCAGAACTCGCTAAGATTGAAGGACAGATGTTAGAGGCGCGTGAAGAATCAGCTCAGTTAGAGTATGATATTTTCATGAGGGTTCGAGCACAGGTGGAAACTTATATTGCGCGATTGCAGAGCTTAGCCAAAGCCATTGCAACTGTAGATGTCTTGCAAAGCCTAGCTCATGTTGCAGAGCAGAACCACTACGTTTGTCCTCAATTTAATCAAGATAAAGAGGTGAGGATTGTAGATGGTCGTCATGCAGTTGTTGAAAAAGTAATGGGTGTCCGGGAATACATTCCAAACAGTATTCACTTGACAGACCAGGTTTCTATTCAGTTAATCACTGGACCAAATATGAGTGGTAAGTCAACCTATATGCGTCAACTTGCCTTGACTGTTATCATGGCCCAAATGGGTTCCTATGTATCTGCAGATCAGGCTAATCTCCCATTATTTGACGCTATCTTTACTCGAATAGGAGCTGCAGATGACTTGATTTCTGGCCAGTCAACCTTTATGGTGGAAATGATGGAAGCTAATCAAGCTATCCAGCGTGCTAGTCAAAACTCACTTATTCTATTTGATGAGCTTGGGAGGGGAACAGCGACCTATGATGGCATGGCCTTGGCTCAATCAATCATAGAGTATATCCATGATCGTGTTGGTGCTAAAACGCTGTTTGCAACGCATTACCATGAGTTGACAGCACTATCAAGTCAACTGGAAGGCCTACAAAATGTCCATGTGGCGACCTTGGAAAGAGGAGGAGAAGTGACTTTTTTACATAAGATTTCTGAAGGCCCTGCGGACAAGTCTTATGGTATCCACGTTGCTAAAATTGCAGGCCTCCCAGAGGGATTACTTTCAAGGGCAGGCCATATTTTAGAAGAATTAGAAGGTGATTCAAAAAGGGTGACCTTAGCCAATACCTCAGCAGTAGTTTCTCAAGAGACGAGTGGTAATCAACAACTTGCTTTGTTGACAAGCGAGGCTAACGAGGTTATTGTTGACAAGCTTAAGGCAATTGATATCATGAATCTGACTCCTATGGAAGCAATGACCATTCTTTATGACTTAAAAAAAGAATTATAAAAGGAGTCTGGGACAAAAGTCTAAGCTCAAATATAAAAAGCGAACAAGACAGTATTCTGAGTATCAGAAAATGAGTTTTGTTCGCTTTTTGGGTTTCATTTATCAATTGGAAAAATTAATATCTTTTTATCCCAGACTCTTTTAGTCTAATTGACAGGCGTGTCAAGCATTAACTTGATTATTTGATTTAAAGTGCGAAGGTAAAATGGGCATTTTTGCGTTTAGGAAAGAGGTAGTGATTTAGTGGAGCTTATTAAACTTGACATGTGATTGACAGTCTTTTTCTTTCAAGTTAGGCTTTGCACTAAAACCCTCCCGCAGGAACGGAAGGGTAGAGTCTATAAGGGGTAGTTCTGTAAGCAGGTTATTATCAGAGAAAGCAAATACCGCTATTTACCATGACTCCTCTAACCAACCGATTTACGATAAGCAATATCGTTTGGCTTCTCAGAATGGATTAACTATTTGATAATTGCTATTTTCCTTGTGCGATCAGCTTTTAATCAATATGTTTGTCGTAACGTTTTTTGTTTACAAGACCTGCTGCTCCAATGATTGCTAAGGCTGTCATAGTAAAGAAGGCT
Organism: Streptococcus pseudoporcinus LQ 940-04; assembly: GCF_000188035.1. Taxonomy (GTDB): domain Bacteria; phylum Bacillota; class Bacilli; order Lactobacillales; family Streptococcaceae; genus Streptococcus; species Streptococcus pseudoporcinus. The sequence continues at coordinate 724,219 of NZ_AEUY02000005.1, forward strand.
TCACAGCTAGTTTCCTTATCTCCAGTTTGAGGAAGTTGGTGCTCGCTTTGTGTTATAGGTGCTTGAGGTGTTTGTCCAGCTACCTTAGCTGCCATTTGAGGGATTTGGGTAACTTTCTTGTCTTCTTTAAGAGTAGTTATTTGTGGGAATTCTTTATCTTCTTCAATGATAGCCTTTTGAGGAAGTTCTGAATCATTGTCAGACTCTTTGTTTTCGAGCTGTAAGATAGATTCAAGATCTGTTTCCTCTTCGATGACCCCGCCTTCATTAGATCCAGACATATTAGGTTGACTGTCTTCTGTAATATCTACTGCCTCACTTTGATGACCGACAACAAGATTATTGTGTTCAGTACTTGACTCCTCAATGAGCCTTGCATGATCAGATTGCCCACTCATACCAGGTTGTGTGTCTTCAGTTATGGAAATAGGGTCGCTTTGTCCACTAATAATGTCTAGGTTTTCATTTGCTAGAGCAGTTACCTTAGTTCCGACTCTAATCACTTCGTGACGAGGATTTTTAGTAATTTTTATCAGAAGTTTACTGTCTGTCAACCTATCACCAATGTAAGTATGTTGAAATTCTGATGTGATTGAACCATTTTCGCCTTTAGTAGCAAGAACGCGTTGCCCCTTTGGAAGCCTATTATCAAGGAATTCTTGTGTCTTAAATGTCAAGACTTCACGTTTCGTTTCATTAACGATTTTCTTAACAAGTCTTTCTTTAGAATGGATCAGATTAACATCATCAAGTTTTTTAGCGTTAACTTTTTTATCATTGATGGTATAAGAAATGGTATTCGAAATAATGTTCTTACTTATAGGAACGTTACTATCAGATGATAGATCACGTTTTTTCCGACTGTTGCCTTTAGCTTTGAGTTTCTCTTTATCAACTGTCAGCGTATAGGTCAGCGTTAATGGTTTACTTTCCTCAAAAGCTTTCTGCAAATCGTCTTTAGAAATAGTCCAAGTAAGGCTTTCTTTAGTTGAGCTAAAGATACCATTTTTTTCAGGACTATATTTAATATTTCCACGAGAAGATTTGTATTGAGAAGGTATTCCATTGGTAAAGTCGTCTTTTAACTCAAGTGATTCTAATATATCTTTAAATGTAGTATCTTTTAATATCTTTTCTGTATTTAAAAACTTATTACTTTCTGACATTTTTTTGATATAAAGGTCGAATTTATTATCATTTGAATTACCGCCTAGAAAGCTAAATACTTTACTTTCGGATTTTTTCTGAGTATCTGTAAGGGCAAAGGAATAAAAGACAATTCCCTCATTTTGTGCTTCTTTTGCTTCAGCCTGTGCTGAGAGATTGTGGTTATAAAAGACATGGTTGCGACGATAGAAAATATTTTCAAGAGCTTTTCTAATCCCTAATTTTGCTAGATATTGTGTAGTGTTACCACCAAACCATATTTTCTTTTTTAATTCTAAATCTAAGTTAGCGATAAGTTTATCCACCATATCTCCACCAGCAAGTTCTCTGTGTGAATGTGTCAAATAGTGATATCCTTCGCCTACTTTTTTATCATAATTAAATTCAACTGTAGGTTTATCAGAGGCTAATTCTTTAAGTAAAATATAGTCCAAAGGATTTTCAATGCCTACGAAGTTTCCTAATAAACCACCGAGGCCACTTCCTGCTTTAGCTAAAGCAAGTTGACTCTTATATTCATCAAAATTTTTAATTCCAATACTACTCAACCAATCGATGATTTTTCTTGTGTCTTCAACTATATTACGTTTTGTCATTGTAGCATCAAGATAAAATGGCCAGGGTAATAAAGGAGTAGTATGGGTTACAGATTTGTCATCAATTGTCTGTTTCCCGATAGCTTCCTTATTTTTTATATCATAGCTCAGAGTCGCTTCCCCCTGTGTAAAGAGAACGATATGTTGTCTTTTTCCGTTTCCTTTTTCTTTGTTAAATACCTCTCTGGCTTTATGAATGGCTCCTTGTAAATCTACCCCCCAGTTATAATCCTCCTTAGCTTTTTTCCAAACTTCCTCTAGTTTATTATCCACATTTGTAGTAGTTAGTTCTAATGGATCATTGACTTTTCTATAAAAGTTAATAAGACGAACAGAGTTACGGGAATTGTGATTTTGGTTGCTAGGGTTAGCAGTCAAAGTTGTAACTAACTTTTTAATATTCTCTTTAGCAGTCTTGAAATCTTCCTCTTTCATTTTTTGAGAGGTGTCTAAAAGAACAATCACTTCTGCTCCCTTATCGATTTCTTTAGGATTAACAGTTAGTGTAACCTCTAATGTTCCATCCTGATTGTCAACTACTTCGCGATGGAGATCAAAAATCTCACGCTTTTCATCATCACGGTTCTTGATAACTTTGTCCCTACCTTGGCCATCGGTAACCGTAAGATCCGATTTTTCATTATCTACTTTATAGTTATCAATCTCAATGGTTTCAGATTTTACTTCTACCCTTTCCACACGGTTTGCAGTATCTTGGGTTGGCGTACCTTCTAATGGCTCCTTATTTGAGGCCTCAGTATTGCTTGAGTCGGATTGAATAGGGGCAGGTACTTGAGGTTTGTTTAACTCTTCTTTAGTTTTTTCCGCAGTTTCTGACGAAGCTAAAGTCGCATCATTTTCTTTTGTAGTAGTGCTACTCGAAGAGTTATCAGCCGTTACATTAGAATTAGTCACACTTGTTTGAGCTGAGTTAGTGTTGTTGCTATTAACACTCTCTTCTGCTGCAACTGCTGTTGTCATGAACACGGTTCCTACGGAAACGAGTCCAATAGACAATTTTCTCAGCTTATACTTACGATTTATCATTTTCATTTATTCTCCCATTTTTTCATTTTTTCCTAACTTAAGTAGTATACTCTAATTCCAATAATTTTTAAAAACCATTATTTTTGAAAATGAAGATTTTAGTAAATTTACTTCAATAGGATTTAAAAACAAGTAAAAATAAGATTAAAATAAAATGATAACAGTAAACTATTGATTAAATAACGTTACTGAAGAAAATAAATTTCTTTGTTTTAATTATAAAATAATCTTTTTCATCAAATTATATAATTTTTGACCAAAATGTAGTTCAATAATTTAAAAAAAGCAAAATATATGAACAATAATTTAATTTATTAGTTATTTTTATTGCCTAATATGGCATTTATTTAAATATATCATTAATTTTAATGAGAAAATTGTTTTTCTCATTACGATAGTTTTACTTTTTTTGGAAAAGCCTCAGCATTTGTAAGCCTTATTTTATAAAGTCTATTACCTGTTAGTATCGAGTAGTAGCTAATTCTTTTTTCTGATGATATTAATTTAGCTGAATGACTATATATTTTCTATGATTAAATCATGTAATTAAGCTTCTTTGGTGATAAGTTATCAATAGAAAATACCCCTAGAAATCCTATACTATCAGTTTTTCTAAGAGTATTTATTTTTATAAATAGAAAGGAACTTTTAACTATCACTATAAGAGAGTGGTTAGCTATAAGTAAGGACCAGGGTGGTTTTTCTAAGATGTTAAGTGTTAATTCTGTCTATTAGTCTTCTTTATTAAGAGAGGTTGAAGACATTAAAGTGTAAGATTTAGTGACACTACGTTCATTAACTAAATCAATTTATAGGATCACAAGACTATTTAAAGTCTGTCCAAGCTTTTTGGATAAACTTTTTCAACACGTTGTGTCCGACGTTCTCTCTATAGATTTTTTAGTAAGTTCCTTAGAGTTAAAATCATCAGCTATAGTCTATCTTCACTATGATATAGCGTTTGAGATGGATTTTTGTTGCTTTGTAATGTTTGGAGTTTAATCAATTTTATTCTCACGATGTTTTTTATTAAGTAGACCTGCTGCTCCAATAATAGCTAAAGCTGCCATTGTAAATAAGGTATTACAGTTATTACTAGTATCTGAAGTTTGAGGAAGTAGATTCTCACTTTGAGTAACAGGTGATTGAGGAACTTGCTCAGTTACCTTATCTGCCATTTGAGGGAGTTCTTTGTCTTCTTCACTAATAGGTTCTTCGTTGTCAAAGTGGAATTGAAGTTTAGGACGTGTGTCTTCGTCCACTTGTCTTTGTCCACTACAGTAGCTTTATTAAATCCAGACATACCAGGTTGTGTATCTTCGATAATTTCGACAGAATCACTTTGACCGCTGATAGTCATTTCTGATTTACGTGTCTCTTTGATGAAAGTGATTTCTTCGGATTGACCAGATATTCCAGTTTGGGTATGTTCTATAAATTCAATTGGTTCACCTTGCCCATTAATAGTAATTATATCTAAGTTTGATCTGGTATCCTCAACAGTAGCTTGGTTATTATCAGCTGAATTATGTCCAGATTTAGTGTAGCTATTGTCTGTAATGCTATCTTTCACAAAGTCAATAATATTACCCTCAACAATAATATCTAAATTGTCTGATTTAGTGTCCTCACTTATAGTTATCGGAATATTGGATTCATAGCGCCCATGTTCTATTGGTAAATGATAAATAGTTTCTTCATCAAAGTCTAAGTTAGAACCATATTCAATAATAGGTGTTAATTCTGGTAAGCTAGGTACTTGAGGTTTAATAACTTCTCCGTCAATTTCTGGAACAGGAACCATCTTTTTGCTATATGTTAATTTAACATCCTCAAGATTCTGACCATTTGCTTGATTCTCGTTTATCTTATAAGAAATAGTATTAGAGATAATTTTTTCAGGATTACTTTCAGACTCTGAGAGTGCTCGCCTTCTTCGACTATTAGATTTGTTAAATTTCTCTTTATTAACTTTAAGCTTGTAAGTTAATTTTAGAGACTGCTTTTCTTCAAAAGCTTTTTGTAATTGGTCTTTTTTCAAACTCATTATGATCCTTTTCACTGGCTTCCTCCCTAAGGGAGTCTTCTATCAGAACTATATGCCCATATTAAGTGAATGATATAGATATATAATAGAAGGAAGCTTTGAAGGGAGTAGTCTCCTGTTTCTTTTATGTTATAATAGTCCATAAGAATGCGAGGACAAATGAATGACTAAAATTATTGAATTACCAGAAATTCTCGCCAATCAGATTGCAGCTGGGGAAGTTATTGAGCGTCCAGCAAGTGTCGTTAAAGAATTGGTAGAGAATGCCATTGATGCAAAAAGTAGTCAGATTACTATTGATATTGAAGAATCAGGCTTAAAGTCTATAACCATAACCGATAATGGTGAAGGCATGTCGGAGCAAGATTTGCCCATGAGTATCCTTCGTCATGCAACTAGTAAGATAAAAAATCAGGGTGATCTTTTTCGTATTAGAACACTTGGTTTTAGAGGAGAGGCATTACCTTCGATTGCTTCAATTAGTGAGTTGACCATTGCTTCCGCTACAGAAGAGTCTGAGCATGGTAGCCAACTCTTTGTGCGTGGTGGCAAGATTGAGGGGCAAGAAGCAATTTCGATGCCTGTTGGAACTCGGATAAGGGTTGAAAATCTTTTTTATAATACGCCAGCACGTCTAAAATACATGAAGAGTCTCCAATCAGAATTGGCTCATATTGTCGATGTGGTCAATCGTTTAAGTTTAGGACACCCTGAAATAGCCTTCACTCTCATATCTGATGGGCGAGAAATGACTAGAACATCTGGAAGTGGTCAGTTGAAACAAGCCATTGCAGGTATTTACGGTCTAAAAACTGCAAAAAAAATGATCGAAATAGCTAATGCAGACTTAGACTTTGACGTCAGTGGTTATGTTAGTCTGCCAGAACTAACTCGGGCAAACCGAAATTATATTACCATTTTAATTAATGGTCGCTATATCAAAAATTTTTTACTCAATCGTGCTATTTTAGATGGCTATGGTTCCAAATTAATGGTGGGGCGTTTCCCGATTGTGGTTATTGATATTCAGATTGACCCTTACTTAGCGGATGTCAACGTTCACCCGACAAAGCAAGAAGTTCGTATCTCTAAGGAAAGAGAGTTAATGGCTTTGATTAGCACTGCTATTGCAGAAAGTTTAAAAGCCCAAGATTTAATTCCTGATGCCTTGGAAAATTTAGCAAAATCAAGCACTCGTTCTTTGCCAAAAGCAGAGCAGACGCGTTTGCCTTTACAGACTCGTAAACTTTATTATGATCCCCACGAAAATGATTTTTTTGTCGAAAAGAAGGATGTTAGCGAAGCTCAGACTCCGATTTATTCTGACAGCTTTGATCTTGACAGACCTGTCAAGCTAGCAGAAGAGGCATCAGTGGAATTATCATCGCCTGCTGTTAAGCATGCTAGTCGCCCAGATACTGAAGAGCTAGTAGGTGATCATTCTGACTTAACTTTTAAAAATAAGCATAAGTTGGAACAAGTGGTGGAACGTTTGGAAAACGAAGAAGCGTCGACATTTCCAGAGTTAGACTATTTTGGACAAATGCACGGGACTTATCTCTTTGCTCAAGGGGTTGATGGGCTTTTCATTATTGATCAGCATGCGGCTCAGGAGCGGGTTAAGTATGAATATTACCGTGAGAAAATTGGGGAAGTTGACAGCAGTTTACAGCAATTGCTTGTTCCCTATCTTTTTGAATTTTCAGGCTCTGATTTTTTGACTTTACAGGAAAAGATGTCTCTTTTAAATGATGTGGGAATCTATCTGGAGCCGTACGGACATCATACTTTTATTTTGCGGGAACACCCTATTTGGATGAAAGAAAGTGAGATTGAAGCTGGCGTTTATGAGATGTGTGATATGTTGCTTTTGACTCAGGAAGTTTCCATTAAGACCTACAGGGCTGAGTTGGCTATCATGATGAGCTGTAAAAAATCAATCAAAGCTAATCATACCTTGGATGATTATTCTGCAAGACAATTGTTGTTACAGTTGGCACAGTGTAAAAATCCTTATAATTGTCCACATGGGCGTCCAGTCTTGATTCATTTTAGTAAATCAGATATGGAAAAAATGTTCCGCCGTATTCAAGAAAATCATACTAGTTTGAGAGATTTAGGAAAATATTAGGAAGTGATTTATGAAGGAATTTTTTAATTTATCTAAACAGATCCAAATTAGGCAACTAGTTCGGTTTGTAACGATTACTCTTGGAAGTAGTATCTTTCCATTTATGGCTATGTACTACGCCACTTATTTTGGGACACTGTGGACAGGTTTTTTGATGATAGTGACTAGTTTTGCTGGTCTTTTAGGAAGTTTGTACGGGGGTCATCTGTCTGATGCCATTGGACGGAAAAAAGTGGTTATTTATGGTTCTATTGGAACGACAATCGGTTGGCTCTTAGCTATTGTAGCAAACGTGCCCAACCATGTTATGCCAGATTTAATGTTCTTAGGCATCCTATTAGTAGAATTGGCTTCTAGTTTTTATGCTCCAGCATATGAAGCAATGTTGATTGATTTAACCGATTTGAATAATCGGAAATTTGTTTACACTATTAATTATTGGTTTATTAATATTGCTGTGATGCTTGGTGCAGGTCTCTCCGGCCTATTCTATGATCATTATTTTCTTGACTTATTGATAGCTCTTTTTCTCGTTAACATCCTTTGTTTCCTAATTGCTTATTTCTATTTCGATGAAACCATGCCAGAGGATCATTCTTTTACCCATAACCGAGGTCTGGGTGGTACCTTCCGAAATTATAAAGAAGTCTTCAAAGATAAACCCTTTCTTATCTTTACTTTAGGGTCAATTCTCTTTTCAAGTATTTGGTTACAAATGGATAATTTTGTACCTGTTCATTTAAAGCTTGCCTTTCAGGAAACAAGGGTTTTGGGGTTTCAGATTACGGGGGCTAAGATGTTGTCTATTATGGTATTCACCAATACGATTTTGATTGTAGCTCTGATGACCTTATCGAATAAATTGACTGAAAGGTGGCCTTTATTGCAACAGTTGATCTTAGGGTCAGGTATTTTTACAGTTGGAATGTTTTTGGCTTTTTCGTTTAGTCACTTTACGGGTATTATCATTGCTGTGATTATCTTTACTATAGGTGAAATGATAAATGTTCCAGCTAATCAGGTTTTAAGGGCAGAAATGATGGATCAATCAAAAATTGGCTCCTACACTGGATTTATCTCTATGACGCAACCTTTGGGAGCAGTATTAGCGGGTTTAATTGTGTCGCTCAGCCATTTTACTGGGCTCATCGGTGTTCAAGTCTCTTTTTTACTTATTGCGATAGTGGGACTATACCTCATTATTTTAGCTGCGAAACAGAAAGAAAAGGTTTAATATGTTTGACTATATAAAAGGGCAATTAACAAAAATTACTGCTAAATATATTGTTGTAGAGGTAAATGGTCTAGGTTATATTATCTATGTGGCTAACCCTTATAGCTTTACAGATAGTGTCAACCAAAATGTGACTGTTTATCTGCATCAAGTGATTAGAGAAGATGCTCATCTTTTATTTGGCTTTCATACGGATGATGAAAAGGATGTTTTTTTAAAACTCATTTCTGTTTCGGGTATTGGTCCCATGACTGCTTTAGCTATTGTTGCTGTGGACGATAACCAGGGCTTGGTTACAGCTATTGACAATAGTGATATTAAGTACTTAATGAAGTTCCCTAAAATTGGTAAAAAGACGGCACAGCAAATGATTCTCGACCTTGCTGGCAAGTTTGTGGACAATCCAGAGCCTGGTCAGCAGCAGAGCCAAGCTAAGCGAAATAGTAATCACCAGCTTGACGAAGCTATCGAGGCCCTCTTAGCGCTAGGCTATAAAGCAACAGAGTTGAAGAAGATTAGGGCTTTCTTTGAAGGAACAGAGGAAACGGCTGAGCAGTATATCAAGTCAGCTTTGAAAATGTTAATGAAGGGGTAATAGGTTATGGTTCAACGTTGCCACTGGGTACCCGTAGATAATACACTTTATTGTGCCTACCATGATAAAGAGTGGGGCAAGCCAATTTATGATGATCAAAAATTATTTGAATTGCTTTGTTTGGAAAGTTATCAGTCTGGCCTATCTTGGTTGACAGTTTTAAAAAAACGCCCTGCTTTTAACAAGGTTTTTCATAACTATGATGTTAATCGAGTTGCTCTATTTAGCTCAAAAGAAATGGCTGACGCTTTACAGAATCCATTGATTATCCGCCATAGGTTAAAGCTGGAAGCTACTGTCAACAATGCAAAAGCGGTTCAGAGAATTCAAGAAGATTATGGTTCTTTTTCGGATTTTTTGTGGGGATTTGTTGATTATCACCCCATTGACAACCTTGTCAACAAAGACCATCCAGCTCCCGCTCAGACAAATTTGTCAATCGCTTTAGCTAAGGCTTTAAAAAAACATGGTTTTAAATTTCTTGGGCCGACAACTGTCTATTCTTTTATGCAGGCTTCAGGAATGGTCAATGATCATGAGGAGAACTGTGCTTATAAGTAGATTCCTGATAAATAATGGTTTTTCTTTTGTGATAAAGACTCCTAATTTCGATAGAATGATAGGAGTTTTTTTGATAAAATGAAGAAAAATATCGAATAGGTAAGTAGGTGGCTAAATGAAAGCGGAGATTGTTACAGTAGGTACAGAGATCTTAACTGGTCAAATTCTCAATACGAATGCTCAGTTTTTATCCGAAAAAATGGCTGAGATAGGAGTTGATATCTATTTTCAAACAGCCGTCGGGGACAACAAAGATCGTTTGCTGGAGGTTCTTGCCATAGCAAGTAAACGTAGTGATCTTGTTATTCTGTGTGGAGGCCTTGGCCCAACAGAAGATGATTTAACCAAGCAAACATTAGCAAGTTTCTTGGGGCGTGATTTGATTTTCGACAAAGAGGCTAGGGATAAATTGGATCGCTTTTTTGCTTCTCGTCCGCAAGGTTCGCGTACTACTAATAATGAGAGGCAGGCGCAGTTGATTGAAGGTTCAAGACCTATTCAAAATATTACGGGACTAGCGGTAGGAGGTTTGGTGGAGAGTGGCGGTGTTTCTTATGTTGTCTTACCTGGCCCTCCTTCTGAATTGATACCAATGGTTAATCAACAGTTATTACCGATGCTGACTGCGACTCAGACTAGGCTTTATTCGCGTGTATTACGCTTTTTTGGTATTGGTGAAAGTCAACTAGTCACTGTTCTAGCCAACTTCATATCTGAGCAGACTGATCCAACGATCGCGCCTTATGCCAAGATAGGTGAAGTAACACTGCGTTTATCCACCAAGGCATTGGGGCTGATAGAGGCAAATCAAAAGCTAGATAAACTTGAAAAAGCTATTTTAGATACCCCAACGATGGACAGTATTCCCTTAAGGCAGTTCTTTTATGGTTATGGTGAAGATAATAGTTTATCAAGGGAAGTTGTCCAGTTACTTAAGCAAAAGAAGAAAAAACTTACAGCAGCTGAGAGTCTAACAGCTGGACTTTTTCAGTCAACCTTAGCTAATTATGCAGGGATCTCTGAATTTTTTTCAGGCGGGTTTGTGACCTACAGTATGTTAGAAAAGTCAAGAATGCTGAACATTCCTTTATCTGATTTACAAGCTAATGGGGTGGTTAGCCACTATACAGCCCGAGAAATGGCTGAGAAAGCGCGGTTGTTAACTGAGTCAGATATAGGAATTAGTTTAACAGGTGTTGCAGGGCCAGATTCTCTAGAGGGACATGAGGCGGGAACTGTTTTTATCGGTATTTCGACAGAGGAAAAAACAGATTCTATCCAAATTGCAATTGGTGGACGGACTCGTTCTGATATTCGTTATATAGCAACGCTACATGCTTTTAATTTGGTCCGAAAAACTTTATTAAAAAGTTGAAATTTGATACAATATAGTAAGTGTGGAAATAATAAAAATGACCGTTTGTAGAGTCATTTCTAAGCTTTTCCAGTGAAGAGGAGAATGAATTGGCAAAAAAAGTGAAGAAAACAGAAGAAATCACCAAAAAGTTTGGCGATGATCGTCGTAAAGCGTTAGATGATGCTTTAAAAAATATTGAGAAAGACTTCGGGAAAGGTGCGGTTATGCGTCTCGGAGAAAGAGCTGAACAAAAGGTTCAAGTCATGAGTTCAGGAAGTCTTGCTCTGGACATTGCTTTAGGTGCTGGAGGTTATCCTAAGGGCCGTATTATCGAAATTTATGGACCTGAATCATCAGGTAAAACAACTGTTGCTCTCCACGCAGTTGCTCAGGCTCAAAAAGAAGGTGGTATTGCCGCTTTTATTGATGCTGAACATGCTCTAGATCCTGCCTATGCCGCTTCTTTAGGTGTTAATATTGATGAGTTGCTCTTGTCGCAGCCGGACTCAGGCGAGCAAGGACTTGAAATTGCAGGTAAATTAATTGACTCTGGTGCTGTTGATTTGGTGGTAGTAGACTCGGTCGCAGCTTTAGTGCCACGTGCAGAAATTGACGGTGATATTGGGGATAGTCATGTTGGGTTGCAGGCTCGGATGATGAGTCAAGCCATGCGTAAGCTTTCAGCCTCTATCAATAAAACTAAAACGATTGCTATTTTTATTAACCAGTTACGTGAAAAAGTGGGGGTTATGTTTGGGAATCCGGAAACAACACCTGGTGGTCGTGCACTGAAATTCTACTCCTCTGTCCGACTGGATGTTCGTGGTAATACACAGATTAAAGGTACTGGTGAGCAAAAAGACAGCAACATAGGTAAAGAGACCAAAATCAAAGTTGTTAAAAATAAAGTTGCTCCTCCATTTAAAGTAGCTGAAGTGGAAATCATGTATGGAGAAGGTATTTCACGTACAGGGGAGTTAATTAAAATTGCTTCAGATTTAGACATTATTCAGAAAGCGGGCGCTTGGTTCTCTTATAATGGCGAAAAAATCGGGCAAGGTTCTGAGAATGCTAAAAAATTCTTGGCAGATCATCCTGATATTTTTGAAGAAATCGATCATAAAGTGCGTGTGAAAGTAGGTCTCTTAGAAGATGACTTAGAGCAAGAAGAAGTTGTGGAGCCTACATTAGACCAAAGTACTGATGAGCTAGTCCTCGAGTTGGATGATGCGATTGAAATTGAAGATTAAAGAAAAGACCTTTAAGGTCTTTTTTTGCTTAATTTGAGATAAAGACAGATTCTTAAAATCAAGCGGGTGGGAGATTTTTCAGAACAAGTTACAGAAGAAGAGATTATAAATTTGTTAAGAATAGAAGATGATTCTTGGTTAAGGACTTACTAATAAGCCGGAATGAAGGGAAGACGACTTAGTAGAATAGACAGCATATGCCTAGTAATTAGTAATGAGTCCATTAATAAATAGGACTTATTCAAAAAGTAATAAAACCGCTTACAAAGGGCTAGTGGTGGGAAAAATCACACAAAAGGAAAGGGTAAACGGCCAAAAATGACAAAAAATAGGTCCGAAGACCTATGTTCAAGTTTTTACTCTGTGTTACAATAATCATATCACGAAATAGAAAGTGAGAGCAACATGATAAGAATTTATACGATTTCAAGTTGTACGAGCTGTAAAAAGGCCAAGACTTGGTTAAATGGCCATAAGCTCCCCTATAAAGAGCAGAATTTAGGAAAAGAACCTTTAACAAAAGAAGAAATTTTGGAAATTCTTTCAAAAACAGAAAATGGTGTTGAGAGTATCGTCTCATCTAAAAACCGTTATGCAAAGGCTCTAAACTGTGATATTGAAGAATTAAGTGTTAGTGAAGTTATTGATTTAATTCAGGGCAATCCTCGTATTCTTAAGAGCCCTATTTTGATTGATGATAAACGCCTTCAAGTTGGCTATAAAGAAGATGATATTAGAGCATTCTTGCCACGCTCTATTCGTAATATTGAAAATACAGAGGCGCGTTTACGTGCTGCCTTGTAAAAAGCTCTATTTATGAGCTTTTTTTATGTTCTAATAACTAGATTTCTTGTTAATTATCAAAAAATAAGATATAATATATGATAGCACTTAGTTTAGAAAGAAGGTGTAAGTATGGGATTTACAGATGAAACAGTCCGCTTTAAATTAGACGATGGGGATAAGAAGGAAATTAGTGAAACACTTACTGCTGTTTACCATTCTTTAGAGGAAAAAGGTTACAATCCAATTAACCAAATCGTTGGTTATGTATTAAGTGGAGACCCTGCTTATGTTCCGAGATATAATGATGCCAGAAATCAGATCCGTAAGTATGAACGTGATGAAATTGTAGAAGAGCTTGTTCGCTATTATTTACAAGGAAATGGAATTGACGTTAAATGAGAATAATGGGATTGGATGTTGGTTCAAAAACTGTAGGTGTTGCCATTAGTGACCCACTTGGTTTTACTGCCCAAGGTCTTGAGATTATAAAAATTGATGAAGCTAACCAAGCTTTTGGCTTTGATCGATTAAGTGAATTGGTAGCCCAATATAAGGTCTCTCAATTTGTTGTTGGTCTACCAAAGAATATGAATAATACTAGTGGTCCACGGGTAGAAGCTAGCCAAGCCTATGGTCAAAAAATACAAGAACTATTCAAGATTCCAGTTGTCTACCAAGACGAACGACTAACAACCGTTGAAGCTGAACGAATGCTAATTGAACAGGCGGATATTAGTCGTGGCAAGCGAAAAAAGGTTATTGATAAACTTGCTGCTCAACTTATTTTGCAAAATTATTTAGATAGAACCTATTAAGGAGAAAGAAATGGCACATAATCACGATCATGAACATGAAGTTATTACACTTGTGGATGAACAAGGGAATGAATCATTATTCGAGATTTTATTAACTATTGATGGAAAAGAAGAATTTGGAAAGAATTATGTTCTGCTAGTACCTGCTGGTTCTGAAGAGGATGAGTCTGGTGAGATTGAAATTCAAGCCTATTCATTCACTGAAAACGAAGATGGAACTGAAGGTGATTTACAACCAATTCCTGAAGATTCTGATGCTGAATGGGATATGATTGAAGAAGTCTTTAACAGTTTTTTAGATGAAGAATAATAAGAGGCCCATTGGGTCTTTTATTTTGCCTCAAACAAGCCTGATAGTTGAGGCCTCTTAGAACTTCAAATTGACTAAATGTCATAATCTGATATACTTGTTGTATGACATTTCAAGGAGAAAATAAGTGAGTCAAATGACTGTTAATGCTACTGCAACTATGAAGGATTTTCAAGTTGATGATGGCCCAACTAACCATACAACAAAGTATGAAACAAAAGTTCCAAGTTTACATAAAACTTATATTCTAATCATTAGTTTTTTAGTAGCTTTTTTGAGTGTGGCTAATCCCTTATTGACTGATCTGGCCAACCCATTACAAAATCAAAACCTTTATATTGGTATGATGCTGACCAAAGGGCAGATTCCCTACAGTGATATCTTTACAACTGGAGGAATGCTTTATTTTGCCTTAATAGCTTTAAGTTATTATTTAGGCTCAACTTGGTGGTTGGTTTTCATAGAAGTAGTGGCATTCTATATGGCTGGAATTTATTTTTATAAATTAGTTCAGTTTGTGACAGCTAACCGTAAACTTGCATTGGCTTTTACGATGCTTTATTTTATTTTACTTGCTAGCCTAGGTTTTGGAGGAATCTATCCCATTCAATTCGCGATGCCATTTGTTTTGGTAACGCTTTGGTTTTTGACAAAATATTTTGCCGGATTAACTAAGGATGAGGCCTTTATTTTGTTTGGCATGACAGCTGCGATATCCATGCTTTTAGAACCTAGAATACTGGTTTTTTGGTTCTTAGTTACCATAGCTATCGTAGTTTATAATTGTAAATTAAGGCATTTGGCAAGAGGTTTCTACCAACTATTAGCTATCATATTAGGGCTTCTCTTGGTCTTCTATATCGTTGGTTATTTTATTTTAAATTTACAAATTTTAGGCCCTTATTTATCTCAAGCCGTATTGTATCAGTTTTCTTATTTTAGAGTTGGGGCTTTGCCGATTTTTCTTTCTTTTTTGATTTATTTGTGCTTTTTAGGGGGAATTGGCTTCTTTTATGGCTTTGCCCCTTCTATAAAAGGAAGAGAGGAGCAACTGAATCCTTATATTAAGTATCTTCTTTTTGCTACGATTGTTACTTACCTTATTATTGCCGGTTTAAGTGGTGATTATTACCCTTATCATCTTTTGCCGCTATTGCCTTTTAGCTTGCTTTTAATAGCTGTCCCATTTGCTCAGTTTTATCATCAATCTACTAGAACACGTAGTCATCGTCGAGTGAGAAGGCAACCAAATGGTCTACTGGCTATTATCAAGCTTTATTTCAAGAAAACCTATTATCTACCCTTTATTGTTATTGCCTTATCTCTTGCTTTGGGGATACAGCAATATACTGATCAAAATCACCTCAACCAAGGAAGACAAGAGGTTGTTAGCTATATCAAAGAGCATGTTGCGACATCGGATAAAATTTATGTATGGGATAGTAGTTCACAAATCTATTTAGAAAGTCAGCGGAAAGCCGCTTCACAATTTGCATCTCCTTCTGTTAATGTTAAGAAGGCCGCACATAAACATGTCTTGATGGATGAGCTACTACAAGATAGGGCTCAATATATTATTGTGAATAAGGAATATCCTTTACCAAAAACTCTCCAAAAGCACCTTAAACGGGACTATCAATTGATTACTAAAACTGATATAGCAAGCTTTCAGATCTATCAGCAAAAATAAGATGAAAATCAATATATTGTGTTATCTAAATTTTATCAACACAATATATTGATTTTTTTTAATGGAGTGATATAATAGTCCAAGTAAGGAGAAATGACAAGATGAGACATGAAAAAGAAACAATAGTTGTTCAACCAGATATAAAAGTGATAAAACGCGACGGTCGTTTAGTGTCTTTTGACACAACTAAAATCTATAGTGCTTTGTTAAAGGCTAGTATAGAAGTAACAAAAATGTCGCCCTTGGTTGAAGCAAAGTTAGAGGCTATTTCAGAACGTGTTGTAGCTGAAATTAGAGATCGTTTCCCTAAGAATGTTAAGATTTATGAAATCCAAAATATTGTGGAACATGAATTACTGTCAGCAAATGAATATGCTATTGCAAAAGAATACATTAATTATCGTACACAGCGTGATTTTGCTCGTTCTCAAGCAACTGATATTAATTTTACTATTGATAAACTGTTACAAAAAGATCAATCAGTGGTTAATGAAAATGCCAATAAAGATAGTGATGTTTTTAATACACAAAGAGATTTAACAGCTGGTATCGTAGGTAAGTCTATTGGCCTCAAGATGTTACCTCCACATGTTGCAAATGCGCATCAAAAAGGGGATATTCATTATCATGATTTGGATTACAGTCCCTACACACCGATGACAAATTGCTGCTTAATTGACTTTCAAGGGATGTTAGCTAATGGGTTTAAAATCGGCAATGCTGAAGTGGAGAGCCCAAAATCTATTCAAACCGCGACGGCTCAGATTTCTCAAATCATTGCCAACGTTGCTTCAAGTCAGTATGGTGGGTGTACAGCTGATCGTATTGATGAGTTTTTAGCTCCATATGCTGAGCTGAATTACAAGAAACACATGGCTGACGCTGAAAAATGGGTGGTTGCCGAGAAGCGCGAAGACTACGCTTTTGAAAAAACTAAAAAAGATATCTATGATGCTATGCAATCTCTGGAATATGAGATTAACACTCTCTTTACTTCCAATGGTCAGACACCATTTACATCATTAGGTTTTGGTTTAGGAGAATCCTGGTTTGAGCGGGAGATTCAGAAGGCTATTCTAGAAATACGAATTAAGGGTTTGGGGAGCGAGCATCGGACAGCAATTTTTCCAAAACTAATTTTCACCTTAAAACGTGGTTTAAATCTTGAAGAAGATTCGCCCAACTATGATATCAAGCAACTAGCTTTAGAATGCGCTACAAAACGCATGTATCCTGATATGCTCTCTTATGATAAAATTATCGATTTGACAGGATCATTTAAAGCCCCAATGGGTTGCCGCTCATTCCTTCAAGGATGGAAAGATGAGCAGGGGCATGATATCACCTCTGGTCGTATGAATTTGGGTGTTGTAACCTTGAATTTACCGCGGATTGCCCTTGAATCAAACGGCGATATGGAAAAATTCTGGGAGCTTTTTAAAGAACGACTTGCTATTGGTAAGGATGCATTGGTTTATCGTGTTGAACGGGTTAAGGAAGCAACGCCTGCAAATGCACCGATCCTTTATCAATATGGTGCTTTTGGTAAACGTTTAAATAAGACTGATCGTGTCGATGAGCTTTTCAAAAATCGTCGTGCAACAGTATCATTAGGCTATATTGGCCTTTATGAAGTAGCCTCTGTTTTCTATGGTGGAGACTGGGAAGGTAATCAAGAAGCAAAAGATTTTACTTTGGCTATCATTAAAGCCATGAAATCAGCTTGCGAAGAGTGGTCAAATAGTTATGGCTATCATTTCTCAGTTTATTCGACACCATCAGAAAGCTTGACTGATCGTTTTTGTCGCTTAGATATTGAAAAGTTTGGAATACTTGAAAATATTACAGATAAAGAATATTATACAAATTCATTCCACTACGATGTCCGTAAAAATCCAACACCTTTTGAAAAGTTGGACTTTGAGAAAGTCTATCCAGAAGCTGGAGCATCGGGGGGATTTATTCATTATTGTGAATACCCAGTATTGCAACAAAATCCCAAGGCTTTGGAGGCTGTTTGGGATTATGCTTATGATCGCGTTGGTTATTTGGGAACTAATACACCAATTGATAAATGCTATCGCTGTCAATTTGAAGGTGATTTTACACCGACGGAACGTGGCTTTGCTTGTCCTAATTGTGGCAATAATGATCCTAAAACTGTTGACGTGGTCAAACGTACTTGTGGTTATTTAGGTAACCCTCAGGCTCGTCCAATGGTTAATGGACGTCATAAAGAAATATCAGCACGAGTGAAACATATGAATGGCTCAACGATTAAGTATCCTGGTCTATAAAAAATAATGAGAATAGCAATTTTAAAAAAATGATGTTATGCTTAAAAGGTTGCTTGGATAGCAACCTTTTATTTAACTAGTAGCAGTAACAAGGAAAGTGAGTATATAATGGGAAAGTATCAATTAGATTATAAAGGAATGCAACAAGTAGAAAGATTCCATGAGAAGCAGTCACAACAGAATGGAAGTAGAAAAGATAAGATGAAAGAGTTAAAAGCTCAATTTTTGGAGAAAGCCAAAAAACACTCTTCTCAGAAATAAGGAGCTAGAAAGTAGGGATGAATGTTAAAACTTGGCATTATTGGCTTAGGAAAAATTGCTCAAAAGGCTTATCTTCCTTATATGCGTCAACTAGATGGTATTGAGTGGCACATATCAACACGTCAGCAGGCTACTCTAAGGGATGTAGAGGCTTTATTTTCACGTTCAGTAACTTACAATGACTATAAAGACTTAGTTAGTGTAGATTTAGATGGGGTTTTTATTCATGCTGCAACAAAAGTGCATTACCAGATGGCTACCTTATTCTTAGAAAGAGGTATTCCTGTCTATATGGATAAACCCTTATCCGAATCATACAAGGAAGTGGCAGAGCTTTATGCACTGGCAGAGGCTAACCAAACCTTTCTAATGGCAGGGTTTAATCGGCGTTTCGCTCCTGGCGTAAAGGAGTTGTCAAGCTTGTCAACGAAGCGTAAAGTTTTAGTTGAGAAGAACGATAGTAACAGGCCGGGGGAATTCGTTTTTAAAGTATTTGACTTTTTTATCCATCCAATTGATACAGCCCTATTTTTAACAGGAGAAATGCCTGACACGGGTTACTTTTCTTATAAGCTAGAGGGAGAAAATATTTGTCAAGCAACTGTAAACTTAACGACTGAAAATACAATAATTATGGCTAGCATGAATCTTCAGTCGGGCTCTCGCCGAGAAGTGATGGAAGTTCAGGGACCTGAGAAGACAATGCATCTTGAAAATCTAGATCAGCTAACTGTCTTTAAAGGTAATCATCAGGAAAAAATTAGTTTTTCTGATTGGGATACTACCTTATATAAGCGTGGTTTTGAGTCTATTATTAGCGCTTTTATAGATGGCATTAAAAGTGGTGTCAACCCTGTCAACAAGGAATTAACTTTAATGAGTCACTGGATTTGTCAACAGATTGTCAATTCAGAAGAGACAAGTGGTCATTTAGATCTCACTTTACCAAATTAGGAGGAGTTTAATGGAATTACGGCGTCCAACTTTTGACGATAAGGCAACAATAGTAGATATGATGCGGGAGTTCGAGGATTTCAACTCAGCCCATGATGGTGGCTTTTGGAATACTCAAGACTTTGACTATGATACTTGGATCGCAACTAATGAGAGAATTGAGCAAGGAATTGGAATTCCGAGTCACTTTGCGCCATCAATTCAATTTGTTGCTTTTGATCAAGTAACAAAGCAAGCCATTGGTTTCTTGAGTTTGCGACTAAGGTTGACAGATGCATTGAGAGTCTCAGGTGGACATATTGGTTATTCCGTGAGACCTAGTCAGAGAAATAAAGGTTTTGCTAAGAAAATGCTTCATAAGGCCATTACGATAGCCTACGAGAAGAACATAGATGCAGTCCTTGTCACTTGCAAGGTCGATAATAGCGCTAGTCGGGCAGTCATTTTGGCAAATGGAGGTCTTTTAGAAGATATCCAAGGGGGAACCGAACGTTATTGGATAAAACAGAGGTAAAAGTAGATGTCAGAAAAGTGTTGGAATAATCCCAAACCAAAGGAATGGCAATCACAGGAACTCAGTAAGGGTCGCATTATAGACTATAAAGCATTCAATTTTGTTGACGGGGAGGGCGTGCGTAATTCTCTCTATGTATCGGGTTGTATGTTTCACTGTAAAGGTTGTTATAATGCCGCCACTTGGTCATTTAATGCTGGAATCCCCTATACGGAAGAATTAGAAGAGCAAATTATGATAGATTTAGCTCAACCTTATGTACAAGGTTTGACACTTCTAGGTGGGGAACCTTTTTTAAACACTGGCATACTGTTGCCACTCATTAAACGGATTCGAAAAGAGTTGCCGGAAAAAGATATTTGGTCATGGACTGGCTATACTTGGGAAGAAATGATGGAAGAGACACCAGATAAGTTAGAGCTGCTGTCCTTAATTGATATTTTGGTGGATGGGCGGTTTGATATTACTAAGAAAAATCTTATGTTGCAGTTTCGAGGATCCTCGAACCAAAGAATTATTGATGTTCAAGAATCTCTGAGACGCAATTGTGTGGTGATTTGGTCAAAACTAAATGACGGTGATCAAACCTTTGAACAAGTTAGCCGAGACAAACTGATCTAAGTAGGCAATTGTTAAGGCAATTGAAACCAGGTCTCAATCTGACTAGATGGGGTTTATCCTCACACTTATCCACAACCTGTGAATAAGTTCCAGCTATGGGGATAAGCCTCAAAAAGAGGCCTAGGCCTCTTTTTTAATATAAACAAATTTATGGCGATCTGATTGCTCTTCACAGAAGCTAAAGCCTTTAAAAACAAGCTTTTTAAGGTCGTTAATGTCTTGGCAATTGCTCTGAGCGCAGGCTTTAAGAAAGTCCCCACGACCTTTTTTGGAGATTGTTGAATGACTCTTTAAGGTACCGGCTTTTTCTTCCAAAAACAAGAGACTTATCCACAAGTTGTTTTTATCTTTACTGAAAACTTCTTCAAATTCAGTAGATAAAAGTGAAATAATTATTTTCTTGTCCTTCAAAAAATGGTCATAATCCTTACGCCAATAATGCTTTAAAGATTTGCCATGAATTTTGAGCTTCGTTTGAAAATCCAGACGATGTTCGGCGATGGGAAAGTCCATTGGGATAATGCCATATAATGATGATGTAATAAAGGTATGCGTGAGAAGATAGTTTTTTTCTTGTTGGGATAACTGTTCTCGATCAAAGTGGCGGTACATGAGGCCGTTAAAGAGCTGATATGCAGGATAAGTTGGAGCTTGTCCTTTTTTGATAGACTGAATTCTATCAAACTCTTTTTGGGTTGCAGTTTCCTTTAATTTATAAGCTACAGCCAGTTCTTCAAGTGATAAAGAGGCTAACTGGTCAATGATAGCTGAGCTATTTTCAGGAATATTAGGAGGAAAACTCTGTTTGGGAATTTTCATTTCTTTAGCTGTTGGGATTAGAAAAGTTAACATATAGTTATTGTAGTAAAGAAAAAGCCTTTCTGTCAAGGAAAGGTCAGAACTTTATATCTTAAGCCTTACTTGGCTAACAAACCCATTGGAATTCATGGGAGATGCTAAGGCATCTTGGTTTAAAACAGTTTTTTATTTGGGTTTACGTCGTGCAAAATCCACAAATTTAAATTTTTCTAATTTATGACGACTCTCAGTAAACTGGAATTGTTCATTAGATGAGAGGTAGACTTTTGATTTAACGGAAACAAGGTGACGATCTGAGCCTAAATCTAGTAAAATTTTATCTTTGTCATTGACTTGATCAATGGTGACTTCTTTTAAGGCAAAATCAATGGCTAAGTTGAGGTCTTTTTCTAGGTAGTGGTAAAGGGATTTTTCAGCAATTTCACGACTGATAGTTGGTACAATATCTTTACTAAGGTAGTCAATATCCAGAACAGAGGCAATACCGTCAACAACCCTTTGGCGAGTGATTCGCCAAAGAATGGAATGGAGAGGAAATCCTGTCAATTTTGACATATCAGCGTCCACAATTAACTTGTCAATAGCAATCACATTGGTTTTAGAGTCCATATTAAAATAGGTAACTAACTCATGATAGCTTGTTAACTCTGAAATGGGAAAAAGAATCTGATGATGTTTAATAACTTGTGTTCCTCGACCTTGTTGTTTTTTGACTAAGCCATCTTTAACTAAGAGAGTTAAAGCTTTGCGAATGGTGTCACGACTAGCATTGTATTCTTTGCTTAATTGGAATTCAGTTGGTAAAAAATCATCAATAGCGTAAACTCCTTTGGATATTTTTGATTCTAAATCTTTAAATATATAGTCGTACTTCTTCATAGTAAGTGGTGCACTTTCTAACTTGTCTATTTTTCAACATACAAGATACCATAATTTTACTATTTTAGCCACTTTTTTCAGCAAACAAGTTGCCTACAAATATGCAATCGATTACAATTGAAGTGTAGATTAAATTCTTTTTTAGAATTTATAAAAATTAATTTTTGATTTTTTTGAAATAAAAAAATCAAGGGAAAGAGACCTAGGGGAAATCAAATGGGAAAATTTGAAAATGAAGCTAAGATGCTTCTTTCTGCTATTGGCGGCAAGGAAAATATCAAAGCGGTTACGCACTGCGCAACACGTATGCGTTTTGTCTTGAATGACAATAGCAAGGCTAATGTTAAAGAGATTGAAAAAATTTCAGCGGTTAAAGGAACTTTTACCAATGCTGGACAATTTCAAGTTATTATTGGTAATGATGTCCCGATTTTTTACAATGATTTTACTGCTGTTTCAGGTGTAGAGGGCGTCTCAAAAGAAGCAGCTAAATCAGCGGCTAAGAGTAATCAAAATGTTTTCCAACGTGTGATGACAATGTTAGCTGAGATCTTTACACCAATTATTCCAGCTATTATCGTTGGTGGTCTTATTCTAGGTTTCCGTAACTTAATTGATAGTGTACCATGGGGATTCCTTGATGGGAAAACAGTTGTAGAAGTTTCTAAATTCTGGGCCGGGGTTGACGGTTTCTTATGGTTACCAGGAGAAGCGATTTTCCATTTCTTACCAGTAGGTATTACTTGGTCTGTTAGCCGTAAGATGGGAACAACACAAATCCTTGGTATTGTGCTTGGTATTTGTTTAGTCTCCCCTCAATTACTTAATGCTTACGCGGTAGCAACCACGCCAGCTTCTGAAATTGCTAAAAACTGGGTCTGGGATTTTGGTTTCTTTACTGTTAACAAAATTGGATATCAAGCACAGGTTATCCCAGCCTTATTAGCTGGTTTATCACTTGCCTATTTGGAAATCTTTTGGCGTAAACGTATTCCAGAAGTTGTTTCAATGATTTTCGTGCCATTTCTTTCATTAGTACCGGCTATTGTTTTAGCTCACACAGTATTAGGACCTTTAGGTTGGACAATTGGTAAAGGTATTTCCTTTGTTGTTCTTGCTGGTTTAACTGGTCCTGTTAAATGGTTGTTTGGAGCGATCTTTGGTGCTTTGTATGCGCCACTTGTTATCACTGGTTTACACCATATGTCAAATGCCATTGATACACAATTGATTGCGGATACTGCAACTCGTACGACTGGACTATGGCCTATGATTGCTCTTTCAAATATCGCTCAAGGTTCAGCTGTCTTTGCCTATTACTTGATAAACCGTAAAAATGAACGTGAAGCAGAAATATCACTTCCAGCTGCCATTTCAGCTTACCTTGGCGTCACTGAGCCAGCTTTATTTGGGGTTAACCTCAAATACATCTATCCATTTGTAGCCGGTATGATTGGTTCAAGTGCTGCTGGTCTTTTATGTACCACAATGAATGTTCAGGCTAATGCCATTGGAGTTGGTGGTTTACCAGGGTTTATGGCAATCAATGTTAAATATATGGGACAATTCTTTATCTGTATGGCCGTGGCTATTGCAGTACCAATGGCATTGACAGTCTTCTTCCGTAAATCAAATATTATGACCAAAACCGAAGATGATATTATTGCCGATCGTTTGGCCGATGAATCATTTGTTAGTTCAGCTGTAACAGTGCCAACAATTACACCTTCATCAGTAGCAGAATCAGGTGCTACTCTTGCACTTGTTAGTCCTCTTACTGGCGAAGCAAAAGCTTTAAGTGAAGCTGTTGATCCAGTATTTGCTCAAGGTGTCATGGGGCAAGGAGTGCTTATTCAGCCTACAGAAGGTGAACTGGTATCTCCAGTTGATGCTCAGGTTTCGGTATTATTTCCGACCAAACATGCCATTGGTTTGCTCTCAGCTGATGGTGCTGAAATCTTGATGCATATTGGGATGGATACTGTAAACCTTGAAGGAAAAGGTTTCACAGCCCATGTTCGTCAAGGCGACCATGTTAAAGCTGGTGACAAATTGATTTCATTTGATATAGAGGCTATTAAGGAAGCCGGATACCCAACAGAAACACCTGTTATTGTGACCAATCAAGATGCTTATGATGTGGCTATTGAAGGAACTTTACCGCGTCAGATTAAGCGTAGCCAAGCCTTAATGATTGCTCGAAAAAATTAGATACCAATAAGCGACTTCAGGAACTGTTAACAGTTCCTGACGCTGTTTCTATGAAAGGAAAAACGATGACTATTGATAAACGTAAAGTTGTCTATCAAATTTACCCTAAATCATATAAAGACACGACAGGAAATGGGGTTGGTGATCTCGGAGGGATTATTGAAAAACTACCATATTTAAAAGAGTTAGGAATTGATATGGTATGGTTAAATCCCTTCTATCCAAGTCCACAACGTGATAATGGTTATGATGTAGCTGATTATACTGCTGTTAATTCAGATTTTGGAACGATGGCTGATTTTGAAGAGATGATTGCCGTGGGGCAATCGCTTGGCATAGAGTTTATGCTTGATATGGTTTTAAACCATTGTTCTACAGAGCATGAATGGTTTCAAAAGGCTTTGGCTGGTGATGAATATTATCAAGACTTCTTTATCCTTCGTGATAAACCTACAGATTGGGTTTCTAAATTTGGTGGGAATGCTTGGGCACCATTTGGTGATACTGGCAAATACTATCTTCACTTGTTTGATATCACGCAGGCTGATTTAAACTGGCGCAATCCAAATGTCCGAGAAGAATTAGTTAAAGTCGTTAACTTTTGGCGTGATAAAGGAGTCAAAGGTTTCCGCTTTGATGTCATTAATTTAATTGGCAAAGATGATGAAATAGTCGATTGTCCTGTTAATGATGGGAAGCCAGCTTACACAGATCGTCCTGTTACGCATGATTATCTGAAAATGTTGAATAAGGCTAGCTTTGGTCGAGATGATTCTTTTATGACTGTGGGTGAAATGTCAGCGACGACTATTGAAAACTGTATTCTTTACACAGCTCCAGAACGCGAGGAGTTGTCAATGGCTTTTAACTTCCATCATTTAAAAGTGGATTATGTCGATGGTCAGAAGTGGTCGATTATGGACTTTGATTTTGCCGCGTTACGCGATCTCTTCCATTCGTGGGGTGAAGGAATGAGTAAAGGAAATGGATGGAATGCCCTGTTCTACAATAACCATGACCAACCAAGGGCTTTGAATCGTTTTATCGATGTTAATAACTTCCGCAACGAGGGGGCCACAATGCTAGCAGCCTCAATCCACCTTTCTCGTGGAACGCCTTATATCTATATGGGTGAGGAGATTGGGATGATTGATCCGGATTATCGTTCCATGGCAGATTATGTTGATATTGAAAGTAAAAATGCCTACCAAATCATGCTTGATGAAGGTAAAACGCCTGAGCAAGCTTTTACAATTATTCAAGCGAAATCTCGCGATAATTCACGGACACCTATGCAATGGGATGCCAGTGAACATGCAGGTTTTACGACTGGGACACCTTGGCTAAAAGTCGGGCATTCTTATCAAGAAATCAATGTTGAAAAAGAAAAAAAGGGGAAAATTTTTCCTTTCTATCAAGAATTGATTAAGTTACGTAAAAAGCTACCAATAATTGCTGAAGGTCATTATAAAGCTGCTCTAAAGGATAGTGAGCAAGTTTATGCTTTTGAACGTGAGCTGGATGGTCAAAAACTTCTGGTATTAAACAACTTTTTTGCAACAGAAGTGTCAGTAGATTTACCCGAGTGTTATCAAAATGGTCAGGTTCTGATTAGTAATTATGATAATGAAGTATCACTTAGTGACAATATATGCCTAAAAGCTTACCAAACGATTGCTATTTTAGGGAGCTGTTAGAAGCAAATAATATTCCTATAAAGGCTTAGAGACAGTGCATTCTCTAAGCTTTTTTGGTACAATGAAGGAGATTATAATCCTAAGCTCTTAGGAAAAATAGAAAAGGAGACAGAATGGTTGATTATAAAGAAAACTTTTATGAGGCTGTTAATGGGGAATGGGCAAAGACTGCCGTTATTCCCGATGACAAACCAAGAACCGGCGGCTTTTCTGATTTAGCTGACGAGATTGAAAAACTGATGTTGGAAACGACTGATCAATGGCTAGAAGGTGAAAATTTACCAGAAGGATCTATTTTAGCCAACTTTGTAAAATGGCATAAAATGACATCTGATTATGCTAAGCGTGAAGAAGTGGGTGTAGCACCAGTTCTTCCTCTGATTAAAGAGTACCAGGAGCTATCAAGTTTTAAAGCTTTTGCTGAGAAAGTGGCTGATTTTGAGATGGCTGGTAAACCAAATCTCTTTCCTTTTAGTGTAGCTCCTGATTTTATGAATGCTCAACTTAATGTTCTCTGGGCAGAAGCACCATCAATCTTACTACCAGATACAACTTATTATGAAGAAGGACACGAAAAGGCTGACGAACTGAGAGCAGTATGGCGTGAGTCTCAGAAAAAATTACTTAGTAACTTTGATTTTACTGAAGAAGAAATTGCTGACCTATTGGATAAAACCTTAGATTTGGATAAAAAATTAGCTCAATATGTTCTTTCAAGTGAGGAATCATCCGAGTACGTTAAGCTCTATCATCCTTATGCTTGGGAAGATTTTATTAAGCTAACACCAGAATTACCACTTGATGAGATCTTCAAACAAATCTTAGGTCAGAGTCCTGATAAGGTGATTGTACCAGAAAAGCGTTTCTGGACAGATTTTGCAGCTCGCTATTATTCAGAAGAAAACTGGGAGCTTTTAAAAGCAGACTTGATTGTAAACGCAGCTAATGCCTATAATGCTTATCTAACAGATGCTATCCGAGTGGAGTCTGGTAGCTACGGTCGGGCTCTTTCAGGGACACCACAAGCAATGGATAAAAAGAAAGCAGCCTATTATTTAGCACAAGGACCATATAGCCAAGCCTTAGGTTTATGGTATGCAGAGCGTTATTTCTCAGCAAAAGCTAAAGCAGATGTAGAGAGTAAAGTTGCAACTATGATTGACGTTTATAAATCACGTTTAGAAAAGGCCGATTGGCTGGCAGAATCAACACGTGAGAAAGCTATCGTGAAATTAAATGTGATTACGCCTCATATTGGTTACCCTGAGAAGTTACCAGAAACGTATGAAAAGAAAATTATTGATGAAAACATATCTTTAGTAGAAAATGCCCAAAGGCTGGCTCAGATTTCAATTGCGCATAGTTGGAGTAAATGGAACAAGCCGGTTGATCGTAGTGAATGGCATATGCCAGCGCACATGGTAAATGCTTACTATGATCCACAACAAAATCAGATTGTCTTTCCGGCAGCTATTCTCCAAGCGCCATTTTACTCTTTGGAGCAAAGTTCATCAGCAAATTACGGAGGAATTGGTGCGGTTATTGCACATGAGATTTCACATGCTTTTGATACCAATGGTGCATCATTTGATGAGCATGGCTCCTTAAATAATTGGTGGACGGAAAACGATTATACAGCTTTCAAAGAAAGAACTGATAAGGTTGTTGAACAATTTGACGGTTTGGATTCTTATGGTGCTAAGGTTAATGGGAAATTAACGGTGTCAGAGAATGTAGCTGATTTAGGTGGTGTTGCCTGTGCCTTAGAAGCAGCAAAGAAAGAGGCTGATTTTTCAGCGCGTGATTTCTTTATTAATTTTGCTCGAATCTGGCGTATGAAGGCTCGTCCGGAATTTATGCAAATGATGGCCAGTGTAGATGTTCATGCACCAGGTGAGTGGCGTACAAATGTAACCTTAACTAATTTTGATGAGTTCCATGAAGTATTTCAAATTCAAGAAGGTGACTTTATGTGGCGTAAGCCAGAAGATCGCGTTATTATTTGGTAAAAATAAAGAAAGAGGTTGAGACAAAAGTCTAAGCTCAAATATAAAAAGCGAACAAGACAGTATTCTGAGTATCAGAAAATGAGTTTTGTTCGCTTTTTGGGTTTTATTTATCAATTGGAAGAATTGTGGCAGGGAATCTCAAAAATTAATATCTTTTTGTCCCAGCCTCATTTGGCCTTAAATGTCTCTTTATCAAAAATGATCATAAAAAGCTTTGAAGACGTTGCTCCCTTC
The DNA here is from genome assembly GCF_000188035.1 of Streptococcus pseudoporcinus LQ 940-04. Lineage (GTDB taxonomy): Bacteria > Bacillota > Bacilli > Lactobacillales > Streptococcaceae > Streptococcus > Streptococcus pseudoporcinus. Next base: position 752,301 of record NZ_AEUY02000005.1, read on the forward strand.
CTCAGCAAAAAGAGAATCGGAAGTTTTAGAGATAATTGTAAGGCCAGTAAACTCTTAGAAGGCTATTGTAATACAGTTTCTAAGCCTTTTCAGGGAAAGGAAAAAGGTTGAAGAAAATTGTCCATAGGGGATTTTTTCTTCAACCTGAAGCCTTGATGTTAAGTAAAGCTTTTTGTTATTAGTTGTTAAGAGCAGCAGCCATTGTAGCAGCAACTTCTGATTCGAAGTCGTTAGCTTTTTTCTCAATACCTTCACCAACTTCGAAACGGGCAAAGGCAACTGCTTTTGCGTTTACTGAGTTAAGGTAAGCTTCGACTGTTTTACTGTCATCCATGATGTAAACTTGAGCAAGAAGAGTGTAAGCTTGGTCAACCTTAGTATTGTCAAGCATAAAGCGGTCCATTTTACCAGGAATAATTTTATCCCAGATTTTTTCTGGCTTACCTTCAGCAGCTAATTCTGCCTTGATATCATCTTCAGCTTTAGTGATAACTTGGTCTGATAATTGCGCTTTTGACCCATACTGTAAGAACGGAAGCGGAGATTTATCAACCATAGCGCGAGATTCGTTATCAAGTTCAATCTCATGGTTCAATTTAGCAAGCTCATCTTTAACAAATTGTTCATCAAGTTCTATGTATGAAAGAACAGTTGGTTTCATTGCTGCAATGTGCATTGAGATTTGCTTAGCAAGTGTTTCATCGCCACCTTCAATAACAGAAATAACTCCGATACGACCACCGTTATGTTGGTAAGCACCAAAATGTTGGGTATCTGTTTTTTCAAGAAGAGCAAAACGACGGAACGAAATTTTTTCACCGATTGTAGCTGTAGCGTTAACATAAGCAGCTGCAAGTGTTTCACCAGAAGGCATAACTAATGCCAAAGCTTCTTCATTGTTAGCAGGTTTTCCTTCAGCAATAACTTTAGCTGTTTCATTTACTAACTCAACGAATTGAGCATTTTTAGCGACAAAGTCAGTTTCAGCATTAACTTCAACCACAGCAGCTTGATTGCCACTGACATAAACTCCAGTAAGTCCTTCAGCTGCAACACGGTCAGCTTTTTTAGCTGCTTTAGCCATACCTTTTTCACGTAAAAGTTCAACGGCTTTATCCATGTCTCCATCAGTTTCAACAAGTGCTTTTTTAGCGTCCATAACACCGGCACCAGATTTTTCACGCAATTCTTTTACAAGCTTAGCTGTAATTTCTGCCATTAGTAGAATCCTCCAAAATTTTTATATCAATTAGTTTAAAAAAACGAGACAGAGCGGTTTGCTTTCTGCCCCGTTTAGGTATTTTGAATATCAAGTTGTCTTAAATTTGAGTTTAAGAACTGGTATTAAATTTAGTTGTTGTCGCCTTCTACAACTTCAACAATTTCTTCGATTGAATCTGCTTTTGCATCTGCTTCAAAATCAACTTCAGCATCTTCACCTTGGCGACCTTCAATAACAGCATCAGCTAATTTAGAAGTGATTAATTTAACAGCGCGAATCGCGTCATCGTTAGCTGGGATGATAACATCAATGTCATCTGGATCAGCATTTGTATCAACCATAGCAACAACTGGGATACCAAGTTTTTTAGCTTCTTTAACTGCAATTTGTTCTTTATGTGGGTCAACAACGTACATAACGTCTGGAATACGAGGCATATCTTCGATACCACCTAGGAATTTTTCAAGACGAGCGCGTTGTTTGTTAAGAAGTGCAACTTCTTTTTTAGGAAGAACTTCGAAAGTACCTTCTTCTTCCATACGTTTGATTTCTTTCAAACGAGCAATACGTTTTTGGATTGTTCCCCAGTTAGTAAGAGTTCCACCCAACCAACGGTGGTTGATAAAGTATTGTCCTGCGCGAGTTGCTTCGTCAGCAACAGCTTCAGCAGCTTGTTTTTTAGTACCAACAAACAAGATAACCGCATCGTTAGCAGCAGCATCACGAACGAATTCGTAAGCTTGATCAGCTAGCTTAACAGTTTGTTGTAAATCGATAACGTGGATACCATTACGTTCTGTGAAGATGTATTTTGCCATCTTAGGGTTCCAGCGACGAGTTTGGTGACCAAAGTGAACACCAGCCTCAAGAAGTTGTTTCATTGAAATTACTGCCATGAGTAGTTTCTCCTTTATAATGTTTTTTCCTCTCCCTTACGTTGACTTGCAGACTAACCCGAGGGCAACAAGCCCACAATCGGTAAGAGATGAGTATTTGTCGACAAACGACAAACCTATTCTAACAAAAAAGGCTAGGAAAAGCAAGGGAATTCTACTGTTTATAGTAAAAACCAGCCCTTTGACTTGGTTCAGGACTGATTTTTTACTATTATTGACGAATGAGGTAATCGAATGCACCAATTGCAGCTGTCGCTCCAGAGCCCATTGAAATAATAATCTGTTTGTAGGCTGAATTGGTACAATCACCAGCAGCAAATATGCCAGGAACATTGGTTGCTCCATGACTATCAACGATAATCTCGCCTCGATCTGTTAGTTCAATGCCACTATCTTTAAGCCATTCCGTATTTGGCAAGAGACCAATCTGAACGAAGACCCCTTCCACATCAATGTGGGCATCGTTACCAGATTCACGATCAGTGTAATCAATGCCGGTAACCTGGTTTTGGCCGAGGATTTCTTTGGTGGCTGCATTTTTGATGATAGTAAGATTGTTTGTTTTGGCTGCGCGATCTTGAAGCACTTGATCGGCTTTAAGTTCAGGTAAGAACTCAAGAACTGTAACGTGTTTACATAAACCGGCCAAATCAAGAGCTGCCTCTAGGCCAGAGTTTCCACCGCCAATGACAGCCACATCTTTTCCTTCAAATAATGGGCCATCACAATGGGGACAATTAGTCACACCTTTAGTTCGAAGTTCTTCTTCTCCAGGAACATTCACATTTCGCCATTTAGCACCTAGCGCTAGAATAGCCGTTTTAGCTGTTAAGACAGCTCCATTAGCTAAAGAGACTTCAATAAGCTCCTTTTTCTCAATCTTAGTTGCTAATTGTGATTTAATAATGTCAACTTTGTAAGATTTTGTGTGCTCTTCAATTTGAGCCATTAGTTGAGGACCTTCTGTATAAAGGGTACCAATCATATTTTCAATACCGACAGTCTCCATCACTTGGCCCCCAAAGGTTTCAGCAAGAAGACCTGTTCTTAGGCCTTTACGCGCTGCATAAATTGCTGCGCTATTACCCGCTGGACCTCCACCAACAACTAAGACATCGTAGGTTTCTTTATTAGAGAAAGCTTCTTCTGACAGAGGACCTGCAATCTTCTCCAAGAGTTGATCAATGGTCGCACGGCCAGAATGGAAGAGTTCATTTTCAAAGAAGACAGCAGGAACAGACATAATGCCTTTTTCCTTGACTTCATCTTGGAACATGCCCCCCTCAATCATAGTATGTGAGATATTTGGGTTGAGAACAGCCATGATATTAAAGGCTTGCACGACATCTGGACAGTTGTGGCAGCTAAGGCTGGCGTAAGTTTCAAAATGCATCGGTTTCTCAATTGACTTGATACGGTCAATGATTTCCTGATCTACTTTTGGAGGTCTGCCAGATACTTGTAAAAGGGCTAAAATAAATGATGTAAATTCATGGCCTAATGGAATACCTGCAAAAGTAACACGAGGCTCTTCTCCTTGCTTGGCAATACCAAAGCTAGGAATCCGGTCCAAGTCTGAGGATGCAAGTGAAATATGGTCTGACATAGCAACAATTTCTTCAAGGAATTCTTGCATTTTTTTTGACTGCTCATCATCACCTAGATGAGCCAGTAACTGAATATCAGATTCCAGCAAGTCCAAGTATTGATTGAGCTGTGTTTTTATATCTGGGCTTAATGCCATTTGTTACCTCCTTTGAAAATTTGAAGTAAATGTTTAAATTTTACCAACGAGGTCAAGGCTAGGTTTTAACGTTTCAGCCCCTTCTTTCCATTTGGCTGGGCAAACTTCACCTGGATGTTGGCGAACGTACTGGGCAGCACGGATTTTATCAATTAGTGTGCTTGCGTCACGGCCGATACCATCAGCGTTAATTTCCACCATTTGAATAATACCATCAGGGTCAATGATAAAGGTTCCGCGTTGAGCAAGACCATTTTCTTCATCCAATACCTCAAAGGCACGTGAAATGTTATGAGAAGGGTCACCAATCATTGTGTAGGTAATTGTACCCACGACATCAGAATCGTCGTGCCATGCTTTATGTACAAAATGAGTGTCGGTGGATACAGAATAAACCTCAACATCTAATGATTTCAATGTTTCATACTGTTCTTGTAAATCACCTAATTCAGTTGGGCAAACAAATGAGAAATCTGCAGGATAAAAACAGAAAACTGCCCATTTCCCTTTAATATCCTCAGTGCTCACCTTGACAAATTCACCATTAACATAAGCGTCGGCTGAAAATTCAACCATTTCTTTTCCGATTAAAGACATATAAAAACCTCCTTATTTTTATTATTTTATTTTATACTATGTATTATAGGAAAAGATTTCCGAAAAGTCTAAAAGAAAGCCCTTGCAATTTTGTTGAATTATCAGAAAATTAACTGGTTAATAAGCTTATTCTAATTGTAATGATTCTAAACAGCCTAGTATTAAGCTTTAACAGGTTAATGAATTCTAAAAGTTTTAAATATGATTAGAAAAATTTTTTTAAAAAAAGTTCCAGGGAAATTTTATCTTGACCTTTCCTTACAATTAAGGTAAAATAGCTATTGTTGTGGCGGTATAGCCAAGTGGTAAGGCACGGCTCTGCAAAAGCTTGATCGTCGGTTCAAATCCGTCTACCGCCTTAATCATACAAAAATCACCCTGATTCACTTCGTAAAAACGTTGTTAAATCAGGGTTTTTATTTTTAATGACAAGATAGAACAAAAGAAATAAAGGCGGTCAAAAGTAGGTCAAAATCGGGCTGATGGTTTTTGATTTTCACTAAGCCACCTATGAGCTGCTTTTAAACTATCTAAAGTGATGTCATGGTTTTTAACCCAATAGGAGCTCACTTGGGCATGTCTGGTTTGAAATTCACGGATAACTTTTTGGCTCTGATTGAGTGGTACAAGTGGGTCCAATCTTCCCATAGAGATAAAAACAGAAGTGTCTTCTTTACTTTCCTTTAGAGTATTTGTATCAATTGGGTACATGGGTGCAAAGAGTATTCCTCTTTTGAATGGACTACCATCTCGTAAGAGGAGATTAATAGCCATATTTGAGCCATTTGAAAAGCCAATTAAGACGGTGTCATCAGTAGATAAATTGTGTTCTTTGATAAATTGGAGGAGCTCCTCCATCAGTTGCTTTCCTCTTTCTTCTAGATCAAGGAGATCAAATTGCCCTTCACTATGGCGTTTAAAGAAACGTAATGCACCGTTTTCAGAGACTTGGCCACGGAGTGCTAAAACATTAGCATGTGGATTGAGGTAGGAGACAAGTGGCAATAGGCTTTCTTCATCGCCGCCAGTGCCATGAAGGAGAATAAAGAGAGGTTCTCCTTCGCGCCCTTTATGGTATCGGTAGTGTATCATAAGCTATTCAGGTCTTTCTAGACTAAACAATTCACCAATTTTGGCATAGGTACTGCCTGCTAAACGACTTATTGGTTCTAAAGCTTCTGGTGAAATGTAGCCATCTTGGTAGATTTTTTCATCTATATGGAAATGGACAATCTGTAAGAGTAGTAAATCAGCAATAACCTGTTTTTGGTCATTAGAGATGGGAATGTGCTGAAAGAGCTTTGCTTCAAAGCGGCTTAAAGCTTCTGAAACCCCAGGGGTCTGAATACTGCTAGAATCCACTAGGGTCATACCTGTTAAAGGAAGTTCACTATGACCATAAGAGAGAGGTTTAGCAGCCTGATTAACGGCTGTCAAATTATGGGCTGAAACACTGTGAATAACAGCTTCTTTTTGATGGATAATATTTCGGGCGGTATCTTTCAGGCGACCATTTTGACGTTGGATACTGATGGAAATGATGGCAGGTTGGTGACTGACAATAGTATAAAAACTAAAAGGGGCTAAATTAACTTGCCCTTCCTCAGTCAGGGTTGTGACGAAGGCTATTGGTCTTGGAATAACACTTCCAATTAAGAGTTTATAGATTTGTTGGTGAGTCAGGGTATCAGTAGCTAGTGAAATCATCGCTGCTCCTTTAATGTAATGGTTTTAATTGCTTGAGGAGCTCCTCCCGCCGTTTTTCATAAATTGGTGGGATCAGTAGCTCTTTTCCTAGTTGCTCCTCAGGTTCATCAATTGTTAAGCCAGGCCCTTGTGTGGCCAATTCAAAGATAACTTTTCCTGGTTCACGGAAATAAATTGACTTGAAGTACTTTCGATTACGGATTGTTGTCACATTGAAGTTTCCTTGATTAAGGTAACTTTGGTAGGCTTTTAAGCTTTCTAAATCAGAGACGTTCCAAGCCATGTGATGTACGGTGCCAGGACCGATATGACCACGTGTCTCATTACGTTTTGGTAGGTAAATAGTGTGTGCCTGGGGACCAATGGTTTCTAAAACATAGTAATCCTCATTTTCAAATGTATCAACTAGGCCTAAAACACCTTTCATAAACTGGTAGCTAGCTTCAAAATCATGTGAGTGTAAAAATAGGCCATGGAAACCAAGAATAGCAGTGGTTTGAGAAGTACCGTCAGTATTTTCTACTAAGGCTAATTCTAACTGGTGACGATCTTGGAAAAAGAGTGCACGGGTCCCAAAGAGGTCTTTTGTAACAAAGGGGACTTGAAAGTTTTCTAGTCTTTCCTGCCAAAAAAGTAGAGATCCTAATGGAATGCTAAAGAGAATACGACCTCCTTGTCCACTGCCCACTTGTCCCGGGACGTGATTTTCCCAAGGAAAGAAGGTGATTAGAGTTCCGGGATCTGCGGCTTGGTTAGCGAAATAGAGATGATAAACACTTGGGTCATCAAAATTAAGTGTTTTTTTAACGAGGCGTAATTGTAAGACATCTCTGTAAAAATCTAAGTTTTCTTGTGCATCTTCGACAATGGCACTAATATGGTGAATATGTTTAATGGTTTCCATAATGATCTCCTTAATGGTGACGTTTAGTATCAAATGGTCGTATCATCTCTTCAATGATATGACGTTTCGGTTCAAGAAATGGTGGAAGTGAAAGGGATTCCCCTAAAGTTTCATAAGGTTCATCAGTCATAAAGCCAGGTCCGTCGGTTGAGATTTCAATTAAAATATGGCCAACACGGGAGTAAAGTGCTTGGAAATAAAAACGGTCAACAATTCCTGAACTCATGATTCCTAGACGCTCGTATTTATTTGCCCATTCTTTAATGGCTTCAGAGTCTTTGACGCGGAAAGAAACATGATGCACTTCACCATAGCCTTGAATAGCTTGTCGAGACTCTTCATCTTTACGTAAAATGACTTGTCCCCCGTGTCCTCCTGCGCCTACCTCTAAAATGGTGTAATCAGCACCTTCCTCCAGAACACGCATATTATAAACCTGAATGAGGTAATGTTTGAAATCGTCATAGTAGCTAACCCTTATTTCAACGGGACCTAGCCCATAAATTGCTTTATCTGTTGGAACAGGGCCTTCTTTCCAGGGAGTCCCGGCTTTGATACCTTTATTGTGTTCATCAGATACAAGTTGGTAACGTTGCCCATCTTCTTCCTCAAAAGGCAGTGCTTTATGACCAAACAAATCAATGATAGGACCATGTTTGACTCCAAAAGAATCAAATCGTTCTAAGTAGTAAGCTAAAGCAGCATCATTTGGTACGCGAAAACTAATCCGCGTAATAGCATTTGTCCCATGGAGCCCTCTTGGATTATCAGGAAAATCAAAGAAGGTCATATCAGTTCCAGCATTTCCTTTGTCATCAGCAAAAAAGGTGTGATAGGTGTGGATATCGTCTTGGTTGACTGTTTTTTTAACGAGACGCATGCCCAGAATTTCAGTAAAAAAATGATAGTTACGCTGAGCATTCTTTGTCATTGCGGTAATATGGTGAATACCTAATAAATTTGAATTTGTCATGATGAAACGCTCCTTTTCTTTGACAGGGAGATGTGATAGCTTATCCTGAGATGATAATCGCATTTTATCACTAGTTAGTAACAAATTGCAATTGATTTGCTCAAAAAAAGACGAAGTGTTTCGTCACTTCGCGGTATGTCGATATTTAATAAGGTCGTAGGCAAAGTTGGGAGAGCTTTCGCGCAATGAATAGCTTTCCAATTCATTGACTTCATCACGTAAAGCCTGAGCTTCTTTAGCTGTTAGTTGACCTCCTTGTTCATAGTTATAAATAAATTGTCTTTCTAAATAATAGCCATGCAATCTTTCACCACTGACATCAGGAATAAAATTGGCAATGACACGTTCCACAAATAAACCAGATTTAATTAATTCAGCTTTTTGGAGTCGTTGATTTTGTAAAAAGTCTACAAGCGATGGTGTATAGAAACCCTCCAAGTCCTCTAATGTTTCCATGATTAGCTCAGTATTGTCTAAGTAAAGTTCTGTTAGATGGTCTCGGTTTTGTTGTGAGAGGTGAGGGCGGTTCTTAGAAGCAGTAGCTGTTAAATGATGAGGTTTTCTGAAGGAAAGGAGTTCTCGCAAAAGGTGGCGCAAGACGCGTAAAAGGACAGTGACAGTGTAACTGAAACTTGAAATAAAGCTACGGTTAACCTGTCTTTCAAGGAGTTTGATATAGTTTTGGTAGACACGGTACTCTACAATATTGATTTGCTTTTCTTTGTAGGCGTGTTCTAGCCCTTCACTTTCAATTGCCAGAATGAGCAACTGTAATTCAGCTAATTCTTCTTTGACGTTGGTGGGTTCTTGCTCCAAAATCAGATTTTCGATTCTATTATTATAGCTATCCATGACATAATAGAGTGCTGCCTGGTTAGCTGGAGCTGTTCTGCTTTCTCTTGCCAAGCTCTGTAGGACATCTGTTAAAAGAGCAATTTTAGTCACAAGATTTTGAGATGAGGTCATTAATGGAGCTAATTTAGGGAGAATCAACAAGCCACTCAAAAAACTTAGCAGTGTCACTGATCCGACAATGAACAATGCAATACTATTTTGAAGGCCGCTTAATTTAGGGAGCAATAAAATGATGGCTATAGAGACACTGCCTTTGACGCCAGAAATCGTTAAAAGATTAATATGTTTCCAGTATTTTCTAATACTTTTTCGAGTTTGCAGACTTCTTATCCAAAAATAAGCAAAGATTAACAAATAACGAATAAGAAATAGAATTGCGGTAAGGGCAAAAACCAGTAAAAAGAGGGAAAGGTTGCTATAATTTGGGTTAGCAATTGCGGGGCCGGTAAATTGGGCTAATTCCATACCAAATATCATGAAGACAAGGCCATTTAACATAAAGTTTATGGTCTCCCAGATAATTGTTGTTACACGATCAACCTGTGCATCAAATAAAGTGACTTTTTTTAGCCGATTGGCTTGCATCACTCCAGCGATAACGACTGCAATGATACCCGAAACATTTAGCATGTGGGCAACAAAGTAAACAACGAAAGGAAGTGTTAGTTCAAGGAGTAGAGCCCCGGTAACATCAGCAGCATCATATTTTTCTAAGATAGACAAAAAGATTCTATTTAATAATGCAAAGATTATGCCAACAGCAAGGCCTCCAACAATGGAAATTAATAATTGTACCCCTGCTTTTGTCAAAGAGAAGTAGCCTGTAGTAAGAGCAATAAGGGCAAACTGAAAAGCTACTAGACCGCTAGCGTCGTTTAAAAGCCCTTCGGAAGTGAGAGTATTTTTAACCTGATTGGGGAACTTAAAACGTTTGGCTAAGGATAAGAAGGCCACAGCATCCGTTGGCGCTAAAGAAGCCCCCATAGCAAAACACAAAGCCAGAGGTAATTCTACAGGAATTAAGGCCTTGATACTGAGTCCCATAAAAATAGTGGTTAGAAAGACAGTAGGTAGGATAAGGAATAAAACCAAATTGCGTGACTTCAAAAAACTCTTAACATCACTTTCTTGGCCTTCACGAAAGTTTAATGGTGCAATAACAAAAGCTAAGAAAAGTTCGGGGTTTAGGATGAAAGCTTGGTTTTTACTAAAAATTCCAAAGACTATGCCAAAAAATAGCTGTATTGCTGGTAACGGAATCTGAGGAATAATGCGATTAACAACATTAGATAAGATGAGGGAAAGTAAAAAGGTAATAACAATGATAGCTATTGGCATAATTAAGATTTTTCCTGTTTATGAGATGGTTGGCTTTCATTAATATAATTATTTTTTAAAACAGCAATTTTTTGATCAATATCAGAGATATCCGCATGTTCAATTAATTTGTGACAGCGTTCTTTTTCAAGAGCAATAAGCTTCTTTTTCAATTTTTTAGCCTTTTTGATATCCTGACAGACATAATTAGCCTTTAGGCTTTCTGTGGGATAGTTGTTAATGTATTTTTGGCGCATACTTTGAATGCGATCTACTAAGTTGGTGTCAGGCATATTCTCTCCTATAATGAATTGCTATTTTTTGAGTAATTCACTTTTTTATTACTTATTTCAGATGAACGAGTGTCTTTGATCAGCTAAAACAGAGTAACTTCTTTATAAAACACATTTTAGCCTAGAGAGAGGAGAAACTCAACTAAAAACCACCTTGGTGTAGTTAAACGCTTTCTATTTAATTTATTTTTAAAGTTTTAAAGGAGTTTTAATGTTTTGTCTTGACAATGTCCCTATTCTTTGTTAGACTGAGAGAGTAAATTAGTTTTTGAGTAAATATTTGTGTTTTAACATCTTCATTTCTCTCTAGTTTTACACAATAGCTTTATTAGAAAGGAAGTGGATGTATATGGCACAAGGTACAGTTAAATGGTTTAACGCTGAGAAAGGTTTCGGTTTTATCTCAACTGAGGAAGGTCAAGATGTCTTCGCACATTTTTCAGCAATTCAGTCTGATGGTTTCAAAACTTTAGATGAAGGTCAAAAGGTTGAATTTGATGTTGAAGAAGGTCAACGTGGCCCTCAAGCAGTGAATATCACTAAATTATCTTAATCAGTAATGAAAAATAGATAAAGAAAAGGCAGATTAATTTCTGTCTTTTTTTGTCCCTGTAAGAACATAAGAGATACTTTTAGTGAACAAAGATTTGCTTTTCGCATCTGCAATTTGTTATAATAAAAGTCAGTTTTAGTCAAAAATGGAGTAGAAATGAAGGGGTGAGTTGATGCCGACAAAAAATACATCTGATAGCATTGAGGAATATATCAAAGAGTTATTAGCTCAATCAGGGATTGCCGAGATTAAACGTTCACTACTAGCAGATTCTTTTCAAGTGGTACCAAGTCAGATTAATTACGTTATTAAAACCCGTTTTACTGAAAGCCGTGGATATGAAGTTGAAAGTAAGCGTGGTGGAGGTGGCTATATTCGAATTGCTAAGGTTCATTTTTCGGATAAGCACCATCTCATTGGAAATTTAACGGCTAATATTGGTCAGCAGGTCAGTGAAGTTGTTTTCACAGATTCTATTCAATTATTGTTTGATGAACATTTAATTACTGAACGCGAAGGAAATGTTATTTTAGCGATGGCCTCTGATGACGTTTTAGGAGCGGACGCCTCTACGATTCGCGCGCGTATGCTATATCGCTTGCTACAGCGTATTGACAGGAAGGGAAACAATTAATGATAGATTATTCACTAAAAATGCAGGAAATTTTCAAGCAGGCTCAATATCAGGCAGCTCGCTTTGATAGCCAATATTTAGAAACATGGCATCTTCTTTTAGCGATGGTCGTGGTTAACAACTCACTAGCTGGACTTGTTTTCAATGAATTTGACGCTAAAGTTACTATGGAAGAATATGAAGCGGCAGCTATTTTAGCTATGGGACAAACGCCAAATGATGATGTGAAAGAGTGGACCTTGAAGGGTCAATCTAGAACCTTAACAAAAATTCTTCAATTTTCAGATGCTATCCGTCAGGTAACAGGTGCTCAGGAAGTGGGGTCAGAACACGTCCTTTTTGCCCTATTGTTAAATCCTGATGTTATGGCAACTCGTTTACTAGAAATGGCTGGTTTTAAACTACGGGATGAGGGTCAAGGGGATTTGAAAATCTCTGATTTACGTAAAGCAATTGAGAGGCAAGCTGCTTATAGTAAAGAGACCATTAAGGCTATTTATGAATTGCGCAAACCTAAAAAAACAAAAGCAGGTGGGACATTCTCAGATATGATGAAACCGCCAAGTTCAGCAGGTGACCTCTCTGATTTCACGCGTGATTTAACACAAATGGCCAGTCAAGGCCTTTTGGAACCGGTGATTGGCCGTGAAAAAGAAATTACTCGAATGGTTCAGGTGCTAAGCCGTAAAACTAAGAATAATCCTGTCTTAGTCGGAGACGCGGGTGTTGGGAAAACAGCCTTGGCATATGGTCTAGCTCAACGAATTGTCGAGGGAGCTATTCCTTACGAATTGCAGGATATGCGAGTTTTGGAACTAGACATGATGAGTGTGGTTGCAGGAACTCGTTTTCGGGGTGATTTTGAAGAACGAATGAACCAAATCATAGATGATATTGAAGCAGATGGGAAAATTATTCTGTTTGTTGATGAATTACATACGATTATGGGTTCTGGAAGTGGTATTGATAGTACTTTAGATGCGGCTAATATTTTAAAACCAGCTTTATCTCGTGGGACACTACATATGGTAGGTGCGACGACTCAGGAAGAATACCAAAAACATATTGAAAAAGACGCAGCCTTATCTCGTCGCTTTGCTAAAATTTTAATTGAAGAACCAAATCTTGAAGATGCCTACCAAATCCTACTTGGACTAAAATCTTCTTATGAAATGTATCATAATGTTAGAATTTCAGACCAAGCTGTTAAAGTGGCAGTTAAGGTTGCACACCGTTATTTAACAAGTAAAAATTTGCCAGATTCAGCAATAGACCTCTTAGATGAAGCCAGTGCAACGGTCCAAGGGCTCATAAAAAAAGAGACACCCTCCTTTTTAAGTCCTATAGACCAGGCTATCCTCGATGGCAATTTTAAAGAAGTGACTAGCATATTAAAAGCTAATAAGAAAACGAAGCCTAGCCCAACTCCGGTTACAGAAGATGACATCATGGCAACTTTAAGTAGATTGTCGGGGATACCACTTGAGAAAATTAGCCAAGCTGATAGTCAAAAATACCTCCAATTAGAGAAAGAATTACACAAACGGGTTATTGGTCAAGACGAAGCTATTTCAGCTATTTCAAGGGCTATTCGTCGCAATCAATCTGGTATCCGAACTGGTAAGCGTCCAATTGGCTCATTTATGTTTCTAGGTCCAACAGGTGTTGGAAAAACAGAGCTTGCTAAAGCCTTGGCTGAGGTTTTATTTGATGATGAGTCAGCATTAATTCGTTTCGATATGTCAGAATACATGGAGAAATTTGCAGCCAGTCGTCTCAATGGTGCCCCTCCAGGATATGTAGGCTATGATGAAGGTGGTGAACTGACAGAAAAAGTAAGGAATAAACCTTATTCTGTTTTGCTTTTTGATGAAGTTGAAAAAGCTCATCCAGATATTTTCAACGTACTTCTTCAAGTTTTGGACGATGGGGTACTGACAGACTCTCGTGGTCGAAAAGTTGATTTTACAAATACTATTATTATCATGACCAGTAATTTAGGTGCGACAGCACTTCGAGATGATAAAACTGTAGGATTTGGTGCTCGAGATGTTAGTCAAGATCACCAAGCTATGGAAAAACGTATTTTAGAGGAGCTAAAGAAAGCTTATCGTCCTGAATTTATTAATCGTATTGATGAAAAGGTTGTTTTCCACAGCCTAAGTCAAGAAGATATGCAACAAGTGGTGAGGATTATGGTGAAACCGTTGATTGCTGCCTTAGAAGAAAAAGGAATCACTCTCAAATTTCAACCGTCAGCACTTAAATACCTATCTGAGAAAGGCTATGATCTGGAGATGGGAGCTCGTCCACTTCGAAGAACGATTCAAACAGAAGTTGAGGATAAATTGTCAGAATTACTTCTTTCAGGACAGTTAGGCTCTGGGCATAAATTAAAAATTGGTTTAGCCAAAGGCAAAATAAAATGTGACATAGAATAAGATAGAAAGAGGGATTAGTTAAATGAAAAGAATCTCCTTATATGAGCAGTATAGTACTTTTTAGGCTGTTCATTATAAGGGCTTCTTTTCAAAAAACTAAGCTCTTTTTTCTTGACTATTTTTGACCAAGTGATAAAATAGTAAACAGAGTTAGCACTCTATTCAAAAGAGTGCTAAAAATAATAAAATTCAATTTATTGGAGGTAATACTCATGTTAAAACCATTAGGTGACCGCGTGGTCGTTAAATTTAATGAAGAACAAGAAAAAACAGTTGGTGGCTTTGTTCTTGCTGGCGCGCAAAAAGAGTCAACAAGAAAAGCTAAGGTTGTAGCTATTAGTGATACTGGTATACGAACTATCACTGGTGAGCTTGTACCCCCTTCTGTTAAAATCGGCCAAGAAGTTTTAGTTGAAAGCGGACATGACTTAGAAGTGACCTTTAATGACGAAAAAGTTTCTATCATTAGAGAGTCAGATATTATTGCAATTATTACTGAATAAGAAATCTCATCATCAGAGTTATAGAAAGAAGGATTTTATATGGCAAAAGATATTAAATTTTCAGCAGATGCGCGTGCAGCAATGGTACGTGGTGTAGATATTCTAGCAGACACAGTCAAGGTTACCTTAGGACCAAAAGGCCGTAATGTTGTACTTGAAAAAGCCTTTGGTTCACCTCTAATCACCAATGATGGGGTAACCATTGCCAAAGAAATTGAACTGGAAGATCACTTTGAGAATATGGGTGCAAAACTGGTTTCAGAAGTAGCCTCAAAAACTAACGACATTGCTGGTGATGGAACAACGACTGCGACAGTTTTAACACAAGCCATCGTCCGTGAAGGATTAAAAAATGTGACTGCAGGGGCTAACCCAATCGGTATCCGTCGTGGGATTGAAAAGGCAACTTCAGCAGCTGTAGGAGAGTTGAAAGCTATTGCACAACCTGTTACTGGTAAAGAAGCCATTGCTCAAGTAGCAGCTGTATCATCACGTTCAGAAAAAGTAGGTGAATACATTTCAGAAGCAATGGAACGTGTGGGAAATGATGGGGTCATCACAATCGAAGAGTCACGCGGTATGGAGACTGAGCTTGAAGTGGTTGAAGGCATGCAGTTTGACCGTGGTTACTTATCACAATATATGGTGACTGACAATGAGAAGATGGTTGCTGATCTTGAAAATCCGTTTATTTTAATAACAGATAAGAAAATTTCAAATATTCAAGAAATCTTACCATTATTAGAAGAAGTTCTTAAAACAAGTCGCCCATTGCTTATTGTTGCTGACGATGTGGACGGAGAAGCATTACCGACACTTGTTTTAAATAAAATTCGTGGAACATTCAATGTTGTAGCCGTAAAAGCGCCAGGATTTGGTGATCGTCGTAAAGCTATGTTAGAAGATATTGCTATTTTAACTGGCGGAACAGTGATTACAGAAGATTTAGGCCTAGAGCTTAAGGATGCGACAATTGCTGCGCTTGGACAAGCAGCTAAAGTAACTGTTGACAAGGATTCTACAGTTATTGTTGAGGGGTCTGGCTCTGCTGATGCCATTGCTAGCCGTGTGGGACTAATCAAATCACAGTTAGAAACAACAACTTCAGACTTTGACCGTGAAAAATTACAAGAGCGTTTAGCTAAATTAGCCGGTGGTGTTGCTGTTATCAAAGTAGGTGCTGCCACAGAAACAGAATTAAAAGAAATGAAACTACGCATTGAAGATGCTTTAAATGCTACTCGTGCAGCGGTAGAAGAAGGTATTGTTAGTGGTGGTGGAACAGCACTTGTAACAGTTATTGAGAAGGTTGCTGCACTTGATTTGACAGGAGACGAGGCGACAGGTCGTAACATTGTTCTTCGTGCCCTTGAAGAGCCGGTTCGTCAAATTGCATATAATGCAGGCTTTGAAGGTTCTGTCATTATCGATAAATTAAAAAATAGCCCAGTCGGAACTGGTTTCAATGCCGCAAGTGGTGAATGGGTTGACATGATTGAAACAGGAATCATTGATCCTGTGAAAGTGACACGTTCTGCACTTCAAAATGCAGCATCAGTTGCAAGTTTAATATTAACAACTGAAGCCGTTGTGGCTAATAAACCAGAGCCAGCAGCACCAGCTATGCCAGCTGGCATGGACCCAAGTATGATGGGTGGTATGATGTAAGTTTAGAAAGCTTCTTAAAAAGAGGCTGGGACAAAAGTCTAAGCTCAAATATAAAAAGCGAACAAGACAGTATTCTGAGTATCAGAAAATGAGTTTTGTTCGCTTTTTGGGTTTCATTTATCAATTGGAAAAATTAATGGCAGGGAATCTCAAAAATTAATACCTTTTTGTCCCAGTCTCTTTTTTAATTTATTGAAAAATTATAGCAAAAGCTTTTGTGAATAAATAGTTCTATGTTACAATGAGATTTAACAATTATTAAAAAAAGGTTACAAGGAGAGAGTGAAAGAAAATGTTTAGGAATAGAAAAGAAATTTTTAGCATCCGCAAAACGATGCTAGGAGTTGGGAGTATCTTATTAGGGGTGATGCTAACAACTCAAATTGCCAGTGCAGAAGAAGCAAGTGGGGGAGTAATATCGACATCACCAACAAGCTTAGTAAGGACAGCGCCTGCTGTTACGGATTCAACTATCCCGACCACATCAACAGCTTTAGCTACTAGTGGAACAGCCACACCGTCTGGAACAAGAACTTTAGCAGCTTCAACAACTCCTTCTGTTACGGGAACCCTTATTTCGAGTCCTATCCGTTATGTTTCAGACCCTAGTCAAGTTGTAGGTTATCGACAGGTCCAGATTCAAGGTGTGGATGGTAAATTAATTACTACTCAGACAGGAGCTTTAGATGCTAATGGGAATCCAGTCATTACGGTTCAGCGGATTGAGCCGACCGAAACAGTTATTATTTTAGGAACCAAGCCGACAACTACAGTAACCTCAACAACACCAGCTACTACCGTTTACAGTATTGATGTCACAAAACCTGTTGGGACAGATCTTGTCATTCCTGCGGTTGATGGCAGTACCAGCACAACTACTACCTATAAGATACAGACAGAAACGACAGCTCCAACAAGTCCAGCAGTTTATTCTGAAGCTTATAAATGGATTGACCAGCCTTTTTACCATCTTGATGCTACACAGGCATTGCCTAGTGATCGGATTGCTGTAGATAGTCTTTTTGTGCCTATGCCAACTTTGCTTGCTGACTTCAATAGGAGTGAAAGTACTGTTAGGGAGTATGCTCAATATGCTGAAAATTACGTGTACGACTATATCACTGTTACTAATCCTGATGGCTCAACCACCCGAACACGTGTGATTCGACCTGTAACCAGCGAAATGCTAGATCCAACCAATGCTGAGCTTAGAACAAGGCTTGATTTGTCAGATGATAATATATTTTATTCTCGATTGTTGCAAGCAAGTAAAGAGGATTTATGGAATACCTCAGCTCAAGATTATGGACTGGAGTTAGTCCCAGAAAATTTAGCTACCTCTAGTGATGATTTCCTAAGATATCATAATAGTCATATTATTAACGATGCTTTATATGCAGATATTAAAGCAGATTACCAAAGAGCTCAGCTAGCTTACAAACAGTTAACAGCGCTCGGTACCTTGACAAGTGATCAAGAAGCTGATATGGATTTGATGACTAGGCAGTTTGATTCCTTAACACGTCGCTATAACAACTACCGAGATAGTATCAAGATTGATGTGGATTATAGTCATACAGCTATGCCTGCTGATCAAAGGCAGGATTTTGAAGCAAGGCTACAGTCTCTCCCTTTAGAAATTCAGCGAGTTATTGCTAATTTGGTTATCTATGATGGAGAGATTCCTGGTATGGGAGCAACGACACTTGGTTTAGCTAGCTCCGTAGATCAATCTATTTCTTTGAAGTATGTATCTAATAATACGGAATTGCTGGCAACTGTTTTACACGAAATGACTCATATTATTGACTTTAAAAGTGGTCTCTATATGGAAAGGTCTGATCGCAATACCGACAACACACTTGATACTGTTATGGCTTTTTCTGATACGACAGAATTCTTAGATGTTTACCATACTTATTTTGATCGACCAGATGTGTGGTCATACTATCGTGATAACAGCGAGGAAGCATTTGCTGAAGGTCTAAGCCAATACATCATGCATCGTTTATATGGTAGGCCTTATGATACATTTGTTGCCAATCCATTTACAGGGGACGCATACATGCCTGGAAATGGGGTTGGATATAGTCCATTTGCTGCGTCAGAGTACTATTTTGCTAACCTTTATCATAGATTGTTTGACTATCCAAGAACTGCTCGAGTTGTACCTTACTTAGTCACAAGCGCAGTGACTGCACCAGTCAAGGGTCAAGTAGTCTATGGTGCCATGCCGGTTGAAACGACAGTGTCAAGACCTTATAAAACAGTTTATGCGGGTGATGTGACTTTAGCCTACGACCCTACTGGTCTAAGTGATGTTGTAGAAGCAGGAGTAAATGGGTCTGAAACAACTAGAACAACCTATACACTTGATAATAATCATCAATTAGTTGCAACTGAGTCAGTTGTTTCTTCTAGCTTAGCTAAAGATAGAGTCATTACTAAGGGGATTAAACCAGTAGTTAGTGATAAACAAATAACTATGACCGTCATTTACCAAGAAGTAAAGGATCATGCACTTGGCGACTGGCAAGTTAAGGTAGTTGATGCGGGTCAAAATGGCCTTATGAGACAGACAACGACTTATAGCATTGATCCAGTGACGGGGCTTATCACATCATCCACTAGGGAAGTGCTTGTGGCGGAAATGCGTCCAATGATAGTGCAGTATCAAGTAGGTACGCCGCAAGTAAGTCACATTGCTTATCAGGTTCAGTATGTTGATGACCCTAATCTTCCTCTTGGAACTCGGGTGCCCCTCAATCCGGGCCGAGAAGGTTCATCTACAGTTAATGTGGCGTCATTTCGTTTTGTTCAAGACGGTCCTAATAGTCGATTTGAATCTATTGTTTATGATAGTCCGGTAGTAGTAGCTGCTCAAGATCAAGTCATTACGGTTGGTTCTCATCTTACTGTGGTTGCCCCAGAGACGACAATGGACAAGAAAGAAGTTCAACAGCCAACGGTGCAGATGGTTGCTATAAAAGCACCAGCTCTTAACAAGGTTAATCAAATATCATCAAAAGCAAGTTTACCAATAGCTGGTGATGATAGTCATTTCCTGATGACAGTGATGTCTAGCGCCTTATTAATTGGGATAGGTTTAACAATTAAGAAAAAAGAATTTATCTAAACAAAGATAGCGCCCCTGGGTACCAGAGGCGCTATTTAAACTTATGAAAAAAGGTTTAGGATATATAGACAGAATAACCATCTTAACTTAAATGAAGCTTAAAGGTTTAAAACCTATTTGTTTTTCACCTTTTTATCTCTGCTTCTAGGGCTATCTTTTTCTAACTTAGATTCAATGTCTTTAAGGCGTTTGAAGGTCTTTTCAGCACGATTCATAGATCTTTGTCAGCTTTTTCTTGAGCAGCTTTTGGGTCACTTGTCATTAATTTGGTAACTTCTTGATTTGTTGTGTCTTGCTCAGTCATCCAGGTTTTTTCGAGTTTTTTCATCTCGTCAATAACTTGAGTGCCAAATTTTTTAGGATTAGCGGCAACCATATCGTTGATATGTGATACCGTCCAATACCAAGAGTCTTTGTTATATTTAGTGCTGTTTTCATGATAGGCTTTATAAGTTTGACTGATGTTGCCTAGGTAAGGTAAATATGGAGCATTTCTTGGACTTCCGATGGATAGCCACATAACGCCACCTCCCATTTCTGCAGGGATATCATGTTTTAGTTGGAAAATATGTGCTTCCATCACATTTGGGTTTGAAATGGGATAGGCGTAACCTTTTCTTGCTTCTTTTGATTTAGGTTTTCCTTTGCCATCTAGTTCCATTTGATCTAGAGGCTTTAAGTCTAGGCCTTCAAAACGGTTACGTTGTAATTTAATAGCATCTTCCAGGGTGAGTTTTTTAGTAGTACTTTGTAATAATTCGAAATTCTTATCTTTGTAAGTCACTTTAGAATCAGGATTAAGTGCTTTGATACCAGAGTAGACCCGTGAGCGGTTGGCATCATCCATTTTTGGATTATAGGATTGTGCAATGTGGAATTGTCCATCAACTTCTTTATAAGTACCAGCTTCCTTAGCTATCTTTTTAACATCGGCAGAAGCAATAGTATTTTCTTTATCATCAAAATTGACATGTCCTAGATAGAAGGTGTTTGGAAAGACAGCGAATTTATCGTTTGGAAATTTAATGGCTACATATTGATGGCCTGATAAGATTTCCATATACCAAACACCGTCTTTATCAGCAATAGTAACAATATTACCTTCAGCAGCTCCCTTTTCTTTAACGATTTTTGCGATGAGCTGGACCCCTTCTTTAGCTGTTTTTACGCTTGGGAGAATGACCGAAGCCATTGAAGACTCTGCTAAGCCATTTTTAATATAGGGATCTTTTTTTAATATTTTGCTGTTTGCAGAGGCTGAAACAGTAGCAGACATAGAGACACCATGTTCGTTAAAGCCAGCTTCGTCAAAGACTCCTCGTTCTGGAGTAACGTCAGGGACAGCTGTATACTTAAAGGAATGGTCTGGTAATGGGTATTCAAATCCGTTAGCCTTGTCTTTCCACATGTCTCCTTTTTTGTGATCTTTTGCAGCCCTGATAATAAACGTTTTGTTGTGGTTTGGTTCCAAATCCTCTGTTCGACCATAAAGAGTAGAACCGTCTGTTGTTAAATCTTTACCAATGATGAAACCTGTACAAGCATCAGCAGATGAATAACAACCAAGAGCAGCTAAAAAGGTTGCTGCTGTGAGAGTAATCTTTTTTTTGTTCATAGTAAACCTCCAAAAAATGTGTGCGCTTCCAATGGTATTATATGCTAGAAAAGAAATAAATTCAATCATTTGCCGATAATTGAAGGCTTTGTAGCATAATAAAAATGTTGAAGAGGCTAATTTTTAAATACTTTAGATTTTTTAGGAGAATGCTTATAAATTTGATATAATAAAGAGTAGTTCGTAGTGAAAGGGATACCGATATGAAACAGTTTTTTAGGAAAAAATGGATTAAAATAAGCTTTAGCTTCCTTGGTTTTCTATTTTTAGGTTTTATGGCTTTTGGTAGTTTTTATTATTCAAAAGCCAATGTCATCAATCGTTACACGAAAGCAAGGAGCCTTTCAACAGGTTCTGTATTTGAGAATATCAAAGAATACCTGATCTGGTCAGATACCAATGAAAAGATTACTAATGATGAGGCAAATTTTGCTCATTTTACTCGTCTGAAGAAGTCAGAAATAAACCAGGTCAAAAAGGAACTGAGTGAGGCAGACGCCTCCGATTCCATCTATCTTAAGTCAAAAGGGCGTCATTTTGGTATTTTTCCTGCTTATCATATTGCTATGAAACCCATGTCTTTGACAATAAAAACGAATCTTCCTAATGAAGATATTTTACTAAATCAGAAAATGGTTGCTCATTCTGATTCTGATCATTTTTCAACAGAACTAAAACGGCTGCCTGTTGCTGATTATAAAGCTAGTATAAATGGTAACTATAAGGGTAGAAAGGTCGTGATTAGTAAAAAATATGATGGAAAAAATCAGATTATAGATTTATCGGTAACATTTAAGAATTTCACCGTTAGTAGCAATTTAGCCGATGGCGACTTATATTTCGACGATAGTCGGATTGGTAGCCTGAAAGATGGGATTTACGAAGTTAAAGATTATCCTGTGACTCATTCTGCGCAAGCTTATGTAAAAAAGGTTTTTTCTGATGGGGAAGTGACTTCTAAAAAAGTTGAACTGGATGATATTCAAGAAGATTCAAGTGTCAGACTGGATGTTGAGAATTTACTTACGAAAGATAAAGCTGGACAATATTTACTATCAGCTTTTGATCAATTAATGCACTATACAAATACCCGACAAGACTCAACGAAACTGAATGATGTTTTTGAAAACGGCGCTAACAATAGTTTTTATAAGGGAATGAAAGAAAGTATCAAAGCTAAGCTGGAAACAGATAAGCGTAAAGCTTCTAGCTTTGCTATTCCAACCGTCGTTTTAAGTGGTTTAACTCAAGTCGGAAAAGAGTCATATCTAGTTGATTTTATTGCGAATTATGACTACACCTATAACAAGGAAACAGATCCTACGAAGGGGTCCTCAGGTCATATTATTCAAGATATTACTGGTAAACTGACCTTGAAAAAATCAGGGGATAAGTATATTGTTAGTGAAGCTGGTGATAAAAACATTACAGTAACTAGTGAGAATAATCAGATTAAGGGACCTTCGCCTTTACCAGATGGTATGGCTGGTACTTGGAAAGGTACTAAGGATGATGTTACTTATACGGTGATTATTGATGAAGATGGTACTATAACGCGGAAACAGACCTATAAAGATCCTAAGAGAAAAGAAGAGTCATCAAGTGCTAAAATTAGTAAGGCTGAAGAGAAATCTCCTGGCGACTATCGCTTAAGCTTCTCAGCTGGAACTGGTGAAATTGTGATTATCGGAGGAGGTATTGGCGGTATGAACGTCAAATACGAATATGGTTTCCATCTTGATGGTGATCGGTTAACATCAATTATATGGCAAACAGGTTTAGATAAAGACTTTGATTACAGTAAACCAGCTCCTGGTTTAACGCTAACACGCCAATAAAAAGGGCTCCTAAGGGAGTCCTTTTTCAAATGTTTCTGACTTGGCATCAACCCTGATTGTCTCAAGTGTTAGTGGGTGTTTGAAGTAGAGTTGATGAGCATGTAACATGAGGCGTTGTGTAGTAGTTCGTTGACAGTATAAAGGGTCGCCTATAATAGGGTGACCGATATAGGACAGATGAACTCGGATCTGATGCGTTCGACCTGTTTTTAAGGAGCAATCCACTAAGCTCAATTGCTGCCTATATCTTTTTAAGCATTTGACCTGCGTTATGGCTTTTTGACCATGCTTTAAATCAACGACTCGTTTTCTCCGGTCATGGCGGTGGCGCCCGATAGGAAACTGTATGGCTGTGTCCTTGTTTTCAATCACTCCATCAATCAAAGCCCAGTAGTTCCTGCCAATTTCACGATCCTCAAGTAAACGATTCATAATGGGAAGAATGAAAGGGTTCTTAGCAAAGATAATAGCCCCGCTTGTTTCCATATCTAAACGATGAATAATGTAGCAGGTTTGGCCTACAAAAGCAGAGACATGGTTGAGAAGGGCTAATTCATTAGGTTCGTTTCCATGTGTCTTCATTCCCTCAGGTTTATTAACCACAATAAGATGGGAATCTTGATAAAGGCATTCCACTAATTCCGGATTGCCAAAAGGAATCCTTTTTTGAGGGTAATCATCAGAATCAAAACTTAAGCTAATCTCATCACCCTTTGTAACCAAATCTTGCCAGGTAACCAGCTGCTGGTTAATTAAGAGATGTTTCTTAGTTCTTAGGAAGTGACGAATTTTTCGAGGAATCAGTAGTTTAGTTTCTAAGAGTTCTTTTACAGTCATTTGTGAGTAGGGATTGATAAAAGTGACTGTAAAGCCTCCGAGACTATTTGCTTGGATTTTCATTGAGCCAATCGTGGTACTTTTCAATGAGGTTGACAGCCATTTGTGTTGCTAAAGCAGCGGAGAAGGCTTCAGTGCCCTCACGTTCATCGTTTGCAACTTCCAATTTAGTTTCTTCGTAAATAGCTTTTAGGCTATCAGCAGATAAGGTTTCTTTAAAGGCCTCAAATCTTTTCATAAATATCACCAAGTTCTTTCTAAATGTTTAATATAAGTTATAGTCCTATTATAACATGTTTCTTTATTTTGGATGTCTGCAAACGATGTGCAAACCTTTTAAGTTGGGTTAATAGAAACCATTGCCTTTTAGGATAAAAAAGAAGTATTTTAATTTTTTTGATATTGGATTTCCTTAATAAATTGGTATAATAGGTAAAAACTGATTAGTGAAAAAGGATACTCGAATGAAAAGTATTAGACGTTACGATGTAAATGAAGAATCTGCTCACACAGGGCTTGTGGAAGCAGGCGATTTTTATTTTTTGAATTTTTGTACGGGAAATATCGGTCAACCGATTGAAGACCAGATTAATGGTGCTTTCGACGAAATGGAGCGACGTCTTGGCTTGGTTGGGTTAAGTTTAGAAGCAGTTGTTAAAATGGATTGTCTTTTCCGCGATGTTTGGAATCTTCCAATTTTAGAAAAAGTGATCAAAGAGCGTTTTAATGGTAAATACCCAGCTCGTAAATCTATTCAAACAGAGTTTGCCCAAGATGGAGGACCAGAAGGCTTACTCTTCCAAGTTGATGGAATTGCCTATTCAAAACCTGTTCAACCCGCTTCAAACTAGAACTTGATTGCACATAGTGGTATAATGACACTATGACATTTTTAGAATTACTTGAAAAGAAGTTTTTTCCAAGAAAATATGCGGAAAAACAAAAACGAAAAGAATCAGAAGCCTCCAGCATCTCCGATGGCTTGACTGAAGAGTCGGTCGCTGGTCAAGAAGCATCAACAAGGACGTCTTTTCAACGTCGGAGGGGGTTTTCTGAGCACCCACAAAAACAAGAGCCTGCTTGGAAGCAGAAGTTAGAGGCTATTTTGCCTTCTCCTCGGAATCCAATTAGGCGTTTTTGGCGTCGTTACCATATTGGGAAAATTTTCCTAATTGTTATTGGAACGCTTGTTTTAGCAACGGGCTCATACCTTTTTTACCTTTCTAAGACAGCAAAGGTGTCAGATTTACAGAATGCTTTAAAAGCAACGACTGTTATTTATGATAACAAAGCAGAATACGCAGGAAGTCTATCAGGTCAAAAAGGAACTTATGTCGAGTTAGACGCTATCTCTGATAATCTTAAAAATGCTGTTATTGCAACTGAGGACCGTACCTTTTATGAAAATAAAGGTATTAATTTTAACCGTTTCTTATTAGCTGTTGTTACGGCAGGACGTTTTGGTGGCGGGTCAACGATTACGCAACAATTAGCCAAGAATGCCTATCTTTCTCAAGATCAAACCGTTAAACGTAAGGCGCGTGAATTTTTCTTAGCTTTAGAATTAACCAAGAAATACAGCAAAAAAGAAATTTTAACCATGTACCTCAATAATTCTTACTTTGGGAATGGAATTTGGGGTGTCGAAGACGCCAGTCGAAAGTACTTCGGGACAAGCGCAGCCAATTTGACGCTAGATGAGGCGGCCACTTTGGCGGGAATGCTAAAAGGACCAGAGATTTATAATCCCATCTATTCCATTAAGAATGCCACAAATAGGCGAGATACAGTTTTGTCGGTTATGGTTGATGCTGGTAAGATTACAAAGCAGCAGGCTCAAGAAGCTAAGTCTATTGGTGTTGGCAATCGTTTAGCGGATACTTATGTTGGTAAATCAGATGATTATAAGTACCCTTCCTATTTTGATGCTGTTATTAATGAAGCTATTTCTACCTATGGTATTTCAGAAAAGGACTTGGTTAATAATGGCTATAAGATTTATACCGAATTAGATCAGAATTACCAAACAGGAATGCAAACAACTTTTAATACGGCCAGTCTCTTCCCTGTTTCAGATTACGATGGGACAAGTGCTCAGGGTGCTAGCGTTGCGCTAGATCCTAAAACTGGTGGTGTGCGTGGACTTGTAGGGCGAGTTAATGCTGATGGTAAACAAGAGTTTCGCAGTTTCAACTATGCGACACAAGCCAAACGTAGTCCAGCTTCTTCCATTAAACCTTTGATTGTCTATGCTCCAGCCATAGCTTCTGGTTGGTCTATTGATAAACTCTTACCAAATACCGTTCGTGATTTTGGCGACTACAAACCTCATAATTATGGAAATTATGAGTCGGAAGATGTTCCGATGTATCAAGCACTAGCTAATTCTTATAATATCCCAGCTGTTGCAACGGTTAAGGAATTGGGAGTAGATAAGGCTATTGCTTATGGCAAAAAATTTGGCTTAGATATGCCTTCATCTAGTAAAGAATTAGGGATTGCTTTGGGAGGCAGTGTTACGACTAACCCACTTGAAATGGCTCAGGCTTATTCGGCATTTGCTAATAATGGGGTTATGCACAAGGCTCACTTTATCACTAAAATTGAAACTGCAAGTGGAAAAGTTGTCAAGGAGCATTCTGATCAATCTAAACGGGTGATTGGTCAATCTGTAGCCGATAAAATGACCAGCATGATGTTAGGGACATTTTCAAATGGCTCTGCTGTCAATGCTAATGTTTACGGCTATACCTTAGCCGGTAAGACAGGAACGACCGAAACAGATTTTAATCCAGATTTATCAGGCGACCAATGGGTTATTGGTTATACCCCAGACGTTGTCATTAGTCAGTGGATAGGCTTTAATAAGACGGACGAGCATCATTATTTATCGGGCTCCAGTGCAGGGACAGCTTCAGCCATTTTTAGCACGCAGGCTTCTTACATTTTGCCTTATACCAAAGGTAGTCAGTTTAAGGTGGATAATGCCTATGCTGCCAATGGGATTTCGGCGGTTTATGGGATAAATGAAACAAGTACTGAAACAGCTCAAGGCTCTCATGATATTATTGATAACCTTAGAAAATCAGCTGAAGATGCTTCAAAATCAATCTCAGATGCGGTCAATAATTATGGCTTAAAAGAGAAAGCAAAAAGTATTTGGGATGGGATTGTTGACTATTTTAGATAGCTTGCGCAATTAATTAATTCATGTTAGAATATCTCTACGGAGGGCGCTATGGCACAGAAAAAAGTAAGCCTAGCCTGTGTCGAGTGTGGGAGCCGAAATTATTCAATTGGGGTTAGCAGCACGCCTAAAGCGACACGACTAGAAGTAAATAAATTTTGTAAACATTGTAAAAAGTATACGTTACATAAAGAAACACGTTAGGAGATTCTGATGGGATTTATCAGTGGTATTTTCACGTTATTGAAAGAGACAACTTGGCCAAATAGAAAACAACGTTGGAAAGATTTTATTGCAGTGCTTGAATACACTGCATTCTTCACCATCATTATTTTCATTTTTGACCACTTATTGTCTAAAGGTATCTTGTCAATAATTACTTATTTTAACTAAAGCAAGGCTGGCATTGTCCAGTCTTTTAGCTTGCATTCAGGAAAGCATTGACAGGACTAAGGACTTGGATTATAATGAGGGTAACGAAATCATTCCAAAAGCCGTCTTAGGCTTTTTTCTGATGAAAGGAAAATATATGTTAGACTCATTTGATAAAGGTTGGTTTGTGCTCCAAACTTATTCTGGTTATGAAAATAAAGTGAAAGAAAACCTCTTGCAACGTGCTCAAACCTACAATATGTTAGACAATATTTTACGTGTTGAGATTCCTACACAGACAGTAAATATTGAAAAAAATGGTCAAACCAAAGAAGTTGAAGAAAATCGCTTCCCTGGATACGTTTTAGTGGAAATGGTTATGACGGATGAAGCTTGGTTTGTTGTTCGTAATACTCCAAATGTTACAGGCTTTGTTGGTTCTCACGGGAATCGTTCAAAACCGACCCCGTTACTTGAAGAAGAAATTCGCTCCATTCTTCTTTCAATGGGACAAACGATTGATGTCTTCGACACTAATATCAAAGAGGGTGATGTTGTTCAAATTATTGATGGGGCCTTCATGGGGCAAGAGGGTCGTGTTGTTGAGATTGAGAATAACAAGGTTAAACTAACACTTAATATGTTTGGTTCAGAAACTATTGCTGAAGTTGAACTATATCAGATTGCAGAGTTGCAATAATGATATATGATAAAAATGAGAATAATGAAGCGCTAGGTTTAATATCTAGCGCTTTTTTCATGTTTCATTGACATTGTTTTGTAATCTAATTAAAAAATAAACACAATAAACCAATCTTGATTTAATCAAAATA
The DNA here is from genome assembly GCF_000188035.1 of Streptococcus pseudoporcinus LQ 940-04. Taxonomy (GTDB): domain Bacteria; phylum Bacillota; class Bacilli; order Lactobacillales; family Streptococcaceae; genus Streptococcus; species Streptococcus pseudoporcinus. The sequence goes on from NZ_AEUY02000005.1 coordinate 780,426, forward strand.
AAAATATATAATAATATTATTCTTTATTTTGAAAAAGATTATAAAACATGAGTTTTAAATGAGAAAAGGAGTCGAGATGAAAGAAAATAAGTGCATGAAATATTACCTCAGGAAATCTGCCTATGGTTTAGCAGCGGTTTCTGTAGCTGTCTTAGCAGGGGGAAGTGTTGTATCAGCGAATGAAGTAAGTAGTGAGCCAGAAGCTGTGATGGTAGAAGCAAAAGAAGAAACTGACGAAGAGAAGAAAGATAAGGTAGAAGAGCCAGCTTCTACTGAAGTTTCTGATAAGGATAACAAAGAAGACAAGGAAAAGAAAAAAGCTGACAAAGAAGAGGCATTAAAGGCTGCTAAAGAAGATGCATTAGCAAAGTTAGATGCTTTAGGTGCTAATACTCTCATAAAAAAAATAGTGAAATCAGCTAAAACTATTGAAGGCTTGAATGACTTTTTAGAGCAAACTTTACCAGATTTAGAAAAAGCTCACAAAGATAAATTAGAAGAAGAGCTTAAACGTGAAGTGGCTGAAGAGCATCCTGAAATTCTAGAAAATGAGGGTGAAGAAAATGTTGAGAGTGAAACCCCTCAACCAGAAAAACCAGAATCATCAGAAACAGAAGTAGAAACAACTGATTCCGTTATAGAAAACCCAGCAGAAACGAGTGACTCACAGACAGAAGAAATGGTTGAATCACTTACAAAAGAGACGCCTGAAACAATTGATCACGAAAAAGCTAAACAAGATGAGGTAGCTAAGGAAATAGCTGGTCCACAAGAGTCAAATAGGATTGCGGAAACTGCTTCATCACAAGCAATGCCAAGAGCAGCTAAAGTTTCTCATTACTCTGCAACCTTACCTGTAACTGGGGAAGACCACAGCTCAGTCTTGACAGCTATTGCGATGTCTGTTATAGCGACTTCAGGTATGGTAGCCTACGGCATAAAACGTAAAAAACAGTAATACTTTAGAATATTGAAGCCTCTGAGATAAAATTTAATCTCAGTCATAAAAAGCGGATAAAACTCGTTTTCTGGTAGTCAGAATTCTGTTTTGTTCGCTTTTTGTCTTTCATTTGTTAATTGAAAAAATGATAGTAAAGAATCTCAAAAAGTAATATCTTTTCGTCCCAAGCTTTTTGGGCTACTGCTTGTTAGAATATTTATAAGTAAAAAAGAACTATTGCCGCGATTCCCCATTTATTAACCATTCATTTCGTGCTATAATAGGAAGAACTAGACTTTTGATATGGGAGATTCCGTATGACATTTTATAATCACAAAGAAATAGAGCCTAAATGGCAGGCCTATTGGGCTAAAAACCATACTTTTAAAACCGGTATGGATACTTCAAAACCTAAATTCTATGCTTTAGACATGTTTCCTTACCCATCAGGTGCTGGTTTACACGTTGGCCACCCAGAGGGCTATACAGCTACTGATATTTTGAGCCGTTTTAAACGCGCTCAAGGCTATAATGTTCTTCATCCAATGGGCTGGGATGCCTTTGGATTACCAGCTGAGCAATATGCCATGGACACTGGAAACGACCCTGCTGCATTCACAGCAGAAAATATTGCTAACTTCAAGCGTCAAATCAATGCTCTAGGATTCTCCTACGATTGGGATCGAGAAATTAATACCACAGATCCAAACTATTACAAATGGACCCAATGGATCTTCACAAAACTCTATGAAAAAGGTTTGGCTTATGAAGCCGAAGTGCCAGTTAATTGGGTTGAGGAATTGGGAACTGCAATTGCCAACGAAGAGGTCCTTCCTGATGGGACTTCAGAACGTGGTGGCTACCCAGTTGTCCGTAAACCAATGCGTCAGTGGATGCTTAAGATTACTGCCTATGCAGAACGTCTTCTTGAAGATCTTGAAGAAGTCGATTGGCCAGAGTCTATCAAAGATATGCAACGTAACTGGATCGGCAAATCAGTAGGGGCTAATGTCACTTTTACAGTTAAGGATTCTGGAGAAAGTTTCACTGTTTTCACCACTCGCCCTGATACCTTGTTTGGTGCGACCTATGCTGTCTTGGCACCCGAGCATGCGCTTGTTGATACAATCACAACAGCAGAACAGGCTGAAGCGGTGGCAGAATACAAACGACAAGCTAGTCTAAAATCAGATTTGGCGCGTACAGACCTAGCGAAAGAAAAAACAGGTGTTTGGACTGGTAGCTACGCCATCAATCCAGTAAATGGACAAGCAATGCCGATTTGGATTGCTGACTATGTTTTAGCAAGCTACGGAACAGGAGCTATTATGGCTGTTCCTGCTCATGATGAACGTGATTGGGAATTTGCTAAGCAATTTAACCTTGAAATTATCCCTGTTCTAGAAGGTGGCAACGTTGAAGAAGCAGCCTTCACCGAAGATGGGCTCCATATCAATTCTGATTTCCTAAACGGTCTCAACAAAGAAGATGCCATCGCTAAGATGGTTGCTTGGTTGGAAGAGCAGCAAGTTGGTAATGAGAAAGTAACTTATCGTCTACGTGATTGGCTCTTCTCTCGTCAACGCTATTGGGGGGAACCAATTCCGATTATCCATTGGGAAGATGGGACGTCAACGGCTGTCCCAGAAGATCAGCTACCATTAATTCTTCCTGTAACCAGTGATATTCGCCCTTCGGGAACTGGTGAGTCGCCCTTGGCCAATCTTACGGACTGGTTAGAAGTGGTTCGCGAGGATGGCGTTAAAGGCCGTCGCGAGACTAATACGATGCCACAATGGGCTGGCTCTAGTTGGTACTATTTGCGGTATATTGATCCTCATAATGACCAAGCTTTAGCAGATCCAGAATTATTAAAACAATGGTTGCCAGTGGATATTTATGTTGGTGGTGCTGAGCATGCTGTCCTTCATTTACTTTATGCACGGTTCTGGCATAAGGTCCTCTACGATTTAGGAGTAGTACCAACTAAGGAACCTTTCCAAAAACTCTTTAACCAAGGGATGATTTTGGGTACAAGCTATCGAGATCACCGTGGAGCACTTGTAGCAACAGATAAGGTTGAAAAACGTGACAATTCCTTCTTCCATGTGGAAACTGGTGAAGAACTAGAGCAAGCACCAGCTAAAATGTCTAAATCTCTTAAGAATGTTATCAATCCTGATGATGTGGTGGAAGAATATGGTGCGGATACTCTGCGCGTTTATGAAATGTTCATGGGACCTCTTGATGCTTCCATTGCTTGGTCTGAGGAAGGCCTTGAAGGTAGCCGTAAGTTCTTGGACCGTGTCTACCGCCTCATTACCACAAAAGCTTTGGTTGCGGAAAATAGCGGAGCTTTGGACAAGGTTTACCATGAAACTGTTAAGACAGTCACCGAACAGATTGAAGCTATGAAATTTAATACAGCCATCGCTCAGTTGATGATTTTTATTAATGCAGCTAATAAAGAAGAAAGTCTCTTTGAGGATTATGCCAAAGGCTTTATCCAATTAATTGCCCCATTTGCGCCTCATTTGGGGGAAGAATTATGGCAGGTAGTGACTGGGTCAGAAGCCTCATTGAGCCATGTGGCTTGGCCGACTTGGGATGAGAGTAAGCTGGTTGAGAATGAAGTTGAGATTGTTGTGCAAATTAAAGGCAAAGTTAAAGCGAAACTTTTAGTAGCCAAGGATTTAACAAAAGATCAATTGGAAACGATCGCTTTGGCTAATGAAAAAATTCAAGCTGAAATTGCAGGTAAAGAAGTGATGAAGGTCATAGTGGTGCCTAATAAATTGGTTAATATTGTCGTGAAATAAGCCAAGTTAATTCTTTTATGAATGATAGAATAAACAAAGTATCTCCTTGTTTTTAGGGAGATACTTTTTTGATGTTGAAGACTCTAGTCCATTTTTGAACACACGGCTGTGTGATACTTGGTCTTTTTTAAAACGCTTTCACTTTTTATAATAAAGAAGTAAAAAAACTTAATAACTTTGAAAAGAGGTAGTCGTCATGGAATTATTCCTAGCTCCCCTAAATTGGTTCTCGCAAAATATTTTGCAGAACCCAGCTTTTTTTGTAGGTCTTTTGGTACTGGTTGGGTACATGTTACTCAATAAACCCCCACACGAAGTATTTGCCGGTTTTATTAAAGCGACAGTCGGCTATTTAATTCTAAATGTTGGTGCGGGTGGTCTTGTTACTACATTTAGACCGATTTTAGTGGCTTTAGCTAAGAAATTTGAATTGAAAGCGGCAGTTATTGACCCTTATTTTGGTTTGGCAGCCGCAAATGCCAAATTAGAAGGTATGGGGTTCATTAGCGTTGCTACCACTGCCTTGCTGATTGGGTTTGGGGTTAACATCCTGCTGGTGGCTCTTCGCAAAGTGACTAAGGTTCGTACGCTCTTTATTACGGGTCACATTATGGTCCAACAAGCAGCAACCATTTCTGTTTTTGTCCTTCTTTTGATTCCGCAATTCCAAAATGCTTTTGGAGCATGGGCTGTAGGTATTATTTGTGGACTTTATTGGGCGGTAAGTTCTAATATGACGGTTGAAGCTACTCAGCGTTTGACTGGTGGTGGAGGCTTTGCTATCGGGCACCAACAACAATTTGCAATCTGGTTCGTGGATAAAGTAGCTCCGTTCTTTGGTAAAAAGGAAGAAAATCTTGATAATTTGAAGTTGCCGACTTTCTTAAGTATCTTCCACGATACGGTTGTTGCTTCTGCTACTTTGATGTTAGTCTTCTTCGGAGGTATTCTAGCTGTACTTGGCCCAGACATCATGTCTAATGTTAAGTTAATTGGACCGGGAGCTTTTGTACCTGCTAAGCAAGCTTTCTTCATGTATATCCTACAGACATCACTTACTTTCTCAGTTTACCTCTTCATCTTGATGCAAGGGGTTCGGATGTTTGTCTCTGAATTAACCAATGCCTTCCAAGGTATTTCTAACAAACTTCTACCAGGTTCATTCCCTGCTGTGGACGTTGCAGCTTCTTATGGTTTTGGTTCATCAAATGCAGTTCTTTCAGGCTTTGCATTTGGTCTCATTGGACAATTGATAACAATTACTCTATTAGTTGTCTTTAAAAATCCAATTCTAATTATCACAGGATTTGTTCCAGTCTTCTTTGATAACGCTGCTATTGCCGTTTTCGCCGATAAACGCGGTGGCTGGAAAGCAGCAGTTGCCTTATCCTTTATTTCCGGTGTGATTCAGGTTGCTTTAGGTGCCGTTGCAGTTGGCCTCCTTGATTTAGCTGGTGGTTACCACGGAAATATTGACTTCGAGTTCCCTTGGTTAGCTTTTGGATACCTCTTCAAATATTTGGGTATTCTTGGTTATATCGTCGTATGTCTCTTCTTCTTAGCTATTCCGCAATTACAATTTGCTAAAGCTAAAGATAAAGAAGCTTATTACCGCGGTGAAGCACAATCAAAATAAAAGGTGCTTGACTCTTGTTTGATTTGCCCTAGTATGGCTGAATGCAAAAAAGGTTGTTTCTAACAGACAAGGCTTGTTGGCTAGTCTATTCAGCAATAGTCAGCAAAGCTTATGGGACGACACATTTTAAAAACTAAAATCCAATCGTAAGAAATAATGACTAAATAGCTCTGCGATAGATTAAAATGAAAGAAAAGGAAAAAGTTATGGTTAAAATTTTAACAGCATGTGGAAATGGTATGGGATCATCTATGGTTATCAAAATGAAGGTTGAGAATGCTTTACGTCAACTTGGTGTAACAGATATTCAATCTGCATCTTGTTCGGTCGGCGAGGCAAAAAGCTTGGCGGCGGGCTATGATATTGTGGTTGCTTCTAATCACTTAATTCATGAATTAGATGGGCGAACTAAAGGCTATCTTGTTGGTCTTGATAATTTAATGGATGACCAAGAAATCAAAGAGAAGCTTAGTCAAGTATTGTAAGATTTTGATAAATCATTGGTTGAAAAGAAGCTTTTTGACTGACAGTAAAGAAAGGATATGACATGAATTTAAAACAAGCTTTTATCGACAACGATTCTATTCGACTAGGCCTGTCAGCAGAAAGCTGGCAAGAGGCTGTCAAACTTTCAGTTGATCCTTTAATTGAGAGTGGTGCCGTTTTAGAGGAATATTATCAGGCAATTATTGATTCAACAGAAGAATATGGACCTTATTATATTTTGATGCCAGGAATGGCCATGCCACACGCTAGGCCTGAAGCAGGTGTCCAAAGAGATGCTTTCTCATTAATTACCTTAACGAATCCGGTTGTTTTTCCGGACGGTAAAGAGGTTCAGGTTCTGTTAGCTTTAGCAGCGACTAGCTCTGACATTCATACAACAGTAGCAATCCCTCAAATTATTGCCCTCTTTGATATGGAGAATTCTATTGATCGTCTTCTAGCATGTCAATCTTCTGAAGATGTTTTGGCTTTAGTGGAAGAATCAAAAAATAGTCCTTATCTTGAAGGTTTAGATTTGGAATCTTAAGGCTAACAGTTATGCCAACAATATTGAACATTTAGAAAGAGGAATAGATAGTGTCAAAACATATCCCAAATTTACAAGTTGCTCTAGATCATTCTGATTTGCAAGGAGCTATTAAAGCCGCTGTTTCAGTTGGCCATGAAGTTGATGTTATTGAAGCAGGGACAGTTTGTTTGCTTCAAGTAGGTAGTGAGTTAGTGGAAGTTCTACGGAGTCTTTTCCCTGAGAAAACAATCGTTGCTGATACCAAATGTGCTGATGCAGGTGGTACGGTCGCTAAAAACAATGCTCTTCGTGGAGCAGACTGGATGACTTGTATTTGTTGTGCTACTATTCCAACGATGGAGGCGGCTCTTAAGGCCATTAAAGAAATTCGTGGTGATAAAGGTGAGATACAAATTGAATTATATGGAGATTGGACCTTTGAACAAGCCCAATTATGGTTGGACGCAGGGATTTCCCAAGCTATCTATCACCAGTCACGCGATGCTCTTTTAGCTGGCGAAACTTGGGGTGAGAAAGACCTCAACAAGGTGAAAAAATTGATTGAAATGGGCTTCCGAGTATCAGTAACTGGGGGACTTGATGTCAGTACCTTGAAACTCTTTGAAGGGGTTGATGTCTTTACATTTATCGCAGGTCGTGGTATAACTGAGTCAGAAGATCCTGCTGCAGCGGCGCGTGCATTCAAAGACGAAATCAAACGTATTTGGGGGTAACCATATGGCGCGTCCTATTGGTATTTATGAAAAAGCTACGCCAAAACACTTTTCTTGGCGGGAGCGTTTACAATTTGCGAAAGATTTAGGCTTTGACTTTGTGGAAATGTCTGTGGACGAATCAGATGCTCGCCTTGCTCGCCTAGAGTGGAGTAAAGAAGAGCGTCTGGAAATCGTTAAGGCTGTTTATGAAACGGGGATTCGGATTCCCACAATTTGTTTCTCTGGACACAGACGTTATCCTCTGGGCTCAAATGATCCTACTATTGAAGCGAAATCACTTAATTTAATGAAACAATGTATTGAATTGGCTCAGGACTTGGGTGTTCGAACCATTCAATTAGCTGGTTATGACGTTTATTACGAGGAAAAATCACCCAAAACCCGTGCTCGTTTTATCAAAAATTTAAGAAAAGCTTGTGACTGGGCTGAAGAAGCACAAGTCATGTTATCCATTGAAATTATGGATGATCCCTTTATCAATTCTATTGAAAAATATTTGGCAGTTGAAAAGGAGATAGATTCGCCTTACCTCTTTGTTTATCCAGATACTGGAAATGTTTCTGCTTGGCATAATGATTTGTGGAGTGAATTTTATAATGGCCATAAATCTATTGCTGCACTCCACCTAAAAGACACCTATGCTGTTACGGAAACCTGCAAAGGGCAGTTTCGTGACGTTCCCTTTGGTCAAGGGTGTGTTGATTGGGAAGAAATGTTTGCTGTGATTAAGAAGACTAACTACAAGGGACCTTTCTTGATTGAAATGTGGTCAGAAAATTGTGAGACGGTTGAGGAAACAGTCGCTGCTATCAAAGAAGCCCAAGCCTTCCTTTACCCACTCATTGAAAAAGCAGGATTGAGGTAAGAGGATGAAAAAGTTACAAGAAATGCGAGAACGTGTATGTGCAGCCAACAAGTCTCTACCAGAACATGGACTTGTCAAATTTACTTGGGGTAATGTCTCAGAAGTTTGTCGTGACTTAGGTTGTATTGTCATTAAACCCTCTGGTGTTGATTATGACCTATTGACACCAGAAAATATGGTTGTTACTGACCTTGAGGGGAATGTCATTGAGGGCGATTTAAATCCATCATCAGACCTACCCACACATGTCCAACTTTATAAAGCATGGCCAGAAGTTGGAGGTATTGTTCATACCCATTCAACAGAAGCTGTTGGCTGGGCTCAAGCCGGTCGTGATATTCCTTTTTATGGGACAACTCATGCGGACTACTTTTATGGTCCAATCCCTTGCGCTCGCTCTTTAACAAAAGAAGAGGTAGATGGTGCATATGAAAAAGAAACGGGTACTGTAATTCTAGAAGAATTTAGTCAACGTGACCTCGACCCGATGGCTGTGCCAGGGATTGTAGTACGCAACCATGGTCCATTTACTTGGGGCAAAACACCTGAGCAAGCAGTCTATCACTCAGTTGTTTTAGAAGAAGTTGCAAAAATGAATCGTTTCACAGAACAGATTAATCCACGTGTGGAAGCAGCACCAAAATACATCATGGATAAACATTATTTGCGTAAACACGGCCCCAATGCTTACTATGGTCAAAAAGGTGATGAGCATTGAGGGTGTCATAAACCTAAAGAAGGATTAAGCTAATACCATAATATACTTTGCTAATTATTCTGAGGTAAGTCGTAGGGGCTTACCTTTTTTAATCGTTGCATTGAGAGATAAGTTTGTTAGCTTAAGCACAACTTTGGTTCACCTGTACTACTTGATAATTGCTTCAATCATGATATAATATGCGTAATAAACGATAGGATGATTGGGAGTTAGACATGTTTGAAAAGGTAACTATTAATGATATTGCTAAGCTAGTTGGAGTGTCAAAAGCTACCGTTTCTTATTACCTTAATGGGAACTATAAAAAGATGTCTCTAACTACGAAAGAAAAGATTAAGCAGGCGATTGACGTTACAGGCTACCAACCAAGCAAAATCGCTCAGAGCTTAGTCACTCGTGATACACAGACTATTGGAGTAGTCATTGCCGACATTACCAATCCCTTTATCTCATCTGTCATGAAAGGGATTCACGATACTTGTCAGCATTATGGTTATACGGTTAACTTTACCAACTCAGATAATAACCTTCAGATTGAACTAGAGAACTTGCACCATTTAAAGCAACAAGATGTATCCGGTATTATTCTTGATTCCGTTGACCCTAATAATCCCTTTGTTAGTGCTTTTGATCCTCAAACTCTTGTCATGGTTGATAGGCAAGCTCATCAGTTGCAATTTGATACAATTGTTTCTGACAATGAAGCCTCTACCAAGACATTTTTACAAGAAATGATTAACGCAGGTTATCAAGACATTTATTTTGTCAGCTTTCCTATTGAGGGGATTTCAACACGAGAATTGCGTTATAAAGGCTTTAAAGAAATGGTCACAGCTAGTCAAGATTATTTAATTATTTTAGGTGAGGATGGCAGTGATGAGCATATTTTGAATATTATAAAGAACTCATCTTCCAAGCCAGCCTTCCTAATGATGAATGGTCCTACTCTCCTAAGTTTTATGAAAATTGTCAATCAGTCATCCTATCATTATCCCAAAGATTTTGGTTTGGGAACTTATGAAGATTTGGAATGGATGCAATTGCTGACACCATCTGTGTCTTGCATCAAACAAGATTCTTACGGTATTGGTTGTTTGGCTGCGGAACATTTGATCACAAAACTGAGAGGGGATAGGGCCTCAGTTGCTAGTCCAGAATTGCTAGAAGTGGTTAATGAAATTATTATCCGTCACTCTTTTTAGAAATTACAGTGAGTCAAGCTTTCCTTGACTCATTAAATTTTAAAAACAATTTCTTGTAAACGCTTGCTTTATTATCTAACTAGCGTTATAATAATGGTGTCTTTGGTTAACCGTTTAACATAAAGGGAGTCTACCTTTTATGTAGCCGTTGCAGTTCAGGTCTTCGCCTCTATTTTTTTACAGATTTGGTTAACCGTTTAACTCATTGATTAGAGCTTGATAAGGAGGTTTCATGCAGGTTCAAAAGTTATTAACAGACACTTTGCCAGCTGCTTATGCTGTTTGCCGACTTCAGGCAGGAGAAGCTGATTTTCTTCTCGTTGCTTCGGAAGTTGAGGCCGCTTGTTTTGCTTATGATTTAAATCATGACCTTGATAAGCAAGTGGTTTGGCAGGGTATCGGTGGGACGATGTCTATTGTACAGGTTCCAGGAACAATGAATTTTTTGGCAACACAGAAGTTTTATCCAGGTTTTGATGCTAAAGAATGTCAAATTGTCTATGGTTTTTTCAATGGAAGTTCTTGGGATATCCAAAAGATTGCTGACTTTCCTTATCTTCATAGATTTGATTTAGTTGAAAATCAGAGAGGTGAACTGTTATTTATTGGTGCTACTATTGCTAATTCAAAAGCCTTTGTGGAGGATTGGTCCGATAAGGGACGACTTTTTGTTGGCAAATTTGATAGCAAATCACTAACTCTGGAGAATCTTAAAGACTTGCCTCTGTGTCTATTAAAGAATCATGGTTACTACAGGGCAGAGTCAGAAGGTTATTCGTTAATTACGGCTGTAGAAGGGGTTGTTAAATTGACGTATCCAGATTTTTCAGATACTGGAGATTGGCGTTTAGACATTTTATATGGTCAGGAAACCAGTGATATTGTTCAAGGAGATATTGACAATGATGGCAATATTGAGAATATAGTGATTCAAGGTTTCCATGGCGATCGTTTGAGGGTCTTCTCGGAGGATTTCGACCAAGAATTATACCATTACCCAGAGGCAACTCCATTTGGTCATGCAATTTGGAGTGGCACTTTGTCGGGTATTGCTTCCTTTATTTTTGGTTGGCGGTCAGAAAAAGCTGAGCTTCGTGTTTTTAACTATCTGGATGGTCACTTTCAGTCGCATGTGGTGGAGGCTGGTGTTGCATCAAGTAATTGCTTAGCTTTTGATAAGGATGGGAAGTCTTATCTGTTTTCTGCTAATAATGGTAGCCATCAGGTGGCTCTTTATGAATTATATTTTTAAGGTCATACCCATATATAATAGATACTAAGGAGGATTTTATGACAAAAAAGAAGGTACTTGTTACAGGGGTTGTCCCTCAAGAAGGTCTGACAAAGCTTATGGATCAATTTGAAGTAACATACTCAAAAGATACACCGTTTTCAAGAGAGTATGTGCTTGAACATCTGAAAGATTATGATGCTTGGTTATTAATGGGACAACAGGCTGACAAAGAGATGATTGATGCAGCAAAAAATTTGCAGATTATTTCTTTAAATGCTGTTGGCTTTGACCATGTAGATATTGCTTATGCAAAAGAAAAGGGAATTACAGTGTCTAATTCCCCTCAAGCGGTACGCATACCAACTGCTGAAATGACCATTACTTTAATGATGGCAGCGACCAAGCGGTTAGCTTTTTACGATAAAGTTGTGAGAGAAGGTAAGTGGATTGACCCAAGTGAACGTCGTTATCAAGGGATGACCCTTCATGGTGCTACTTTGGGTATTTATGGTATGGGCCGCATCGGAACAACAGTGGCACAATTTGCCAAAGCTCTAGGTATGAACCTTGTTTATAATGATGTCTATCGTTTGCCGCTAGAACGTGAAAAAGAGTTGGGAGTCACTTATCTAGAGTTTGATCAGCTTGTTCGTGAAGCTGATGTGATTACCATTCATGCACCGTCATTACCATCAACTCGACATAAGTTTGATAAAAACGTTTTCATGAAAATGAAGAATCGTAGCTATTTAATTAATGCTGCTCGTGGGCCGATTGTTGCTGAGGAAGACTTGATTTGGGCACTGAAAGAAGGTCAAATTGCGGGCGCAGGTCTTGATGTCTTTGAATTTGAACCAGAGGTATCTGAAGAATTACGTCAGCTTGACAACGTTATCATGAGTCCGCATGCCGGAACAGGAACGATTGAAGGCCGCATTACTTTAGCTGAAGAAGCTGCTGCTAATATCCTATCTTTCTTTGATGGAAAAGCTGTCAATGTTGTCAATGCCTAAACTCAAACAGGCCCTATGGACTTGGAAACGGGGAACCATTTCTAAGTCAAAATGTAAGCGCTTAATAAAAATAAAAAGGTGACTCTATGCTAGTAGCTCTACACAAATTTTTCGAAGTCTTTGGTGCAGCGACTGTTGTACCTGCAATGATTTTTATCGTTAGTCTTTTTCTAAAAGTTAATCCTAAACGTGCCTTCTTCTGTGCTTTGCGCGCAGGTGTAGGTTTAACCGGTTTTGGTTGGATTATTTCAGCTTTTGCTCCAATGGTAACCAAATATATCCAGCAAATGGTTGAAACAACTGGACTTAATCTTCCTATTGTTGATATTGGTTGGCAGGCTGGATCATTGACTGCCTTCTCTTCAGAGATTGGTTTATCCTTTTTTGTCTTTGGTCTCTTGATTGAGCTTGTTTTATTCTTGACAGGGATTACCCGTGTGTTTGTACCTTCAAATTTATGGAATAATTTTGGCTACATGATCTGGGGAACAATGGCCTATGTAGCAACTGGAAATTTTGTTCTTTCTTTTGCTTTCATGGTCTTTGTTTTGCTCTATTCACTAGTGATGTCAGAAGTTTTAGCAGACCGTTGGTCAGAGTATTATGGGGTTAAAAATGCTACGATTAATTCCATTCATAATATTGAAACTCTTGTTCCTGCTTTAATACTAGATCCCTTATGGAATTTGCTAGGTCTTAATAAGGTTAAATTAAATCCAGAATCATTAAAAACAAAACTTGGTATTTTTGGTGAGCCAATGACCCTAGGCTTTATTTTAGGCTTAATTATTAGCATTTTGGGAAGTGTTAAAAAACTTGCCTCTATAGAGACTTGGGGAGGAATTCTGTCCTTTGCCGTTGCTTTAGCCGCGGTTATGACTATTTTCCCATTGATTACGGGTGTTTTTGCTCAAGCCTTTGCTCCACTTGCTGAAGCTGTTGAACGGAACAAGAAAAAAGAAAATGAAGAAAGTTCCACTCTTTCTGATAAGAAACGTTGGTTTATTGCCGTTGATGATGGGGTGGGATTTGGTGAGCCGGCAACAATCATTGCTGGTTTGGTATTGGTGCCGATTATGGTTGTTATTTCTCTCATGTTACCAGGCAATAAGGCTCTCCCAGTGGTCGACCTCATTGCTATTCCCTTTATGATAGAGGCGATGATTGCAGTTACTAGAGGGAATATTTTAAAGGCTATTTTAAATGGGATTATTTGGTTTAGCTTAGGACTGTATGCTGCTAGTGCTCTTGGTCCAATTTATACTGACGCCGTTAAACAATTTGGAACGGCTCTTCCTGCGGGAGTGACGTTGATTATGAGTTTTAATCTGCTTGCTCACCCCCTAACGGCAGTAGTTCTCTTTGCTTGGATTTCTGGCAATCCAATTTATATAGGTTTGACAATTGTCCTTTATTTAGCCTTCCTGATACTCCTAAGGACACGAAGAGAAGCTATCTATCGTTATTTAAAAGTAATGTCAGATAAAAACAGTGGATTTGAAGGTTCTAGCGAAAAAATCTTTATCGCAGAAGACTAGTTGTAATGGAGGAAATAAAAATGAAGAAAATTGATGGACATGCGCATATTGTTAATACGATTGCTGGTTTTAATGGTAAAGGGCGCCTAAATGCTATTGGCGACGGGTATGCTATTTGGGATGATGGTGATCTGATAAAATTGATTCCAGATGGCTATGGAGATCAAGCTTTTACAGCAGAATCCTTTTTGGCACTTATGGATGCTAATGATGTTGAGAAAGCAGTCATCTTACAAGGACATCTCAATGGTTATCAAAATTATTATACCTACCTTGCGATTAAAAAATATCCGGAACGTTTTACGGGAGCTTTCTCAGTAGATCCTTTTGCTGAAAATGCGATGCAAATTGTTCAACGTCATGTTGAAACACTGGGTTTTCGTGCCATTAAATTTGAAATTAGTCAAGGTGGCGGTATTCACGGTTATCGCGGACAAAAAACACCATTTCGTTTAGATACAGACCCTCATGTTAGCCGTATTTTAACTTACCTCCTAGATTATCCTGGCTTTGTGGTGACCGTTGATTATGGTAATTGGGATCAAATCAGCCACCAGCCTGATGCGATTGCTAATCTTGCTCGCCTGTATTCAAGTCTCGATTTTGTAGTTTGTCACTTATCATTCCCGCATGCTGATACACCAAATCGTCTGCGTGCAGAACTTAGCATGTGGAAGGACTTAGATAATATCTATACAGATATTTCGGCTATTCAAGATATTGATAGTCCGGATCAGTTTCCTTTTCCTAAATCAGAGAAAAACGTTCGTATTGCAAAAGAGATTTTAGGTGCAAAGCGTATTATTTGGGGAACAGATTCTCCTTGGTCAGCGACATTTAACACCTATGAAGAATTGGCAACTTGGTTAGAAGAGGTTGATATTTTCTCTCAAGAAGAATTAGAAGACGTCCTCTATAACAATGCAGAACGTGTTTATTTTAAGCCAGCCACTATTGAAGCTAATCAGCAAGCTATAGACCCTGCTACCAAAGATTTAGGCCTATATTAAGAGATATTAGGAGTTTGGAACAATACCGTGTTTCAAACTCATTTTGTCATTAGAAATACCCTAAATAGTTGACTTGCTTTGCTAACAGGTCTCAGAGATTAAAGAAGACTATACCCAAGAAACTTGTCTGTCAGGAAGACTAAGTTGATATTTAAGGGGCTTGCTCGTGTTTATTAAGAAAGGATAAGCCATGCGTTATTTTTTAAGTATTGATTATGGTGGAACCAGCACAAAGGCAATTTTATTTGATGAGAAGGGAAAAGAAATTCATGTTTCTTCTTTCCCAACTTTAAGAATAGAAAATAAACCTGGTTTTCGCGAAATTGATTTGGAAGTCATGTGGCAAGCCATCTGTGATTCCATCAAGGAAGTTATCAAAAAAGCCGCTATTAAGAGTTCAGATATTGCAGCAATTGTACCTATTGGACATGGTAAAGGACTTTACTTATTAAATAAAGATAAGGAAGTCTTTTGCCACGGAATCTTATCTACAGACGAGCGCGCTAAAGAGTTAGCAGCTAGCTTTGAAGCAACTATTAATGAGCTTTGGGAGATAACAAAGCAACATGTTGTAGCTGTTCAAAGTCCGGTTTTATTAAGATGGTTGAAGGAGTATGAACCCGCCATTTATAATCAGATTGGCTGGGTTATGTCGGCAAAGGATTTTATCCGTTTTAAGTTAACGGGTAACCTTAACCAAGAATATGGTGACGCTTCAGGTAATCACTGGATAAATTTTCAGACGGGAACTTATGACCCAGCTATTCTAAGTTTTTTTGGAATTGATGAGATATTCCAGGCTCTGCCAGAATTAGTGGACTGTAAGGATCTTGTAGGCATCGTCACGAAGGAGGTTGCCAGCTTAACGGGATTAATAGAAGGAACACCGGTTCTAGGAGGCTTATTTGATATCGATGCATGCGCTATTGGTTCAGGTGTATTAGAAGAAGACACATTTAGTTTAATTTCGGGTACTTGGAACATTAATGCTTTTCCAAGTAAACAAGCTGCTAGTCAAAGTAGTGGTCAAATGAATTCTTATTTTCCAAATCGTGATTTTTTAATTGAAGCTAGTAGCCCAACTTCTGCTGGGAATTTAGATATTATTTTAAAGATGCTCATGTCAGAAGAAATGAAAAATATCAAAGAGCATGGGGGTGAATCCATCTATGAGACTCTGGAGATATTTTTAGAAAACACGGACGCTACCTATAATGATCTTATTTTTCTCCCCTTTTTATATGGTAGCAATGCTTCTACAGATGCTAAATCATGTTTTTTTGGCTTAAGTACTCGAACGACTAAATCACATCTGTTACGTTCAGTTTATGAAGGCATTGCGTTTGCCCATAAGCAGCACATTGAGCAGCTTATCTTGGCTAAAGGCTCTGCTCCTAGGGTTATTAGAATGACTGGTGGCGCAACGCGTTCAAAAGCTTGGGTTCAAATGTTTGCAGATATTTTAAATCTACCAATTGAGACAGTTGCAGCTAGCGAAGTAGGCGGTTTAGGTGGAGCTCTGATTGCTAAATCTACATTGGACGGGATTTCCTTGGAAAAAGCTATGGCAGAAATGGTGGTTGTCAAAGATTCTTACCAACCAAATTCGGAACAAAGTCAGTATTACCAGCAAAAATATGATATTTATCAGCAATTGTTAAGGGCCATGGCTCCCGTTTGGCAATCTTTAGCTGCCTTGTCGAAACTGCCACAAAAAGAATAGAAAGAAAAGAATATGTTTGAAAAAGAAGATCTTATTATTAATAGTATTGTGTTTGGCTCCCAGCTGGAAGCAGGAGCTTTACAAGAAAAGCTCTTAGAACAAGTTTTTGCAATGGGATTCAAAAGATTTGAGGTTCGCCGTGAGTTTTTAAAAAGTATTCCTCAAGAACTAGAAACTCTAAAAGAAAAAGCAGAGAAATTAGATTTGGCACTATTTTATAGTGTTAATGAAAACCTATTAGTTGATGGTAAGATTAACCCTAATTTAAATGACTTAATACAAGAAGCAGATATTCTTGGTGCCCCTTTTTTAAAGTTAAATATTGGTGATGCGACTAGTCTAACGCTAGCGACTCTGCAAACCCTAAAAGCGCCTTTGTCAAGTAATCTTAATATTGTGGTCGAAAATAATCAGGACCTTAAAGGAGGAAGTCTCTCTAATTGCTCTCATTTCATGTCATTAGTTCGTCAAGCTGGTTTACCTATAAGCTTCGTTTTTGATACAGGGAATTGGGCCTTTCTTGGTGAATCGCTTTCTCAAGCGAGTTCAAAGATGAGTAAGTTTACCACCTATCTTCATTGTAAAAATTATCAGAAAGCATTGTTTGGCTTAGAAAATAGTGTTTCTTTGTTTGAAGGGGAGATTGATATCGCACCCCTGATCCTACAGTTTCCAAAAGCAAAGTACCTAGCACTAGAATATCCCACAACAAATGACCAATTAGTAGCTGATGCCCACAAATTAAGTCAACTTCAGAAAAAGGACTTTTAAAAAGAGAGATGCAAAGTCACTAAAATAATGATAAAATAGGCAAAGATAGATTTTAAGGGGAAGATTGACATGGTACTCTTGCTAGACAAAAAAAGCTACGATTTGCTATCTTATTTGATTAAACTTGATAAGCCTCAGACAGTCATGGCCATTTCAAAAGCATTAGGACAATCACGGCGAAAAGTCTATTATCACTTAGAAAAAATTAACGAGGCTTTGCCTGAGGTGGTTAACCAGATTATTTCCTTGCCACGTATAGGAATCCTCTTAGATCAGAAACAAAAAGATGCTTGTCGATTTTTACTGAAAGATGTGACGGATTATAACTATGTTATGAAAAGTGACGAACGCATGAAATTATCTGCTATTTTTATTGCGATTTCGACACAACGTGTCACCATCGAGAAATTGATGCAGATTAACGATGTGTCTCGTAATACGATTTTAAATGATCTCAATGAATTACGAGAGACCTTAGCGACTTACGAGTACTCTATTCAACTGCATTCAACAAAGTCAATGGGCTACTACTTTGAGTGCTATCCTTTGACTTATCTCCAATTTCTCTACAAGATACTAGATGATATATACCACGGAGATAATCAGACATTCCTTGATTTCTTTAATCATAAATTAGAAGAACATTTAGCAAAGACGACTTATTTTTCAAGTGACTTCACATGTTTTCTCAATGATTACCTCTCTGATTCACAGGTTCAGTTGGGAAAGCGTATTAACAGACAAGATAGTCATTTTATGGTTCAAATTTTACCCTTTATCTTATTAAGTTACCGCAATATGCGCTGCGATTATCAGGTCATTGAAACATTAAAAAAAGATTTTAATCTGATTTGGAAGCGTAAAGAATATTATATTGCCAAGGACTTGGCAAAGGAGTTATATAAACGGTTTAAGTTACATCTGGATGATATTGAAGTTGGCTTAGTTGCTATGTTAATGCTGTCTTTTCGAAAGGATAAAGATAGTCATGTAGAAAGTCCAGATTATGATGATATGCGGACGACACTCAGCCATTTTATTAAGGCCCTTGAAGATCGGTTTGATTTACGGTTTGCGCATAAGCAGGAGTTGGTTAAACAACTAACCCAACACTGCAAGGCTCTAATTTACCGTAAAAAATACGGAATTTCTTCAGTTAATCCTTTAACAGAGCACATTCAAAAAAGGTATCAAACCTTATATCAGGAAACAGCTTCCTGTGCTACCATTTTAGAAGAAGCTTGGGCTATTTGTTTATCAGACGATGATCTTGCGTTTTTGACTATTCATTTAGGGGGAGAACTTAGAAATAGTCTCGATAAGGTGGAAGAAACGCGTTTTATTATCGTTTCTGATGATGGTATTGCCATTCAAAAAATTGTTCTTCAGCAATGTAGCCAATACTTAAAAAGTGAACATATCCTAGCAGTTTTTACTACGGAACAGTTTGAAAGTGTCAAAGATCTCTTAGATGTTGATGTCATTATCACAACAAATCGGGATTTGGATAGCCCATTTACCACTATTACTGTTGATCCCATATTAAACGATGATCATATCTTATCATTGATTCGCCTCGCTAAGCGGCAAAATATTAATAAAGAATCACGATTTACAGACCAATTAGCAAAATGTATCAGTCAATATGTGGCTGATGAATCTGAAAATCATGGCTTAAAAATGGAAATAGAAGCCCTTATTCATCGCGAACTACTTGAAGATTTTAAAAATAATTAGACACACCTCGACGCTTCCCAAGGACGGAATGACTGTTGGGGATTTTTTAGTTTATTCACCTTTTAAAGCGTCCATTTTTGAACACATAGCTGTGTGAGACTTGGTCTTTTTTAGTTTTCGGGAGAGTAATATACTTAAAGTACATAAATCATTATTATCGGAGGAAAGCATTAATGGCAAAAGTACAAGACATTACTCGTGAATCGTGGATTTTAAGCACATTTCCAGAATGGGGAACATGGTTGAATGAAGAAATTGAAGAAGAAATAGTTCCTGAAAATAATGTCTCTATGTGGTGGTTAGGAAATTGCGGTATTTGGATTAAAACGCCAGCTGGAGCTAATATTGTGATGGATCTTTGGTCAAATAGAGGAAAATCAACTAAAAAGGTAAAAGATATGGTTCGTGGGCATCAGATGGCTAATATGGCCGGTGTTCGCAAATTACAACCTAATTTGCGCGCTCAGCCTATGGTTATTGATCCTTTTGCCATTAACGAACTAGATTATTACTTTGTTTCTCACTTCCACAGTGATCACATTGATATCAATACAGCTGCAGCAGTTATTAATAATCCAAAATTAGACCATGTAAAATTAGTTGGCCCGTATGAATGTGGCGAAATCTGGAAAAAATGGGGTGTTCCTGAAGACCGCATTATTATTGTAAAACCTGGTGACAGTATTACAATTAAAGATATGACAGTTACTGCTGTAGAATCTTTTGATCGTACCTGTCTAGTTACCTTGCCTGTCGAAGGTGCAGATGCTCAAAATGGTGAATTAGCTGGTTTACCTGTAACAGATGAAGAAATGGCACGTAAAGCTGTAAACTACATTTTTGAAACACCAGGTGGAACTATTTATCATGGAGCAGATTCGCATTTTTCAAATTACTTCGCTAAACATGGCCGCGATTTCTCAATTGATGTCGCTCTAAACAATTATGGTGAAAACCCACTTGGTATCCAGGACAAAATGACTTCTGTGGACTTGTTAAGAATGGCAGAAAATCTCCGTGCCAAAGTTATTATTCCAGTCCACTACGACATTTGGTCTAACTTTATGGCTTCGACAGATGAAATTTTGGAACTTTGGAAAATGCGGAAGGAAAGATTACAGTACAATTTCCATCCCTTCATATGGGAAGTTGGTGGAAAATATACCTATCCTTTAGATAAAGATAAAATTGAGTACCACCATCCAAGAGGCTTTGATGATTGCTTCTTAGAAGATTCAAATATCCAATTTAAAGCCTTGCTATAACCTTAAAGTACTGAGCAAGTGGATTCACTATGAAGACAAAGTTATTTTGTCTTCTTTTTTTACTAGCTTAACACGATGAAGAAACTGTTAGTAGATAACAAAGACAGAGACAGGTGGAAAAGATAAGATTGAATATGCTTTCTCATTAAAAATAAAACGATGCTAAGCGTCTACCCCTCTTCCAAGTTACATTATAGCTGAATGAGCCCATCAAAAGTATTTTATGTTAAAATGTAAGAAAATAAGGAGAAAGATGAGGGCGATTATATGAAAAAAGTATTATTAATAGTGAATCCAGCTTCTGGTGGTGAACAAGCCAAGGCATTTGAAGAAGTAGCGCGTGACAAACTAACACATCATTTTGATCATGTGGACACACGATATACCAAAGATATCGGTGATGCCAAAGACTTTGCACGTGAAGCTTCAAAAGAGCATTATGATAGTATTTTTGTCATGGGTGGAGATGGAACGGTTAACGAAGCAGTCAACGGCATTGCTGAGCAAGACTATGTGCCAAAGTTTGGTTTTCTGCCATTGGGAACAGTCAATGATTTGGCTAGAGCTCTAGAGATTCCCTTAGATCCTCAAGAAGCTATTGATTGCTTGACTTTTGAGCAGACCCGTCCTTTGGATATTGGGAAAGTAAATGATAGCTATTTTACTAACATTGTGGCTATTGGTAATATTACAGCTTCCATTAATAATGTGGATGATAAGCAGAAAACGGCTCTTGGCCCAATGGCCTATGTCTTATAAGGGGTAAAGGAAATCCTAGGGAATAAAACTTATGAATTTGAGATGGTAACACCTGAAAAAAGACAAGAAATTAAAGGGTCTTTGATTTTAGTCGGATTAACTAATTCAGTTGGAGGGATGGATCGTTTTACTCCAGAGGCTAAGGTGGATGATGGCTTCTTACATTTGGTCTTTACTAAAGACCAAACTCTTTCAGAAACCTTGACATCACTCCCGACACTACTGTCAAAAGACAGTCAAAATGATGATGTTGTGGCTTATGGAAAAGTCAAAAGAGTAACTATTACTGTTAAAAATGAGACATTACAAACAAATGTTGATGGAGATCAGGGTGATTATCTTCCCGTAACATTAGAAGTTCTTCCTAGTCATCTTCAGGTATATACTTGTTTATAATAAAAAGTTCAGACTGGTGAAAATGATGAAGTTTTTATTTTCACACCATTTCATCTAGGTATAGATTTGACTATTGTTTTTGATACCTAGGGTCTTCATAATGACCTAATTGGACTTGTCTGATTTCTTCATCTTTCTTCATTTCGATGCAAGATACCTTGGTTTCTAATGAATAGATTTTTTGACCATAATAAAACACTTCTGTTTCTAGTTTACTAGATTTCAACAGAAGTGTTTTTCTTGTGTCTCACTTATGTGCTACAGTGTCGAATACAATCCACTTCTTTTTTCATGCAGTCACTTGCTGTTCTTAAGGTATTTTTATAGGTTAAGTGTCAATCTCAGTAGGGGGAAAGAAAACGATTACCAAGCTTTTTAAGGCGCTTTGGTTGAGCGCTAAAAGTTGACAAAAGTGACCACACATGATATTATCGTATATGTTCTGTTTTGAATATGAAAAGTTTCATTGATAATTATGAGAAATTAAGAGGGTTTTTACCCATTATTATTATGAAACGGTTAAAGAAAATATAAGAGAGGTTTACGATGGGAAATATACTAGAAGTTAGGCATTTGACGAAAATATTTGGAAAAAAACAAAAGGTTGCCTTAGAAATGATAAAGCAAGGTAAAAGCAAAACGGAAATCTTCAAGAAGACAGGGGCAACTGTAGGGGTCTATGATGCCAGCTTCGATGTCAAAGAAGGTGAAATATTCGTTATTATGGGACTTTCGGGCAGTGGTAAATCAACTTTAGTCCGCATGCTTAATCGTTTGATTGAACCTTCGGCAGGAGCAATTGAACTTGAAGGAAAAGATATCTCAAAAATGAATGCAGAGGATCTCCGAGAAGTCAGACGTCATGATATTAATATGGTTTTTCAAAGTTTCGCTCTTTTCCCACATAAAACAATTTTAGAGAATACGGAGTTCGGATTAGAATTAAGGGGTGTGCCAAAAGCAGAGCGTCAAGAAAGAGCTGAAAAAGCGCTTGACAATGCAGGATTACTCAGTTTTAAAGATCAATACCCAAATCAATTATCAGGTGGTATGCAACAGCGTGTAGGCTTGGCAAGAGCACTTGCAAACGGCCCTAAAATACTTTTGATGGATGAAGCTTTCTCGGCTCTTGATCCCTTAATTAGACGAGATATGCAAGATGAATTGGTAGATTTACAAGACTCTACTGGACAAACCATCATTTTTATCAGCCATGATTTAAACGAAGCACTGCGTATTGGTGACAGGATTGCTTTGATGAAAGACGGCCAAGTCATGCAGATTGGTACAGGAGAAGAGATTTTAACGAATCCAGCTAATGATTTTGTACGTGAATTCGTAGAAGATGTTGATCGTTCTAAAGTTTTGACTGCACAAAACATTATGATTAAACCATTTACGACAACAGTGGAAATTGACGGGCCGCAAGTTGCCTTAAATCGTATGCATACAGAAGAAGTTTCTATGCTTATGGCAACGAATCGTCGTCGTCAACTTGTTGGAACTTTAACTGCTGATGCTGCTATAGAGGCAAGAAAAAAAGGGTTACCTTTGGAAGCAGTCATTGACCGTGAGGTTAGAACTGTTGACAAGGATACCACTATTACAGATATCATGCCGTTAATCTATGATTCATCAGCACCTATTGCTGTTACTGATGAACAGAACCGTCTCTTGGGTGTCATTATTCGTGGCCGTGTCATTGAAGCTTTGGCTAATATTCCAGAAGAAGATGATACGACTATCATTAGAACAGTAGATACGGAACAAGAGGTCGCAGACCAACCCCTTAGTAGTGGGGGAGCAATAGCAGAGCAATCTAAGTAAGAGGGAGATACTATTTTGGGAAATATACTAGAAACAAAATTACCAGTGGCTAAGCTGGTAGAAAAATTGACGGAATGGCTAACTCATACTTTCTCTGGTGTGTTTAATTTTCTACAAACCATTGGAAGTTATATCATGGATTGGATAACAAATGTACTTTTATTTATCAATCCCTTACTGTTTATTGTATTAGTAACAGCAGCTGTTTTCTTCTTAGCTAAGAAAAAATGGCCCTTGGCAACCTTTACCTTTCTTGGTTTGCTCTTTATCTATAACCAAGGTTTATGGGAACACTTGATTAATACTTTCACTTTGGTCTTGGTAGCCAGTTTAATTTCAATCATCATTGGGATTCCACTAGGCATTTGGATGGCTAAAAGCACTACCGTTAGACAAATTGTTAACCCTATTTTGGACTTTATGCAAACCATGCCAGCTTTTGTTTACCTTATCCCAGCGGTTGCTTTCTTTGGCATTGGAATGGTTCCAGGAGCTTTCGCATCTGTTATCTTTGCCTTACCTCCAACTGTTCGCTTTACCAACTTAGGGATTAGTAATATCTCAACAGAGTTGGTAGAAGCGTCAGATGCTTTTGGATCGACTCCTCGCCAAAAATTATTAAAAGTTGAGCTTCCTTTGGCTAAGAATACAATCATGGCAGGAATTAACCAGACCATGATGTTAGCCCTTTCTATGGTGGTTACAGGATCAATGATCGGAGCACCTGGTCTTGGTCGTGAAGTTTTATCAGCTTTACAACATGCTGATGTTGGTACTGGTTTTGTTTCTGGGTTGGCTTTGGTTATTTTGGCTATTATTCTAGACCGTACCACACAAAGTATTAACAGCAAGCAAGAAGATAAAGCAGCAGCTGGCAGAACTAATAAAGTGGTCGGCTTGCTGGCCTTGGGACTTTTTATCAGTGCAGCCCTTGGTCAAACCTTTGTAAACATGAGCTCAGGTTCAGGTGAAAAGGGTGAGAAAGTCAAGATTGCTTATATGCAGTGGGATTCAGAAATTGCTTCCACTAATGTTATTGCCGAAGTTTTAAAACAAGAAGGCTACCGTGTAGAAATGACACCTCTTGATAACGCCGTTATGTGGCAAACAGTTGCTAATGGCAATGCCGACTTTACAGTAAGCCCTTGGCTGCCAGTGACACAAGCGGAACATATGAAAAAATATAAAAATCAGGTGGACAATTTAGGTCCTAACCTTAAAGGAACTAAATTAGGTCTCGTTGTTCCTAAGTATATGAAAAATGTGAACAGTATTGAAGATTTATCAGACCAAGCTAAGAAAAAAATCACCGGTATTGAGCCTGGGGCAGGGATTACAACGGCTACACAAAAAACCTTAAAGGCTTATCCAAACTTGTCGGACTGGGAGTTAGTCCTATCTTCAACCGGTGCCATGACGACTTCCCTAGACCAAGCTATTAAAAATAAGGAAGAAATCGTTGTAACCGGCTGGTCACCACACTGGATGTTTTCTAAATATGATTTAAAATACCTTAAAGACCCTAAGAAAACTTTAGGTTCGGAAGAAAATATTAATAGCATTGCTCGTAAAGGTCTGAAAAAAGACATGCCAAAACTTTACAAGATTGTTGATAAATTCTATTGGACGACAGCAGACATGGAGTCAGTTATGCTAGACATGAACAATGGTATGAAACCAGAAGATGCTGCTAAAAAATGGGTTAAAGCTAACCAAGATAAAGTTAAAAAGTGGATTAACTAAAAGAATTGTCATAAAAAGAGGCTGGGACAAAAGTCTAAGCTCAAATATAAAAAGCGAACAAGACAGTATTCTGAGTATCAGAAAATGAGTTTTGTTCGCTTTTTTGGGTTTCATTTATCAATTGGAAAAATTAATGGCGGGGAATCTCAAAAATTAATATCTTTTTGTCCCAGACTCTTTTTGGCGATTGCTTTAAAAGGTCAAAGAGGCTAGCCTTGTGTTATAATAGGCCTATGGAAAACAAGAATAAATTATTATTAATCGATGGCTCTTCTGTCGCCTTTCGTGCCTTTTTCGCTCTATACAATCAAATTGATCGTTTTCGGAATCAGTCAGGTCTTCACACTAATGCTATTTATGGCTTCCACCTGATGTTGGACCATATGATGAAGCGAGTGCAGCCGACCCATATTCTGGTGGCTTTTGATGCGGGTAAAACCACCTTCCGTACGGACATGTACGCTGATTACAAGGCTGGCCGTGCCAAAACACCGGATGAGTTTCGTGAGCAGTTTCCTTATATTCGGGAGATGTTAACAGCTCTTGGTGTGCCTTTTTATGACTTAGCTAACTACGAAGCTGATGATATTATTGGGACACTTGATAAAATGGCGGAGCGGACAGAAGTGCCTTTTGATGTGACCATTGTTAGTGGTGATAAGGACTTGATTCAACTGACTGACGCTAACACCATTGTTGAAATCTCGAAAAAAGGGGTTGCGGAATTTGAAGAATTCACCCCAGCCTATCTCATGGAGAAAATGGGTCTAACTCCTGAGCAATTTATTGATTTAAAAGCATTAATGGGGGATAAATCTGATAATATCCCTGGGGTCACTAAAATTGGGGAAAAAACCGGTCTCAAGTTACTGCATGAATATGGTAGTTTAGAGGGTATCTATGCTAATCTTGATCATTTTAAGGCCTCTAAAATGAAAGAAAACTTGATGAATGACAAGGAACAGGCCTTTTTATCTAAAACCCTTGCAACAATCAACACAGATGCACCAATCACCATTGGTTTAGAAGACTTGCTTTACCAGGGACCAAATCTTGATGCTTTGGCCACATTCTACGATGAAATGGGCTTTGTGCAATTGCGAGCTGCCTTAAAAACACAATTACCAAGTTCTTCAGTTGCTGAAGTGCAATATCAGGAAGTCATTGATAATGTGACTGGTGAAATGTTTGCTGATGATAGTTTTTTCTACTTTGAAATCCTAAAAGATAATTATCACCGCGAAGCCATCACTGCTTTTGCTTGGGGCAACCAAGAGACGATTTATGTCAGTCAGAATCCTGACTTGCTGCGTCAGCCCTTATTTACAAAGGTCTTAGAAAAACCAATTCTTACCTACGACTTCAAGAGGACAAAAGTCCTTTTAAGTCATTTGGGGGTAGAAATTTCTGAGGCCGCTTTTGATGCGCGTCTTGCAAACTACCTTTTGTCAAATGTTGATGATAATGAGCTAGCAACGATTGCTAGGTTACATACTAGTATCAGCTTAGAGTCTGATGAGGCTGTCTATGGCAAAGGTGTTAAACGTGCCTTCCCAGCTAAAGATCTTCTTTTTGCGCATTTAGCTCGTAAAGTGGCTGTTCTTGCGACAAGTAAGCCAGTTATGCTAGAAAAATTAGCTGAGAATGGGCAAAGTGATCTTTATTATAAGATTGAGTTGCCGCTGGCGAATGTGCTTGCTAAGATGGAAATTGCCGGTATTAAAGTCAATAAGCTGACTCTTATGGAAATGGCAGAGCAGAATAGGAACATTATTGACGCTCTGACACAAGAAATTTATGACTTAGCAGGTGAAGAGTTCAACATTAATTCACCAAAACAGTTGGGTAGCATCCTCTTTGAAAAAATGCAGTTACCTTTAACTATGACTAAGAAAACTAAAACAGGCTATTCAACTGCTGTTGATGTCTTGGAACGGTTGGCTCCCATTGCCCCAATTGTTGCCAAAATACTTGATTACCGTCAAATTACGAAATTACAATCAACTTATTTAATTGGTTTACAAGATTATATTATGGAAGATGGCAAAATCCATACGCGTTATGTCCAAGATTTGACGCAAACAGGCCGCTTATCAAGTACTGACCCCAACTTACAGAATATTCCAATTAGAATGGAACAGGGGCGTCTGATTCGTAAAGCCTTTACACCATCAAGTGATGATTGGCTTCTCTTAAGTTCTGATTATTCACAAATTGAGTTACGTGTTTTGGCACATATCTCTGGAGATGAACATTTGATTGCCGCTTTTAATGATAATGCCGACATTCATACAGCAACGGCTATGCGAGTTTTTGGCATTGAGAAAGAAGCAGATGTTACTGCAAATGATCGTCGTAATGCCAAAGCTGTTAATTTTGGTATCGTTTATGGTATTTCTGATTTTGGTCTTTCAAATAATTTGGGGATTAGTCGTCAAAAAGCGCGTGATTATATTGATACCTATTTTGAACGTTATCCAGGTATCAAGAAATATATGGACGCTGTCGTTCGTGAAGCCAAGGACAAGGGCTATGTTGAAACACTCTTTAAGCGTCGTCGTGAATTACCGGATATCAATTCTCGTAATTTCAACGTCAGATCTTTTGCGGAGCGGACAGCCATTAATTCGCCTATTCAAGGGAGCGCAGCTGATATCCTTAAAATAGCAATGATTAATCTGGATAAAGCCCTAGTAGACGGGGAGTTTAAGGCTAAAATGTTACTTCAAGTGCATGATGAAATCGTCCTTGAGGTGCCCAAACAAGAATTAGCCGCTGTTCGTCAACTGGTCAAAGAAATAATGGAAGATGCTGTTGACTTGGCAGTGCCCCTACGGGCGGACGAAAACTCAGGTCAATCTTGGTATGAAGCCAAATAAGTCCCACAAGCCACTTAGCATTTAAAGTTTTTTTAGCGATCTAATATTTTTATGTTATAATGAAAGGGAAATTGTACTGATAGTGATTGTCATAGTCACTTATGATAGGAAAAATGAGGAAATCAATGACCTATACCTTTCAAAATCCGCCGGAAGCAACACTAAAAACTTATCTTAGCCAAGCCAAAACAATTGCTGTTGTGGGACTTTCAGATCGGCCTGAAACAGCAGCTTATGGCGTTGCTAAGTTTTTGCAAGCAATGGATTATCAGATAATCCCCGTCAATCCTAAATTAGCTGGTCAAACAGTTTTAGGCCAAGAAGTTTATGCGTGCTTACAGGATGTTCCCCTACCTATTGATATTGTTGACGTTTTTAGGCGTAAGGAAGCTTTGCCACAAGTTGCTAGGGACTTTATTGAAACGGACGCAAAGGTCTTTTGGGCACAATTAGGCCTCCAAAGTCAGGAAGCTGAAGAACTCCTAAGGGCTAGTGGCCGTCAGGATATTGTCATGAATAGATGCCTCAAAATCGACTATCGGAATATTATATTGAACCAAGATTAAAACTAGTCGCCAAAAATAGATTGTTAGGAGATTGCTTATGGATGTTCATTCACATAACCAACAAGCTTTAGATGCCTTTGAAAATGTCTTAGAGCATCTACGAGAAAGACATATTAGAATTACAGAAACACGTAAGGCTATTATTTCATATATGGTTTTGTCAACAGAGCATCCAAGTGCAGACAAAATTTACCGTGATTTAAAGGATGATTTCCCTAACATGAGCTTGGCCACCGTCTACAATAATTTAAAAGTACTGGTAGATGAGGGCTTTGTTTCTGAAATTAAAATTACCAATGATTTAACCACATATTATGATTTTATGGGTCACCAGCATGTTAATGTGGTTTGTGAGGACTGCGGTAAGATTGCTGACTTCATGGATGTCGATGTCATGGATGTTGCTAAAGAGGCCCATGACCAAACTGGCTATAAGGTTACTCGAATTCCCATTATTGCTTACGGGATTTGTCCAGAATGTCAGAAGAAAAGCAAACGACTCTATTAATACAGATGCCAAAAAAACCAACAAGGATATAAACCCTGTTGGTTTTTCATCTATTGAGACAATGTGAAGATGGCTTATCCAGTCTTGCTTCAGCTCTTACCTTTCCTACTTTACTTCTTTATTAGAAGTTATAAGGTCTTCATAAAAATAGAGCTCAGAGGTCATGAAGTAAGGATAAATGTAAATGATTAAGATACCAAAAGACAATAGCAAGAGAATAAACCACCCCAGAAAACTAAGGTGTAAAAGAAAATTTTTCCATTTATAACCTTTTGTTAAAGAGACACTCTTATCAATAATATCAGAAAGGCCAGTATAGCTTCCAGCTTGTAGTTGATCAAATAGGATATACTGACTTTTTGAATAGGCATACTGGCGATTTATAGCAATAGCAGCTCCGACAAGAGTAGTTATTATTCCAATAATAAGAGGAAAGAGTGCTACCGATAACCCCTTAATCTGATAGAGATAGATTGCTAGACCTGTAATTCCCACTCCGACAAGAAAAATAAGTGACCACGCCAATAAAAGGAGCCAACGAATCAAGCCAAGCAGAATAATTTTCCAAAAGAAAGTGCTAGAAAAGCTGAGCCCTAAATCACTAAAAGATACCTTGTTTTGTTGATGTCGTATGACCTTTAAAATAGTAAAAGCAGCTGATAGGGTAAATAAGGCCGAGACAATATTGAGGATAGTTGGAAAAATAGAGGCAAAGATAGACAGTTGAATCTCTTTTTCAGCTAAATAGTTTTGGTGAATTTGAATACTAATTAAAAAGAAAAAAGATAAAATGGGAAGAATAAATAATTGATATTTACCAGGCAAGCCTTTCAGTGTAGCTCTAGCTTGGGCTTTGTATTGAGATAATTTCATTTAGCCTCCTTTAAGTCTATTTTATTATAGCATAAGTTAGAATGCTTTTCGAATACCAGATTGTTCCTTAGAGGCCATGACAAGTCTTCTTTTTTTTGATAGAATAATAAAGCCGTAGGCGAAAAAGATTAGGTTATGCCTAGTCTCTTTAAAGCGCAAGACTGTTATTCTTGAAAGCGAGGAAAAAATGACTGATTATCCAATAAAGTACCGTCTCATAAAGAAAGAAAAACATACCGGGGCTCGACTTGGGGAAATTATTACGCCCCATGGAACTTTCCCGACACCTATGTTTATGCCCGTTGGTACACAGGCCACTGTTAAAACACAATCTCCTGAGGAGCTCAAACAGATGGGCTCAGGGATTATTCTCTCTAATACCTACCATTTGTGGTTACGACCTGGGGATGAGTTGATTGCAAAAGCTGGAGGGCTCCATAAGTTTATGAACTGGGACCAGCCTATTCTAACTGATTCAGGTGGCTTCCAAGTTTATTCTCTAGCTGATTCTCGTAATATAACAGAGGAAGGAGTAACCTTTAAGAATCATCTTAATGGCTCAAAAATGTTCCTCTCACCAGAGAAGGCTATTTCGATTCAAAACAATCTTGGATCTGATATCATGATGAGTTTTGATGAATGCCCACAATTCTATCAACCCTATGATTACGTTAAAAAATCCATCGAGAGGACCAGCCGCTGGGCAGAAAGAGGTCTCAAAGCTCACCGCCGCCCACATGACCAAGGTTTATTTGGGATTGTTCAAGGAGCTGGTTTTGAAGATTTACGTCGCCAGTCAGCGGCAGACCTAGTCGCTATGGATTTTCCTGGTTATTCCGTTGGTGGTTTGGCTGTTGGTGAATCACATGAAGAGATGAATGCTGTCCTTGATTTCACAACACCCTTACTACCAGAAAACAAGCCACGCTATCTGATGGGCGTTGGAGCACCGGATAGCTTGATTGATGGGGTTATTCGCGGTATTGATATGTTTGACTGCGTGCTTCCGACGCGTATCGCTCGTAATGGAACCTGTATGACTAGTCAAGGGCGTTTAGTTGTGAAGAATGCTAAATTTGCTGAAGACTTTACGCCCCTTGATCATGATTGTGATTGTTATACTTGTCAAAATTACAGCCGAGCTTACATCCGTCACTTGTTGAAAGCAGACGAAACATTTGGTATTCGCCTTACAAGTTATCATAATCTCTATTTCTTGGTAAATCTTATGAAAAAAGTTCGTCAAGCCATTATAGATGACAACCTTTTAGACTTTCGTGAAGATTTCCTTGAGCGTTATGGCTATAATGCTTCAAGCAGGAACTTTTAAAAAAATCAGAGCTTAGCTCTGTTTTTTTAGTGTTTTATTGTTACCTATGTTTTTTATGTAGGTTGACAAAAGATCTTTTTTTCATTAAACTGATAAACAGAAAAGAGATATTATGGATTATTACGGAATGGATCTCGATCATGAATCACGTTGCTGTCACTATCATGGTCCTAAAGATATTGCTAGCTTAAAATGCCAAGCCTGTCAAAAATATTATGCTTGTTACCAGTGCCACGATAGTTTAGAAGAGCATCGCTTTAGCCCTAGCGGCAAAACAGAACCATTTCCAGTATTATGCGGTTCCTGTAAGAATCAACTGAGCTTAGAAGCCTATGAAGAGGGGACTTGTCCCTATTGTAACAAAGCTTTTAATCCAAAATGTGCTTTTCATAAAGCTATCTATTTTAAAAAGGAGTAAACATGTTTACAACCAAAGACTTAGCCTATATGGCTATGATGACAACCCTGATTATTATTCTTGGATTTATTCCTCCAATTCCACTAGGCTTTATTCCTGTCCCTATCGTTTTACAAAATATGGGGATCATGCTTGCAGCTTTGCTATTAGGTGGCAAAAAGGGAAGTGTCTCTGTTCTCTTATTCTTATTAATTGGATTTTTCGTGCCTGTTTTTTCAGGTAAAGCCACTACACTTCCAGTGTTTATGGGACCCACAGCAGGATACGTTTTTGCTTGGCTTTTAGTTCCTTTTCTTTTTGCTTTACTTTTTAAACTATTGAAAAAACAAAGCAAAATCATAATCTTTGTCCTTATTTGGCTAGTAGGAGTGCTCTTAGTAGATGTCTTT
This sequence comes from Streptococcus pseudoporcinus LQ 940-04, assembly GCF_000188035.1. Lineage (GTDB taxonomy): Bacteria > Bacillota > Bacilli > Lactobacillales > Streptococcaceae > Streptococcus > Streptococcus pseudoporcinus. The sequence goes on from NZ_AEUY02000005.1 coordinate 812,337, forward strand.
GGAGCAGTTTGGTTATCCATTCATACAGGAATGCCGATAAGAGCAGCGTTGGTGTCTAACCTTGCTTTTATTCCAGGAGACACTATTAAGGCGGCGCTTGCGACTCTGATTGCATTAAAGTTAAGAGAGTCATACATTAATATACGGTAGTGAGTAGATAAAGACCTTGTTCTTTGTCTAAAAACAGGCCTGTAGGGGGGCTTGTTTTTTATTTTTCAAGAAAGCTAGAAGTGAGGATTTCTGATATAATAATGGAAATGAAGAAAGAAGGTTTAGTCTTATGAAAATTACAACCTTAGGTTCTTGGGGAGGTTATCCTTATAAAGATCAAGGAACAACCTCATATCTCTTGACTGGCCATGATGGCTTTCAGCTTTTAATGGATGCTGGTAGCCGTGCTCTAAATGAGTTGGAAAAAGTAATCAGTCCTCTAGAATTAGATGCCGTCATTATCAGTCATTACCATCCTGATCATGTGGCTGATTTAGGTGTTCTTCGTCACTACCGTCAACTCTATCCCAAACACTTGTGGGAACCTAAACTGTTACCCATCTATGCACATAATGAAGACCAAGCAGAATTTGCCAAATTAAGCTTACCGGATGTCTCTGTTGGTGTTGCTTATGATGTCGAGGGTTCACAATCTATTGGGCCTTTTGATATTGCATTTATTAAAACTGTCCATCCAGTTATTTGCTATGCCTTTCGTATAGTCGAGCGGCAAACAGGCCAAGTTTTTGTTTTTACAGCAGATACTGGCTATTTTGATGATTTAGCTACTTTTGCTGCAGATGCGGATCTCTTTTTAGCAGACGTTTATCTTTATGAAGGTAATGAAAATCATATAGCTCACTTAACCACTAAAGAAGCAGGGCAAATTGCTCAGCAAGCTAAGGTGAAAAAATTAGTTCTCACCCATATGCCTCCTGTTCCACCGCAGGGCATTGACCCAAGTCGTCACTTAGAGATCTTAAAAGAAGAAACGCAAAAATATGCAGGCTCTATCCCAGTAGAATTAGCCTTTCCTCACAAATCATGGGATTTAGGAAGTGTTAACTAATGGCCTATTATAGTCAAGAGGAAAAAGAATTTTTCATGCGTGAAGCTTTGAAGGAGGCTGAGAAATCTTTAGTAAAGGCTGAAATTCCAATAGGCTGTGTTATTGTTAAGGATGGGAAAATTATCGGACGCGGGCATAATGCTAGGGAAGAGCTGAACCAAGCTATTATGCATGCGGAAATTATGGCCATTAATGAAGCAAATGCCCATGAAAAAAATTGGAGATTATTAGAAACTAGTCTTTTTGTAACGATTGAACCTTGTGTGATGTGTAGTGGCGCGATTGGTCTGGCGAGAATACCACATGTGGTTTTTGGAGCTCCTAATCAAAAATTTGGAGGAGCAGGAAGCCTCTATCAGATTCTAACGGACCAACGCCTAAATCATCGGGTAGAACTAGAAAGTGGTCTTCTGGAAGCAGAATGTGCCAAAATGATGCAGGATTTTTTTCGTCAAGGTCGTCTTCAAAAGAAAGAAGCTAAAAGGTTAGTTAAAGAGCAAGCAAGTTCAGGTCTTGCCAATTAGTCCTTTTAATGGTAGAATACTAGGTGGAGCAACACTTGTGCGTGAAGTGGGTCAGGGGAGGAATCCAGCAGCCCTAAGCGATTTCGAGTGTGTGCTCTATTTTTTTCTTTTTAGGCTTAAGAGCTGTTTTCAATCTTTTTCCTGAAAGTAGAGAAAGATTTCATATATTGTGAAAAAATCCTCAAAATGATTGAAAAAACTATAACAAAGAGTTAATATAATAAGTAAAGGCAAAAATGATAAGGGGTATATTATGTCACACATTAAATTTGATTACTCAAAAGTCCTTGGGCAATTCGTTGCACCACATGAATTAGACTATATGCAGATGCATGTTTCTGCAGCTGATACGGCTTTACGTCAAGGTACAGGTCCTGGTGCTGAGATGACTGGCTGGTTACATTTGCCAGAAGATTATGACAAAGAAGAATTTGCTCGTATTCAAAAAGCAGCAGCTAAGATTCAATCTGATAGTGAAGTACTTGTTGTTATCGGTATCGGTGGGTCATATCTTGGTGCACGTGCTGCTATTGATTTCTTAAGCCATTCATTTGTTAACTTGCAAACTGCTGAAGAACGTAAGGCACCACAAATTCTTTACGCTGGAAATTCAATTTCTTCTAACTACCTTGCTGATCTAGTAGATTATGTTGCTGATAAAGATTTCTCAGTTAACGTGATTTCAAAATCGGGTACAACAACTGAACCTGCTATTGCTTTCCGCGTTTTCAAAGAACTTCTTGTTAAAAAATACGGCCAAGATGAAGCTAACAAACGTATCTACGCCACAACTGATAAAGCTAAAGGTGCCGTCAAAGTTGAAGCGGATGCCAACGGCTGGGAAACTTTCGTTGTTCCAGATAGCGTAGGTGGTCGTTTTACGGTTTTAACACCAGTTGGCTTACTTCCGATTGCCGCTTCAGGTGCCGATATTACCAAATTGATGGAAGGTGCTAATGCAGCTCGTCAAGCTTATTCTTCAGAAAAAATCTCTGAAAATGAAGCTTATCAATATGCTGTTATCCGAAACATTCTTTATCGTAAAGGTTATATTACAGAAGTACTTGCTAACTATGAGCCATCACTTCAATATTTTAGCGAATGGTGGAAACAATTAGCTGGTGAATCAGAAGGTAAAGATCAAAAAGGGATTTATCCGACTTCAGCTAACTTCTCAACAGATCTACATTCCTTAGGACAATTTATCCAAGAAGGATATCGTAATCTTTTTGAAACGGTTATTCGGGTGGATAAACCACGTAAAAATATGACGATTCCAACTGAAGCAGCTGATCTTGATGGTTTAGGTTACTTACAAGGAAAAGATGTTGACTTTGTCAATAAGAAGGCGACAGATGGTGTTCTTCTTGCTCATACAGATGGTGGTGTTCCAAATACCTACTTAACGATACCTAGCCAAGATGAATTTACATTAGGCTACACCATTTACTTCTTTGAAATTGCAATTGCACTTTCAGGTTATCTAAATGGTGTCAACCCATTTGATCAACCAGGTGTTGAAGCTTACAAGAAAAATATGTTCGCCCTACTTGGTAAACCTGGATTCGAAGAACTAGGTGCAGACTTAAACGCTCGTCTCTAAAAGTTACACCTGAAAAGCCCATATGGGCTTTTTTTGTTTGATCTTGATTAGTGTCACAAATTTTAAGAATTGCCAAAAAAGGCTGTCTTAATTTCAAAATGAAAGCGTTTTATAATTAACTAGTAATCATAAAAAAGGAGAAATGAAATGACAGACTGGTTAAATATTGCTGGTAAGACAGTGATTGTAACGGGGGCCTCATCTGGCATTGGTAAGGCTATAGTAGAGGAACTTTTAGAACTTGATGTTCGAGTTGCTAATTTTGATATCAGAGACAATGCTTTAAAGCATCCTAACTTGCTGTTTGTTAAGGTGGATGTGACCTCTAGGAAAGAAGTGGAGAGTGGAGTGTCAGAAGTTTTGGAGCGGTTTGGTAAGATAGATGCGTTAGTTAATAATGCTGGAATTAACATCCCACGTTTATTAGTTGATCCGAAAAATCCTTATGGTGAATACGAGTTAGACGATGAAACTTTTGATAAAATAACAACTATTAACCAAAAGGGACTTTATTTAGTTAGTCAAGCCGTTGGCCGAATTTTGGTACAACAAAAAGCTGGTGTCATTATTAATATGGCATCTGAAGCGGGGCTTGAAGGTTCTGAAGGGCAAAGTGTTTATGCTGCTACAAAAGCGGCGGTCTATTCTTACACCCGCTCATGGTCAAAAGAGTTGGGTAAGTACGGGGTACGTGTTGTTGGGATAGCGCCTGGCATTATGGAAGCGACCGGGTTAAGAACGTTAGCTTATGAAGAAGCTTTGGGATATACTAGAGGAAAAACTGTTGAAGCGATTCGTGCAGGATACTCATCCACAAGTACAACACCACTTGGACGTAGCGGAAAACTCAATGAAGTTGCGGATCTTGTTGCTTATTATATTTCTGAACGATCAAGCTATATCACTGGAATTACAACCAATGTAGCAGGTGGGAAGACAAGAGGATGACATTCCGTTAGAAAGGATAGTTGTGGCATTAGTTAACCGTTGGTATGAGATCTTAGAAGCCTTAGTGATTCAAAATCAGATAACATTTGATGATTTAAGAAAGCGGCTGCAGATTAGTCCACAAACACTAACAAAAAGTATTGAACAATTAAATGCGATTCTAGATGGTGATATTGAAATCATTCAGCAGAATAACCTTATTGAACTAGCCGTGTATGATTATGCAAGGTTCGAAACCATATTAACTGGAAGTTTACGGAAAGCAAGTGATTTTAACTCAGCCAGTAAACGAGTTGCTTATATTTTAAAGCGTTTACTGGAGGCAACTTCCCCTATCGTTATTGATGATTTGGCAGAAGAACTGACCGTCAGTAGGAGTACAATCAATAAAGACTTAAAGACCGCCAAAATGATTGCCGGTGATTACCAGGTCTCTATCACAGGTATTCCAAACCGAGGTGTTCACATTTATGGATCAGAAATGCAATTAAGACTTCTATTTATCCACCATGTTTACAATTATTTTGATCCGGAATTTTTAGAAGAAGGCACTTACTCTTTCTTAGAGAAAGTCTATTTATCCTATCGTTTGCCACGTAAAATTCAAGAACTTTTGACAAAAACAATTGCCATAAGTATTAAACGTATTCAGGAAAACTATCACCTATCAACAGATATACCTTTCTATAGCAATGAAGTCAATTCAGCAAATCTTATGGAAGAAATCGTTTATCATTTAGAGTTGGATTATCATATTTCAATGAGCCACTTTGAACGAAACTTCATCTCTTTTGCTCTTAATACCCAATACATAGAAGGACTGTCTTACCAAGAAGGAAGATTAAATCAGGGCTTTATTGACTTGTATCAAAAGATGGTCGCGCAAGTAAAGGACAGGCTACTGGTTCATTTTGATGACCATAAATTATTCCTTGAAATGCATACCCATCTTAAATTTTTAGTTAACCGTCTGATTTTTCATATTCAGGCAAATGATCTTTTTCACGGGGAAATCCAGCACAAGTATCCTCTAGCTTTTGAGATGGCAACTGTAGCTGGCAAGGTTTTAGAGGAACACTTTTCAACCCGACTGGAGTTGTCGGAATGTAGCTATTTAGCTCTTTACTTTGAACTGATTATGCGTGATAAGGATAAGGTTAGAGCAATAGGTTCAAAAAAGATAGCAGTTGTTTGTACTACGGGCAGGGGAACAGCTTATTTGATTTGTCAACGCTTAGCAAAGGTTTTAGGTCCAGATATTGAGATTTCCCAATTCTCAGAAGAACAGTTTAATCCAGAAAAAGATGATAATTATTTTGCAATTTTTACAACAGTACCCCTTAAATTTGGCCAGCTAAAATCGCCACTGGTTCAAATTACAAATTTATTTAATGACCAATGGTTACAGAATGAATGGCAAAGGGTGCACCATTTCCATCAAAAAAGATTGCAAAGCAATATTATCCGTTTCATGAGATTGCAAGCAGCAGACTCCTATCCCGACATCTTGACAAAAATGGCTGACGCTTTAGTAAAGGAAGGATTGGTTGATCATGACTTTACCGCAAGAATTATCCAGCGAGAAAGAGTCCAGTCAACCATATTTGGAAATCAGATCGCCTTTCCCCACGCCCTTAATCAGCTAGATAAAAAACCAATACTGATGGCAGGTGTTTTAGATGAGCCTTATCAAGAAGGAGGCCAGCAAGTGGCCCTAATTTTTATGGTGGCAATACCTGCAAGAATTGAAGAAGAGAGAGAAACAGAGTTGTTGGAGCTTTATGATGATATCTTTAGGGTTTCAAATGATGACATCTTAAAGAGAGCATTAATGTCGCTTGAAACTGAGCAAGCTTTTATTCAGTTGACCAAAGAGAGGGGAATTTTTTGATGGATACAATTGTTGTCTTCGCTATTATAGTTATCCTAGCATACCTTATTCAAATCATATTAGGAATGAAGCAGTTGAAGCATTTCAATGCTGTTTATGCTCAGCTTCGCCAAAAAGGTCGTGTAGCCATTGGCCGCAGATCAGGTAAAATCAAATCAGGTACGCTTGTCATGTTTGCTATTGACCGAGCTGGTACCGTTTTAGATGCACGTAAAATGCAAGGAGTAACTGTTCTTGCTCGTTTTAAAGAAATGCCCCAATTTGTCGGCCAAGATATTCACTACTTTGATAGCTATAATCCCTTAATTCGCCAGGAAAATAAACTTCTTCAAATTGCTATTGAAGATGCTAGAAACTTATTTTTACGAATTGAGGCTGGCTCTTATCAAGAGGTTCCAAAATATAGTTCGGCATTTGATCTTGATGTCCATATGAAGGGACTAATGGCACGCTTAAATGATCATTTAAAAAAATAAAAGGAGTTTAAAATGGATTATATTACAAGATTTGCAGAAGGCTTTATGAAACTTTTCCAATTAGGTGGTGAAACCTTTATTAGTTGGATGACAGGTATTGTTCCTGTAGTATTAATGCTCTTAGTTGCTATGAATGCCTTTATTGCCTTATTAGGTGAGGAGCGTGTAAATAAGCTAGCAGCCGTATCAGCAAAAAATCCTATTAGCCGTTACATGATTCTTCCCTTTATTTCAGCTTTTATGCTTGGAAATCCAATGGCTATCAGTATGGGGCGTTTTATGCCTGAATATTATAAACCTAGTTATGTTGCTTCTCAAATGCAATTTTGTCATACTTCAAATGGTGTCTTTCCCCATATTAATCCCGGTGAATTATTTGTTTGGTTAGGTATTGCGACAGGTATTAAAACCTTAGGACTAAGTCAAATGGAATTAGCCATTCGTTACTTACTTGTAGGTCTCATCATGAACTTTATTGGTGGCTGGGTAACTGATTTTACCACTGCTTACGTTGCTAAGCAACAAGGGGTGACTCTAAGTAAAACGGTGAAACTTGATTAAGAAAAAGGAGCTTAAGAAAATGGTTTATCAAAGTATAAAAGTTGTTAAAGGTAGTGGTGGTTATGGTGGCCCACTCGTTATTACACCAACTGAAGCCAAGCATAAATTCATCTACATCACTGGTGGGGGCGAAAAACCAGAAATTGTTGATAAAATTGCTTCATTAACAGGTATGGAAGCTATCAATGGTTTTAAAACGTCCATTCCTGATCAGGAAATTGCCTTAGCAATTGTCGACTGTGGTGGAACCTTACGCTGTGGGATTTATCCTAAAAAAGGTATTCCTACAATTAATATTGTTGCGACAGGAAAAAGTGGTCCCTTGGCACAATATATTACAGAAGATATTTACGTCTCAGCCGTAGGCCCTAATCAAATTTCAACAACTGATGAAACAGTACCTCTTAGTCAGCTCAATCAAGCACCTTCCTCAAAGGGGAGCTATGACACCAGCAAAAAAATAACAGAACAAAGGGCAGATTCTAGCTTTGTTGCCCGCATTGGTATGGGTGCTGGTAAAGTAGTTGCCACCTTTAACCAAGCAGCTCGTGATGCCATTCAAACCATGTTAAACACCATTTTACCCTTTATGGCTTTTGTCTCTCTTTTAATTGGGATTATCCAAGGGTCAGGAGTTGGTAATTGGTTAGCCAAATTAATGGTTCCTCTGGCAGGAAACATCTGGGGACTTGTTATCATTGGTTTCATTTGTTCGTTACCATTTTTATCACCACTATTAGGACCGGGTGCTGTTATCTCACAAATTATTGGAACTTTAATTGGTGTTGAAATTGGTAAGGGGCATATTCCACCACAAATGGCCTTGCCAGCTTTATTTGCTATCAACACACAAAATGGCTGTGATTTTATCCCAGTTGCACTTGGTTTAACTGAAGCAGATTCAGAAACGGTTGAAGTGGGCGTGCCATCTGTCCTCTACTCACGTTTCTTAAATGGAGTACCTCGTGTTATTATGGCATGGATTGCTAGCATAGGCCTTTATCAGTAAAATACTTGTCATGAAAGTTAAAAGAAGGGAAGTTAAAATGGTTACAATATTTGAAACCAATATCATAGCAGTTGGACCAGAAGCAGAAGAAATGGTTAGGAGTGCTAATATGCTGATTCTTTTTGGACAAGGAGCTCCAGAAGATCTTGCTGAGTTTTGTTACACTATTGATAATAAAAAGCTTCTGGGAGAGATTAAGCCTGGAGGAAAGGTCTTGATTGATAATGAGGACTACCACATTACAGCTGTTGGTAGTCTGGTTAGTAAAAATCTCAAAAATCTTGGGCACATCACTATTTCTTTTGATGGAGCAAATCAAGCCTCACTGCCGGGTACCTTACATGTATTTGGTTCCACCTCGCCAAAGATAGAGCTGGGGAGTCGTGTTCTCTTCACAGATTAAAATAGTTCCTATTGGTTTACCGTTTCGACTATCCCTAAAATGGATTCAGCCCTTCGGGGCTTTTTAGGTCAAAAAAATAACTTGAAAATAACCATATCCTTATAGAGTTGCAAGAAAAGAAGTTTGACAGATGTGTCGCTTTGCTTTCTTTGTTAGGTAAAAGGAGACCTTAAGATACTTTTCAAATACCTTCAATTTGAGAAAATTGATATAAACGATTATCTCAATAAACCAAAAAAGGTAACCCGAAGCGAGTTACCTTGGAGATTTATGAAAAGGATAAATGAAGTAGGAACTTATTTATCCCCACGGTTTAGGAGACCGTTATTTAGGAATGACTATACTATACTATCACTACCTTAAACAATTCTTAAATGAATGTCAAAGAATTTTTGTTGGTTTCACTTTTGAGTAACTTAAGGTAGTGGTATTGGGAAGTCCACCTTTCAATTCATCTAGGAGAAAGCCGAGCTAAGCCTTAAGTGCTTGATAGTTTATCAGGAGGATGCCCCTATAGTTAATTGTTCGAATAATGTAGATAAAAAGGGATTTTATGAATTTGGCGACTTTCAATTCTTGTTTTGATAACTGTCAGTACAGTATGAGAAACCTTTCTAACTGCTGAAATTGTGGTAAAATAAGCCTATGATAAAAAAAGATATTCGTAATGAGGTCCTAGCGACTCTAAAAGTGATGGACAAAAAAGAAAAGCATCAGAAAGATTTAGCTTTGCTAGAGGCCATGATCTCAACATCTGCCTATCAACAAGCCAGAGTCATAGCTACCTACTTAGCTATGCCAACTGAGTATGAAACTGGTCTTCTTATTAAACAGGCACTTAGTGACGGGAAATTACTTTTAATACCTAAGACCTATCCAAAAGGACGGATGATTTTTGTAGTTTATGACCGAAAAAATCTTGAGAGGAGCTCTTTTGGCTTGCTTGAGCCAACAAGTGAAATAGCCATACCTAAAAAGGATATTGATATGATACACGTTCCAGGTGTTGCTTTTAATGCTGAGGGTTATAGGATTGGCTATGGTGCGGGCTACTACGATCGTTATCTGAGTGATTATCAAGGAGCAACCATGAGTACTATCTATGATTGTCAACAAAGTGATTTTCAAGCAGAGCCCTATGATATTGCTGTTCAGGAGGTTCTTGTAAGATGACCTATCATTTGAAAAAAAGTCCAGTTACTTGTTTCTTCCTAGTCCTTACCATTCTGGTTTTTCTAGCCATGCAATACTATTATGGACAAGCAGCTAGAACCCCGCAAGCCGTTTTTCACTTTGGTGGGATGTTTGGTTTAGCTGTTAAAGCTGCGCCAAGCCAAATCTGGCGTCTCTTGACCCCGATTTTTGTTCATATTGGTTGGCAACATTTCCTTTTAAACACACTAACCTTATTTTATATTGGTCAATTAGCAGAAAAGATTTGGGGATCAAAAAATTTCTTTCTTCTCTACCTTTTATCTGGAGTTATGGGAAATCTCCTTACCTTGCAATTAAGTCCCGGCGTAGTTGCTGCGGGCGCATCAACATCTCTATTTGGGATTTTTGCAGCAATTGTGGTTTTGGGCATTTTCAGTGAGAACCCACAGTTGAGAACTTTTGGCAAGTCTTATCAGACCTTGATTATACTAAACTTAGTGATGAATATCTTTATGCCTAATGTTAGCTTGGCAGGACATCTTGGTGGGGTCCTTGGTGGTGGTCTCGCTGCTATTTTTCTATCGAACCAGGTCGCTCCGTTGTTAGTAACTAAAAAGCAAAAACTTTTAGCAAGTTTAGTCTACGGGATAATAAGTACCCTTATTTTAGTAGGTATTTTTATCTAAGGTTATATAAATAAGCAACTACAAACTAGTAGTTGCTTATTTATTGTATCAGTCTTTGGTTTTTGGATTAGTTTCTAGAGCATGCCCAAGTTTGATGATATAGTCTTTAAGGTCTTCTTTTACTTGAGGATGTTTTAGAGCATAGTCGATTGATGTTTTCATAAAACCAAATTTGTCACCCACGTCATAACGTTGACCGGTAAACTCACGAGCAAAGACACGTTGGGTTTTATTTAGTGTATCAATAGCGTCAGTCAATTGAACTTCATTTCCTGCACCGGGAGCTTGGTTTTCAAGGATGCCGAAAATTTCTGGAGTTAGCAGGTAACGGCCGATGATGGCTAGGTCACTTGGAGCATCTTCTGGTTTTGGTTTTTCAACAAAATTATCAACACTGTATAAACCATTGACAGACTTACCATGTGGTGCGATAACGCCATAAGAGGAAACGTCAGAATGTGGGACCTTCATAACAGCGATGGTTGAAGCATGAGTTGTTTGGTAGTCGTCCATAAGTTGCTTGGTTAATGGAACAGCTTTATTATCTGTGATATCCATTAGGTCATCGCCCAACATCACAATAAATGGTTCATTGCCAACAAAGGCTTTAGCTTGTAAAACAGCGTCGCCTAATCCACGTGGGTGGCTTTGACGGATAAAGTGTAGGTTGATTGAGGTTGTTTCATCAACTAATTTTAATAACTCAGTTTTACCTTTAGCTTGCAGATTGTATTCCAATTCAAAGTTTGAGTCAAAGTGGTCTTCAATAGAGCGTTTAGCTTTACCAGTTACAACTAGGATCTCTTCAATACCAGATTTGAGAGCTTCTTCAACAATGAATTGAATTGTTGGTTTATCAACAATAGGTAACATTTCTTTAGCCAAGGCCTTGGTTGCTGGCAAAAAACGCGTTCCTAAACCTGCTGCCGGAATAATTGCTTTTCTTACTTTAGTCATTTACGCCTCCTCTTGATAATAGAAATTAGTGCCATTCATTTTCGGATTTAAATTCGTTAGACATCATGCCAAGGATACTTTCTTTAATATCTGCCCCTTCGTAGATAGATTTATAAATTGCAGTGGTAATCGGCATATAGACACCTAGTTCTTGCGCGATTTCATAGGCTACCTTTGTAGTAGAAATACCCTCAATAACCATTCCCATATTGCGCTCAATATCTTCTAATTTTTCCCCGCGTCCCAGTGCATCACCGGCGCGCCAATTTCGAGAATAAACAGAAGTACCAGTGACAATAAGGTCTCCAACACCCGATAGTCCACTATAAGTTAAGGGATCAGCACCAAGTTTGACACCAAGACGGGTGATTTCAGCAAGCCCACGTGTAATGACAGCTGCTTTAGCATTATCACCATAACCTAAACCATGTAGTGCCCCTGCGCCGACAGCAATAATATTTTTAAGGGCACCAGCAGTTTCAACACCGATGACATCTTTGTTAGTGTAAAGGCGAAAATAGTGGTTACTAAAAATAGACTGGACATATTTAGCGGCCTCCAAGTCTGTGGATGCAGCGGTGATTAAGGTAATATCACGGACAATAGTTTCTTCGGCATGACTTGGTCCAGATACAACAACCACATCACTCCGTAAATGGGCTGGAATTTCTTCAGAAATTACCGTTGAAAGACGCTCATGGCTACCAGGTTCGAGCCCTTTTGAAGCATGCATCATAATGACTTTATGGTCTAAGACTTTAGCAACTTGCTTAGCTACTAAACGGGTAACCTTAGTTGGGACAACAAATAAAATAGCGTTGGCATCTTCCAGTGCCTCTTTTAAATCAGTTGTCGCCTTAATAGTTTCATCAATAATAATATCTTTAAAATAACGGCTATTAGTATGTGTGGCATTGATTTCATCAATTTGTTCTTGAGAGTCCCCCCAAAGGCACACATGGTGGCCATTGTCATTTAAAACCTGTGCAAGTGCGGTCCCCCATGAACCCGGTCCCAATACTGCAATTTTTTCTTTTTTCATTTCTATCTCCTTTAAGAGTCATCACTTCATTATATCATAAGAGCTATTATTACTCTATTAGAAAAAGGGATAGAAAACCTATGAGAATAGGGTGGAAGTGTAATCTCATTTTTCTTAATATTAAAAGACGTTTTCCTTGACAATAGTTCTTAAGAGAACTAAAATGGTCATCATGAGAACTAAGGAGGATGCGAATGTCACGGATTATTGCTGATCTAAGAGACTTAACTCATCAAATAGAACAAATTAGTGAAGAAATTGCCAAAAGGTATAATCTTGCTCATTTAGCAGGACCTCAAGGGCATGTTTTAATCTTCTTGAGTAGGAATGTTGAAAGAGAACTATTTGTTAAAGACATCGAAACAGAGCTTGGAATTTCAAAATCAGTTGCTAGTAATCTTGTTAAACGGATGGAAAAAAATGGTTTCATCAAAGTCATACCCTCTCAGACAGATAAGCGTTATAAACAAGTCGTAATGGCAGAAAAAGGGGTAGAGAAGTTGCCACTTTTACAAGAATGTCGTAAAGATGTTGAAAACTATTTCTTTAAGGAAATCTCGATGGAAGAATTTTGTGTTGTCCGAAAAGTGATAGATCAACTCAAACAAAATATGCTTGACTATAAAAAAGGAGAAGAAGATGCTTAAAAAGGCCATTCTTAAATACAAATGGTATGCACTAGGTTCTTTTGTGATGATTATTGGTGTGGTAGCTAGCACCTTGCTACAGCCACATTATCTGAAAGATGTCCTAGAGGCTGTTATTAAAAATGATAAAGAAAAAATTGCGCAAGTTGGGGTTTTATTGCTGATTATTGCTGGGATTGGTTTAATTGCAGGAACAGTCAATACCATTTTATCAGCTAAAATCGCTCAAGGCGTTTCGGCAGATATTCGGGAAGAAACTTTCCGTAAAATACAAAGTTTTTCTTATGCAAATGTTGAAAAATTCAATGCAGGAAACTTAGTGGTTCGAATGACTAATGATGTGAATCAAATCCAAAATTTGGTCATGATGCTTTTTCAAGTTCTCTTCCGGCTACCAATTTTATTTATTGGTGCCTTCTACATGGCTGTCCAAACCTTACCAAAACTATGGTGGGTTTTGGTCTTAATGGTCATTTTGATTGCTATTATTATGGCCTTAGTTATGAGTCAGATGGGACCACGTTTTGGTAAATTTCAAACCTTGATGGATAAGATTAACCGCATTGCAAAAGAAAACCTTCGTGGTGTTCGTGTGGTTAAATCATTCGTTCAAGAGCGTGAGCAATATGCTAAGTTCAAGGAGACATCAAATGAGCTACTTGGGTTAAATCTTTTTATTGGCTATGGTTTCTCAATGATGCAGCCAGCCTTGATGTTGGTCTCTTATCTGGCAGTCTATGTTTCCATTTTAATTGTTTCTGGAATGGTTAAGACAGAGCCGACAGTTATTGGCAGTATCGCTTCCTTTATGACCTATATGATGCAGATTATGTTCTCAATCATTATGGTTGGTTTCATGGGTATGCAAGCAAGCAGGGCCTTTATCTCCATTGGCCGTCTTAAAGAAGTTCTTGAAACGGAACCTGCTATGACTTACATTGACAGTGAAGAAGCAGAGGAAATTTCTGGTGAGATCGTCTTTGAACATGTTAGTTTCACTTACCCTAATGAAGCTGAACCTACTTTGAAGGATATTTCTTTCTCTATTGAATCTGGTCAAATGGTTGGTGTTGTTGGAGCTACTGGTGCTGGTAAATCAACATTGGCACAACTAATCCCACGTTTATTTGATCCCCAAAAAGGTCGTATCTTAGTTGGTGGTAAGGACCTCAAGAGCCTAAGCCAGAAAACATTGAAAGAGAATATTTCTATTGTTCTGCAAAAAGCCATTCTCTTTTCCGGTACGATTGCTGAAAATTTACGTCAAGGTAACGCTAAGGCAGATTTTAATGCTATGCAAAATGCAGCAAGGATTGCTCAGGCCAGGGAATTTATTGATCGTATGGATGATGGTTATGAGAGTCAGGTTGAAGAACGTGGCAATAACTTCTCAGGTGGTCAAAAGCAACGGATGTCCATTGCGCGTGGGGTTATCAATAATCCGAAGATTTTAGTATTAGACGATTCAACGTCGGCTTTGGATGCTAAATCTGAAAAATTAGTTCAAAATGCCCTAAATCACGATCTAAAAGATACAACAACAATTGTTATTGCACAAAAAATTTCATCTGTGGTAAAAGCCGATACTATTTTGGTTCTTGACAATGGTCAATTGATCGGTCAGGGTAAGCATGCGGATTTAATTGCAAGTAACGCTGTTTATCGTGAAATTTATGAAACACAGAAAGGTAAGGAGGAAGAGTAATGAAGACAGCACGTTTTTTCTGGTTTTATTTTAAACGTTATAAGATTTCTTTTATTTTTATAGCGATTGCCATTATTCTAGCTACCTACCTCCAAGTAAAGGCCCCCGTTTTTCTCGGAGAATCCTTAACTGAGCTTGGTAAGCTTGGTCAAAAATATTACGCAGCCAAAATGGCTGGTCAGTCCGGCTATAAGCCTGATACTTCTGCTTTTATGACTGTGATGACCAAACTTTTGTTGGCCTATCTTTTCACAGCTCTAGCTAATCTGGTATATAGTTTACTCTTTACACGTATTGTAGCGCACTCAACCAACCGGATGCGTAAAGGATTGTTTGGGAAATTGGAACGCTTAACGGTTTCTTTCTTTGATAGTCACAAAGATGGCGCTATTCTTTCTCGTTTTACCAGTGATTTAGATAATATCCAGAATTCCCTTAACCAATCGTTAGTCCAAGTTGTGACCAATATTGCTCTTTACATTGGTTTGGTCTGGATGATGTTCCGTCAAGACACTCGCTTAGCTCTTTTAACAATGGCAACAACGCCTCTTGCACTTATCTTTTTGATCGCAATTATCCGTCTGGCTAGGAAGTATACAGATATTCAACAAAAAGAAGTATCGGCACTTAATGCTTACATGGATGAGAAAATTTCTGGTCAAAAAGCAATCATTGTTCAGGGTGTCCAAGAAGAAACAATTGATGGTTTCGTAGAGCATAACGAAAAGGTTCGAGCTGCAACCTTCAAAGGTCGTCTTTTTGCGGGTCTGCTCTTTCCAGTTATGAACGG
This sequence comes from Streptococcus pseudoporcinus LQ 940-04, assembly GCF_000188035.1. Taxonomy (GTDB): domain Bacteria; phylum Bacillota; class Bacilli; order Lactobacillales; family Streptococcaceae; genus Streptococcus; species Streptococcus pseudoporcinus. The sequence goes on from NZ_AEUY02000005.1 coordinate 827,794, forward strand.
AATGAGCTTACTAAACACGGCAATCGTTATCTTTATCGGGTCAAGTATTGTTCTTAATGACAAATCCATTTCAATGGCTGTTGGGCTTGGTTTAGTTGTGACCTTTGTCCAATTTTCACAGCAATATTACCAGCCAATTATGCAGGTAGCTGCATCCTGGGGCGAACTACAGCTAGCCTTCACAGGCGCTAGCCGTATCCAAGAAATGTTTGATGAGGCTGAGGAAATCAGACCTCAAAATGCTCCGCTTTTTACCGAGTTAAAAGAAGAGGTCGCTATTAACCATGTTGATTTTGGTTACAAACCTGGCAAAAAAGTGCTTTCTGACGTGACCATAAAAGCTCCTAAGGGCAAAATGGTTGCTGTTGTTGGGCCGACGGGTTCAGGTAAGACCACTATTATGAACTTGATTAATCGTTTTTATGATGTTGACAGTGGTTCTATTACCTTTGATGGGGTTGACATCCGTGATTATGACCTTGATAGCCTTCGTAAAAATGTTGGTATTGTCTTGCAAGAGTCCGTCTTATTTTCTGGGACAATTGCTGATAATATTCGTTTCGGGGACGCGAGTATTAGTCAGGAGATGGTAGAAATCGCTGCGCGTGCCACCCACATACATGAATTTATCAAGTCACTTCCTGAAGGTTATGAGACCATGGTCACAGACGATGAGAATATTTTCTCAACTGGGCAAAAACAATTGATTTCAATTGCCAGAACATTACTGACTGATCCCCAAGTTTTGATTCTGGACGAAGCGACTTCCAACGTTGATACCGTAACCGAAAGTAAGATTCAAAAAGCGATGGAAGCTATTGTAGCTGGTAGAACCAGCTTTGTTATCGCCCACCGCTTGAAAACAATTTTGAATGCAGATGAAATTATTGTTCTTAAAGATGGTAAGGTTATTGAACAAGGAAATCATCACGAACTCTTACAGCAAAAAGGTTTCTATTCAGAACTTTACCACAACCAGTTTGTCTTTGAATAAGATAAAAAAGTTGAGTTTCTTCTCAACTTTTTTTGATTTACACAGTGACTTATAGTATCCTATCAATAAGAAAGACTGTACAGTAAAGGAAAATTAAAATGATTAACGTTGAAGATGTATTGAGTAAGGCCAAGCCAAATCAAAAGATTAACTATGACAAACTCATGCAAGAAATGCGGAAGGATTGGTTAAAGAAAGAGATTAGACCACGGATTCTCATGCATGTTTGCTGTGCTCCATGCTCAACGTACAGTTTGGAATATTTGGCTGATTTTGCTGATATAACGGTCTACTTTGCCAATTCTAATATTCATCCTAAAACAGAATATCAACGAAGAGCATTAGTCACACAAGAATTTATCAAGGCATTTAATGAAAAGACTGGCCATGATGTTGCCTATATAGAAGAGCTCTATCAACCCAATAACTATATCAAAAAAGTAAGAGGACTTGAAGACGAGCCTGAGGGTGGTGCACGGTGTCGCGTCTGTTTTGATTATCGTCTGGATTTAACAGCCTGCAAAGCTGTAGAACTGGACTTTGACTATTTTGCTAGTGCCCTGACGATAAGTCCTCATAAAAATGCTAGTTTGATTAATCAAATTGGGATTGATATTCAAAAATGTTACCGGACCAAGTATCTTCCAAGTGACTTTAAGAAAAATAATGGTTACCGTCGCTCGGTTCAAATGTGTCAAGAGTATGATATTTATCGTCAATGTTACTGCGGCTGTGTCTACGCAGCTAGGTCACAAGGTGTTGATTTAAAACAAGTCAAGATGAATGCAAAGGCTTATTTAGACAGTCAACAAAGCCTAGAAGAATCAGAATCTTCGGTAACAATTCCATTTATCTACCAAGGAAAAGAACTTAAGAACAAATAAAAAAACAACTTTTGCCATAAAAGTTGTTTTTTAATAAATCCTTAGTGTTCAGAGGCGCCAGATGTGGCATCAGCTTCAGCAACTACTGGGGTAGCAGCTGCACCACCAGACTCAGAAGCACCAGATGTCGCATCAACAGCTGAGTGACCTCCGGGAACTGCGCTAGCTTTTCCACCTACTAAATGCTGACCAGTTTCCTTTAAATACCAATCTAGCCAAGGTTTAAAGTTGAAGACAATTTCATTGATACCTGAGAAAGAACCATCTGGATAATACATGGCTTGATAATTATGGGTATTGATGACCTCTGCTGGAGAACCAGGAACAATTGTCCGAACAAATTCTTCGTTACCATTACGAAGGGAACCAACAACCCATTCTACATTTTTCATTCGAGCAGGTGGCAAAGAACCGTGGACGGTTGATAAGCGATTTCCAACTTGTGAAGGGAGGCGCTTAGCGTACATGGTTTCGGGATCTTGATGAGCATTGTTGTAGTAGAGGAACTGATTATTGTCGTCTGAGTAGGTTAATTCAAATGGCATAGCTTTTAAGAACATATTGATTTGATCAACAGTCAAAATACCATGATCAAGTTTAACATAGGTGTCCCCTTCTACAGCATTTACCAATTTTGCGGCTTTTTCAACCCATTCTGGATCATCGGGATCAACTCCAGTAATGGTCGTTGCAATAGGATTATTACAGTCCAAATCTTCTTTTTCAATCGGTTTTGGCTTCCTTAAAGCAGATACAACACCAACATATTTGATGAAATTGTCTAAACAGGTTTCTAAGAATGTCACAGTTCCCTCGTTAATAATATTTCCGTCGTTATCAAATGCTTCTTTTGCTTTCCCTAGTAAGAATTCATTTCCTGGAAGAGTGAATGCATTGACGCCAGGAGCTTCCAAAATTTTACGAAGGTGGACTTGGGCACGTGAGGTTCCTTGGTCATAATAGGAAGCTCCAACAATCATAATTGGCTTGTTTTCGAGTGGGTGTAAATTGAAAGATAACCACTCTAGTGTGCTTTTAAGAGCAGGTGTGATGGTATGATTATGTTCAGGTGTTGCAATAATAACCCCATCAGCACGTGTGATTTTATGATAGAGGTATTTAATGGCAAAGGAATCAGATTGATCTTGGTCTTGATTGAACATTGGAATATCCTTAATTTCCAAAACTTCAATGTCACATTTTAATTTAAATTGGCGTCTCATGAACTCTAACAACATACGGTTATAAGATTGATCTGCATTTGAGCCAACAATAGCAACAAATTTCATAGATAGTATCCTTTCTTCTTACAAGTTTTCCCAGTCAAAGTTTTCAGCTTCTTTACGCAAAAGTTCCTGAGCGTGTGATAATTTTCCGGCGATCTTAACAAAGATACGGAAATCATCGAAGATAGCGTCTAGTTTTTGAATGGTTTCTAAATCAAATAAATTACCATTAGCATCAAATGCTTGTAAGGAATGAGAAAGTAAAAATTCATCTGGAAGCACGGTGGCTTTTAATTCGGGAGCATTTAAAATCTGGCGTAATTGCAGTTGAGCCCGCGATGACCCTAAGGTTCCATAAGAAGCCCCAGTAATCATAACTGGTTTCCCAAGTAATGGATAGATACCATAAGATAACCATGCTAAGGCGTTCATTAATGAGGCTGGAATCGAATGGTCGTATTCAGGTGTTCCAATAATAACCCCATCGGCTTCCTCAATTTTGCCAGCCATTTCAGTGACCATCTCAGGCAACTCCTTATTAGCAGGTTTATTGAAAAGGGGGAGATCTTTGACTTCCATTAATTCAATTTCTGCCTTATCCGCAAAATGATTTGACATGTATTGGAGAAGCTGACGGTTAGTTGAGCGACTTGAATTTGTACCAACAAGACCAATGAGTTTCATAGCGTTTCCTCTATTTCTGAAATTTCAAGAGTTTTCTCTCATTTACATGATAACGCTTTATTATAATAATATCAATTATTTTCTGAATTATTCATTTATAAATTGTCTAAGTTTGGAATACACAAGCAGAGCAAGGACAGCTTTTTTTTGATATAATGGTAAAAAATGCAAAGGATGATCATGAAAAAAACATTATACATTATTGCTGGTTGCCTTAGTTTTGCTTTAGCCATCTTAGGTATACCATTACCCCTATTACCAACAACTCCCCTACTTTTACTAGCAGGTTTTTGCTTTTCACGTAGTTCTGATCGCTTTAACAACTGGCTCCGTAGTACCAAAGTGTACAAATACTACGTAGGTGACTATCTGGAAACGCGGATTATCCCGCGTGCTCGTAAAAAACAAATTCTGATTCAAGTCTGGATATTAATGGGAATCTCGATTATTTTTATGCCCTTCATTTGGATGAAAATCATTTTCTTTGCCATGACGACTATTATGTCAGTGGTATTATTTCGATTTGTTCCAGAAAAATGAGACTTGTGACATTTAATTAGCTACTATAATTAAATGTTTTTTTGTGGTCATTTTTGCTATTCTTTTACGAATAACTTATAATAGAGAGAATCATTTTTGTTGAGAAAAGGATAAAACATCATGAAAATTCGTGGCTTATTTTTCGGCTATTTTATAATTTTCCATACAGTTGGCTATTATTGATATAATAGGCTAAATAAAAATTTTATTAGTTATTACATTTCATTTCAGGGTACACAAAAGTACGAAAAAAGGTACATAAAATTATGAGTCCGCAGGCAAGAAAAAAGGCACCTTATGAGGTGCTTCAGAGTGAAGACAAAGTCCCTGTCTTCACTCTTTTTGATGTTTTTCACAAGTGGCTCGGACGTAAGCGACTTCCTTCGGAATTCCATTACTCATTTTTTAGCCCCGGTCTAAAAAATTCCGTCGTGGCTTTTCTAATTCGAAATAAGCCACTCATGCCACTGGGAAAAACATCACAATCGTCATTAAAAGTGAGAGATTTTCTCTTCTTAGGAGTATAATAATAGTAAAAATAATTGTGAGGTGCTCTCTATGTTTCACAAAGAAAATCCTAATTACAATCGCAATCAAGTCGGTTTTTATACCCTAGATGAGTTAGTTCCAGAAGATCATCTGCTTCGTCAAATTGATCAAGCTATTGATTTCTCTTTTATTTATGACTTAGTGACAGATAGTTATTGTCTTGATAATGGGCGTCCTAGTTTAGATCCAGTGATGTTAGTTAAAGTCCCTATTATCCATGTCTCTTTGGTATTCGTTCTATGAGACAAACCATTAAAGAGATAGAAGTGAATGTGACTTACCGCTGGTTTTTTGGATTGACATTGGAAGATAAGGTAGCTCATTTTACTACTTACGGCAAGAACTACAGTCGTCGTTTTCAAGATAAACAAGTGATTGAAGCCATCTTTTCTCATATATTAGGGCTATGCCTTAATTGCTGGGCTGATTGATCCCACTGAAATTTTTGTGGATGGCACTCATATCAAGGCAGCTGCCAACAGTCACAAATATAGCAATCAGAAAGTTGATAGATAAGCTAAGTTTATGAATGACCAGTTGGAGCTGGAAATTGCTAGGGACAGGGAGAAACATGAAAAAAAGTCGCTAGGGCTCGTCAAAGAAAAAGAGCCCATAAATAAGAAAGTTTCTACGACCGACCCTGAAAGTGGTTGGTATCATAAGGGAGAACATGAAGATGTCTTTGCTTACACAAGTCAAGTGGCATGCGATAAGAATGGTTGGGTCTTAGCCTATACTGTAGATGCAGGAAATACTCATGATAGTCAAGCATTTCCTGCACTTTGGAAGAAGATAAAAGAGTTCCGGCCAGACTTTATTATCGCTGATTCTGGCTACAAGACTCCTAGTATTGCCAAGTTACTCTTGGATAATGAAGTGAGACCTGTTTTCCCCTATACTAGGCCTCGTGGTAAGAAAGGCAATTTAAGACCAAATGATTTTATTTATGATTCCTATTATGAGTGTTATCTTTGTCCTGAACACCAAGTATTGTCTTATACAACAACAAATCGATCTGGCTATAGAGAATATAAAAGTGCCCCCGAAATTTGTGCTTCTTGTCCCCGTCTAGGAATTTGTACTGACAGTAAGAATCACCAAAAGGTAGTGACCCGACATATCTGGAAAGACTACCTGGATATTTGTGAGGATGTTCGGCATCAAAGTGGTATGAAAGAACTCTATAAACAGCGCAAACAGAGTATTGAGCGACTTTTTGGAACGGCTAAAGAATACCACAACCTTCGTTATACTAGAGAAATTGGAAAGTCCAAAATGAAAGCTAAAGTTGGACTGACTTTAGCGTGCCTAAATCTCAAAAAATGGGTTAAAATGATGGCTGGAAGGCCTTTTTATTTTGGGCCTAAATGCATTATTTATCTGATTTTAGTGAAATTTAGGCGAAACAATAAAAAACAAACTAGCAATGTCACTAGTTTGTCTTCAATCTGATGCACCTTATGAGGTGCTTATTTTTTTCTATTTCAAGCATATAACGTAACGATAATAGCCAAAATGGCTACAATAGTTAGTTTATTCATAATATCAACTTCAAAAAAGACTCAACAAGATAAATTATCAATAGTATCAACTCTTTTAGTTAATAATGTTGGTTCCTGTCCTGCTCAACTTTGCTCTATATCCTAACGTGAATAAAAATGTACAATACGGCGGGAAGCTCACAAAATGGGGGTGGGGTAGGTAGGGATAGCCCCCTTTTTCATGTAGTCAGGTTTAAGGTTATCTTTATACCTTGATACTCTACTGTTTTCTAGTATTTCAAAAGTCAGCAAAATGAAAAATAATGAAAAGATTAGCCTACTTTAATACTGACATTGCCATTCTGAGCCAAGGGAAAGTTTTTAAGTGAATGATTGTCCGTATCAGTTGATATGACTAGCATTATGTTAATTTAAAGAGGGTTGAAACTTAGCATTTATTAGCCATATATGATATAATAATGTTAGGTGAATATATATTGAAGTCGGTCTTTTCGTGAGGCGGTTTTACGCCTTATCAGAGTTAGTCACTGTTTAATCAGTGGCTTTTTTGTTGCCCGTTGGGGTAGTATAATGTATTTAATCCATCAATAAATGCCTACAATAATAGCTTTTAATCTTTTTAAAAATTTTAAAAAGGGAATTTTTTGCACAAAAGAGGGTGCGTTCTTTAGTTTAAACTTAATCATAGCCCCGATAAAAAGAAGTGGGGTAGTCTGATACTATACTAATGTATTGCGTGTGATTAATACAAAATAAACAATAATTTATAACACTATTGTATGGTTTCAACAATACAAATTAGTTCCGATTATTTCCAAAAGACAAAGTTTCAACCAGTCAAGGAATAGGATTGCTTTTATTATATTGTGAGACGCTCTAACTTGCGTTGTAAGCCACTTGATTGGTAATCTGATATAAATTTATCCACCATATAAAAACGTGTCTCATATCGCTTTGTATAAGCAATGATACGGAAAAAACAAAAGGGAACTACTAAATGTAATCCCTCTATTTTTTATAGATGTCTTTTCTATGCCCAATACTGATAGCGATTGTAACTAATTCATCATCAATGATATCACAAATAACACGATAGTTACCTATACGATATCGCCATAATCCTTTGTATTGACCAGTTAAAGCTTTACCCAACTGTCTCGGATTGTTAAGGTTGTCTAATTGCTTCTTCATATCCTTAACAAGCATTAAAGCGACATACTTATCCATTTTCTTTAATTGCTTTTTGACATCATCACTAATAACTAGCTTATAGGTCATTCTCTAGCTCCATGATAATATCATCAATGCTATGAGTAACTGGGTTCTTTTTAAAGCTTTCAAGAGCTTTTATACCTTCTTCATAGTCTAATTGATCTTCAATCTGTTCTTTTAAAGATGTTTTAAATAGCTCTGATAATGTTTTTCCTGTATGAAAAGAATAGCTTTTAAAAAGTTTTTCTTCTTGTTCATTTAATCTTAATGATATGGTAGTCATAACTTTATACCTCCTACCCTTTATGTAATACATTGTAATACAATATTTTAATCTTGTCAATCGATAAGATAATGATGTTTTAGTGTTATATATGTTTCTGTATAGTTGCTTGTAAACAATAAAAGGAAGTAACCTAAGTCACTCCCTAATAGTTAAAGTATTGCTAGATAGTAGTATAGCATAATCAAAGTTCATGTAGTTGATTGTAGTAATGTCTTTCAAAGTCATTTAAAGCTTCCTGCCTCAATGTGATATATTCTTCAATCGTGATGTTCTTTTTCTTGCAATACTGTACACGGGTCTTCCTGTGCTTTTTCGGTGTTAGATACTGATTGGTTAAGATAGACCTTTTACTACCATCTAGGCTATTGATTGCTTCATTAATGACCTTAGCAAGCTTTCTTGCATGAATGGAAAAAGGTTTGTCAGATTGCTTAGATACACGTTTAAAAGCTAAGTAGCTTTGTAGTATCTTGGTTATAGCCAAAGCTTATCCCCCTTATTCATATAATAACAGAACTTCTTATAATGCTTGAAATACTTTTCTCGCTTCATGTATTTAGGACGGCTAGGAAAGTCCTCGTAGCTATAATAACCTCGTTTGTGTGTAGCTTTCGGGTCAACCTTTAAACACTCTTTAAATGCAAGTTCCCAATAGTAAACACAATCGGTCTTGCTACGGTTAAGTGTTGACTTATTTATACCAACACACGCGCCACAACGTAAACCTAACTTAGTTTGATAAAGCTTTATGCGACGCTTACCACAATCAGTACAGATAAAGAAGTAATGAACTCCCCCAAGTGTTCCTTTTAAAGCTTCTAAAGCTATCTCTTGGCTCATGTAAGTAATTGTTAGTCTATCTAGGTCTATCTTTATTTGATTGTCCCAAAGGTCGCCTACGGCTTTACTATAACTTGCTAGCTTCATTGGCTTAATAATATTTTTTATCGTTATTAGTTTCATATATTTCAAACAACCCAAAACTATTGGGATAAATGACAAAGAACGGTTAACCCGTTCCATTGCCTTATATTGAATAGATACCCTTATATTCCTTATCTTTATCTAACTGGCTTACTAGCTCGGTTACTGATTGCCCTAATAGTTGTACAGTACCGCAACCTGTGCCTGCGTCCATACTTATTGGTTCTTCACTTAGAAGTCTATCAGCATAATCTAATAGTTCCAACTCATACTTAGCCATTAAATTAATGAGGTCTTGTTTATCCATGTCTTGTAACTGTGCTACTCGTTTAGTTGTGTATTTATCATCAAAGTTATATGTTTCCATATTGTAATATCCTTCTAGGTTTTCAAACCATTGTGCTATGCCCTCTAGCATTCCTTTATATCTGCCAGAGGCGCGTGTAGTGAATAATTCTATATTTGTTTGTATCATTATGGGAACCCCTCACAATGATAGCTAATTTCAAAAAGGGAGATCATTATCATCTTCGGTTAAGTCCTCTCTTTCCTTTTCGTGAACTTCCCAATCCTCTAATTTTTTAATACCTAATTTTTCCCAATTGTTTAAGATAGCAACAATATATCCTAAGTCATTAGTATTGTTTAACTCTGCTTGTTGGTAAGCGATATGGATAAGTTCCCTATCGGTAGAGGCCAATCTTTTTTTATGGTATTTATTTCATAGGGGTTTGGTTGTCTCTCAAAATAATATTGAGTAAGTTCTTTGATAAAAGTTTCATCATCAGAATTAATCAGAAAGTCATCACTTAAGTAATCAGAATAATTTTCAGATTTTTCTAGTTTTTGAGAAATGTCAAAATTGTCAATATATATTTCTTTCTTTATAGTAGAGAACACAATCATCAGCTAAGCTTTCTAACATTAATCTGATGTAGATAACTGTCATGGTATAACCGCCTTGGATTGACTTTAGGCGTTTAATAAAGATGTTGTCAAAGAATTTTTTATCAACTTTTAGCCAAAAGTAGATTTTAGTTTTTTTAGTTTTATTTTTTCGGTCACTATTTTACCCCCAAAAAATGCTAAGATGTCAGACACTCGATAAAATACCTTTCTTGTATCTTCAAGCGGTGGAATGTAACGCTTGAAGCCGTTCTCTTCCCATCGTTTAAGCGTCTTGTATTCTATTCCAAGTTCTTTCTTAAGGTCTGCCTGCGTGATCAAACCTAAAAGTCGTGGCTCTGGTCTAGTGTAATTGTCAAAGAACGTTGATACAGTGATTGTCACTTCCTGCTTGATTTCATTTTCTGCTTCTTTAGATAGCCAAGTCATACTATGCACCCCCTTTCAAGTATTGCTCATGCTCGTTTAGGTTTGAGTTCATTAAAACTGTTATTCGTTTTTCTTCTTCTTGTTGCTGACTGTATAATGCTCTTACGCCCTCTAGTCGCTCGGTATCGTTGGCTGGAATATAATAACCGCCTTGATAGTCTCGACTGCCACAAATACAGATATTATAGTCAATGATCAAGCGTCTAATGATAGCTTGGACTGTCCTGAGACTTTGTTTTGTCGGGTTAGCAATTTCACTACCTGTGATAGTTCTGTCTTTACCTGTTGGGATAAGTTGTAAAACTCGTTTAGTGTTTTGTGGCATTTTTTTCAATAGATATTTCCCCCTTAATTATAGTAGTTTCCCTGTGATTGAATGTAAGCCCCGTAGCGCGTGCCCACTGGTCTTATTTGTGTATGGTTATCATCTTCTATGTAAACGACTGTGTGGCTCTTAAAACGGCTCAGAATGACCATGAGAAGAAGTAGTGCCAATAGTGTGATTAGATATTCCATAGGTGTTAGATTGAGTTCTTGCATTGCATTGCCTCCCTAAAAGTTAGTTCACGTTTAGCACCTCTTATCTGGTAGTTATCCACTAATTTAGCAAAATTATCCTGCGTCATCATTTCTTGCACTTCTTCAAGAGTTATTGCTTTATTTGTGAAATAATCATCAAGAATGTTAATTAACCCCTGCGGGTAGTTGTTCACTATTAAGTAGTCTCTGATTTCAAACACTTCATTTTTTTCATGTTTCATTTTGTTTCTCCTATTTTATTTATTTTGGTCGGGTTGTTTTCTATACGTATACTATTTAAGGTTAGTCACCTCTCGTATGGTCAAAATTAGTCAATTATGGTATAATGTAACTAATAAAAAATATATCTAATCCCTTAGCTTGCCTGCGGTGGATTTGTATTTTATTATTTTCATATTTTAAAGCCTTGTCAGTCGCCAAACTTAAAGGCTTTTTTTGTTGCAATCACGCGCCTACCAGCGTCCTTCTTAAAATCATTGTCTTAATATCTTGATACTCAAAATCAAGCTTAATCATTGCAATTGCCATGTCCTCAAGACTTACATATTGTTTGAGTTCTTCCAAGTGTAAGCATTCAAGTCCTGATTTGCCATTTCGTATGCTCACTAATTGCTTGCTATTGAAGCCTGTGACGGCTTTTAAGATTAGATTATAGATATTTGAATATGCAAACTTGGGTGCGCTAGGCCACTCTTTTATAGCTTAATTGAGTGTTTTACGCTTTGGAGCTTCTAAAGCTCGTTGCATTTTGATTTGAGTAAGTTCTTCCCTCATTTCAAAGAATGCTTTAACTAAGTCAGATTTAAATTGTTTCACTGGCTCGGTATTGCGTAAGTAAGTAATTAATAACGTAGCCTGTTGCTCGTTCAATTGATAACCTTTGGTTGGTCGTCCGCCTAAAGTTTATTTGTTAGGTTTATGGATTTGAAATCCAAGAACTCCAAAACGTTCAAAATCTTTCTTATAATCGCGTAATAACCTCGTTACTGTATGGTGCTTTATATCAGCATACTCTGCTACAATATTTGAAAGAGTATAGGGCTCTTTCTTCCCGTCTAAATAAACTAGTTCCATAGGTCTCCTCTCTAGTCTTCAATTAAAAAGTTCATAACGCTGGCAAAGATTTTTTTAGGTGCGTCATAATCGCCCTGCCCAATCTTTTGTAATGTTCGTGGTGTTACGTTGATACGTTTAGCGGTCTCTGACTTTGTTAAGTCGAGACGTCCTCGTTTAACTCTGACTTTTTCAGCGTGTTTAATAGTAATAAGCATTGTTTTCCTCCAATTATTCTATTTTTTACACAATTTTATTATGTATTTATTTCATTTTAGCACAATTAAATTGTGTGTCAAGGTTTTAATTTTTGAAATTTCACACATATTAATTGTGTAAAATGGTTTAACCATGCTATAATCTTATACGAAAGGTGCTTAATATATGAATAGACTAAAAAAGTTAAGGGAAGAGAGTTCCTTAACCCAACAAGAATTAGCCAAAAAAATAGGAGTACATTATAGAACCATTCAAAATTGGGAAAATGGAACACAAATAAAACCTGAGAAAGCTCAAATGTTAGCTGATTATTTTAGTGTGTCTGTCGGTTATCTTTTAGGCTATACAGATTATAAAAATACTGATGAATATTTCGAAGAAAATGAAGATACTTTTTCTATTAATGTTGATATTCTTAATTCTATTGATACGATAGGAGAAAAAAATCTCCACGTTGTACGTAATTTTTTAAAGAAAGAATTTATAAAAGAATACTCACAAGTTGATGAAAGGGGTGGTGATTGGGATAAAGAAACGGCTGTAAGGGTAGCAATGGGTAATGTAAATGAAAATTTGTGGGGATTGCCCGACAGTGTTGTTAAATTAATTCTTTATTGGTCTACATTGAAAGAAGCTGAGCAGGATAGTCTAATAGGAATAATCAAAGTGTTATCTTCATATAACCTTGCAAAATATACCCCACCCGAAGACTAACCACCCGCCAACATTCCAACATTCAGTAACGCCAATTACATAGAATAAAAAGAGATATCCAATGAGTTTTCCTATGCTTATAATTTAAAATTCACTTTTTACCTTAGTCGGTTATGTGTTTTTTGTTTTATAAATATAGACTAACCACACGCGCCACCTAATCACTCTTTAAGGATTCCGAAAATTCCGATTTTGTAACGAGGTACAGTATGAAATTGAACAAAAAATTATCTTTGGAAGTAATGGTAGTTATTGTCTTGCTACTTGCTTCATTGAATTATTCCTTACATAACGATTTATCAATGCTTAAATATCTACTAAGCTTCACTTTCTGCTATATCGTTTACCTATTCATTTCCTGAAAATAACTTAATCACAAGTTTAAATTATCTATTTCTTTATTAAGGAGATATAAAATATGGATGAGTTAATGCAACAAATGGCTGACAAAATTGGAAATATGGTTCAGTCTGCAATCATTGAGAAGACAAAAGTTATAGATATTGATCAAACACTTCCACTAGAACTTAATCAAAAACAGTTGGCTACATTGCTCGGTTGCTCTACGAGTCGTTTACCTGAATTTATTTATCGGAAAGATTTTCCTAAAATTGATAGAGGATACGGAAGAAGATTAGCCTTTCCAAGAGATGCCGTACGTGAATGGTATAACAAGAACTGGTACAAGTTATAAATTTAAAAGATAAATCAACTCAAACGAGTGGACCTCAAAGTACGTATGAATTACAGGTTATTAAAGCATTACAAAGTTAATCAATTAAAAACTCAAACAAGTATTTTCTAATAAATAGAATAGTAAAGTATAGGAAAAAACATTACATTCTTTTGTATTGAAGAAAGGTAGCCTCATGGAAAAAAATAATAAAGTAGCTTATGAAGGTATTCTAAATTTAGGAGGGTATTCAATACCCTGTTATGTTTTAGAAGACGGAACTAGAGTATTATCTGGTCGAGGAGTTCAAAGTGCATTAAAAATGGTTGATGAAGATAGCATCTCTCAAGTTTCGGGAAATAGACTGGGCCGTTATCTTGAACAAAAATCTTTAGAACCCTTTATTTATAAGGATAAGGATAGGTCCACGTTTGACCCAATAGTATGTTATAAAGGTTCAGCAAAAATTAATGGTTATAATGCAGAAATTCTTGCAGATATTTGTGAAGCTTTTTTAGATGCTAGAAATAATATTAAGCTAGCCCCTAGACAACAAATAATTGCACAACAAGCTGAGATATTAATGAGGGGTTTTGCGAGGGTAGGAATTTCGGCACTTATTGATGAAGCGACTGGCTATCAATATGAAAGAGAACGATTTGAGCTTCAGAAAATACTTAATGCTTATGTATCAGAAGCAATACTAAAATGGCAACTCACTTTTACTGATGATTTTTACAAAGAACTATTTAGACTTTGGGGAGTACCTTTTACAGTAAAAAATATAGCCAGAAAACCGCAATTTATTGGCAAATTAACAAATAAATACATATATTCCCAAATGCCAAAAAGTGTCGTCGAAGCAATCAAAGAAAAAGCCCAAAAAGGTTCTGATGGGAATTATAAATATAGATGGCATCAAGCTCTTACACCGGACATTGGAAAAGAGCATTTGAAAAGACAAATTACTGAAGTTACGACATTAATGTCAATATCAGATAATAAAGATGAGTTTGATAAACTTTTCAAAAGGAAATACTCTGAAAGCGAACAGTTAGAACTTGAATTAGATTTTGAGGATAATCAATTAGTTGAAGTGAAAAACAAAAAAAGGCCAGAAGCTATTAATCAACTTTCACTTTTCGAGGAATTCGAATAAGTCTAGTATCCTTTAATCTTATTAAGGCCAACTACGGATACCTTATCTAATTTTTTAGCTTGCCTGCGGTAGTTAGAAAAAGGTGTAAATATGAAAATAACAGAATACAAAAAGAAAAACGGCACAATCATGTACCGTACTCAAGTTTATCTAGGTGTTGATAAAGTTACGGGTAATAAAGCACGAACTAGTGTGTCAGGACGAACTAAGAAAGCATTAAAGAACAATATCAAGTTAGCTAAGATGAGTTTCGGTTAAATGGTGAGACGCTTTCAAGGAAAGTACAAGTTAAGGCTTATGATCAATTAGTTGACTTATGGTTAGAAAGCTACAAGCTTACAGTTAAACCGCAAACTTATAGGGTGACTTCCCGTCTGATTAATTGCCACTTGTTACCTTACTTTGGAAAAATGAAGCTTGATAAAATATCTAATACAGATATTCAGTCTTTTGTTAATAAACTCTCTAGTGAATTAGTCAATTTTAGAACTGTAAACTCAATCAATACCCGTATACTGAAATATGGTGTATCATTAAATATAATTCCGTTCAATCCTGCTCGTGATGTCATACTACCTAAGAGGCAAAAGCAAGGGCGTGACAGTGTTAAGTTCATAGATAATAAAGATTTGAAAAAATTACTTGAATTCATGGAAAAGCAATCTTTCAGGCGTTATCGTTACCATGTTGAATTTGTTTTTTTATAAGCTATTACTCGCTACTGGATTACGTATTGGTGAGGCGGTGGCTTTAGAATGGTCTGATATTGACCTAGAGAATGCTACAATTGATATAAACAAGAGTTTTAGCCAAGAATTGCGACTTGTAAGCACCACAAAGACTAAAGCAGGCACGCGCGTGATCAGCATTGACCAAGCTACCGTTAACATGCTAAGGCTTTATCAAGTGCGACAAAGACAATTGTTCCACGAGGTAGACGAGAAAGCTCCAAAAGTAGTTTTTGCAACTCCTACAAGGGAATATATCTCAGGGTTAACACTTCAAAACAACTTAAATGGTAGTTGCGAACGTTTAGGGATACCTCATTTTACCTTCCACGCTTTCCGTCATACTCATGCAAGCTTGTTACTAAACGCGGGTATCTCATATAAAGAATTACAATATAGACTAGGCCATTCCAATATAGCCATGACTTTAGATATCTATTCTCACTTATCAAAAGATAAAGAAAAAGAAGCAGTTTCATATTACGAAAAAGCAATTAATAGCATTTAGTACGAAAAAAGGTACACAAAAAATCGAAATAGATATTATAAAGGTCTTGCGAACGTTGATATAATAGCATTTATAGAAAGAAAAGGATAAAACATTATGAAAATTCGTGGCTTTGAGTTAATTACGGAATATGCTGATGCTGCTCAGCTATTACCTAAAAGAGAAACAAAACATGCAGCAGGTTATGATTTAAAGGTGGCCAAGGCTACAACAATTGGTCCAGGTGAGATAAGCTTAGTTCCAACCGGCGTGAAGGCTTATATGCAGGCAGGCGAAGTTCTTTATCTATATGATCGCTCTTCAAATCCTCGCAAAAAAGGCTTAGTGTTGATCAATTCTGTTGGCGTTATTGATGGGGACTACTATAATAATGACAATAATGAGGGACACATTTTTGCACAAATGAAAAACATTACCGATCAGCTAGTTTCCCTAGAAGTTGGCGAACGGATTGTTCAGGCGGTTTTTGCACCTTACCTTCTAGCAGACGATGATCAGGCAGATGGTGTTCGTACAGGTGGCTTTGGGTCAACAGGACACTAAAGGGCCTTTTAATAAGGAAAAGAGATATGGCTAAGAAAAAAGCAACATTTGTTTGTCAGGAATGTGGGTATCACTCTCCTAAATATTTAGGGCGTTGTCCCAACTGCTCAGCCTGGTCTTCATTTGTGGAGGAAGTTGAAGTCCAAGAACTTAAAAATGCGCGTGTTAGCCTAACGGGTGAAAAAAGTCGCCCGGTGAAACTAAAAGACGTTGATAACCTCAATTATTCCCGTACTCAGACCAACATGGATGAATTTAATCGAGTTCTTGGCGGAGGTGTCGTTCCTGGCAGTCTTATCCTGATAGGAGGAGATCCTGGGATTGGTAAATCAACCTTACTCTTGCAAGTTTCGACCCAGTTGGCCAATAAAGGAACTGTTTTATACGTTTCTGGGGAAGAATCAGCAGAACAAATTAAGTTGCGTAGTGAACGTCTAGGTGAGATTGATAATGAATTTTATCTCTACGCCGAGACCAATATGCAAGAAATTAGAATTGAGATTGAGAAAATTCAACCTAATTTTCTGATTATTGATTCTATTCAAACCATTATGAGTCCGGATAGTTCAGGTGTCCAAGGATCAGTTAGTCAGGTAAGAGAAGTAACAGCGGAACTCATGCAATTAGCTAAGACTAATAATATTGCGACCTTTATAGTTGGACATGTTACTAAAGAAGGAACCATAGCGGGTCCAAGAATGCTGGAGCATATGGTGGACACAGTTCTTTATTTTGAAGGGGAACGTCATCATACCTTTAGGATTTTGCGAGCTGTTAAAAATCGTTTTGGATCAACTAATGAAATTGGTATTTTTGAAATGCAATCAGGTGGTCTGGTTGAAGTTACTAATCCCAGTCAAGTTTTCCTAGAGGAACGCTTAGATGGGGCCACAGGCTCAGCTATCGTTGTTACCATGGAAGGGAGTCGGCCAATTTTAGCCGAGGTCCAATCTTTAGTCACGCCAACTGTTTTTGGTAATGCCCGAAGAACAACGACAGGGCTAGATTTCAATCGAGTTAGTTTAATTATGGCCGTTTTGGAAAAACGCTGTGGTTTGCTGTTACAGAATCAGGATGCCTATCTGAAGGCCGCTGGAGGTGTCAAATTAGATGAGCCCGCTATTGACTTGGCTGTTGCAGTTGCCATTGCTTCAAGTTATAAGGAGTTGCCAACCAACCCTCAAGAAGCCTTTCTAGGAGAAATTGGTTTGACGGGTGAGATTAGACGGGTGACCCGCATTGAACAAAGGATTAATGAGGCAGCTAAGCTTGGCTTCACCAAGATTTATGCCCCTAAAAACGCCTTACAAGGGTTAGATATCTCTCAAAATATAGAAGTTGTTGGTCTATCAACTGTAGGTGAGGTTCTTAAAGCTGTCTTTACTAAAAATACCAAGTAACGATGTCAGCAATGACTCGTCAAAGAGAATTGATTCAGGTTAAATGCTTAGAGTTTTTAACCCCAAAATGATATGATGTCACAAACTGGTAATTTACCCTTACATCTACTGAGGAGCAAGTATGTCATATTTTAAAAGTTTTATGTTAGCTAATAGTGCCTATGTTGATCTTCATGGGACAGCTCATCTACCGCTTAAGCCTAAGACGCGTGTTGCCATCGTGACCTGTATGGATTCTCGCTTACACGTTGCCCAAGCTTTGGGATTAGCACTTGGTGATGCCCATATTTTGAGAAACGCTGGTGGTCGTGTGACAGATGATATGATACGATCGCTGGTTATTTCACAACAACAAATGGGGACGCGTGAAATTGTGGTGTTACACCATACGGACTGTGGTGCTCAGACTTTTACTAACCAAAGCTTTGCGGACCATATCCAGGAAAAGCTTGGCGTAGATGTATCAGATCATGATTTCTTACCTTTTCAAGATGTTGTAGAATCCGTCCGAGAAGATATGGCTATTTTGCAAGCATCTCCACTGATTCCAGATGATGTTGATATCAATGGCGCAGTTTATGATGTTGATACCGGTAAAATGACGCAAGTTTTTAAATAATAGGAGTTAGGAGAGAGACTAAGGTTTTCTCTCTTTTTAATAGAGTGATCGTGATGTCAATTAGAGATTATGCAGAGACTATTAATAAATGATTAGGCTCACCTTGTTATTTGGAGTAAGCTCCTTGCTTTAACTTGTAACGATTCTTCTTACTCCCGCAAAAAAATATAAGGACTGACGAAGATTAAGAAGAATTGTTTTACAATCCCCTCTTAATCAGACTGAATAAGGCTGATTTTCTTTCCTCAGGCCTATAAAATGTGCTATAATAGATGTGATTTGAATTATTCATTAGTAAATGACATCAGAGAACAAGCTCAACTTTAGTGTTGCTTGTTTTTAACTGACTCTAATGATGTCTAACAGAAAAAAAGAGGAGAAATAGAATGTCTAAACCAATTCGTGTGCGTTATGCACCAAGTCCAACGGGGTTATTACACATTGGTAATGCCCGCACAGCGCTCTTTAACTACCTATATGCCCGTCATCACGGGGGCACTTTTATCATTCGTATTGAAGATACTGACCGTAAACGTCACGTCGCAGATGGAGAGCGCTCCCAGCTTGAGAACCTTAAATGGTTAGGGATTGATTGGGATGAGAGTCCTGAAACCCATGCAAATTACCGTCAGTCAGAACGTCTGGAACTCTATCAGAAATATATTGATATTCTTTTGGAAAAAGGCTTAGCCTATAAATCTTATGTCACAGAAGAAGAGTTAGCTGCAGAACGTGAACGACAAGAGGCAGCTGGCGAAACGCCTCGATACATTAACGAGTTTATTGGCATGTCGGAAGAGGAAAAATTAGCCTATATCGCAGACCGCGAAGCTCAAGGCATTATCCCAACAGTTCGCTTAAAAGTCAATGAGTCAGGTATCTACAAATGGACCGACATGGTTAAAGGAGATATTGAGTTTGAAGGTGCTAATATCGGAGGCGATTGGGTTATTCAGAAAAAAGATGGTTACCCAACTTATAACTTTGCTGTTGTTGTTGACGACCATGACATGCAAATTTCACATGTTATCCGTGGTGATGACCATATTGCTAACACTCCAAAACAATTAATGGTTTATGAAGCATTAGGTTGGGAAGCGCCAGTATTTGGTCATATGACCTTGATTATTAATGCTGAAACGGGGAAAAAATTATCTAAACGTGATACTGACACTCTTCAATTTATCGAAGATTATCGTAAAAAAGGCTACATGCCTGAGGCTGTCTTTAATTTTATTGCGCTTTTGGGTTGGAATCCTGGTGGAGAAGATGAGATTTTCTCACGTCAGCAATTAATTGATCTTTTTGATGAAAATCGCCTTAGCAAATCACCTGCTGCCTTTGATCAAAAGAAAATGGATTGGATGAGTAATGATTATCTGAAAAAAGCTGATTCTGCCAAAGTCTTTGACCTTTGTAAGCCCTTCTTAGAAGCTGCTGGTCGTCTAACGGATAAAGCTGAAAAATTAGTGCAACTTTATCAACCACAATTGAGATCGGCTGATGAAATAGTGCCTTTAACAGATCTCTTCTTTAGTGATTTTCCTGACTTAACAGAGGCCGAAAAGGAAGTGATGGCTGGTGAAACAGTACCAACAGTCTTGAAAGCCTTTAAAGAAAAACTAGAGGCTATGTCAGACGAAGAATTCCAACCGGAAAATATTTTTCCACAGATTAAAGCTGTTCAAAAAGAAACCGGTATTAAAGGGAAAAACCTTTTCATGCCAATTCGTATTGCTGTTTCAGGAGAAATGCATGGTCCAGAATTGCCAAATACCATTTACCTTCTAGGGCGTGAAAAATCAATTGAACATATCAACAATATGCTTTAAATTTAAATAAGAGTTTTTGACTCTTTGTAACATCTACTATGTGAAGGCTTAGAGAGGACCAAGCAGGTCTTCTCTTTTCTTGTCTTCAAGGCTAGAGGATTAGCTGGAATACTATTGTAGGGTATGGAAAACTTAGTCTCATCATTTTTGGCAAGGCAATATTGAAGGAATAATTTCGGGTTTCTCATGGTCTGGAAATATTGAAACAGAGCTTTCTAAACAAGCTAATTGTCAATGCTAGAAGCCGTTACTAAAACTAATACCTGTTTTTGAAAGATTTGTAATAAAAAAGGCATAATTCTTGAGAACTTTATGTGTTAGAATATATGAGTTATATAAAACACGAAGAAAGGAAGTTTGATGACGCCCATTCAGTTATTAGGATTTCAATTATCGATTATAGTGTTTTATTTTTCTGAAATTAGTGTTCTGAGTTTCTTTTCAGATTTAAAACTCCCTTTTTGGAAAAAAATGTTGATTACCGCAGTGGCTTTATTCTTTAATCAAATGCCTATACTAGCTCCGCTTTTGATTGACCCTCTGCTCT
The DNA here is from genome assembly GCF_000188035.1 of Streptococcus pseudoporcinus LQ 940-04. Lineage (GTDB taxonomy): Bacteria > Bacillota > Bacilli > Lactobacillales > Streptococcaceae > Streptococcus > Streptococcus pseudoporcinus. The sequence goes on from NZ_AEUY02000005.1 coordinate 848,465, forward strand.
TTTGGATAATCTTAGTTATACATAAGCACCGTGTACTTAGCTGTCGAACCCTATACCTCGCATTGGCTCCTAGTGTTTTTGTAGATTTGGTATCGCGTTTTTTAGCCTCCTGTTTGATTCCTTATCTTTTTCAGATTCATGTCCGAGAGACGGATCACCTATGGATTAATTTATTAGCTTACCTCTTACTCTTTCCGAGTCTCCAACTGTTTTCGTATTTGATTGGTAAGGATTATAAAAAGATATATGAAAATGAGTATTCTGAAGATGCCAAGCGATTTGTTACAATTATGCTGATTTTTATTTTTGCTTATTACATTGATGTTTTTCTCATTTTAGGTTTCGAAGACCCATTTTTGTTCTACCTTTATCCAAATAGCGTCCCTCGATCCTATCAAATCTTTTATTTAACATTTTCGATTATTTTTTTATTTTTACTAGCTTATTTTAACCGCTTATCTAAGTTACATTTGGAAAAAGCATTGAGAAGGGAAAAAGAAAATTACATCGAAAATTTAGTGCATTACGGTAATCATTTGGAAAAGCTGTATAAAGAAATTACAGTTTTTAAAGACACTTATTTTAATAAACTAGCTATTTTAGGGAAAGCTATTGAAGCAGAAGATATTCCCTTAATTCGAAATGTTTATGAGTCAACGGTTACAGAGTCTAAGGAATACTGGGATGATAAGCATTATAATATTTCAAAATTAAGCAATATAAGGATGCCTTCTATTAAGAGTTTATTATCTGCAAAAATTGTAAAAGCTGAGAAATTGGGCATAACAGTCAATCTGGAAGTTCCGGATCAGATAGATAATACTTATATTTCTCGTTTTGATCTCTTGCTTCTTATCTCTATTTTTTGTGATAATGCTATTGAAGCTGCCATCGAATCAGCGGCTAGAACGATCACTATTGCTTATTTTAAATCAGAGGAAAAGCAGATTGTGGTTGTTATGAACTCATGTCTGGAAAAACAAGTTAATATTAATCGTATTTTTAAAGAAGGGGTTTCAACAAAAGGCCAGGGGCGAGGGATTGGTTTAGCAAATGTTTTAGATATAGTGCAAAAATACTCCAATCTAAGCCTAAGCACTCAAAGTAAAGATTATACTTTTCAACAGCTGATAACAATTTCAAAAGAAGGCGGAATCTAATGGGGAACAATTTGCAAGTTATTCTGTTTTGTTCTATTGTATTTATGGCAGATTGGTTTATTTTTCAAAAATGCACTAGTATCTCATTATCTTTAGATAAAATCGCTGGAATTTTTGTCATTTTTTTAAGTTTAAACTTTTTAACAGCTAGTTTTATTGTCGTAGATCCTATCTTGTTAGTAATTGTTAGTCGTTTATTTTACCCAAGTAAGAAATGGTCAGAACATATTTTCTATGGCTTTTTTTCAGTTATGTTGGTAGAAGTTGTCTTTCGAGTAATATCGGGTATTATTTTGCCCATTGTGACCGGTTTTACCGTAGAAAAGATTACTTCTAATTTCACGCTGCTAGAGCTCTCTTATCTATTAATTCTTCCTGTAGCCAATCTTTTTAATTTTATATTCGGATTTAATTTTAACTTGATAAGGTTTATTTCTCATAGTAAATTAAAAAACTGGTTGATCGGTATGAATACACTGATGATAGCTTACTATTTAACTATTCATTTTTTTGTCAATTTTCATACACCTTACCAATCTTATTTTCTAAAGTACCGCACTTTCTTCATTTTTATCTATCTAGCCCTCATGATGACTGTCGTTATAAAACTTGATCGTTTTGCTAAAGATCAATTGCAATCTGATATTAAGCAAGCAGAAAAAGAAAGAGCTCATTATTTAGAAAATTACAATAATCATATTGAACAACTTTATCGTGATATTCGAATCATAAAACATGATGCTGAAAATATCATGATTAGTTTAAAAGACAGTATTGATCGTGGCAATCTTGATGATATTTCTTATGTTTATCATAATATTGTCAGAGAATCAGGTACAGCTATGGAAAGTTTAGGTCCAGATTTGAACTCTTTAGGAAATATCAAAGAAGCTGTTATTAAATCGTTGATTAATGCAAAATTACTTGAAGCAAAGCAACAAGAAATTGATGTCTATCTCGAAGTTCCTGATACTATAAGTGAAAATTACATTGAAATATTAGATTTAGTACCAATTTTATCAAAACTATTTGATCATGCTATTATGACGGCAAAAGGTGGTAGAAGGCCTTTTATTTCAGTTGCCTATTTCCATCAAGGTAAGAAGCAGTTTTTCATTATTGAGAATAGCACAAAAATAAAGAGAGTTGACATTAGCCAATTATTTGATGACAATAGAAAACAGGTGGACGAAATGTCAGAAAGTTCAGCCTTTCTTTCTGATATACTAGCTGGCTATCCCAAAGTTGTTTTTTCTTCAAAAAGTGACCATTACCGCTTAAGGCAATGTTTAGAAATGGATGATTAAAATGAATATTTTTATATTAGAAGACGACTATATCCAACAGGGCCGGATAGAGTCTGTTATTGAAGAGATTTTAAAAGAGCAGAAGATCGCGAAATCTTATATGGAGGTTTTTTCTAATCCACAAAAGCTCCTAGATAGTATTCATGAACGTGGAGAGCATCAACTTTTTTTCTTAGATATTGATATCAAAGGCGAAACAAAAAGGGGATTAGAATTAGCAGCGGAGATTCGGATGTTAGATTCTAATGCTGTTATTGTGTTCGTTACGACCCACTCTGAATTTGCACCTATTTCATTCAAATATAAGGTTTCAGCACTTGATTTTATTGATAAAGCTGTTGACAATGCCCAATTTAAAGAACAAATTCAAGAATGTATCCTCTATACAAGACAGATGATGTCAAACCATGAGACAGAAGAAGTATTTTTATTTGAAACGCCTCAAACTCGTCTTCGGTTACCCTATAAAGATATTTTATATTTTGCCACCTCGACAACTCCCCATAAAGTCTGCCTTTGGACTCAGACAGAACGTTTAGAATTTTATGGTAATTTAGCAGAACTTCAAGAAGTTGCCCCCAAACTATTTCTTTGTCATCGTTCATTTTTAGTGAATTTGGAAAATGTAGTGCGAATAGACAAATCTCATCAATTGGTCTATTTTGAAAATGGGGATTCCTGCCTAGTTTCGCGTTTGAAAATAAAGCATTTAATCGAAAAATGGGAATCATTTAACTAAAAAAGTTAACATTTTAGGACAAATTTTCGACATTTTAGGAAAAATAACTGAAAAACCTGTATTTTTATTTATAATAATCTTATAGATAAAGACTGAGGTCGTTTTAAATCAGAAAGTTATTCCCCAATTCAATCAAAATATTGTTTTCTCTCTCCATAAAAACAAATAGTATTTTTGATTTAGCTTTACTGATGGTTACGATTAGAATTTGTCTTTGTTTGGATATGAAACTGATTTTATCAGTGAAGCCTAGATTATTCTAGGCTTTTTCTTTTCTTATCAGCCCTATTTCAGATCAATTAGACAGTAAATCCCTTTACATGCTTATCAATTATAGTCGTGGCTTTTTAGTAGGGGTCCCTTTATCAGTGAGAGATGCAATCATTTTGTGACTGACTGAGCACTCCTGTTATGCCATTTCACAATAAGGGAACGTTTTTTCTTTTTGTGAAATTTGGGGATAAATATACAAGGTTTTAAGGTAAAACTGAGAGGGTCTGCTATGTTTAACTTGGGTAAAATCTAAGATAGGTAAATACTATTAGAAGGTTGTCTCTAAACGTTTCCCAAAAGCCTGCTCTTTTAAAGCAGATTCTGATTAAACCTATGAAAGTAAATTCAGGGCTTTATTTCTATTTAGATATTAGTTATTAAGAAGAAATGGCGAAAAAGGTTTCTTACGATGAAGCCTGCTTTAGTAACTAATAGGGAAATAAAAATGAGATTATCGCCTTATCTGAAAAGCTCTGGAAGCACTTTTATCCCTGAAATGAATAGAGTTGAGGCTTTTTTATTTTTTATGGTATAATGATACTAATTTAGATAATTGGAGTTACATTTTGAAAAAATCCTATCGTGTCAAGCGTGAGAAAGATTTTCAAGCCATCTTTGGTGGAGGGAAAAGCACAGCAAACCGAAAATTCGTTATCCATTTTTTAGAAAAAAAACAAGACCACTTTAGGGTGGGCATTTCGGTCAGCAAACGCCTTGGCAATGCGGTGACTCGAAACGCAATCAAGCGAAAAATTCGACATATCCTTATGGAATTTAAGGATTATCTTAAAGAAGATGATTTTGTCGTGGTTGCAAGGAGAGGTGTTGAAGAATTGGATTACCAAGCTTTAAGGCAAAATTTAAAACACGTCTTAAAACTAGCAAAATTACTCGAGGAAGGTTTTGAAAGTGAAAAAGAAAATTAAAATAGCAGGGTTGCTTCCTTTGGCAACCTTACTCGTTGCCTGTGGGAGAAATGATATTTCTGCTCATTCCGCAAGTGGCTGGGATCAGTTGGTCTATTTTTTTGCCAAGTCTGTTCAGTGGTTGTCTTTTAATGGGTCTATTGGTTTAGGAATTATTCTCTTTACTCTCCTGATTCGTCTCTTGCTTATGCCTTTATTTAATATTCAAATTAAATCAAGTCAAAAAATGCAAGATTTACAGCCTGAACTTAAAAAAATCCAAGCTAAATATCCAGGGAAAGATAGCGAAAGTCGTATGGCATTGGCAGATGAGACACAGGCCCTCTATAAGAGTAATGGTGTTAACCCGTATGCCAGTCTATTTCCACTTATTATACAGATGCCTATTATGATTGCCCTCTTCCAAGCATTAACAAGAGTTCCCTTTCTTAAGACAGGTACTTTTTTATGGACAGAGCTCGCGCAGCATGACCACCTCTATATTTTACCAATTCTGGCAGCACTTTTTACTTTTTTATCAAGTTGGCTAACCAACCTTGCGGCTAAAGAAAAAAATATGGTTATGACAGTCATGACCTATATGATGCCCTTGATGATTTTTTTTATGGGATTTAAACTGGCTAGTGGAGTTGTGCTTTATTGGGTAATTTCAAATGCCTTCCAAGTTTTTCAGTTACTCTTACTGAATAATCCATTTAAAATCATCGCAGAAAGAGACCGTCAAGCAGAAGAAGCCAAAGAACGCCGCCTTAGGGAGAGACGGGCTCGCAAAAAAGCATTAAAACAAAGAAAATAATAGGGAGTATTTTTTATGGCCTTATATACAGGTAAAACAGTTGAAGAAGCGATTGAGGCAGGCTTAAAAGACCTGCAAATTCCACGCTTAAAGGCGCATATTCGTGTCATCTCTAAGGAGAAAAAGGGATTTTTAGGAATTGGCAAAAAGCTCGCGCAGGTCGATGTTGAAGGGATAAACGAGAAAACCGTTTATAAAGCTGACAAAAAGGCTGTTCGTGGGGTGCCCGATGACATTAATCGTCAAAATGCACCAGTCGTTAATCCAGATCAATCAGCTAAAGAAATCACAACTAGTCCAACTGGAGATGAAAAAACAGTCTCTTTACAAAGTTCAAAAACTGACAGAGACTTAGCAGATCAAGCTCAAAGTGTTAAAACGGACGACAATTCACACGAGACCTCAGTTTCAACAGAGATTTCAGAGACCGAAGACACAGCTGAAGCAAAGCATAGCCAAGAAGATACTTCCTTTGATACCTTTGTTAAAAGTGACTTCTCAGAAGACACTACTAGTAAGGATATTGAAAAAGCAACAGAAGAAGTCACTGACTATGTGACTAAAATTATCTATGAAATGGATATTGAGGCGACAATTGAAAAGAGTTATACAAGACGTCAAATTAACCTAAAAATAGATACACAAGAAGCTGGTCGTGTGATTGGTTATCATGGTAAAGTTTTAAAATCTTTACAACTGTTAGCGCAAAACTTTTTACATGATCGCTATTCAAGGAATTTTTCAGTTGCCTTGAATGTTCATGATTATGTTGAGCATCGTACTGAAACCTTGATTGATTTTACTCAGAAAGTAGCTAGTCGTGTACTTGAAAGTCGAGAAAACTACACCATGGATCCGATGAGTAATAGCGAGCGTAAAATAGTTCATAAAACAATTGCTAACATTGAGGGCGTGGAAAGTTTTTCCGAAGGAAATGACCCTAATCGTTATGTGGTTGTTAGTCTTGAAAGCTAAATCTGTGGCTAGGAGACTGGGATAAAAGTTTAAGCTCAAATATAAAAAGTGAACAAGACAGTATTCTGAGTATCAGAAAACGAGTTTTGTTCGCTTTTTGGTTTTCATTTATCAATTGGAAAAATTAATGGCAGGGAATCTCAAAAATTACTATCTTTTTGTCCCTGACTCTTTTTGGAGTTCTTTTTCAAGTGTAGTGGGTAGATAAAAAACTAAGGTCTAACAAGGACCCTATTCCCTGTCATCTGGATTCTTAAATTAAGCAAGTGCCTTGTTCCTCACTTCAAGGAGTGCAGGGCTGTTATGCTTTTCTTGATAGTATTGATGCTTGTAAAAAGAGATATAATCATTATCATCAACGATGAGCTTTCAAATGCCTTGTAAGTTTTGAGGCCCTAACCCCCCCTGTTTTCAAATGACCAAAAAATTCTCAATCGGAATGTTAGTCATACATTTACCTACTAGTGACATGGATCCCTATAATATCAAATTGTGATGTATAGTGTTGTAGTGACTCCCAGTCGCTCTGAATAAGTTGAACTAGCCTCCATAGTTAATCTTAAATTCTCTATAACCAAAGGGTTATCAGTCTGTACTGACATGGTAGGTAACGGTAGTGCTACCCTATAGGTCTCTGCTTGCCCTTAAATAGGCTTTTGATGGATCAATCGGTCAGTTTGTCCTAAAAATTCTGCTTGAACTCCTTTAGTGATCACCTTCTAACTATAGTTATTAAGGAAGTGACTGCTTCAAGGAAATAAGAGCAAAGAGATAAAGGAACTAATTCAAGAGATTTATAACATGCCACAGAGAAAATTATGGCTACCATCACATGCTTTTTAAACTTAACAATCGTAGCTTAACCATCAACCATAAAAGAGTCTAAATGTAGCATAGGGAATGTTCTCCTTATTATGAGGAGCAAGATTCATGTCTCAAATGAGTGTCTTGGACTATTTCGAACAACTTGACGGTTTATTTTTCAGTGAGTGGCGAAAAATATAGACGAGACCAAGGAAGTAGGTTAGGAGCAGGACATCTTGTAAATCAGTCACCTCATGGTCTGATTCCAGCAATTAAGAAGAGAGAAGAAAGGTGGAGATATTAAGTAAATGGACTATTTAATCTCAAAAAAGCTAGAAATTTCGTGATTTTTGCTTTTTTGGATTAAGTTTAAGTGTCTTAAATTGACTTGATGTCAACTAATCTCAAAAATTAAGACACATACCAATAGGAAATAAACCTTGACAAGGGGGAGGATATATAATAGAATATTAAGGTATGTTTAGTAACTGATATCACAATAGCCGGCTAAACGAATACGAAAATCTATGAGGAGGTATTCACTGTGAAACGTACTTATCAACCAAGTAAAATCCGTCGTCAACGTAAACACGGATTCCGTCACCGTATGTCAACAAAAAACGGACGTCGCGTGCTAGCTAGCCGTCGTCGTAAAGGGCGTAAAGTATTATCTGCATAATTGCGAATACACTATAAAATTAAACCAGGAGTGCTCGAGACTCTTGGTTTTTTTGTGTCTTGAAATTACTTTTAAAAGGAGGTGAAAATGATAAATTTGCGAAAGTATTTTTTAAATCGTCTAAAACTATTGAAAACGCTTTTATTGCTGTTATAATAAGGATTGTGAACGTTCTCTAAAAATTACAAAGAAGGAGAAAAGATGCCAGATTATATGACAAAAACAGAGTTTTTAAGACAAATTAAAGATGGCATTATCATCTCTTGCCAGGCCTTGCCGGGAGAACCTCTTTATAGTGAAGAGGGAGGTGTGATGCCTCTGATGGCGAAAGCTGCCCAAGAGGCGGGGGCCGTTGGGATAAGAGCCAATTCTGTTAGAGATATTAAAGAAATCCAAGAGGTTACTGATTTGCCAATTATTGGCATTATCAAAAAAGATTATCCTCCCCAGGAACCTTTTATAACGGCTACCATGAATGAGGTGGATCAACTGGCTGCACTTGAGATTGCTGTTATTGCCTTTGACTGTACTCGCCGCGAACGCTTTGACCAAAAAACTATTGAGCAGTTCATCAAAGAAGTTAAAGTGAAATATCCCTATCAGTTATTAATGGCAGATATTAGCACTTACCAAGAAGGGGTTCTAGCCTACGAGGCAGGAGTTGATTTTGTAGGTACGACTTTATCTGGCTATACCTCTTATAGTCGTCAAGAAGATGGACCGGATTTAGCCTTGATGGCTAATCTCTGTAAGGCAGGAATTCCTGTCATTGCTGAGGGGAAAATACACACGCCAGATGATTTGAAAAAAGTTCATGATTTGGGTGTTGCTGGCATTGTTATTGGTGGTGCCATCACTAGACCAAAAGAAATTGCCCAGCGATTTATAAAGGTCTTGAAATCGTAATGTAGAAAGGGATTGCTCGTGCAGAAACATTCAATAAGAACAAAGCAAGATTATCTTGGTTATTTATTTATTGGTCCGCAGATGCTTTTAATGCTGATATTCATCCTTTATCCTGTTGTCAAAGGATTTAAGATGAGTTTATATTCCGTCTATGGGGTGGATTCCTATTTTGTCGGGCTTGAGAATTTTAGTCACCTTTTGCAAGATACGGTCTTTGTTAAATCAATCTTAAATACCATTTTCTTTGTTGTGGCTATTGTCATATTGACAATCCTATTTGCTTTATTTGTTGCAACAACTGTTTATGATAAAAACAGCAAGTATGTTTCCTTCATTCGGGGTGCCTACTATTTGCCAGTCATGGTTTCTATGGTTGTTATGAGTATTGTTTGGAATTTCTTGCTAAATCCGTCAAATGGCTTAATTAGTTTTTACTTTGAACAGCTTGGAGTAGGGCATCTAAATCTTTTGGGGAATACAAAAACGGTAATGCCGATTATTGTCTTTGTGACCTTTGTAGGAAATGTTGGGCAAGCAATCATCCTCTATTTGGCTACCATGATTGGGATTTCTCAAGACTATTTTGAAGCGGCTCAATTAGATGGTGCGACAAGGTGGCAGAGGATTCGTCATATTATTATTCCTTTGGTTAGACCAACGACAGCATACTTAGTCGTTATTAACATTATTGCAGTTCTGAAAATTTTTGTTGTTATTCAATTGTTAACAGGTGGGGGTCCAAATAATGCGTCTGTTACAATGATGTACTATCTCTATCAGAATGCTTTTGTTTACAATAACACGGGAGCAGCTGCAGCAATTGGTGTCTTAATGTTCTTGATTGCTTTGTTACTAAGTGTTCCTCAATTGCGATCATTTATTAAAACAAACTAGTGGGAGGTGTTTGTGTGAAAAAATTAAAGCGTATGGAGGGATTTGATGTTATTACTAATATCATCGTCTTTATATTGGCTATCATGTTTTTACTACCTCTGTTCTGGTTGCTAACGAATACTTTTAAAACCTCTTCGGGTATCTATCAGATGCCACCTGATATTTTGCCCAAACAGTGGTACTTAGGAAATTTAGCGGAACTTTTTAAAGGTCAACCAACCTTAAGATGGATCTTCAATAGTTTTGTCGTTTCTTTCTTAACAGCTCTATTAAGTGTTTATATTTCAGCTCTTGCCGCTTACGGTTTTTCTAAACTTCAGTTTAAAGGAAAAACTGTCTTATTTATCATTGTTATTGCTTCAATCATGATTCCAAAGGAAACTTTCATAGTTCCTCTATTTGATATCATTGAGAAACTACACTGGGTAGATACCTATCAGTCCATGGTAGTTCCGAATTTAGCAACAGGTTTTGGAACTTTTATGCTCTATTCCTATTTCAAAGTGATTCCGGAATCCATTCGCGAATCAGCAAAATTAGATGGTGCGAGTGAGTGGACGATCTTTACCAAACTGATGTTCCCTATTGTTAAACCGGGAATTGGTGCCCTCTTTATTTTGAACTTTGTGACGGCATGGAATGACTACTTATGGCAACTATTGATGGCTAGGAGTAAGGAGATGAAAACCCTGACGATTGGTGTTGCAAGTCTTCAACAAGATATTAACCCTAATATTGGCTTAAAAGTAGCCGGGGCAGCAATTGCTGCGCTCCCTATGATTGTCATTTTCTTTTTGTTTCAACGCTTTTTTATAAAGGGAGCTACTGATGGTGCCCTAAAAGAATAAAGCTTGCACTGGCTTATTTACCTATTTTGAAAGGAAAAACTGTATGAAAAAGAGTATTTTACGCTTAGTAACCCTTGCACTAATCCCTCTGCTTGGTTTGGCGGCTTGTTCCACAAAAGAAGCGGATAAAAAGAAAAAAGACCAAAATGAAATTGAAGTTTGGTTAACCCCGCAATGGAAAGGAACTTATAAAGGGGATGAAAAAGGAGCTGATTATGATAGTTTCTTTAAAACAGCCGCTAAGATGTATGAAAAAGATCATCCTGGTAAAAAAATTTCCGTTCAAGTTATCCCTGGTGAAGAACGTGATAGTAAACTAAGTGTGGCGACACAGACGAAGACTTTGCCTGATATCTTTTTTGAATCAACTTTCGCTATCTCTGACTTAGCCCATCAAGGATTATTAGCACCGCTTGATTCCACTATTGATCAAAAAAATAAAGCTGATATCTCTAAATCAGTCTGGGATAATGTCACAATTAATCATAAAACCTACTTTTATCCATTTGCTCAGAATCCAGGAATGCTAGCTTACAACGCAGACATGTTTGAAAAAGCGGGGCTCCAAAAGTACCTAGCTGATAAAGATAAGATTGCTAACTGGTCTCTGGAAGATTTTCAAATGATTTTGAAAAAATTAAAAGAAAGTGATAGTCACATCACACCATTAGGCTTCTATGCTAAAAATAATCAAGGTGACACTTGGACAATGATGTATTTAAGAATGTATGGAAGTAGCTTCTTTGATAAGTCAGGTAAACTCAATGTGAATGATAAAAAAGGTGTCCATGCTTTAGACTATATCAAGGAATTAAAGGATAAAAAAATGATTACCTCTGGGGCAGAATCATTAACAAGTAATGATGTGAATGCCATGTTCCAAAATAAAAAGGTAGCTATTAGTTTTACTAATGCAGTATTATACAAGGGAATGCTTGACAGTATGGCAGCAGGAACAGTCAATAAGTTTGATGCACGTCTAGCCAATATTCCAAGTGTCGATGGTCCTAAGTCCTTCACATACGTTTTAGGGTCAGCAGTCTTTAATACAAATGGGGATAAACGTCAAAAATTAGCAAAGGATTTTGTTAAGTATTATTCTGAAAATAAAGAGCTGATTAAAGCAAGTATGAATTTTATGCCTGTACGGAAATCACTGGTTGAGCAAGAAAAAGCAAATCATCCAATGCTAGAAACTTATATTAATAATGATCAGTATGTTATTAACTTCTCTAATAACACATCAGGGTATGTAGAAGTTAGAAATGCCTTGTTCCCAGAAATTCAGGCTGTGTTAACTGGTGAGAAAACCTCAAAAGAAGCTCTTGACACATTTGTAGAGAAAGGGAATAAGGCCATTTCTCAAGGGATCAAACGTTCAAAAATCCTAAATAATAAATAAACATATTGCTTAATACGGCTTTTGAACTCATGTATGGCTTAATAATAAGTCCAAGACAATTTTAGAACGTTTAAGATTAGATTAGAATTCTCATAAAATAGGATTTATAATCATTAGTTTCGGTATAAGTATTCTGCTAGATTTGAAAGTGTTAATTAGGTGTGAAAATATAAAAAGGAGTTGGAGATGCTATCAGAAAAATTAGTAAAATATCAGGGAGTCATTCCAGCATTTTATGCTTGCTATGATAAAGAAGGTCATATTGATCCTAAAGCCGTTCAAGCGCTAACATCCTATTTTGTTGAAAAAGGAGTCAAAGGCTTATATGTCAATGGTTCTTCAGGAGAATGTATCTATCAGAGTGTAGAAGACCGAAAATGCGTTCTCGAGAATGTTATGGCAGTGGCAAAAGGAAAATTAACGATCATTAACCATGTCGCCTGTAATAACACTAAGGATAGTATCGCGTTAGCAGAACATGCTGAACGCTTAGGCGTGGATGCTATTGCTGCTATTCCGCCAATCTATTTCAGATTGCCTGATTATGCTGTCGCTGATTATTGGAATCACATTTCAAAAGCAGCTCCAGCTACCGATTTTATCATCTATAATATTCCACAACTTGCTGGAACGGCTCTGAGTCCTAGTCTTTATCAAAAAATGTTAGAAAATAAGCAAGTTATTGGTGTCAAAAACTCATCAATGCCAGTCCAAGATATTCAGGTATTTGCAGCTCTTGGAGGTGATCGTCATATTGTATTTAATGGTCCTGACGAACAGTTTTTAGGAGGACGATTAATGGGAGCTGCTGCTGGTATTGGAGGCACATACGGAGTTATGCCAGAATTGTTCTTGGAACTGAATCACCTGATTGCAGAAAAAGAATTAGAAAAAGCATACGACCTGCAAGGTCAGATTAATGATATCATAGCGCTGCTTGTATCGGGGCATGGTCACATGTATGCTATCATCAAGGAAGTTCTGCGGATTAATGAAGGGCTTGATATAGGCTCTGTTCGGTCACCATTAACAGAATTAAGAGAAAGTGATTATAGAATATGCCAAGAAGCTGCTGGCCTTATTAGATTAGCTAAAGAGCGGTTTTGTGAAAGTCGGTGAGTAAAGAATGACATATTATTTAGCCATTGATATAGGTGGAACAGCAATTAAATATGGTTTAGTAACTGAGCAAGGGCAACTTTTAAGAAAAGAAGAAATTCCAACGGAAGCTTCAAAAGGTGGGCCCAGAATCTTAGCTAAAGTTTTATCCTTAGTAGAAAATTATCACAATCAAGTCACCCTAGCGGGTGTAGCTATTTCTACAGCGGGAATGGTGAACCCTGAAAGAGGAGATATTTTCTATTCAGGTCCACAAATTCCTAATTATGTAGGGATATCCTTTAAAGAATCAATCGAAGAACAATTCAATATCCCATGTGAAGTAGAAAATGACGTTAATTGTGCCGGCTTGGCAGAAGCTATTTCTGGTAGTGCAAAAAATACTAAAGTTGCTGTATGCTTAACAATTGGAACGGGTATAGGAGGATGCTTTTTGCTGAATTCACAAATCTTTCATGGTAGCAGTTTCTCAGCTTGTGAGGTTGGTTATATGCGGCTTGCTAATAGTCAGTTTCAAGAGTTGGCATCAACGACAGCATTAATAAATGATGTTGCGAGAAGACATGGTGATCAGCCTGATGATTGGAATGGACGGAGAATTTTTGAAGAGGCAAAAGCTGGGAATCAAGACTGTATAGCAGCCATTGACCAATTGGTAGACTATCTGTGTCAAGGGATAGCTAATATATGCTATGTTGTGAATCCAGAGTGTGTTGTTTTAGGTGGTGGCATCATGGGACAAAAAGTTTACTTATCTCCTAAAATCAACCAAACCTTGGACAAGTATTTGGTTCCTAGTCTCTCCAAGAAAACCAAGGTTGTCTTTGCCAGTCATGAAAATAATGCAGGAATTATGGGAGCTTACTACCACTTTAAACAAAGACAGCAGGTGTAACGTCACCTCCAAAAAAGTTCTAAATAGGCATTTAGAACTTTTTTACTTTATAATAGTGTGCTTAAAAATCTCCTCTTTCTGAGCTTTATTAATAGCTGATACATAAGCATATATAATATCCATCATAATGAGGAGAGGAAATTGGGGCGAAATACGATTGCCATAATTCAATTTATGGTTAGAAGCAACGGGAATAGTGTCGATGTTTTTTGGAAATACCTGATTATTGTTGGTTGTGAGCAGAATAACCTTGGCTCCCTTTTGGCTAGCTTTGTCTAGGGCCTCAATAACAGACTGTGTTTTACCAGACAAGGAAAAGCCGAAGACAAGACAGTTTTGATTGACAAGACTATTGGCCCAAGTAAAGCCATCTGTGTCAGAATAAGCATCACAAATTAAGCCAAGTCGCATAAACCGTAGTTTCATTTCTTGAGCGACAAGAGCAGAACTTCCTTTTCCATAGAAGTAGATTCGCTCTGCCTTGTCAAAATAAGTAGCTAGATTTTGGAGTTTTGACTCATCTACTAGGTCGTAAGTTTTATTAATTAAAGTATCGTAATCAAATAGGACCCTCTTGGTTAATTCCAAATGAAAAGGCTGGAAATTTACCTTGGATTCTTGTAAGCTTTTGCTGTACTCAAAGGAAAAAGCCCGGTAGCCGGCAAAGCCACACTTTTTAGCAAAACGGGTCAAAGCCGATTGGGAGATATGCAATTGTGTTATGATACTGGTTGCTCGTAGATTTTGATCATCTAATTCGGTTTCAATAAAAAAGCGAGCAATCTTTTTTTCTAGGTCGGTCATTTGGTCTAAAGCATCTTCAATTTGGCTAATTAAGCGATGGTCTCTACGCATTTTATATCCTCCTGTAAACCTTACCAAATCAGTATACCATAAAAAAAGGGCGTCTAAGCTTGAAAACAGAAGGCAAGGCTTTGTCTGGTTCCAGTCGATCATCGTTGCTAGTTAGGGGAGCTAAAAACTAAGTGCAAGCTACAAGCTGTCTGGAATTAAACCTAGCATGTGCAACCTTTAAACTTATGTTATAATAGTCAAACAATGTTGTGTGAAAGGAAGAGCTAAGCATGTTTGAGATTTTTGATACGCATACCCATTTAAATAGTGATCATTTTAGAGGTAGAGAAGACGAAGAATTAGCCTTAGCTAAAGAAATGGGTGTCACTTATCATAATGTCGTCGGTTTTGATCAAGCGACCATTGATAGGGCTTTAGTATTGGCTCAACAATACCCAGAAGTTTACGCTACTATTGGTTGGCATCCAACGGAAGCAGGTTCCTACACTCAGGACATAGAAGAGATGATTGCTTGTCATTTGAAGAATGAGAAAGTCATTGCTTTAGGAGAGATTGGCTTAGATTATCACTGGATGGAAGATCCTAAAGAAATTCAGATCAAGGTTTTTAAACGACAAATTCAGTTGTCAAAAGATTATGATTTACCCTTTGTAGTGCATACAAGAGACGCTCTAGAAGATACTTACCAAGTTCTCAAGGAAGTAGGTGTCGGCCCTCGTGGAGGAATCATGCATTCTTATTCTGGTTCATTAGAAATGGCAAACAAATTTATTGAGCTTGGCATGACCATTTCCTTCTCGGGAGTGGTCACTTTCAAAAAAGCACAGGATATTCAAGAAGCAGCACAGCAATTACCTCTAGACAAAATCTTAGTAGAGACCGATGCTCCTTACTTAGCACCTGTTCCAAAGCGTGGGCGGGAGAATCGCACAGCCTATACCCGATTCGTGGTCAATAAAATCGCGGAATTGCGGGGACTTTCAGTGGAGGAAGTGGCTAGCGCTACGACAGAAAATGCGAAAAGGATTTTTAGAATTGACAGATAAAATTAAAATTCAAGAGGTTATTGTGGTAGAAGGCAAGGATGATACAGCCAATTTGAAACGCTTTTATGATGTTGATACTTATGAAACGCAAGGCTCTGCCGTTAATGAGAAAGACTTGGAGCGGATTGAACGTTTAAATGATTTACGTGGGGTTGTAGTCTTTACAGACCCAGATTATAATGGTGAACGCATTCGTAAGATCATTATGCAGGCTGTACCAACAGTTCGTCATGCTTTCTTGAAACGTAATGAAGCTATACCAGCATCTAAATCCAAGGGACGGTCCTTAGGAGTTGAGCATGCCTCCTTTGAAGATCTGCAAAGAGCACTAGGAAAAGTAACTCAGGCCTATGATGATGACAACCAATTTGATATCACAAGTGCAGATCTAATGCGTTTAGGCCTCACATTAGGTCAGGAAAGTCGTCAAAAACGTGAATTTTTGGGAGACCAGCTACGTATCGGCTATTGCAATGGCAAACAACTCTTGAAACGTTTGCAACTATTTGGCATTAGCTTAGCAGACCTTGAAGAAGCTATGGCTTATTATAAGAGCTAAACACCAACAATCGCAAGAAGAAGCTGTGATTGTTCTTAATCGGTTTTATTAATAATAAAAAGACAGTATGCTTGTTAGTGTGCATATCTTGCTATTACAGAATGTGATGAGAAATATGTTACAATAGAGAAAAGAAAAAGTGGGAAAAAGAATACATGAGAATTGCAGATTACAGTGTCACTAGAGCTATCCTTGAGCGTCATGGTTTCACTTTTAAGAAATCTTTTGGGCAAAACTTTTTGACGGATACAAATATCCTACAAAAGATTGTTGACACGGCAAGAATTGACAAAAATGTCAATGTTATTGAAATTGGACCAGGTATTGGTGCTCTGACAGAATTTTTGGCAGAGCAGGCAGCCGAAGTCATGGCTTTTGAGATTGATGATCGTCTCCTACCGATTTTAGCGGAAACACTCAGAGATTTTGATAATATTCGGGTTATCAACCAGGATATCTTAAAGGCTGATTTGCAAACACAGATTCAAGGCTTTAAAAATCCGGAATTACCTATAAAAGTTGTAGCCAATTTACCATATTACATTACAACACCAATCTTAATGCATTTAATTGAAAGCAAAATCCCTTTCCAAGAGTTTGTGGTCATGATGCAAAGAGAAGTCGCCGATCGTATTTCAGCAAAACCTAACACCAAAGCCTATGGAAGTTTGTCCATTGCTGTTCAATATTATATGGCGGCTAAGGTGTCCTTCATTGTACCGAGAACAGTATTTGTACCAGCTCCAAATGTTGATTCTGCAATCTTGAAAATGGAACGTCGTGTAGAACCTTTAATTAAAGTGCAAGATGAAGATTTCTTCTTCCGAGTTGCTAAAGTTGGTTTTATCCACCGTCGTAAGACCTTATGGAATAACTTGACTAGCCATTTTGGTAAATCTGAGGAGACCAAAAAGAAGTTAGAGGAAGCTTTAGAATTAGCAGGTATTAAAGCAAACATTCGTGGTGAAGCCTTAACTATCGAAGAATTTGGAAAATTAGCTGATGCTTTGAAGTCAGTTGGTATTTAAATCTAAAGTCCTTGGGTTAAAAGAGCTTACTCTTTGAAATTCTTTATCATCCCTTTTTCAATTGATAAATGAGACACAAAAAGTCAACAAGACAGAATTCTATCTTGTTGGCTTTTTGTATTTGAGCTTAGATTCTTGTCTCAGGCTCTTTATTTTTGGTTAGTTTAAGAAGTTCGAACTAACTAAAGTGATAGTTAGGTTGGTTTCTAGCCTGTTTTTTACACCATCATCTACATAAATAGTGCCTTATGGCTTTGAACGATTAATTCATCAAAGAATTTTCGTAAAACGATTTTTCCACCTTGAAAGCTCTCTTCTTGAATGACTAGAATTTCAAGGTGAATATTTTGGTAGCCAAATAAGGCATTGGCGTATTGAAGTGTAATCTCATTTTCGAAATCATCAAGGCACAGATGAGCAATATTAATCATTGCCTTTTTGACGGCCCTACGCACCCTTTGTAGCATAATCTTTTGACAGTGAGCATCTATTGATAAATGCTGTTCGAAATTGACCTTTTCAAAGGAAATATTGTGAGTCAACATAAGTTTACAAATGGTCATGATATCGGCATAGCCTGCTTCCGCAGTGATTCCTAAATAGGATAGAATGGATCGAATTTTTTCTAATTGCCTTTCTTGTATGCTATCTTGGGTTTGTTGTGCCAGAGTAGGTCCTAAAAGTTCTTGAATCAGCTTTAACTTAGCCTCCATCTGAATGCTTTCTTTGACCTTATTAACAACTGATCGTACTTCAACAATATTGATTGGTTTATTGATAAAAAACTCAATGCCCGCTTGATAAGCATCTTGCCTGAGGCCTTCATCTTTGACCTGTGAAATCATAATAAATTTGAGTTTGGGTCGTGCTTGGTGAATTTTTTCAACCAGTGTCACGCCATCTAACTTTGGCATTAATAAGTCAACTAAAACAATATCAATATCTGAAACTAATAAATCATGGTAGGCTTCAGTTGCATCATTTGTTGTTTTACAAACAATATGGTTAAAATCCTCTTCGATGATTTCTTGAAGCACCATTGTCACAGAGGGATCATCATCTATAATGTAGAATTTCATACACTAACTCCATCTACTAATTGCTTCTTGCTTAAGTTAATGGTGAAAATAGCACCTTTAGGTTGGTTGTTAGAACAAGAGATAGTGCCTTTAAATTGTTCTTCAACGATAACCTTCACATTGGATAGTCCTATACCTCGGTAAATATCTCCATTTGCATCAAATTTTGTGGAAAAACCCGATTGAAAAATAAAATTTTTCATTTTATCAGAAATACCAGGACCGTTATCACTGACGGTAATGGTAAGTGTCTGGTCATTTTCTTGAGTTGAAACAACGATCGTACCATTTTTCTGATCACCAATAGCTTCAACGGCATTTAATACAATATTGGAAACGACCGTGAGAAGGAAATAATAGTTGGTGATAGTCATCTTACTTTGAATATGCTCGGTAATAATAATATCTTGCTGATGAGCCTGAATGAGGCTACGGATATATGACAGAGCAATGCGGAAAATATCTTTTACAGACATGCTTGACTCATTTTCTACGCTAAAGTAGGTGCCTAAACCTTTAATAACATTTTGATAATCTTTTTTTATCTCGTGGACATCTCTTGCGATATCTAAAGATAAATGCTGGTATTCTTGCGGTAATTGATGTTTAGCGAGCTCTTTATCAAGGAGATAGGCATTTTTCATGATATTCTCAATTTCAAGGATATTTTTCTGCATAAAGTAAACTTCACTTTTAACGGCAGAGGTTGACCAAATAAAATAATAGTAACGCTGTTCATGGTAATCCTTAAGAAGTAAAAGGGTCAAGTAACTATAAGTATATGCCAGTGCACAGCTAATCAGTGCCCTTACTAGGGCAGTCAGAAAAAGAATCTGAAAAATGTTGACAGTATAGTTTTTAAAATTAAGTAATAAACTGATTTCTAGAATATTTGAAAGGTAATCACAGATGATAATAGCCAGAAAAAACGTCCCCTTATTTCTGTAGGAACGGTTCCAATATAAAAAATAAAAACAGAAGCCGTAACACAAGTAAAACACGACATCGGTGAAGACAAATTCCAAAATTTTCAGAGAGGATGCTTCCCCAACGAGGGCCAGGATAAGTCCTCTAAAGATTGGAGAAACTGCTGCAATTCCTAAACAAATATGAAAAGGGTTGACATCGTCATTAAAGTATAAAAAAACTGGCAAGATAAAAAGAGATAAGGTTAAGATAAAACCATCTGTGATTGTAGAAATATGTATCTGTGCAGCTAAAGCAATAGTAATAGCGGCAATAACAATCCGTTGTCGTCGCTCGAGGTGATTTTCGGTTAAAATATCAAGCATATCAATTCCTAAAAATTTCTATTTGAAGATTTTTGAATATTGTTGAAGATTTGTGAAAGCGCTAACTACAATCTAAGTATAAATAAAAAGGAGGTAATAAGCAATGAAAAATTTACGAAACCGTAATTTTCTAACCTTATTGGATTTTACAACACAGGAAGTTGAATTTCTCTTAAATCTTTCTGAAGATTTGAAACGTGCGAAGTATGCTGGTATCGAACAACAAAGATTAGTTGGAAAAAATATTGCCCTCATTTTTGAAAAAGATTCCACACGTACCCGTTGTGCTTTTGAGGTTGCTGCTTATGATCAGGGAGCTCGTGTTACTTACCTAGGGCCAACAGGAAGTCAAATGGGTAAAAAAGAAACTGCAAAGGATACAGCTCGTGTTCTTGGTGGGATGTATGATGGCATTGAATATCGTGGTTTTTCTCAAAAAACTGTTGAAACCCTCGCAGAATTTGCTGGTGTTCCAGTGTGGAATGGTTTAACAGATGCTGATCACCCAACGCAAGTACTAGCTGACTTCTTAACAGCAAAAGAATGCCTTAAAAAACCTTATAAAGATATTCGCTTTACCTACGTCGGAGATGGCAGAAATAATGTGGCTAATGCTTTGATGATTGGTGCTTCGATTGTTGGTATGACCTATCATTTGGTTTGTCCAAAAGATTTAAACCCTGACCCAGAACTTTTGGCTAAATGTCAAGAAATTGCTAAGAAAACGGGTGCAGTTATTGAAATTACAGATGACATTGAAAAGGGTGTGCTTAACTCAGATGTTCTTTACACAGATGTTTGGGTATCAATGGGTGAGCCAGATGAAGTCTGGAAAGAAAGAATTGCTCTTTTAGAACCATACCGAGTAACACAAAAAATGATTGAAATGACCAAGAACCCTAATGTTATTTTTGAGCATTGTCTACCTTCCTTCCATAATACTGACACTAAAATTGGCAAAGAAATTTATGAAAAATATGGCTTAAAAGAAATGGAAGTTTCTGATGAAGTCTTTGAAGGCCCTCATTCTGTTGTCTTTCAAGAAGCTGAAAACCGTATGCACACTATTAAAGCAGTCATGGTTGCAACCTTAGGCGACTAGGAGGAGCAAGTATGGCAAAAATTGTTGTAGCATTGGGCGGAAATGCACTTGGAAATTCACCGGAGGAACAACTTAAATTGGTTAAAGGGACAGCCAAGTCTCTTGTTGCTCTCCTAAAGGCAGGTCATGAAGTCGTTATTAGTCATGGTAATGGTCCTCAAGTTGGTGCTATCAATTTAGGAATGAATTATGCTGCAGAGCATGGACAAGGGGCAGCCTTTCCTTTCCAGAATGTGGTGCCATGAGTCAAGGTTATATTGGCTATCATCTTCAACAAAGTTTGTTAAATGAAATGCGTAAAGAGGGCATTCAGCAAGATGTTGCCACCATTGTGACGCAAATTGAAGTTGATCCAAAAGATAGTGCCTTTCAAAATCTAACAAAGCCAATAGGAAGTTTTTATGATAAAGAAACCTCTGAACAAATAGCTGCTGAAAAAGGCTATACTTTTGTTGAGGATGCAGGGCGTGGTTATAGGCGAGTTGTTGCCTCTCCTCAACCAGTAGACATTTTAGAATTAACCAGTATCAAGACTCTCATTGAATCTGGTACTCTAGTCATTGCAGGAGGTGGCGGCGGCGTACCAGTCATTAAGAATACTGAGGGCTCTTATCAAGGTGTTGCAGCGGTTATTGATAAAGATCAGTCAAGTGCTTTATTAGCAGGAAAATTAGAAGCAGATCAATTAATTATTTTAACAGCAGTTGAACATGTTTACATTCACTATGGGAAGGAAAATCAAGAAAAATTGACCCAGGTACAGACTAGAGATTTGATTGAGTATGTAAAACATGGAGAATTCGCTAAGGGCAGTATGCTACCTAAAATAATAGCTTGCTTGAGTTTTCTTGATCATAATCCAAACGGAAAAGCAATCATAACCTCTTTAGATAGCCTAGAAAAAGCTTTGGATGGTGCCACTGGCACACACATTACCAAATAAAAGCTTTGGAGGCATGAAAAGATAAGGGATTATCTATTTTTCATGCCTTTTTCTATGCTATTAGCCTTCAAATACTAATAAGAACTGTTAAAGGGAGAAATGATATGAAAAATAAAAATGAAGGAATAGTAGCAAAAAAAGCTTTTCGGATGCCGGGAGCCTTCACGATACTATTTATCTTAACAATAATTTCGGTAATGGCTACTTACGTTATACCGTCAGGCTCTTATGCGAAATTGCTCTATAATGCTGAAACCTCCAAATTAATGATTACAGAACCATCAGGCAAGGTCAAAAATCTAGCAGCAACACAAAAAGAATTGGATAAGATAGGTGTCAATATCAAAATTCAAGAGTTCACCTCAGGAGCTATTAGCAAACCCATTTCTGTGCCCAATACTTATAAAAGGTTAAAACAAAATCCTGCTAGTCTAAGTGACATTACGACAAGTATGGTTAAAGGAACCATTGAAGCTGTTGATATTATGGTTTTTATCATGGTCCTTGGTGGTATGATAGGGGTGGTTCGCCGAAGTGGGGCTTTTGAGTCTGGCTTAATTGCTTTGACGAGAAAGACCAAAGGTAGAGAGTTTGCACTTATTTTTTTAGTTTCATTATTAATGGTATTAGGGGGAACCCTTTGCGGTATTGAAGAAGAAGCAGTTGCATTCTATCCCATTCTCGTACCTGTTTTCTTGGCTATGGGCTATGATTCTATTGTCTGTGTGGGGGCTATCTTCTTAGCTAGTTCAGTCGGGACTTCTTTCTCGACAATTAATCCATTTTCATCAGTGATTGCCTCAAATGCAGCCGGTATTAGCTTTACAGAAGGTCTAGCATGGCGGGCAATTGGATGTATTGCAGGGGCAATATTTGTTGTGGTTTACCTTTACTGGTATGCTAAAAAAATTAAAGCTGACCCAAGTTTTTCCTATTCCTATGAAGATCGAGAAGAGTTTAATAAGAAATGGGGTCTGGTAGCAGGACTCTCAGAAGCAAAATTTACCGTCAGACAGAAGATTATACTCATTCTATTTACGGCCTCTTTTCCTTTAATGGTTTGGGGCGTTATGTCTCAAGGTTGGTGGTTTCCAACAATGGCTTCCTCCTTTTTAGCCATCACAATAATCATTATGTTTCTTGCAGCAACTGGCCCAAATGGGATTGGTGAAAAGGGAGTGGTTGATGAATTTGTTGATGGAGCAGCTAGCTTAATTGGAGTATCCTTGATTATTGGTTTGGCTAGAGGTATTAATATTATCTTAAATCAAGGCTTTATATCTGATACCATGCTGTTTGGAGCTTCAAAAGTAGCCTCCCATGTAAGTGGTCCAATCTTTATTATCGTGATGATGATTATTTATTTCTTTTTGGGCTTTGTTGTTCCGTCTTCCTCAGGGCTTGCTGTCTTGTCAATGCCAATTCTGGCACCTTTGGCTGATACAGTGGGGATACCGAGGTATCTTGTCGTTATGGCTTATCAATTTGGCCAGTATGCTATGCTATTTTTAGCGCCAACTGGTTTGGTTATGGCAACTCTTCAAATGTTAGACATGAAGTATTCACATTGGCTGAAATTTGTATGGCCGGTTGTCACTTTCCTACTTGTCTTCGGTGGTGGCATGTTGGTATTTCTTGTCCTTATGGCAGGTTAGACAGGCTTGATTTCTAATTCATAGAGAATTTGAGACAACAGTCTAAGCTCAAAGGTAAAAAGCGAATAAGACTCGTTTTCTGATAGTCAGAATTCAGTCTTATTCGCTTTTTATATCTTATTTATCAATTTGAAAAAGTGGTGATAAAAAATTTCAAAAATGATCCTCTTTTTGTCTCAGGTCCTGTATTAATCAGTAATTCTTAATGCTTTTTTTAATTGTTCTACTTGTAATTTGCTTAGAGCTTTGGGATTTTCTTTGGCTAAAACGTGCATTTTGAAGGCTATCTGAGGATTAGCTTTTAATGCTTTTTCCTGATCAGCCTTTAATTGCGGAGCAAGCCGAGTTAATTGTTGTGCCTGTTTTGGTGTGAGCACCAGCCAATAATCCTTCGGAATGATTGCTTCAGCTTTTTGAGAAATTAGTTCATTATTTTCTCCTCCAAAGCCAAACATAAGTTTATCAAAATGAGTTTTCCAGACATACCGTTTGGTTGTCGTTATTAAATAGGCCTTATCACTACCAACTTGCTTGTAGTTAGCAGATATTTTAATGGCTTCATTAATTTTCTTTTTATTAGGGACAAAATGGGCTCTGGGTTTTTGATCTGCTTTGTGATCTCTATAAATAAGGATATGGTGATTTGATTGACGACCAATTTTTTGAGTAATGAGAAGACCAAAGTTGGCTTTGACATCACCAGCAGAATAAATTTCCTGCTTAGTGACTTTTGTGTCAACTGTCATCCCTCGGTGGTTAACGAAGTGATCTGTTAGATAGAGGGTGCTAGCTAGGAGACTAAGCAGTGACAGGGTTCCTAAAAGATATCTTATAGGTTGTTTTGGAATATACATCCAAGTTATAAAGGATAGCACAGTTGCCACAATAATGATTAATAGAATCATCTTAAAGCTCCTTTTCTACTTCAATAACTTTTCCTCGACGGAGAAAGAGTGCAACGACAAAACCGATAATGGCAAAGGATAAGCCAATAGCAAAGGATGTATGGAAGCCTTTTAGACTAGCATCTAACAATTGAGAAGCATATTCTAGCGGGTTTTGCTCTTGTAGTAATTTTGAAGGTTTATTGTTGTTGATAACGTTTTGAGTCACACTGGATAATAAGGCAACGACAATAGCCGAAGCAATTTGACGTGCTGTATTATTTGAAGCTGTTCCGTGGGCAGCCTCATGTGGTGGCAGTGCACTCATAGCCGAAGCTGTTAAAGGCATCATGATCATGGCAATACCAAACATACGAACGGCATATAATAGGGTGATATAGTGATCAGGGGTTGTCCCAGTAAGGAAAATAAAAGGAATAGTTCCTATACCAAGAATCGTAAAGCCGATTAAGGCAAGGCGACGCGCACCGACTTTATCATAGGCGCTACCAGCAAGGGGACTAATAATCCCCATGATGAGAGCTCCAGGCAGTAGGACAAGTCCAGAATCAAGGGCAGATAGACCATGTACGTTTTGTAAGTACAGTGGTAACATCATTTCCACTCCCATCATAGCCATCATAGATAAGGCGATGGCAAGCGTGGTAACAGAGAATTGTTTAACCTTGAAGACACGAATATCTAGGAAGGGTTGTTCCAAAGTTAATTGTCGTCGGATAAAAATTGCGATAATAATAACCCCTATAAGAATTGGCATGATAACATTGGTTAAGTTTCCCCAACCATCACTAGCCACGTTAGTAAATCCCCAGAGAAAGAGGCCAAATCCAATAATAGACAAAATAAAAGAAGGAAAATCTAAGGTCATTTTTTTGTTGGGGATAACATCTTTGATAAAGATGGGTGACAGTAAAAATGAAATGGTTAAAATCATTAATGGTAAAACAAAAATAGCACGCCATGTCAAATTATGTCCGAACAAGATGATATCGTGCTTCAATAGCCAACCTGCAAAGGTAGGTCCAATGGCAGGAGCTAGTCCAACAACTAAGCCACTAAGTCCCATCGCAGCCCCGCGTTGTTCAGCTGGGTAAATATTGACCATTACCACCTGCATAAGAGGCATGGTAATTCCAACAGCAACAGCCTGAATGATTCGACCTACCAAAAAGAGGGTCCAATTGCTTGTGGGTGCTAGAGCTGTGATGACTAGTCCGACAACCAATATAGCGTAGGCTGATACATAGAGCCACTTGGTTGAAAAACGAGTTGCAAGATAAGCTGAAACAGGGATCATAATACCATTTGCTAATAAGAACCATGTGGTTGCTTGTTGAGCTGTAGCTAAGTTAATATGGAAACTGTCCATCAAGGTTGGTATGGCAGTCCCAAGACTGGTTTGATTTAAAATACCGGCAAAGGTAGCGACTAATAGTAAAATAACCATGGCCGTCCGATTAAAAGGTTTGCCGTGTATATCAACTTTATAATCTGTTGACATTCTTCTCTCCTTTAGATGAATGATGAATATGCTGATTCTAGGATATGTTAAAGTTTCAGAAATCAACATAGTTACCCTGAGAACTATACCACAAACCCAAATAAGCTGCAATTAATTTGTATCATTTTTTAGAGTTATTAGGGGAAAATTTTAAAAAAATTGTCATTAGGCAAAAGGTAAATCTACTGATTTAAAGACTTATTTTTGCTATAATGAAATTACTATGATTACGAGGAGTTCATTTGCAAGGAAGAATTATTAAATCTTTGGCTGGCTTTTATTATGTCGAGTCTGAAGGAAGAGTGTATCAAACACGCGCGCGTGGCAATTTTAGAAAAAAAGGGCAGGTTCCCTATGTGGGCGACTTTGTGGATTTTACAGCAGAGGATAACTCGGAGGGTTATATTTTAGCTATACATGAACGCAAAAATGAGCTGGTCAGACCACCTATTGTTAATATTGACCAAGCTGTTGTGATTATGTCGGCCAAAGAACCGGACTTTAATACTAATCTTTTGGACCGTTTTTTGGTTCTCTTGGAAAATAAAAACATTAGACCGATCGTTTATATTTCTAAGCTGGACTTACTAGAAGACCTGACGGATATTGAAGATATCAGTCATCACTATGAGCAGATAGGCTATGATTTTGTCATGTCACTTGATCAGCTTCTACCTCATTTAAAAGACAAAGTAACCGTTTTTATGGGTCAGACAGGTGTCGGCAAGTCCACGCTTCTCAATAATATTTCCCCAGAGTTGGGCCTTGAAACGGCAGCTATTTCTGATAGCTTAGGGCGCGGACGCCATACCACACGTGCTGTTAGTTTCTATAATGTTAATGGGGGAAAAATAGCTGACACGCCAGGATTTTCTAACTTAGATTATGCTATTGATAATGGAGAAGACCTTAGTGAAGCATTTCCTGAAATCAGACATTTTAGCCATAACTGTAAGTTTAGATCCTGCAGCCATCGCCACGAGCCTCAATGTGCTGTTATAGCAGCTGTGGAAACTGGACAGATATGGCAAACTCGTTATGATAATTATTTACAATTTCTCAGTGAGATCGACAATCGACGCGAAACCTTTAAAAAAGTAATCAAAAGAAAGTAGGGTATTGAAAATGACAAGTCACAAGATTGCACCTTCTATTTTAGCGGCTGATTATGCTAATTTTGCCGCGGAGTTAAAACGTATTGAGGAAACAGATGCTGAATATGTGCATATTGATATTATGGACGGCCAATTTGTTCCTAATATTAGCTTTGGTGCAGATGTGGTCGCTAGTATGCGCAAACACAGCAAACTGGTTTTTGACTGTCACTTGATGGTGGTTGATCCTGAGCGTTATGTTGAAGCATACGCGCAAGCAGGTGCCGATATTATGACTATCCACCTTGAGAGTACCAGACATATTCATGGTGCCCTACAAAAAATTAAAGCGGCAGGAATGAAAGCGGGAGTTGTTATCAATCCTGGTACGCCAGTGGGTGCCCTTGAGCCAATTCTGTCGCTGGTTGATCAAGTTCTGATTATGACAGTAAATCCTGGCTTTGGTGGGCAAGCTTTTATTCCTGAGTGTTTAGATAAGGTGCAAAAAGTCGTTGAGATGCGTCAAAGGGCTGGTTTAGATTTTGATATTGAAGTTGATGGTGGCGTTGATGATAAAACGATTGCAGCCTGTGCAAAAGCAGGTGCCAATGTTTTTGTAGCAGGGTCTTATCTCTTTAAAGCTGATGATTTGGTTTCTCAAGTTCAAACATTAAGGTTGGCTTTAGATGCTTAACATAGCTTTAGTTGCTGGCGGTGATTTACAGGCCATTCCAAAACATTTTGATCTCTATTGTGGTATTGATCGTGGTAGCCTTTTTGTCATTGAAGAAAACTTGCCTTTAACTTATGCCGTTGGTGATTTTGATTCAGTCTCTGAGTCAGAATTATCAAGGATCAAAATGAGGGCTAAACACATGGTGCAGTCGCCTGCCGAAAAAAACGATACCGATACTGAGTTAGCTTTAAAAACAGTTTTTGGCGACTATCCAGAAGCAGAGGTAACAATTTTTGGAGCCTTTGGAGGAAGATTGGATCATTTGTTGGCCAATCTATACTTGCCCAGTAATCCAGATTTAAAGCCTTTTATGTCGCAGATTAGTCTGGTTGATCAGCAAAATCATGTGCAATTTCGTCCAAGTGGTTGTCACCTCATTCATCAAGTGGAAGGTATGACTTATGTTTCCTTTATGACGACGGGTCAAAATCCCTTGACCATTAAAGGTGCTAAATATGACTTAACTAGTTCAAATTATTTTGAGAAAAAGATTTATTCTAGTAACGAGTTTATTGGACAACCAATAGAAGTTAGTGTCGATTCTGATGACATTATTATTATTCAAAGTAGAGACAGGAGTTAATTTGGAAGTTCTTATTGTAATTCTACTTATCCTTATGGGGATTATTATTGTCGTGCTTTATCAAAAGGTTCAGTCCTTAGAAGCTCAATTCCAAAAGACTTTGGAGGGCAATGCTGATAATTTGTCGGATCAATTATCTTACCAACTAGAAAGTTATAGTAAAAATCAAATTATTGAGGTAAGTTCCTTGTTGAACCGTAACCAAACAGAGCTTTATCAACAACTTAATGATTTAAAGACAGTTTTGTACCATAATTTATCAGAGAGTCGTGATCGTAGTGATCAGAGATTGGAGCTGATTGACAAGAATCTTTCACAATCAGTCAAGCAAATGCAGGACTCTAATGAAAAACGTTTAGAAGAGATGCGTCGGACTGTGGAGGAAAAGTTAGAAGAGACTTTGAATAAGCGTCTACAAGTTTCTTTTGAAACAGTGTCAAAACAATTGGAAAATGTTAACCTTGGTTTAGGTGAGATGCGAACAGTTGCTAAAGATGTCGGCACTCTAAATAAAGTGCTATCCAATACTAAAACACGTGGCATTTTAGGAGAACTTCAGTTAGGGCAGATTATTGAAGATATTCTGACAGTCCAACAGTATGAAAAAGAGTTTTCGACCATTAAAGGTTCTAGTGAACGAGTAGAGTATGCCGTTAAACTCCCTGGTCAGCATGAGGGAGAATATGTTTATCTTCCGATTGATTCCAAATTTCCTTTGGAAGACTATTATCGTTTAGAAGATGCTTATGAATCTGGAGACAAAGAGCGTATTGAACAATCTCGTAAAGCCTTGCTTACCGCTATTAAACGTTTTGCTAAAGATGTCAACAAGAAATACATCAAGCCTCCTGAAACGACCAACTTTGGGATTCTATTTTTACCAACCGAGGGTCTCTATTCTGAAGTGGTTCGAAGCGCAGCCTTTTTTGATGCCCTTCGAAGAGAAGATAACATCGTTATTGCAGGTCCGTCTACTTTATCGGCTCTGCTTAATTCCCTATCGGTAGGCTTTAAAACTTTAAATATTCAAAAAAATGCTGATGACATTAGCAAAATTTTAGGCAATGTTAAAATTGAGTTTGAAAAGTTTGGAACTATTTTAGTCAAAGCCCAAAAACAAATTTCGACAGCAAACTCAACCTTAGACAACTTAATTTCAACGCGGAGTAAGGCCATTGTTAGGGCCTTGACAAAAGTCGAAACATACCAAGATAAGGATACTGAAGCTTTGCTTAACATACCTGATATAGAAGAGGACACCTATGAAAATTAATCAAATGAAGAAAGACCAACTGTTTGAGGGCTTTTATCTGATCAAATCGGCAGAAGTAAGGAAAACAAGAGCTGGTAAGGATTATATTTCCTTTACTTTTCAAGATGATTCTGGTGAGATTTCAGGCAATCTTTGGGATGCACAACCTTACAATGTTGAGGAATTTGTGGCTGGGAAAATTGTTCATATGAAAGGGCGCCGCGAGGTCTATAATGGGACTCCTCAAGTTAACCAAATTACCCTTCGTAATACAAGAGAAGGGGAGCCAAATGACCCACGTGACTTTAAAGAGAAGGCACCAGTGAGTGTTGGTGATGTCCGCGATTACTTAGAACAAATGCTTTTTAAAATTGAGAATGCAACTTGGCAAAGAATTGTTAGAGCGCTTTACCGAAAATTCGATAAGGAATTTTATACTTATCCAGCTGCTAAAACTAATCACCATGCTTTTGAATCCGGTCTAGCTTATCATACTGCAACCATGGTTCGTTTAGCAGATAGTATTGGAGATATCTATCCCGACTTAAACAAGAGTCTGCTTTTTTCTGGGATAATGCTTCATGATCTAGCCAAAGTATTAGAGTTGACAGGCCCAGATCATACAGAATATACTGTTCGAGGAAATTTAATTGGTCATATTTCTTTAATTAATGAAGAAATTACAAAAGTTATCAATGAGCTACAAATTGACGATACCAAAGAAGAAGTTATTGTCCTTAGACATTTGATTTTGAGTCATCATGGTCAACTGGAGTATGGTAGTCCAGTTCGTCCAAGGATTATGGAAGCTGAAATACTGCACATGATTGACAATATTGATGCTAATATGATGATGATGTTAACAGCTCTGAATCGTGTAGGAGAAGGTGAAATGACTAACCGGATTTTTGCCATGGATAACCGCTCATTTTACAAACCGAAGTATTAAATGTTACATTTTGGTTAAATTATTATCAAAAGTACGAGAATAGCGTAAAAAGGCGATTTGTCGCGCTTGCGAACGTTCGTCTTTTTTTTGCCTTTATGATATAATTTTTTTAAAGTACATTATTATGGGGTCAGAATGAAATTAAGACGTAGCGAAAGAATGGTTGTTATCTCAAATTACCTGATTAACAACCCCTATAAGTTAACTAGTTTAAATACATTTGCAACAAAATATGAAGCGGCGAAATCTTCTATCTCAGAGGATATTGCTATTATCAAAAAAGCATTTGAAGAGTCAAATATCGGTGAAATTGAAACCTTGACTGGAGCTAGTGGAGGTGTTATTTTTACGCCAAGCATCTCAGAAGAAGAAGCTAGGGCTATTGTCCAAGATTTGTGTCAACGTCTTTCGGAAAATAACCGTATTTTACCAGGTGGTTACATTTATCTGTCTGACCTCTTAAGTACACCAAAAATTTTACAAAATATTGGCCGGATTATTGCTAACGCCTTCAAAGGACAAAAAATAGATGCTGTTATGACAGTGGCTACAAAAGGAGTTCCTTTGGCTAACGCAGTTGCCAATATTTTAAATGTTCCCTTTGTTATTGTTAGACGCGATTTAAAAATCACAGAGGGTTCAACAGTATCCGTTAACTATGCTAGTGCTTCTAGTGACCGTATCGAAAAAATGTTTTTATCAAAACGTAGTTTACGACCAAATAGTAGGGTACTTATCGTAGATGACTTCCTTAAAGGTGGAGGCACTATCACAGGAATGATTAGCTTGTTATCTGAGTTTGATAGTCATTTAGTGGGAGTAGCGGTCTTTGCAGAGAATGCTAAAGAAGAGCGTGAAGATATGATTTACAAGTCACTTCTGAAAGTTTCAGAAATTGATGTAAAGAATAACAAAGTCGTTGTTGAAGTGGGGAATATTTTTAATGATTGACGAAGAGAGAAAAGGAAATAAAATGGAATTTGAAACAAATAAGAGTAAACAACTCAAAAATACCATTGCTTTGACGTCGACTTTGGCGTTGCTTGGAGCTAGCATTGGGATGCAACAACAGGTAAAGGCAGAGGAGAACACTGAGAATAGTACTCCTAATACTGGAACTAGTGATCCTAGTTCACCTAAAGCTACAGCAGAAGAAACGAAAAAAAGTCTTGATGCGAAAGAAGCTAAGCTTGAAAAGCAAAGTTCAGAGTTAGACTCTGTTAATACAGATATCAAAACTACTAATGAACAGATTGCAGGCTTAGAGGCTGAGCGCCAAGCTAAAGAGGAAGAGCTTGCAAAGGCAAAACAAACTCTAGAAACAGTGTCAAATGCTTCTGAAACAGAATTTAATGCATTAGTAGATAAACATAAAGAAGAAATTTCTAAAACTGAAAATCAGATTCAAGTTGCTCAGGCTACTGAAACACAAATTTCAAAGCAGGTTAATGCTCAAACTTCTGAAGTGACTGCTGCTACTAATGAAGCTAAAAGATTAGTCGAAAGAGCTGCGGTAGCTAAAAAACAAGTAACAGATTTAAATAACTTGGTTAACAAACCTAAAACAATTGCGACAGAAGCAGAAAATGCCACTAAAGCAGTTCAGACTGCTACTGCTGATTTAGCGAAAGCCCAGAAAAATTTAACAAGTGTTACTAGTACTACAAAAACCCAACTTTCAAATGAACTAGCTTCTAACCAAAAGAGTCTTGAAAGTAAAAAAGCAGAATTAGCTAAGGTTCAATCAACTACAGGGAATACAACAGTTAACATTCTAGGTGCAAACAAGATGGTTGCTCCAGCAGGCTTCCCTATTAACGAAATTAAAAAATTAGTATCAAGTGGTTACATTGGTAGTCAGTCCTACGTTAATGCCTACAATTCGATGCAATCGACGCTAGTTGCAAAAGCAAGCCCTGGTGCTTCAATGAATCACTATGTTGATATTGCTAAAGATTTGAACCGTTTCGTTAACCCAGATAAATTAACACCAGAAGTTCAAAATGAATTGGCACTCTTTGCAGCTGCGATGATTAATTCTGTTCGTCAACAACTTGGTTTACCTCCAGTTGTTGTCTCTGAGGGGGCACAAGCATTTGTTCGAGCTTTAACAACCTCTTATAAAGCAACTCACGGAACAAAGGTGCCATCCTTTACCTATGGGCAACCGGGTGTAGCAGGCCACTATGGTGTTGGACCACACGATAAAACCTTAATTGAACGAGCAGCCACAAGTGTTGGACTTATCCCAAATGATGATAATATGTATGAAGATATTGGTTTCTTCAACGATGTTCATACTGTTAATGGAATCAAGCGCAGCATTTACAATACAATTAAGTATATGCTTTTCACTGATCACCTGCACGGGAACACCTTTGGTCATACTGTTAACCTTCTTAGGGTGGATAAAAGTAATCCAAATGCTCCAGTACACCTCGGCGTTTCTACTGAAACAGTGGCAGGTCTAGGAACCCACTTTGTTGTTTTCCCAGCGACAAATATTCGTAATGCTAGCCTGTTTAACCAAAAACTTGTTTCCGGCTCTAGCCTAGTAGCTGTTGATACTGCAAAGGTTTCAACCTTGAAAACAAGTATTGCAAATATTACAAACAAGATTAACTCACTTAAAGGGCGCCTTGCTCAAATCTCATCTGAAGCTCCGGTCAAAGCGGCACAAAACCAAGTCAATCTAAAAAAAGCTCAGTTAACTGCCGCAAAAGCTTTGTCAGCATCATTATCTGAACAATTAACGAAACTCAATCAGTCTAAAGATGAATTGACTAAGCAACTTAAAGCAGCACAAGGGAATCAGGTTGACATCAAAGCTAAATTAGACAAAGCCTTGAGTGCATTATCAAACAAAAAAGTTGATCTTCATAGACTTGAAACAAAACAAAAAGCGCTTAAAGCCCAAGTGACGTCTTTAGTTGCGAAAAAAGTTGAACTTAAAAAAGTGTTAGAGTTAAACTTAGCTCCTAATCGTAAGGAATTGGCTAAACAAAGGCTTAACGCTGCTCAGAATGGCTTGAAACAAATCACCGCGTCATTGGCAGAGAAGAATAAACAGTTAGTAGATTTGACGTCTTTAAAAGATAAGCTTGAAGCAGAGATTAATATGACAAGTCGACATGTATTTGTCTTAAAAGATCATCTCAAAAAACAGCTTGCAGATGAGGCGATGATAATGACAAAAGAGTTTAAGTCTGATTCAAACAGGGCTCTTGCTCCAGTGGCTCTCCTTGCAGATGCTGCATCTAAAACAGCTTCAGATCTTGTTGCCAAAACAGCTCAAACAATTGTTTCAAATGCCGCTACAGTCGCAAAAGAAGCTATTGCAATTGTTCCAGATGTTGTTGGTAATCAGAATATTGTTGGTAAAGTTGCGGAGAGTGTGACTAAAAATAATAAATCTAGCCAAAAAGAATACGTAGCAGGTTCGACAACAGCAGGCAATAGTGCAAGCTCAAGTGATGAAAGCACAAAACGTGCTATCCGTGCGGGAGTAGTTATGTTGGCAGCAGTTGGCGTAACCGGATATAAGCTTCGTAAAGGCAGTAAAAAATAAGAAAATCTAACAAATCAGTTTGACAAAAAGTACTGTCCATGTTACTATAGTAGACGGTACTTTTTACTTTTGGTCTCTCAAAAGTGTACAGAGACGTGCTGACAATTGTTGCAAAAGTACACCCAGATTTAGGCTGTCACCAAGTGCTAAATCAACCAAAAATAAAAAACACAGGAGAATGTAGATGCCTACAATTAACCAGTTGGTACGTAAACCACGTAAATCTAAAATTGAAAAATCAGATTCACCAGCTTTGAACATTGGTTATAACAGTCATAAAAAAGTTCACACTAAAATGTCTGCCCCACAAAAACGTGGAGTTGCAACACGTGTTGGAACTATGACACCTAAAAAACCTAACTCAGCCCTTCGTAAATTTGCTCGTGTACGTTTGAGCAACCTTATTGAAGTGACAGCATACATCCCAGGTATTGGACACAACTTGCAAGAACACAGTGTTGTTCTTATTCGTGGTGGACGTGTAAAAGACCTTCCAGGGGTACGTTACCATATCGTTCGTGGTGCACTTGATACTGCAGGTGTTGCTGATCGTAAACAAGGCCGTTCTAAATACGGTGCTAAACGTCCAAAAGGATAATAGAAGGGGGATAAGAATCAATGAGTCGTAAAAATCAAGCGCCTAAGCGTGAAGTATTACCAGATCCATTATATCATTCAAAAATTGTAACACGTCTTATCAACCGTGTTATGCTTGATGGTAAACGTGGTACAGCTGCTACTATCGTATACGATGCTTTTGCAACAATCAAAGAAGCAACAGGAAATGATGCTTTAGAAGTTTTTGAAACAGCAATGGAAAACATCATGCCTGTACTTGAAGTACGTGCACGTCGTGTTGGTGGATCAAACTACCAAGTCCCAGTTGAAGTTCGTCCAGAACGTCGTACAACTTTAGGTCTTCGTTGGTTAGTTAACGCATCACGTGCTCGTGGTGAACACACTATGAAAGAACGTCTTGCAAAAGAAATCATGGATGCTGCAAACAATACAGGTGCATCTGTTAAAAAACGTGAAGACACTCACAAAATGGCTGAAGCTAACCGTGCCTTTGCACACTTCCGTTGGTAAGATAGTTCAATTTTTAAAAATTGAGTTAAGACAACAATCAAGTTTCATAATCTTGTTAACGGGTAGGTCCTGCCTATCCGTTTTTTATAAATCATGATATAATGAACTTATCAAAAAAAATATAGGAGAAAAAACCTAATGGCCCGCGAATTTTCACTAGCAAAAACTCGTAATATTGGTATCATGGCTCACGTTGATGCCGGTAAAACAACTACAACAGAGCGTATTCTTTACTATACTGGTAAAATCCATAAAATTGGTGAAACTCACGAAGGTGCGTCACAGATGGACTGGATGGAACAAGAACAAGAACGTGGTATTACAATCACATCTGCTGCGACAACTGCACAATGGGATGGTCACCGTGTTAACATCATCGACACACCAGGACACGTAGACTTCACCATTGAAGTTCAACGTTCACTTCGTGTACTTGATGGAGCAGTTACTGTTCTTGATGCACAATCAGGGGTTGAACCTCAAACTGAAACAGTTTGGCGTCAAGCAACTGAATATAAAGTTCCCCGTATCGTTTTTGCTAACAAGATGGATAAAATCGGTGCAGACTTCCTTTACTCAGTAAGCACACTTCACGATCGTCTTCAAGCAAATGCTCATCCAATTCAATTACCGATTGGTTCTGAAGATGATTTCTCTGGTATCATTGACTTAATCAAAATGAAAGCCGAAATCTATACTAACGATTTAGGAACAGACATCCGCGAAGAAGAAATTCCTGCGGAATATGTGGATCAAGCAAATGAATACCGTGAAAAATTAATTGAAGCAGTTGCAGAAACTGATGAAGAATTAATGATGAAATACCTTGAAGGTGAAGAAATCACTAATGAAGAACTTGTTGAAGGTATCCGTAAAGCAACTATCAATGTTGAATTCTTCCCAGTTCTTTGTGGTTCAGCTTTCAAAAATAAAGGTGTTCAATTGATGCTTGATGCTGTTATTGACTACCTTCCAAGTCCACTTGATATCCCTGCAATTAAAGGTGTTAATCCAGATACAGACGAAGAAGAAACACGTCCAGCATCTGATGAAGAGCCATTCGCAGCTCTTGCCTTCAAGATCATGACTGATCCATTTGTAGGTCGTTTAACTTTCTTCCGCGTTTACTCTGGTATCCTTGAAAGTGGTTCATACGTAATGAACACTTCAAAAAATAAACGTGAACGTATTGGTCGTATTCTTCAAATGCATGCAAATACTCGTAAAGAAATCGAAAAAGTGTATGCTGGAGATATTGCTGCTGCGGTTGGTTTGAAAAATACTACAACTGGTGACTCATTAACTGATGAAAAAGCTAAAGTTATCCTTGAATCAATTGATGTTCCGGAACCAGTTATTCAATTGATGGTTGAGCCTAAATCAAAAGCTGACCAAGATAAAATGGGTGTTGCTCTTCAAAAACTTGCTGAAGAAGATCCAACTTTCCGTGTTGAAACAAACGTTGAAACTGGTGAAACAGTTATCGCTGGTATGGGTGAGCTTCACTTAGACGTCCTTGTTGACCGTATGAAACGCGAATTTAAAGTGGAAGCAAATGTAGGAGCTCCTCAGGTATCATACCGTGAAACATTCCGTGCTTCAACTCAAGCGCGTGGATTCTTTAAACGCCAATCTGGTGGTAAAGGTCAATTCGGTGATGTTTGGATTGAATTTACACCAAATGAAGAAGGTAAAGGATTTGAGTTCGAAAATGCTATCGTTGGTGGTGTGGTTCCGCGTGAATTTATCCCAGCTGTAGAAAAAGGACTTATTGAGTCAATGGCAAATGGTGTTCTTGCTGGATACCCATTGGTTGACGTAAAAGCTAAACTTTATGATGGTTCATACCATGACGTTGACTCATCAGAAACTGCCTTCAAGATTGCAGCATCACTTGCCCTTAAAGAAGCAGCTAAATCTGCACAACCAGCAATCTTAGAGCCTATGATGCTTGTTACGATTACAGCTCCTGAAGATAACTTAGGAGATGTTATGGGCCATGTTACAGCACGTCGTGGTCGTGTTGATGGTATGGAAGCTCGTGGTAATGTTCAAGTTGTCCGTGCATACGTTCCACTTGCTGAAATGTTTGGATATGCAACAATTCTTCGTTCAGCTACCCAAGGACGTGGTACATTCATGATGGTATTTGACCATTACGAAGATGTTCCAAAATCTGTACAAGAAGAAATTATCAAAAAAAATCACGGTGAATAATCACTAATAAAGAAGCTGAGGGAGATACCTTAGCTTCTTTTTTGTTTGTGAATATCCTTGTTGGACAAATACTATATAACAGTGAAAACACTTTCAAAAAACCCAGTCTTATCAAGCTTTAAGTGGATTTTTTAGTTTGTGAAAATAGTTATATTGTTTGCAATTTTACTGAAATAGTTATATAATAGTTCTGTTGAAAGGTTGACGCAAATCTCTACTAGTTAATCTTTTCACAATAGGAAGGGACATTCCCTTAATAATAATTCTTTTGATTTTCATAAGGAGGAAATCACTAATGGTAGTTAAAGTTGGTATTAACGGTTTCGGTCGTATCGGACGTCTTGCATTCCGTCGTATTCAAAACGTTGAAGGTGTTGAAGTTACTCGTATTAACGATCTTACAGACCCTAACATGCTTGCACATTTATTGAAATATGATACAACTCAAGGTCGTTTCGATGGAACTGTTGAAGTTAAAGATGGTGGATTTGAAGTAAACGGAAACTTTATTAAAGTTTCTGCAGAAAAAGATCCAGAAAACATTGACTGGGCAACTGATGGTGTTGAAATCGTTCTTGAAGCAACTGGTTTCTTTGCTAAAAAAGCAGCTGCTGAAAAACATTTACATGCTAATGGCGCTAAAAAAGTTGTTATCACAGCTCCTGGTGGAGACGATGTTAAAACTGTTGTATTTAACACAAACCATGACATCCTTGATGGATCTGAAACAGTTATCTCTGGTGCTTCATGTACTACAAACTGTTTAGCACCAATGGCTAAAGCTTTACAAGATAACTTTGGTGTAAAACAAGGTTTAATGACAACTATCCATGCTTACACTGGTGACCAAATGGTTCTTGACGGACCACACCGTGGTGGTGACCTTCGCCGTGCTCGTGCTGCTGCAGCTAACATTGTGCCAAACTCAACTGGTGCTGCTAAAGCAATCGGTCTTGTTATCCCTGAATTAAATGGTAAACTTGATGGTGCTGCACAACGTGTTCCTGTTCCAACTGGTTCTGTTACAGAGTTAGTAGCAGTTCTTGAAAAAGAAACTTCAGTAGAAGAAATCAATGCAGCTATGAAAGCAGCAGCTAACGATTCTTATGGTTACACTGAAGATCCAATCGTTTCTTCAGACATCGTTGGTATGGCATACGGTTCATTGTTTGATGCTACTCAAACTAAAGTACAAACTGTTGATGGACAACAATTAGTTAAAGTTGTTTCATGGTACGATAACGAAATGTCTTACACTGCTCAACTTGTACGTACTCTTGAGTACTTTGCAAAAATTGCTAAATAATACTAATAAGTGAAAAGGAAGAACTATTTCTTCCTTTTTTTGTAAATTTTTTTCCGAATAATTAGTAGGAATATCTGGGATATTCTTTGTATAAATGAAGGTTGCCTTTCAATTACTTGAAAATAACGAAAAATGGATTTCATGTAAGCAATTTTTTTCACTAAAATTCAAAAGAATAGACCGCTCACCCTTTAATATAGCAGTACTTGACATCACATAAGACTAGCGTTAGAATTTTATTATCAAACAATAAGGAGAAAATGATGAAAATCCAAAAACAGTTTCTTAATCTTATGCTTCCTCTAACACTTTTTCTTTTAGTAGGATGTTCCAATAATGGACAGCTGAACCAGAGTTCTAAAAAGAATACGCCTTCTCAAGAGAAGGTAAGTTTGACTTATGATCAAGCGCGTTCCAAAGAAAATACCATGTCAACCTTGTGGTATCAAAATGCTGAAGAAGCAAAGGCCCTGTATCTGCAAGGCTATCAATTGGCAACAGATAGATTAAAAAATCAATTAGAACAAAAAAGCGATAAGCCTTATTCCATTGTTTTAGATATTGATGAAACTGTTTTGGATAATAGTCCTTATCAAGCTCAAAATATAAAAGAAGGAACTACTTTTAATCCTAAATCTTGGGACAAGTGGGTACAAAAGAAAGAAGCTAAACCTGTGGCTGGAGCAAAAGATTTCTTACAATTTGCAGACCAAAGCGGTGTTCAGATATACTATATTTCAGATCGAACAGTAAAACAAGTGGATGCTACGATGGAAAACCTCAAAAAAGAAGGTCTGCCAGTCCAAGACAAAAGCCATTTCTTGTTCTTAGAAGAGGGAGTGAAATCAAAAGAAAGTAGACGCCAAAAAGTAAAGGAAAATACAAATCTCATCATGTTATTTGGGGATAACTTGGTAGACTTTGCAGATTTTTCTAAGAAGTCACACCCTGATAGACAAAAGTTACTAAAGGAGCTCCATGAGGAATTTGGAAGAAAATTCATTATCTTCCCAAATCCGATGTATGGGTCATGGGAAAGTGCACTTTATGAAGGGAAATACCCTACTGCTAAAGAACAAATGCGGTTACGTGATGCAGCCCTAAAAGGATTTGCCGACTGACATGATTTATAAGCCAGTAGACTTTCCAAAGCTATTAGAGATATCTTTTTAAGTGAAAAAATTGTGAAAAAAATAATTAATTGCTTTCATATTTTAGAATTCTTACAAAAAATATGCTATAATAAAGGGTATAAAAAATATTAAGGAGTCTATTCACATGGCTAAAATGACTGTTAAAGACCTTGACTTAAAAGGGAAAAAAGTTCTTGTTCGCGTTGACTTTAACGTACCATTAAAAGACGGTGTTATCACAAATGATAACCGTATCGCTGCTGCATTGCCAACCATTAAATACATCGTTGAAAATGGTGGCCGCGCTATCCTCTTTTCACATTTAGGTCGTGTAAAAGAAGAAGCAGACAAAGAAGGTAAATCACTTGCGCCAGTTGCTAAAAATTTAGCAGAAAAACTTGGCCAAGATGTTGTTTTCCCTGGTGTAACACGTGGAGCAGAATTGGAAGCTGCAATTGATGCTTTAGAAGATGGACAAGTATTACTTGTTGAAAACACTCGTTTTGAAGATGTTGATGGTAAAAAAGAATCTAAAAATGATTCAGAGCTAGGTAAGTATTGGGCTTCACTCGGAGATGGAATCTTTGTAAATGATGCTTTTGGGACAGCACACCGTGCGCATGCTTCAAACGTTGGTATTTCTGCAAATGTTGAAAAAGCTGTTGCAGGATTCCTTTTAGAAAATGAAATTGCCTATATTAAAGAAGCGGTTGAAAAGCCTGAACGTCCATTCGTAGCTATTTTAGGTGGTTCAAAGGTTTCAGATAAGATTGGGGTTATTGAAAACCTTCTTGAAAAAGCAGATAAAGTTCTTATTGGTGGCGGAATGACTTACACATTCTACAAAGCGCAAGGAATTGAAATTGGAAACTCTCTTGTTGAGGAAGACAAACTGGATGTTGCCAAAGAGTTGCTTGAAAAATCAAATGGCAAATTAATTTTACCAGTTGATTCTAAAGAAGCTAATGCTTTTGCCGACTATACTGAAGTACGCGATACAGAGGGTGAAGCGGTTTCAGAAGGTTTCTTAGGCTTAGATATTGGACCTAAGTCAATTGCAGCTTTCGACAAAGCTCTTGAAGGCGCTAAGACAGTTGTTTGGAATGGGCCAATGGGTGTATTCGAAAATCCTGATTTCCAAGCAGGTACAATTGGAGTGATGGATTCTATTGTTAAACAACCAGGTGTTAAATCAATCATCGGTGGTGGTGATTCTGCAGCGGCAGCAATCAACCTTGGCCGTGCCGACAAATTCTCATGGATTTCAACAGGTGGTGGAGCATCAATGGAATTATTAGAAGGAAAAGAATTACCAGGTCTAGCTGCCTTAACAGAAAAATAAAATTCCACCTGTTGCCAGTCTCTGCAAAATCCTGATTTTGTAGAAAAAGGAACAAAACTGGAATGTTAGAAAAAGGTCGCATATGCGGCCTTTTTTGATAATGGAAGTATTTGTGACGCGGTGGTGGAGCATCAATGGAATTATTAGAAGGAAAGGAACTACCGGGTCTAGCAGCTCTGACTGATAATAATAAGGTTTTTTGAGCCATAAAAAGGTGCTTTTATAGCGCCTTTTTTTATGCTCTTCTATGTGATAGATATGTTCTTTTAGCTTGCGGGTTGACTAAAAAGGTTAGATAGGTTAAAGGGCTTCTTCAACAGATGCTCCTCCTCTTATGGTCTGTCAACCAGAAAATGACAAAACTCTAATGAATATGGTACACTTAACTATA
This sequence comes from Streptococcus pseudoporcinus LQ 940-04, assembly GCF_000188035.1. Classification (GTDB taxonomy): domain Bacteria; phylum Bacillota; class Bacilli; order Lactobacillales; family Streptococcaceae; genus Streptococcus; species Streptococcus pseudoporcinus. The sequence continues at coordinate 889,774 of NZ_AEUY02000005.1, forward strand.
TTTGGAAGGGATATATTGAAAAATGAATTATTATTTTGATCCTAAAAAGTTTAAGTTGGGCATGAGAACCTTTAAAACTGGCCTCTCAGTCTTCTTAGTATTGTTCCTATTTCATCTTTTTGGCTTTGAAGGGCTGCAAATTGGGGCGCTGACAGCAGTTTTTAGTTTACGAGAGAGCATTGATAAAACAGTTTCTTTTGGAACCTCTAGGATAATTGGCAACAGTATCGGAGGCTTTTGTGCCCTCCTTTACTACCTTATGCAAATGTTATTTCATCATCAATTCTGGGTAACTTTAATTTTTGTTCCTATATTGACCATGTTAACCATTATGTTTAATGTAGCTTTTAATAACACGGCAGGTATTATTGGCGGTGTAGCAGCGCTACTAGTCATTACCTTGTCTATCCCGTCAGGTGACACCTTTGTTTATGTTTTAGCTCGAGTTTTTGAAACATTCTGTGGTGTCTTTATTGCTATATTAGTCAATACTGATGTAGAATGGCTGCGCCGAAAGTTAAGAAAGATAAAAAAAGAGGGCTGATGTTAGAAAATGTAACATCAGTTCTTGACATTTAGTATGCATGCGTTATAATAGGGGGTGTGAAAGGAGGAATTCATGAAAGAAAAAGAATTAAGACGATCAATGGCAGTATTCCCTATCGGTACCGTTATGAAACTAACAGATCTGTCTGCTAGACAGATTCGTTACTATGAGGATCAAGAGCTCATCAAGCCAGAGCGTACAGAAGGCAATCGCCGGATGTTTTCTTTGAACGACATGGATCGGTTGTTAGAAATTAAGGATTTTATAAATGATGGCCTTAAAATTGCTGCTATTAAACGTGAATACATTCGAAGGGAAAATAAATTCCATCAAACTGAAAAGGTCTTGACTGATGCGGATGTCAGACGAATTCTTCATGATGAACTCTTAAGTCAAGGTGGTTTCAAGTCACCAGCGCAGCCAATGGGAAACTTTCGTATTTAATGACGAACTAGATTTGGGAAATAGTAAGGAGAAATATTTCTATGGTAATCACAGCAGCTGACATTCGTCAGGAAGTAAAAGAGAAGAATGTTACCTTTCTTCGTCTAATGTTTACAGATATAATGGGAATTATGAAGAATGTTGAAATTCCTGCTACGGACGAACAGTTGGAAAAGGTTTTGTCGAATAAAGTGATGTTTGACGGTTCTTCTATTGAAGGCTTTGTTCGTATTAATGAATCAGATATGTACTTATATCCTGACTTGGATACTTGGATTGTTTTCCCTTGGGGGGACGAAAATGGCGCTGTTGGTGGTCTGATTTGTGATATATATACGGCAGAAGGTCAACCATTTGCGGGTGACCCTCGAGGAAACTTAAAACGTGCTTTAAAGCATATGGAAGAAGTAGGTTATAAATCTTTCAATTTGGGACCAGAACCTGAATTTTTCCTCTTCAAAATGGATGACCAAGGCAAGCCTACACTTGAGGTTAACGATAATGGTGGCTACTTTGACTTAGCTCCGACTGATCTTGCTGATAATACACGTCGTGAAATTGTTAATGTGCTTACAAAAATGGGCTTTGAAGTGGAAGCGAGTCATCACGAAGTTGCTGTAGGTCAACATGAAATCGATTTTAAATATGATGATGTTTTAAAAGCTTGTGATAATATTCAAATTTTTAAGCTGGTTGTCAAAACAATTGCGCGTGAACATGGTTTATATGCAACTTTCATGGCTAAACCTAAATTCGGTATTAATGGTTCTGGTATGCATTGCAATATGTCCTTGTTTGATAAAGACGGCAATAATGCTTTTTATGATGAAAATGATGGTCGCGGTATGCAACTATCTGAAGATGCTTACTATTTCCTAGGTGGCTTAATGAAGCATGCTTACAGCTATACCGCTATCACGAATCCGACAGTTAATTCTTATAAACGTTTGGTGCCGGGCTATGAAGCTCCTGTGTATGTTGCTTGGGCTGGCCGCAACCGCTCGCCGCTCATTCGAGTGCCTGCTTCTCGTGGTAAGGGAACTCGTTTAGAATTACGCTCCGTTGATCCAACGGCTAATCCTTACTTGGCCTTAGCTGTGCTTTTAGAATCTGGACTAGATGGTATCGAAAACAAAATTGAAGCACCGACTCCGGTCGAAGCCAATATTTACACGATGTCTATCGAAGAACGTCAAGCAGCTGGTATCGTTGATCTTCCTTCAACCCTTCATAATGCTATCAAGGCACTTCAAACGGACGATGTTGTTATAAATGCACTAGGTGAACATATTTATACGAATTTCATCGAAGCTAAGCGCATTGAATGGGCCTCTTATGCAACCTTTGTCTCACAATGGGAAATTGATAACTATCTTCATAGTTATTAGCTATAAAAAATCACTAGTTTTGCCTAGTGATTTTTTAAATATATTCATTTTATTGTTTTTTTATAAATAAAAAAATCAGAAAATATTGATTTGATAAGGATTCTGTTAAGATTATTCTATAAAAATTTAATATCAAAATTTTCAGACAAATCTATTCCCTTTTTTCTGAATTGTGATATAATTTAATCTATCAACTTACACACAATATGTTTAACTAGGAGGTTTTTACATGAACGAGCAACAAAAAGCAAGATGGAAACGCGTTGGTCTAGGAGCAATGACACTTGCATCTGCCACGCTATTAATAGCTTGTGGAAATAAATCTACCACTAAAGCTGGTAACAAAGATGAAATCAACTGGTATACTCCAACTGAAATTATTTCTTTAGATATTTCTAAGAACACAGATTCTTATTCTTCATTGGCCATTGGAAACTCTGAAAGTAATTTACTCCGAGTTGATGATAAAGGAAAACTTCAGCCGGATTTAGCGAAGAAAGTTGATGTTTCAAAAGATGGCTTGACCTATACAGCAACTTTGCGTGATGGCTTGAAATGGTCTGATGGTAGCGAGTTGACAGCAAAAGACTTTGTCTATTCTTGGAAACGTATTGTTGATCCAGCCACTGCCTCAGAATATGCTTATTTAACTTTTGATGCTCATTTGAAAAATGCAGAAGAAATCAATTCTGGTAAAAACAAGGATTTAGATTCACTAGGTGTTAAAGCTGAAGGCAATAAAGTTATTTTTACCTTGTCTAAACCATCACCGCAGTTCAAGAGTCTATTATCATTTGCTAGCTTTATGCCACAAAAAGAAGAATTTGTGAAAAAAGCTGGTAAGGATTATGGAACATCTTCAGATAAACAAATTTACTCTGGTCCTTATACTGTTGAAAAATGGAATGGTACTAGTGGAACTTTCAAACTTATAAAAAACAAAAATTACTGGAATGCAAAAGCTGTTAAGACAAAAGTAGTAAACGTTCAAACTGTTAAAAAACCTGATACGGCTGTTCAAATGTACAAACAAGGTAAGCTTGATTTGGCAAATATTTCAGCAACTTCAGCTATCTACAATGCCAACAAGAAAAATAAAGACATTGTTGATGTTCCAGAAGCAACAACGGCTTATATGGTTTACAACCAAACTGGAAAAGTACCTGCTTTATCAAATACTAAAATTCGTCAGGCTTTGAACTTGGCGACAGATCGTAAAGGTATTGTAGCGGCAGCTGTGGATACTGGCTCAAAACCTGCGACAGCGATTGCCCCAACTGGCCTTGCTAAACTTAAAGATGGTTCAGATTTAACAAAATATGTCGCACCAGGTTATAAGTATGATGAAAAAGAAGCTGCTAAGCTCTTTAAAGAAGGTTTGAAAGAACTTGGTAAGGATTCTGCGAAAATAACGGTGACGGCTGATGCGGATAGTCCGGTAGCTAAAGCAACGGTTGATTACATTAAAGAAACATGGGAAAAAGCACTTCCAGGGCTTACTGTTGAAGAAAAATTTGTAACCTTTAAGCAACGTCTGGAAGATACAAAAAATCAAAACTTTGATGTTGCTCTTGCTCTTTGGGGTGGTGATTATCCAGAAGGTTCAACTTTCTATGGTCTCTTCACATCTGATGCTGCTTACAACTATGGCAAATTTGCAAGTCAAGAATATGATGCTGCTTATAAAAAAGCCATTACAGCTGATGCTTTAGATGTTGATGCTGCTGCCCATGATTATAAAGATGCTGAGAAAGTTCTTTATGACAATGCATACTATAACCCTGTATACTTCAGAACAACTCAAGCTCTGCAAAATCCAAGCATTAAAGGTCTCGTTCGTAATTCAACTGGCTTAAACGTTGACTTTACCTACGCTTATAAAAAATAAGAGACCTAATCGTAACGAAATAGTGCAAGAATTGGTTTTATACCAGTTCTTGCTTTTGTTAGAGGGAAATCATGACTAGATATTTATTAAAACGCGTTGCTATTTTATTAGTAACTTTATGGGTAGTTATAACCCTATCTTTTTTCCTGATGCAGATTATGCCAGGAACTCCGTACAACAATCCGAAATTAACAGATGCAATGATTGCAATGATGAACAAGCAATATGGCTTGGATAAGCCATTATGGCAACAATACTTGAAGTATTTGTTTGATGTTCTGCATGGCGACTTTGGAACAAGTTACCAATCTGTTAATCAATCTGTCACTAAGCTCATTTCACAACGACTAGGTGTCTCTGTACACTTAGGGATTCAAGCACTTGTCGTTGGTATTTCAGGTGGTTTATTAGTTGGTGCAATTTCGGCACGTAATAAAAATAATAAAATTGATGGTTTTTTGAGTGTTATTTCAACCTTAGGTATTTCAGTACCGTCATTTATTATTGGTTTATTGCTTTTAGACTATTTTGGTTTTAAGTGGGGCCTTCTCCCATTATCTGGCTGGGGAACTTTTGCGCAAACCATTTTACCGACTTTCAGTTTAGCTATTCCGGTTTTTGCTCAAGTGACTCGTTTTTTCCGTAGTGAGATGATTGAAACCCTGAATACAGACTATATCCAATTAGCACGTGCTAAAGGATTAACCAATAGTCAAGTAACCAATAAGCATGCTTATCGTAATTCGATGATCCCAGTGTTAACGCTTGTTGGACCAATGGCTGCTAATATTTTAACCGGATCAGCCTTGATTGAGCAAATTTTCTCAATCCCTGGTATTGGGCAGCAGTTTGTTTCATCAATTCCGACTAAAGATTACCCTGTTATTATGGGAACGACAATTGTTTATGCCTTGATGCTTATGGTGGCTATTTTAATGACTGATATTATTATCAGTATTGCTGATCCCCGTGTACGTCTAGGATAGGAGAGTAAGATGCTAGAAGAAAAAAAATCATTTAAACTTGTTGGTGTCGGCTCAAACGCTCAACAAGAAAAAATTGAAAAGCCAGCCTTATCTTTCCTAGAAGATGCTTGGCGACGCTTGAAAAAGAATAAATTGGCTGTTATTTCGATGGTCTTTTTGGTAACCTTATTAGTATTTGCTGTCGGCTCAAGTTTTATCGTATCTAAAAATGATGCTAATAGTTTTGACAGTAAAGAGGTTAATATTTACCGTAATTTACCACCAAAGCTCAGCTCAAATTTACCATTTTGGAATGGTAGTATTACTTATGCTGGTAATACAGAACCTAATGATGCTTATGCAGATCAAGGTGTACCAGAAAACAAAAAATTCCTCTTAGGAACAGACAGTTTAGGACGCAGTATAGGAAAACGAATTACTGTGGGTATTCGTATTTCATTGTTGATTGCAATTGTAGCAACTTTAATTGACTTAATTATCGGCGTGACTTATGGTTTAATTTCGGGTTTTACTGGTGGCAAAGTTGATACCCTTATGCAGCGGATTATTGAGGTTATTTCTTCAATCCCTAACTTAGTTATTGTAACAATGCTTGGCTTACTCCTTGGAAATGGGGTTTTGTCAATTATTATTTCAATTGCCATTGTTGGGTGGACTTCAATGGCGCGTCAAGTTCGGAATTTAACCCTGTCCTACCGTGAACGTGACTTCATTTTGGCTTCTCGTGCCTTAGGTGAGAGTAATTTTAAAATAGCTTTCAAGCATGTTCTTCCAAATATTTCAGGGATCATTATTGTCCAAATTATGATGACTGTTCCAAGTGCTATTATGTATGAGTCGGTATTATCTGCCATCAACCTTGGTGTTAAACCGCCGACTGCTTCACTAGGTTCTTTGATTACTGATGCTCAAGAAAACTTGCAATACTTCCCTTATCAGGTATTATTGCCAGCTCTTGCTCTTGTTTTTATTTCGTTAGCCTTTATTTTATTAGGTGATGGCTTACGTGATGCATTTGATCCAAAATCAAGTAATGACTAGGAGGAAAAACATGTCAAATGAAACAATCTTAACTGTTAAAAACCTCCACGTTGATTTCAAAACTTATGCTGGAGATGTTAAAGCTATCCGAGATATCAACTTCGAATTATATAAGGGGGAAACCCTAGCTATCGTTGGTGAATCTGGATCAGGAAAGTCTGTAACCACCCGGACCCTAATGGGCTTGAATGCCAAGAATGCAAGTATTTCAGGTGATATTGACTTTAAAGGTAAAAAACTTAATAATTTAAAAGAAGAAGAATGGGTTAAAGTTCGTGGGAAAGAAATTGCCATGATTTTCCAAGATCCAATGACTAGTTTGGATCCTACCATGAAAATTGGCAAGCAAATTGCCGAAGCGATTCTAATCCATGAGCCTGTATCTAAGCAAGAAGCATTGGATCGTGCCTTGAAATTGATGCATCAAGTAGGTATTCCTAATGCTGAAGAACACATCAACGATTATCCTCACCAATGGTCAGGTGGTATGCGACAACGTGCCGTTATTGCTATCGCCTTGGCAGCCAATCCGGAAATTCTGATAGCTGATGAACCAACAACTGCCCTTGATGTTACCATTCAAAATCAAATTTTGAAATTAATGAAAGGCTTGCAGTCACAAATTTCGTCGTCTATTATCTTCATTACTCATGATTTAGGAGTTGTTGCAGGTATGGCAGATCGTGTTGCTGTTATGTATGCCGGAAAGATTGTTGAATATGGTACAGTTGACGAAGTTTTCTATAATCCACAACACCCATACACTTGGGGCCTCTTAAAATCAATGCCAACAACGGATACAGAAGCTGGTACTTTAGAATCAATTCCTGGGACACCACCGGATTTACTAAATCCGCCAAAAGGTGATGCCTTTGCAGCTCGTAATGAATTTGCTTTGGATATTGATCATGAAGAAGAGCCCCCAATGTTTAAAGTTAGTGACACGCATTTTGCTGCTACTTGGTTGTTAGATGAGCGTGCGCCGAAAGTCATTCCTCCGGTTCAAATACAAAAACGTTGGAAGAAATGGGCTGAAAAGAATGGAGGTCAAGCTTGATGACAGAAGAAGGTAAAAAATTAGTTGAGCTTAAGAATGTTTCACTGATCTTCAATAAGGGTAAAAAGAATGAAGTTAAGGCTATTGACAATATCAGCTTTGATATCTATGAAGGTGAAGTCTTTGGTCTTGTCGGAGAATCTGGATCAGGAAAGACGACAGTTGGCCGTGCTATTTTGAAGCTTTATGATATCAATGAAGGTGATATTATCTTTAATGGCAAAACGATTTCAAATCTTAAAGGTAAAGACTTACATGAGTTCCGTAAAGATGCCCAGATGATTTTCCAAGATCCACAAGCTAGTCTTAATGGGCGGATGAAAATTAGAGACATTGTTGCAGAAGGTCTAGATATTCATAAACTTTCACCAAATAAAGCAGAGCGTGAAGAACGGGTCCAGGAATTACTTGAACGTGTTGGCTTGAACCGCGACCATGTCACACGTTACCCTCATGAATTTTCTGGCGGTCAACGTCAACGGATTGGTATTGCAAGAGCTTTGGCTGTTAAACCTAAGTTCATCATTGCTGACGAGCCAATATCTGCTCTAGACGTCTCCATTCAAGCACAGGTTGTTAACTTAATGCAACGATTACAAGAAGAAAGAGGTTTGACTTATCTCTTTATTGCTCATGATTTGTCAATGGTTAAATATATTTCCGATCGTATTGGTGTTATGCATTGGGGCAAGATGTTAGAGATTGGAACTTCTGATGATGTTTACAATAACCCTATTCATCCCTACACTAGGAGCCTCCTCTCTGCTATCCCAGAACCAGATCCTGATATTGAGCGTCAACGGGTTGCTGAAATTTACGATCCAAGTATCGAAATGGACGGACAAGAACGTCATATGCATGAAATTACGCCAGGTCACTTTGTTTTATCGACCGAAGCAGAAGCAGAAGCATATAGAGCTCAACAAAGAAAGTAAAATAACTTAAATAAGTCAAAAAAACCAATCCTCGGATTGGTTTTTTGTTGATTAGTCTTCTTTATCAGGGGTTAATATCATTGGAATGATAATAGGTTCTCTTTCAGTTTTTTCAAACAAGAAAGGACGAAGAGCGTTTACGATAGCACCATTAACAGATTGAATGCTAGCTTCTTTATTCTTAAGTGCAATACGTATGGCATTAAACAAGACGCGTTGACTTTCTCGGATTAAATCACCAGATTCGCGCATGTAGATAAAGCCACGGCTGAGAATATCTGGACCAGCTAGAATCATTTGTGTGTCAAAATCAACGGTTGCTACTGCTAGAACGACCCCATCTTCTGAAAGATCACGACGATCACGTAGAACAGCTGTTCCGATATCACCAATGCCATTTCCATCAACATAGATATCTTGAGCATTGAAATGACCTGCACGGCGAGCTGAGTCGCTTGTTAAGGCTAGAACGTCACCATTTTCGAGAATGAAAATATTTTCTTCTGGGATACCTGTATCTTCAGCTAAGCCGGCATGGACTTTCTGCATTCGGTATTCACCATGAACGGGCATGAAGAATTTTGGTTTCATCAGGCGCAACATGAGTTTTTGTTCCTGTTGGCCCCCATGACCAGATGTATGGATGTTATTGACTTTACCGTGAATGACTTCTACGCCAGCTTCTTGGATAGTATTGATCAGTTTATTGACGCTGGTTGTATTTCCAGGAATCGGACTTGATGAGAAGATAACGGTATCGCCTGGCTGCAAAGCAACTTGACGATGAGTACCATTGGCAATTCTTGCAAGGGCAGCCATGGATTCCCCTTGGCTACCAGTACACATAATCAAGATTTCATTAGCGTGGTAGTCTTTAATTTCATTAGGTTCAATAAAGGTACCCTTTGGAACCTTGATGTAACCTAGTTCAATACCGTTCACAATAGCTTTTTCCATGGAACGGCCGAAGACAACAATTTTTCGTCCAGTTTTAACAGCAGCTTCAGCAGCCTGTTGCAGACGGAAAATGTTGGAAGCGAAGGAAGCGAATATGATGCGTCCGTGGATTCCCTCAATAATTTTTAAGATAGATTGCCCAACCACTTTTTCAGAATTGGTGAAAGTTGGAACTTCGGCATTTGTGGAATCTGATAAGAGACAAAGAACGCCATCTTCACCGAGTGCAGCCATGCGATGGATATCTGCTGGCTCACCAACAGGGGTGAAATCGAATTTGAAATCGCCGGTACAAACAATCTTGCCTTGAGGGGTATGGATGACAATACCTAAAGGTTCTGGAATGGAATGAGTTGTTCTAAAGAAAGTGACGCTCATATTTTTGAAGGTCAATTCTGTATTATGGTTAATTTCGTACATTTTGGAATCCCGAAGCAAACCATGTTCCTCCAGTTTGCCACGGATTAGAGCGAGAGCAAGTGGACCAGCGTAAATAGGGACATTAGCTTGTTTTAGTAAGAATGGAATCCCACCAATATGATCTTCGTGTCCATGGGTAATGACTAGAGCTTTAACACGATCAAGATTATCAACAATATAAGAATAGTCAGGAATAACATAGTCGATACCTAAAAGATCATCCTCTGGAAATTTAATCCCCGCATCAACAATGATAATTTCATCCTGATATTCAATACCGTAGGTGTTTTTGCCGATTTCCCCTAGACCACCAATGGCGAAGACGCCAACTTCATTAGGTTTTAAATCGATTGTTGACATATTATAACTCCGTTACTTCAAAAACGCCTGTTTCTTTTTCATACTCGAGGTGTTTGTCTGAGAGGAGCTCAATATATTCAACGTTGTAGCTTGTTTTTTCTTCAACAAGTTTACGTGCTTTAATACGGCCCTCAAGTTCGTCTTTAGCTTCAATATCTATATATAAGGTTTTAGTATTTTCGCGACGTGGGTTGCGGTCTTTTGTTTCTTGGTAGAAAACTTTGTAAATCATTTTATTTTTCCTTTCTGGTCAATCAAGGATTTAAACTATAATAAAACAAGTCAAATGGCACCATGGCCCTGTGACCTTTTTCTATAAGTAAGAGTGTAGTAGTTTTAAACTTGATTATTTGCAATTACTAGAATTATACCATAATTAGAGCTTTTAGTAAAAGCATAGATTGTAAGAATTGGGGCTTTTGTAAGAGCCGATCCTAGACGGACTTTTGTCCAGAAAGACGATTTTATGATATAATTGGACAATAGTAATTCACAGAAAAGAAGGGTAAAATGAAAACACTTGCATTTGATACCTCTAATAAGAGTCTCTCACTAGCTGTTTTAGAGGAGCAAACCTTACTAGCAGACCTAACAATTAATATCAAAAAGAACCACAGTATCAACCTTATGCCAGCCATTGATTTTTTAATGGCTTCTTTGGACTTATGTCCTAAGGACTTAGGGAAAATCGCAGTCGCACAAGGACCAGGTTCTTACACTGGCTTACGCGTAGCTGTAGCAACAGCTAAAATGTTAGCTTATAGTTTAAAAATTGACTTAGTGGGCGTTTCAAGCTTATATGCTTTGGCTGCTACCATTACTGATCCAGAAACTTTGGTGGTGCCCTTGATTGATGCCAGACGACAAAATGTCTATGCAGGTTTTTATCAAAACAAAGAGAGCGTTCGAGCTGATCAACACATAGCTTTATCTGATCTTTTAGAAGAGTTAAAAGGCCAAGCAAAAATCATATTTACGGGAGAAGTAGCCAGCTTCAGTGAGTTTATCACAGATCATCTGCCAGAAGCTGAAATACGGCCCACCCTGCCTTCTGCTTTTGAACTGGGCCTTAAAGCTCAAAGTATGGCTACAGTTGATGTGGATGCTTTTGTACCTGAATACTTGAAAAAAGTAGAAGCGGAAGAAATTTGGCTTAAAAGCCATCAACCAGAGTCAGAAACTAATTATATCAAGCGTGTCTAATGATGAAAAGGATTGAAGAAAAAGTAGAGGCTGTTTATCATATTCTAAGCCATGTTTATCAAGAATCACCATGGACTAAGGAACAGATTAAAACAGACCTGGAATCACCAAATGTGGATTATTTCTTTGTTTATGATAAGCAAAAAATCATTGGTTTTTTATCCTTACAGCAGCTAGTAGGTGAGTTGGAAATCACTAATATTGCTGTTTTGCCTGATTACCAAGGTAAAGGTTTCGGAGCGCAGCTCTTACAGAAGGTCACCTCTTCTAACCAGACCCTCTTTTTAGAAGTAAGAGAGTCAAACCTTGCAGCGCAAGCCCTCTACAAAAAAGTTAATTTTAGCATCGTTGGAAAACGTAAGAATTACTATAAAAACCCTGTCGAAGGGGCACTATTGATGAAACGAGAAGGAAGAAATGACAGATAGGTATATTTTGGCGGTCGAAAGTTCTTGTGACGAAACCAGTGTCGCCGTCCTCAAAAATGATAACCAACTCTTAAGTAATATTATTGCCAGTCAGGTTGACAGCCATAAACGCTTTGGCGGGGTGGTACCAGAAGTAGCTAGCCGTCATCATGTCGAAGTGATAACGACTTGTTTTGAGGACGCCTTGCAAGAGGCTAAGATTAGTGCGGACGATTTAGATGCTGTTGCTGTAACTTACGGGCCAGGACTTGTTGGAGCTTTGCTTGTAGGTATCGCTGCCGCAAAAGCCTTTGCATGGGCCCATAGCATTCCGTTAATCCCAGTTAATCATATGGCAGGTCACCTTATGGCTGCGCGTCAAGAGAAAGAGCTGGAGTATCCGCTGATGGCCCTTTTGGTTTCAGGTGGGCATACTGAGCTGGTCTACGTCTCAGAGCCAGGTCACTACCATATTGTCGGAGAAACGCGAGACGACGCAGTAGGCGAAGCCTATGATAAAGTCGGCCGTGTTATGTGCTTAACCTATCCAGCAGGCCGTGAAATTGATCAGTTAGCTCATAAAGGTGAGGATACTTATAACTTCCCGCGGGCAATGATTAAAGACGATCATTTAGAATTCTCCTTCTCTGGTTTAAAATCAGCCTTTATCAATTTACATCACAATGCTGAGCAAAAAGGAGAAGACTTGGTTCTTGAGGATTTATGTGCCTCCTTTCAAGCAGCCGTCTTAGATATTTTAATGGCTAAGACTAAAAAAGCTTTAGCCCAATATCCAGTTAAAATGCTTGTTGTTGCTGGTGGTGTAGCGGCCAATCAAGGTCTCCGCGAGCGCCTAGCTCAAGAGATTACAGAAATACCTGTTATTATCCCTCCTTTACGTCTGTGTGGTGATAATGCTGGTATGATTGCTTTAGCAGCTGCTATTGAATATGATTTAGGACACTTTGCCAAATTGGATTTAAATGCCAAACCTAGCTTGGCTTTTACTTATAACAATTAAGGGAACAGTATTAGAGCTGTTCCCTTAATATTTAAGCCATAGGCTTGGCTTTTGGACTTGTTGCAGCTGGTTTTTAGAGCCACGAGATTGACTTAGTGACTGCTTTTATCTATGGTGGTTCAGGGCGATTTGCTATGTGTGCACTCTTTGTAAGTAGGACAATTTACATTGCTTATGACTCAAAAAATGTCTTATAAGTTGTTGTAACAGCAGTCATTAGTAAGGCTTTCATTCATTTTTACAATATAAAAAACTCAGTATCTTGGCATACTGAGTTTAAAGTGATAAATATTGGCTACTATGATTACTAATAATAAACACCTACCTGCAAAATAAGTGTTTGTAAAGTGTGAAAAGCTTACCAGCTAGCTTTAGTGATGCCAGGAAGTTGGCCTTTATGAGCTAGATTACGGAAATTGATCCGGCTGACACCAAACTTACGCATGTAAGCATGTGGACGGCCATCAATCAAATCGCGATTTTTCAAACGGTTAGGGTTTGAATCACGAGGCAATTTGCGAAGTGCTTCATAATCCCCAGCTGCTTTAAGCTCACGACGAAGGTCAGCGTACTGTTCGATCAGTTGGAGCTGCTTTTGGTATTTAGCAATTTTTGATTTTTTTGCCATTGCTTTCTCCTTCATTATATTAATAATCTTTGGGCTTATCAGACCCTTTTTTGTTAACCGGTAATAAACCAGTTAACAAAATATAAGATTATTATACACTAATATAAGGATATAGGCAACTGGTTAAGTAAAAAAATAAAAAAGAACCAAATTAGTTGGCTCTTGATAGCTAATAGTGGGGGCTCCCTGCTACCCACCCAGAACAGAGGGCAGAAGTAATATTGAAGCCACCTGTGTGAGCATTGATATCTAAAACTTCCCCGGCAAAGTGAAGGCCAGGAACCCTTTTACTTTCCAGGGTTTTGGGGTTGATTTCCTTGAGGTCAATGCCGCCTTTGGTGACGAAAGATTTGGCCAGTGACATCTTTCCAGTGATAGGTATGGGGAATTGCTTGAGCTTAGTAACCAATTCTTCTTTTTGACTGGCTGTCAACTGCTTAACTTTTTCTGGGAAGGCTGTGCTAAGAAAATGAGCTACTCTTTCTGGAACCAGGGTTCTAAGTGCATTCTTGACAGACTTTTCCCGGTTTTCTTCTAGAAAGCTGTTGAGAAGATCTTCTGACATCTGAGGCAAGAAGTCCAGCTCTGCTATTTCGCCACCCTTAACAAAAGAAGAAAGACGAAGAGCAGCAGGCCCAGACAAGCCAAAATGCGTGAAAAGTAGGTCATGAGTAATGATATGTTTACCACAAGAGAGGGTAATATCATCTAGAGAGATGCCTTGCAGTTCCTTGTGAGGGAAATCAGTTAAGAGAGGACTCTCGGCAGCTTCTAAGTCTGTGACTTTAATGTTGAAATGACGTGCAATGTCATGGCCAAAGCCTGTTGATCCGGTTGAAGGATAGGATTTACCGCCAGTTGTTACAATCAATTTACTAGAGGAAAAAACTTGGTCATTAGATCTTAAAAGGAATTGGTCCCCTTCTTTTTTGACAGAAACAATCTCCGTCCCTGTTAAGACCTGTCCACCAAGTTCTCTAATTTTTTTGTCCAAGGCTTCGATAATGGTTTTAGACTTATCAGTGATAGGAAACATGCGACCGTGATCTTCTTCTTTGAGTTTTACGCCATTTTCCTGGAAGAAACGAATAATATCATGATTGTCAAATTGAGAAAAAACACTGTAAAGGAAACGGCCGTTACCTGGAATTCCAGCTAATAGTTCATCTAAACTGCTATTGTTTGTCACATTGCAGCGGCCACCACCAGTACCAGCTAGCTTTTTGCCAAGTCGTCTGTTTTTCTCAATGAGTAGGGTTTTATAGCCGTAGTAGCTACTGGAAATGGCTGCCATCATGCCTGCAGGTCCACCTCCAATAATAATTGTATCAAATAGTTCCATAAGCTTATCTTACCATATTCCCTGCTCTTTTTATAGCAGATGAATCAGGTCATTTTTGGAAAAGATAAGTATTCAGTAGACAAGCAACTGTGATCAGCATATAATAGAAGTGGTAAGAGATTTAGATCGCTTGCTGTTACTTATCAATTGATAGAAATGGAGGCTTTTTCCTTGAAACCGTCTGAAAACTGAGAGGAAGGTGATCCAGTATCTATGTCTTGAGCCGTACATTAGAACGGCTTATTTTTGTTGTAAAAGAATTATCCTAGCTTCTTAACTTTACTGAAATTGACAGAATTCTAGTATTATGTTACTATTCATATTAAGAATACTCAGTAATCATTAAAAAGAGGAACATATGGCAATAGAAAAGACAGTTAGTGAACTAGCTGAAATTTTGGGAGTCAGTCGTCAGGCCGTAAACAATCGTGTTAAAGCACTTCCAGAAGAAGATCTTGATAAGAATGACAAGGGTGTCACTGTGGTTAAACGTAGTGGCCTTATTAAGTTGGAAGAAATCTATAAAAAAACGATTTTTGATGATGAACCAATTAGTGAGGAAACCAAACAACGTGAACTGTTAGAAATCTTAGTTGACGAAAAAAATACAGAAATAACACGTCTTTACAACCAGTTGAAAGCAAAAGATGAGCAACTAGCTGCTAAGGACGAGCAGATGCGAGTCAAAGATGTTCAGATTGCTGAAAAAGATAAACAATTAGATCAACAACAGCAATTAACAGCCAAAGCTATGGCCGATAAGGAAAACTTGAAATTAGAGCTAGAAGAAGCTAAAGCTCAAGTAGATGAAGCAAAAAGTCAAGTTGAAGAAGTCAAAGGAGCACCTAGTAAAAAGGGCTTCCTAGGTCGGTTATTTGGGAAATAAATAAAATAAAAAAGGCCCTCAAGGGTCTTTTTCACTGGTAGAATGATGGAAAAACTAAGGAACTACATTGCTTTTGATTTAGAATTTAACACTGTGAATGACGTCAGCCATTTAATTCAATTGTCTGCTGTTAAAATGGCAAATCATGAGGAGGTTGACAACTTTGACAGTTTTGTTTACACAGATGTCCCTCTGCAAAGTTTCATTAATGGTTTGACAGGCATTACTGCTGATCAAATTGCTAGAGCACCCAAGATTAATCAGGTTTTAGAAGATTTCAAAGTCTTTGTTGGAGACCACGCTCTGATTGGCTACAATTCCCAAAAATCGGACCTGCCAATTTTAGCTGATAATGGCTTAGACCTTTTTGGGCAATATAAGGTTGATCTCTATGATGAGGCTTTTGAGCGCCGTAGTAGCGATTTAAATGGTATTACTAACCTTAAATTGACCACAGTTGCCCGTTTTTTAGGGATTAAAGGCAAGGGTCACAATAGCTTGGAAGATGCGCGTATGACAGCGCGTATTTACGAGACTTTTTTAGAATTCGACGACAATAAACAATTCCTGACCCATCAAGAAGGTGTTATCAGCAACAATCCTTTCGCAGGACTTGGTGACTTATTTGATTAAAAAAGGACTAGAGTAAGCCTTTGCACATGACCTAGGGTCATGTGATATGGTAGACCTGTTAAAGGGGGGACCTGAGCGGACTTTAGCGACTATTAAAAAAGGAGGCTGGCAAGGTCTGTCAGAGACGTTTTTGACAGACCAACTTGTCAAAGTCTAGGGAGTCTCAGTAAGAATTATTAAGTACGGTGATACATGTGATTTTTTGAAACCATAAAATTAATTCTTACGGTGAAAGCAACCAAGGCTTTCTAAATTGCCTACTAAGGAATAATATATCAGGTCTTTAAAGACAACTATTTCTGGAAAATAGACTAAGATTGACAGTAATGTCAACTGAATAAAAAGAGAAAAGTCAGTGCCCCTGCTCCCAAAAAGTGGGATAGAAGAAAAAGCAATCAAAATAGTAAGAACCACTTATAAGAACAGTATAATTTTTTGACTGTCCCTTATAAGTGGTTCTTTTCAACATGTGTATGGCATTTTGCTTTTGCCTATGTTTTAAAATGGCATTTTGCCAGCAAAAGCTCCCATTGTTTTTTTAGTAGCAGCATCAATCTGACTCATGGCATCATTAATGGCCTGGGTTGTCATATCAGACAAAGTTTCAAGATCTTCAGGATCCACAACAGCTTCTTTAAAATCAATCGAAACTAATTTTTTATCACCTGTAAAAGTGGCTGTAACGAGTTCTTGAGCTGATCTTCCAACAAAGGTCGTAGCTGCCAGATCAGCCTGCTTTTGCTCCATTTGCTTTTGAAGTTTTTGCGCCTGCTTCATCATGTTTTGCATATTCATCATAAGATTTATTTCTCCTTAGTAAAAGTGTTTACTGTAATATTATAGCATAGATTAAGGTGGAGTCATAAACTAGGAATGAAATTGAAGTAAGTGATTGAATTGGTAAGCTTGTCTGTATTCAGATAGTTATACTATATTATGAATGTTGGCTCTATCACAATCGCAAGTACCATTAAAAATATGAAATTTCAGTCCAAAACTCATTTACTTCACTTAGAATTTCATCCGCAGTTTTTAATGTTGCTTCTTCGATAGTTAACCCAGTTTTTTGTAAATAATATTTAATGAGATAATAGCCACAGGTATAGCCAGAAGCATAAGGAAGGCCAACACTTTTTCCACCTTGCATTTTTGTAATTTCATCACCATATAAATATGACATGGCTTCTTGCATATTATCAATAGAGAGGTTTTCTTTTATTATTGGCTTAATAACTTGATTTAATGTATCTAAGGTGTTCTTTGTAACCCAAGGTCCAATATTTTCTTTTCCGTACATTTTTTCTGCAAAATTTTCGGCGAGACCTTCAGACACAATCATTTCTTTAAGTGAACCTTTTCCCCATTCAATAAATTGATATCTAATATTATGATTACATTCATGAGCAACTGCTGATGGTATTCTATTTATTGTATAATCATTTGGAACAAGGGAAAGAAAAATATAGCCTGGGATTCCGCCATCGCCACTATAGTTTTCATTAATAGCCATCATTGGGCTATTTGGGTTACCTAATAAAGCTGTTAGATAATAATCTTTTACAGGTAATTTTATGCCTTTAGATGTGAAGGTTTCTATTGAGTGATAAAAGGCATTAGTGATATTTTTCCAGAAGTTTTCATCAAAACTATTAATGGATGAAATATCTTCTTCTACAAGATCCTTCGGCATCTTATGCATAAAACTCATTAAAGTCATAACATTAAAAGGGATATTTTCGTCAAAAGAGATATGTTGTTTTTTAAATTTCTTTATAAATGGAACAAGTAACTTTTGTTTAAAAAGCTCATCTCTTTTTTCAATTGGAGTTTCCAAAATTTCTTTATAAATTTTATCAGACTCGATTAAATGTAGTTGCATCATATTTTCTCCTTTTATTAATAAAAAAATTATATACCCTTACGTCACGTCAAAGTCAATGGCTTGTGATAAAATATGTTGAGGTGAAGATATGTATTTAATTAAAGAAGCATCACAAATTTCAGGAGTTACTATCAGAACCCTGCATCATTATGACCAGATTGGACTATTAAAGGTAAATAAATATGATAATGGGTACCGTTATTATACAAATGAAGATATTGAAAACATAAAAATAATTAGATACTATAGATTTCTTGGATTTTCTCTTGAAAAAATAAAAAAAATAATGAATGAAAAAGATTTTGATACCATCACAGCATTACAATCTCAATTAGAAATGCTAGCCGATGAGCAAAATAAGATTTCAGTTCTTATGGAGAATATACAAAGAACAATTGACGCCAAAAAATCAAAACTTGAGAACCGAACTTCCAATCAATTTGATGGATTCACGCTATTAGATAATATCGAATATCAAAGTAAAGCGTTAGAACAGTTTGGTAAAGAAGCCATGATTGAATCTTCAAAGAGACAAAATGGAATAGAATTAGAAGTTAATGAATACTTTAACGATATTTTTATAAAGTTTGCACAAAAAATGAATAAGGAGAAATTGCCTAAAGAGAAAGAAGTACAAGATATTTGTTTAGAACTTTACGATACATTAAATAAATATGCTTTTGATTGCTCTTTAGAAGTTTTTGGATTAATCGGTAAGACTTACTATAATAATTTAGACTTTAGGAAAAATATTGATAAATTTGGTGAAGGATTAGCTGAGTATATTTCAAAGTCGATTGCTAAGTTTGTTGAAAATGATAATAAGTGATTTTTATTTAAAAAGAAAAATAAAATAGAAAGAATAATATGAAATTTAAAGATTATACTTGGGATAAAGAATTTGAAATTAAATGGTACTCTTAAGATAATCACTATGATAGTAATAGTGTTAAAAAGGAATTTGTATAATCAAATTAATAGGACGAATTATGAAGAATATAGTTTTAGAAACTAGGCGATTTATTTTATTAGAATAGGATGGCAGAGATCTATCTGAGTTAAAGTCGTTTTTGCAAGACGAAGAAGTGATGTGGGCTTATGACAAGAGTTTTACTGATCAAGATTGTCAGAACTGGTTAGATTGGAATATGAATTCTTACAGGACTGATGGATTTGGTCTGTGGAAAATCATTTATAAAGAAACTTCAGAGGTCGTAGGTGAATGTGGCATTACAATGCAAACTGTTGAAGGAGAAAATTATCCTGAAATAGGTTACCATCTTAAAAAAGAGCATTGGAATAAAGGAATTGCGACAGAAGTTGCTAGGGCAGTACGAGATTATGCTTTCAAAGAGCTAAACCTTGAGGAACTCATTATCATCAGTCGAGATATTAATTTACAGTCAATGAATATTGCCATAAAATCAGGATTTACTATTAAAAAAAGATTTTTGAAGAATGATAGATTTCCTCATTTTATGTTTTACTTGAAAAGATAGGAATAAGATATGTTACCTTATTATGTTGTGAATGCTTTTACCAACAAGACGTTTAGTGGCAACCCTGCGGGGATTGTGGTTTTAGATGAACCGATTAAAGAGGAATTAATGCAGAAAATAGCTAAAGAAAATAAACTATCTGAGACTGCATTTATTTTAAAGGAAAAAGATCTATATAAGATTAGATGGTTCATACCAGAAAAAGAAGTGGATTTATGTGGGCATGCGACTTTAGCAAGTACCTATGTTATTTCACGTTATCTTGAAGATGATTTAAGTCATATCACTTTCTCTTCAAAGTCAGGACTTCTAGAAGTAACTATTAGTGGTGAAGAAATAACCTTATTTTTTCCAATAGTTGACGTTAAGCAAGTTCCAATAACAGCGATGATGAGAGAATCGATTGAACCTACTATCCTGGAAGCTTATCGAACAGCAGATGAAGAGCATCTTATTTTATGCTTAGAAAATCAAGAATGCATTGAGAAACTCAAAATTGACTTGGATAAGATTAGTCAATTAGCACCACATGGGGTGACGGTGACAGCCCAAAGTTTTGACAATGACATTGATTATGTTCTACGGTACTTTGCACCAAATTATGGTATCAATGAAGATCCTGTTACTGGCTCAGCACAGACACGTTTAGCACCAATTTGGGCGAAAAAGCTTGGAAAGGAACAAATTAATATCCAAGCAATTATCTGAAAGACAAGGGGCAATGACGGTTGAATTGGAAGGAAATCTTGTTAAAATATCAGGACAAGCTAATTTGTATCTGGAAGCTAGTATAGATATTTAGAACTTGAAAGTTAACAATTTTATTGAGGAAGGGGTGTATTAATGATACAAAGAGAAATGAAACTTGAACGATATAATAATAAATGGCCAGAGCAGTATCAAGAAATTAAAGAAGAGCTTACTAGACTATTAAGTGGGCTAGAATTAGAATGTCATCATTTTGGATCAACTTCAATCAAAGGTATGGCTTCTAAACCGATTATTGATGTACTCATATTCGTTAACAATATTAGTGTGGTAGATATGTATAATAATTCCATGTTGCAATCCGGATATGTTGCTAAAGGTGAGAATGGGATTTCTGGAAGAAGATATTTTGTTAAGTATTCAAAAGACAAAATAAATCATTTAGTACACCTACATTTTTATGAAAAGGGAGATCTGAAAGGTTTACAAGAGTTACGATTTAGAGATTACTTAATAGAAAATAAGATGGCATTCACTCGTTATTTAGAGGTGAAAGTCGAAGCGAGTAAGAAATATAAAGTTAATCCAGAAGCCTATCAAAATCATAAGTCTACGGTTATTGATGATATTAATAAAGAGATTACAAAGACAAAAGCTTTTAAATAAACTTAGATAAAAAATCAATGAACTATTCGACTTAAAAAGAAAACTAATAGATATTAAAAAATCGTTTTACAAAATTCTGTAAAACGATTTTTCTTGTGTATAGAAGATACTGTCATTGTCTATTTTTTGTCTTATTGAAATAAATTTGAGTGAATTTAGACTAATTTAGTGAATCAAGAAAGGGTTTAATTCAATGTTTATGGTATTTGCAAGACTTAAAAAATCGTGGAATAAGTCTTGCATATTCATCATAAGATTATTAAGATTCCTTTCATATCAACATTTTTACCTTGTTTATTATAACTGTTTTTCACTCAAAGGGCAAGATAAGGATAGAATCATCTCCCTTAATACTTATAACTTCTGTATAGCAACTAATGCTATTGATAATGACTTTTAAAAGAAGTCTAAGCTCTAAAAATAAAATGATGATTCGTAATGATATTGGTCGCTGAAACATTTTCGGTTTGCTTACTAAATACAATTGTTGACGTTTTGGGGAGTCATGATACCCTGAGATAGGCATGGAAAAAAGGATATCCTTAAAAAATGAAAGCTACAAAAGATATATCTTTTGTAGTATGATAAATAACCACCGCTCGTGAGTCCTACTAGCGTCTAATAAGTATTTTAGTAGTGAATAACATTACTTTTTTTCTGGATAGTTTTAATAAGGTCTTTGGCTTGAGGGCTAGTTAGGTAATCAAATGTGGTTTTAGGCACTAGGTCTTTAATGAGTTCTAACTTACCATCTTTAATAAACTGACGAACAGTTGAGGCACTGATCATTTGCCCATTCACTTCCTTGCGAGGGATCATGGTGTAAATGATACTATTTGCTGGGAGCTGTTTTTGCATGGTTTTATTGTAGAGGTTGGTAACAAAGCTGGTCGGTTCTTCGCCGACATAACGTCTTGTGATACCTAATTCTTGCGCAATTGCGACAAAAATGTTTATATCCAGTTTTGCCTGACTAATAATGACATGTTCTTGGTCTTTTTGAAAATAACTTGGGAAGGTGGCCTGACTGATGATATAAGGTCCAGTTTCGTGATAGGAGATATTATCTAAATGCGCGGTTCCAGCCATGATTAATTCTTTGCGAACGGCAAATGGGATGAGGCTACTATCCTCGCTGACCATGAATAGATGGACCTGCTTATTTTCTGCGGCAGCTTTTTCCACTAGGGATAGATGTCCCAAAGTAAAAGGATTAGCATTCATGACGATGGCTGCACTTTCCTTGCTAGGCTCACTCTCTTTTTTTAGTCTTTTGAGGTAATCGGCAAAGCCAGATTTGCGATTTTCCATAAAAGTGACCATATTAGGAATCTCGGTGATGGTATAAAAGCCCAGAGCTTTGAAGAATTTACTGGTATCTGGTTTGGTGTAGACGAAGAGATGGGTGTTTCCTCGTTCAAATTGGACGTTAATTAAGTGGGTAACTAGGGTATTAAGTAGGGCGTCACCGCTATAACGTTTACAGATGGCAAAGCAGCGAAGGCTGTTGGCAAAGAGGCTTCCCGTTGCAATTAATGTGCCATCTTCTTCGAAAATACCACAGGTATAGTCTAAGTTTTGGTCCCGCTTAATACCGGCATCTTCTAGCAATTGAGTAACTTTATCCTGGTTAAGCTTGTCTGAGGGGAATATCTTTGAAACGGTAAAGTCTGACATAGGTATCCTTTCTAGTCTGAGATGATCTGGGCAGTTTTGATAAAAGCCTTGATTTGAGGAAGTTGATAGGTCTCTTTGTTAAATAGGAGATAGGTGGAACGTATGAAGGGCTCACCATTTTTGAAAGACAGCTTGTGAATGTCTCCTTTAAAGTAGGGCAGAGCAATATCTGGTACGATTGCCCAACCTAAGCCGCGAGATACCATTTCAACACAAGTCGTGACATTATCAACAATGATGCCGTTGTGTTTGTTGGGGTGTAGTTGGTTTTCCCGCATCCATTGTGCTACTTCTCGTTCAAAAGTAGCATCAGAATGTCGCCCGATGTAGGGGAGTTGTTTTAGGTTAGTGTCCCGACTATTTGAGCTTCTAATTAAGTTGACACGTTCACGATTGAGAAGAATTTTATGTTCTTTCCAATGAAATTCACCGCGAACAATAGCGACATCAATCTTACCTAAGACCAGATCTTGATAGACGTTACGACTATAATTGGTTTTAACTTGAATGTTGACATGTGGAAATTCTTGTCGGTAGCGGGCTAATACTTCAGGAAAGACATAGTGTGCATAGTTAATGGAGACACCAGCACGTAGGGTTCCAGAAATATGGTTTTTTTGTAATTGAATCTTCTCCCGCATTTTTTGTAGGCTTGTCATTATCTCGTAAGCGTGTTTTAAGACGGTCTCTCCTTGAGCTGTGAAGCGGATACCTTGACGAGAGCGAATCATGATTTGTGTGTTCAGTTCTTGTTCAAGGGCATTAATCCGTTTTGATAAAGCGGATTGTGTGACATATAGACGGTCAGCAGCATGGGTAATGTTGTGGGTCTCATCGAGAGTTACTAGTAACTCCAAATCTCTTTCGTCCATTCTAATTCCTCTTTTCATTGTCTATTATACACGCGTCAGCTTTTTTTCAATATCTAAAAAAGGGAAAAACAATTAAAAAACAGTTGTTTTAAGCATGACCGTTCACCATAGAAAAAGAACGAGAAGAATTCAGGAGCGTTGACCATATCTTTATTGAGAGCCTTTCCAAACGGCTAGGCAACTATTCCTGATTGGCATGGAAGATGATGCCATCTTGACCTTTTACTTCTTATTTTGGCTAGTTATAATGGAAATAAGAAGAGTCAAGGAGTATTATATGGAAATCAAAAAAGTAGCTATTGCCGGAACGTTAGAATCTTCTGATGTTCAAGTTATTGTGGAGCCGCAAGATACTTTACAGGTTAGCATTGAGAGTAGCGTCATGAATCAATATGGTTTAGCCATTCAAAAAACAGTTGATGAGGTACTTGAACATTTAGGTATCACTTCTGGTAAGTTTATCATTGTCGATAAAGGTGCTTTAGATTGTACTCTTAGAGCCCGCCTTCAAACAGCTATTTATAGAAGCAACGATTTATCTCAAGGTCATATTTCATGGGGGAAACTTTAATGCCAATAAGAAGACAAAGACCAATAAAGAATCGGTTACGCCGCAGCATGATGTTTTTAAATGCTCAGAATCCTGCACTGTTGAAAGATGCCTATATTTTTGGGGCAGATAGTCTTATTCTAGACTTAGAAGATGCTGTTGCAGAGAATCAAAAGGATGCAGCTCGTTTTTCACTCTATCATGCATTGACAACTATTGATTATGGGAATACAGAAGTATTAGTTCGGATCAATGGACTCGATACACCGCATTGGCAAGAAGATATTCGTGTAGCTGTAGCTGGCGGGGCTGATGGGATAAGAATAGCAAAATGTGAGTCTGCTAAAGATGTGCAAATGATTGAAGCTGCTGTATTAGCAGCTGAGAAAGAATTTGGTAAAGAAGAAGGGCGTACCTTATTAATGGCGGCTCTTGAAAGTCCATTAGGCATTCTTAATGCCCTTGAAATTTGTATGGCTTCGGATAGACTGTTTGGCGTAGCCATTGCTGGTGGGGATTTCCGTAAATCCATGCGTGTCGGAATTGAAAAGGGGGGTATCGAGATAAATACGGCTCGTGGTCTCATCTTATTAGCAGCACGCGCGGCAGGTGTCCAATGTTACGATACCAATTATCCACGTATTGAAGATATGGAAGGTTATCGTGAAGAAGTTGAATTAGCTCGTAAAATGGGATTTGATGGAAAATCTATTATTAATCCTCGCCAAATTTCTTTGGTACATGAGCTATTTGCGCCAACTAAAGAGGAAATTGCTTATTCTGAAAAACTTCTTCGTTCCATGAATGAACAGCTGGGGAGTGGAATTGGCGTTTACACTGTTGATGGCAAGATGGTTGATAAACCATTCTTTGAAGAGGCGCAAAGAATTATTGATTTAGCTAAACTTAGTGGTGTTTACTACGGTGAGATGTAAGAAGGGATGAGATAATGAAAAATGTAGTGAATCGGCATATTCCTGAAGTCTTGTTAGGAGAGAGCAAAGAAATTTACCAAGGCAAGTATTACATGAATGGTAAAGTTTACCAAAAAGATGCTCCTAGATCTCGTCCATTCGTTAAACCCGTAGATAGTAAGGTGCTTGGATCAATCAAAGAAGTCTGCCAAAAGATCGGTGTCAGAGATGGAATGACAATCTCTTTTCACCATGCCCTCCGAAACGGAGACTATGTGATGAGTATGGTCACTAAGGTCTTGGTTGAAGAACTTGGTATCAGAGATTTAACCATTGCTGCCACATCGCTTGGTGAGGCCCAGGACCTAATCGCCGATTATATTGAAGCAGGCTACGTAACAGGTATTCAAACATCAGGTATTCGTGGCCGGATTGGCAAAGTCATTTCTGCTGGAAACCTAAAAACACCTGCTATCATTCGAAGTCATGGCGGCCGACCACGTGCGGTGGCTACTGGAGATGTCCATATTGATATTGCTTTTATGACGGCAGCATCTTCTGATAAGCAAGGGAATGCCAAAGGAACTGGTGGGAAACATAATTTTGGCTCTATGGGTTATGCAATTGATGATTCGCGCTATGCCGATTATACTGTTATTGTGACAGATACTCTCAATGATTATCCAAATGTACTGTGTACGGTTAATGCTAGTGATGTTGATTATGTTGTACTTGTTGATGCTATTGGGGATAACCAAAAAATTGCAACCAAGGAAGCACGGGTGACCCAGGATCCTAGGGAACTAATGATGGCAGAAAATGTTGCTAATATAATTGCGGCAAGCCCTTACTTTAAAGAAGGATTCTCCTTTCAGACCGGTGCAGGTGGTCCATCATTAGCTGTAAACCGCTTTTTAGAAAGCCATATGCGTCAAAAAAAGGTTAAGATGGGCTTTGCTGTAGGTGGAATTAGTAAAGCTATCTGTGATCTGCAAGATAAAGGCTTGGTTGGGCATATCTTTGATGTGCAGAATTTTGATTTAGCAGCTGGAGACCATCTAGAAAAAACGGCAAATCACCACGAAATAAGTGTCAGTCAATATGCAGACCCGTTTACTAAGGGAGCTTTTGTTAACCTGTTGGACTTCGTGGTTCTGTCGGCTCTAGAGATTGATACCGACTTCAACGTTAATGTTATTACAGGTTCTGACGGTGTTTTAAGGGGAGCCCCTGGAGGTCACCCAGACACCGCAGCTGGAAGTAAGTGTTGTATTATTGTTACGCCATTAACACGGGGGAGAGTGGCTACCGTTTGTGAAAAAGTTGTTACTGTGACAACACCGGGAGATTGTGTTGATGTGCTTGTGACAGACTATGGTATTGCTGTTAATCCATTAAGAGAAGATATCAAACAATGGCTTGATGAGGCAGGAATTGCGCACGTCAATATTGAGGTGTTAAAAGAAAAAGCTTACAGTTTAGTTGGACGACCGAGCAACTTAGAATGGGAAGAAGAGGTTGTTGCAATCGTTGAAGCGCGCGATGGCACGATACTTGACGTGGTTAAAAAGATTAAACCACTGATTTTAGACTAGTAGAGAAACCAAAATTAGTGTCACTCAGCATCTAAAAAGTTAGATTGAAGCCTAAGTGATTCGTTTTGAAATGACTTTAATGGTAGGAGACTGGACCTTTAGTCGGCTCTCTTTACCTCATTACCAGCGGGCCCAATAGCTATTTCTCTCTTTGCTGGTGAATTGGGAGGGGATATAACTAAGAGGCTGGGATTCAAATTAGTCAGTCGGACCAGGTATAGGGTTATTGTTATGCTACTCCCCATTAAACTATCACTTATTTAACTAAAAAACAGGATGCTTAGAGGTATCCTGTTTTTGGCTTATAAAAGCTTTTCTAAGAAAGCAAAATAAAAAGTAAGAGCTAAAAGGTCAGCGGAGCCACCTGGGCTAAGGTTACGTTCTACCATACTGTGATTATAGCGTTCTAAATCTGCTAGCAACTGGTTAAAATCAGTTGCCTTTTTAAGAAGCATTCTGCTGTCTGCTTGAACTTGGTAGAGGTCCTCAATGCTAGCTCTGTGGATAAGGTTAGCATCTTCAACGAAAGTCATAAGAAAGACCAATAATCGTAGTTGTCGCTCTTGGCTTGTCATTTCTAGTTTAGCGAGTTGTCGGAGGTAAGGCAGAGCTTTTTTCCAGACACTAGGGTAGCCTTGACTGGCTTCGCCTCTGGGACCTTTAATCCCGTAATGAAGGTAAAGTTTCTCGCCGTAGGTTAATTCTGTTTTGCTCTGCAAATCTCCTAAATCCATTTCGATCAGATGACTTGTCATTGGGACGATGGCCTGACAAATAGCTTGGCTATCCGTTGCTGTAAAAGTGGCATTATGCAAGAGTTCCGGATGTTTTGCAAGATGGGCGCCGGTCGAACCTAGAAGTAGAGCAAAGGAAAAGTTGACACCTTTGTGGGTATTGATACCCTTGGTTGCTTGAAACATGGCTTGTTCTGCTGAAATTCCCTCGTGTCTAAGCAGGTTGAAGAGTTCTTGAGGTTTTTTTTGATGGTGCTTATAGCCCAATTCAAGATAGCGTTGGAAATGGGGAGCAAGCGCCAGAGTAGAATCTAAGAAAGTGGTCAAGGTCATATCGGCATGAGATCCGTTATTTGCACTGTCAACTAGTCCCGGTTTAGGTGTTAAGGTCACTTCGTAGAGTAGAGCCTTAGTTGCGAGCTGGCTAAAAAAGGCTATTTTTTCCTTGCTATTCATTGGACTGTTCCATTTCTTGAATAATAAAGTCTAAAGAATGGTTCAAATGTTCATGGGTAATTAGGGTGACCTGCTGATAATCTTTATTCTTCATTCCTCTATAAATCATCCAATGTTCATCCAATGCATTTCGGCGACGGGCGTCGGAGGAAATGGAGATACGACGAAAATAGAGGAGATAAGTTTGTAGCCTTGACACAATTTCTTTTAAGCGTAGCATCTGACTTTTTTCATAGATGAGGTTATTAAAATCGTTGAAATTTTGGAGAACTTTATCAATTTCATGGTCCAATAAATAACCTTCACAGGTCTCTAAGAGTTGTTTCATTTCATCAAAGTCGGCCTTAGTCATTTTATTCATAGCTGTAGTTGATGCTAAGGTATCTAATGATTTACGGATTTCGAAAATTTCATGAGCATCTTGTAGGCTAACGCCTTTGACGATAATCCCTCTGTTTGGAATATGTTCAACGAGTTTTTCTTCTTGAAGCACACTTAGAGCGTAACGGATAGGTGTTCTGCTAATGTTTAGTTCAGTGGAAAATTCTTTTTCATTAATGCGGGTACCAGCAGGTATTTCTCTTAAAACAATGGTTTTTTTGAAGGCCTCATATAAAGCAATCTTAAGAGGAATATTTTTGGATAATGCTAAATTCTTTTTTACGATATCGGTAACTGAATTCATAAGATCTCCTTGTCCTTTTCTTTTCATTATAACCAATTTGTTTGAATAAATATAGACTTATTCGGATAAGCTAATTGGGCGATTCATTAAAAAAAGGTTATCCTTCAAGGAGAATAACCTGTTTATTGGAGGTGGCAATGCGTTATTGAGGGATATAGATTGGCATATGGCCCATTAGAATAATGGTTAAGATAAAGATGATGAAAATCCCAAGTGCATATTTACCAGCTGTCCTTTGCCATTCTCCCATATCTAAGCCAGTTAAGCGAAGAAGGAGGTAAATGAAGGCAACGAGAGGACTTAATAAGTGGAAGGCTTGTCCCATGAGGGATGCAAGGGCCATTGACATGTTGTCAAAGCCATAACGAGCACCAGCTTGAGCGAGAACTGGCATGATACCATAGTAGAAACCATCGTTTGATAAGAAGAAAGTACCAGGAGCAGATAAAAGGGCAATAATTAATCCCCAGAAGCCAGCAAGTTGTTTAGGAATAATGGTTGTAAAGCTTTGCGCTAAGGCGTTGGCCATACCTGAACCTTGGAAAAGTCCCATAAAAATCCCAGCAGCGAAAACAAGGATAACAACCTGAACGGCATCACCAGCATTGTCACCAATGCGCTTGGATTGGTCTTTTAGGTTAGGGTAGTTTACCATGAGAGCTACAATTGTTCCAACTGCGAAGAGTAGGAGAGAAGGGACTTGAATAGCTGGAATAAAGGACCCAGCGACTAACCATGTAATAAGAATGATTGTCATAATCCCATTGAATAGGAATAAATCTGGACGACGGATGGCCTCTTTTTCAGGATCAGAAATCTCTGTCAGCTTTGTCATCTCTTGATCTGATAGATGTGTAATTCCTAAACGTTGACGTTCCTTGCGTCCCATGCTTGGAGCTACAATGAAAATGACGTAAAGCAGTGAAATAATCATACCTGGTGCTAGGAAGGCCAAAATTTCAGAGCCAACATTAAGAACAGACATGGCACGCGCTGTTGGCCCACCCCAAGGTAGTAAGTTCATGATAGTATTTTGAAGAATAATCAAGACACCTAGATTCATGACTTTCATATTTAATTTTTGGTAGATCGGTAAGAAGGCTGAGACAACAATTAAGGTTGTTGTTGTACCATCACCATTCATTGAAACAGCTGCTGATACAATAGCTGTCGCCATTAAAACCTTCATTGGATCGCCTTTAGCGAAACGGATCATCTTTTCAGTTATTGGATCAAATAAACCGGTGTCCAACATGATTGAAAAGTAAAGGATTGCAAAGAGTAGCATAATTCCTGTTTTTGCGGTTTGATTGATTCCATATAGAACCATTGGTCCTATTGCTGATAGATTGTTGGCAATTTTTTCACCACCCAGTGATTTTACAAATGCTGGGTCTGCAGTGACATCAGCAACACCAGTAAAGAAAGCAATAATGGTAAAAATAAGGGGAACCATTACTAATGCTGATAGAGGTGACATTTTCTTAGACATAACCACGTACATGAAAATGGCAATCATGGCATAAGCCAAAATAGTGAGTAACATAAGCCTCTCCTTTATATAATTTATTTAGTTGACAAATTAGGGGTTACTTAATGAGTTTTTCAGACAGTTTGATTAAAAAATCTGTCATTGAGTAAGTGACAACCATAGTTTATATGAAAGCGATTGAAAATGAAAGCGGTTTTTTGAGAAAAAACAATAAAAAAACAAAAACTTGAGAAAAAGTTCACAGGTTCTTTATTTTCATTTCAATGATAATATCTGAAAATGAAAAAACACAAAAAAGCCAATCATAAATGCGTTTTCATTATATAATAGCATTAGCATATAAAGTCTATAGACCAATGGTCTGTCATCATATCGTAAGGAGATGAAAGGAGGAAATTAATGAGACTATTTCAAGGCCTATTCGGTCGAAAAGGAGTGACTTCAGCTAGTAATAATCACTTATCTGCAATAGAAACTCCAGAAAAAGATGAATGGGAATTATTACCTGGGTACATCCCTGTAGAGTCTGATGATCCGACCTTAGTGAGTTTAATTGCAACCGCAATTGCTGCTGGAGATCGACCAAATAGTCAGTTCAAGGTTAAGAAAATTTGGCAAAGGAACCCTGAACTTTTAACGGTTTCTTTAATTGCAACAAGTATTGCTAGTATTGACAAACCGGATAGGCAGTTAGTGGTTAAATCCGTTTATCGTAAAAAAAATGAAATTTTGGGAGAATAATAAGATGTTACGTAAATTTAAAATTACAATTGATGGAAAAGAATATATGGTGGAAATGGAAGAAATGGGAGGGGCGGTTACGCCAGCTCCAGTAGCGCCCTCACCAGGTCCAGCAGCTCCAGTGGAGAGTACTACTCCAGTAGCGGAAGAAAAAGTTGCTCCAGTAGCGACGCCAGTAGCTCCTGCAGGTGCCGATGCAATGGCGTCCCCTATGCCTGGTACGATTTTGAAAATTCTTGTTAAGGTTGGAGATACTGTTTCTGAAAACCAGCCTTTGATGATTCTTGAAGCCATGAAAATGGAAAATGAAATTGTTGCTAGCCAGGCAGGTACTGTTTCAGCTATCCATGTCTCTCAAGGGCAAAGTGTTAATGCTGGTGATGGTTTGATTACTATCAATTAAGTTTGAAAAGAATCTAGAAAAGGAAGTGTCACGTGGAAATATTAATTCAAGGGTTAACCTCTATTACCATCCCACAAATCACGATGATGATCATCGGTGGGCTATTAATGTATTTAGGGATTAAAAAAGAATATGAACCAACTCTATTGGTTCCAATGGGACTGGGAACAATTCTAGTCAATTTTCCTGGTACAGGTGTCCTAACACAAGTTGTTAATGGCGTACACCAAGAAGGTGTTTTTGATACACTGTTTAATATTGGGATAGGAACAGAATTATTCCCACTCTTAATTTTTATCGGAATTGGGGCCATGATTGATTTTGGGCCGCTCCTTCAAAACCCGT
This sequence comes from Streptococcus pseudoporcinus LQ 940-04, assembly GCF_000188035.1. Classification (GTDB taxonomy): domain Bacteria; phylum Bacillota; class Bacilli; order Lactobacillales; family Streptococcaceae; genus Streptococcus; species Streptococcus pseudoporcinus. The sequence goes on from NZ_AEUY02000005.1 coordinate 921,136, forward strand.
TTATGTTACTATTTGGAGCAGCAGCACAGTTTGGTATTTTCTTTGTGGTAGTTGTTGCAGTTATGGCTGGCTTTGATATTAAAGAAGCAGCTTCTATTGGGATCATCGGTGCAGCAGATGGGCCAACTTCAATTTTCGTTGCTAATCAATTAGCACCTAAGTTATTAGGGCCAATTACGGTTGCGGCTTATTCTTATATGGCCTTAGTTCCGATTATTCAACCTTTTGCTATCAAGTTAGTAACAACTAAAAAAGAACGTCAAATCCGCATGACCTATAAAGCAGAAAGTGTCTCTAAACTAACAAAAATTTTATTCCCAATTGTGATCACTTTTGTTGCAGGTTTTATAGCTCCGATTTCATTACCTTTAGTTGGCTTTCTGATGTTTGGTAATTTGCTAAGGGAATGTGGTGTTTTAGATCGTCTTTCAATGACAGCGCAAAACGAACTGGTAAACATTGTATCTATTCTTTTAGGGTTAACGATTTCGGTTAAGATGCAGGCTCATCTTTTCTTGAATGTCCAAACATTAATGATCATTCTCTTTGGTCTAGTTGCCTTCATCATGGATTCTATCGGTGGGGTTGTTTTTGCCAAGATTTTAAATCTGTTCCGCAAGAATAAAATTAATCCGATGATAGGAGCGGCTGGGATTTCAGCCTTCCCAATGTCAAGCCGTGTCATTCAAAAAATGGCAACTGATGAGGATCCACAGAATTTCATTCTCATGTATGCTGTCGGAGCTAACGTTTCTGGTCAGATTGCCTCTGTTATTGCAGGTGGTTTGCTACTATCATTCTTTAGCTAAGGATAGATTGATAATTAGAAGAGGATAAATAATGATGAACATGGAACATTTAGTCATGGCTTTTGAGCTTATGGCACTAGGAATGGTAGGAGTATTTATTGTTTTAGGAATACTTTATGCCGTGGCAGAGCTACTCATTAAGTTATTGCCAGAAAAATAAACAAAGTTATGACTTGCCTAACATCTACCAATCAGATGTCAGACATCAAGATAGTGAGGTATATTTATGGAAATTTCGCAAACTGCAGTTGCAGGAAGTTTGGAATCAAGCGATATCATGATTACGGTTAGTCCAGCTACAGATGGCATTACTATTGATTTAGAAAGTAGTGTTGAGAAACAATTTGGCCGGCGCATTCGTCAGGTTATTGAAGAATCTTTAAAACATTTAGGTGTTGACAAAGTCTCTGTTCACGCTGTTGACAAAGGTGCGCTTGATTGTACAATTCAGGCGCGGACCATTGTAGCTGTACACCGTGCAGCCGGCGTTGATCATTACAATTGGAAGGAGATCGACACATGGAACGTTTAAGAAGAACGATGATGTTTGTTCCTGGTGCGAACGCAGCTATGCTTAGAGATGCTCCGCTTTATGGAGCAGATTCAATTATGTTTGATCTGGAAGACTCGGTCTCATTAAAAGAAAAAGACACTTCGAGAGCTTTAGTTCACTTTGCCTTAAAAACATTTGATTACAGTTCTGTGGAGACGGTTGTTCGTGTGAATGGCCTAGATACTGTCGGAGCCTTAGATATTGAAGCTGTTGTTATAGCAGGTGTTAATGTGGTTCGCTTGCCTAAAACAGAAACTGCCCAAGATATTATCGATGTAGAAGCTGTGATTGAACGTGTTGAACGTGAAAATGGTATTGCTGTTGGACGTACAAAAATGATGGCAGCTATTGAATCAGCAGAAGGTGTCCTTAATGCAAGGGAGATTGCAAAAGCATCAGATCGTTTGATTGGGATTGCCTTGGGAGCAGAAGATTATGTGACCAATATGAAAACACGACGTCACCCTGATGGCCAAGAACTTTTCTTTGCTCGTAGTATGATTCTACATGCGGCTCGTGCAGCTGGTATTGCTGCCATTGATACAGTCTATTCAGATGTGAATAATACCGAAGGTTTCCAAAATGAAGTTCGTATGATTAAACAACTTGGGTTTGATGGAAAATCAGTTATCAACCCACGCCAAATTCCGTTAGTGAATGAGGTATATGCACCTACGGAAAAAGAAATTCAAGATGCTAAAGAAGTTATCTGGGCAATCCGTGAAGCAGAAAGTAAAGGTTCAGGTGTCATTTCTCTAAAAGGCAAAATGGTTGATAAGCCAATTGTTGAACGTGCAGAACGTGTCATTATGCTTGCTAAAGCTGCTCAATTACTTACTGAGGAGGACATCTAATGGTTGTTAACAAAGTTAAACGCGATATTCCTCAAGAATATGCTGACTCATATGGTGTATTTGAAGGTGAATTAGCGCATATTCAAAATTACAAGGAAGCAAGTCGGACTATTCGACCGGTTAAACCAAAAGATAATAAAATGCTGGCAAGTATCCGCGAAGCAATTGAAAAAACCGGACTAAAAGATGGTATGACCATTTCCTTCCATCATCACTTCCGCGAAGGTGACTTTGTTATGAACATGGTCTTGGAAGAAATTGCTAATCTAGGAATCAAAAACATATCAATTGCCCCAAGTTCAATCGCCAATGTGCACGAGCCTTTGATTGAGCATATCAAAAATGGTGTGGTTACAAATATTACATCTTCTGGATTGCGTGATAAAGTAGGCGCAGCTATTTCGGCGGGTATTATGGAAAATCCTGTCGTCATTCGTTCACATGGTGGCCGGGCGCGTGCTATTGCCTCAGGAGATATCCATATTGATGTTGCATTTTTAGGAGCTCCAAGTTCAGATGCCTATGGAAATGCAAACGGGACCAAGGGTAAAGCAACCTGTGGCTCCTTAGGTTATGCTATGATTGATGCTAAATATGCAGATCAGGTTGTCATTATAACAGATAGCTTAATGCCTTATCCCAATACCCCAATTTCAATCCCTCAAACTGATGTGGATTATGTTGTTGTCGTTGATGCCATTGGTGACCCAGCAGGTATTGCCAAAGGTGCGACACGCTTCACAAAAAATCCTAAAGAGTTGCTCATTGCTGAGTATGCTTCAAAAGTCATTACGAATTCTCCCTATTATAAAGAAGGTTTTTCTTTCCAAACGGGAACAGGCGGAGCCTCATTAGCAGTTACGCGTTATATGAGAGAGCAAATGCTTAAAGATGGCATCACAGCAAGCTTTGCTTTAGGTGGCATTACCAATGCCATGGTTGAACTGCTAGAAGAAGGTTTAATTGAAAAAATTATTGATGTGCAGGACTTTGACCATCCATCAGCTATTTCCTTAGACCAAAATAGCCAACATTATGAAATAGATGCTAACATGTATGCCTCACCCTTAAGTAAGGGTTCAGTCATTAACCAGCTAGATACTTGCATTTTATCTGCTCTAGAAGTTGACACTGACTTTAATGTTAACGTCATGACAGGTTCAGATGGTGTTATCCGTGGAGCTTCAGGAGGTCATTGTGACACAGCTTTTGCTGCTAAAATGAGTTTAGTGATTTCACCCCTGGTACGTGGACGAATTCCAACCTTTGTCGATCAGGTTAATACTGTTATCACTCCTGGAACAAGTGTTGACGTTATTGTCACTGAGATTGGTATTGCTATTAATCCTAATCGGCCTGATTTAGTAGAACATTTTAAGGACTTAAAAGTACCACAATTGACAATTCAAGATTTGAAAGAAAAAGCTTATGCCATTGTTGGTCAACCTGATACTATCCAGTATGGAGATAAAGTAGTCGCCTTAATTGAATACCGTGATGGCAGCTTGATTGATCTTGTCCATAATGTCCACTAATGAATTATTTACTGGTGAAAAGATCGGTTTGGAAGAAATGATGGAGTCTAGGGAGCAACGAAGTCTTCGACATTTCTCTTTATTGAGCAAAAATACCGACGCTAATCTCCTATCGGTAACAATGAATATTCCAGGTCCAATCAAAACATCACCTCAATTATTAGCCTTATTTGAAGAGATGATAGCAGTTATTCAGGCCAAATTAGCTGATCAAGCCATTTTCTATGACCTGTACCTGCCCTTAAAGACAGGTGCTGAGTACTACCTCTTAACCCATTTATCAGCGACTTCTCTGAAAGAAAGAATGATCGCTCTTGAAATGGAAAACCCTTTAGGGAGGCTATTTGATCTTGATGTGCTTACCTTATCAGATGGGCATTTGCAGTCTATTAGTCGTCAAGATCTTGGTCTACCAGCTAGAAGATGCTATGTTTGCTCGGAGAACGCTAAAGCATGTGGACGTTCTCGTAAACATAGCGTAGAAGAAATGCATAAGGCTATTCAGCAAATCATCACTTCAACAATTAGTCACACTAAGGAGGAATAAAATGACAAAAGTCCGTATTACGGAAACGGTTCTTAGAGATGGACAGCAAAGTCAAATTGCAACACGTATGACAACAGAACAGATGCTACCAATCCTAGAAAACTTAGATAATGCTGGCTATCATGCCTTAGAGGTTTGGGGAGGTGCAACCTTTGACTCTTGTCTTCGCTATTTAGATGAAGACCCTTGGGAACGTCTACGCACTATCCGTAAGGCTGTCAAAAAAACGAAATTGCAGATGTTGTTACGTGGGCAAAATTTGTTAGGTTATCGCAATTACGCCGATGATGTTGTGAGATCCTTTGTCCAAAAATCAATTGAAAATGGGATTGATATTATTCGGATTTTTGACGCCTTAAACGATCCTCGTAATTTACAGACTGCCTTAGCAGCTACCAAGGAATTTGGAGGACATGCGCAGGTTGCAATTTCTTATACCACAAGTCCTGTTCATACTGTTGACTACTTTGTTACATTGGCAGAAGAGTATGCACAAATTGGTGCAGACTCCATTTGTATCAAAGATATGGCAGGAGTCCTTACCCCACAAACAGGTTACGATTTGGTCAAAGGCATTAAAGCAGTAGTGGATTTACCACTTGAAATTCACACCCATGCAACCAGTGGTATTTCAGAAATGACTTACCTTAAGGTTGCAGAAGCTGGTGCTGATATTATTGATACAGCAGTGTCCTCATTTGCTGGCGGAACAAGCCAACCTGCTACAGAATCAGTGGTGATGGGGCTTGAAGATTTAGGATTTGAGACAGGTATTAACTTAAAAGAAGTCGAAAAAGTAGCTGCGCATCTTAACACAGTACGTGATCATTTCCGTGCTGAAGGGCTGCTGAATCCAAAAGTAAAAGATATAGAACCTAAAACCTTGCTTTATCAAGTGCCAGGTGGGATGTTGTCCAATCTATTAAGCCAGTTAACAGAACAGGGCTTAGCTGATAAATATGAAGATGTTTTAGCAGAGGTACCTCGGGTTAGAGCAGACTTGGGCTATCCGCCACTGGTAACACCATTATCACAAATGGTAGGAACCCAAGCCTTGATGAATGTCATTTCAGGTGAACGATTTAAAGTTGTTCCAAATGAGATTAAAGATTATGTTCGTGGTCTTTATGGTCGGCCACCAGCACCTCTAGCAGAAGGCATTAAGGAAATAATTATTGGTGATGAAGAAGTTGTTACTATCCGCCCTGCTGACCTCATTGAACCTCAACTTCCAAGTTTACGTGAAGCTATTGCACAGTATGCTAAAAGTGAGGAAGATGTTCTCAGTTATGCTTCCTTCCCGAAACAAGCTCGAGATTTCTTAGGTCGCAGAGAAGATCCTTTCTATGATGTGCCAATCCAAGAGGTGTCTGTTAGTATTGATTTAAGCTAAAGAAAAAACATTAAGTGAGCTTATACCACTTAATGTTTTTTCTTTAGCTTAAATGTGCTATTATTTTTTCTAACTTAAGGACGCTTTGCTTAATGTGCGCATTTTCTTTATTTTCATCAAGCAAGTCTTTTAGAAAATTAAGGCGGAAAGCCATTCTTTCTTTTAGCAAAGCGAGATAGTTAGCATCATTATCATCAATAGTAAACTCATCTAGTTGTAAATAAGAAAAATCAGGCACTTTTTCAAAGTTTTTAAAGTCTGCTGTTTGATCAATAATAGCCTCAATGCAGGATAAAGTCGTTTGTTTGTCAATATTTTGGTTTAAGAAGTCACCGGTATTGATGATGTAGCAATCAACACCTGAGGCAAAGAGTTGATAAAATTTATCAAAATCTTCTTCTAGGGGATAGATGCGAAAAGGATTAGCATAAGGTTCAATAACTAAGGTTCCCAAATCACCTGCCGCATTTTCTGCATTGGAGCGCTTAGTCATCAGTGTGCAACCTAAAGCAGAAGCCATAATAGGATCAGCAACTTTTACTAAAGGTGGTAGCGAATCATCTTTCATAATCCAAAAAATGGCAGAAATGGGGGCACGAACACAATCGACCCGGTCTGGTGTTGCAAAGCGAGATTTTACGGTACGACCATTGCCATTGCGGATATCTTCAGTGACGAGTGTCTTATTGCCATCTGAATCTAAAGTAACCCCACAATTTTGAACAGTTAAGAAGTAGTTTTGTTCTGGGTGTCCTGCTGGGTAGTCACTGGTTTTGTCAAAGTAGGATGGCTCTAAGGCGACAGAAGAACCATCTTTTGTTGAAATAATAAAGGCATCATCATGAAGGACCTGAATAGGATATTTACCCTGGTGTTTAGCATGTGTTAAGGTTGATTTGCCAGAGCCAGACAGACCAAAGAAAGAAGCGACATAGGTTTCTCTACCACTCTTGAATTCTTTTAGGCCACCATGACAAGCAACATAACCATGCCGGGCAGCTATTGCCCATGCTAAAGTCAGTGTTGCTTTTTTAATTTCACCAAAATAGTTTAAGCCTAAGATAGCTGCTACATTATGATCTTTATCAAAGTAGGCTAAACCATGAGGATAATCTGGATGAGACCAGTCAGGATTGAAATAAATGTAAATATCATTTTCGTCTAAAGGTTTGGAGTCATTCAGGAGTTCTTGGTAGTGGCCATTTAGCATTTGAAAATTCAGTAACCAAGAATACAGGTTATTGATTTCATTTTCAGGCATCATAATATGTGCTTTAACCATGAATTGGTGATCCAAACCAACCACAGCTTGACCTGAAATAAAAGGCTTAAAGCTACTTTGATAAAGAGCTTCTCTTAAAATGGCTGCAATCTGACAATCTTCTTCCAGATTTTGTCCAGAAATCCGTCTAGCTTTTGCTGTTCGACCAACGATAGCCCCACTATTAGCTAGCAGAACTTTAGCATTCCTAGGTAAGTCTAACTCATGGGGATGAGAAATAGTTTGGTCTAAAACGATTGTATTAGGGGCCTTAACAGCTAAATCATAGGCTTCTTTTAAATTTTTAAGTAGCTTCACATTGTTACCATAGAAGACTGTTTCAATTAAAGTTTTAACTTCTGAGAAATGATTATTGTCTTTTCGAATGCTCTCTCTGGGGAAAGAATTAATGGTGGCCATAGGCTTTCTCCTTTGTTTTTATTACCACCATTTTACCAAATGAAAAGGCTTACAACAAGTCAGGTAAAGATTCAGAACAGTTTTGGAACATTTTTTTGGACAAGAGGATAAAAGGTAGCACGAGAACAAAAATGTAGCTACACTAAGTCTAAATTTAGAGGTTCTCATTGGGACGGTTAAACTGGAGAGAGATGTAAAAGAAAAGCAAAAAAGACAAACCAGCATTTAGCGTTTGTCTTTGAGCAAAGCTTAGTGACAGAAGTAGGACTAATGACTAATCATCAGTGGTCTTTTTATTCTGTTCTTCTAGTAAATGTTTTCCCAAGTGAATCCATTCTTCCATGAGTTTGGGGTCTAAATGTTCTGAGATGTATGAAATATCATTGTTATTGACTTGACTATAATGATAGTTTCCTTTATTAGTCAAATCAACGTAGACTAAGGTGTTGATATCAACCTGAAAAAGATCAGCAACCTTGAGAAGTATATCTTGCTTTGGGGTATATTTGCCATTTTCCCACTCACTAATGGTCGAAGCACTTTTGCGTCCAATTTTCTGGGCAAGTTCTAATTGCTCCATCTTTTTTTCTAATCTGAGATATTTTAAATTGCTTGGGAAATAAGACTTTTGTGTTGGCATAAAGCAGACTCCTTTGTCAGATTATATCTACTATCTTACCATAAATGGCAGTTTTTCAAAATATTTTTTAAAAACTTGCCTAAAAGTACAGGAAATACTTGACTTCATAAAAACCGAAGTTTATAATGTTGTTATCATAAAGGTTTAATTAAAAATATATTTTGGAGGTGCTAAGTGTCTAAATTAACGTTGAGGGAAATAAGACGTGCTCGTAACTTTACACAAGAAGAGCTTGCTAGCCAAACAGGAATTTCTATTCGAACAATTGCTAGATATGAAAAGGATGTATCCATGTTAAGACGAGCAAAATATGAAAAGTTATGCTTAATGGCAGAGATACTGTCAGTTTCAGTTGATGATATTTTTTTGGGTGATGATTCGGTTTTTGTGAAATGAAATTCCCTGACAATATAAAAGACAAACCTCGGTTATGACGTTTGTCTTTTTCTATTTGTTATTGGTGATAATTACTTGTAAGTAGGTAATACGATTGCCTACTTAAATTGTTAATCGAAAATTAGTAGTTAGACCGCTTTATCTTGCTGTTAAGATGGTGATTAAATGTTTTTTCCAGGCTAAAATAGTATCTAAATGTAATGCAAAATCAAAATCTTTGAGGTTAATTTGGATATCGTACTGACCATTCTTATAGCGTATCATCAAAGGTAGGTTATCTAGACTTTCTCCAAAATATCAGTAAAAATCATCCTTCTTGGAAAACTTGCTTAAATCTTCTTTAATAACGAGTTGTAACTGCTCTAGCCAGTCAGTTTGGTGGTTAAAAATAGTGCCATAGTCATGACTTTGAAAGGTGTCGGCTTGGTACCAAAAGTGATGGTTATTGCCATAGTTTTCTTGTGCAAATGATTTCATTTTTTCTCCTTAAGAGTAAGCAGGCTACTCTATTAACTAATCTTCAACGGGAAATTCCAGAGAAGAGTGTTCACAGTCAACCACTATTTGATAATCACTATTATCTCTGATAGTATGTTCGAAATCAGTAGTGTATAGAAGCAAATCAAGCTTATCGCCTGCTTTAAAGCGATAAATACTTGGTTGTAAGTGGAAATCAAAAGTCATCCATTGATTAGGCAAAACATCTTCAACGGTAAGCAAGTCATGACGATTTTGTAAATTGATTACCCCCTTGGTGACCACACGATAGTCACTAGCAGTAAGAGCTAGTTCTTTTAGATCCTCACGTGCAAAATTTTGTCCATTGTCAATAGAGGCTAGCTCAACTACAGTCGGTGTATCACTGAAGCGTTTCTTAGTCCCCTTGTCTAATAGCTGTGCAGAAAGAAGTCCTTTATTAATAGAAGATTTGACGCGCAGGTGTAAGCATGGTTTTCCGTTAAGGTGAACATCTCGATCAAGTACAATCTCTAGCGTAAGGGCATTTGCCTTACCGGAGAATAGATCTTTTTTAAAGCTTTTGAAGTCTTTACAATAGCTGGTAAATGTATCCTCAGAATAGTGATTGCTAATGGTTTGTTGACTATTACCAATGGTGAAAGTGTGAGTAGTTGACGCACCGAATTGTTCAAGTGTTTGCCAAGCTTGTACTTGCTGGTTGTCTTGCCAGATAAGGCTTGGTAAGTGGTAATGGTTCTCTTTGCCCAAGAGTTTTTTGCTTAAAAGAGCATTCATCGATTCTCTGAAATCAATAGATTGCCAGTTATGCATGTAAACATGTTGGCCATGATGTAAAAAGGCGTGTTTAGCAACCGATTCGGGTAGTGCATTGAAGATGTGGTAAAGATGGCTTGGCTTAACATTCCAGTCTTGTAGACCATGGGTAAAGACCACTTCACACCTAACTTTTTTAGCATGGGGAAGGTAGTTTCGATCATGCCAAAATTGATTATAGTCGCCACTTGCACGATCTAGTGCCTCGGTTTGCTGCTGTAATTGCACGTGATACTTCTCTTTTTGTCTGAGATAGTCCCCCGCTAAAAGCGAGCGAGAATAGGTCAACTCCGTTAAAACATCTAAATCTTCACCTGGATAACCGCCTGGGCTACAGATGAGACCATTTTCACGGTAGTAGTCATACCATGAAGAAATAGCGGCCTCTGCGATGATAACTTCTAGACCATCAACAGCCGTTGTGGCTAAGCCTGTTGACATGGTTCCTAAGTAAGATTTACCTGTAGTTGCGACCTTACCATTTGCCCAGTTGGCTTCAACAAGGGCATCACGTTTATGACTAGTATAGGCAACTGCTCGGCCATTTAACCAATCAATAACAGCTTTAAAGCTTTCGATTTGCAGATAATCGCCTGAGGTCATAAAGCCGTCTGAACCCGCTGTACCTACTCCTGAGACATAGATATTAGCAAAACCGCGAGCTAGGAAGTAGTCATTTAGACTATAGGAATCAATGAAAGAGAAGTGCTCAGTAGCTTGGCTTTTAGGAAGAGTTGGGTATTCTTGTTTTTCGGTTTGAATGTTTCGGGTCTCTACCTCGATTTTATGAGCTTCTTTGACCATAAGCTCAGTTTCCATTTGGTGTAATTTTCTATCATTAGCCACTTCGTTGACACCTTGATGGTAAGGGCTAGGAGTCATTATGCTTGGAATCTTATGCTGAGTTCTTGGCCTTAAGATATTAACTTTGATCAAGTCCTTGTGACCATCACAATCTGTATCAACTGGAGCTTCTACATAGACGATCTCTTTTATCAGATGATTAGTGTCAAAAGTAGCTAAGGACTTACCGTTAAAGAAATGATAGTCGTTATCTTGGGGGATAATGCCTTTACTTACTAGGTCGTCAAATAAGGTCATTCCCAATTTGTTACGACAAGCCAAGAGATGGTGAAGGCTAAGTAAGAATTCTGTTTCATTATAGGTCACAGGGAAGTTAATTTCTTTTACAAAATGACTACTATCTTGAAAATCAAAAAAAGGAATGAACCCGAGCAGTTGCAAGGCTACAAGTTGAAAGATAGCTTCTGACAAAGGCTTATCAGACTGAAAGAAAGTCGCTAAATCCTTATCTTGGTCGGAAATCATATTGGCTAATTGGTAGTCTTTATCAGCTATGAGGAAAAAGTAGTGTTCCAAGAAAGCCTTCAATAGACTTTTGGGGTCTTGCTGGTCTTCCAAGATAAAGCCTAAAGTTTCAAGGTCTTTTTTGGCTTCTAAGTATTGTGGTTTGATATAGGAAAATTGATTATATCTCATTTCTGTAACCATTCTTTCTATTAAGTAAACGTTTTAATTTTTTCTACAGCTTTACATTGTCTATTATACTTGATAAAATGGTACTTGTCTAAACTATTAAACACTTGGAGGAAGTATAAACAAATGGATGTTACATGGACTGTGAAATATGTCACAGAATTTCTTGCGACGGCATTACTTTTGATTTTAGGTAATGGAGCAGTTGCAAACGTTGACTTGAAAGGAACTAAAGGAAATAATTCAGGTTGGGTTATTATTGCCTTAGGTTATGGTTTTGGGGTTATGATGCCAGCTTTAATGTTTGGTAACGTTTCAGGTAACCACATCAATCCTGCCTTTACATTAGGACTTGCAGTGTCAGGACTATTTCCTTGGGCACATGTTCTACCTTACATCCTTGCACAAATTTTAGGTGCTATGTTTGGTCAACTTGTCCTTGTAGGTGTCTATGGTCCTTACTTCCGTAAAACAGAAAATCCAAATCCAATCTTGGGTTCGTTCTCAACAATTTCAGCGCTTGACGATGGAACAAAAGCAAGCCGAAAAGCTGCTCTTATCAATGGCTTCGCTAATGAGTTTGCTGGATCATTTGTCCTTTTCTTTGGAGCTCTAGCATTAACCAAGAATTTCTTCGGTTCAGAATTAGTTGGTAAACTGGTTGCAGCTGGTTATGATAAGACAGTTGCTGAAACACAGGCTGCTCCTTACACTTCAGGTAGCTTGGCAGTAGCTCATTTAGGAATTGGTTTCCTCGTGATGACGCTCGTGGCTTCCCTAGGAGGACCAACTGGCCCAGGTTTAAACCCTGCTCGCGACCTTGGTCCTCGTATCGTTCACCATTTATTACCTAAATCAGTACTTGGACAAGCTAAAGGTGATTCCAAATGGTGGTATGCATGGGTACCTGTACTTAGCCCAATTGTGGCCGCTATTCTAGCAATTGCAATCTTTAAATTACTTTATATCAAATAATTATAATTAAAAACCTCCTTATCTGATAGCATCGCTTCAGATAAGGAGGTTTTTATTGTGATTAGTGGGGACTGAGCTCTGTTTTTTTAGTTATGGAAGAGCGGATGAGCATGATTCCAGTAGCTATAACAATAAGCACAACCACTTTCTTGAGTGCATCTAGATGTAAATGCGTTAAGAACAAGACAGCTAGCAAGACGCCAATAATCCCACCGCTAACAATACCCGCAAAGCCTTCCCAGGAAACACGATCATCTTTAATAAATTGATGGCTAGAGGCAGTCATAATCATAGCGGCATCTAGCATCATCACTGGCATAGCTACTGCGGGGCTTAAGCCCATTAAACTAAAAAAGATTAATTCAGGAGCATAATTGCCTAACCCCATAGTCATCAAGATACCAATAATGAAATTAAAGCAAATGCCCAAGACAAGCCAGATACCATGTAGGCCGTGCATAGAATGGACAATATTGTCACCGGGATTAGAAACCATCCGAAAAACCATAATAGCAGCCGCTATGATCAACAAGACCCCTAAAATGAATTGAACTGTAGGCGTATGCCAGTTTTTTGTCATACGGCTTCCCCAGAAAGCTCCCAAAAAGGCTGCCGCAGCCATCGAAACGAGAGTGATGACTTCCACCTTAACCACAAAGATAAAGCAGAGTGACTGAAATAAAACAGGGATAACGTGTGCAGCCGTCATGGTTCCAGGTAATTTACTGTCATCCTTAATCAGTTTGGTTGCTTTAAAAAAAGTGGTAGTTGTGGCAAAAGAACCGATCCCTAAAGTGTCTAGAGCATCTGTGACGAGGCCAATCCAAAAGCCAGTCAAAAAACGTTTAAAGGGATTGATCTTGTTTTGACGGAAGTGACGGATTAGAGTTATTAAAATAAAAAACATTGCTAGTATGAGCAACACTTGGATGAAGTGTAAGATTAAATAATCATGCATAGATAATAGTCTACCTAAAAAAAGGGTTGAGGTCAATGTTATTGCAGGTTAGCACATAAATTCTTGTCAAAAAAAATATTTTCGTCTATAATAACAGAGGATTAGGAGGAAGACATGTCTATATTAGAAAATTCGGTCTTTTTAACGCCGGTTTTGCGGGTTAATAATCGCCAATTGAATATTGATTTTTACCAACAAAACCTCGGTTTAAAGTTAGTTTCAGAAGAAAATGCAATTGCTATTTTTACTTCCTTTGGATCAGGTAATGAACGTTTTGTCATTGAAGAGTCACCTTCTGTTAGAACACGCGCTGTTGCGGGTTCTAAAAAAGTTAATACCATTGTCATAAAAACCAGTGATGCCAAAGCCATTGAACAACTCTTGGCACATGGCGCAGCTGCTGAGAAGCTCTTTATTGGGCCTAAGGGCTATGCTTTTGAGGCCTTGTCACCAGAAGGTGATCGATTCTTATTACATGCTGAAGATGATATCAGCCAATTAGAGATTACTGACTTACCTGAACTGGTAGCAGAGGAAGACTTTCTAGGTTTAACTGATTTTACCTTTGAAACAATTGTTCTTAATGTTCTAGACGAGCAAGTGTCGCGTTCTTTTTACCAAGATATTTTTGAAGGTGATTTCCCAATAAGGATAGATTTCCTTGAAAAAGAAGGTCCAGACTTAGCTATTGAGCCACATCTAACGTGGGATTTAGAGATTCTAGAAGTAAAAGTGCCAAATGATTACGATTTAGCAACCTTAAAAGCTTCTTTAGAAGAAAAGAAGCTGAGTGTTTATTTGGATCCTAAGGAAAAAATATTAGTGGTTTCTGACCCGAGCCTTATCGAGATCTGGTTTACTAAATGATGTCAAAAGTTACCGATTTTATTCAAAAGCAAATTTCTGAAGGGCTATACCCAGGGGCGAGTTTAGCCCTTTTTCAACAGGGGAAATGGCAAGAGTATTACCTGGGAACCACTAATGGTAAAGAGCCTGTTAGAGCTAATTTAGCCTACGATTTAGCGAGTGTTTCCAAGGTGGTAGGTGTTGGGACCTTATGTATTTTTTTGGTCAATAGCGGAGCTTTGGAGTTGGATCAGCCCTTGCAGACTTACTATCCTGATTTTAGCAATCAAGAGGTCACTGTGCGGCAGCTTTTAACACATACTAGCGGTTTAGATCCCTATATCCCAAATAGGAATCAACTTAATGCAGCTCAGCTTAAAGAGGCACTCAACCACTTAAGAGTGACAAGAGATAGATCGTTTCGCTACACTGATGTCAATTTCCTCTTACTGAGCTTTATGTTGGAGACACTACTAGGTAATTCTTTAGATCAGCTTTTCTTTAATTATATTTTTAAGCCTTTTGGTATGCATGAAACCTGTTTTGGTCCAAGAGCTGGTGCAGTACCGACTGTAAAAGGTATTTATGATGGTATTGTCCATGATCCTAAAGCAAAGGTTTTGGAAAATCATGCCGGATCAGCTGGGCTTTTTTCCACCCTTAAGGATATGGAGACCTTTCTTGACCATTACATGCAAGATGACTTTTCAGCTAAGCTTTTTCAGAATTATAGTGACCAGAAAAAAGAGCGCTCGTTAGCTTGGCGCTTGGATAAAGACTACCTGGATCATACAGGTTATACAGGGACTTTTATCATGTATAATCAAAAGCAAGAAGCTGCTATTTTTCTCACCAACCGTACCTTTGACAGAGATGAAAGAGCAAAGTGGATAAAAGATCGTGATGCCTTAATGGCTGTTATAAGATTAGCATTTGAAGAGAATCGTTGAACAGATTCTTATTAATGAAAAAGCAAAAAATCCTCAATAATATGAGGATTTTTTTAGTCATTGGTAAATATGTCATGTTTTAATCTTTTTGAAATAGTAAATCCTGGGACGTCTAATAGCAGATACTAGTTCTAAAGTAAAAACAAAAAAGGTCCAGCCTTCTTTTAAATCGTTTTTTCCATAGTGATGTGTTTAATACCAGCTTCTTCAAAAATAGTTCCGACTGGTGAAAATCCAAGTTTTTCGTAAAAAGTTTGGGCTGATAATTGAGCATGCAAAACAATTTTTTCAAAACCTTGGATATGAACATAGTCTATCACATAGGTCATCAAGGTTTGTCCTACCTGATCGCCACGAAAGTCACACAAAACGGCCATACGTTGTAAGGTAACACTGTTATCATTTTTACTTGGCAAGATACGACAAGTTGCACATGGTCTACCATCATCATGATATACGGTAAAGTGAAGACAATGTGCTTCATCTTTATCAATCTCAAGTGATGCGGGTACCTTTTGTTCATCAACAAATACTGTTTGACGAATTTTAACAGCGTCAATGTACGTTTTTGATAAGGTATTTCGAGTCTGTTTGATAATCATAAAACTATTTTAACTAAAAAAGAAGCAATGTCAATAGACATTGTTTCTTTTTAGCAAAAATTATTTTCCTGAAATAGCTTCAGCAGCATCATCCATTGAGAGAACTTCGTGGAAGACACGTTGTGTCAATTCTTGTTTTTGTTCAGGTGTAAGGTATTTAGTGTTAACACAATATCCTGAGATACGAACGATAACATCTTCGCCTGCCATGATTTTATCATAAACATCATTAAGATCCATAACATTCAAATTGACGTGTTGACCACCGTTTTCGAAATAACCATCAAGAACAGTAACTAAGTTATCAACTTGTTCATCAAATGTTTTACCTAAGGCACGTGGTGAAACTTGAGTAGTCAATGAGATACCATCGTTAGCATGTGAGAATTCTAGCTTAGCAAGTGAGTTAAGGTTTTGTAACCAGCCACCTTTTGCTTTGTTAGATGGGTTAGCACCTGGTGAGAAGAATTCAACTTTACTTGTATTTACAGTACCATCTTCGTTTAAGAAGACACCGCGGTGTACTGGAGAGTTACCAGTTTGTTTAGAGTAAGCGACGTTTGAAGTGATTGTAAGAAGAGAAACAGAAGCTTCAGCATTCTTATAAAGTTTGTGACTAGCAAGACGAGTGTGGTAAGCTTCCATCAACCACTTAGCAATATCATCTACACGGTCATCGTCTTCACCATAACGAGGGAAATCACCGATGACTTCATAGTCGTAGATGTAACCATTTTCGTCACGGATTGTTTTAACAGTTGCATATTTAATAGCTGATAGGGTATCAACAGTATTGGCGAAGCCACAGATACCAAATCCCATATTAGCGCGTTGGTGACTAGGTAGGAAAGCCATTTGAACGGCTTCATAGTTGTATTTATCAGTCATGTAGTGAATGATATTAAGGGCATCTACATAAGTGTCTGTCAACCAGTCAAGAGATTTTTCAAAGTTAGTCATAACTTCATCATAATCAAGGATTTCTGATGTGATTGGTTCAACAACGTTAAATACTTTGTAGTCTCTGTGAACATCATCGTAACCACCGTTAAGTCCAGTAAGAAGGGCTTTAAGCACATTTACGCGAGCACCAAAGTATTGGATATTGTGACGTTTGTCTTCATTTTCAGGGTCAAGTGGTGATACACAACATGAGATACATGACATTTCGCCGTAACCTTCTTTGGCCATTGTTGTTACACCTTCATATTGGATAGAAGAATGTTTATGGCTCATTTTCATACAGTAGCGACGGAATGATTCTGGCAACTTGTCAGTCCAAAGAACAGTCAAGTTTGGCTCTGGTGAGTTACCGATATTATCAAGAGTATTCAAGAAACGGTAATCCATCTTAGTAACACGGTGGCGACCATCGTTACCCATACCAGCCATTGAAGTTGTGATGAATGTTGGGTCACCTGAGTAAAGAGCGTCGTAAGCTTTAGTACGAGCAAATTTCACTGTACGTAGTTTAAGAACGAAGTCATCAACAAATTCTTGGATTTCTGATTCTGTAAATGTTCCACGAGCAAGGTCACGTTCTGCAAAAATATCAAGGACAATTGGCACACGTCCAAGAGAAGTTGCAGCACCATTGATCACACGACATACAGCCATGAAAGCAATGTTTACCCATTGGATAGCTTCTTTAACATTTTCTGCTGGACGACGAACGTCAACACCATAAAGGTCCCCAAGTTTAGCCACTTCACCAAGTGCTTGGTATTGCAGATTAATTTCTTCGCGTAGGCGGATTGATTCTTCATCAATCTCAGTAATGGCGTTCCAGTCATTTACTTTTTCTTGCATTAAGTAGTCTGCACCATATAGAGCAAGACGAGCATAAACACCGATAATACGTCCACGAGAATAGGCGTCTGGTAAACCAGTTACGGTATGAGCATGGCGCGCACGACGGATATTTGAAGTGTAGGCGCGGAAGATCCCATCATTTACAGTAGTGACGTATTTAGTAAAGATTTCATGAACAGCTGGATCTGGTTCATAACCGTTTTCTTTAAGAGTAGTTTCCGCCATACGGATACCACCTTTTGGCATGAAGTTCAGTTTGAACAACTCATCATTTTGAATACCATAAATTAATTCGTTTTCTTTATCAATGAATCCAGCTGGGATTTCAGCGATTGAAGAAGGACGTGTGTCAAAGGGGAAGCGACTTGCTTCGTATTCGGCTTTGGTGTCTTCAATAATTTTTTTGATTTTTAATGAACGTTCAGTGACACCCGCAAGGAATGTTTCATCGCCATCATAAGGTGTGTAGTTTGCTTGAACGAATCTTGAAACACTTGCTTTTTCTTTCCAATCTGTTCCCTTAAAGCCTTCCCAAGCTTTTTCGAAAACATCTGTGTTTGTTTTAACAGTTGCCATAAGTTTCTCCTTAAATATTCTAGTAACAAAAGGTTCTGTTACACCTACACAATCAGTTTAACATAAAGGAAACGTTTTCCCAAGCATATTTCTTGACAAATTAACTTTTCTTTTATAATACAGTTTGAGAAAACAGTAACAATCTGTATTACTGTTATTTCTTTGTCTTTCTAAACACTTAAGGTTATAATGGTTGCAGGAGGACCTCATGCTTATATTTCCGCTCCTTAACGATACATCTCGTAAAATTATCCATATTGATATGGATGCTTTTTTTGCTGCAGTGGAGATGCGTGACAATCCAGACCTAAAAGGGAAGCCGGTAGTCATTGCTAAAGACCCTCGGGAAACCGGAGGAAGAGGTGTTGTTTCAACCTGTAATTATGAGGCTAGAGCTTTTGGTATTCATTCAGCCATGAGTTCGAAAGAAGCTTACGAGCGTTGCCCACAAGCTATCTTTATCTCAGGAAATTATGGTAAATATCGCGAAGTGGGCCTGGAAATTAGGCGGATTTTTAAGCGCTATACTGATTTAGTGGAACCGATGTCAATTGATGAGGCCTATCTTGATGTGACTGAAAATAAATTAGGCTTAACTTCTGCTGTCAAAATAGCCAAGCTAATCCAGTATGATATTTGGAAAGAATTACATCTGACCTGTTCAGCAGGAGTCTCTTATAATAAGTTCCTCGCAAAATTAGCCAGTGACTTCGAGAAGCCTCATGGTTTAACCCTTATTTTACCAGATCAGGCTCAGCCATTCCTTGAGAAGCTCCCAATTGAAAAATTTCACGGAGTGGGAATAAAGTCTGTGGAGAAGTTGCATGAGATGGGTATCTATAACGGAAAAGATTTACTGGGTTTATCAGAAATGACTTTAATTGACCACTTTGGTCGCTTTGGTTTTGATCTTTATCGGAAGGCGCGTGGGATTAGTTCTTCACCCGTAAAGCCTGATCGTATTCGAAAATCAATTGGCAGTGAACGAACCTATAGCAAGTTATTGTATACTGAAGCAGATGTAAAAGCGGAAATTGCCAAACACGCTCAGCGTGTTGTTAGCACCTTGGATAAGAGTCATAAACGGGGCAAAATTGTTATTCTTAAGGTTCGTTATGCGGATTTCACAACCTTGACTAAGCGTGTTAGTTTAAATCAGGCCACCCGTGATTTAGATATCATAAGCCAAACGGCCAATGCCATTTATGACAGCATAGAAGAATCGGAATTAGGGATTAGACTGCTGGGTGTTACCTTAACCCAGTTAGAGGAGAAGAATGAAGAAATATTGCTAGAACTTTAAAAAAGCTTAGGGGCAGCCCCTAAGCTTTTTTAAATATCTTCAATTATTTTAGAATGTTCTTTTTCATTTAATGTTTTTGCTTTCTTAAAGGCGAAATAATAGAGGGTAAGGAAGAGCAACTGAATGACAATACCAACAATGTTTGGGGCAGTTAATAAGGTAGAAATAATATTAACCGCGCATAGGCCAAATCCTAGGTAGTAAGGCAAATAACTAACTTCCAATACTTTTTTTATTTTTGATTGATTAATAACAGTGTAGACAATGATAGCAATCATCAGTGCAATTGCAATAATAGAAATGAATAGTGAGAATGGTGTAACAGCTTGTTCTAACACGGCTGCCTGATCAGCACCTATTTGTGAAATGAGGTGGTCATTATTCATAATAAGCGAGAGTGAGATAAGCCCGAAGACAGAAAATACTACCAGAATAGCATTCAGGACAATAATCAGAATATTGAGTGTTTTAAGTGACTGACGCACTTTTTCGTATGAAATCATATAAACCTCCAACCCTTTTGTATATTATTAGTAATACAAGTTCATTATAACATAAGTTTAGAAGGACTCATAGGATGGAATCATATTTTTTTGAAAAAAGAGAGGATATCTTCTTGGATAAGACCAATCATTGGATCAATTGAGAGAAAATTATCAACGGTTAAGCGATAGTCTTCTCGGGGCTTAGCTAACTCCTTCGCTGTCCTCGGTGCCTCTATTACTGAGCTTTTATCTGGGGAAATTGCCGAGCTCTTTAGCTGATTTTGTTGGGATTGTAAGGGTTGGTTGCCCTTTTTATGAGCGTCAAAGCGCTGCACCAAATAGGTTTTACGCCGGTCACCCACATGTTTGATGGCATAATCAAAGGCTGAGTATTCACCGAGCATTATCAATTTGCTTTTGGAGCGGGTAATAGCGGTATAAATTAAGTTACGTTGAAGCAGGCGCCCAGATTGTCGTGTTATAGGCAGGATAACAACTTGAAATTCACTCCCTTGAGATTTATGAATACTCATGGCATAAGCCAAAGTAATTTTTAGCCACTCATTGCGGGGATAGGTCACTTGACTCCCGTCAAAAGTCATAACAATTTCGTCTTGTTTTGATTCAGTATATTTAGCTGGAATTAAATCGGTAATGTAACCAATATCTCCGTTAAAGACATTTAATTGAGCATCGTTTACCAAATGTAAGACCTTGTCTCCCAGTCGAAAACGCGTTTCATTAAAGAGAAATTCGGTTTGATTTTGAAGAGGATTCATGAGGTTTTGCATTAATTGATTCAAACTATTAATACCGGCTTGGCCTTTATACATAGGTGCTAAAATTTGGATTTCCTCAGGGTCAATACCACTCTTAATGGCAGAGGTAACAATTTTGGTAATCATTTCTGGTATATGTTGAGCATGAGCATCAAAATAAGAACGATCCGCCTTTTTTTCTTTGAAATCATTAGGTAAATGACCCTGACGTATTTGATTAGCCAGCTCAACAATCGTTGAGTCTTCAGATTGTCTAAAAATTTTACGTAAGGCAATTTGAGGGAGGCTATCTACTTTTAAAAGGTCCGCTAGGACTTGACCGGGGCCGACAGAAGGTAATTGATCACTATCTCCTACAATGATGACTTGGGTGTTGGAAGCAAGGGCAGCAAGTAGTTGATTAGCCAACCAAGTATCCACCATGGAAAATTCATCAATGATGATAAGGTCGCAATCTAAAAAGTCTTCAATGGCTTGATAATCATTATCGCCGTTTAAACCAAGGTGACGGTGTATTGTTCCACTAGGTAAACCCGTTAATTCGTTCATGCGTCGGGCAGCACGCCCCGTTGGAGCAGCTAGAATAATGGGGATATCTTTTTTATCAAGGTCAATCTGATGCAACTGAGCGTAGGCATCTAGGATTCCTCTGATAACCGTCGTTTTTCCTGTCCCAGGTCCCCCAGTAAGGATAAATACTTTATTGGTTAATGCTTTAGAGATAGCTTCTTTTTGGACGTGATCATAATGGATAGCTTGCTGGTCTTCAATAGTTTGAATGGCATCGCTAATTTGACTTTGTTCTAATTGCTTTGTTAGAGGGGTTGCAAGTATGCGGTTGAGGTGCTTTTGAATGCCATCTTCAGCAAGGAAGAGACTGCTATCAAAGATCTTGGTATCACGGTTGTAGACTTTTTGGTCAGCAATTAATTGACTCAATTCTTGAGCAACTTGAGCAGGGTCACATTCTATTTGACGTGTTTCCTCTAAGAGGGTAATAGCATAGTCAAGCAGGTCTCGGGCTTCAATGTAGGTATCACCTCGATTTATGGATTCTTGCCGTAAGCAGTGTAAAAGGGCGGCACGGAAACGTTCTGGAGCATCACTAGCAATTCCAACTTCAGCAGCAAGTGTATCGGCCATTTTAAACCCTATTCCTTGGATCTCTTCCACCAGACGATAGGGATTTTCTTTGACCATTTCTAGGCTTTGATCTTTATAGGTATCAAAAATTTGAAAGGCATAGTAATTAGAAATGCCTAGTGCTACTAGGCCAGCAATGATTTGTTCGGTACCGTAGTTGAGCTTTAATTTGGTAATAAAGGCTTGCCGATTAGCTTTTGAGAGACCAGATATTGTCTCTAACTGACTAGGATCTTCTAAGATTTTATCAATAGTGTTTTCACCATAAAGCTGGACAATTTTTTCAGCCGTCTTTTTTCCTATACCTTTAAAATGGTCGCTGGCAAAATACTTGATGAGACCTGATGAGCTTGGTTTATTTTTTTGGTAACGTGTCAATTTGACCTGTTGCCCATACTTAGGATGTTGGGTTAATTCGCCCCAAAAAGTATAGTCTTCTCCTTCAGCCACGTCAGCCATGGTTCCTGTTACAATAATGTCAACATCATCAAAATCACTGTCAGTATCCTCAAGTTCCACTAATAAGATTTTAAAAAAATTACTAGCATTTTCAAAGATAATCCGATCAATGCTTCCAGAGAAAAAATATTCCATAAAAGAGCCTTTCTAATTGGGGTAATAGAAAACCTGCCGGTGGCAGGAGTTCTATTGAAATATATGAAATTTATTGATTGGCCAGTAACGAAGTTTGACTTTTCCAATAAAATCAGTCTTTTTGAAGGTTCCTACTTCACGGCTGTCCCGTGAAACAATCCGATCGTCCCCAAGTAAGAAATATTCTCCCTTAGGAACAGTAATAGAGAACTCTGTTCTTCCAGAACTATCAACAGTGAAAGCATTAGCGCTTTTGGCTAGTTCTTGAAAGAGGGTATTGTAGGAGTATGTTTTCTCTAATTTATCTTCTTTGAAAGCTGCTAAATAGTCTTTAAGATAAGGTTCTTGAGTTTCTTTGCCGTTAATATACAAAATATCGTTTTTGAAAGAGATAGTATCGCCAGGTAGTCCAATGACTCGCTTAACAATTTCTTTGGTTTGACCGTCTTCTTCTTCTTTTGCAACAACCACATCAAAACGGTTAATTTTTGTATGACGTAGCACGATTAAGCGTTCATTGTGGGCCAAGGTGGGATCCATTGAATGGCCATCAACTCTGACAGGTTGCCAATAGATAAGGCGTGAGATTCCGAAAATAAGGATAAAGAGGATAAAGAGTCCCCATTCTTTGATAAAGTTTTTCATGTTTTTCCTCGATAATTATGATTTTTGACTTAAAGCTATAGCTTTATTGGTGTTTGCAAAATGTAACTTAGCACTATAGTCGAGAGCTGACATGCCATAGGCTTTGATAAGCTGGCTAGCTACCAAATCAGATGCTTTTCCAGCTCCGCTGGGGAGTTGGTAACCTAACTCTTTGCTAAGGTGATCTAAATTTTCTAAAAAAAGATTACGTGCGATGATGGAACTAACTGCAACTGCTAGAAATTGTCCTTCAGCTTTTTCAATGAAAGACAGAGGATTAGGAAACTGATTTTTTTCTTTCTTTAGGTGCTTTTGGTAATTCTGTTTACTGGTAAAGGCATCAATCACGATTTTACTGGGTTTAACACCTGATTGGAGTAATAAGAAAATAGCTTGATTATGTAAGGCGACTTTGACTGAGACCGCATTATAAGCTTTACTGGGACCGACCAACTGGTTATATTTTTTGGGGGATAATAGCAGAGCTTTGTGTCTTATTTTCTTCTCTAACAGAGGGGCAATCTGTCTGATTTTATGGTCGTTAAGAGTCTTAGAATCGTTCACGCCAAGTTCTTTCAGATATGGATGGTCACTAGGCTCAACGTAGCTCGCTACAACGGCGAGCCCTCCAAAATAAGAACCATTACCAACTTCGTCACTTCCAATTAAGGGAATGTTTTGATTAGGAGTTTGACTAACAGAATCTTGAGAAGTTGTTTTTTTATCAGACTGAAGCCCTAACTCGTTAGCTACCGTTTCAACCTGACTTCCCTGAAGAACAAGTTTACCAGATGAATATAACAGACAGGTAACAGACTTGTATTTTGCTGCTAAAATGACGTATGGATTTGACTTGCTAATTTGATATGGTTTAAGCAAATCAGTTAATTTTTTTATTTGAGTAGGTGTGGGTTTGATAACAATAGTTTCCATAAGAGTTATTTTATCATAAAAAAGGAAGCAAGGCGAAATCATTTAGTCCGGTCCCTTTAAAAGTTGTTATTTTACGAAAGCCTGAAATTACGGTATAATGCTTATGAGGGGTGTACCTATGAAAAGTAATAATCGTTTTAAATTTACCTTTGGGGAAAAACAATTGACCTTAACGACTGATAAAGACAATCTCTTTATGGAAGAAGTTGAACACGTTGCAAAAGAAAAATACAATGCTATAAAGACTAGATTACCAGAAGCGGATGACGAAACGGTAGCTATTCTGATGGCTATTAATTCTTTATCAACACAACTAAGTCGTGAAATTGAAGTTGAAAAATTAGAAAAAGAAATCAGTGAGTTACGTCAGAAAACACTTGTTGGTATTCAAGAGAAAACCAATCAAGCTGCACTGGATGAGGAATAAAGATGTTTTCGCTACTTATCCTTTTAATCTTGTTATGGCTTTTTTATATTGGCTTTAGCAGAGGCATCATTTTACAAACTTTTTATTTTCTAGGTGCTGTTTTTTCGCTTTTTATAGCTAAAAACCATTACCAATCGTTAGCCCGACAGCTTATCTTGTGGATTCCCTATTCAAATCCCACAGAGGGAACTAAAATGGCTTTCTTTAAAGATGTCAATGTCTTTGAACTCAGTAAAGTGTATTATGCTGGTATTGCTTTTGTCCTTATTTTTATGGTCTCCTATACACTTGTTCGGTTTATTGGCGTTTTTGTTCACTTTTTACCTACGGACTACTTTAAGGATCGAAGGTGGCAAATCCTTAGTGGTTTTATGGCTGTTTGTGTAGGGGTTATGGCTTTTTCAATGCTTTTTAGTGTCCTTGCAACAATTCCGCTGGCAACTGTTCAAGAACAACTGTCTCGACACTTTCTGATTAAACAACTGATTACACAATGCCCACCTATGACCTCTATCATTCACTATCTGTGGATTGATCAAGTCATCTAAGACCAGAACAGGATTGTCTGGTCTTTTTCCATAGCATTATTTCCCAATAGTTGAGGTATAATAGGAGTTATGAATAGAAAAATTTTAGAACAATTAGAATTTGCCAAAGTTAAAGAGCAGTTCCAAACCTATCTGCAAACCGACCAGGCCAAAATTGAATTACAACAATTAGAACCAACTACCCAAATTAGCAAGTTACAAGATTATATTACAGAAGTTCAAGAAATGTCAGCAATTTTTGTTGAAAATCACCATTTCACGATTGGAAGTCTGCGTGACCTAACCGAGCCCATCCGTCGCCTAGAATTAGAAGCTGACCTTAATAGTCAAGAACTGCTAGATATTAAGCGGCTCTTGATGATCTCAGCCGAGGTTAGTCGATTTTACCAAGAGTTAGAAAATGTTGATTTAGTCGTGCTAAAGCGACTTTTTGAAAAAGTCGAAACTTTTCCTCAGTTGCAGGGTTCCTTACAAGCTATTAATGATGGCGGATTTATCGAAAGCTTCGCTAGTCCAGAATTAGCAACTATCCGAAGAAAAATGACTGACAGCGAAAATCAAGTGCGCCAACTCTTACAAGACATCTTAAAAAAATATGGTAATTTTCTCTCTGAAAGTTTAATTGCTAGTCGGAATGGTCGTAGTGTTTTACCGGTAAAAAATACCTATCGGCATAAAGTAGCTGGTGTTGTTCATGATATTTCAGCATCAGGTAACACGGTCTATATTGAGCCTCGTGCCCTAGTTCAGCTTAATGAAGAAATCACGCAGTTGCATGCGGATGAGCGTCATGAAATCACTCGTATCCTAAAGTCTCTGTCAGATATGCTGAGACCACATAGTCGGGCATTAACAAATAATGCTTGGTTGATTGGACATCTAGACTTTGTAAAAGCTAAGTATTGTTATTTA
This sequence comes from Streptococcus pseudoporcinus LQ 940-04, assembly GCF_000188035.1. Lineage (GTDB taxonomy): Bacteria > Bacillota > Bacilli > Lactobacillales > Streptococcaceae > Streptococcus > Streptococcus pseudoporcinus. The sequence continues at coordinate 946,822 of NZ_AEUY02000005.1, forward strand.
AGAGATTATAAGGCTAGTTTACCCAAAATTTCTGTGGATAAGTCTATTCAACTCTTAAATGTTCGTCACCCATTACTTAAAAATCCAGTACCTAATGATTTGCATTTCTCGCGCCAGCTTTCGGTTATTGTCATAACTGGGCCAAACACGGGGGGTAAGACAATCATGCTAAAAACCTTAGGTTTAGCCCAAATCATGGGGCAGTCGGGGCTTCCGATTTTAGCTGATCAAGGGTCAACTATTGCTGTATTTAATGAGATTTTTGCAGATATTGGTGATGAGCAGTCTATTGAGCAGAGTTTGTCAACTTTCTCAAGCCATATGACCAATATTGTCGCTATTTTAGATGAGGCAAATCAAGACAGCTTAGTTCTTTTTGATGAACTTGGAGCGGGAACGGACCCACAAGAAGGGGCGAGTTTAGCGATGGCAATCTTGGAGCAGTTGCGTTTAACTGAGATTAAGACAATGGCTACTACTCACTACCCAGAATTGAAAGCCTATGGCATTGAGACAGCGTTTGTTGAGAATGCCAGTATGGAGTTTGACAGTCGCAGTCTCAAACCCACTTATCATTTTATGCAGGGTGTCCCTGGCCGTTCAAATGCCTTTGAAATTGCTCGTCGTCTTGGCTTGGCGGATCCTATTGTTAATCAAGCAGAGCAGATGACGGATTCAGATAGTGATGTTAATCGTATTATCGAAGAATTAGAGAAACAGACACTTGAAAGTCGGCACCGTCTTGACCATATTAAAGAAGTTGAGCAAGATAACCTTAAATTCAATCGGGCAGTCAAAAAGCTTTACTATGAATTTGCCCAAGCTAAGGACAAAGAAATCGAGAAAGCTAGCTTGGAAGCGCAAGAAATTGTCAATCTGGCTTTGGCTGAGAGTGAAGAGATACTAGCAAAATTACATGAAGCGTCTGCATTAAAACCACATCAAATCATTGAAGCTAAAGGTCAGTTGAAAAAGTTGGTTCCTAAAACGGATTTAACCAAAAATAAGGTCTTGAAAAAAGCTAAAAAGTTACGACAGCCACAGGCGGGTGACGATATACTAGTAACTGCTTATGGGCAACGTGGAACACTTCTTAAGCAGGTAAAAGGGGATAAATGGGAAGCACAAGTTGGCTTAATTAAGATGACTTTAAATGAAGAAGAATTTCAACTAGTTAAGGTTGCTGAGGAGAGTCAAAAACCGAAAAAACAAACTCTGAATGTCATTAAACGAAGCACTAGCAGTGGACCGCGTGCACGACTGGACTTGCGAGGTAAACGCTATGAGGAAGCTATGCAAGAACTAGATGCTTTTATCGACCAAGCTCTTGTTAATAATATGAGTCAAGTAGATATTATTCACGGAATTGGGACAGGTGTCATCCGTGAAGCGGTAACCAAGTATCTACGTCGTCATAAACACGTCAAAAGTTTTGGTTATGCCCCTCAAAATGCAGGTGGCTCAGGCTGCACTATTGCTAACTTGGGCTAAGGATAGTAAATTGCAAGGGTCTTATCTAGCCTTTCCGATTTGTCGTAGCAGATGCTTGCTTTATGGTTAGAATTGCCCTAAAATAAACATAGGATTTAGAAGAAACGGAGACATATCATGACACAAATCGTTACCGATGCGACATTTGAATCAGAAACAAAAGAAGGTTTAGTTCTTATTGACTTCTGGGCAACTTGGTGTGGTCCATGCTTGATGCAGGCCCCAATTCTTGAACAACTATCTGAAGAGCTGGACGAAGATGACATCAAAATCTTTAAAATGGACGTTGATGAAAATCCAAATACTGCCAGTGAATTTGGCATTATGTCTATTCCAACACTCTTGTTCAAAAAAGATGGACAAGTTGTGAAACAAGTAGCAGGTGTTCACACAAAAGACCAAATCAAGGCTATTATAGCTGAGCTTTCATAAAAAAACTTCCCATCATTAAGGGAAGTTTTTTTAGTTATGTGACTTTTAGTCCGTCTCGCTCCGTAAGGTGCGAGACAAATAAACCACCCGCTATGCGGGTGCGCAACGAAGGTTATACCAAAAAAACTCCAAACGCGATACAATAAAGGTGTTCAAGCCTATTGTAAAGCGAAAGGAGAAAAATATGGCACAAAAGGCATATAGTTTATCACACACAAAGTGGATGTGTAAATATCACATTGTGTTTACACCTAAGTATAGACTAAAAATTATCTATAATCAATATCGAAGCAGTTTAGGCGAAATCTTTCGTCGATTATGTAGTTACAAAGGTGTCGAAATCATCGAAGGACATCTGATGCCAGACCATGTCCATATGTTAGTCAGTATTCCACCAAGAATAAGCATATCAAGTTTTATGGGCTATTTAAAGGGTAAGAGTGCTCTTATGATGTTCGATAAGCACGCTAATCTCAAATACAAATTTGGCAATCGCCATTTTTGGGCAGAGGGCTATTACGTGAGTACAGTTGGACTTAATGAAGCCACAATTAAGAAATATATACAAGAACAAGAAAAACATGACATAGCATTTGATAAGTTAAGTGTGAAAGAATATGAAGATCCCTTTAGGGGATAATGGCAAGTAATGCCAATGCCTCTTTAAGAGGCTAGTGACGAGTCAAAAGCAGTGAGGCTTGAACAAAGTGAAAGCCAGCGTCTTTAGGCACTGGCTGGTGATGTGGGCTTATAGCCCCTGTCCAAACCACCCGTTAGACGGGTGGTTATGATTCTGTTATAAATAAACATAATAGGGATTGCACTTGATTGCAGCTGGAAATAAGAAACCAAAGAACTTAGTTTTAAGTATTGAAGAAGGTTTCTAGGATTTTTTTTTGCGGCCTAGCCATTGGGTAGTTTGCCATGTCATTCCGAGAGACCCAAGCAACTGTGCGATTGTGAATTGGTGATATAGTAGTAACTTTTCCTTTAGTTAAGAAGATGGTCCATTTTTGATGACTAAAGGTATGCTTGACTAAAGGAAAGCTTTGTGAAGACCAGTCAATAGCTAAACCGTAGCTCTCTTCGAAGGTAGTTGTTTTTGAAAAGCGTTTCAAAACGGTCTCTTGATCTGAAAAAAGGTCAAGTTGTTGGCTAATAAAGGTGGTCTCTAAAATTGGGAATGACCAAAAGCCTCCTAAAAGGCGGCCTTGATCATTTTTTTCAATCAAAAACCGCCCATCTTGGTCTTGAATAATAAAAGCTTGGATTTCAATAGGACGTGGTTTTTTCTTAGGTTTTTTAATCGGGTATTTGTCGTAAGTTCCATGGAGATAAGCTGCGCAGAAAAAACGAATAGGAGATTCATCTGGTCTAGGGTTTTTAGCGGATTCGATGTCTGTGCCCAAGTCCATAAGAGCCTGGTTGAAATCACCAGGACGGTCGGGATCAATTAATTTGTCCATCAATGCTTGGAAAATCTTGCGGTTCTTAGGATCTCCAATGTCATAATTCACTTCAAAGAGGCGGGCCATGACACGCATCACATTACCATCAACAGCAGGTTCTGGTAGGTCAAAAGCGATGCTAGCAATAGCTCCGGCGGTATAGGGTCCGATTCCTTTTAATTTAGAAATATTCTCGTGAGAAGAAGGGAACACCCCGTCAAACTCTGTCATTACTTGTTGCGCAGCCTTCTGCATGTTTCGTACGCGAGAGTAATAACCTAATCCTTCCCAGGCCTTGAGCAGGCGCTCTTCATCAGCCACTGCTAATTCAGCAACGGTGGGGAACCAGTCAAGAAAACGATGGTAGTAAGGAATGACTGTCTGGACTTGAGTCTGCTGCAGCATAATTTCCGAAACCCAAATGTGATAAGGATTTTTGTTTCGGCGCCAAGGCAAATCCCTCTTTTCTTGGTCATACCAGTTCAGTAAAGTACGACGAAAATCAGCAATTTTATCTTCTGGCCACATATCAATGCCGTAATCTTTTAAATCAATCATGTTGTTATTGTAACATAGACTATTAAAAAAATAAGGAAAAGATGCCCCTGCAGATTGTGCCTTAGATGAAATAGCTGATAATAAAATGAATCATATCTCAATTTATATATGGTATAAGTCACCTTAAGATGATAGAAGAAATGAACAAGTTTGAAAAGAGATATCTGATGCTATAATTCAATAAAGAACGCTATTGAATGGAGACTCGTCAACTTGTCACAGGTCATCCTTAATATTGTTACGATCACTTAAGAATACTAGGTTGAGAAGTTGGAAAGGCTTATGACCTTAGCAAGATATAAAAATGGCGATAAGTTGGCCTATTGCTTAAAATAGGTTAAGGATTGAATCCAGTGTAAACACCATAAGGCACTGCAAAATAAAAAATAAAGAATAAGGCTCCCTCTAAAAACCCTCTCATTGAAATTATAGAAAGGAATGGCAAATTAAAAATCAAACTACTATCGCCTCTTTCACGGAATGAGTAATACAATTTCTTACTGAATGATTGTAGAAGAGAGCATTAGTAAGCAATAATAAAAAACAAATTTTCCTTGATTTTAAGTCAAATCTCCTGTATAATAGTAGTCTGTGAGCATCCCTCACTTACCTGCATCATAAGATGTAGGTCATTAGACCAAAAGGAGGAAAATATCAATGGCTAAATACGAAATTCTTTATATCATTCGTCCAAACATTGAAGAAGAAGCTAAAAACGCTTTGGTATCACGCTTTGACTCTATCTTAACTGACAACGGTGCTACAATCGTTGAATCAAAAGATTGGGAAAAACGTCGTCTTGCATACGAAATCAATGATTTCCGTGAAGGACTTTACCATATCGTTAACGTTGAATCTGAAGAAGCAACAGCTCTTAATGAGTTTGATCGTCTTTCAAAAATCAACGGCGACATTCTTCGTCACATGATCGTTAAACTTGACGCTTAAGACAAGCAGTAAGAAGGTAGTTTATGATTAATAATGTAGTACTAGTTGGTCGTATGACCAAAGATGCAGAGCTCCGTTATACACCAAACCAGGTAGCAGTTGCTACTTTTACCCTTGCTGTAAATCGCACTTTTAAGAGCCAAAATGGGGAGCGTGAAGCGGATTTCATTAACTGTGTTATCTGGCGCCAACCTGCTGAAAATTTAGCAAATTGGGCAAAAAAGGGTGCTTTAATCGGAATTACTGGTCGTATTCAGACTCGTAATTATGAAAATCAACAAGGACAACGTGTTTACGTAACGGAAGTGGTTGCGGATAATTTCCAAATGTTGGAAAGCCGTGCTACACGTGAAGGTGGCTCATCTAATTCTTATAATAGTGGTGGTTTTAATAACACCTCAACTAATAATAATTATTCAGCTTCTTCTCAACAAACACCTAACTTTGGTCGAGACGAAAGTCCATTTGGTAATTCAAACCCAATGGAAATTTCAGACGACGATCTACCATTCTAAAAGAATGGGTTTGTACGGATAAGAAATTATTCGAGTTCGGGCTCATTGCTGATAGAGAAATCAATTAAAAGAAAGCTTTTTTCTATGATGATTTCTAATCATAATTGCCCTAAACATCAGAATTTATAAAGGAGAAAAATCATGGCTCAACAACGTCGTGGCGGGTTCAAACGCCGTAAAAAAGTTGACTTCATCGCAGCTAACAAAATTGAATATGTTGATTACAAAGACACTGAACTTCTTAGCCGTTTCGTTTCAGAACGTGGGAAAATTCTTCCTCGTCGTGTAACAGGAACTTCAGCTAAAAATCAACGTAAAGTAACAACAGCAATCAAACGTGCTCGCGTTATGGCACTTATGCCTTACGTAAACGAAGATTAAATAGAAAGACCCAGTGGGTCTTTTTTTGATTATATATAAGTCTATTTTGATTGTAACGAAGTTAAAGATGAGATACAATCAAATACAAACAAAGGCACTTATGCCTTACGTAAACGAAGATTAAATAGAAAGACCCAGTGGGTCTTTTGTTTTCCGTGAGCTTAAAAATTAAAGAGCCAATTAAGACTGATAGCTACTAGGAATCTTAAACACATGTCAAAGTTAGAGGGGCTGTTATATAGGCTTAGAAATAGGAGGAGAGTTATACTAGATGATGATACTCTTTTGCTATTTATATTAGGCAAAAAAGAAAGTGTCAAGCAATAGTACTCTTGTAAAATTATGGGTAAAAGAAAAGACAAACAGGTTTTAGAGCCTATCTGTCTTTGGTAGAGTAGTGAACTAGGGGTCAGGTTAACGTGCTGACATAGCATTTTGGACATTATATTTTCTTTTCAGGTAATAGCGAAGAGTGATTGCAAGTGCTCCTAAAATAAGTAAAACAAAAGGTGGCAACTGAGGATTAAGTGATTGTGGTAGGTAGGCAGTTGCACTATAAAGACTTACCCAGATTAACATTGCCAGTCCAAGTGCTCCGATAATTTTAACCCAGCCTGGTCGTTGGTTTTTTGGTTTGTTCATGTGACGGTAAACAAAGTGGTAAGTGGCATACATAGAAGCTCCACCACCAAAACCTAAGGCTAGTAAGGAAAGTAGTCCTGTTCCATTTACTTTAGAGGCTGGGTTGAAGAATGTCATCAACCCATTTAAAAGGGCAACAACACCAATAAAGATTAATGAAGTATCAAGCCACATTAACCAAGGGTTTGTATTTTTAGGTTCAGTATCCACTGTCTTACCATCTTTGCTACGAGGTTTTTCAGTAAATGAAGCTGCCCAAGCAGTTGGAGCACCTAAGAAGGTACGAGCTGGGATTCCTTGCCTTTGTTTTTCGAGGATTGTGGGAACTGTTTCTTCCAAAATGTCTTTAATTTCTTGATCAGATTTACCATCTTGAATTAAACGGTTAGTAGCAATATGAATAAATTCTTGATTTTTTTTGGTTAGCTGTTGAAAATCCATGGGGTCTCCTTAAAATGGTCTAGATAAAGTGATATTATGAAGAGTCGTTACATATAATGTAATAATAAAACGAGAAGGCCTAGAGTAATAGACTTGCTTTAATCATTTTCGGACTTACTTGGTTAAAACCATTTCTTCCTTAGAAAATAGATGATAACGCCAGATGATCCTAAAATAGCAATCAGAACAATGAGAAAGAAACCATGTTCTAGGTCATTAAAGGGCATCCAATTATTTTGGAAGTTCATACCATAAGCAGAGAAAATGACAGTTGGAATATCTAAAGTCATGGTCATTAAAGCCAAGGTTTTCATGATGGTATTCTGATTGTTATTGATGATAGAAGCTGTTGTTTCAGTCATAGCATTTAAGACATTTTCATAGATACCAGCCATTTCGATGGCCTGCTGCGTCTCAATCAGTGTATCCTCCAGTAAATCTTCATCTTCGATGTATTTTTTTAAAGAAGAAGTAGAACTGGATAGTTTTTTGACGATGCGCTCATTAAATTTCAAAGAGGCTTTCAAGTAGACGATAGATTTTTCGAGTTCCATCATATCGACAAGCTCTTCATTACGAGTTGCTTTCTCAAGTTGTGCCTCTAAGCGATCGCTTTGCCGATCAATCGTACGGAGTGCGGTAAGAAATAACTCGGCATTACGATATAAAATTTGAAAAACGAACCGCGTTTTCATAAAGGTAAAGAAATTTTTCACCCGTTTGTTATGAAAATGATCAAATAAGGTTAAGTCCTGAAGACAAGTTGTGATCACTGCTTGCTCAGTGACGATAATCCCCAAAGGAACGGTGACATAATAACTCTTGCTATTACGTTCTTCATAAGTTGGAACGTCCACGATAATTAAGGTATAGTCATCTTCAACAGCGATACGAGAAGTTTCTTCAATATCTAATGGGGCTCTTAAGTCTTCAATGTCAATGTTAAATTGATCAGCAACTTCAATAGACTCTTCCTGGGAGGGGTTCACCAGTTTAATCCAAGCCCCTGGCTCGAATGTTTCAATTTCTTTGAATTCAATTGCTGATGAAAGAAACATTTGTTTCATGACAAGCCCTCCTTTTTAATAATAGTCTATTAGCTTAGGAAGTTGATGTGAAAAACACTTGAAAATCTATGAAAACAAATGGTAACACATAATACCCCTAATTATAATTAATACTAACCTATTATACTATAAATGATCAAGTTTGGGACAACTGAATATTAGAAAATTTTGTTATAATATAGAAAATTGTTATCAGAAAGAAGATTGGTTGAGAACCATATGCAAGATAAGTTAATTATTCATGGAGCACGAGCTCACAATTTAAAAAATATAGATGTGGAGATTCCTAGGGACAAACTTGTCGTCGTAACTGGATTGTCTGGATCAGGGAAGTCTAGTCTAGCTTTCGACACTATTTACGCGGAAGGGCAGCGTCGCTATGTGGAGAGCTTATCGGCCTATGCCCGGCAATTTTTAGGTAATATGGAAAAACCGGATGTTGACTCGATTGATGGTCTCAGCCCGGCTATTTCTATTGACCAAAAAACGACCAGTAAAAATCCACGTTCGACAGTTGGTACTGTCACTGAAATTAATGACTATTTAAGGCTTTTATATGCACGGGTAGGAACTCCCTACTGTATCAATGGGCATGGTGCGATAACCGCTTCATCTGTTGAGCAAATCGTGGAACAAGTTTTAGATTTGCCAGAACGGACAAGGATGCAGATTTTGTCTCCAATTGTTCGTCGTAAGAAGGGACAACATAAAACAGTTTTTGAAAAAATTCAAAAAGATGGTTATGTTCGGGTTCGAGTTGATGGTGATATTTATGATATCTCGGAAGTTCCCGAATTATCTAAAAGCAAAATGCATGATATAGAAGTTGTTATTGACCGGTTGGTCAACAAAGAAGGTATTCGTAGCCGTCTGTTTGATTCCATTGAAGCCGCTTTACGACTGGGAGATGGTTATCTGATTATTGACACGATGGATGGGCATGAACTACAATTTTCAGAACACTATTCTTGCCCGATTTGTGGCTTTACTGTCCCAGAATTAGAACCTCGTCTTTTCTCTTTCAATGCACCATTTGGCTCTTGTCCAACTTGTGATGGGTTAGGGATTAAATTAGAAGTAGATTTAGATTTGGTTGTTCCTGATCCTAGTAAAACACTCCGTGAAGGGGCACTTGCTCCTTGGAATCCAATTTCATCTAATTATTACCCAACGATGCTCGAGCAGGCCATGACTACCTTTGGAGTTGATATGGATAAACCTTATCAAGAGTTATCTGAAACTGATAAGGATTTAATTTTGTACGGGTCAGGTGACCGTGAATTTCATTTTCATTATGTTAATGATTTTGGTGGGGAACGTAACATTGACATCCCTTTTGAAGGTGTCGTAGCAAACATTAATCGTCGTTACCATGAAACAAATAGTGAGTATACTCGAAATGTGATGAGGGCTTATATGAACGCCTTAACCTGTACAACTTGTCACGGCTATCGTCTAAATGATCAAGCCTTATGTGTTCGGGTTGGTGGTCAAGATGGACCACACATTGGTCAAATTTCAGAGCTATCTATTGCTGATCACTTGGAGCTTTTGGAGGGGCTAATCCTCTCTGAAAATGAGAGCACTATTGCTAAACCGATTCTTAAAGAGATTCATGATCGTTTAACCTTTTTAAATAATGTTGGTTTAAACTATCTAACTCTTTCTCGTGCTTCGGGGACCTTGTCGGGAGGGGAAAGTCAACGCATTCGTCTCGCAACGCAAATTGGTTCCAACTTATCAGGTGTCCTTTATATTCTTGATGAGCCTTCAATTGGTCTGCATCAGCGTGATAATGATCGCCTAATTGATAGCTTGAAAAAAATGCGTGATTTAGGTAATACATTGATTGTTGTAGAGCATGATGAAGACACCATGATGCAGGCAGATTGGTTGATTGATGTAGGTCCTGGAGCAGGTGAATTTGGCGGCCAAATCATTGCCTCTGGAACACCAAAACAAGTTGCTAAGAATAAAAAATCCATTACTGGCCAATATTTATCTGGTAAAAAAGCTATCCCTGTACCTTCAGAACGACGCCGAGGAAACGGCCGTTTTCTAGAAATCAAAGGAGCAAGTGAGCATAATTTACAGAACATTGATGTGCGTTTTCCGCTAGGAAAATTTATTGCTGTAACAGGGGTATCCGGCTCTGGAAAATCAACACTGATTAATAGTATTTTGAAAAAAGTGGTGGCTCAAAATCTCAATCGGAATTCCGAGAAACCTGGTAAACATCAATCCTTTGAAGGAATTGAATATATTGATCGTTTGATTGATATTGATCAAAGCCCAATTGGAAGAACTCCTCGATCAAATCCAGCAACTTATACAGGTGTTTTCGATGATATCCGAGATCTCTTTGCTCAAACCAACGAAGCTAAAATTCGTGGCTACAAGAAAGGCCGCTTCTCATTTAATGTCAAAGGTGGCCGTTGTGAAGCCTGTTCAGGAGATGGCATTATTAAAATTGAAATGCATTTTCTACCTGACGTTTATGTTCCATGTGAAGTCTGCCATGGACGTCGTTACAATTCTGAAACCTTAGAAGTTCATTACAAAGAAAAAAATATTGCCGAGATTTTAGACATGACTGTAGATGATGCTTTAGACTTCTTTGCAGCTATTCCTAAAATTGCCCGTAAGATTCAAACCATTAAAGATGTCGGATTGGGTTATGTAACCTTGGGTCAACCTGCTACGACACTATCGGGTGGGGAAGCACAACGCATGAAATTAGCCAGTGAACTTCATAAACGTTCAACAGGAAAGAGCCTTTATATCTTAGATGAGCCGACAACAGGCTTGCACACTGATGATATTGCACGATTGCTAACAGTGTTGGAACGATTTGTTGATGATGGCAACACTGTTTTAGTTATTGAGCATAACTTGGATGTTATTAAGTCAGCAGATCATATCATTGATCTGGGTCCCGAAGGTGGTGTTGGGGGTGGTCAGGTTATTGCCACTGGCACGCCAGAAGAGGTAGCTAAGGTTAAGGGAAGTTACACAGGACATTATTTGAAAACGAAATTACAGTAAAAAATCCGGTTTCCTACCGGATTTTTTAGAACCTAGCCAAAGTAACTACCGACCTCCTTTATCATACAATAGTACTACTTACAATTCTGTCCTCTAGCAAAGCTTGATAGGTTGGGAGTTAGCAAAAATGCCAGAAACGATGAGTTTCTGGCATTGAGACATCTTTAGACCTAGGCTTAAGCTTTAGGTATGACATTCATTTGGCTACCCCAAGTAGTCACTTTCCTGACTGTTTGACCTACTGTCTCAGCTACCAACCTAATCTATTATAAAAAGAAAACTTTTTTACTGTAATAGAAAGTGACTGATCTCTTCATTTTGCGCTTGACTAGGCTTATCCAAGCTTTTGATGAGTTGATTAGATTGGAATTGTGAAAGATTAGGGACAGTCCTTATCCCATAGTGTGTTCTAAAATGACTTAGTGCCACATTAAGGTTGGTATTTTCAGAGTCTAAATAGTAAATAGGTGTCTTGCAATGTTTAGCTGCTTGTAAGAGTTTAGGGATAAAATTTCTACAGTGGGGACAAGTCGCACGCCCTGTATAGAGGTAGAAAATTTTCCCCTCTAACATCATAACTTGAATAGTTTTGACAGAAACGTGTTGAAATTGGTCGCTATTTTTTTGATAAGCTAAGACTGCTTGTGCTTCTTTAATGGGTAAGTCAATTTTTAAATCAGCAGCAACGATACTGGTGCTTAAGAAAGTAACAACTAACAGTAGAAAAAGTGAGCATTTTTTAATCATTCACAAGCCCAACCATCGTGATCTCGATCTAGGCGTGTCTCATAGCCAGGTTGTCCTTGTTGAATCGGAGCAGCCCCAGCATTACGCATTTCTGTACAGTTAGCATAGTAGCGTGTATTTGATGGAGGTGCTTGGACAAATTGTTGTGCTGCTGCTTGTGTTTCACGTGTCTCAATGCTGGTAATTACTGACTGTATACGGTTAGTAAAGTTAGCTTTTTTGGTGGTATTTGTTATCTTATTAACCTTTTCTTCGGCATATGAGACCTTGGCGCGATTTTGATTATCTTCAAGTTGCTTCACAGCATTTTCTGCATCGGATTCAGCGACCTTCTGTACTTCTTGCTCTTCAATAGCCTTGCTGACTAGATAAATGCGGTCCATAAAAGGGTTTCTTTTGGTAGAATCAGAAATAAGCCCTATTTTTTCTTTGGCAATCTCAAGTAGATCCTTTGTTTTTGTGGTTTCTACTTCTTTAGTTGCTTTCTCAGCTTCCTCAATGTAGATCTTTTGTTCCAAGCGATAAAACCGTTTTTCTAATAATGCTTTATCTTTATTATTTTTGAGATGTTTGATGGCTTCTCTAGCTTTTTCTAAATGAATAGGGTTGGTATCCTTTTCTAATTGACTAATAGCTTGGTTAGCGTCTCTAATATCTTTATCTTGATTCTGGGGAACTGTCTTCTTGCTTGTAGAGCTAATAAGAGTGTTAGGAGTTTCTTGCTCTTTATTTGTAGCTGGTTTAGAAGAAAATGTATAGCCTGTACCTAGCATCATAGTACCAATTAAACCGATAACAGTAGCTATTAGGGCATAATTTCTTCTTTGCCGATTGGGTTTCTTTTTCGTATAGAACCACAGGCCTATAACTCCCGCCACTAAAAGGATAGGCATTGCCATTAAAATGATACTAAGAATAGTAATTCCAAGTATGATATACAGAACTGTAGTAAAAGAACCTTTATTTTTCATTTTTAACCTACTTCTTATTTTTAAACTATTTTACCATTTTGTAATCTTTCTGTAAATATTTCATTAAAGAGTAGTGTTTTTTAATTTATGGTCTCTTTTACTATGATTTCTAGCCATTAGATAGCCTTTCATGCTACAATATTGTCAAAAGCCAAGTAGAAGGAGATTCATTAAGGATGTCAGAAGTTATAGAAGAACGTTTAAAGAAGTGTCAAAAACTGCTAAAAGACAAGGGGTTGGAGGCTATTCTAATCACTAATTTGACAAATTGTTATTATTTGACAGGTTTTTCGGGGAGCGCAGCAACTATTTTAATCACAAGAGAACGTCGGATTTTTATCACGGATTCTCGCTATACCCTAATGGCTAAAGCTGGAATAGAAGGTTTTGATATTATTGAAAGCCGTACGCCATTAAGGGTTGTTGCAGATTTGTTAGAAACAGATCGCTTAGATCAGCTTGCTTTTGAAGATCACGTCAGCTTTTTCTATTATCAAGCACTGCAATCCGCTTTTTCGGGGATTACTTTACTTGCTCAATCTGGTTTTGTGGAGGAATTACGATTGATTAAAGATGATTCTGAAATTAGGACAATTGCTAAAGCGTGTTCTATTTCAGACAAAGCCTTTATAGATGCTCTTGACTTTATAAAACCAGGAATAACTACTGAACAAGAATTGGCTAATTTTTTAGATTTTCGGATGCGTCAATATGGTGCTAGCGGAACGTCGTTTGATACCATTGCTGCCTCGGGTTTTCGCTCGGCTATGCCCCACGGCCGTGCTAGTGATAAGGTCATTGGGTCTGGTGAGACTCTCACCATGGATTTTGGTTGCTACTATAATCACTATGTTAGTGATATGACTAGGACCATTCACATCGGGCAAGTAACTGACCAAGAGCGCGAGATTTATGGTATTGTACTTGCAGCTAATGAGGCTTTGATAGAAAAAGCGCGTGCAGGCATGACATTTACCGATTTTGATAAGGTGCCACGAGATCTGATTGCAGCAGCTGGTTACGGTAGTAACTTCACACATGGCATTGGTCATGGCATCGGGCTTGATATCCATGAGAATCCGTTTTTTGGGAAGTCCCAGAAAGAACTCCAAGTCGGCATGGTGGTGACAGATGAACCAGGCATTTATTTGGATGATAAGTATGGCGTACGCATAGAAGATGACTTAGTTATTACGGAAAAAGGGTGTCAGGTCTTAACATTGGCACCTAAAGAATTAATTGTATTATAAGTGAATCATTTAGAAAGTATTGGGTAAGAGCTAATGGCAAATCGTTTATCATGGCAAGATTATTTTATGGCCAATGCAGAACTTATCTCTAAGCGGTCAACCTGTGACCGTGCATTTGTGGGAGCTGTTTTGGTCAAGGATAACCGTATTATTGCAACTGGTTATAATGGTGGTGTTTCAGCTACAGACAATTGTAATGAAGCGGGCCACTACATGGAAGATGGGCATTGCATCAGGACAGTTCATGCAGAGATGAATGCTCTAATCCAATGTGCTAAGGAGGGAATTTCAACAGACGGAACAGAGCTTTACGTGACTCATTTTCCCTGTATCAATTGTACTAAGGCCCTTTTACAAGCGGGTATAAAGAAAATTACCTATAAAGCTCACTATCGACCACATCCTTTTGCTATTGAGTTGATGGAGAAAAAGGGAGTGGCCTATGTGCAACATAATGTGCCAGAACTAACATTGGGTGGTCATTCGGACTAGAATCCACCTGATAAGTTAAGCTAGTTTAAGGTGAGGATACACGTTTTAAAGTCCTTGCTCGGGCAGAAAAGATTTGAGCAAAAGGTCCTTTTGTGATAGAATGAGATGATAAAAATTTTAGTAATAAGAGGTAATAATAAATGATTGAAGCAAGTAAGCTTAGAGCAGGTATGACTTTTGAGTCAGAAGGCAAATTAATTCGCGTTCTTGAAGCAAGTCACCACAAACCAGGTAAAGGGAATACTATCATGCGCATGAAGTTGCGTGATGTCCGTACAGGTTCTACTTTTGATACAACTTATCGTCCAGATGAAAAGTTTGAACAAGCCATTATTGAAACTGTACCAGCTCAATACTTGTACAAAATGGACGACACAGCTTACTTTATGAATACTGAAACTTACGATCAATATGAAATTCCAGTTGCAAATGTTGAGCAAGAATTACTTTACATTCTTGAAAATTCTGATGTCAAAATTCAATTCTACGGCAGTGAAGTAATCGGAGTTACTGTACCTACAACTGTTGAATTAACGGTTACTGAAACACAACCTTCTATCAAAGGGGCAACTGTAACAGGTTCTGGTAAGCCGGCTACTCTTGAAACAGGGTTGGTTGTCAATGTTCCAGACTTTATCGAAGTGGGACAAAAATTAATCATTAATACAGCTGAAGGTACCTACGTTTCTCGTGCCTAAGGATTTTGTCAACAAGAGTTGAGGAAAGGAAAGGAAATGCTATGTTAAGTGAAAATATAGGTGAGATTGTCATTTCGCCACGTGTTCTTGAAGTTATTACAGGCATTGCTGCAACTCAGGTTGACGGCGTCTATTCACTTCATAACAAAAAGATGTCGGATAGTTTTAATAAATCAAGTTTAGGTAAAGGGGTTTACTTACAGACCGAGGAAGATGGCTCTGTCACGGCTGATATCTATGTTTACCTTCAGTATGGTGTTAAAGTACCGACTGTTTCAGTAGCTATTCAAAAGGCTGTCAAAGCAGCTGTCTACGATATGGCAGAAGTAACCATTGCGGCGGTTAATATCCATGTAGAAGGTATTGTGCCAGAAAAAACACCAAAACCTGATTTGAAATCACTTTTTGAAGAGGATTTCTTGGATGATTAGTAGTTTTGAAAATTCAAGAAGAGATCTTCGAGAGCGGGCTTTTCAAGCACTCTTTAACATGGAACATGGTGGTGACTTTTTAGAGTCATCCCGATTTGCCTATGATTACGATAAGGTGTCTGATCAAGATCATCCCTTGGATGTGCCGGCCTTTTTATTGACTTTAGTTAATGGGGTCAACAATCATAAGGAAGAACTAGATGCCATTATTAAAGAGAACCTTAAAAAGGGTTGGTCAATTGAACGTTTGACGTTATCAGATAGAACCATGCTCCGTCTAGGTCTATATGAAATTAAGTATTTTGACGAAACCCCAGACCGTGTGGCATTAAATGAAATCATTGAAATTGCTAAAAAATACTCTGATGAAACTTCTGCCAAATTCATTAATGGTTTATTAAGCCAATTTGTAAAAGACAATTAAAAAAGTACCTATTTCCACTGAAATAGGTACTTTTTATCTTGAGATAGGCCTGTTCTAAATGCTTCTCCCAGGCAGAAGGCTTATGGGTAAGATGTAATCTTTGGCGATTTTCTCTTTAGCAATCCGCTTTAAAAGAATTTCGACAGTTAATTGAGCAATTTCTGGAATAGGTTGTTTGATGGTTGTAAGTTGTGGGAAATAATTTTCAACAAATGCTGTCCCATCGTAGCCAATAAGCTTTAAGTCTTTTGGTACGGATAAGCCTAGCTGTTTGGCTACTTTCATGATTAAGATTGCAGTTAAATCATCTGATGCAAAAATACCATCGGGCTTACGGGTAGCTAAAATAGATTTGATTTCCATTTCACGGCGTATAGGTGACAGGTGATTCGGCAATTTAATAATTTCAGCGCTTTTTTTTAATTGGTAGGAAAAACCAAGTTGACGTAAACCTGTCGGTGAATCAGAGTTATCGTTACCTGTTATCATGATGATAGTCTGGCACTGATAACTTTGCAAAGTTTGTGCAGCCAATTGACCTCCTTGAAAGTTATCAGAAGAGATAATGGGAACGTTAGGGGCTAGGTTGCGGTCAAAAGCCACAATAGGTGCTTCCACACGTTCATAATCTTCGATACCCAAGTTATGACTAGATGAAATAATACCATCAACTTGATTAGCAGCCAACATTTCTAAATAATCTCGTTCTTTAAGAGGGTCATGTTGACTGTTGCAAATGATCGTTTTATAACCGGCCTTAAAAAGTTCAATTTCTAAGTGTTCAATCAGTTCAGAATAAAAAATATTGCTGATATTAGGGAAAATCAATCCAACAAGTCGGGCTGATTTGCCTTGTAGGCTACGAGCAAAGTTGTTGGGCTGATAACCTAATTCACGCATAGCAGCTTTAACCTTGTCCACTGTTTTTTGGGACAAGTAGCCCTTTTTATTAATGACACGTGAAACAGTTGTTGGGCTAACTCCAGCCAGTTCAGCAACATCGGTTAATTTTGCTACCACACTAATACCTCATTTCATAGTAAAATCCTTCAAGCTCACCATCTGGCATTAGAAGAGCTGATGCCTCCTCTTCTGGGAAATAGCGGCTTGTTAGGACAAATTGACCCTCATTAACAAAAATTTCAACGATAGATCGGTCTACGTAGATATTAAGTGTAACATCTCCTTTTGGAATTTGGCAAGAGCGTTTGTTTCCAAATTTTTCAGCGAAGCTATTAGAAGACTGACTACGGTCAAGCGTTATCTTCCCTTCTTGAGTATTGACAGTGATGGCTAGGCCTTGACCTTTTCTATCAGCAAAAAGAACCAAACTTTTCTGCTCGTGACTAGGAACAGTTATTTCTAATAAGTAGCAATTTGAGGTATCCTTTCTTTGCTCTAGCATTTGAGGTTTCATTTTCAAGTCTGAAAGAGCCCTGACAGGCCTTTGATACAAGATGTCATCCTTAATCGTTAGTTCTTTGACAAGACTAAGTGCTCCCTGATAAGCATAGTTATCGGTTGGATAGTCAATGTCGGGAAGGCCAATCCAAGAGATAGCGAGGACACGGCCGTCAGGACTATTAAAAGCCTGAGTGGCGTAGATTTCAAAGCCAAAATCAAGATTCCGCAAAGGCCCCTGACCAAGTAAACGTCCGCTTGCTGGATCGAAAGCGTCAAAAATCTGATAGGTATTAGGATAAATATTGGCATAATCCAACTCTTTTTTAGAAAGTCCCTGAGGACAGTAAATAAGAACCGGCCTTTGGTCTATAAATACTAAATTAGGACACTCAATCATATACTCACTTGCTTGCCGACCAATATCTAGATTTGACACGAATTCCCAATTTTCCACATCGTTATTGATGGCTTTATAGAGCTTGATAAAAGCTCTCTTTTTATGACTCTGAGCACCAATAATAGCATACAGCTGATCTTGGTATTCAAAAATCTGTGGATCTCGAAAATGTTCTGTCACATCTTTAGGTTGGGAAATAAGGACTTGAGAGCACTTTTTGATCTGGCCGTCAGTTGACAGATAGGCACCAATTTGTCTGGGGTCGCGTAGCCAATTAGCATCTCGTACGTTACCAGTGTAGAATAGAAATAATTGATTAGCAAGGGCGTAGGCCGAGCCAGAATAAGCCCCTTCTTTATCATTAGCATGATCAGGAAGTAATTTTATTCCTGTCTCTTCAAAATGAACTAAATCATCGGAAATAAGATGAACCCATTGCTTTAAGCCATGAGCTGGACCGTAAGGCCAATTCTGATAGAAAAGATGGTATCTGCCATTAAAGTAAGAAAAACCATTTGGATCATTTAATAAGCCGGTTCTAGGTTCTATATGGTAATGAACATGCCAGGGAGAATCAGAAACCTTAGCCTTAATCAGCTGAAATTCTTGTTCTGACCACTCCTGATAAGGTCGGTAACGAATTTCCTTTGGTAAATCCATGGTACTACTCCTTTATCGCATTCTTAAATTATATACTAAACGTTTTCCGCATAAAAATCAACATTTTATATAAAAAATAATATTATTTATATCAAACGCTTGACATAAATAATGAAGCTGCTAAAATGGTTATCAAGAGATAAAGCAGATTTATCAAAAGTGAAAAGGAGAATTTGCAAAGATGGACAATAGAGAAATTGCAAAGCAAGTCATTGACGCTTTAGGTGGACGTGAAAACATCAAAAGCGTTGCGCATTGTGCCACACGGTTAAGGGTTATGGTTATTGATGAATCAAAGATTGATAAAGAAAGGGCCGAAAATATTGAGAAAGTAAAGGGGGCTTTCTTTAATTCAGGACAATACCAAATGATTTTTGGTACTGGTACTGTGAATAAGATTTATGATCAGGTGGTAGCTTTGGGCCTACCTAGCTCCACTAAATCTGAAATGAAAAGCGAAGCAGCAAAACAAGGAAACTGGTTTCAGCGATCAGTTCGTACCTTTGGTGACGTCTTCGTACCCATTATTCCAGCTATTGTAGCGACTGGTCTTTTTATGGGGCTCCGAGGACTACTTGGTGCACTTGGCATGTCTCTTCCAGAAGATCTGAATGTCTATTCTCAAATTTTAACTGATACCGCCTTTATTGCGCTTCCGGCATTAGTTGTTTGGTCGACTTTTAGAGTTTTTGGAGGCAATCCCGTTATTGGTATTGTGCTTGGTTTCATGCTAATCTCTGGTTCGCTTCCTAATGCATGGGCGGTTGCTTCGGCTGGAGACGTTAAACCAACTATTTTCTTTGGTTTTATTCCTGTCGTTGGTCTGCAAGGTTCTGTTTTACCAGCATTTATCATCGGGATCATCGGTGCTAAATTTGAAAGGTTTGTCCGTAAATATGTCCCAGAAGTTTTGGATTTATTGGTGACGCCATTTGTAACCTTGTTGGTGATGTCAATTCTTGGCTTATTTGTTATTGGGCCAGTATTCCATGTTGTTGAAAATGATATCTTATTAGTCACAGATGCCATTCTTGCTTTACCATTTGGCTTGCCCGGCTTACTTATCGGTGGTGTCCATCAAGTCATTGTTGTTTCAGGGGTTCATCATATCTTTAATTTACTAGAATCACAATTGATTGCTCATAATGGATCAAATCCCTTTAATGCTATTATCACAGCTGCCATGACTGCGCAAGGTGCTGCGACGGTTGCTGTCGGTGTGAAGACCAAAAATCCAAAACTAAAGGCTTTAGCCTTTCCAGCAGCTTTATCAGCCTTTTTAGGTATCACTGAACCAGCTATTTTTGGGGTAAATCTACGTTACCGGAAACCCTTCTTTCTTTCCTTGATTGCAGGCGCTATTGGTGGAGCGACAGCGTCCTTGCTTGGTTTGGCAGGAACTGGCTTTGGGATTACGATTATCCCAGGAACCTTGCTATACCTAAACGGGCAACTCTTGCCATACCTTTTTATGGTTGCCATATCCTTTGTGGCCGGTTTCACCTTAACCTATCTGTTTGGCTTCGAAGATGAAGACAGTGAAATAAGACCTAACAAGGTTGAAACAGAAGAAATTAGTGCTAATACTAATAAAGATGAAGACATTATTTTTTCACCACTTGATGGACAACTCCTAGCTCTTGATCAAGTCAATGACCCAGTCTTTGCGTCGGGGGCTATGGGAAAAGGCGTAGCCATCAAACCAAGTGGAAATAGTTTGTATGCTCCACTTAGTGGACGAGTAGAAGTTGTTTTTGAAACGGGCCATGCTTTTGCTATCACATCTGCCAGGGGAGCTGAAGTATTGATTCATATCGGAATTGATACTGTTTCAATGGCGGGCCTTGGTTTTGAACCGTTAGTGTCAGTTGGTCAAGAAGTTAAAAAAGGCGATTTATTGGCTCGTTTTGATTCTGCTAAAATTAAAGCAGCTGGTTTGGAAGATGTAACCATGGTTGTTCTTACAAACACTTCTGATTATGAAGAGATTACTATTGTGGAGGCTACGGAGCTTTCTCATGGTCAAAAACTTTTCGTAGCTCGGTAAAAGAAGGCTAGCATCGTCTAGCCTTTTTGGAAGCCTTTCTAGTGAAAGAGATAGCGTAACGTTGACAATGATAGTCTAAAAATTTTCGCTAGTCATTTAAAAGAATTAATTTAAAAAAGGAGAAAAAATGGCAGGCTTATATGGAAGCATTGAAGCAGGTGGTACAAAATTTGTCTGTGCTGTAGGTGATGACCAGTTTAAAATGATCAAACACCTTCAATTTCCGACAACAAGTGTTGAAGAAACAATTGCGAATTGCATCACTTTTTTTGAGCCCTTTAGAGATCAATTGCTTGGTATAGGAATTGGTTCTTTTGGTCCTATTGATAGTGATCAAGAGTCACCTACTTATGGCTATATTACTAATACTCCAAAGGAGGGTTGGGCAAATGTTGATTTCCTTAGTGAGTTTACAAAAGCTCTGTCAGTTCCTGTCTTCTTTACAACTGATGTTAATAGTTCTGCCTATGGGGAACTATTAGCTAGACCTCGTGTTAATAGTCTTGTTTACTATACCGTTGGCACTGGAATTGGCGCTGGAGCTATCCAAGGAGGTCAGTTGATTGGAGGCTTAGGCCATACGGAAGCAGGTCATACTTATGTGAGACCTCATTCGTCAGATCTTAAAAATGGCTTTACAGGGGTTTGTCCATTTCATCAAGGGTGCTTGGAAGGCATGGCATCAGGCCCAAGTTTGGAGGCAAGAACAGGAGCAAAGGGGGAATTATTGCCAATTGACTCGCCTGTTTGGGATATTCAGGCTTTCTATATTGCTCAAGCTGCTCTACAAGCAAGCATGCTTTATCGTCCAGAACTTATCGTTTTTGGTGGAGGTGTGATGGCACAAAACCATATGCTTGAACGAGTACGCCATCACTTTGAAGTCCTTTTAAATGGTTATCTCCCAGTACCGAATTTGAAAAAGTATATTGTCACACCAGCTGTGACAAATAACGGATCAGCGACACTTGGGAATTTTGCTTTAGCTAAAAAGGTTTCGAAGAAATCAGAAGCTTTGTGAGATTAGTCAAAAGTCATGTCATGTAAGATTTGGCTGATAGTAGTCATATAGTGGACGAAAGTGGTATAATGGGCCTATCGATTATCATATTCAAATGAAAGAGGAAGTTTATGTCAGAACCATTTTTTCTGAAATCTTGTATGCACGATAAAATTTGGGGTGGAACAAAGCTAAGAGAAGTTTTTAATTATGATATTCCCACTGAAACAACAGGTGAATATTGGGCCATCTCAGCGCATCCAAATGGTGTTTCAACTATTATCAATGGACGATTTGCAGGCCAAAAACTTGATCGTGTTTTTAGGGAGAACCCTGCTTATTTTGGTAACCCAGAAGAAAAAGTTTTTCCATTATTAACTAAAATTTTAGATGCTAATGATTGGTTGAGTGTTCAAGTGCATCCTGACGATACTTATGCCATGGAGCATGAAGGTGAACTAGGGAAAACAGAATGTTGGTACATTATTTCAGCAGAACCTGGTTCTGAAATTATTTATGGACACAAGGCTCAATCTAGGGAAGAACTCAAGGCTTTGATAGAAGCTGGTGACTGGGACAATTTACTGACAAGGATTCCCGTTGAAGCTGGTGATTTCTTCTATGTTCCAAGTGGTACCATGCATGCTATTGGTAAAGGGATTATGATTCTTGAGACACAACAGTCCAGTGATACCACTTATCGGGTCTATGATTTTGACCGTAGAGACGAAAAAGGCCAACTGCGTGACCTACATATAAAGCAATCCGTTGATGTATTGACAATTGGTAAACCTAAAAATAGTGTACCGGCCACTCTTGTCTTAGACCATATCGTTACCAGCACCTTAGTTTCTAATCCCTTCTTTACAGTCTACAAATGGGTAATTGATGGTTTAGTAGATATGCGACAGACAGCTCCCTATTTACTTGTTAGTGTCTTAGAAGGGCAGGGGCAATTGTCAGTAGGTGCAGGAGCATATGATGTCAAAAAAGGGATGCATTTTATCCTGCCTAACGATGTTAAAAAGTGGACCTTTGAAGGACAACTAGAGATGATTGTGAGTCACCCTAACACTTTATAATAGTTAGACATTATCATAGAAATACAAGTGAGAGAAGAGGGATAGGAAACTCATTCCTTTTCTCTTTTCCTTTATTGGGTTTTCTTGTACTAGTTCCTTAATTATGTTAAAATGAACTGATAAGATGATCGAAAGGAATTAGAATGGCCAATATTCTACGCAAAGTCATTGAAAATGACAAAGGCGAACTCAGAAAATTAGAAAAAATTGCAAAGAAAGTTGAATCTTACGCAGATCAGATGGAAGCACTATCTGACCAAGATTTACAAGCAAAAACACCCGAATTTAAAGAACGTTATCAAAATGGGGAAACCCTTGAACAATTGTTACCCGAAGCTTTTGCAGTTGTACGTGAGGCTGCTAGACGTGTTTTAGGTTTATACCCTTACCGTGTTCAGATTATGGGGGGAATCGTCCTTCATAATGGAGATGTTCCTGAAATGCGAACAGGTGAAGGTAAAACATTAACAGCAACGATGCCTGTTTATTTGAATGCCATTGCTGGTGAAGGGGTACACGTTATTACCGTTAATGAATACCTTTCAACCCGCGATGCTACTGAAATGGGTGAGGTTTATAGTTGGCTTGGTCTTTCTGTAGGGATTAATTTAGCAGCTAAATCACCAGCAGAAAAACGTGAAGCTTATCTTTGTGATATTACCTATTCAACCAACTCAGAAGTTGGGTTTGATTACCTGCGTGACAACATGGTTGTACGTCAAGAGGACATGGTTCAGCGTCCATTGAACTATGCTCTAGTTGATGAGGTTGACTCTGTCCTGATTGACGAAGCTAGAACTCCTTTGATTGTTTCAGGTGCCGTTAGTTCCGAAACTAATCAATTGTACGTGCGTGCTGATATGTTTGTCAAAACCCTAAATGCTGATGACTACATTATTGATGTCCCAACAAAAACAATTGGTCTTAATGATTCAGGAATTGATAAAGCGGAATCTTATTTCAACTTAAATAATCTTTACGATATTGAAAATGTTGCTTTAACTCACTTTATTGATAATGCCCTTCGCGCTAATTACATCATGCTACTTGATATTGATTATGTGGTTAGTGAAGATGGAGAAATCTTGATTGTTGACCAATTTACAGGTCGGACCATGGAAGGACGTCGTTTCTCTGATGGCTTACACCAAGCTATCGAAGCTAAAGAAGGCGTTCGTATCCAAGAAGAGTCCAAAACAAGCGCTTCAATCACTTACCAAAATATGTTTCGTATGTATAAGAAGCTTGCAGGGATGACAGGTACTGCCAAGACGGAAGAAGAGGAGTTTCGCGAAGTTTACAACATGCGAATTATCCCAATCCCAACCAACAAACCTGTTGCACGTTTGGATCATACAGATCTCCTTTACCCAACTTTAGAATCAAAATTTAAAGCGGTTATTGCTGATGTTAAGGCTCGCCATGAAAAAGGGCAACCCGTTTTAGTTGGTACGGTAGCTGTCGAAACCAGTGATTACATTTCAAAACAGTTGGTCGCTGCAGGCGTCCCTCACGAAGTTTTGAATGCTAAAAACCACTTCAAGGAAGCTCAAATTATCATGAATGCTGGACAACGCGGCGCAGTTACTATTGCAACCAATATGGCTGGTCGTGGTACAGACATCAAACTTGGCGAAGGTGTTCGTGAATTAGGCGGGCTTTGTGTAGTTGGTACAGAACGACATGAAAGCCGTCGTATTGATAATCAGTTGCGTGGACGTTCTGGTCGTCAGGGAGACCCAGGAGAATCACAATTCTACTTATCTTTAGAAGATGACTTGATGAGGCGTTTTGGCTCTGATCGTATTAAAGCATTCTTGGACAGAATGCGCGTAGAAGAAGATGACGCTGTTATTAAATCACGAATGTTGGCACGACAAGTAGAATCTGCTCAAAAACGTGTCGAAGGAAATAACTATGATACTCGTAAGCAAGTTCTACAATATGATGATGTCATGCGGGAACAACGCGAAATCATTTATGCTAATCGTCGTGATGTTATCACAGCGAACCGTGATTTAGGGCCTGAAATTAAGGCTATGATTAAACGGACAATCAAACGAACAGTTGAAGCTCATACACGCAGTAATCGTAAAGATGCGATTGATGCGATTGTTGCTTTTGCACGAACAAATATTGTCCCAGAAGAATCTATTTTTGCTAAAGACCTCCGTCATTTAAAAGACGATCAGATTAAAGAGTTATTGTATGAGCGTGCGCTTGACATCTATGACAGTCAGATGTCTAAGTTACACGATCAAGAAGCCGTTTTAGAATTTCAAAAAGTCTTACTGTTAATGATTGTTGATAACAAGTGGACAGAACATATTGATGCTTTAGATCAACTACGTAACTCTGTTGGCTTACGTGGTTACGCCCAAAACAACCCAGTTGTTGAGTACCAAGCAGAAGGTTTCAAGATGTTCCAAGATATGATTGGTGCTATTGAGTTTGATGTCATGCGTACTATGATGAAAGCACAAATTCATGAACAAGAAAGAGAACGTGCAAGTCAGCATGCAACAACAACTGCTACTCAGAATATTTCTGCTCAATCTGCAACTGGCATAACGGATTCTTCTCAAGATTTCGCACACGTCAAACGGAATGATCCATGTCCATGCGGTTGTGGTAAGAAATTCAAAAATTGTCATGGTCGCAAAGCTTTTAATAGCTAATTTTAATCCTAGATTTTTTCTGATAATGATGATGAAGCTAAGCTTAAGGCTTGGCTTTATCGGCTTTTATAATCTAATGAGATAGAAATAATGATTGATTAAGGTAAGAAAATGATTATTGGACATGGCATTGATTTGCAAGAAATTTCAGCCATTGAGCGGGTTTACCAGCGTAACCCTAGATTTGCTCAGAAAGTTTTAACCCCGAGAGAACTCGCGATTTTTGAGACCTATAACAGTAAAAGACAAATAAGCTATTTAGCTGGACGCTGGTCGGCCAAAGAAGCCTTCTCTAAAGCTATGGGATCGGGAATTGGGAAACTAAGTTTCCAAGACATAGAAGTGGCTTCAGATGAGAAAGGCAAGCCCTACTTTAGCCAATCCCCTTTTAGAGGAAGAAGCTTTTTAAGTATTTCTCATAGTGGGGATTTTGTACAGGCAAGTGTGATATTGGAGGAAGTGTGATGATCTCAAGTATACATCGTCCAACAGTGGCAACTGTTGATTTAGAAGCTATTCGAAATAATATTAAAGCTGTACAAGGGCATATCCCTAAAGGAACAAAAACCTATGCAGTGGTTAAAGCTGATGCTTATGGTCATGGGGCAGTGGAAGTTTCTAAAGCTATTGATAAAGAAGTGGATGCTTATTGTGTGTCTAACTTAGATGAGGCTTTGGAGCTCAGACAGGCGGGGATTAGTAAAGAAATTTTAGTCTTAGGTGTAGTACTAGCTGATGCTTTACTTTTAGCAATTGAAAATCAGATTACTGTAACAGTGGCTAGCCAAGAGTGGTTGGATGATGCACAGGCCTTTCTTGGTGAAGACCTAACTAACTTGCATGTCCATGTCAAAGTTGACTCTGGTATGGGGAGAATTGGTGTCCGTAGCTTAGCTGAAGCCAATCAGTTAATTGCTGGTTTACGTCAAGCCAAGGTCGCTGTTGATGGTATTTTCACTCATTTTGCTACAGCTGATGAAGCCGATACGACAAAGTTTCAATCACAATTAAACTTCTTTACAGACTTAGTTAGTCGTTTGACTGATAAGCCTGACTTGGTTCATGCTAGTAATTCAGCAACAAGCCTTTGGCATAGTGATACGATTTTTAATGCTGTTAGACTAGGAATTGCCATCTATGGTTTAAATCCGAGTGGCTCTGATCTTAAGCTGCCTTATCCTTTGAAACCTTCTTTATCATTAAGGTCGCGTCTGGTGCATGTTAAGGAAATTCAGGCCGGAGATACTGTTGGCTATGGGGCTACCTATACTGCTACTGAAGATGAATGTATTGGTACGATTCCTATTGGATACGCAGATGGTTGGACAAGGGACTTACAGGGCTTTGAGGTGCTGATTGACGGTCAATTTTGTCAAATTATAGGAAGGGTATCAATGGACCAAATGACGGTCAGATTACCAAAAACTTATGAAATCGGGAAGTTAGTGACCTTAATCGGGACAAGTGGCGACCAGGAAATTACAGCGACAGATGTAGCTGAAAAAAAGGGTACTATTAATTATGAAGTTCTTTGCCTTTTAAGTGATCGTATTCCCAGAAAGTATCAGTAGTGAAATAAAAATAAAACTCTTGTATAATGGTTACAAGAGTTTTTTGACTAAAATAGAAGGTATAACTATGCATTTACATTCGCCACTTTCGGAGTTAAAAGGTTTTGGCCCTAAATCAGCTGAAAAATTTCAAAAATTAAATATTTTCACGATTGAAGAGTTGTTACTTTACTATCCTTTTCGTTATGAAGATTTTAAGAGTAAGTCGGTTTTTGATTTGCAAGATGGAGAAAAGGCTGTACTGACGGGGACAGTTGTGACACCTGCAACTGTTCAGTATTATGGCTTTAAACGCAATCGCTTAAGTTTTAAAATTAAACAAGGTGACTTAGTAATAGCCATTAATTTTTTTAATCAACCCTACTTAGCTGATAAGGTTGAATTGGGTAAAGAAGTAGCGGTTTTTGGTAAATGGGATCAAAAAAAGACAAGTGTAACAGGAATGAAGTTCTTGATGAGTCTTGAAGATGATTTACAACCGGTTTACCATGTGGTACAGGGGGTCAGTCAAGCAGCTTTAATTAAAGCTATCAAATCAGCTTTTGATACTAACCTATTATCAGAAATAGAAGAAAATATTCCTGAACTCTTGATTCAAAAATATCGATTGATGGGGAGACAAGAAGCGATCCGGGCGATGCATTTTCCGGCGGATTTACCAGAATACCGTCAGGCTCTTCGTCGCATTAAGTTTGAAGAACTCTTCTACTTCCAAATGCAATTACAGGTGCTTAAGCATGCTAATAAATCAGAAACAGCCGGTTTAGCGATAGCTTATGACAAAAAAGCTTTAGAACAAGTTATTGCAGGCTTGCCATTTTCTTTAACAGGAGCGCAACTAAACAGTTTAGAAGAAATCTTGAAGGATATGGCTAGTGGTCAACATATGAACCGTCTTTTGCAAGGTGATGTTGGATCAGGTAAAACAGTCATTGCCAGTTTAGCCATGTATGCGACCTATACAGCAGGCTATCAGTCCGCGCTAATGGTACCAACGGAAATTTTAGCAGAGCAACATTATCAGAGTTTAACAAATCTTTTTCCAGAACTCTCAATTGCCATTCTAAAATCTGGTATGAAAGTAGCAGCTAAACGAAGTGCATTGGCCGCTATTGCGGATGGTTCAGTCGATATGATTGTGGGGACCCATGCTCTCATTCAGGATGCAGTTCAGTACCATAAACTTGGTTTAGTGATTACTGATGAGCAGCATCGATTTGGTGTGAAACAGCGACGTATTTTCCGCGAAAAAGGTGAAAATCCCGATGTTCTCATGATGACAGCAACACCCATTCCAAGAACGCTAGCCATCACAGCTTATGGTGAAATGGATGTCTCCATAATTGATCAATTACCAGCAGGTCGTAAACCTATCGTGACCCGGTGGGTTAAGCACCAGCAGCTCCATGATGTTCTAACTTGGATGCGCCAGGAGATTGCCAAAGGCGCCCAAGTTTATGTTATTTCACCTTTGATTGAAGAGTCAGAGGCATTAGATTTAAAAAATGCTGTCGCTTTAGAACAAGAGTTAAAAAACTACTTTCAAGGTGATGCAAGAATAGCCCTGATGCATGGTAAAATGAAAAATGAAGACAAAGATGCTATTATGCAAGCTTTTAAAAATCAAGAAATTGATCTATTGGTTTCAACAACAGTCATTGAGGTTGGTGTTAATGTGCCAAATGCCACAATCATGCTTATCATGGATGCCGATCGCTTTGGTTTGAGTCAATTACACCAACTACGAGGAAGGGTAGGACGGGGTCATAAACAATCTTATGCTCTATTAGTAGCTAATCCCAAAACAGAGACAGGCAAAGAGCGTATGCGCATCATGACGGAGACTAGTGATGGTTTTGTTCTTGCAGAAGCTGATTTAAAAATGCGGGGTTCCGGTGAAATCTTTGGAACGAGGCAATCCGGTATTCCAGAATTTAAAACAGCTGATTTACTAGAGGACTATCCAATCCTTGAGGAGGCACGCCGAGTAGCTAGTGAAATTGCTAGTCAAGCCAATTGGCAGACTGACCAGAGATGGCATAAAATTGTTAAGAATCTTAACAAAAATGATGTCTTTGATTAGAGATAACAACTGAAACCTCTGTCTAACATCAGAAATCAATAGCGAAAAATGCTACAATAATAAAAACGTGAGAACAAAAAGGAGAGATGAATGGCAAAACAAATTATAGGAACAACCGATGTAGAAGCTTCTCGGATTGCCTTAGGTTGTATGCGAATGGCAGCTTTAGACCTTAGTCAAGCTGAAGAAACCATTAGAACGGCTTTAGATGAAGGGATTTCTTTTATTGACCATGCCGATATCTATGGGAATGGGGAGTCAGAAATTCGTTTTGCTCAGGCAGCTAAGAATTTGGGCCTATCTCGTGATGATTACCTTCTACAATCAAAATGTGGTATCCGTAAAGGCTTCTTTGACTTTTCAAAAGACCATATTATGGCATCAGTAGACGGCATATTAAAGCGTTTAGAAACAGATTATTTGGATTTTTTGGTTCTTCATCGACCAGATATCTTAATGGAACCAGAGGAAGTTGCAGAAGCTTTTACAGAGTTGGAAAAAGTTGGCAAAGTCAGGTATTTTGGAGTTAGTAACCAAAACCGTTACCAAATGGAATTACTGCAAGCTTACATGGATCAAAAGCTTGTGGTTAATCAAATGCAGCTGTCACCAGCCCACACCCCTATGTTTGATTCCGCTTTAAATGTTAATATGCGTAATCAAGCAGGTATTGACCGTGATAACGGTCTTGTTGACTATTGTCGTCTCAATAAAGTGACCATTCAAGCCTGGTCACCCTTCCAAATTGATTTAGATAAGGGACTTTTTACGGGTAATCCTGATTATCAGGAATTAAATGAAACAATAGCAAATCTGGCTGATCAGTATCGGGTTAGTGCAGAAGCAATTATCATTGCATGGATTTTACGTCACCCAGCCCAAATGCAAGCTATTGTTGGTTCTATGAATCCTGACCGTTTGAGAAAAATTGCTCAGGCTAATTCTATCACCCTCTCTCGTGCAGACTGGTATGATATCTACAGAAGCGCAGGCAATTCACTTCCCTAATAAAAAGGCCTAGCTAGTTACCACTAGCTAGGTTTTTACTTGCTTTATCCTTCAATATAATCTTTTAATGCTTGGCCTTTTAAACCAGCATTAAGGGCAATCAAAAGCTTGAGGCGTGCTTTTGGGGCATTCAGTTCTTTGACAAACATGACTCCGGCTTGTTGTAGCATGGTTCCCCCTCCTTGATAGGCGTAGACAGGCTCTGCTATCCCGTTAAAGCAACGAGAAACGAGAACGACAGGAATCCCCCAAGCGATGAGTTTTTCAACTTCGGGCGCGGCATGAGGTGGAATATTACCTGCACCAAGGGCTTCGATGACAAGGCCTTGGATGTTATCGGGAGTTAATAAACTCAAAATACTGCCATCCCCCATTCCTGCGTAGGCTTTAATAATAGGGACAGTACCTGTAATGGTTTGTAAATCAAATCGGACACGGGGCTCTGCTGTTTTGAAAAAAAGCAGATCCTGTTTCATGATAATTCCTAGGGGACCGTGGGTAGGCGTTTGAAAAGTAGAGATATTTGTGGTGTGGGTTTTGGTTACATATTTTGCAGCATGGATTTCATCGTTCATGACAACAAGAACGCCCTTGCCTTTTGCTTTATCATGGCTAGCCACTCGAAGTGCTGTTAGATAATTATAGATACCGTCACTACCAACCTCGTTTGAACTCCGCATGGCGCCGGTAATGACAACTGGGAGATCGGGGAGTGCCATGGTATCTAAGAAATAAGCTGTTTCTTCTAGGGTATCCGTACCATGTGTAATGACGATACCATCATAGTTATCAGCTTCTTCTTTTATCTTGTGATAGAGTGCCAGCATATGTTTGGGAGTAATATGGGGACTGGGTAAATTGAAGAAGTCAATGACTCTTAATTGAATGTTTTCTAACTCTAACCCGACCTGAGTCATAGGGTTGATTTGATTAGGAGAAATATTTCCACTTGCATCGGCTTGCATGGAAATTGTTCCTCCAGTGTGCAATACTAGAATTTGTTTCATTATTTGTCATTCTTCCTTCGAAATATGTTATAATCTATTCTATCATAAATAGAAGTGAGTAAAAAAGGTTTTGACAATTAAAGCAGTCTTTTTTGACATTGATGGTACCCTTTTAAATGACCGAAAAAATGTTCAAAAAACAACACAACAAGCCATTCAAAGTTTAAAAAAACAAGGTATAATGGTAGGCCTGGCAACTAGCCGAGGGCCTGGTTTTGTGCAGCCTTTTTTAGAAAACTTTGGCCTTGATTTTGCGGTTACCTATAATGGTCAATACATCTTGACTCGGGACAAGATTCTCTATCAAAATCAATTACCTAAATCTCTGATTTATCGTGTTATTCGTTATGCGAGTGACAAGAAAAAAGAAGTCTCGTTAGGGACGGCTTCAGGTTTAGCTGGTTCGCGTATCATTGATATGGGAACCAGTCAATTTGGACAAGTGGTTTCCAGTATTGTTCCTCGAGGTATGGTAACAACAGTTGAGAGTAGCTTTAAAAATCTTATCCGACGCGTGAAGCCACAGAGCTTTAATAATTTAGTAACGATCATGCGAGAGCCAATCTATCAAATTGTTATGGTAGCCTCTGCTCAAGAAACAGCTGAGATTAAGGAAAAGTTTCCTCATGTCAAAATCACAAGAAGTAGTCCTTATTCGATCGATTTAATTTCTCTAGACCAGTCTAAGATTAAAGGGATTGAGCGTCTTGGAGAGATGTTCGGCTTCGAATTATCAGAAGTTATGGCCTTTGGTGATTCAGATAATGACATTGAAATGCTAAATGGTGTCGGTGTCGGTGTCGCCATGGGGAATGCTGACGACCTCTTAAAAGCAGGTGCTAGTTTTGTAACAGCATCTAACAATAACGGAGGCATTTCAAAAGCACTCGCTCACTATGGTCTCATTCATTTTGATGTTGAAAAAAGCTTTAAAAGTCGTGATGATAACTTTAATAAAGTTAAAGATTTCCACCGCTTGATGGACGGCGATACTATTGAAACACCTAAGGGTTATACCTTGAAAGATGCTAGCCACCGTGCAGACTTCAAAATTGAAGAATTGGTAGAATTTGTCTATGCAACTAGCCAAGGCGACAAGAATAAATTTACACAAGCATTGATTGATATGCACTCAGCAATTGATAAAGCTGCTATTAAAGTACAATCTAAGGCTAGCAATGAGTCACCACTTGTTGGGCAAGTAGATGCCTTGACGGATTTGCTTTACTTCACTTATGGCTCTTTTGTTTTGATGGGAGTTGACCCACAACCAATTTTTGAAACAGTTCATGAAGCTAATATGGGTAAAATATTCCCTGATGGGAAGGCCCATTTTGATCCAGTAACACATAAAATTTTGAAACCTGATAATTGGGAAGAACAGTATGCGCCGGAAAAAGCAATTAAAAAAGAGCTAGATAAACAGTTACAAAAATCCTTACAACGTTTAGAAAAATAAAGAACTTAAGTAGTCACAACCACTTAAGTTCTTTATTTTATAAGGTTTTATTAGTATCTCTGACAACTAATAAATCGACTTTAGCATGACGCATAATGTACTCAGAAGAAGAGCCAACGAGGAGACGTTCGAAGGTATTTAAACCAGTTGCACCAACCATGATAAGGTCAACCTTTTCTTGTTCGGGAATGTCGTGTGCTAATAGGTTTTTAGGATTACCAAATTCAATAACTTGTTTGACGTTAGTAACTCCGCGCTCGCGGGCTTGTTTTTCTAAATCAACAAGCACTTCTTTTGCTTCCTGCTCTAACTTATCATAGATGTAAGTATCAAAAGTAGCAACACTTTGTAAAGCTCGAGTATCAATAACGTGAGCGAGAATTAACTCAGCTTGATTTCGTAAAGCAACATTGACGCCTTTATTGAAGGCAAGCTCAGACTCGAAAGAACCATCAACTGCAACTAAAATGTGTTCATATTTTTGGATCATATAGAAGACCTCCTTTTTATTACAAGATTACTGTTTTCTATCTACTCTTATTTTATTATACCTCATTTAAGGATGATTTGAAAGCGGTTAATGTTTTTTCAGAAATATTTTTAGTATCATTTTTCACTTCAAAAGTATTGGCAAATTCTTGAATTTTTTGACTTTTTGTTATAATGTTAGGTATGAGGTAGAAGTTATGAAAATTTTTGAGAAATCATCAAAATTAGAACATGTTGCTTATGATATCCGTGGTCCAGTTTTAGAAGAAGCAGAACGAATGATGGCTAATGGCGAAAAAATTCTGCGTTTAAATACTGGAAACCCAGCAGCCTTTGGTTTCGAAGCCCCTGATGAGGTAATTCGTGATTTAATTATGAATGCGCGAGACAGTGAAGGGTATTCTGATAGTCGAGGTATTTTTTCTGCCCGTAAGGCAATTATGCAGTATTGTCAACTAAAACATTTTCCAGATCTTGATATTAACGATATTTATTTAGGAAACGGGGTTTCTGAATTAATCTCCATGTCTCTACAAGCTCTACTAGATAATGGAGATGAAGTTTTAGTCCCAATGCCTGACTACCCACTTTGGACAGCTTGTGTCAGCCTTGCAGGTGGTCATGCTCGTCATTATATTTGTGACGAAGAGGCCGATTGGTACCCTGATATAGATGATATAAAGTCAAAAATTACAGATCGAACGAAAGCAATTGTTGTTATTAATCCTAATAATCCGACCGGATCACTCTATCCTAAAGAATTATTGGAAGACATTGTGGCTATCGCGCGTGAACACCAATTGATTATTTTCGCCGATGAGATTTATGATCGATTAGTCATGGATGGAGGAGAACATGTTGCCATCGCTAGCTTGGCTCCGGATGTTTTCTGTGTTTCTATGAATGGCTTGTCCAAGTCTCACCGAATTGCAGGCTTCCGCGTTGGTTGGATGGTGCTTTCAGGCCCTAAAGAACATGTGCGAGGCTATATTGAAGGAATCACTATGTTAGCCAACATGCGTCTTTGTTCAAATGTTTTAGCTCAACAAGTGGTTCAAACTTCTCTAGGTGGTCATCAATCAGTAGATGAATTATTATTGCCTGGAGGTCGTATTTATGAGCAACGTAATTTCATATATGAAGCCATAAATAGTATTCCAGGACTTTCAGCTGTCAAACCAAAAGCGGGACTTTATATTTTCCCTAAAATTGATCGTCACATGTATCGGATTGATGATGATGAACAATTTGTGTTGGATTTACTAAAACAAGAGAAAGTCATGTTGGTACATGGTCGTGGGTTTAACTGGAAGGAACCTGATCATTTTCGTATCGTTTATCTTCCTAGAGTGGAAGAGTTAGCAGACGTTCAAGCTAAAATTACGCGGGTTCTGCAACAGTACAAACGCTAATTCAATTCTCATATTGGATTAATTATCGTTAATGACCAATTACTTTAAGATCTAATCAATGGGTAAAATCAGTTGGAAGTACGTCAGTACAAGAATTGTAGAAATAATAAAAAATTTTCTGATAATTTCTTGCTAAAACAAAGACCCTTTGGTATAATTGAGACGAAATATATCAAAAGAAATAGGTGACTTATGCCCAACTTATTAGAAAAAACTCGTAAAATTACCTCAATCCTTCAACGTTCCGTAGACAGTCTTGATGCTGAATTACCATACAATATTATGGCTTCCCGATTAGCGGATATCATTGACTGTAATGCCTGTATCATAAATGGTGGTGGTACCCTTTTGGGGTATGCTATGAAGTACAAAACCAACAATGACCGCGTTGAGGAGTTTTTTGAAGCTCAGCAATTCCCAGAATCCTACGTTAAAGCGGCTAGCCGAGTTTATGATACTGAGGCTAACTTGCCAATCGATAATGAATTAACCATCTTCCCTATTGAATCCAAGGAGACCTATCCAGAAGGTTTAACAACTATTGCCCCGATTTACGGAGGTGGTATGCGCCTAGGATCATTAATCATTTGGCGTAATGATAAGAAATTTAATGATGATGATTTGATTCTGATTGAAATTTCGAGTACCGTAGTAGGTATTCAATTGTTGAATCTCCAAACTGAGAATTTGGAGGAGACAATTCGTAAACAGACAGCCGTTAATATGGCAATGAATACTTTGTCATACTCAGAAATGAAAGCTGTAGCGGCTATTTTAGGAGAACTAGATGGAAATGAAGGCCGTTTAACTGCTTCAGTTATTGCTGATCGTATCGGCATTACCCGTTCAGTAATTGTTAATGCACTGCGTAAATTGGAGAGCGCGGGTATTATTGAAAGCCGTTCTTTAGGAATGAAAGGTACTTATCTTAAAGTTATCAACGAAGGTATCTTCGAAAAACTAAAGGAAATCTAATAAAATGACAAAGGCTTTAATTTCAATTGATTACACTTACGATTTTGTAGCTAATGACGGTAAGTTAACCGCGGGAAAGGCTGCACAAGCTATTTCAGAAAGAATTTTTCAGGTCACTAAGAGGGCTTTTGAAGAGGGGGACTATGTTTTCTTCGCTATCGATTGCCATGACGCAGTTGACCCTTTTCATCCTGAAAATAGGCTCTTTCCGCCGCATAATCTTAAGGGGACAAAGGGACGTAACCTCTATGGTTTGTTGGGGTCCTATTATCAAGAAATTAAGGCTGATTCAAAAGTATTTTGGTTAGATAAGAGACATTATTCTGCATTTTCTGGTACAGATTTGGATATTCGTCTACGAGAACGGAAGGTAGATACATTAATTCTAACTGGAGTTCTAGCAGACACTTGTGTCTTACATACTGCCATTGATGCCTATAATTTAGGTTATCAGCTTGTGGTTCCATCATTGGCTGTGGCTAGCCTGACAGAGGAAAGTAAAGTCTGGGCACTGGAACATTTTGAACAAGTCCTAGGAGCTAAGATAATATAGAAGACTAAAAAAAGACGTGATGATAATCATGTCTTTATTTTTTGATAATCAAATTGATTGCTTGGTTAATGCGTTCTTCTTGAAGTTCAGGATCATCTGCTGGGTTTTCGATAACTTGCGTGATTCTATTCCCGATAATAACTCCCATGGTACTATTGATACTAGATCTGATAGCAGTTAACTGGGTAATAATTTCGAAACACGATTTCTCATCTTCAATCATTTTTTGGACGCCTCGAATCTGTCCCTCTGTACGTTTCAATCTATTAATAATGTCTTTTCTCTCCGACCTCATATACACCTCATTTCTCTAGTCATTATACGTGGTCAAATAGTCTTTGTCAATCCTTTCTAAGTGCATTGGCTTTGGTTGCTCAATCAAGGGATGGCTATTATTATTTATATACCATGCATGGTATATAAAAGAGCTACTGGTACTGGGTATTATCGTTTTACCAAGTTTAGGGAGGGCTAATCTTTTATGTAATCGCCTTATAAAGACCATTGTCTGCACTAGTGCTTTGAGATTGGAGCTATTTCTTAACCTATTATCAAGCAATTGGATTTTACTATTCTTAAGTTGAATAAAGGCTACGCTCTTTAGGGAAGTTATGACTAAAAAAGGAGTGATGATGAAAACCGAGAGTATTAAGGCCTTAGCAGACTAATTAGCGGTGAGATTGATTGAAGTGAGTAATGCTAGAAAGAAGAAAGAAATTGCTTTAGGCAATATCCCAAGTGCTGTCAGTCTCTCTTAAGTCAATTGGATCATTATAATCAGTCTCTTGCAAAAGATAAGATTGTCTATATTATTTGTTAAGTCTGGTGGTCGCTCTCAACGTGTTTGTGAGTTTTTTGTGGCCTTGTTAGTGAAGGTAGGATGGCTGATTGCCTATGGCTACTAGAAAATTAAAAGCTGTCTATTTTATTTGAAATAGACAGCTTTTTAATTTGTTGACCTGACAATGTGGGAATATGGACTTGCTTTTTGCGAAGATACTGCTGATGTTTAACTAATAGGAATAAAAGCCATGGCCTGCGACCTTACCAAGGTAACCTTTATCAATGAATTCTTCTTTTAACATTTTTGCTAAATGCGCATGTAAACTGTCTGGATTTTCAGTAGTATCAGCATAATTTTTGAGAATATTATAGGCTGTTTCAATACCTATGATATCCAAAATTTCTAACGGTCCGTAAGGAGCTCCAGTGCCTAACTTCCAAGCTTGGTCAATAGTTTTTGAGTCGGCAACTTTCTTGTAGTAAAGTGTTAAAGCAGACTCTAAAAATGGCACAAGTATTGAGTTTAGAACGTAACCTGGTTGTTCATGCTTGAGTTCTAGGGGGACCATGCCAATTTGTTGGGCAAAATCCAAGACAGTTTGATGAGTTTCTGAACTTGTATGATCATGCCCCATAATTTCAACAATGTTATTTTGCCAGATATTATTAGCAAAATGAAGAGCAATGAACTGTTCGGGACGACCGGTGGCTTGTGCAAATTCACTTGGTAGCAGTGTGGAAGAGTTAGTTGCAAAAATAGTTTCTTTAGGAGCAAGGTGACTTAGTTTTTGATAAAAGTCTTTTTTAATCCCAACTTGTTCAGGAACGGCTTCGATGACGAGATCAGCCTCTTTGACAGCCTTTGCTAAATCTGTTGAGAAGTGAATCTTATGAGGGAGCTCTTTAACCAATTCAAGTGATTGGTTTACTTTTTCCAAGAAGACATTATCCAATTTAGGGAGTAAATTTTTATTATAGGAGAGAGTTTGGACTTTTTCACTATAATTGTTTTTAGCTACCAGTATTTCATCTCTATAGAGAGAAGCTAGGTGTTTAATCTTCGATTTACCATGCTCTATAGCCTGTTCATCAATATCATAGATGGTCACGTCAAAGCCTTTATAAGCTGTTTGGAAAGCGATTTGGCTACCTAAGACCCCGCTACCAGCGACTGTAACTCGTTTAATTGTCATAAAAAACACCTCCAAATATATTTGTAAACGTTTACAGGTGCATTCTATCAGATAAAAGTTAAAATAACAAGCAAATAGCAGACACTACTACGTCTATTTTTCAATTTTAAGCTTGAATTTTAAAAAATGATATATTATAATACACTATATAATAAATAGTATAGCACATTAAAGAAGGTGGTGAGTATTATTCAATTAACTAAAAGACAAGAAGAGATTAGTCGAATTGTCCAGGAAAATCAACCGATTACAGGTGAAAAAATTGCTGATTTGTTACACGTAACGCGTGCAGCTCTTCGATCGGACTTAGTTGTTTTAACCATGCTAGGGCTTTTAGATGCTAAACCAAAAGTCGGATACTTTTACATAGGACTGGAAAATCAAAGAAACGAATATTACCATTTTAAAGATATGAGAGTATCAGATATTATGGGGATACCTTTGACGTCACATCAGGGGGAATCAGTATATGAGGTGATTGTCAAAATTTTTATGGAGGATGCAGGTTGTGCTTTTA
Source organism: Streptococcus pseudoporcinus LQ 940-04 (assembly GCF_000188035.1). GTDB lineage: Bacteria > Bacillota > Bacilli > Lactobacillales > Streptococcaceae > Streptococcus > Streptococcus pseudoporcinus. The sequence continues at coordinate 985,121 of NZ_AEUY02000005.1, forward strand.
TTCTAGATGACGATGGTTTCCTTTGTGGTGTAGTTTCACGCAAAGATTTACTCAAAGCTAGTATTGGTGGTGGCGATTTATCCAAAATTCCGATAGGTATGATAATGACTCGCGTGCCAAATATCGCAACTGTTCTGGAATCTGACGTCGTTTTTGAAGCCACCGAAAAACTCGTTCAACGACAAGTTGACAGTTTGCCAGTTATTCGTTTAGCAGAGAATGGGAAAGCCCGTGTGGTCGGAAAATTCTCTAAGACGATCATTACAAAACTCTTTTTAGAGCTAAAAGAGTAAGAAGGAGGCGCTATGGACGATCAATTATCACTCTATATTATTTCTGACTCCTTAGGAGAAACGGCTAGAGTTATTGCTAATGCTTGTATGCAACAATTTCCTCAACATGACAATTGGCAGTTTGAACGTTTTTCCTACATAAACACGAAAGAACTTTTAGATGATGTGTTTGAAAAAGCTAAAACCAAAAATGTTTGCCTGATGTTTAGTTTGGTGGATGATCAGCTTGCTAACTATGCTCAGGAACGTTCAGAAGAGGAAAATTTTGTCTATGTTGACCTCTTATCCAACGTTATTAAGGCTATGTCAAAAATTTCTGGCTTGTCACCTCTAGGTCAACCAGGACTTTTAAGGAAACTGGATAGAGATTATTTTAGACGTGTTGAAGCTATTGAGTTCGCTGTGAAATATGATGATGGTAAAGATCCCCGAGGTATTCTACTAGCAGATTTAGTCCTTTTAGGAATTTCTCGGACATCAAAAACACCTTTAAGCATGTTCCTTGCCGACAAACATATCAAAGTTGTTAATATCCCCTTAATTCCAGAAGTGCCACTACCAAAGGAAATTTATGAGATTGATCCTAAAAAAATTATTGGTTTGACCAATTCAGTAGAGCGACTGAGCCAAGTTCGAAAGGAGCGACTGAAATCAATGGGAATTTCTAGTTCAATTTCTTACGCCAATGCTGACCGTATTTATGAAGAAACTAACTATGCAGAAGAACTTATGCGACAGTTAAAATGTCCGATTATTGACGTTTCTGATAAAGCCATTGAAGAAACAGCAACTATCATTTTGGAGATATTGGAAAGATAATAGTTTTAAATTGGAGGAAAACATGAGAGGAAAGTTTGTATATCCTTTTTCAGAAGGTCATAAAGATATGAAATCTTTGCTAGGTGGTAAAGGGGCTAATTTAGCTGAAATGACAGCTATTGGTCTACCAGTGCCTCAGGGCTTTACCATTACAACAGAAGCCTGTAATGATTATTATGATAATGGAGAATTAATCCGTCCAGAAATCTTACAAGAGATTGATCAAGCTTTAATCTTTTTAGAAAAAGAGCAAGGAAAATGCCTTGGAAGTGACCAGGATCCCCTTTTGGTATCTGTTCGCTCGGGTGCTGTCTTTTCTATGCCAGGAATGATGGACACGATCCTTAACCTAGGGCTTAATGACAAGAGTGTACAAGGTTTAATTGCGGTAACGCAGAATGATCGTTTTGCTTACGATTCTTATCGTCGTTTTATCCAAATGTTTGCGGATGTTGCTATTGGTATTTCAAAAGATAAATTTGATGCCGTCTTAGAGAAGGCGAAAGAAGCAAAAGGCATCAAAGAAGATACGGAACTAAGTAGTCAGGATTTACAAGAAATTGTAACCGCATACAAAAATATTTACTTAGAAGAAACTGGAGAAGTATTCCCACAAAATCCCAAAGAACAATTGGTATTAGCTATTGAAGCGGTCTTTAAATCTTGGAATAATCCCCGGGCTAAGGTCTATCGGCGATTAAATGATATTTCGCAAACTTTGGGAACGGCCGTTAATATTCAAGCGATGGTCTTTGGTAATATGGGCGAAAACAGCGGAACAGGAGTTGCTTTCACGCGTAACCCTTCAACTGGAGAAAATAAGCTATTTGGAGAATACCTGATTAATGCCCAAGGAGAAGATGTTGTAGCTGGCATTCGGACCCCTCAAAGTATTGAACGGCTTAAAGCAGATATGCCTAATATTTATCAAGAACTCTTAAAGACTACTCAATTACTGGAAAAGCATTATCACGACATGCAAGATGTTGAATTCACAATCGAAAAAGGAAAGCTCTTCATGTTACAAACTCGGAATGGTAAGCGTACAGCAAAGGCTGCTATTAAGATTGCTGTTGATCAGGTTAGAGAAGGTTTAATTAGTAAAAAAGATGCCATTATGCGTATCAAACCTAGTCAACTTGAACAAGTTTTACATCCTACTTTTGCTCCTGATGACGTGCAAAGAGCTGAGTGCCTCACAACTGGACTTCCAGCATCTCCTGGAGCAGCTTCTGGACAAGTCTATTTCCATGCTGCTGATGCTGTTAGAGAAGCTAAAGCAGGTAAGGAAGTTATTCTTGTTAGACAAGAAACATCTCCAGAAGATATTGAGGGTATGGTATCTGCCAAGGGAATTATCACAGCTAGAGGTGGTATGACATCACATGCAGCAGTAGTTGCACGAGGGATGGGGAAACCCTGTGTTGCAGGTTGTAGTCAGCTCTTGGTTGACGAAGTGCGCAAAGAAATAAGAATAGATCAAGCGACTATTAAAGAAGGGGAGTTCTTATCAATTGACGGCGGAACAGGGGCTGTTTATATTGGTTCAGTCCCGATGGCGGCAACAAATCTTGACAGTGATTTTCGAACCTTCATGTCTTGGGTTGACGAGGAAGGTGACATGAAGGTACGGTCTAATGCTGATAATGCGCGTGATGCTCGCAAAGCTTTGGAATTTGGTGCAGAAGGAATCGGCTTATGTCGGACTGAGCACATGTTCTTTGATGAAGAGCGCATCCAACTTGTTCGTGAAATGATTGTGGCTGACAAGCTTGAAACTCGTGAAAAAGCTTTAGCAAAATTATTACCTCATCAACAGGGGGATTTCTATGAACTCTTTAAAGCACTAGATGGCAAATCATGTACTATTCGTTTACTGGATCCACCTTTACATGAATTTTTACCGCAAGACACTCCCTCTATTACTAAACTAGCTCATCAGCTTGGCTTGGGTACCCACCTCCTTGAAAAGCGTATCTGCGACTTATCAGAATTTAATCCGATGTTGGGACATCGGGGTTGCCGCTTGGCGATTACCTATCCAGAAATCTATAAGATGCAGGCTCGTGCCATTGCTAAAGGAGCTATCCAGGCTATCCAAGAAGGCTATCACGTAGCTCCAGAAATTATGGTCCCCTTAGTCAGTGTTGTTGATGAATTACGTATTCTTCGTCAATTAATTACTGAAACGGTGGATCAAGAATTGGAAGAAGCAGGGATAAGCATGACATATAGGATAGGTACGATGATTGAAATTCCGCGCGCTTGTGTAACTGCTGATGAGATTGCACAAGAAGCAGATTTCTTCAGTTTTGGGACTAATGACCTAACGCAAATGGGATTTGGCTTTTCTCGTGATGATGCTGGTAAGTTTTTAGGTGAATATAGCGAAAAGGGAATTCTTGATAAAGATCCTTTCCAAGTCTTAGATCAAAAAGGTATCGGTCGTTTACTAGAAATGGCTGTTAAACTTGGCCGTCAAACTAAGCACGATTTGAAAATGGGGATTTGTGGAGAGCATGGCGGTGAAGCAGCGACAGTAAGCTTCTGTTATCAACAAGGTTTAAACTATGTGTCTTGCTCGCCGTTTCGAATACCAATTGCTAAATTAGCAGCGGCTCAGGCTAAGATTAGCCAGGTGGGAAATAGTTCTAGTCGTAATCAATAAACCTTCTTAAGTAGGCATTATTAGGTCAAGATAGATGAGATTTGTAAAAGGCTATTGCGTAAGTCTAGAAAAAGACACCCGTCTTTTTCTAGACTTACTTTTTTGTTAAGAAATGAAGATTAGTACCCTAGCTGAATAGGTGGCAATTGTGATATAATGAATAGGACTATGTAAAAATAGAACTAAGGAGAAATGATGAAAATTTCTGAAGAAGAAGTGCGCCACGTAGCCACTTTATCAAAATTAACATTTTCTGATCAAGAGACTAGTGCATTTGCTACTAGCCTAACGAAAATTGTTGATATGATTGAATTATTAAATGAAGTTGACACAGAAGGTGTTGCTATTACGACGACTATGGCTGACCGAAAAAATGTGATGCGACAAGATATAGCTCAAACTGGCACAGATCGTCAACTCTTATTTAAAAATGTACCAGAAAAAGAAAATAACTTTATCAAAGTACCTGCCATTTTAGAAGATGGAGGAGATGCCTAATGTCCTTGAACACTAAAAATTTAGCAGAATTACATGACTTATTAGTAAAAAAAGAAATTTCTGCCAAAGAATTAACAGTTGCTACAATTGAAGATATTAAAAAACGTGAAGATAGCATTAGCTCATTTATTACAATTAGTGAAGATTCAGCACTAGTTCAAGCACAAGCAATAGATGATAAAGGTATTGATGCTGATAATCTTTTGTCGGGAATCCCCTTTGCTGTAAAAGATAATATTTCGACCAAAGGTATCCTGACAACAGCTGCCTCAAAAATGCTTTACAATTATGAGCCGATTTTTAACGCGACAGCCATTGATAATGCTCTTGCTAAAGATATGATTGTTATAGGGAAAACCAACATGGATGAATTTGCCATGGGGGGCTCAACGGAAACTTCCTATTTTAAGAAGACTAAGAACGCTTGGGATCAGACTAGAGTTCCTGGAGGATCGTCAGGTGGTTCTGCGACAGCAGTTGCTTCAGGACAAGTTCGTCTCTCTCTAGGTTCGGATACAGGTGGCTCTATTCGTCAACCAGCAGCTTTTAATGGTGTTGTGGGAATGAAACCAACTTACGGAACGGTTTCCCGTTATGGCTTAATTGCCTTTGGCTCTTCCTTGGATCAAATTGGGCCTATTTCGCAAACGGTTAGTGAAAATGCTTACCTGCTGAATGCCATTGCTGGTCCAGATGAAAAAGATTCGACTTCGGCGCCTGTCAGGGTAGCTGACTATACTAGCAAGATTGGTCAAGATATAAAAGGAATGAAGATTGCCCTTCCAAAAGAATATCTGGGAGAAGGCATTGATCCTCAAATCAAAGAAAACATTCTAGAAGCTGCTAAACAGTTTGAAAAATTAGGAGCTCTTGTTGAAGAAGTTAGTCTTCCTCATAGTAAGTACGGAGTAGCGGTCTATTATATTATTGCTTCCTCAGAAGCATCATCGAATTTACAACGTTTTGATGGGATTCGATATGGGTTCCGGGCTGAGAATGCAAAATCTTTAGATGACATCTATGTACAAACGCGTAGCCAAGGCTTTGGTGATGAAGTGAAACGTCGAATCATGTTAGGTACTTTTAGCCTATCTTCTGGTTACTATGATGCTTACTTCAAAAAAGCTGGTCAAGTTCGTACCTTGATTATTGAGGATTTTGCCAAAGTGTTTGCCAACTACGACCTTATCCTTGGACCAACGACACCTTCAGTTGCTTTTGGGCTTGATACCCTCAATCATGATCCTGTTTCGATGTACTTAGCTGACTTATTGACGATCCCAGTCAATCTAGCTGGCTTGCCAGGGATATCAATTCCTTCAGGATTTGCCGATGGCTTACCAGTTGGCTTACAGTTAATTGGACCAAAATACAGTGAAGAAACAATTTATCAAGCAGCAGCAGCTTTTGAGGCCAGTACAGATTACCATAAGCAACAGCCACTTATTTTTGGAGGTGACAAGTAATGAATTTTGAAACAATTATTGGACTAGAAGTTCACGTCGAATTGAATACCAATTCTAAAATATTCTCACCTTCTTCGGCGCATTTTGGGCAAGAAGCTAACGCAAACACCAATGTCATTGACTGGTCTTTCCCAGGTGTTTTACCAGTTATGAACAAGGGTGTTATTGATGCGGGAATCAAAGCTTCGCTGGCTCTTAATATGGCTATTCATAAAAACATGCACTTTGACCGCAAGAATTATTTTTATCCTGATAACCCCAAAGCTTATCAAATTTCTCAGTTTGACGAACCTATTGGCTATAATGGTTGGATTGATATCAGGCTAGAAGATGGAACTGAGAAAAAAATTAGAATTGAAAGAGCTCACCTAGAAGAAGATGCAGGGAAAAATACCCACGGAACAGATGGCTACTCCTATGTTGACCTCAATCGCCAGGGTGTTCCCTTAATTGAAATTGTCTCAGAAGCAGACATGCGCTCACCTGAGGAAGCCTACGCCTACCTCACAGCCCTTAAAGAAATCATTCAGTATACCGGAATTTCTGATGTGAAAATGGAAGAAGGCTCAATGCGCGTAGATGCTAACATCTCACTTCGTCCATATGGTCAAGAGGAATTTGGCACTAAGACTGAGTTGAAAAACCTCAATTCTTTCTCTAATGTCCGTAAGGGTTTGGAGTACGAAGTTGAACGACAGGCTAAAATCTTGCGTTCAGGTGGGATTATTCGACAAGAGACACGTCGTTATGATGAAGCTAATAAAGGAACAATTTTAATGCGGGTTAAAGAAGGTGCTGCGGACTACCGTTACTTCCCAGAACCAGATCTACCCTTGTATGAAATTGATGATGCTTGGATTGAAGAGATGCGGTCAGAATTACCAGAGTTTCCAGCTCAGCGTCGTACCAACTATGTCACAAAACTAGGTCTTTCTGACTATGATGCAAACCAATTAACAGCAAGCAAAGCTTTGTCTGATTTCTTCGAACAAGCAGTTGCTGTTGGTGGAGATGCTAAGCAAGTTTCTAATTGGTTACAAGGCGAAGTTGCACAATACCTTAATTCTCAGGACCAAACAATTGATACGATTCAACTAACGCCAGATAATTTGGTGGAAATGATTCAGTTGATTTCAGATGGTACGATTTCATCTAAAATAGCTAAAAAAGTCTTTGTTCACTTAGCTAAAAACGGTGGGTCTGCTCGTCAATATGTCCAAGAAGCAGGCTTAGTGCAAATCTCAGATCCAGACGTCTTAATTCCAATTATTCATCAGGTTTTTGCAGCTAATGAAGTAGCGGTTGCTGACTTTAAATCTGGCAAACGTAATGCAGATAAAGCTTTCACTGGCTTCCTTATGAAAGCAACTAAAGGTCAAGCTAATCCACAGGTTGCTCAACAGTTGTTAGCACAAGAATTACAAAAACTATTAGATTAATGACAAATGTGAAAGTAGATTGACAATAAAAAGGAAGTTTTGCTTCCTTTTTATTGTGGGCTGAGCTTATATTATTAGTGAGCGACAGAGCAGTATTGACAAAATAGAGCCCTTTCAAAGACAAAGCAACTGTGTTACACTAGGATTAGTTACTTAAGAGAAGGAGCAGTTATGTCCAAAAAGTGGAGTGGAAGTATCATGGTTTTGTCTGCTGGAATAGCCTGGGGTATCTCCGGCGTTTCAGGACAATATTTGATGAGCCATGGCATCCATGTTAATCTATTAACGTCATTACGTTTATTAGTGTCGGGACTTTTTTTATGTGGTTTAGCTTTAGTCACACAGAAAAGCAATGTTAAGAAAATACTCACTACCCCTAAACTGCTAATTGCTATTTCTTTATTTGCTATTTTTGGTTTGTTAATGAACCAATATGCTTATTTAAACGCTATTCAATACACTAATGCGGGAACGGCAACGGTTCTTCAATATTTATCGCCGATTTTTATTTTGATTTATGTTTCGCTTGTAGAAAAAAGATGGCCGTCGTTAAGTGAATGTTTTTCAATGGTTCTGGCAATCCTAGGGACATTGATTATTGCTACTCATGCTCATTTGTCGCAATTAGCTATCACCCCAAAGGGCTTAGCTTGGGGCTTGCTGGCAGCAATAACCGCAGCTCTATATATTATTATTCCGATCCGGCTGATTGAAAAATGGGGAAGCTTGGTCGTGATTGGCTTAGGGATGCTTTTTTCAGGACTCTTTTTCCCACTTGTTACACAAGCCTGGCAATATCCACTATCATTAAGTGGGGATAATCTTTTAGCTTTGTTTGGATTAATAGGTATAGGGACTATCTTTGCTTATACTGTTTTTTTGAAAGGCACAGCTTTGGTCGGGCCTGTTAATGGTAGTCTGTTAGCCTCTGTTGAACCAGTTGTCTCTGTTGGCTTTGCGATTCTTCTTTTAAAAGAAGTTTTTTATCCGATTGACCTTCTAGGAATGCTGTTGATTTTGATTTCAGTTCTTTTGATTTCGTATCGAGATTGGCTTATCATGCGTAGCCTTAGAAAAATGAATGAAGATGATAATTTACCTATCTGAGTTTGGTTTTCTACTCATAAAGTTAGATTATGTTATAATATGGAAAATATAAAAGGAGAAAGTTATGATTGGATCTTTAATCGTCGGCGCTATCATCGGAATGATTGCTGGAAAAATTACAGAAAAAGGCGGACAGATGGGTTGTTTAGCTAACATAGTAGCAGGTCTTGCAGGTTCATACGTGGGGCAACGTCTTTTTGGGAATTGGGGCCCTCATTTAGCAGGTATGGCACTTTTCCCCTCTATCATTGGTGCAGCCATTATTGTTGTGTTGGTATCATATTTAATAGGTAAAAAGTAAAAGTCCACAGGAAGTGGGCTTTTTCTCAATTTACCGATAGCCCTATTTTAGCAGCTACCTATAAATCATTTTTAGGAGTTGCTGAAAAAAGATTGACCTAAGCTAAAAAAGGCACCCCTAGTTAGAGAAGGGGTGCTGTGATCAGCAACTTTTAAATTGTCTTATCTTTTTAATTGGTTGCCCAAGCATCATTATAGAAAAGTAATATTGAAATGACCTATCAATTTGGTAACAAAATTTGCCAAATTTGTGATATTTGACATCAAGATGTAATCAAGGTGCACAAGAGGCTAAGTAGTCTAGAATAATGATTTTTTTTGTGGTAAAATGTAACAAATATAAGGAGGTGCTTCATGAAAGCTATTATTACAGTTATCGGAAAGGATAATAGAGGTATTGTCGCCGGGGTTTCTGGAAAGATTGCTGATCTAGGATTAAATATTGACGATATTTCACAAACTGTATTAAATGATTATTTTACAATGATGGCTCTTGTATCAAGTGACAGTAAGGAAGATTTTTCTCAGTTACGCAAAGAGTTTGATGCTTTTGGGGAGAGCCTTCAGGTGAAGATTAATATCCAAAGTACAGCTATTTTTGATGCTATGCATAATCTATAAGGAGATATTGACCAATGGATATTAGACAAGTCCGTGAAACCATCGAAATGATTGAGGAGCAACACTTTGACATTCGAACCATTACCATGGGAATTTCCCTTTTAGATTGTATTGATCCCGATATTGATCGTGCAGCAGAGAAAATATACCAAAAAATTACGAAGAAAGCTTCAAATCTAGTAGCAGTTGGAGATGAGATTGCTGCTGAACTGGGGATACCTATCGTTAATAAAAGGGTATCTGTTACACCTATTGCTTTGATTGGGGCTGCAACAGATGCTACTAGCTATTTACCCCTAGCAAAAGCATTGGATAAAGCTGCACATGAAATTGGTGTTGATTTCATTGGTGGTTTTTCTGCTTTGGTGCAAAAAGGCTACCAAAAAGGTGATGATATTTTGATTAATTCGATTCCTCAAGCCTTAGCAGAAACGTCAAAAGTCTGTGCTTCTGTCAATATTGGTTCGACTAAGTCGGGAATTAATATGAGCGCAGTCGCTGATATGGGCCGTATTATTAAAGAAACTGCCCAAAAATCAGACTTAGGAGCCGCTAAATTAGTTGTTTTTGCTAACGCTGTCGAAGATAATCCTTTTATGGCAGGTGCTTTCCACGGTGTTGGGGAGGCTGATGTAGTCATCAATGTTGGGGTGTCTGGTCCTGGTGTTGTTAAGCGTGCTTTGGAAAAAGTTCGTGGGGAAAGTTTTGATGTTTTAGCTGAAACAGTTAAGAAAACGGCTTTTAAAATTACTCGTATTGGTCAGTTGGTAGGGCAAATGGCTAGCCAACGTTTAGGCGTTAAATTTGGTATTGTTGACTTGTCTTTAGCGCCAACGCCAGCAGTAGGAGATTCTGTTGCCCGTGTTTTAGAGGAAATGGGCTTAGAAACAGTGGGGACGCACGGAACTACTGCAGCCTTAGCTTTGCTCAATGATGCTGTTAAAAAAGGTGGTGTCATGGCCTGTAATCAAGTAGGTGGTCTATCAGGTGCCTTTATTCCAGTATCAGAGGATGAGGGAATGATTGCAGCTGTCCAAAATGGTGCGCTAAATCTTGAGAAACTTGAAGCAATGACGGCTATTTGCTCAGTTGGTTTAGATATGATTGCTATTCCAGAGGATACACCTTATCAGACTATTGCAGCAATGATTGCTGATGAAGCGGCAATTGGTGTGATAAATCAGAAGACCACTGCGGTTCGGATTATCCCTAAAGGTCAAGTGGGTGATTTGATTGAGTTTGGTGGCTTACTGGGAATGGCACCGGTCATGTCTGTCAATAAAAATTCCTCAGCAGATTTTATTGCACGTGGTGGACAGATCCCTGCCCCAATTCATAGTTTTAAAAATTAATGTAGACCAGTTAACCTGTTGGGATTGTTTTTCCTTGAAAATCTTCCTTTTAAATGATAAGATTTTAAGAAATAAAAGGAGGATTGTACAATGACAGAAGAAAAAGTAGATTCTAAATTTGAAGAAGTTAAAGGCCGTGCTAAAGAAGTTGCTGGAAAAGTCCTCGGTGATAAAAAGTTAGAAGTTGAAGGCTTGGTTGAAAAGGAAATTGAGAAAATCAAGCAAAAATTTGAAAAATAAACCTATGAAAGGCATTACTTAAGTGATGCCTTTTCATTAATGGCAAATAATCTTAAGTATTGATTTGATTGCCTGTAGAAGCAAAATCATGCTATAATCTTATTATGTATAGAATCTGGGAGGTTTAAGATGTCGAAAACGAGATTATATATTGCCCGTCATGGGAAAACCATGTTTAATACAATCGGACGTGCTCAAGGTTGGAGTGATACCCCCTTAACTAAAAAAGGTGAAGAAGGAATCCGAGAACTAGGTCTTGGTTTAAAAGATGCAGCTATTCCTTTTAAAGCAGCTTTCTCCAGCGATTCTGGAAGAACAATGCAGACTATGGAGATTATACTTAAGGAATCTGAAAATGAATTCCTCCCCTATACTAGAGACAAAAGAATTCGGGAATGGTGTTTTGGTAGCCTAGATGGAGCTTATGATGCAGAGCTATTCATGGGTGTTTTACCAAGAACTAAAGCCTTTGAAGGTAAGAAAGATATGCGTGAGGTCCCATATTCTGAATTGGCTGAAAGTATCGTTGAGGTCGATACTGCTAATTGGGCTGAGCCATGGGATGTTTTGAAGAAACGTATTTATGAAGGTTTTGAGGCTATTGCCTTGTCCATCGAAAATTCTGGAGGTGGCAATGCCATCGTAGTTAGTCATGGGATGACAATTGGAACCTTTATGTGGTTGATTGATCCTAACCGTGAAAAACAATTTATTGATAATGGCAGTGTCACTATTGTTGACTTTGAAGATGGCCAATTCTACATTAAAGCCATTGGTGATATGAGCTATCGTTATCGTGGTCAAGAAATTATAGAAAAAATATCAAATGAAAAATAATAAGTTATTACTTTTTTTGATGCAGGTCCTAGCCCTGCTTTTGTTTGCTTTTTGCTTGTATATCTTTATTAAGGGAGATTCTACTCTTTTAAACCCTAAAAAGGCTCAAGAGAGTCAGACTATCACGCAGGAAAATACAAAGAGTAGTTCGAAGACTAATAGTGACTTACCCAAGGTTTCAGTTAAAGATTGGGAGTTGGTTTTAGTGAATCGGGACCATACAAAAGAAGAAATGAATCCGGAACTCGCGGAGATTAATGGGGTCTATGTGGATAAAAGGATTGCGGAGGCTACAGCTGATTTTTTAGCGGCAGCTCAGGCTGTTAATCCTCAGGAACATCTCATTTCTGGTTATAGAAGTGTTGAGTATCAGGCGCAGCTTTACCAAACCTACCTTGCTCAGGAAATGGCAAAGGATCCCAATCTAACACAAGAAGCAGCGGAAAAACTGGTTCAAACCTACTCTCAACCAGCTGGTTCTAGTGAACATCAGACTGGTCTGGCTATTGACATGAGTACGGTTGACCAGTTAAATCAAAGCGATCCAGCAGTTGTTAAACAAATTGTTGATTTAGCGCCCAAGTATGGGTTTGTGCTGCGGTTTAAAGAGGACAAAAAAGAAAGTACTGGTGTTGGGTATGAAGATTGGCATTATCGCTATGTAGGTAAGGAATCGGCAGCATATATGACAAAGCATAACCTTTCTTTAGAAGAATATATTAAGGTTTTGAAGGAGAAACAATGAGAGCGCGATTGAAATTACCTGTATTTTTAACAATACTTGCCTTCTTTCTACTGATTTGTGTTTTTCCGCTAATTATTAATAGTCATGCTAATCAAGCTTATAAAAGGGTAAACGTTCCTTATACGCAAAAGGAATTCATACATAAAATAAGCAAGGAAGTTATCCCTTATGCCAAAGTTTATGGTATCCGATCATCGATTATCATTGGTCAAATTTTGTTGGAAAGTCAGAATGGTCAAACCCTTTTAGCTTCACGTTATCATAATTTATTCGGTATGGAAACTAGGTCTGGCCAAGCATTTGCAAACTTATATGTTTCAAAAACCGTGGCTTCTCAATCAAAAGATAGCTTCGTTCGTTTCGCTCGTTACCCTGATTGGCAGAACTCAATTGCTGATTATTTCTCAACTCTACGTAAAGGACAAGTTTGGGATAAACACCTTTATCGGGAATTAGCCACACAAGAAGGCTATAAGGCTCCCGCCCAGGCTCTTGAAGATTACATCTATTCTTACGATAAAGATTATTCTAATAAACTGATAAAGGTTATTGAAGACAACGATTTGACTCAATTTGATCAATAAATTAGCACTCTAAAAAAAGAGTGCTAATTTTTTAAGTTTTTTTCTTGACAGCTAGGATATTAGGAGTATAATAGAACTATAAGTTAGCAGTCTTGTTGGTAGAGTGCTAATTCCGAAAGGGGTGATTGTTAGTGATCACAGAGCGTCAGAATGAAATTCTCAATTTGATTGTTGACTTGTTCACGCAAACTCATGAACCAGTCGGATCAAAAGCTCTGCAAGCAAGTATCGAGACTAGTAGCGCTACCATCCGTAACGAAATGGCTAAACTTGAGAAGTTGGGTTTGTTAGAAAAAGCTCATACTTCCAGTGGACGAATGCCAAGTGCGGCAGGATTTAAATACTTCGTCGAGCACTCTTTGAATCTTGACAGTATTGATGAAAGGGATGTCTACCAGCTTGTAAAAGCTTTTGATTTTGAAGCTTTTAAGTTAGAGGATATCCTGGCAAAAGCCAGTCATGTCTTAGCTGCAATCACAGGTTATACCGTTGCCATTTTGGATGTAGAGCCAGCAAGGCAAAAGTTAACAGGTTTTGAAATTGTTCAACTTTCCAATCATGATGCTTTAGCAGTCCTTAATCTGGACGAATCTAAGCCAATCACAGTCCAGTTTGCCATTCCTAAAAACTTTCTAAAACGGGATTTGCTTATTTTAAAGGAAATCGTAGATGAACGTTTGCTAGGAAGGGAATTGATGGATGTTCACTACAAATTAAGAACAGAGATTCCTCAAGTTCTTCAGAAGTATTTCACAGTAACGGATAATGTTTTAGATTTGTTTGATTATATTTTTAAGGGATTATTCCAAGAAAGTATTTTTGTAGATGGTAAGGTTCATGCTCTTGATTATGCAGGTTTACAAACCTATCAGTATTTAGACAATGAACAAAGTTTAGCTTTAACGATACGTCAAAGTATGGCAGAAAACGAAATGGCTACCGTTCAAGTTGCTGATAGTAGTGAACCAGCTTTAGCAGATTTAAGTCTTTTGACTTATAAATTCCTAATCCCTTATCGAGGATTTGGTTTACTTAGCTTAATAGGCCCCATTGATATGAATTATCGACGAAATGTTAGTTTAATTAATGTGGTGGGACGTATCTTAGCAGTAAAATTAAGAGATTACTATCGCTATTTAAACAGTAATCATTACGAGGTTCATTAGCCGATAACCTTAGGTAAGAAAACAAAGAAAGAGGACTTTCAATTGTCAAAGAAAGATAAAGAAGATATTCAAAAAGAAGAAATTGAAAATGTGACCCAAGAGCCTGAGCAAAACAAGGTTGAGGAGACTGAGGCACCCATTGAAAAAACAGAGTTAGAACTAGCTCTTGAGAAAGCAGAAGACTTTGAAAACAAGTACCTTCGTGCTCATGCAGAAATGCAAAATATTCAACGCCGAGCTAATGAAGAGCGGCAGAGTCTTCAACGTTATCGTTCACAAGATTTAGCTAAAAAAATCTTACCGAGCTTGGACAATCTTGAACGTGCCCTTGCCGTTGAAGGCTTAACCGACGATGTTAAAAAAGGTCTAGAAATGGTCCAAGACAGTTTGGTTCAAGCACTGAAAGAAGAAGGAATTGAAGAAGTAGCAACAGAAAGCTTTGATCATCATTTACATATGGCAGTGCAAACATTACCAGCTGATGATGATCATCCAGTAGATAGCATTGCAGAAGTTTTCCAAAAAGGCTATAAGCTTCATGAAAGATTACTCAGACCAGCAATGGTTCTTGTTTATAATTAATTATCGTTTATTTAACAGATCATTAGTTTCGACCGCCAAGTCGTTAAACTAGCCTAGTATAAGAAAAATAAAGAGGTATATAAGATGTCTAAAATTATTGGTATTGACTTAGGAACAACAAACTCAGCAGTCGCAGTTCTTGAAGGTGCTGAAAGCAAAATTATTGCTAACCCAGAAGGAAATCGTACAACTCCTTCAGTTGTATCATTTAAGAATGGAGAAATTATTGTCGGTGATGCTGCTAAACGTCAAGCAGTAACAAATCCTGAAACTATTATTTCGATTAAATCTAAAATGGGAACTTCAGAGAAAGTTTCAGCTAATGGAAAAGAATACACACCACAAGAAATTTCTGCAATGATTCTTCAATATCTTAAAGGTTATGCTGAAGATTACCTTGGTGAAAAAGTAACAAAAGCTGTCATCACAGTTCCAGCCTACTTTAACGATGCTCAACGTCAAGCAACAAAGGATGCAGGTAAAATTGCAGGTCTTGAAGTAGAACGTATCGTCAACGAACCAACTGCAGCAGCTCTTGCTTATGGTCTTGATAAGACAGATAAAGAAGAAAAAATCTTGGTCTTTGACCTTGGTGGTGGTACCTTTGACGTTTCAATTCTTGAACTAGGAGATGGTGTCTTCGATGTACTTGCTACTGCTGGGGACAATAAACTTGGTGGAGATGACTTTGACCAAAAGATTATTGATTTCTTAGTAGAAGAATTCAAAAAAGAAAATGGTATTGATTTATCTCAAGATAAAATGGCCTTACAACGTTTGAAAGATGCCGCTGAAAAAGCTAAGAAAGATCTTTCAGGTGTGACCCAAACACAAATTTCATTACCATTTATCACTGCTGGTGCTTCTGGACCGCTTCACTTGGAAATGAGCTTGTCTCGTGCTAAATTTGATGATTTAACACGTGATCTTGTTGAACGCACTAAGACTCCAGTCCGTCAAGCACTTTCAGATGCAGGCTTATCCTTATCAGAAATTGATGAAGTTATCTTAGTTGGTGGTTCAACTCGTATCCCAGCTGTTGTTGAAGCTGTCAAAGCTGAAACAGGTAAAGAACCTAATAAATCAGTAAACCCTGATGAAGTTGTTGCTATGGGTGCTGCTATTCAAGGTGGTGTGATTACTGGTGATGTTAAAGATGTTGTCCTTCTTGATGTTACTCCATTGTCACTTGGTATCGAAACTATGGGTGGTGTCTTCACTAAATTGATTGATCGTAATACCACTATCCCAACATCTAAATCACAAGTCTTCTCAACTGCTGCTGATAATCAACCTGCTGTTGACATTCATGTTCTCCAAGGGGAACGCCCAATGGCAGCAGATAACAAGACTCTAGGACGTTTCCAATTGACAGATATTCCTGCAGCGCCTCGTGGTATCCCTCAAATCGAAGTAACCTTTGACATTGACAAAAATGGTATTGTTTCTGTAAAAGCAAAAGACCTTGGTACACAAAAAGAGCAACACATTGTTATTAAGTCAAATGATGGTCTTTCAGAAGAAGAAATTGATCGTATGATGAAGGACGCAGAAGCGAATGCAGAAGCAGATGCTAAACGTAAAGAAGAAGTAGACCTTAAAAACGAAGTTGATCAAGCTATCTTTGCAACTGAGAAAACAATTAAAGAAACAGAAGGTAAAGGCTTTGATACAGAACGTGATGCTGCACAATCAGCTCTTGATGACTTGAAGAAAGCGCAAGAATCTGGCAACCTTGAAGATATGAAAGCAAAACTTGAAGCACTTAACGAAAAAGCACAAGGACTTGCAGTTAAAATGTATGAACAAGCGGCAGCAGCACAACAAGCTACTCAAGGAGCAGAAGAAGCACAATCAACAGATTCAAATAAAGGTGATGATGTTGTTGATGGTGAGTTTACTGAAAAATAAGCTTATTTCCATTAGACAAAACTAATCTAAGTTAGTTTCTTACATCTTTTGAGTTTTGAAGCTAGGAAAAAGAGAGGTAATCACTTCAAAACGAGCTGATTATTTCTCTGCTGTCTAACAAAAGATAATCGGCAGTTAGGTGGAGCCTTGTATTGTCTCAGCCTATAGCCGGTAAAATATCCAAAGTCAGAGGTTTTACCAGACCTCTGTTTTTGGCTAATTGATTAGGTTTACCTTGTAATCATACAGAAAGGAATCGTGGTGTTCAAAAGTTGAACACAGTCGTTGATAGATAGGCGGGCAATTAATTGAAGGGGCCTGTAACTCCATATAAAAGAATGGTTTCTAGTTGCGGATGTTTTCGCTTTTGTTTTTATTTTCTTTGTGGAGCCATTAACGACTTTATATCTTAATACTATGAATAATACAGAATTTTATGACCGCTTGGGGGTATCAAAGGATGCCTCGCAAGATGAAATTAAAAAAGCGTACCGGAGGATGTCAAAGAAATACCATCCAGACATCAACAAAGAAGCTGGAGCTGAGCAGAAATATAAAGACATTCAGGAAGCGTATGAAACTTTAAGTGACTCTCAGAAACGATCTGCTTATGACCAATATGGTGCAGCAGGTGCACAAGGTGGTTTTGGTGGCGGTGCTGGTGGTTTCGGTGGTTTTGATGGTTCCGGCTTCGGTGGCTTTGAAGATATTTTTTCCAGTTTCTTTGGAGGGGGCGGAGGGATGCGTAATCCCAACGCTCCAAGACAAGGTGATGATTTACAGTACCGTGTGAACTTATCCTTTGAAGAGGCTATTTTTGGAGCAGAAAAAGAAGTTTCTTACCATCGTGAAGCTACCTGTCATACCTGTGCTGGCTCAGGTGCTAAACCTGGAACTAGTCCTGTAACATGTGGCCGCTGTCATGGTTCGGGTGTTATTAATGTAGACACTCAAACGCCGCTTGGAATGATGCGTCGTCAGGTAACCTGTGATGTTTGCCATGGAACAGGACAAGAAATTAAAGAACCATGCCAAACTTGTCATGGAACAGGTCATGAAAAAGAGACTCACAAAGTTTCTGTTAAAATTCCAGCAGGAGTAGAAACAGGTCAACAAATCCGTTTGCAAGGTCAAGGTGAGGCTGGCTTTAATGGCGGCCCTTATGGAGACTTGTTCGTTGTCCTAAATGTTCTTCCAAGTAAAAAATTCGAACGGAATGGCTCAACGATCTACTATACGATGAATATTAGCTTTGTCCAAGCTGCTTTGGGTGATGTCGTTGATATCCCTACAGTACATGGAGACGTTGAAATGGCAATTCCTGCAGGTACACAAACGGGGAAAGTCTTCAGATTAAAGGGGAAAGGTGCCCCTAAACTTCGAGGTGCAGGACAAGGCGATCAGCATGTCACAATTAATATCGTGACGCCAACCAAACTCAATGATAAGCAAAAAGAAGCTCTTCAAGCTTTTGCGCAAGCAAGTGGTCAAGAAATTAGCACACCAAAGAAAAAAGGTTTCTTTGACAAAATGAAAGATGCTTTAGAAGATATTTAAAAACCATAACTTAGAAGGTCGTCTTCTAAGTTATTTTTTTTTGGAAAAAAACTTGCATATTTTAAATACCTAGTGTAGAATATTAAAAGTATTTAATTTGATTATCAAATAACTTTATAAAAAAATCATTTCATAATCAAATAAAATAAGAAAGTAGGTCAATATGACATTCCAAAATATTATGTTTGAAAGGGAAAATGACTTAGCTGTTTTGACTCTCAACAGACCGGAAGTATCAAATGGTTTCAACATTCCCATGTGTCAGGAGATGCTCCATGCCATTAAAACCGTTGCGAGTGATGATACCATACGCTTTTTGATTATTAAAGCTAAGGGTTCAGTTTTCTCGGTAGGTGGGGATTTGGTTGAAATGGAGAAAGCGGTAGCTAATGATAATGTCCAGTCACTTGTAGATATTGCTAAATTAGTTCAGGAAATCTCCTTTGCAATCAAGCAATTAGCTAAGCCAGTAATTATGTGTACTGATGGGGCAGTTGCTGGAGCAGCGGCAAATATGGCCCTAGCAGTTGATTTTTGTATTTCCAGTCTAAAAACAAAATTTATTCAAGCTTTTGTCAATGTTGCCTTAGCACCAGACGCTGGTGGGCTTTTCCTTTTAACAAGGGCGGTAGGACTTAATCGGGCAACTCATCTCGTTATGACAGGAGAAGGCGTAACAGCTGAAAAAGCTCAGGAATATGGTTTTGTTTATAAAGCGGTCGAAAGCCCAGAGCTTGAAAAAACATTAAACCAACTCTTAAAAAGATTAAGACGAGGCTCGTCGAATTCCTATGCTGCTATGAAAAAACTTGTCTGGGAAAGTTTCTTTAAGGAATGGACTAATTATGCCCACCTAGAGCTGGAACTCCAAGAACAACTAGCTTTCAAAGAGGATTTCAAGGAAGGCGTTAAAGCATTCTCAGAAAGACGATTACCTAAATTTCAAGGAAAATAAGGTAAAATCTTGCAAAATACTTTGGTGTCTGATACAATTTGATAGTCAAAGTTTATTGTTGGGAGGTGACAACTTGGAATATACAAAAATAAATGACTATTTAGTTGATGTGTTCAATCGTATTTTGGTCATTGAAGAGATGAGTTTGAAAACTAGCCAGTTCAAAGATGTTTCGATAAAGGAAATGCACACTATTGAAATTATTGGAAAGTTTGAAAACGTTACTCCAAGTGATATTGCTAGAGAGCTTATGGTGACTTTAGGAACTGTAACTACTAGTCTCAACAAACTCGAAGCCAAAGGCTATATTGAGCGAAGACGCTCCAATTCAGACCGTCGAGTTGTCTATTTAAATTTGACGAAAAAAGGAAGACTCTTGGATCGTTTGCATGCTCAATTTCATAAAAATATGGTTGGACATGTTGTTGCAGACATGGATGAAGAAGCTATGAAAGCACTACTGAGAGGCTTAGAAAATCTACATCAGTTTCTGGAGGACTTGGTTTAATGCCTTATTCAAAAATTAGTCAGGCGGCTCATTATTTACCCAATCAAGTGGTTAGTAACGAGGACTTGGCCAGTATTTTAGATACAAATGATGAATGGATTTCTTCACGGACTGGCATTAGAAAACGACGCATATCAAAGTCAGAAACGACCAGTGATTTAGCTAGTCAAGTTGCTCTACAATTGCTAGAAAAATCAGGTTATCAGGCAGCTGATATTGATTTCATCATCGTTGCTACAATTTCTGCTGATACCATTATGCCCTCAGTGGCAGCTAAGGTTCAGGCTTATATCGGAGCAACAAAGGCTTTCGCTTTTGATATGACTGCTGCTTGTAGTGGCTTTGTCTTTGCCTTAGCAATGGCCGATAAGTTAATTCGTTCAGGCTCCTATCAAAAAGGTATTGTTATTGGCGCTGAAACTCTTTCTAAGAGCTTAGATTGGTCGGATCGTTCGACCGCTGTTCTTTTTGGTGATGGTGCTGGGGGTGTTTTATTAGAGTCATCTGAGACCTGCCATTTTTTAGCAGAGTCCTTGAATACTGACGGTAAAAGAGGGTCCAGTTTAAGATCTGGACAGAGCGGATTGAATTCACCTTTTTCTGATAAAAGGGACAATTTTCCTTTTATCAGAATGGATGGAAGAGCGATCTTTGACTTTGCTATCAGGGATGTTTCCAAGAATATCAAACAGTTGATAGAAGATTCCTCATTATCAAAAGAAAATATTGATTATTTCTTACTTCATCAAGCCAACCAGCGCATTTTAGATAAAATGGCTAGGAAGATTGCTTGTCCGCGTGAGAAATTCTTAGAAAATATGATGGACTATGGTAATACTAGCGCAGCTAGTATCCCAATCCTCTTATCAGAGGCAGTTCAAGATGGTCATATTTTATTAGATGGTAGCCAAATTGTCTTACTTTCTGGTTTTGGTGGAGGTTTGACATGGGGAAGTCTAATTGTTAAAATCTAGTTATATCGTGTGCTTTTGCACATTATAAAAATAAATAAAGAACATTTAAGGAGAAATGTAATGTCAGTATTTGAGAAAGTACAAGAAATTATCGTTGAAGAGCTTGGTAAAGAAGCAGATGAGATTAAAATGGAAACAACTTTTGATGACTTAGACGCTGATTCACTCGATGTCTTCCAAGTCATTTCAGAAATTGAAGACGCTTTTGATATTCAAATTGAAACTGAAGAAGGTTTGAATACTGTAGGTGATTTAGTTGCCTATGTTGAAGAAAAAACAAAATAAGACTTAGCTTTTTAAGTATATGACAAGACATCATATCATTGAGGGTGAGATTAGCCCCCTGTCAAAAGGATCTAACTCACTCTTTCTTTATTTCTATATAGTTTGATTATCAAATTATTTTACGGCAAGAGAAGGACACTATGAAAACACGTATTACAGAATTACTAGATATTGAATATCCTATTTTTCAAGGAGGAATGGCTTGGGTTGCAGATGGCGACCTTGCAGGAGCAGTTTCCAATGCTGGTGGCTTAGGCATTATTGGTGGCGGGAATGCACCTAAGGAAGTCGTTAAGGCTAATATTGACCGCGTTAAATCAATTACTGATAAGCCATTTGGTGTCAATATCATGCTATTGTCACCCTTTGCGGATGATATAGTTGACTTAGTGATCGAAGAAGGTGTTAAGGTGGTAACGACCGGTGCGGGAAATCCCGGTAAATACATGGAGAGGTTGCATCAAGCAGGAATCATTGTTATTCCGGTAGTTCCAAGTGTTGCACTAGCAAAACGTATGGAAAAGTTAGGAGTTGATGCAGTCATTACTGAAGGAATGGAAGCTGGTGGTCATATTGGAAAATTGACCACTATGACATTGGTGCGTCAAGTGGTGGACAGTATTTCTATACCGGTTGTTGCGGCTGGAGGAATTGCTGATGGAAAGGGAGCTGCTGCGGCTTTTATGCTAGGAGCAGAGGCTGTGCAAGTTGGAACGCGTTTTGTAGTTGCAAAAGAGTCGAACGCTCATCAGAATTTCAAGGATAAAATTTTAAAAGCAAAAGATATTGACACCATTGTATCAGCCCAAGTTGTTGGTCACCCAGTACGCGCCTTAAAGAATAAATTGACATCGGCTTACGCAAAAGCTGAAAAAGAGTTTTTAGCGGATAGACGGACAGCTCAAGATATTGAAGAAATGGGAGCTGGAGCTTTGCGCAAGGCTGTTGTTGACGGAGACGTTATTACCGGATCTGTAATGGCTGGTCAAATTGCTGGCTTAATTCAAAAAGAAGAAAGCTGCCAAGCTATCATCGAAGACATCTTCTATGGTGCAGCAACTGTTATTCAGCAGGAAGCTAAACGTTGGGAAACTATTAAGATAAACTAAATCATTTTGACATGGACGAGGATGATAAATGACAAAAATTGCTTTTTTATTTGCAGGACAAGGAGCTCAGAAATTAGGTATGGGTCACGACTTTTATGAGACCTATCCTATTGCTAAGGCAACCTTCGAACAAGCTCAAACCTTACTAGGTTATGATTTAAGACAATTAATTGATACAGATTCTGAAAAATTAAACCAAACGCGCTACACTCAGCCGGCAATTTTGACAACTTCAATCGCTATTTACCGAGTATTAACAAGTTTTGACATCAAACCGGATATGGTAGCAGGGCTTTCTCTTGGGGAATACTCAGCTTTAGTGGCCTCAGGAGCTATCTCTTTTGAGGAGGCTTTACAATTGGTTGCTAAACGTGGTCAATTTATGGAAGAAGCTGCTCCAGCAGGTTCAGGAAAAATGGTAGCTGTATTGAATACCCCTGCTGAGCTGATTGAAAAGGTATGTCAATTGGCAGCACATAAAGGGGTTGTTTCACCAGCCAACTATAACACACCTGGGCAGATTGTAATAGGAGGTCAAGTTGAGGCAGTTAATGAAGCGGTCGAACTTTTAAAGGAAAAAGGTGTTAAACGTTTGATTCCTCTTAACGTTTCGGGACCATTTCACACCGCTTTATTAGAATCAGCTAGCGTTAAACTGAGTCAAGAATTGGGGAAAATAGACTTTAAAGATTTCGAGTGTCCTTTAATTGGGAACACAGAAGCAGATGTTATGACTCGAGAGGAAATTCCTCAATTACTAGCTCGCCAAGTTATGGAGCCAGTTAGATTCTACGAGAGCATCAAAAAACTTCAGGAGAGAGGTTGCGACCAAGTGATTGAGATTGGTCCTGGAAGTATTTTAAGTGGCTTTATCAAAAAAATTGATAAAAGCTTAGAAACAACTAGTATTGAAGATATAGCTTCATTGCGACACTATTTGGAAGGTAGGAAAGAAAAGAAATGGATGTAAAAGGTAAAAATATTTTTATTACTGGATCAACTCGGGGGATTGGCTTAGCCATTGCAAAAGAATTTGCTCAATTAGGAGCTAATATTATTTTAAATGGGAGATCATCTGTGACACCAGAAGTTTTGTCTTCTTTTGAAGGATTTGAAGGTCAGGTCTCCTTTATTTCTGGAGATGTTTCGGATCAGAAAGATGCTGAGCGAATGATTAATCAAGCTATTGAAACGTTTGGCTCAGTAGATATTCTCATTAATAATGCAGGAATTACCTACGATAAACTTTTATTGAAAATGACTCAGGAAGATTTTGAAACTGTGCTAAGGATTAATTTAACCGGCGCATTTAACATGACAAAATCAGTCTTAAAGCCGATGTCAAAAGCACGGCAAGGTGCTATCATCAATTTGTCTAGCGTGGTTGGCTTAACTGGAAATATTGGTCAAGCCAATTATGCTGCTTCAAAAGCAGGACTGATTGGTTTTACAAAATCAGTTGCTAGAGAGGTAGCAGGACGCGGAATCACTGTCAATGCTATTGCTCCAGGATTTATTGAATCAGATATGACTGATGTGCTATCAGAAAAGACAAAAGAATCTATTCTTAGCCAAATCCCTATGAAACGGATTGGAAAGGCTGAAGAAGTTGCTAAATTGGCAAGTTATCTAGCAGGTCAAAGTTATATCACAGGTCAAGTTATCGCCATTGATGGCGGAATGACCATGCAATAAGATTGAGGTAATAGAAATGACATTTAAACGAGTAGTAATAACAGGATACGGTATGACATCTCCTATTGGGAATACTCCTAAAGACTTTTGGTCAAGCTTGAAAAATGGTAAAATTGGTATTGGTCCAATTACAAAATTTGATACCAGTGATTTTGCAGTAAAAAATGCTGCTGAAGTAAATGATTTTCCATTTGATAAGTATTTTGTAAAAAAAGATTTGAA
Source organism: Streptococcus pseudoporcinus LQ 940-04 (assembly GCF_000188035.1). GTDB lineage: Bacteria > Bacillota > Bacilli > Lactobacillales > Streptococcaceae > Streptococcus > Streptococcus pseudoporcinus. The sequence continues at coordinate 1,009,054 of NZ_AEUY02000005.1, forward strand.
TCGATTTGATACTTATTCTCTTTATGCATTGTATGCGGCTAATGAAGCGGTAAACAATGCTAAGTTAGATTTAGAAACAATTGATTCGGATCGTTTTGGTGTTATCGTGGCGACAGGTATCGGTGGTATTCAAGAAATTGAAGAGCAGGTTATTCGCCTCCATGAAAAAGGCCCGCGCCGTGTTAAACCAATGACCTTACCAAAAGCCTTACCAAATATGGCAGCAGGAAATGTTGCGATGCGAGTAGGAGCCCATGGTATTTGTAAATCAATCAATACGGCCTGCGCATCCTCAAATGATGCTATTGGTGATGCTTTCCATCTTATCAAATTTGGGTTACAAGATATTATGATAACAGGTGGGGCAGAGGCGGCTATATCTAAATTTGCTATTGCTGGTTTCCAAAGTTTAACTGCTTTATCCACTACAGAAGATCCTAAACGTGCGTCAATTCCTTTTGATAAAGATCGAAATGGCTTTGTTATGGGAGAAGGTTCGGGTATGTTAGTCTTAGAAAGTCTCGAACATGCTCAAAAGCGTGGTGCAACTATCCTTGCAGAGATTGTTGGTTACGGAAATACTTGCGACTCTTATCATATGACGTCACCTCATCCTGAAGGTCTAGGTGCTCGTAAAGCTATTAAACTTGCATTAGAGGAAGCTGCGATTTCTGCTGATCTTATTGATTATGTCAATGCTCATGGAACTTCAACTCCTGCAAATGAGAAGGGAGAAAGTCAAGCCATTGTAGCTGTTCTTGGCAAGGAGGTTCCTGTGTCATCAACTAAATCATTCACAGGTCACCTTTTAGGTGCAGCTGGTGCGATTGAAGCTATTGCGACCATTGAAGCTATGCGCAACAGTTATGTTCCGATGACAGCTGGAACACAAGAACTATCTGATGATATTGAAGCGAATGTGATATTTGGACAAGGACAAGAAAAAGAAATCCATTATGCCATTTCAAACACTTTTGGTTTTGGTGGACATAATGCAGTATTAGCTTTCAAAAACTGGGAGGAATAAGTTGAATATTCAAGAAATCAAGGATTTGATGACACAATTTGATCAATCAAGCCTACGAGAATTTTCATTTAAATCACAAGATGAACTTTTGACATTTAGTAAAAATGAAATGAATAGCGCTCTGTTAACAGCAACTTTAGAGAATAAAGAGTTGGAAGCAGAATCATCTTTACCTGCAAATAAAGCCACTGTCACTGACTCTATTAATCAAAGCTTAGCGACCACAGAGCCCTTATTGAACGAGGAAGCTGAAGGAGAATTGGTTGAAAGTCCTCTAGTTGGGGTTGCCTATCTCTCCCCTGGTCCGGGTAAAGATAACTACGTAACTATTGGTAGTCAAGTGAAGAAGGGCCAAACCTTATTAATTATTGAAGCTATGAAAGTTATGAATGAAATTCCGGCTCCTCACGATGGTGTCATAACAGAAATTCTTGTTTCTAATGAAGAAGTTGTCGAATTCGGAAGTGGATTGGTTAGACTAAAATGATAGATATAAAGAAGATTCAAGAAGCTTTGCCCCACCGCTATCCTATGTTACTGGTTGACAGAGTTCTAGAAGTTGCAGACGATAAAATTATTGCATTAAAAAATGTGACTATTAACGAACCTTTTTTTGAAGGCCATTTTCCTGATTATCCTGTAATGCCGGGTGTTTTAATTATGGAAGCTTTAGCTCAAACGGCTGGTGTACTAGAGTTATCAAAACCAGAAAACAAAGGTAAAATTGTCTTTTATGCCGGTATGGATAAGGTTAAGTTCAAAAAACAAGTTGTCCCTGGAGATCAACTCATTATGACGGTTACCTTCCTTAAAAGACGAGGGACTATTGCTGTCGTAGAGGCAAAAGCAGAAGTTGATGGGCAGTTAGCTGCTAGTGGTATTCTAACTTTTGCTCTTGGTAACTAAGAACTACAGATTCTGTGGAGGAAAATAATGTTTAAAAAAATCTTAATCGCCAATCGTGGCGAAATTGCTGTTAGGATTATCCGCGCAGCTCGAGAATTAGGGATTTCCACAGTAGCCGTTTATTCTGAAGCTGATAAAACAGCTCTTCATACCATGCTTGCTGATCAAGCGATTTGTATAGGTCCTGCCCGTTCCACTGATTCTTATTTAAATATGAAATCAGTCTTATCTGCTGCTATTGTAACAGGTGCACAAGCTATTCACCCGGGCTTTGGCTTTCTAAGTGAAAATTCTAAATTCGCAACGATGTGTGAAGAAATGAATATTAAATTTATCGGCCCAGCTGCAATCATTATGGATAAGATGGGAGATAAAATAAACGCACGTTCAGAAATGAAGAAAGCGGGTGTACCTGTTATTCCAGGTTCTGAGGGGGAGGTTTTCTCAGCTCAAGAAGCACAAGAGGTTGCAGATAAAGTAGGTTATCCCGTTATGCTAAAGGCCTCCGCTGGTGGAGGTGGTAAAGGAATTCGCAAAGTCACAACTGCTAGTGAGTTAAGAGAAGCATTTGAATCTGCTTCTCAAGAAGCACTTAGTGCCTTTGGTAATGGTGCAATGTATGTTGAAAAGGTCATTTATCCAGCTAGACATATTGAAATGCAGATTTTAGCAGATTCCTACGGACATGTGATTCATTTAGGTGAAAGAGATTGCTCGCTACAGCGTAACAACCAAAAAGTTCTAGAAGAGAGCCCCTCTATTGCTATTGGTGAAACACTTCGTAAAGAGATGGGAGATGCTGCTGTTAAAGCTGCGCAAGCAGTTGGTTACGAAAATGCTGGGACGATCGAATTCTTATTAGATGAGAAAAGTGGCCAATTTTACTTTATGGAGATGAATACCCGTATTCAAGTTGAGCATCCGGTAACGGAATTTGTAACTGGTATTGATCTTGTTAAGGAACAAATTAAGATAGCAGCTGGTATGGAGCTGGAAATCACGCAAGACGATATCAGTATTTCTGGTCACGCTATTGAATGCCGTATCAATGCTGAAAATCCTAAATTTAATTTTGCACCGAGCCCTGGGAAAATTACTGACTTATACTTACCTAGTGGAGGTGTTGGTCTGCGAGTAGATTCAGCAGTCTATAGCGGTTACACTATTCCCCCATATTATGACAGCATGATTGCTAAAGTTATTGTTCATGGGGAAAATCGTTTCGATGCTTTAATGAAGATGCAAAGGGCTCTCTACGAGTTAGAAATTGAGGGAATTTCGACTAATATCGACTTTCAACTGGACTTGATTGCAGATCAACATGTCATTGCTGGTGATTACGATACAGCTTTTTTGATGGAAAGCTTTTTACCAGTTTATTCTAACAAAGAAGAGGAGTAATTATGGCTCTATTTAGTAAAAAAGATAAGTACATTCGTATTACCCCTCATATCACCCAAAAAAGTGCTGTTAGTCAGCTTGTCCCAGAAGTACCCGATGAACTCTTCGCTAAATGTCCGGCCTGTAAACACTCTATTTACCAAAAAGACTTAGGACCAGCTAAAATATGCCCAGAATGCTCCTATAATTTTCGGATATCTGCTCAGGAACGTCTGGCTCTGACGATTGATGAAGGGAGTTTTCAAGAGCTTTTTACTGATGTTGAAACTGAGGATCCTTTGAATTTTCCACAGTATAAGGAAAAATTGACTAAAGCCAGAGAAAATACAGGGTTACACGAAGCTGTTTTAACTGGTTTAGCTAAGGTAAAAGGTTTTAAGATTGCTTTAGCGATTATGGATTCTCACTTTATCATGGCTAGTATGGGAACTGTTGTTGGAGAAAAATTAACCCGACTTTTCGAATATGCCACCACAGAAAATTTACCACTAGTTGTTTTTACAGCTTCTGGCGGAGCGCGGATGCAAGAAGGGATAATGAGTTTGATGCAAATGGCCAAAGTATCTGCTGCTGTTAAAAGGCATTCTAAGGCTGGTCTTTTCTACCTGACTATTTTGACAGATCCGACAACGGGAGGTGTCACCGCAAGTTTTGCTATGCTAGGTGATATTATTCTTGCTGAACCTCAATCGCTCGTAGGTTTTGCGGGACGTCGCGTCATTGAAACGACAGTTCGAGAGAATCTTCCTGAGGATTTCCAAAAAGCAGAGTTCCTTCTAGAGCATGGTTTTGTGGATGCTATTATTAAAAGGACAGAACTTCGCGATACTATTGCGTATTTAGTTGGCTTTCATGGAGGTGTTAGATGACAGATGTAGCACGGATTCTAAAGGAAGCTCGGGATCAGGGCCGGATGACAACGCTTGACTATGCCTATCAATTGTTTGACGATTTTATGGAACTTCATGGAGATCGTCTATTTGCTGATGATGGAGCTGTTGTTGGAGGGTTAGGTTATTTAAATGGTCTTGCAGTTACGGTTATTGGTATCCAAAAAGGTTCTAATCTACAAGATAATCTACATCGTAATTTTGGTCAACCTCACCCTGAGGGTTATCGGAAAGCTTTGCGTTTAATGAAACAGGCTGAGAAATTTGGCCGTCCAATCATTACTTTTATTAACACTGCTGGTGCCTACCCTGGAGTAGGTGCAGAAGAAAGAGGTCAGGGAGAAGCGATTGCCCGTAATCTTCTAGAGATGAGCGATCTGAAAGTCCCTATTATTGCAATTATAATAGGTGAAGGTGGTTCTGGTGGAGCATTGGCACTAGCATTAGCTGACCAAGTTTGGATGCTTGAAAATTCTATTTATGCCGTTCTCAGTCCAGAAGGATTTGCTTCCATTTTGTGGAAAGATGGAGCTAGGGCTACAGAAGCAGCCGACCTGATGAAAATAACAGCTAGAGATTTGTTGCAAATGAAGGTTGTGGATCGGATTATTCCCGAACGTGGTTATTTTTCAAGTGAAATTATCGCTAAGTTAAAAAAGCATTTAATGACTGAAATTGAAAACCTACGTGGATTACCGCTAGAAGAATTATTAGAGAATCGATACAATAGATTTAGAAAATATTAAAAATCCTGATTAGGATTTTTTTTGCAAAAGGAGAAAGAGCAGGACAATAAAATGCTGATAATAGCATTGTCCTTTACCTTGGTGCGAACTGTTAGTCAGGATTTATCATAGAAAGAGAGTAATTCCTCTATTGACCAGGGCTGGATCTTAAATCCGAAAAGCTTATAAGAAATAAGAAAAAGGATAGAAAATATCTATCCTTTCAGTTTTAAGACAAATTGGGCTAGAATCCTCTTTGTCTTTTATTATATTTATGATTTTTCTATTTTGGTGAAATGGTATCAACACCACCCATATAAGGACGAAGAACTTCAGGTATTGTTACTGAGCCATCTTCATTTTGATAATTTTCTAAAATAGCAGCAACCGTACGTCCTACAGCGAGACCAGAGCCGTTAAGGGTATGCAGTAATTTCACTTTTCCATCTGCTTCATCGCGGTAGCGAATTTGTGCACGACGGGCTTGGAAATCTTCAGTATTAGAACAGCTTGAAATTTCGCGATAGGTGTTTTGGGCAGGAATCCAAACTTCCACATCATACGTTTTAGCGGCAGAAAAGCCCATATCACCAGTACATAATGCTATAACTCGGTAAGGAAGCTCAAGTTTTTGGAGAATATTTTCAGCATTAGTGGTCATTTTTTCAAGTTCATCATAAGACTCTTCAGGTTTTGCGAATTTGACCATCTCTACTTTGTGGAATTGATGTAATCGGATAAGACCACGTGTATCACGACCAGCTGAACCTGCTTCTGAGCGGAATGATGGACTCATAGCGGTAAAGTAGATTGGTAATTCTTTGCCGTCAAGGATCTCGCCACGATAATAATTAGTTAGGGGGACTTCCGCTGTTGGAATCAGCACGAAATTGGTATCAGCTAATTCAAAGGTATCTTCTTTGAATTTTGGATATTGACCAGTACCAAACATAGAATCGTGGTTGACCATATAAGGCGGGATAATTTCTTGATAGCCTTCTTTGGCATGTTCATCTAACATGAAGTTGTAGAGAGCTCGTTCAAGTCGAGCACCTAAATTTTTATAGAATAAGAAGCGCGCACCAGTAACTTTAGCCCCACGTTCCCAATCAAGAATGTCTAAAGCTTCTCCCAGATCCCAATGGGCTTTGATTTCAAAGTCAAACTGACGTGGTGTTCCCCAACGACGAACTTCGACATTTTCTTCTTCATCAGCACCAAGAGGAACAGAATCATGGGGTGTATTAGGTAAGGTGGTAATGATTTCAGTCACTTTTTCATCAATTTCAGCTAATTCATTATCAATTGTTTTAATAGCTGCTGAAACCTTTTGCATGTCAGCTATCTGTTGTTGGGCATCATCTTTTTGGCGTTTTGCTTGGGCGATGGCAGCAGAGGCAATATTGCGTTCAGCTTTCAATTCTTCAGATTTGATAAGTAATTGTCGACGCTCTTGGTCTAATTCTTTTAAATGACTAAGCGTTTCTTCAGAGACACCACGCGTTTTCAGTTTCGCGGCAACACTATCAAAATCAGTTCTGATACGTTTTAAATCTAACATGATAAACTCTCCTTTTTTTATAAAAAAACACAGAATATGAACTGCTGGAGCGCTTTTGCGCGGTTCCATCCAGCTTCACATTCTGTGCACTTAATTAGTATTGAATTGATTGAATCGGTAGAATTTCACATGGGTAACCTATCTGTTCGCAGCAAGCACAGACTCTCTGAAAAGTTAAGCATATTACTTATCCGATAGGTCTATTATATCAAATCTTCTTAAAATGTAAATAAGAAAAATGCTTTTAGAGCGGACGCCAACTCCTGCATTCCCTACAAACTTATGATAAAATATGCCTATGATTACAAAAATGAAAAAAGAAAGTCGCACACATCACTATGGTTTGGATTTGTTACGAATCATTTCCATGTTTATGATTGTTGTGACTCATGTATTAGGTAAAGGTGGCCTTAGATCGGAAGTTAATGGACAAGCAGACTCTTACTTTATAGTTACATGGGTTATTCAGGTTCTAGTCTATGGAGCAGTTAATTGTTATGCTTTGATTAGTGGTTACGTAGGATCAAACTCAAGATATCGGTATTCAAAATTAGCCAATATTTGGTTGCAGGTTTTCTTCTATACCTTTACAATTACTTTGTTATTTTTCTTGGCTGGATTCCCAGTGACCTTATTAAATTGGCGTCAAGCTTTTTTCCCAATTGTTAGTGGTCAATATTGGTATATGTCTGCTTATTTTGGTTTGCTTATTTTTATGCCGCTGATTAATGGTGGCCTCAAAGTTTTGTCTGATAAACAGTTGAGAAACCTGGTCGTTTTGATTGCTGTAGTATTTTCTATTTTACCTGCTATGATGAATAATCGTGTTGCTGAGTTTTCATTAAGTAAGGGCTTTGAGATGACCTGGTTGGTTATTCTTTATATCGTAGGTGCCTACTTACGTCGTTTAGACCTCAAACGATTTAGTATTCATAAATTGCTACTTATTTATGCCATATCAATGGTGGTTACTTATGTTATGAAGTTTATTGTTGGGGATATTTGGTACTGGTATGTATCTCCAAGTCTAAGTTTAGGAGCTATTTGTTTATTTATAATTTTCGCAAAGATGTCTATATCTGAGAGGCATAAACTTCATACTTTTATCGTATTAGTAGCTCCAACTACTCTGGGTGTTTACCTAGCGCATTTGCACCCTTTACTAGTAAAGTTTGTCATTCGTGATTTTGCAGAGCCATTTATTAACGCACCTATCTTTATTTATCCCTTTTTAATATTAGGGGCAAGTGTTCTTATTTATATTTTTGCTTTTTTCATTGAGAAGAGTCGGATTTACCTTTTTAAATGCTTAAAAGTGAATCAATTCTTGCGATGGATTGATTGTAAATTTCCTTTTGATAATTAAAAATAAACTGAAACAAGTCAGTTTATTTTTTTCGTCTAAACCATCTAGTGATAATCGTTTGAAGGAGTGTTGGTAATCGAACAACCTTTTCATTTCCGATTTTCTCTCTAGCAGCTTTTAAAATTTTTCCTGAATCTTTAGAAGCAAACAAAAACTTACCTTTGTCCGTGAAAATCTCAAAGTGGCGACTAACTTTTTTTCCTGAAACATTAGCTCCAATTTGATTTATGGAGGTCCAAGGAATTTGAATATAGTCTTCTACATTTTTATCATTATAAAATTCAAAAGCCTTATCACCAATTAAAATTTTGCCAACTTTGCCTCCCATACCGAGGTATGAGACAGCTTTAGTCTGTAAGACGACTGAACTATTCATGGATTTAGCCATTGATCTATCCCCTTCCAAAAAACTATAGTTATTATAGCATATATTAATAGTAAAGATAAAAACCTGAGATAAAAATCCCAGGTTTTGTCGTTATTACATGATACCTAGTAAACGAGCAAGGATACCAACAACAAACAAAGCAATGATGATTGTGATTGGTGAAACTTTTTTCTTCAGTAACCACATACATAGGAAGGTAAGAACAAGGCCCATTAAACCAGGAATTAATGAATCAAGCTGACCTTGAAGCGATTGTGCTTGATATTTATCAAGGCTCATCCCATTGATTGCTTGGCCAAGGATTCCTTTTAGTTCTGCTCCGTTAATATTGCCTTTAGGGAATTCAACGTAGGCACCTTTTGATAGAAGTTTTGATGGCAATGCAACTGTGAATTTAATGGAAACCCAACGTTCAACCAATACTGCAAGAATAAACATCCCTAGGATTGAAGCGCCTTTTGTGATGTCCTGAAGAATCCCACCTGACATGTCTTTGGTAATTTCAGAACCAGCTTTATAGCCAAATTCTTGAGTGTACCATAAGAAAGCCATACGAATGATATTCCATCCAAAGAAGAACAATAGAGGTCCAACAATATTACCAGATGATGCAAGAGAAGCACCGAGTGCACCTAAAATTGGGCGAACTGTAAACCAGAAGACTGGATCACCGATACCAGCCAAAGGCCCCATCATACCAATTTTAACCCCTTGAATAGCAGCATCATCAATATCAGTACCATTTGCTTTTTCTTCTTCAAGAGCAAGTGTAACCCCCATGATTGGAGCTGCAACATATGGGTGGGTGTTAAAGAATTCCAAGTGTCGTGCAAGAGCAGCTGATTGGTCTTCTTTTGTTGTGTATAATTTTTTAATAGCAGGGATTAAGGCATAAGCCCAGCCTAAGTTTTGCATCCGTTCGTAGTTCCAAGAACCTTGCAAGAATTGTGAACGCCACCAAACTTTCTGACGATCGGATTTTGATAATTTAATTTGTTCAGTCATTGTTGGCCCCTTTCTAGTAGTCTTCAAGGATATCGCCGATTGGATCATTTGATCCACCGTTACCTGACCCGCCGTTACCACCTTGTTTTGAAAGGTTTAGGTAGATGAAGGCCATGGCAACACCGATAGTACCAAGAGCGATAAGAGTTAAATTGCTAATAGCGGCAAAAGCGAAACCAAGAGCGAAGAATGGCCATACTTCACGGGTAGCCATCATGTTGATAACCATAGCATAACCTACGGCAACAACCATACCACCACCAACAGCCATACCACCATTTAACCAATCTGGCATCAAATTAAGGGCATCTTTTACGGCATGTGCAGGAATAGCGATAAGAAGTGCTGCAGGAATAGCAATACGAAGACCTTGCATTAATAAGGCGATAAAGTGAGCACGTTCTACAGCAGCAATGTTACCATCTTTAGCGGCATTATCTGCTGTGTGAACAAGCGCCACTGAAAGCGTACGAACAATCATAGTAAGGAATAAACCTGCAACGGCTAAAGGAATAGCTGTTGCGGTTGCAACTGCGATACCTTGAGTGGTGAAATTACCACCCTTAACCATGATAATAGCAGCAGCTACAGACGCAAGTGCAGCATCCGGAGCAACTGCGGCACCAATGTTTGCCCAACCAAGAGCAATCATTTGTAATGATCCACCAAGCATAACGCCTGCCTCTAAGTTACCAGTAACGAGACCAATAAGTGTACAAGCGACAAGTGGTTGATGGAATTGAAATTGGTCAAGGATACCTTCCATACCTGCGAAGAAGGCAACCACAACGACCAAGATAGCAGAAATAATTGAAATATCTGACATTTTCTTATCCTTTCGAAGTGTAAATAGAGAGACTGTCTTAATATTAAATTAAAGTAAAAGACAGAATCCATCAATTCAATATAGTAATATTAGTTAGGTTAGACGTGATTATCCTAAACGATGTTATTTAACATTTGCTTTTTTAATAAGTTCAAATAGATTCTTTTTAGAATCATTTGGAACTTTACGGACATCAAACTGTACGCCTAATTCTTGAAGTTTTTCAAAAGCAGCAACATCATCTTTATCCATTGAAAGAACGTTGTTAACCATTGTCTTACCTGTTGAATGAGCCATTGAACCAACGTTCAATTCTTTAATCTCTACGCCACCTTCAACGGCACGTAGTGCGTCTTGAACAGTTTCGAATAGGATTAAAGCTTGGGTATTACCAAAGCGTGGGTCTTTTGCAACTTCTGTTAATTTTTTAATAGGAACAACATTCGCCTTGATGCCACCTGGTGCAGCTTGTTTAATTAATTGTTTACGAAGTTCGTCTTTAGCAACAGTATCTGATGCAACAATGATACGATTTGCCTTAGAAGCTGGAGTCCAAGCTGTCGCAACTTGACCATGTAATAAGCGAGTATCGATACGAGCAAGGTTAATTTTAAGTTTACCATCTCCGATGACAGTACCTTCTGGAATTGAACCTTTCATAACTGGAGCAGCTGCTGGACTAGCAACAAGCTCAACTGGATTGAGTTCTTCTGGTAGAGCTTTAACTCCTTCTTTAGACTCTTTAATAATATTAGCGGCAACTTGTTCAACACCTGCATTAGCGTCCATCATACGCTCAGTATAGGCTTGAATAAGCATTGGCAAGTTAAGACCTGTGATGATAGCCATTTTACGTTCAGGATTTTCTCCCATAACGCGACTAGCTTGGTTAAATGGAGATCCACTCCAAAGGTCAGCTAGTACAAGGACTTCATCATCAGTATCAAATTGAGCGATAGCATTGTTGAAGTGTGCATATAGATCATCAGGTCCTTCATTTGGCATGAAAGTAACAACTTGAACTTTCTCTTGTTCGCCAAAAATCATAGAACCAGATTGATGAATACCTTCAGCAAATTTACCGTGGCTGGCAATAATAATACCGATACCCATTCTTGTTCTTCCTCCTTTTAAAAATTTTTTCGCTGAAATGAAAAAGAATAATCTCCTTCCAACGGCCCTCTTGTGGGGTATTTGGCAATTCTTTTCCCTTTAAACGAAATTCAAGAACGTCTCTATTTTAAAACGTTTTCAATGAAAAAGCAATACTTTTTCCAAATTAATTATAAATATAGGAAAAATAAGGTAAATAATAGGATAGAATAGCCTTCTTTGAAGCATTGCTAGTATCTTAAGCTCAAGGAGATGATAGTTAAAAGAAAAGCTTTGGAAGCGATGTGGAAATATGAAAACAAGGGACAATAACTGAGAAAATACCAAGAAAAAACCCACCTTTCTGATAAAAAGTGGTTTCGTTTTTTATTATAAGAAAAGCGCTTCTAATTGTTTTGCAACACCATCTTCCTCATTAGACCATTTTATTTGTTCATCGGCATAAGGAAGTAGTAGATCGTTAGCATTTTTCATAGCATAGCCCTTGCCTGCGTAAGCAAGCATCTGCGTATCGTTTTGTTCATCTCCAAAAGCAATTAAGTCTTTTCTTTCCTTATTAAAGAGATTAAGAAGGTATTTGAGAGCATATGCCTTGTTAATATTTTTAGGGGAAATTTCAAGAATATTCAAGGGACCACCCCAAGTGTTAATTTCAATTTCATCTTTGAAAAAGGCTCGCATATTTTTAGCTAAAGCATTCTTATCTTGATGATGTGTCTGCATTAACAGTGCATTTGGATTCCGTGTAATCTTGTTTTTAATAAGCTGCATGTCATCGGTAATTGCCTCTACTCCAAATAATTGAGGATCAATCTTGTCCCTATTATTCAAGGTAATATAGAAGTTTTTACGGTATTCACTAGCAATAAAGTCCATTTGAAAATCAGTCTGGAGTTTTAAGATATCAAGGAGGTATTTTCGATCCAGAGTAACATTGTGTTCATATTTCCATTTTTGTTCAGGTATATGGGTTAGTGATCCATTGAATGTAATCATAGGGGTTTGGAGCTGTAATTGAAGGTAATAGTCTAAGGCCATTCGATAAGGACGTCCAGTAGAGATGACAACTTGGTGACCTTTTTTTTCTACTTTTTGAAGGACTTTTTTTGTATAGTCTGAAATAGTATTATCATGATGGAGTAAGGTTCCATCTAAATCAAGGGCAATTATTTTTTTAGTCATGCTAAAAGTATATCAAAAAAAGCAAAAAAACCATAGTGTAATGGGAAAGTTGAGAATCTCTATTTATTTTATAAAAAACGAACCTTTAACTATTTTTTTAATAAAATGTTTGAGTTTTAAAGAAATCCATGTTACCATTATCTTATCATTTTAAAAGAAAAAGAATCAATTAAATAAGGCAGTCACTGATGATGCAGCCTTTTTTGGTTTTTTTATCTCACTTGGAAAAATAAGGAGAATCCGATCATGGATCCATTTTTTAAATTAAAAGAGAATGCAACAAGCGTTTCTACTGAGATTATTGCAGGGATAACAACTTTTTTTGCAATGTCTTATATCTTGTTTGTCAACCCTAGTATTTTAGGGGCAGCGGGTATGCCAAGCAAAGCTGTTTTTCTTGCGACAATTCTTGCAGCAGTAACTTCTACTTTAATTATGGGCTTGTTTGCGAACGTACCGTATGCTTTGGCGCCTGGTATGGGCTTAAATGCTTTTTTTACTTATACTGTTGTTTTTGGGCTTGGCTTTTCTTGGCAAGAGGCTTTAGCAATGGTGTTTATCTGTGGTTTATTTAACATTTTCATTACAGTAACTAAAGTGCGTAAGGGTATTATCAAAGCTATTCCGCTCAGCTTACAGCACGCTATTGGTGGAGGAATAGGAGTCTTTGTGGCCTATCTAGGATTTAAAAATGCTAATATCATTAATTTTTCCTTGTCTGCTCAAAATATTGTTGCTGTTAACGGGGTAGAACCTGCTAAAACAAGTGCTAAAACATTTGCACAAGGTATCTTGTCTGTAAATGCGAATGGTGGTGTGGTTCCTCTTATCTCTACCTTTACAGAACCAAGTGTTCTTTTAGCTATCTTTGGCTTATTTTTAATGACTGTTCTGGTGATTAAGAATGTTCGTGGGGCTATTTTGCTGGGCATTATTGCAACGACATTGATAGGAATTCCTTTAGGTGTTGTTGATTTATCAAGGATCACTTTTGGCGCAAACCCTCTTGGACAAGCCTTTAATGAGTTAGGAACCACCTTCTTAGCAGCATTTGGGGGAATGGTAAGCTTATTTAAGGATGCTAACCGTTTACCACTTGTTCTTATGACAATTTTTGCATTCTCCTTATCAGATACCTTTGATACGATTGGAACCTTTATTGGTACGGGACGTCGTACAGGGATTTTTTCGGCAGAAGATGAAGCAGCTCTAGAAAATAGTACTGGTTTTTCATCTAAGATGGATCGTGCCTTATTTGCTGACGCTATTGGAACATCAATTGGTGCTTTATTTGGAACATCCAATACAACAACTTATGTAGAGTCTGCAGCAGGTATTGCAGAAGGAGGGAGAACCGGTTTGACGGCTGTTTCTACAGCAACATGTTTCCTTTTATCGATTCTTTTGTTGCCATTAATTGGCATTGTTCCTGCTGCGGCAACTGCTCCAGCTCTCATTATTGTTGGGGTTATGATGGTTTCATCATTTTTAGATGTTGATTGGAGCAATTTTGAAGATGCTTTACCTGCTTTTTTTGCCGCCTTTTTTATGGCTTTATGTTATTCCATTTCCTATGGGATAGCTGGTGCATTTATCTTCTACTGTTTAGTCAAAGTGACTAAAGGTAAAGCTAGCGAGGTTCACCCAATCTTATGGGGAGCCAGCTTCCTATTTATACTTAACTTTGTTATCTTAGCGATTCTTTAAAGAGGGTAGTTGCAACTGCGACTGCTTTTTATTTTCGAATAGAATAGATAGGATGGGACTTGGAAGTAAAATGCTTTTCTGATATAATGACTTTATGTTTTATAGTAAAGATGAAGCTGAGCTCATTACTTTTGGTCGTGCACTTGGCCAAAAACTAGAAGAAAATGATTTGTTAATTTTATCAGGGGACTTGGGTGCTGGCAAAACGACTTTGACCAAGGGAATTGCCCAAGGCCTAGGCGTTGCCCAAATGATTAAAAGCCCTACTTATACTATAGTCCGAGAATATGAAGGTCGGTTACCTCTTTTTCATTTAGATGTCTACCGGATCGGTGACGATCCTGATTCTATTGATTTAGATGATTTTGTTTATGGTAATGGCGTGACAGTTATTGAATGGGGGGACCTGTTAAACTTAGCTGACTTTGAAGATTATTTAGTCATTACCATTGAAAAAATTGCCAGTGGCCGCCAGTTGAAGCTTCATGCGCAAGGACGACGGTCTCAACAACTTCTTGAGGAATTGCAAAATGGCTAATGGTAATGTGCTCATTGAAGAAGCTAGAGCTGAGGACGCTGAAGCTATTATTAATTTACTGGATCAGGTCGCTCAAGAAACGTCCTTTATTTCAGACGTAGAAGTCTTTAAAAAGGTCTCCCTAGAGCAATTACAATTTCTTTTGGCGAGTCAAACGGAGAGTGCACTAGAATTGTGTCTGGTCCTAAAAGTTGATCAAGAACTTGTAGGTCTCTTGAATATTTCTAATAGTAAGCTAAAGGAAAGAGCTCATCTTGGTGAACTGTTTGTTGTTGTCAGTGAAGCCTATCAAGGTTATGGTTTGGGGCAAGATCTAATAGAACTTGCTCTAAACTGGATAAGAGAAATGGGATTGCTTAAAAAACTTGAACTCCAGGTTCAAGTTCGAAATCAAAAGGCCATCCATGTTTATGAAAAGTTTGGTTTTAGGATTGAAGGGAAAAGAAAATTAGCTGTTAAAACGAAAGATGGAGAATTTCTGGATACCTACTTTATGGGAAAAATTCTGGAAGATTAAAAAATAAATGAAAATTGGAAAAAAAATATTTTTGATGATGTTAGCAATCATCTTTACGACCCTTATAGCAATAGGTGTTTATGCAACTAGTGCTTATAATTTTTCTACCGGTGAATTGGCAAAAACCTTTAAAGATTTCAATACCTCTGACAAGAAAAATGACGTTATCAAGCAGACCAAACCTTTTTCTATTTTATTAATGGGGGTTGACACTGGGTCATCTGAACGCAAGTCTAAGTGGTCTGGTAATAGTGACTCAATGATTTTGGTGACTATAAATCCTGAAACTAAAAAAACAACTATGACCAGTTTGGAGAGAGATATTTTAATAAAACTATCTGGTCCAAACTCAAATGATATGAATGGTGCTGAGGCCAAACTAAATGCCGCCTACGCTTCTGGAGGAGCAGAGATGGCTATCATGACAGTTCAAGATTTATTGAACATTAAGATTGATAAATATGTTCAAATAAACATGCAAGGGCTTATTGATTTGGTTGACGCTGTCGGTGGTATTACGGTTACAAATGAATTTGATTTTCCGATTTCAATTTCTGAGAATGAACCGGAATATCAGGCAAAAGTTCAGCCAGGAACGCATAAGGTAAATGGGGAACAAGCCCTTGTCTATGCTCGGATGCGTTATGATGATCCTGAAGGGGATTACGGCCGACAAAAACGTCAACGATTGGTTATTCAAAAGGTTATTAAGAAGATTCTAGCCTTAAATAGCATCAGTTCTTACCGAAAAATTTTACACGCGGTTAGCAATAACATGCAAACTAACATCGAAATTTCATCACAAACAATTCCGTCTTTACTTGGCTATGCCGATGCCCTAAAAGAAATCAATTCCTATCAGTTGAAAGGTGAGGATGCCACATTAGCAGATGGCGGTTCTTATCAAATTGTTAAGGCAGACCACTTATTGGGTATTCAAAATCGGATTCGTCGTCAATTAGGCTTAAGTGAGATTACGGAACTAAAAACTAGCGCGGTGACTTACGAAGAGTTATATGGACTTGAAGGAAGTTCCAAACTTAAAACAGAAGTTAGCTCTGGAATGAATACACAGTCTGATAGTCAATATTCAGGCCAAGTAGATAATAATAGTTCTTACTATTCAACGCCAAATCATTTTAATACGGGTGTTCCTTCAGAAAGCATTCCTTCAACCGTTCCGGGTTCTACAGATAGCTCAGTAACAGGGGGAGCTACATATTCAGGTGGTTCTTCTGCTAATACAGGGACAACTACTGTACCAGTAAGCCCAGTTTCTCCTGCACCGAGTGGGGGAGCTAGTAACACGCCCACACAATAAAAAAGGCAAGCCCTACTATTGGTAGGCTCTCGTCTCAGTGTGATTTTAGAAAAGTACAGATAGGTATTTAAAACACGGTTTTGACCGTGTTTTTTTGTATTATGTGACTTTCAGTCCGTTTCGCTCCGTAGGTGCGAAACAAACAACCACCCGCTATGCGGGTGCGCGTCGAAAGTTATACTACAAAAAAACTCCAAACGGGCTACAATATAGGTGTTCAGGCCAATTGTAAAGCGAAAGGAGTAAAAATATGGCGCAAAAGGCACATAGTTTATCACACACAAAGTGGATGTGTAAATATCACATTGTGTTCACCCCTAAGTATAGACGAAAAGTAATCTATAATCACTATCGAGGCAGTTTGGGAGAAATTTTTCAAAGATTATGTAGCTGTAAATATAAAGGAGTGGAAATAATAGAAGGACATCTGATGCCAGATCACGTACACATGTTAGGAAGCATTCCCCCAGAATAAGTGTTTCAAGTTTTATGGGCTATTTAAAAGGTAAGAGTGCACTTATGATGTTCGACAAACACGCCAATCTGAAATACAAATTTGGTAATCGACATTTTTGGGCTGAAGGCTATTACATAAGTCCAGTTGGCCTTAATGAAGCCACAATAAAAAAACATGACATAGCACTAGATAAACTGAGTGTTAAAGAATATGAGAATCCCTTTAGGGATAATAGTAAGTAATACAAATGCCTCTTTAAGAGGCCGGTGACGAGTCAAAAGCAATAAGGCTTGAACAAAGTGAAAGCCAGCGACTTTGGGCGCTGGCTACTTATGTTTTAATAGAATACTTCAGAATTTTTTGAAGCATTTTTCAATGTTATTCCTACAATAGGGTATCACACATACTTGTCAAAGTGGTCTTGCTTTTTTAGTAACGATGTTAGAAGTTATTGATATTTTTCCATACGTTCTTTGATTTGATTGATTTTGGGTTGCGTCTCTTTGTTAAAGACTCTTAACTTATAAGCCAAATCGTCACTAATTGTTTGAATTTTTTCAACCTCAGATTGAATAAGGGCCAGGTTTGCTTTGATTTTATTTAAATCTAACTGAATCTGGTCTTTGGTCTCTTTTGCTTCACTTAAGTTAGAGATAATTTTATCTTTATTCTGATAGGCTATAAAAGCAAGATAGGAAGCTAATCCTCCAATCAGAAAGGCTTTGATTTTCATTCGCTAACCTCCTTCTTTATGTTATCAGCAAGCTGTGCTAAGTGTTCGAAGTCAGGATCGTGCACAGTGTATTTAATAGAAATACCATCATTTTTGCTGTAACGGGGGACTAAATGAATGTGTGCATGAAAAACCGTTTGTCCTGCTAATTCCTCATTGTTATTAACAATATTCATTGCGGTAGCATTGGTGGCTTTTTGAACAGCTCTTGCAAGTTTTGGTAAACGAGCGAAGGTTTTGCTGGCAGTTTCCGCGCTCATGTTAAGGATATTGCGTACATGTTCTTTAGGAATGAGGAGGGTATGCCCAGGGGTGGTTTGTGAAATATCTAAAAAGGCTAATACATCGTCATCTTCATAAACTTTTGACGAGGGAATATCTCCATTTATTATTTTACAAAAAATACAATCATCCATATGATTACGACCCTTCTTTATATTCTGTAACTATCTCTAATCTACCTTTGGTTTTGGGGATAAATACTTTAAATGAAAACTTACTGAACCGTTTTACATGACTTACCTATAAGTCCAGTCCAAAAAGCAAGTAAACAAATAATTGAAACTTTGAACCATTTAAACATTGTTAATCCTCCTCATTACATTTTACCCTTTTTTTAAAAGTACTTCAATCAAAATAAGAAGGGGAGAATAATCAGATATGGATTCTTATAAAATATGATAAACTTCAAAATTGTCAGAATCTTTATTTTTTAGGAAGATACTAGCCATGATACTGGTTGGTATTAGATTTATGATGGTTCTATATAAGCATTTACTTGATTTGCTTCACTTTCCTCCCTATAATTTGTTATAATAGGAGTCATTAAAAGCTATTATTTAGAAAGAGTTAACATGCTAAAAATTGAAAATTTAACAGGGGGATATATTAATATTCCTGTTCTAAAAGATATCACTTTCTCAGTTGATAATGGGCAGTTGGTAGGTTTAATTGGCTTAAATGGTGCTGGAAAATCGACTACTATTAATGAAATTATCGGACTCTTACGACCTTATAAGGGCTCAATAAAAATTGATGGGGTAAGTTTGGAAGAAGATCCGGCTGCTTATCGTAAGAAAATTGGATTTATTCCAGAAACACCAAGTTTATATGAAGAATTGACTTTAGCAGAACATATTGAAACCATAGCTATGGCTTATGATATAGAGGTGTCAGAAGCTCTTGAACGTGCACAGCCTTTACTCAAGACCTATCGTTTGTTAGATCGTTTAGATTGGTATCCAAGCCAGTTCTCAAAAGGAATGAAACAAAAGGTGATGATTATTTGTGCTTTTATTATTGATCCTAGTCTCTTCATTCTAGATGAACCCTTCTTGGGCCTTGATCCTTTAGCTATCTCGGATTTAATTGCTTATTTAGAAGTTGAGAAAGAAAAAGGGAAGTCCATTTTAATGAGTACTCATGTCCTTGATTCAGCAGAAAAAATGTGTGATGCTTTTGTAATTCTACATCAGGGAGAGATAAGAGCTCAAGGGACCCTATCTGATTTACGAGCAACTTTTGGAAATCCAAAAGCCAGCTTGAATGATATCTATCTAGCGTTAACAACAGAGGTATAAAGATGAGACAACTATTTAAACAACGTCGGTTGACTTTTCTAGCCTTGCACCGTAAGTACCTCCCCTATGTTTTAAATGATCACTTTGTTCTAGTTTTAGTTTTTCTGTTAGGTTATCTTCTTTATCAATATAGCCAATTACTCAATCATCTTCCTGAGAATCGTTTTCCAATCATACTGGTCATAATGGTTTTATTTCTCTTTCTACTAGGTTTAGGAAAGCCAGCTACCTATCTTGAACCGGCAGATCAGCATTTTTTGCTTTGTCAAGAAAGATATGTCATCAAGCATCTTAAAGAAAGTGGAAGACGTTCCTTTTATATCTGGTCGGGATTAGGTGGTCTTCTTTTACTGCTCTTATACCCTTTATTTCTTAAGTTGGGATTTGGAATAGTGACCTTCTTAGGTGTTTTAGCTTTATTTGTCAGCCTGAAGTGGATTATCCAAAAATATAAGGTTGACACATTGTTGGCGGAAGGACATTTGGATTGGGACAAAGCTATTGCTTATGAATTAGAACGTCAGCAAGGCGTCTTAAAATTTTATGCTCTTTTCACAAGTGTCAAAGGACTTTCTAGTAAGTTTAAAAATAGAAGATACCTCAATTTCTTGCTGGCTATCTTTCCTAAGAAGAGTAACAATCTCTGGTTACACCTCTATGCTAGAGCTTTTTTGAGAAGTTCAGATTATTTAGGTCTCTTTTTTAGACTAACTGTTTTAAGCTGTCTGAGTCTAAGTTTAATAAAAAATCCTTATCTCGCTTTGACTCTAGCTCTTGTATGGAACTACCTATTATTTTTCCAGGTACTGGCCTTATATCATCATTATAATTACTATTTTATGGCTCAGCTTTATCCTAAGACCAAGCATTTGAAAAAAAAGAATTTATTACTCTTTTTAAGATACCTATCAGTTTTGGCCTTTCTGTTCCAAGCTATTTTTTGTCATGAACTAATCATTTTAGGAGGAGTAACTATTATAATGCTCTTTTTAAGTTTTGTTTATCTCCCTTATAAGATGAAGAACATAATTGACTAAGTTATCCAAAACAAGTAAAATAGGGATAACTGATTTGAAATAGAAAAGGAGGGCGATAGTATGACAATAACGGAAGATGATTTAACTTTGACGCCCTTACGTGGAAAAAGTGGGAAAGCTTATAAAGGAACCTACCCCAATGGTGATAGTGTTTTTATTAAGTTGAACACAACTCCCATTTTACCGGCTTTATCTAAAGAACAAATTGCACCACAATTACTTTGGGCAAAACGCATGGGAAATGGGGATATGATGAGTGCGCAAGAATGGCTAGATGGCCGTATCCTTTCGCGCCAAGATATGAATAGTAAGCAGATTATTCATATCTTATTGAGGTTACATAAGTCAAAACAACTGGTCAATCAACTCTTACAGCTTAACTACAAAATTGAAAATCCCTATGATTTAGTAGCTGATTTTGAGCGAAATGCTCCCTTGCAAATTCAACAAAATTCTTACTTGCAAGGTGTAGTCAAAGAACTTAAAAGAAGTTTACCAGAATTTAGAGCTGATATAGCTACTATTGTCCATGGTGATATCAAGCACAGCAACTGGGTCATCACAACAAGTGGTATGATTTACTTGTGTGATTGGGATTCAGTGCGTTTGACAGATCGGATGTATGATGTGGCTTATTTACTGAGTCATTATATTCCAAGATCACGGTGGTCAGAATGGTTATCTTATTACGGCTATAAAAATAACGAAAAAGTGATGAGCAAAATCTTCTGGTATGGTCAACTTTCTTATTTGACTCAGATTTTAAGATGCTTTGACAAACGTGATATGGAACATGTGAATCAAGAAATTTACGCCCTCCGTAAATTTAAAGAAAGTTTTAGAAAGTTATAATGCGAGTTCGAAAACGAAAAGGTGCTGAGGAGCACTTGGAAAATCACCCCCAATATGTTATATTAGAACCTGAAGATGCTAAAGGTCGGTGGCAAGAAGTATTTGGCAACACCAACCCTATCCATATTGAAGTTGGATCAGGAAAAGGTGGCTTTATCACTGGTATGGCTAAACAAAATCCAGATATCAACTATATTGGAATTGATATCCAATTGTCGGTTTTAAGCTATGCTTTAGATAAAGTATTAGAGGCAGATCTCCCAAATGTACGTTTATTGCGAGTAGATGGTTCTAGTTTGACGAACTACTTTACCGATGGAGAGATTAGTCTACTCTATCTTAACTTTTCAGATCCTTGGCCAAAATCCAGACATGAGAAACGTCGTCTCACTTATAAGGATTTCCTTAAGACTTATCAAGCAATTCTTCCTCCTCACGGACAACTTCATTTTAAAACAGATAATCGTGGCTTGTTTGAATATAGCTTAGCTAGTTTTTCTCAATATGGGATGACTCTAAACCAGGTTTGGTTAGATTTACATGCTAGTAATTATGAAGGAAATGTCATGACTGAGTATGAGGCTAAATTTGCTCAAAAAGGCCAAGTGATATACCGAGTGGAAGCTCAATTTTGATATATTTTGGAAGTTGATAACAACTTCTTTTATGGAGAGGTCGCATAGTGGCCGAGTGCGCACGCTTGGAAAGCGTGTAGTCCTTAACGGGGCTCGGGGGTTCGAATCCCCTCCTCTCCTTTGAGCCGCCTTTTGAGAAAGTTTAGGCTTTAGGCTTGCCATGTCTAAGGATTGTGGTATAATAGAGGTAACGAATATAGAAAGGTGGTGAGAAATATCTCGCCACTTTTGTATTGACATTTTGTCCTATAAAGGAATTTTCCTTTATGCCATTATAGTAAAGGAGGGCATTGTTATCGCTAATCAACATATTATTGATACTGTGATGGAAACAGTATCCCCAGTCATCAGGCCACCATTTGAACTTGTTGATGTGGAGTATGAAAAAATGGGAAGTGACTATCTTTTAAGTATTCTAGTTGACAGAGAAGGTGGTATTACAGTTGAAGATACTACTGAGTTGACCGAGATTATTAGTCCACTCTTAGACCAAATTTCTCCAGATCCATTTCCAGACCAGTATATGTTAGAGGTATCTAGTCCGGGATTGGAGAGACCACTTAAAACCAAGGAAGCTATCGAAAAAGCTGTTGGCTCCTATGTGAATGTCAGCCTCTATAAGGCTATTGATAAGGTTAAGGTTTTTCAAGGGGATTTAATATCTTTTGATGGGGAAACCTTAATGATTGACTATTTAGATAAGACTCGTCATAAAGTAGTAGCTATCCCATATCAGACCGTCGCTAAAGCACGTTTAGCAGTTAAACTCTAACTGATTTTAAAAGTAAGAAAGGAATTTTGCTTTTGCAAGGAATTGCGGAGCATCACAGATTATGAGCAAAGAAATGCTAGAAGCCTTCCGTATTTTGGAAGAAGAAAAACACATCAACAAGGAAGATATTATTGAAGCCGTTACGGAATCTTTAAAATCTGCTTATAAGAGGCGTTATGGCCAATCAGAGTCTTGTGTGATTGAGTTTAATGAAAAAACAGGCGATTTTCAGGTGTTTTCAGTCCGTGAAGTTGTCGAAGAGGTTTTTGATAGTCGTTTAGAAATTAGTTTAAGTGATGCCTTAGCTATCAGTTCTGCATATGAATTGGGAGATAAAATTCGTTTTGAAGAATCAGTAGCTGAATTTGGCCGTGTTGCGGCACAATCTGCTAAACAAACGATTATGGAAAAAATGCGCCGTCAGATGCGAGAAGTTACCTATAATGAATATAAAGAGCATGAAGGTGAGATCATGACAGGGACAGTTGAACGTTTTGATCAACGTTTCATTTATGTGAATTTAGGGTCGCTTGAAGCACAGCTGTCACACCAAGATCAAATTCCAGGAGAAACCTTTAAATCACATGACCGTATTGAAGTCTATGTCTATAAAGTTGAAAACAATCCGAAAGGTGTTAATGTTTTTGTAAGTAGGAGCCACCCAGAATTTATCAAACGCATCATGGAACAAGAAATTCCAGAAGTATTTGATGGCACTGTTGAAATCATGAGTGTCTCACGTGAAGCTGGTGATCGGACTAAGGTAGCTGTACGAAGCCACAATCCAAACGTAGATGCAATCGGAACCATTGTAGGTCGTGGTGGAAGTAATATCAAAAAAGTTATTAGCAAGTTTCATCCAAAACGTTATGATGCTAAGACAGGAATTGAAATTCCAGTGGAAGAAAACATTGATGTGATTCAATGGGTAGATGATCCAGCGGAATTCATCTATAATGCAATTGCTCCGGCTGAAGTTGACATGGTTCTTTTTGATGATACAGATACCAAACGTGCAACAGTTGTTGTACCTGACAGTAAATTATCTCTTGCAATTGGACGTCGTGGTCAAAATGTTCGTTTGGCAGCGCATCTAACAGGTTATCGCATTGATATTAAATCAGCTAGTGACTATGAAGCATTAGAAGCTGAGCAAGAAGAGGTAAATACTTCAGAAGAAGTCGACCAAGGTTTACCAGTAACTGAGGAAGAATAAGAAAAGAGGTGTTTTATGCCTAAAGTAAAAAAAATACCTTTACGTAAGTCAATAGTTTCAGGTGAAATTATCGATAAAAGAGATTTGCTTCGCATTGTAAAGACCAAGGAAGGTGACCTTTTTATTGATCCAACAGGCAAGAAAAATGGTCGCGGAGCTTATATCAAACTTGATAATCAAGAAGCAATCATGGCCAAAAAGAAACGTGTTTTTAATCGTAGTTTTGCCATTGATATTCCTGAAAGTTTTTATGATGAACTGATAGCTTATGTGGACCACAAAGTTAAAAGAAGAGAGTTAGGCCTTGAATAATTTAGAAAGATTGGCTAATCTCATTGGTCTAGCACAACGAGCTGGAAAAGTTATTTCTGGCGAAGAATTGGTTGTTAAAGCGATTCAAAACCAAAGCGTTCAGCTTGTTTTTCTCGCAAACGATGCAGGACCAAATGTAAGTAAAAAGATTACAGATAAAAGTAAGTATTATAATGTAGAAGTCTCCACAGTGTTGAATGCACTGGAATTAAGTTCTGCTCTTGGTAAAGCGCGAAAAGTGGTTGCCATAGCGGATGCTGGATTTTCAAAGAAAATGAGGACTCTTATGGAATAGACGAATAGGAGGACACAAATTGTCAAAGAAAAGATTACATGAAATTGCCAAAGAGATTGGTAAAACAAGTAAAGAAGTTGTTGAAAAAGCAAAGGAACTTGGCTTAGATGTCAAAAGCCATGCTTCTAGCGTTGATGAATCAACAGCAAGTAAAATTGCTTCAAGTTTTGCAGGAAGGTCCCAAACAGTTACAAAATCAGTAACTAAAGAAGAAGTGAAAACAGACACAAGGCCGGATCAAGCACAAAAAGCTGAAGAGAAAGCCGTCGCTAGGACCTCTAAGAGCCAAGAAGCCCAATCAGGCGGCTCGGTTAATCCTGCTCATGTAAGGCCGAAAAGCCGTAACTTTAAGGCTGAGCGTGAAGCTAGGGCAAAAGAACAAGCTGCGCGTCAACATGAAGGAAAACAAAATCGTTCTAATGATCGTCGTTCTAACCATCGTAATAATGGACAACAAAATGACCGGTTTGCTAATAAAGGTCAACACCAGAACAGAGATCGTCGATTTGAAGGTAAACCAAATCAAGCTGGAAATCAACAAGATAACCGTCAATTTGGCAACCGTGACAATAACCGTCCGACAACAGCAGCCAATCGCTCCAATGATCGTTTGAAAGATAGCAGGCAGCAACAAAATCGGATTCAGCAACAGGCGCCAGCCCCTAAAATTGATTTTAAAGCGCGTGCAGCTGCTCTGAAGGCAGAGCAAAATGCCGAATATACTAAACAGCGTGAGAATCAATTTCGTGCCCAAGAAGAAGCCAAACGGCAAGCTCGAATTGCGCAAGAAGAAGCGCGTCGTGCAGCTGAAAAAGAAGCTGAAGCCCTTGCAAAAAAAGCAGCTGAGCAAGCTAAGGTAGAAACAGTTGAGCCAGTAAGACCTGAGATCACAGTTGCTCCTAAGCCTGTTGATAAACGCCGTAAAAAGGGTCGTCTTGAGAAAGTCAGTGACGCTAATCAAGGTCATGATAAGGGACCAAAACAAAATAAGAAGAGTTGGAATAATCAGAACCAAGTGAGAAATCAAAGAAATAGTAACTGGAACAAAAAACCTAAAAAAGGCAAAAATAATAGGAATAATAATGTCGCTCCAAAACCAGTAACTGAGCGTAAATTCCATGAATTACCAAAAGAGTTTGAATATACCGAAGGTATGACAGTTGCCGACATAGCAAAACGCATCAAACGTGAACCAGCAGAAATTGTTAAAAAACTATTTATGATGGGTGTAATGGCAACACAAAATCAATCATTGGATGGAGATACCATTGAATTATTGATGGTTGATTATGGTATTGAGGCAAAAGCAAAAGTAGAAATTGATGATGCTGATATTGAACGTTTCTTTGAGGACGAGTCTTACCTTAATCCTGAGAACCTTGTTGAACGTGCACCAGTTGTAACCATTATGGGTCACGTCGACCATGGTAAAACAACCTTATTGGACACCTTGCGTAATTCAAGAGTAGCTACTGGGGAAGCAGGAGGCATTACCCAACATATAGGAGCTTATCAAATCGAAGAAGCTGGTAAGAAAATTACCTTCTTGGATACACCAGGGCATGCTGCCTTTACCAGTATGCGTGCACGTGGGGCATCAGTTACTGATATCACTATCTTAATTGTTGCTGCAGATGATGGCGTTATGCCACAGACAGTTGAAGCGATTAACCACTCTAAAGCTGCACAAGTTCCGATTATTGTTGCTATCAACAAAATTGATAAACCAGGTGCTAACCCAGAGCGCGTGATTGCTGAGCTGGCTGAATATGGTATTATTTCCACAGCTTGGGGTGGTGACTGTGAATTTGTTGAGATTTCAGCTAAATTCAATAAGAATATTGATGTTTTATTAGAAACCATTCTTTTAGTTGCTGAAGTAGAAGAGCTAAAGGCAGATCCAACAGTAAGAGCTATTGGTACCGTTATTGAAGCAAGACTTGATAAAGGAAAAGGTGCTGTAGCAACCCTTCTTGTACAACAAGGGACACTACACGTTCAAGACCCAATCGTCATCGGTAATACTTTTGGTCGTGTCCGCGCTATGGCAAATGATCTGGGACGGCGTGTAAAATCAGCCTTACCATCAACGCCAGTTTCTATTACAGGTTTAAACGAAACACCTATGGCTGGGGATCACTTTGCTGTCTATGAAGATGAAAAAGCAGCTCGGGCAGCAGGTGAAGAACGTGCTAAACGTGCTCTTCTTAAACAGCGCCAAAATACGCAACGTGTCAGTCTTGACAATTTGTTTGATACCCTTAAAGCAGGTGAAATTAAAACAGTTAACGTCATTATTAAGGCTGATGTGCAAGGTTCAGTAGAAGCCTTGGCATCATCACTCCTCAAAATTGAGGTTGAAGGTGTTCGTGTTAACGTTGTTCACTCAGCTGTTGGTGCAATTAATGAATCAGACGTCACTTTAGCTGAAGCTTCAAACGCTGTTATTATTGGTTTTAATGTTCGCCCTACTCCACAAGCACGTCAACAAGCGGAATCTGATGAAGTTGAAATTCGTCTTCATAGTATTATCTACAAAGTTATTGAAGAAGTAGAAGAAGCTATGAAAGGTAAATTGGATCCAGTCTTCAAAGAAAAAATTCTTGGAGAAGCTATTGTTCGTGAAACCTTTAAGGTATCTAAAGTTGGAACAATTGGTGGGTTCATGGTTACTAATGGTAAAATAACACGTGACTCTAGTGTTCGTGTTATCCGTGATAGCGTGGTTGTCTTCGATGGTAAAATTGCTAGCTTGAAACATTATAAAGATGATGTTAAAGAAGTTGGCAATGCTCAAGAAGGTGGTTTAATGATTGAAAATTATAATGATCTCCAAGTTGATGACACCCTTGAAGCATATATTATGGAAGAAATTGTTAGAAAATAAAAGAACTTAAGAATGATGAATGTCTTGATTACTAGAGTTAAGGGAAATAATATACTATTTCCCTTAACTCTTAGAAAGGATAGTTTATGGCAAATCATCGTATTGACCGTGTAGGCATGGAAATTAAACGTGAAGTTAACGAGATTTTACAGAAAAAAGTTCGAGATCCTCGAGTAGAGGGAGTGACGATTACAGAAGTACAAATGCTTGGCGATTTATCGGCAGCAAAAGTCTACTATACTGTAATGAGTGATTTAGCTTCCGATAACCAAAAAGCTCAAATTGGACTTGAAAAAGCCACTGGAACTATTAAACGTGAGTTAGGGCGTAACTTAACTATGTATAAAATTCCAGATCTCATTTTTGAAAAAGATAATTCCATTGCTTATGGTAATAAAATTGATCAACTCCTCAGAGATTTAGATGCTAAAACTAAGGATTAGAGGAAAGAAAAGGAACTTCAAATGAACTGCACCCCAAAAGTTAGACAAAAAATCTAACTTTTTGGGGTCACTTCAAAATGAGGTTCTTTTTTTGTTTTGGAAAAACTTGCTATTATATGTTTACAAGTGTAAACATAAGGTTTATAATATATTTACAGATGTAAACAAAATTCGGGCTAAAACAAAGGAGATCAAGATGCTTAAAATTTCAGCTGCTGAATGGCAAGTTATGCGTATTATTTGGGCTAATAAGGCTATAAAGAGTTCAGAGATTATAGCTATTCTTAAAGATAATAGTCATTGGTCTCAGTCAACAATCAAGACACTCCTAGGAAGATTAATTGACAAAGGTTTGGTTAAAGCACAAAGAGAGGGCCGTGCATTTATTTATCAAGCAAATATTCAGCAAATGACTTACCAAAAGAAAATGCTAGCAGATGATTTTAGCAGAATTTGTCAAAAAGAACACCCAGATTTATTATTAGAGTTACTTGCCGACATGCCCATGACTGAGGAAGTTTTGCAAGCCTTTAAAACACTTTTAGAAGAAAAAGCAGGGAAACTTGTTGATGCTATTCCCTGTAATTGTCCCCTTGGTCAATGTAAATGCCACCAGAAAGTAGGTGATTAGATGATAAAAGAAGAAGTTTATCTTATTGATGGAATGACTTGTGCCTCTTGTGCGCTAACAGTTGAGAAGGCTGTTCAAAAATTACCAGCCACTGAAAAAGCAACAGTCAATTTAGCAACAGAAAAGTTGACCATTACCTATCAAGACCAAGCTATGAAAGCGGAGGATATTACCCAGGCAATAGCTAATGTAGGCTATCAGGCCAGCCTATATCAAGCTAACCAAAATGAAAGTCTTAGTCAAAGACAAGAAAGACAAAGTAATCATCTTTGGAAGCGTTTTTTATGGTCAGCTCTCCTAACACTGCCCGTCCTTTATCTCGCAATGGGTTCAATGTTAGGAGCCTGGCTTCCTCATATCTTTAATCCAAACTGGCAACCTGAAAATTTTGCCCTGCTGCAATTACTTTTTACCTTACCAGTCCTTTACCTATCTAGAGACTACTATAAAAATGGTTTTACCTCCTTATTTAAAGGCCATCCAAACATGGATACCTTAGTTGCCTTAGCAACCAGTTTTGCTTTTGGTTATAGCTTATTTGCGACTTTTCAAATTTTTAGAGGGGAAGTACACTACCGCCATAGTCTTTACTTTGAATCCGTGCTTGTTATTTTGACCTTGATTACCTTAGGTAACTTTTTTGAAAATAAATCTAAAAGTAGGACGTCTCAAGCTATTCAGAAACTGCTCTCTTTAAAACCAAATGAGGTGCGGTTAGTCAAGGGTGAAAAGCAAGAATTAGTTCCCCTTGCACAAGTGAAACTCGGTGATCGTGTCATGATTAAACCAGGTGAAAAAATTCCTGTTGATGGACGTGTCATTTCAGGCCAATCCTATGTTGATGAGGCTATGTTGACAGGGGAGAGTATTGCAAAGGTCAAACAAAAGGATAGTCTAGTCTACACCGGAACCATCAATGGACAGGGAAATCTGATTGTAGAAGTTGCAAAGCGAGAGGACGAAAGCTTTTTAGCGCAAATTATTAGTCTAGTTGAAACTGCACAGGGGAGCAAGGCACCAATTGCCAAAATTGCCGATCAGGTATCAGGTGTCTTTGTACCTATTGTTATCCTTTTAGCCATATTAACGGGTCTATTTTGGGCCTTTATCATGAAAGAAGACATCAGTTTCTCTTTGACAACTGCCATAGCTGTATTGATTATAGCCTGTCCATGTGCTTTGGGACTAGCAACACCAACAGCTATCATGGTGGGTTCTGGTCGCGCAGCCGAGAATGGGATTTTCTTTAAAGAGGGAGCACACTTAGAGAACTTAGCTCAAATAAAAACCTTGGTATTTGACAAAACAGGCACCATCACTCAGGGACAACCACAAGTCAGTCGAATAGTAAGCTTAGACCAAACAGAAAAGACTATCTTGCAAGAAGTTGCTTCATTGGAGTCCTGGTCTGAACATCCTTTAGGTCGGGCTATTTTAGCAAAAGCAGCTGCAGAAAAACTAGCTTTATTACCGGTCCAAGACTTTAAAGTGATTTCTGGTCAGGGTCTTAAAGGAGAGATTAAGAATCATTCCCTACAGGTTGGTAATAGAAGGTTAATGACTGAAAATGGTGTTACCTTTGATCAGTCGATAGAGGAAAAGCTTAAGGCCTTACCAAGTCAAGCAACCCTTGTTTATGTGGCAAAAGATTATCATCTGAAAGCTCTAATCTTAATTGAAGATCAGATAAAGGCAGACAGTCAAGTCACTATGAGTGCTCTAAAAGCAGCAGGAATTAGATTAGCTTTATTGACAGGAGACCAAAAGGCGACGGCTGAGGCAATTGCCCAAAAAGTAGGTATCGATCAGGTTTATAGTGAGGTTTTACCCACTCAAAAAGCAGCTATTATTCAATCTTTACAGGCTAATAAAGAATTAGTGGCTATGGTCGGAGATGGTATAAATGATGCTCCAGCCTTAGCAGTAGCTGACTTGGGAATTGCTATTGGTTCAGGGACAGATATTGCTATTGAATCGGCAGATATTATTTTAATGCACGCGCAACTGACCGATTTGATTAAAGCTATAGCTTTAAGTCATCAAACCATTCGAATTGTTAAAGAAAATTTATTTTGGGCTTTTATTTACAATATTTTGATGATCCCAATTGCTATGGGAGCCCTCCATTTATTTGGTGGGCCGCTGCTTAATCCTATGTTTGCTGCTATGGCTATGAGTTTAAGTTCGATTTCTGTTGTTCTAAACGCTCTGCGATTGAAAAGCATTAAACTATAAACGATAAAGGAGAAACTGATGGAAAAAACTTATAAACTAACTGGTATGAAGTGTGAGGGGTGTGTGAAAACTGTGACTGAAAAACTAGAATCGGTGCGAGGGGTTCACGATGTTAATATTAGCCTGGCAGAAGGAAAGGCTGTCATTACAGGAACTCCCTTTCTTCTGTCACTTAAGCGTGCTTTAAAAGGAACCCCATTTACGATTGATAAGGCATAGTCAACGATCACCCTAGAAACTAGAAAAGGACTTCAGATGTCGAAGTCCTTATTTTTGTGCAATGATAATGTCGGTAAATGTTTGATAGTTTGCCAGGGTCTCTTTAGAAATAGTAGCATCTGTTATCAGGTGGTTAATCTGATCTAATTGGTAAAAAACGGAGAAGTCATAGGTGTTAAATTTCTGACTATCGACTAAAACAAATTTGTCAAAGGAATTATCTAGTGCTAATTTTTGAATTTCTCCTTCAGCTTCGTTATAGGTTGCAATGTCATTGCCATAAATACCATTACAACTAATAAAGGTTTTAGAAAATTTGAGAGATGAAATACTCTGATTAGTTAGTGAACCAACAAAAGCTCCTGTAATTTCTCTATATTCACCCCCAATAAGAATTAAATCAATCTTAGGGCTATTTTTTAAGATGGTAAAAACAGGAAGACTATTAGTGATAATGCGGAGTTGCTTTTGAACTAATTGCTCAGCGAAAAATTCAAGTGTTGTACCTGGGCCGATAAAGATAGTCTCGCCATCTTTGACCAATCTGCTAGCAGTTTTTGCAATCTCTTTTTTTTCTTTTATTTGTACGGATAATTTTTCAGCATTAGACTTTTCGCCTTTTCTTGGATAGGCAATGCTTTGTGCCCCTCCGTGGATACGGACTAATTTACCGGAATTTTCTAATTCATCTAAATCACGACGAGCAGTCATGTCAGAAATTTTTAGACTTTCAATGATTTCATTGACGGTAATAATCCCTTTGGTGTTTACCATATCCATAATGTTTAGGAGTCTTTCTTTTTTTAACACACTGGTCTCCTTTTCCCTGCATTTCTTTTTCTAATCATAGCATAAAGCTGTTGGTTTTACAATAATTAACAAAATCAAACAACAATAAAACAAAAACAAACAAAAATATGTTGATTTTTGTTTGTTGCTATATTATAATGATTTGTGTAAACGGTTACTAAACTATTTTCGATAAAATTGGTAGCGAAATAGTGAGAAATTCTAGAAAGGTGGTATCAGATGTCTGCAGACATTGTTCTTACCAATGTAAGATCTCAAGCTCAATTATTTGATGTGGTAGCTTCACACCTTGAGAAATTACATTATGTCACGAGTGATTATAAAGAGGCATTAAAAAGTAGAGAGAAAGAGTTTCCGACTGGCTTAAAAATAGACTATAGAGACGGTAGTGATGTCCTTTATGCTGCCATACCTCATACTGAAACAAAATATTGCTTAAAGAATAAGGTAGTCTATGTCAAAAATGAGAGTCCTCTTGTCTTTAAACACATGATTGACCCTAGTGAGGACTGTTTGGTCCGTCATTTCTTCTTTATTATTAATTCAAAAAATGATGGGCAAACTAAAATTTTGTCACATTTAATTAGCTTTTTTATCGAAAAAGGCAATATGGAGAAATTAGACCAATGTGGAAATAACCCTAAAGTTATCAAAAACTATTTAGTAAAAGAAGGAGTACTTACAAATGATTAAAATTTTAGCTGCTTGTGGTGCAGGGGTTAACTCAAGCCATCAAATCAAAGAGGCTATTGAAGCGCAAATGGCAGAAAGAGGCTATAGTGTTCACTGTGATGCTGTCATGGTCAAAGATATCACTGAAGAAATGGTTTCAAAATATGATATTTTTACACCAATTGCAAAAACAGACTTGGGATTTGATATGCCGATACCAACTGTTGAAGCTGGTCCCATTCTCTATCGGATTCCTGCCATGAGTGAGCCGGTCTTTGTGAAATTGGAACAGGTCATCAAAGATAAGGGATTAAACTAAGTAAGGAGAAGATGATATGCAACCATTCTTAGAGGTCATTAATCATATTTTTACTCCCCTTATTAAGCTGGGGTCTGGAGTTGTCATGTTAGCTGTTATGACGGGTCTTGCCATGGCCTTTGGTGTGAAATTCACTAAGGCCTTGGAAGGCGGGATTAAACTAGCTATTGCTTTAACAGGTATTGGTGCTATTATTGGTATTTTAACAGGAGCCTTCTCAGAATCTTTACAGGCTTTTGTGAAAAATACAGGTATTAGTTTAAATATCATTGATGTCGGCTGGGCTCCATTAGCGACGATAACATGGGGTTCTCCATATACACTGTATTTCCTCCTAATCATGTTAATTGTTAATATCCTTATGATAGTAATGAATAAAACAGATACTCTAGATGTAGATATCTTTGATATCTGGCATCTCTCTATCACTGGTTTGTTAATAATGTGGTATGCTACGAAGAACCATCTTCCGCTTCTGCTATCAGTTCTTATAGCGACTCTTGCGGTTGTCTTAGTTGGCGTATTAAAAATTATCAATTCTGATTTAATGAAGCCTACATTTGATGATTTGTTAGCAACGGGTCCCAACTCTCCCATGACGTCTACCCATATGAATTATATGATGAATCCCATTATTATGGTATTAGACAAAATATTTGATAAGGTGTTCCCTGGATTAGACCAGTACGATTTTGATGCTGCAAAATTAAACAAGAAAATTGGATTCTGGGGGTCTAAATTTTTTATCGGGATGATTCTTGGATTTGTGATTGGTATCATGGGGGATCCTCATTTCAAAATTCTTTCGGTCAAACATTGGTTTGAGTTAGGTTTTACAGCAGGAGCTTGTTTAGAACTTTTCTCACTGATTGGTTCTTGGTTTATAGCGGCAGTAGAGCCTCTTTCCCAAGGTATTACCAACTTTGCTAATGCAAAAATGGGAGGCCGTCGCTTCAATATCGGTTTAGATTGGCCCTTTATTGCGGGACGTGCAGAAATTTGGGCTTGTGCCAATATTTTAGCACCTATCATGTTAGTTGAGGCCTTATTACTA
This sequence comes from Streptococcus pseudoporcinus LQ 940-04, assembly GCF_000188035.1. Lineage (GTDB taxonomy): Bacteria > Bacillota > Bacilli > Lactobacillales > Streptococcaceae > Streptococcus > Streptococcus pseudoporcinus. The sequence continues at coordinate 1,042,686 of NZ_AEUY02000005.1, forward strand.
TCAAAAGTTGGAAATGGTATTTTACCACTTGCAGGCATTATTGCTATGGGAGTGACACCAGCGCTTCTTGTTGTGACACGGGGAAGATTGATTAGGATGATTCTTTTTGGTTCTCTTCTACTACCTTTATTTTTATTATCTGGAACAATGATTGCACCATTTGCTACTGAACTGGCTAAAAAAGTAGGTGCATTCCCTAAAGGCGCACCAGCAGAATCATTAATCACCCATTCAACGCTTGAAGGTCCTATGGAGAAAATCTTTGGTTATGTTATTGGTCGTGCGACTACAGGGCAGATCTCTGCTCTCATGACCTTAGTGATCTTTCTAGGGATTTACCTTGGACTCTTTGCTTGGTATGCAAAAGAGATGAAAAAACGCAATGAAGCCTACAAGTTGGCTAAAGATTAGAGATTGACAGTTAAATCATAACACCAATAGGAAAACTATTGGTGTTACTCATTAAACTGTCATAAAGTTTCTTAAATAAGAACATAGATTTTACACATTCATTAGATAAGGAGAGAAGATGACGATTATAATAGGTGCGGATGCACAAGGACATACGCTGAAAAACCATATTAAGGCATTTTTAATCAAAGAAGGTTACGACATTAAAGATGTTTCAGAATTAGATAAAGACTTTGTTGATAATACTCTAGCTGTTGTCAAGGCTGTTAATGAAGCAAGGGAAAATCTAGGTATCATGATTGATGCCTATGGAGCTGGCTCTTTCATGGTTGCAACTAAAATTAAAGGAATGATAGCTGCAGAAGTATCAGATGAGAGGTCTGCTTACATGACACGTCAACATAATAATGCTCGGGTCATCACCATAGGTTCTGAAATTGTTGGTCAAAAACTGGCAGAGAATATTGTCAAGGCTTTTGTATCAGCTCAATATGACGGTGGACGTCACCAAATTCGTGTTGATATGCTAAATAAAATGGCTTAAAAAGGAGAATGAACAGATGAAAATCGCAATTGGCTGTGACCATATTGTTACAAATGAAAAGATAGCAGTAGCAGATTTCTTGAAGCAAAAAGGTCATGAGGTTCTAGATTTGGGGACTTATGACCATACGAGAACACATTATCCGATTTTTGGTAAAAAGGTCGGTGAGGCAGTGGTTAAGGGACAAGCGGACTTAGGTGTTTGCCTTTGTGGTACTGGTGTTGGTATCAACAATGCTGCTAATAAGGTTGCTGGGGTTCGATCTGCATTAGTTCGTGATATGACAACGGCTCTTTATGCAAAAGAAGAATTAAATGCCAATGTTATCGGTTTTGGAGGTAAAATTACTGGCGAGTTGTTGATGTGTGACATTATTGATGCCTTCATCAATGCAGAATATAAAGAAACAGAAGAGAATAAAAAACTAATTGCTAAAATTGCCAGTCTAGAGCACCCTGCTACTAACCAAGAAGATCCAGAATTTTTTACAGCATTTTTAGAAAAATGGAATCGTGGCGACTATCACGACTAGGAGGCAAAATGATTTTAACGGTAACTCTGAATCCTTCGATAGACATCTCTTATCCGCTAGCAAGCTCTTTTAAGTTAGACACAATCAATCGTGCTAGTATTACTCGAAAAACAGCTGGTGGTAAAGGCTTAAATGTCAGCCGTGTTTTAGCAGAGGCAGGACAAGAGATTATTGCAACAGGTTTTATCGGGGGCCTGCAAGGTCAGTATCTTTTAGAACAGCTTGAAAAACAAAACATAGACAGCCGGTTTTTCCACATTAAGAATGAAACCCGTAACTGTATTGCTATTTTACATGATGGTCTACAGACAGAAATTCTTGAAAGAGGGCCTTATATTGACCTAGATGAAGCAGATGGCTTCATCTATCATATGCAGATTATTTGTCCTCAATGTCAAGTGATGACCATCTCAGGTTCGTTGCCACAAGGATTAGATAAGACCTATTACCATCGGCTTATTTCGATGGCAAATACGTTCCGGAAAAAAGTTGTTTTGGATTGTTCTGGAGCTCCCTTAGAGGCTATTTTAAGATCGGCGGAAAAGCCAACTGTCATTAAACCTAATATTGAAGAACTAGCGCTTTTATTAGGTAGAAAAATGGAAGTCAGGGACACCTTTTTGAAAGAAGCCCTTAAAAATGAACTTTTTAAGGGAATAGAATGGGTCATTGTATCACTTGGGGGACAAGGAGCATTTGCAAAACATCATGACAAATTTTATCGGGTTACTATTCCTAAAGTTTCAGTCATTAATCCGGTGGGCTCTGGAGATGCGGCTGTAGCGGGAATAGCGTGGGCCTTAGCAGAAGAGGACGATGCCATAAATTTATTAAAAAAAGCAAACACGCTAGGCGTCCTAAATGCGCAAGAAGCATTGACAGGACATGTTGACATGAGACATTATTCTGATATTTTTAATCAAATCATAGTAGAAGAGGTATAAAATGATAGTGACATCAAATAAAAAGGCCTACTTGGAAAAAGTAAGCCGTGATGGGATAATTTCTGCATTGGCTTTTGATCAACGCGGTGCTCTAAAACGAATGATGGCCAGCCATCAAGATAATGAGCCAACAGTTGATCACATAGTGACCTTAAAGCGCTTGGTTTCTGAAGAATTAACCCCCTATGCTTCTTCAATTCTCCTAGACCCAGAGTATGGCTTGCCAGCCATTGCAGTTAAAGATCAAAAAGCAGGCTTGTTACTGGCTTACGAAAAAACAGGCTATGATGCCAAAACAAGTAGTCGCCTGCCAGACTGTTTAGAAGACTGGTCGGTAAAGGGGCTTAAGGCAGCTGGTGCAGATGCTATCAAGTTTCTTCTCTATTATGATGTTGATGGCAATGAGGCTGTTAACCGCCAAAAGAAAGCCTACATTGAACGCATCGGCTCAGAGTGTCAAGCAGAAGACCTCCCCTTCTTCTTAGAAATTTTGACCTATGATGAAAAAATGAGTGATAATAGCAGTATTGACTTTGCCAAGGTAAAAGCCCATAAAGTTAATGAAGCCATGAAAGTCTTCTCAGCTGAGCGGTATGGGATTGATGTTTTGAAAGTGGAAGTTCCTCTTAATATGGCTTATGTTGAAGGCTTTACAGAAGGACCAATTCTTTATAGCCAAGCAGAAGCGGCGCAAGTTTTTAAAGAGCAAGCAGCAGCCAGTCACTTGCCTTACATCTACCTTAGTGCAGGAGTATCAGCTCAGCTATTCCAAGAAACCTTAAGCTTTGCGGCGCAAGCAGGAGCACAATTTAATGGGGTTCTTTGTGGCCGTGCCACCTGGGCAGGTGCTGTTCCAGTCTATATCAAGGAAGGTGAAGCAGCAGCCCGTCAATGGCTAAGGCAAGAAGGGGTAAGGAATATTGAAGCACTTAATGACGTGTTAGCTAAAACAGCAAGGCCTTGGACAGAAAAAATATAAGAAGATGGTTTCAGATAGGGCACTTCTCATGAGAGGAGTGCTTTTTGTGAGATAAAGGCTTTAAATTCACCTTTATTGAAAAAAATGCTACACTAATAATAGGAATGTAGCGTGAAAGGAGAGGATTTAAAATGATAAAACTAATTGCTATTGATCTAGACGGGACCTTGTTAAATCATCAGAAAAAGATTCCAGATGAAAATATTAAAGCTATAAAAGAAGCCACCGAGGCAGGGATTAAAATTGTTCTTTGTACTGGTCGCCCCCGCAGAGGTACGCAGCCTTATTTTGAGGAACTGAACCTCACTAAGGACGAATTCCTTATTTTAAATAATGGCTGTAGTTTGCACGCCAGTAAGGATTGGTGTATGTTGCATGCCCACAGTTTGACGATAACTGAAATTGAAGAGCTATTTAAGAAAGTAGAAAATTACCCAGATGTTTACCTGACCTTAACAGCTGAAAATGACTATTATGTCTTAAATGACTTTGTACCTGATCTTGTTCAAGCTGATGGTGATTTAGTTTTCACACAAGTCAAACCAATCACTATGGCTGACCTTAAAGGGAAAAGGGAGCTTATTTTACAAGGAATGTACATGGGTGAAGAAGCTGCTATTGATCGTTTTGAAGAAGCTTTCCGCCCAGACTTAAGTGAACATTTTAGTTTAGTTAGAAGTCAAACCTACCTGCTTGAGGCTATGCCAAAAGGTGTCACTAAGGCTCGCGCTTTACAAGAATTAGCAGAAGATTTGAATATCAAACCTGAAGAAGTAATGGCCATTGGCGATGCTGCTAATGATAGTGAGATGTTAGCCTATGCAGGATTAGGGGTTGCTATGGGTAATGCTAGCGAAGCTATTAAGGTTTTAGCTGATCGTGTCACCTTACCTTGTGATCAGGCAGGGGTTGCACATGCCATTCGTACACTTGCCTTAACAAAATAGTAAAAACTCTTGAAGGTGCTCAGGAATTTAGTAGCTATTCAGTTCTACTAAAGCAAGTGAGTCGTCAAGAGTTTTTTTAGTATGGTAGTAGTGGCAAACCAATGCATGCCATTTCTTCTGCTGGAGTAGTCATTCCATCCTTTATCCAATCGACCAAAACTGATACGATGGCATTGCTCCAAAAGAGCCTGGTATAATGGGATTGTTTATGCAATTTCCAACGCTGATAGGCTTTCAAACGTTTTGTGACAATTTGTGTAATTAAAGTTTGTAATTGATTCTTAAACATGAGCCGGAGTAACTTTTCTTCCTTTTTGGCTTCAGTAAAGAGATAATACCAAGCCTGGTTAGCTTGGGTATTAAGATCAAATAGTTTTAAACCTTGGAAAATTCTTCGAATAACAGTATTTAAGCGACACAACAGGATTTCTTCTTTTGATTTATAATTACGATAAAAGGCATTTCGAGAAACACCTGCCTTGGTAACAAGTTCAGAAATAGAGATATGGCTTAACTGCTTTTTCTCTAAGAGATCTAAAAGAGCAATCTCCATTGATTCTCGAGAAAGATTTTGATTTTCCTTATTAAATTGTGTTAAATTTTGAAGTGACTTTTTCGAAATCAATTTATCAGTCATCACAAATTCCTTCCAAATGTTACATCCGACGCCGTTTTTATAGCTTCATAAAAGCTTTTGATGATATAATTTTATGGGAATTAATGATATTTGTCAATATAAACAACAAGCAATAAAGAATGAAGGAGAGACAAATGAAGAAGTGGAAAATTGTGGTAGACTCGGGATGTGATTTAATAGCCTTGGAAACAAATCCAGAAACGATTGCTTTTGAACGAGTGCCCCTCACACTTTGTGTTGGTAAAGAAGTCTTTATAGATAACAGTGAGTTAAATATTGATGATATGATGGCTGCGATGAACCAATCTGCGCAAGCAACAACGTCATCATGTCCAAGTCCAGATGCCTTTTTGCAAGCTTACCATGGAGCTGAAAACCTTATTGTTATCACCATTACAGGAACTTTATCTGGTAGCCATAACAGTGCTCGTTTAGCAAAAGAAATGCTTTTGGAGGAGAATCCTCGCCTTAATATCCATGTTATTGATTCATTATCAGCCGGTGGCGAAATGGATTTAATAGTTTTAGAGTTGGAACGTCTTATCAACCAAGGATTAGCATTTGAAGAAGTTGTAGAAGCTATAAAAACTTACGCTAATCAAACAGGCTTGCTATTTGCCTTAGCGAAAGTTGATAATTTAGTTAAAAATGGTCGATTGAATAAGCTTGTTGGAGCTGTTGTAGGTCTTCTTAATATTCGAATGGTTGGCTGCGCAAGTAGTGACGGAAAACTTGAACTACTGCAAAAAGCAAGAGGCCAAAAGAAAGCTGTTTCTGCCTTAGTTGAAGAATTACAAAAAGCTGGCTATAAAGGTGGTAAAATTATTATTGCACAACGTAATAATGCTAAAATTTGTCAACAAATTACTGAAAAAGTTCAAGCGCTTTATCCAGGCGCGTCAATTATAACTTATCCGACCTCTGGCCTCTGTAGTTTCTATGCAGAAGAAGAAGGTATCTTATTAGGGTTTGAAAAAGCTTAAAAACTAACGAAAAAGAATTATCTCCGTGAGGAAATAATTCTTTTTCGTTTAATGTGTTGACGTGCTAGAGCTATTATTATCAGTTGCTGTAGCAGAATTTGGATTTGGAGAGGTATTTGCTTGAGGAGATGTTGTTTGATCATTTAGGGGGGCTTGGGGAACATAGCTTTCAGCCGGGTTTTGTCCCAGATAAGCTGAATTAGTTTCCTGGTTACTTGGACTAACACCAGGGGTCATTGTCGACTCGCTCCCACTTCTTATTTGATTGGTAGTAGTGATAGTGTCAAGTCGATTTTGTAATTCAGCTTTTTTCGATTTATTGCTCACCTGGTTAATAGCTGTTTGGGCAGTTTCAACGGTCTCGAGTGTTGGATTTTTTTCAGCTTCTTCCACCGCTTTGGAGGCCTTTTCTTCACTAGAAACTATTTTTTTTAAGCGGTCCAATTTTTCCTGGAGACCTGATTTGGTCTCTGATTTTTTGAGTTTATCGACGAGCTTCTGGGCAGTTTCAATATTTGCCATAGAGGGGCTAGATTCAGCTAAGTTAACTGCTTCTATAGCTTTGCTTAAATAATTAGCTTTTTTGACAACCTTTCCGGTATTTTGCTTACTACTATTCAGAGGCTTACTGCCATAATTATGAGCAAAAGCAATATAAATTGTTGCTCCGATAATCAAGGTTAAAAGACTTAAAATTAGAAAAAGCCTCTCCGTTTTTGCTTGCTTCATTTATTCTCCTTTTATCTCATTTAAAATGCTTCAAAAACCATTATACACTTTATGGGGAAAAAATTAAAGATTTCTAAGCATTAAAAATGGAAAGGAATGGTATATACCATTTACAAATAAAAAGATTAGTCGTATAATAAAAGGTAGACATAGGGAGGAAAACGATGACACGTTATATCAAAGCAGATTGCTTTTATTACCCAGATCATGTAAAAGAAAGTGGTTACTTAGAATTAAATGATGGTAAATTTGGCAAGTGGGTAAGTTCAGCCCCCGCTGATGCTGATATTATCGATTACAGTGGCTATCAAATTGCACCTGGCTTAGTTGATACTCACATTCATGGTTTTGCGGGAGCTGATGTCATGGATAATTCAGCAGAAGGACTTCATAAAATGAGTGAGGGTCTTTTATCTACAGGAGTAACCTCATTTTTACCAACGACTTTGACCTCGACTTTTGAGCATTTAGAAAAAGTTTCCGCTACAATTGCTGCTGTTGCTGATAAGGTTACAGGTGCTAAAATTCAAGGAATATATTTTGAAGGGCCCTACTTTACAGAAGAATATAAGGGGGCACAAAATCCTATTTATATGAAAAATCCTCGCTTAGATGAGTTTGAAGCTTGGCAAAAAGCAGCAAATGGACTCATCAAAAAAATTGCCCTGGCACCAGAACGTGCAGGTGTTGCAGACTTTGTTTCAACTGTTACCAAAAAGGGTGTGACAGTGGCGCTTGGACATTCTAATGGAACCTATCAGGAAGCCAAAGAAATCGTTGACGCAGGAGCAAGTGTATGGGTTCATGCCTACAATGGTATGCGTGGGCTGACGCATCGAGAACCAGGAATGGTCGGAGCTGTTTACAATATTCCAAATACCTATGCAGAGTTAATCTGTGATGGTCATCATGTTTCGCCGGTAGCATGTGAGATTTTGATGAGACAAAAAGGCCATGACCATGTCGCTATGATTACAGATTGTATGCGAGCAGGTGGCTCTCCCGATGGTGATTATATGTTAGGTGAGTTTCCTGTTATCGTCGAAAATGGTACCGCAAGGTTAAAATCAAGTGGAAATTTGGCAGGCTCTATTTTGAAACTTATAGATGCAATTAAAAATGTTGTTTCTTGGGGGATTGCTAGTCCGCAAGAAGCGATCCGCATGGCCACCTTAGTTGCTGCCACATCGGTCGGGATTGACCACCTCTGTGGTCAAATCAAAGAAGGCTATGCTGCCGATTTTATTGTGCTTGATCAGAGCCTTGAACTCTATGCTACTTATCTTGATGGTAAGAAAGCATTCCAAGCTTAAAAGTTATCAGAGATTAAGATGTCAAAATTCTTAATCTTTTTTATCTGTCATTATATCTGATTATGATAAAATAGAGAGTAAGAAAACTAATCACCTAGTAAATGGCTACCTGAATAGGAAAGGGGGTGGATGTGCTGATTCATTTTACAGTTAAGTTATTTATATCCACTGTAAGGGAAAATTTGCGAAAACTTGTGCCTTTAGCGCTCGTCTATTCCTGGGTGGAGTTAATTCAGTCCCTTTGCCTGTCCCCTTATTCATTTATTGCTGAGACAAGTAATGCAGCAGTTTATTCAGAAAAATGGTTGATATGGGTATCTGATCAAGCAACTGAGTTATCTAAAATACTTATGATTATTATGGTTGCTTATTTTCTTGCAAATATGGTTTTATCTTTAATACCTGAAGAAGGAAGAGAGACTTCCAAGCTACCTTGGGTATTATTTCTGATAACTTGGATTCTTTATACTGCTAGTAATAATTTTAACAATTACTATGCTCAGGTTCCTTTTTGGCTGTTATTAGGCCTTATAGCTTTTGGATTAGCTTTTATTGCTAGGAAGCTAAAGATGCTTTCTCTCAATCAAAGGGTTGTTATTTTTGTTATTTCAATATTTTCGACCTATAGTTTGAGTAAATATTTAGGTAGACATATGAGTTCTAGTCCGGACCTTCTTTTACAGATGGCTAGTCTTTCTCTGTTGGGAGCTGGACCAAGTCACGTGTTTTCAGTGGTATTTTGGTCTAGTATTGCCGTTCTTATGCAAGGTGCAGGTCTACTAGTGCCTTATGTTTTACAAACGCCTGCTAATGATTTGGTTTTGACAAGTGAGAACGTTAATGCAGCTTTATCGGGACATCTTACTAATATTCCACATTTATTTTCCCTATATACTTTGCGTGACAGCTTTGCTATGTTTGGAGGCCTTGGAATGGTTCTTCCCTTGTTGTTAGCTGTTCTCATTGAAAGTAAGAAACTTAACAAGCCTTACCATTTTCATTTAAGTATATTATGTTTCTTACCTGTTCTTTTTGACCAGCCCTTGGCCTTTTTAGTGGGTTTGCCTATCATTTTGGAGCCACTAATACTATTACCAATGCTGACCGTCACCATTTTCTCAGAGCTTATAGGAGCTATTGTATTAGCTTTGAAGTGGGTACATCCAGCTGTATTTATTGTGCCTGAAGGAACCCCAAACCTCATATTTGCTTTTTTAGCAAGTAATGGCGACTGGAGGTATTTTATTGTTGTTACTTTTATTCTTATGGTATCCATACTGATTTATCTCCCTTTTATTAAGTGGGTATTCCGCAAGGAGGCCTTATATGATTAAGAAAAGATATTTTTTAGTTCTTTTTGTTACAATTGTTATATATTTTATCTTGATTATTTTAGGCAAAACATATATCAATAAAACGACTAGTCAACAAAAGGCTATTTATCGCTCTCGCATGGTTCCAACTGTCTTTGTTCCAGGGTCTGGTGCAACAAATAACCGGTTTGACGACATGATTTCAGAGCTCAACAAGACGCATCGTAAGCACAGTATTTTAAAAGTTGAAGTTTCAAAAGATAATCAATTAACTTATTCAGGTGGTATTAGTAGTAACGATGAACATCCTTTTATAGTTGTTGGTTTTGAAAATAATCTTGATGGCTATGATAATATCAAACAACAGGCTAAGTGGTTAGATACGGCCATGCATAATTTGCAATTACGATATAAATTTCAACGCTTTAATGCAGTTGGGCATTCAAATGGTGGCTTGAATTGGACAATTTTTCTTGAAAAATATTATTCATCAGAACAGTTCCAGATGGAAAAACTCTTAACTATTGGAACACCTTACAATTTTGAAGAAAGTAACTTCTCTAACAAAACACAAATGTTGAAAGATTTGATTAATGAACGAAACGTGATTACGTCAAATTTATTGGTCTATAATTTGGCAGGTACAAATACTTTTGAAGGTGATAAGATTGTGCCCTACGAAAGTGTTGAAGCTGGTAAGTTTATCTTTCAAAAAGTGGCAAAGCATTATACTCAGGTTACCGTGACTGGAGATGATGCGACACATTCTGATTTACCAACTAACCCAGAAGTTATTCAATATCTTGCTGAAAAACTATTAAAACCTAAGCCTTAGGTTAGAAAATTACCGTAAAAGAAGGAGATATGACAATGCATAAAGACTTAACAATGAACAATGGTTTAGTAATTCCAGCAGTTGGATTTGGAACATTTAAAGCAGCTGATGGAGAAGAAGCTTATCAATCAACTTTAGCAGCTATTAAAGCAGGTTATCGTCATATTGACACAGCAGCTATTTACAAAAATGAAGAGAGTGTTGGGCGCGCAATTAAAGACTCAGGCCTTGCAAGAGAAGAGTTATTTGTAACGACTAAATTATGGAATGATGCTCACAGCTATGAGGGGGCAAAGAAAGCTTTATCTGCGTCCTTAAAACGCTTAGGCTTAGATTATGTGGATCTTTACTTGATTCATTGGCCTAATCCTAAGGCCGTGCGTGATTGTTGGGAAGAGGCTAATGCACAAGCGTGGCGCTATATGGAAGAGGCAGTCGAAGAAGGGTTGATTAAAACAATTGGTGTCAGCAACTTTATGGTTCACCATTTAGAGGCTTTGGCAAAAACTGCTAACATTAAACCAGCTGTTAATCAGATTCGTTTAGCTCCTGGCTGCTATCAAAAGGAAGTGATTGACTATTGTCAAAAGCATAATATTGTTATCGAAGCATGGAGCCCACTAGGACAGGGAGATATTTTTGAAAATGAAACCATGTTAGAATTAGCTGCTAAATATAATAGAACCGTGGCTCAAATGGCACTTGCTTGGTCAGTTTACAATGGCTTTTTACCACTACCAAAATCTGTACATGAAGATCGCATCAAAGCAAATTTAGATTTCTTTGATATTAAGTTAAGTGCAGAAGATGCTGAAAGAATTAAAAACATTAAAGGATTAACACCAGTGCCAGATCCAGACACCAAAGATTACTAATTTATTAAAAAGCTTGGTTTATAACTGAGCTTTTTTATATTGACAAGCTTTTATCATTTATATATAATTTTTTTATATTTAAATTATAAATAAATAAAGAGGTTAAAAATGATTTTAATGTTTATGCTGGCTATGTTTATCATACGCCTAGTTTTCTTAAAACTATCTATTGCTAATGAAAAAACAATCCGAGCAAATGGAGGTAGAGAATTTGGCAAGTTAAATTCCCAATTCTTAACCCTTCTTCATATTATGATTTATGCTTTTGCTTCCTTAGAAGCTTATTTGAGAAAGACTGAATTTGACGGCTGGAGTTTACTTGGTCTATCTTTAATGGTTTTCTCATTAGTTGTTCTTTATAAGGTAACTCAATTGCTTGAAGGTATCTGGACTGTCAAATTGATGATAACTCAAGATCATCAGTATGTGGATCACTGGCTTTTCCGTTATGTAAAGCACCCTAACTACTATCTCAATATCTGCCCAGAATTAATTGGGATAGTTCTGCTTTGTCATGCCAAAATTACGGCAGCTATCTTATTCCCCTTCTACCTTCTATCTCTTAGCATCAGAATCCATGAGGAAAACCGCCTTATAAGAGAAGTCATTATTCCAAATGGCAAGGTAGAAAGATAGTCTAGCCCTTACTTTATAACGGTTAATCTGGACAAAGTCCTGGAGATGTGGTAGAATATGGGCTATGGAAGAAGGCTTAATAGCATGAAACAAAGCGAGTTCTAGGGTAGTGAAAGCTAGGCAAGACTGTTAGTAAGTTGGCACTTTCAGAGACTGATGTCTAAGGGCAAGGTCTTCATCGTCATCAATAATGAAGTAATAAATTAGGGTGGAACCGCGTTTCGACGCCCCTATGTCTTTGACATAAGGGTGTTTAAATGTGGTTCTTTTTGTATCCACAATTCATACACAGTCTAGGTGCTATAATTTTATTCTTAGAATTGGTCTAGACTTTTACTTGCTTGTAGGGATTATTTGACTGACTTAAGGTTATATCTGTGGGAACATAGTTCACAATCTACAAGGACACAATTTTTAATAATGGAGGAATCACATGTCTAGAAAACTTACTTTTCAGGAGATTATTTTAACGTTACAACAATACTGGAATGATAAAGGTTGCATGTTAATGCAGGCTTATGATAATGAAAAAGGTGCCGGCACTATGAGCCCTTACACATTTTTAAGGGCAATTGGTCCTGAGCCTTGGAATGCTGCCTATGTTGAGCCATCTCGACGACCGGCTGACGGCCGTTATGGTGAAAATCCGAATCGTCTTTATCAACACCACCAATTCCAAGTTGTTATGAAGCCGTCTCCAACTAATATTCAAGAACTTTACTTGGAGTCGCTTGAGAAATTAGGAATTAACCCCTTAGAACATGATATTCGTTTTGTTGAAGATAACTGGGAAAATCCTTCGACGGGATCAGCTGGACTAGGCTGGGAAGTATGGTTAGACGGAATGGAAATTACCCAATTTACCTATTTTCAACAAGTCGGTGGCCTTGCAACGAGTCCGGTTACCTCTGAGGTTACCTATGGTTTGGAACGCCTTGCTTCATATATCCAAGAAGTTGATTCTGTCTATGATATTGAATGGGCTCCAGGCGTCAAATATGGTGAGATTTTCTTGCAGCCAGAGTATGAACATTCCAAATATTCATTTGAAATTTCAGATCAAGACATGTTACTTGAGAATTTTGAGAAATTTGAAAAAGAAGCTGCGCGTGCATTAGAGGAAGGATTAGTTCACCCAGCTTATGATTATGTCCTAAAATGTTCTCATACTTTTAATCTCCTTGATGCCAGAGGAGCAGTTTCAGTGACCGAGCGGGCGGGCTACATCGCTCGTATTAGAAACTTAGCACGTGTGGTCGCTAAAACATTTGTTGCAGAACGTCGTAAACTTGGTTACCCACTCCTTGACGATGCACGTCGCGCAGAATTACTAAAAGAGGAGGCAGAATAATGACAAAAAACTTATTAGTTGAACTAGGACTTGAAGAGTTACCAGCATACGTTGTAACAGCTAGTGAAAAACAATTAGGACAAAAAATGGCAACCTTTTTGGAAGCTAACCGTTTGTCTTATGAGAGGATACAAACCTTTTCAACACCCCGTCGATTAGCAGTTCGGGTACACGGTTTGACAGACCAACAAGAAGACCTTGTAGAAGATTTCAAAGGACCTTCTAAAAAAATTGCTCTGGATGCTCAAGGAAATTTCACCAAGGCAGCACAAGGCTTTGTGCGAGGAAAAGGTTTAACCACTGATGATATTGAATTCCGCAAAATAAAAGGGGAAGAATATGTATATGTGACTAAGAATGAGAAGGGCAAAGCCGCTCAAGAAGTTCTTATGGGAATTCCTGATCTCCTAGCAAGTCTTACTTTTCCAGTCTCGATGCACTGGGCAAGTAATAGTTTTGAGTATATCCGTCCCGTTCATACCCTAACTGTTTTATTAGACGATCACTTACTTGAGATGCCCTTCCTTGATATTAGCTCAGCCCGTTACTCACGAGGTCATCGTTTCTTAGGAAAAGAAATTGCTATCCAAAATGCTTTATCTTACGAAGCAGATTTAAGAACTCAGTCTGTTATTGTTGATCCTCTTGAACGGCAACAAATGATTCTTAATCAAATAAAAGAGTTGGAAAAAGAGCATCACATCCAGGTTGATATTGATGCTGATCTTTTAAATGAGGTACTCAATTTAGTTGAATACCCAACGGCTTTCCTTGGTACTTTTGATACCAAATACCTTAGTGTTCCAGAAGAAGTATTGGTAACCTCAATGAAAAATCATCAGCGTTATTTTGTTGTTCGTGACCAATCAGGCAAGTTATTGCCAAACTTTATCTCTGTTCGTAATGGGAATGCCCAATATATAGAGAATGTTATTAAAGGTAATGAGAAGGTCTTGATTGCACGTTTGGAAGATGGTGAATTTTTCTGGCGCGAGGACCAAAAGCTAAAAATCGAAGACCTTGTTGCTAAATTAGAAGATGTCACTTTCCATGAAAAAATTGGTTCATTAGCTCAGCATATGGAAAGAACAGGCGTTATTGCTAACTACTTAGCAGAAAAAGCAAATCTAAGCGCAGAGGAAAGTAAAGCTGTTGAACGAGCTAGTCAAATTTATAAGTTTGATTTATTAACGGGTATGGTTGGTGAATTTGATGAGCTACAAGGGGTAATGGGGGAAAAATATGCCCTCTTAGCTGGTGAAGACCCGTCGGTTGCTACAGCCATTAGAGAACACTATTTACCCAGCTCAGCAGATGGTACATTACCAGAAACAAAAGTTGGTGCTATACTAGCATTAGCTGACAAACTTGATACCCTATTATCTTTCTTCTCAGTCGGTCTCATTCCTAGTGGTTCGAATGATCCATACGCCCTTCGTCGTGCTACTCAAGGCATTGTTAGAATTTTTGAAGCCTTTGGTTGGGATATCCCAATGGATCAATTAATTGCAAATTGTTACCAGTTGTCATTTGCAGACTTCTCTTATACCCATCAAGAAGAAGTTATGACTTTTATTGCTGCTCGTATTGAAAAAATGATGGGAAGTAGCATTCCTAAGGACATTAGAGAGGCTGTTTTGGCAAGCACTCATTATCAAGTTCCAGAAATGTTAGCAACGGCTCAGGCCCTAGTAGCTGCTTCTAAAACAAGTCACTATAAAGTGGCTGTCGAAAATCTCTCTCGGGTCTTTAACCTTGCAGCTAAGGTTGATACAGAAGTGACTATTAATCCAAATATATTTGAAAACCAAGAAGAAAAAGAACTTTATCAGGCAATAGTAGACTTGCAGTTAGAAGGTCATGCAGCTCATAAATTAGAACAACTTTTCGCCTTGACCGACAAAATTGCTGCTTTCTTTGACCATACAATGGTTATGGCAGAAGATAGGGAAATCAGAAATAACCGTCTAGCCCTATTAACTGAATTGGTAGAGAAAGCAGAAACTGTTGCCCAATTTAATCTTCTAAATACCAAATAAGAAACTTTTAGAGTGAAAGAAAAGAGAGGTCAGTGATGGATCCTAAAAAAATTGAACGGATAAATGAACTAGCAAGAAAAAAGAAAACAGTTGGTTTGACCGGAGCAGAAAAAGTCGAACAAGCTGAATTACGACAAGAGTATATTGAAGGTTATCGTCGCTCAGTCCGTCATCACATTGAGGGAATTAAAGTGGTTGATGAAGAGGGAAATGATGTGACCCCAGAAAAGTTGAGACAAATTCAACGAGAAAAAGGCTTACACGGCCGTTCCCTTGACGATCCAGAATCATAAAAGTTAGAGAATTTTCTAACCAGATTGAAGAAAAAGTCCAATTTAGACTATTTTCTTCAATCTTTTTTGTTGGACTCGGCACTGAAAATGTCTACGGCTGCCAATGTTATAGTGCTTCTAAAAGTTATTATGAGTCTTGAGGCTTATAAAATGTCCAAAAACTTAACTTTTTACAGGTTTATTGACCTCCGGAAGTTAGAGAATTCTCTGCGGCTTTTATTTTTTATCACAAATTTCTTGGGTAATTGAAATTTATGATAATACACTTTAAAATAAATTGGTTATAATAGTATTATTAAAAAAGAAAACGCTTACTCAAGGAGGAAGACACATGCCAGAAGAAAAGTACATAATGGCTATTGACCAAGGGACAACGAGTTCCCGAGCAATTATCTTTAACAAAAAAGGTGAAAAGATTGCCAGTAGTCAAAAAGAGTTTCCGCAGATTTTCCCTCAGGCAGGCTGGGTAGAACATAACGCCAATCAGATTTGGAATTCAGTTCAGTCAGTTATTGCTGGAGCTTTTATTGAATCTAGTATTAAACCAAGTCAAATTGAAGCAATTGGTATTACAAATCAAAGGGAAACTACTGTAATTTGGGACAAAAAAACCGGTGTGCCAATTTATAATGCTATTGTCTGGCAGTCACGTCAAACTGCTCCTATCGCGGATCAATTGAAAGCGGATGGCTATACTGATATGATTCACGAAAAAACAGGATTGGTTATTGATGCCTATTTTTCTGCTACGAAAATAAGATGGATTCTTGACCATGTTCCAGGTGCCCAAGAAAGAGCAGAACGAGGGGAGCTTCTTTTTGGAACAATTGATACTTGGTTAGTTTGGAAACTGACTGATGGTGCAGCCCATGTGACGGATTATTCAAATGCAGCGAGAACCATGCTGTACAATATTAAAGAGTTAAAGTGGGATGAGGAGATTCTATCTATCTTAGATATTCCCAAAGCCATTCTCCCTGAAGTTAAGTCCAATTCAGAAATTTATGGTAAGACAGCAGGTTTTCATTTTTATGGAGGAGAAGTTCCTATTTCCGGTATGGCGGGTGACCAACAAGCTGCCTTGTTTGGACAGTTAGCATTTGAACCGGGAATGGTAAAAAATACTTATGGTACGGGATCATTTATCATCATGAACACTGGTGAAGATATGCAATTATCAGAAAATAACCTTCTGACCACTATTGGATATGGTATTAATGGTAAGGTCTACTATGCTTTAGAAGGGTCTATTTTTATTGCGGGAAGTGCTATTCAATGGTTACGTGATGGATTAAGAATGATTGAGACTTCTCCTGAATCTGAAGAATTAGCAATGGCTTCAACTAGTGATGATGAAATCTATGTAGTTCCAGCCTTCACCGGTCTAGGGGCACCTTATTGGAATTCCAATGCGCGTGGATCTGTTTTTGGTTTGACAAGAGGCTCTACCAAAGAAGATTTTGTAAAGGCAACCTTACAATCAATAGCCTATCAGGTTAGAGATGTTATTGATACTATGCAAATTGATTCTGGAATTGATATCCAACAACTGCGGGTTGATGGCGGAGCTGCTATGAATAATCTATTAATGCAGTTCCAAGCTGATATTCTAGGGAAAGATATTGCGCGTGCAAAAAATTTAGAAACGACTGCCTTAGGTGCGGCTTTTCTCGCTGGTTTAGCTGTAGGCTATTGGGAAGATCTCGATTCGCTAAAAGAGTTGAATGCAACCGGTCAATTATTTAAGGCAAGTATGAATGAGTCACGTAAAGAAAAACTGTATAAGGGTTGGAAAAAAGCTGTTAGAGCTACTCAGATTTTTGCTGACAATCAAGAAGACTGATAAAGGAGGAAATAATGGAATTTTCAAGTGAAACAAGGCGATTAGCTATCCAAAAAATGCAAGAACGGCATTTGGATTTACTTGTCATTGGAGGAGGAATTACAGGTGCCGGCGTTGCCCTCCAAGCGGCTGCTAGTGGTCTAGATATAGGTTTGATTGAAATGCAAGATTTTGCTCAAGGAACCTCTAGTCGCTCCACTAAATTAGTTCATGGTGGTCTACGCTATTTGAAACAATTTGATGTAGAGGTTGTGGCTGATACTGTTACAGAGCGTGCTGTTGTTCAACAAATTGCGCCGCACATTCCTAAACCAGATCCAATGCTCTTACCAGTTTATGATGAGCCAGGTAGCACCTTTAATATGTTTAGGCTAAAAGTAGCTATGGACTTGTATGATTTATTAGCTGGCGTGACGAATACAGCTGCCGCTAATAAAGTGTTAACAAAAGAGCAAGTTCTAGAAAGACAGCCCAATCTTCAAACCGAAAATCTTCTAGGTGGAGGTGTCTATCTCGATTTTAGGAATAATGATTCACGGCTAGTCATTGAAAATATTAAAAGAGCCAATCGAGATGGGGCCCTGATTGCCAGTCATGTAAAGGCAGAAGATTTCATTTTTGACGATTCTGGTAAAGTGACGGGCTTAGTGGCTCGAGATTTACTGACCAACGAAGAAATTCGTATCAAGGCTAAGGTTATCATTAACACGACGGGACCTTGGAGTGATACTGTTCGTAATTCTTCAAATAAAGGGAAAGAGATAAAACAAATGCGTCCTACTAAGGGGGTTCACCTTGTTGTAGATCGTCGCAAGTTAAATGTTGACCAACCTATTTATGTTGATACTGGCCTAAATGATGGCCGTATGGTGTTTGTCTTACCACGTGAAGAAAAAACCTATTTTGGAACAACAGATACAGATTACACTGGAGATCTTGAACACCCTACTGTTACACAAGAAGATGTTGATTACCTCTTAGATATTATCAACAGACGTTTTCCTGATGCCCATTTAAGTATTATGGATATTGAAAGTTCTTGGGCTGGTCTACGTCCTTTATTGTCAGGAAATAGTGCATCAGACTATAATGGTGGAAATAGTGGCAAACTTACTGAGGACAGCTTTAACCACCTTCTCGCCACCTTCCAAGACTATGTGGATAAAAAAGTTGACCGTAGCACTTTAGAAAAAGCAATTGGCTCTGTTGAGTCAAGCACCTCTGAAAAACAATTGGACCCTTCAGCAGTTTCTCGTGGCTCTAGCTTGGAGCGTGATGAAAATGGTCTATTCACCCTTGCTGGTGGTAAGATTACTGACTACCGTAAGATGGCAGAGGGGGCATTGAAAGCTATTATTGACGTTTTGACCAAAGATTTTGGTAAAAGCTTTAAATTAATCAATTCAAAAACTTATCCTGTCTCTGGTGGAGAAATCAATCCTGCTAAAGTTGAATCAGAATTAGAAACCTATGCTCAATTGGGGACCTTAAGTGGTCTATCAATGGAAGATGCAAGGTACTTAGCAAACTTATATGGTTCAAATGCTCCAAAAGTGTTTGCGTTGACTCGTAAAATTAAGGCGGCTAAAGACCTGACCTTAGCTGAAACATTGTCTCTTCATTATGCAATGGATTATGAGATGACCTTGAGACCAACCGACTATTTCTTGAGAAGAACAAATCACATGCTTTTTAATAGAGATCACTTGGAAGAATTAATTGACCCCGTCTTATTAGAGATGGCTAAGCATCTCAAGTGGAGTGAAGAACAAAAACAAACTTATGAGAAAGAACTAAGACAAACCATTAAAGATAATGATTTAGAGATATTAAAAAGAGATAGGAGTCAGGACTAATGGATGTATTTGGGGAATTTTTGGGAACAATTTTATTGATTTTATTAGGGAATGGAGTAGTCGCTGGGGTAGTTCTTCCTAAAACAAAAAATAACAATTCAGGCTGGATTGTTATTGCAATGGGTTGGGGAATAGCTGTAGCAGTTGCGGCATTTGTTTCGGGGAAGTTAGCACCAGCCCATTTAAATCCTGCAGTCAGCATAGCTTTCGCACTCAATAAAACTATTACTTGGGGAACCGCTTTGATGTATATTGTAGCGCAGATGCTAGGGGCTATGCTAGGTTCAATCCTTGTCTTTTTACAATACAGACCACATTATCAGGTTGCAGAAAATCCAGCAGATATCTTGGGGACATTTGCAACTGGTCCTGCTATCAAGGATACACTTTCTAATCTCTTGAGTGAAATTTTTGGAACATTTGTATTAATGTTAGGAATCTTGTCTTTTGGTTTATATCATATGCCAGTTGGCTTAGGAACCTTATGTGTAGGAACTTTAATTATTGGTATTGGTTTGTCCTTAGGTGGGACAACTGGTTATGCCATTAACCCAGCACGGGATTTAGGCCCGCGGATTATTCACGCCATCTTACCTATAAAACATAAAGGAGAATCTGATTGGTCATACTCTTGGATTCCGATTATAGGCCCAATTGTGGGTGCTAGCTTAGCTGTCTTATTGTTTCAAATAATGAAATAATAAAAGAAAGCTCAATCAGAAGATTGGGCTTTTTACTGCTTGAAGTGGAATTAAACATTAGAATTGATATAATGACATTATGACTAACAAAATACATATTATCGGGGCTTCTTTTTCAGGATTGGCTTGTGCTGAAAAATTAGCACAGTTATTACCAGATACTCAAATAATCCTGATTGATAAAGACCAATCATCTGATTATATTCCTAATGGATTGAATGACTATCTTCGAGGGAACATCACCCACTTGTCTCAAGCTATGTGGCAGGGTTCAACACCTTCAAAAGTAAAAAATATTGTTCGATTGTATGCTGAAGTTGTTACGATTGATCCTGAGAAGAAAGAGCTTATTTTAAAAAAGGATGACCAGGCTCTTCTTTTTGAACCCTATCAATTATTAGTTTGTGCAATGGGCTCTGAGGCAAAGTCAAACTTTATTAAAGGTAGTGATAGAGATGGTGTTATAACAACAAAATCATATCGTGATAGTCGAGAAGCTCTAACAAAAATTGAAGAAAGTCAAAAAATCCTAGTGGTTGGAGCAGGTGTTATTGGATTAGATTTTGCTTATAGTTTAGCTCAAAAAGGGAAGGAAGTTACTCTTGTTGAGGCTGCAAATGATATCAACTTTCACCAGTTTGACACTGATATGATTGCTCCTGTCCGTATGAAAATTGCTCAAAAAGGGATCTCCTTAGTAACTCATGCTCGTGTAACGGAAATTAGGGACAACCAAGATGGAAGTCTGTCGATTTTTACAGATTGTGGGCAATCTTATACAGGAGATATAGTGGTGCTGGCTGTCAATTTCAGACCTAATAGTTTACTCTTAGAAAATATCGTTGACTGTCATTTGGATAGAACGATTAAGGTTGATTCTGTTATGAGAACCTCAGATCCTAATATTTATGCGATTGGCGATTTGATTGCATTGAAGCATTCGGTGATTAATTTTCCTTATTACAGCCCTTTAATTAGTCATGCTATCAGAACTGGGCAATATTTAGCCTATCATCTTGCAGGAATTAGCTTAGCTGGGCTTAAAATGACCAAGCTATCAGGAAGTTTTAACTTTGACTATTACCAATCAAGTGCTGGTCTAACTGAAGAGGAAGGTTCCTTATATCATCCGTTGATTAGTTATTGCTACAAAGCAGAATCAAGTAAAGACGGTTCTCTGATTTGGATTAAATTGATTGCAAAGCAGGAAAATGGTCAACTTGTAGGCTGTCAAATGATATCAGAGTGCAATAATTTATTGCTGGCTAATTATGTCTCCCAGGCAATTACGTTAAAGCAGAAAGATTCTGATCTCGCTTTTCAAGATTTTATTTTTTTAAAAGGGGAAGGGGAGTTAGCTTATCATTTGCATGAGGCTGCCGTAAATCTTTTTGAAAAGAGGATTTCCCTATGAAAATAGAGCAGCTTATGGATAAGGAAAGAAAGGCTCAGTATCAGATTCTATCTTATCTTTATAAACGTTCAGAGAAGGTGCCTCAAAGAGAATTGTTGGAGGTAAGCAAGTTATCAAAGGTTACCTTATTAAAATATTTAGATAATATAAACAATTTATTTAGGTTAGAGCACCTATCCTTTTACATTAGCTTTGAAAATGAAGGTGTGATAATCATTGATGATAATCAATTCACTTGGCAACAAATTATCATGGTATTGTTAAAAGATTCTATCCCATATAAACTATTGAGGTACTTTTTTACTAACGAGGACTTTAATGTAACCTTTTTGGCACAAAAGTTCCTAATAAGTGAACCCACTTTCAATCGTTACCTAGCACATATCAACGCTTGTCTTGAAGAGTTTGATATTTCAATTTATCAGGGGAAACAAACAGGGAGTGAGCTTCAGTGGCGGTATTTTTACTATGAGCTATTTCAGTTAACGCTCACTAAGCAAGAGCAAGATGAGATGACTAAAGACCTTGATTTTGAACAGTTGAATCGCTTGATTGAAAGGTTTATTGGTTCAGAAATTGCAAGAGATCAACTAGAGCAATTGGCTCTATGGCTGACGATTTCTCAAAAGCGTTTCCATTTTCAAAAAGAAAAGGACCTTCCAAGTCATTTCAAATTTGACTATATTAACAATAATATTTTTTATAAGCGACTTGACCGTCTCATGCTTCATTATCTTAGTAGGTATGCTATTGAATTTAATCGTTTTGAATCAAAAAGCTTATTTATCTTTTTACATTCTCATCCGATTTTGCCCATTCATTCAATGGAATTTATCCTTGGTTTTGGAGGGCCAATAGCAGATAACATTTCGGAGGCAATATGGCTTTTACGAAAAGCAAATATTATTTCGAATAAAGCAAAGGAAGAGATTATTTATGGTTTAAGCCTTTATTTTTCTAAAGCTTTTTTCTTTAAAGGAGCGATTCTGGGTAAGGTTCAGTCTGTAGATGCTTTATACCAGTTGCTTCCAAGCGATGAGAGGGATAAAATGGAGCTTGTTGTAAGGCATCTCTTTATATTGATTGGCAATAAAAAGATACTAAATTCAGATTTCTCGACAAGCTTAAAGATAGACTTGTTAGAATTATTGATTTTTTCAATTGAGAGACAGCATAACCCATTACTTATTGCCTTGGATTTTGGTTCACAATCCGTAAAAAAAGCTATCGTAGAGTTAAGTATCGGAAGATATTTAGACAATAACAGAAATTATCATTTTGAAGCTTACAATCCGCTACATCACTATGACTGTGTTCTTTCTTACGGTAACTACCATAGTCAAACCAACTATCCGCATTTTCATTTAAAATCTTATATGTCTCCTCTTGAGTTGAACAACTTACAGTTATTTTTAGAGAATAAGTTAAAAGATAAAAATAGTTTCGCAAAGGAAAACTATCAAAGGGAGAAGAGGAGGTCTAATTTTGAACACTAACTTGTGTAATAGTTGGTCTTTATAATCATTGTTGAGCTTTTTATAATAGTTATATCGGATTCAAAGTAAATTTTAATACATATTGGAGGTAAAAAGATGAAATTTTTTCTAGATACTGCAAATGTTGAAGCTATTAAAGCAATCAACGAGCTTGGACTTGTAGACGGAGTAACAACAAACCCAACCATTATTTCAAAAGAGGGCCGTGATTTTGAAACTGTTATTAAAGAAATTTGTGATATTGTTGATGGCCCGGTATCAGCCGAAGTTACAGGGCTAAGCACTGATGAGATGGTCAAGGAAGCGCGTGAGATTGCTAAATGGCATCAAAATATCGTCATTAAGATTCCTATGACTATGGAAGGACTAAAAGCAACTAACATTCTTTCAAAAGAAGGCATCAAAACGAATGTAACCTTAGTCTTTACAGTTTCACAAGGCTTAATGGCCATGAAAGCAGGAGCAACTTATATCAGTCCATTCATTGGTCGTTTAGAAGATATTGGCTCAGACCCTTATCAATTAATTGAAGATCTAAGAGAAATTATTGATATCTTTGGTTATAAGACTGAAATTATTTCTGCCAGCATCCGAAATGCTGCCCATGTAGAAGCTGTTGCTAAGCTGGGCTCAGATATTGCAACGATTCCTGACGCAGTCTTTGGGAAGATGGTTAAGCATCCACTGACAGATAATGGGATTGATCAATTTATGAAAGATTGGGCTTCCTTTAAAAAATAGACAGTTAGGAGACCTAGTAACACATGAGCTACTAGGTTTCTTTGTGGGCTCTTTTAAGGAATTCAGAATTTCGCTAAAATTTAGTCACGAAATATGATACAATAGAGAACGGAAAACGTTTTACATTTAGTAGTGATACACAGAAAGGTTTTTAACTTATGACATTTGATGCAGTTGACCAGTTGGCAGTAAACACTGTCCGTACACTTTCAATGGATGCAATTCAAGCCGCAAATTCAGGGCATCCAGGTCTTCCAATGGGAGCAGCTCCAATGGCTTATGTTTTATGGAATAAAGTCATGAATATCAATCCTAAAACAGGCCGTAACTGGACAAACCGTGACAGATTTGTCTTGTCTGCTGGGCATGGTTCCGCAATGCTTTATAGCTTGCTACATTTAGCAGGTTATAATGTGACCAATGAAGATCTTAAAAACTTCCGTCAATGGGGCTCTAAAACTCCAGGACATCCAGAAGTTAACCATACAGATGGCGTTGAAGCAACAACTGGTCCACTTGGCCAAGGAATTGCTAATGCAGTAGGTATGGCTATGGCAGAAGCTCATCTTGCAGCAAAATATAATAAACCTGATTTTAACATTGTTGATCATTATACTTACGCTCTAAACGGTGATGGCGATTTGATGGAAGGTGTCAGTCAAGAAGCAGCTAGTCTAGCTGGACATTTAAAACTTGGCAAACTCATCCTGTTTTATGATTCTAATGATATTTCATTAGATGGACCAACATCAATGGCTTTCACAGAATCTGTCAAAGGACGTTTTGAAGCCTATGGCTGGCAACATATTCTTGTTAAAGATGGCAACGATTTAGAAGCAATTGCTAAAGCCATTGAAGCAGCCAAAGCTGAAACTGAAAAACCAACCATCATCGAAGTTAAAACAATCATTGGTTTTGGTGCGGAAAAACAAGGAACCTCAGCAGTACATGGGGCTCCACTGGGAGCAGAAGGAATTGCCTTTGCTAAAAGAACGTATCAATGGACTGCAGCAGATTTTGAAGTACCAGCCGAAGTTACAAAACGCTTTGAAGAAGAACTTCAAACACGTGGTGAAAAAGCTGAAAATGCTTGGAATGAACTTTTTGCTAAATACCAAGCAGAGTACCCAGAATTAGCCAAAGATTACTTAGATGCTTTTGCCAATGAAGCTATCTCAGTAGACTTAAAAGCACATGAAGTGGGTACTTCTAAAGCAAGTCGAGTATCAAGTCAAGAAGCTATCCAACAAATCTCAGAACAAGTTGCTTCATTCTGGGGCGGCTCAGCAGACCTTTCAGCTTCAAATAATACCATGGTTAAAGTTGAAAAAGATTTCCAACCTGGTCAATATGAAGGTCGGAATATTTGGTTTGGTGTCCGTGAGTTTGCCATGGCGGCAGCTATGAATGGTATCGCTCTTCATGGTGGAACACGTGTGTACGGTGGAACCTTCTTTGTCTTCTCAAACTACCTTTTACCAGCCGTTCGGATGGCAGCTCTTCAAAATTTACCGACTATGTATGTCATGACACACGATTCTATTGCTGTTGGTGAGGATGGACCAACTCACGAACCAATTGAACAATTGGCAAGTGTTCGGTCAATGCCAAACTTAAACGTTATCCGTCCGGCTGATGGTAATGAAACCAACGCTGCTTGGAAACATGCTTTGGCTGAAACTGATAAACCAACAATGTTGGTGCTTACGCGTCAAAACTTACCGGTTCTTGAAGGAACAGCGGACTTAGCTGAAGAGGGAATTAACAAAGGTGCCTATATTCTTTCAGATGCCAAAGGTGATCTTGATGGGATTATCATTGCCACAGGTTCTGAAGTGAAACTTGCTATCGATACACAGGCTGCGCTAGCAGAAGAAGGAATTCAGGTGCGTGTGGTCTCAATGCCATCACAAAATATCTTTGATGAGCAAGATGCTGACTACAAGGAAAGTATTTTACCGGCAGCAGTAACTAAACGTCTTGCGATTGAAGCTGCATCAAGCTTTGGTTGGGCAAAATATGTCGGCTTAGCAGGTAAAACCTTAACAATTGATACTTGGGGAGCGTCAGCACCAGGTAATCGGATTTTTGAAGAATATGGCTTTACAACTGAAAATGCTGTAAGTCTTTATAAATCATTATAAAGAAGAATAACGAGTTGTTGGGATAACAACTCGTTATTTTAAATTGTTCGTGTTTTTAACAGAACGAAACGACAATGAATGATTTATCTTGACAAAGAGCTACTATTTCTGTAAGATCAAAATATATTGTATTAATTAAAAAGTACAAAAAAGGGGATGAAATGGAAAAACGTTGTCAAGAGTTATATGATCAGATAAAACGGGCTTATGATTATCCAGAAAACAGGGAAAATCGTGAATTGGCTCAGTGTCTTTTAACGGCATCAAATCAATTGATTAAAAATCAGAACCCTATATTAATAGCTAGAGAGTTAAATAATCAGATGGATACTTATTTTATTCAAGATAATGAGCATTTGCCCAAATCTCTAGTCATCTTGAAGGATGCTTTAAAAAATTTTATTGAAATGTAATGAGGATATTAGCAGGGGGTTATTATGATTGAATTTAAACATATTTCTAAACTATACGGAGAAAAAGAAGCATTAAGTGATTTAAACTTAACGATTAAAGATGGGGAAATATTTGGACTTATTGGCCATAATGGAGCTGGAAAAACAACGACTATTAGTATTTTAACTTCCATTATCGAGGCTAGTTATGGAGAACTCTTGGTGGACGGGCAAGAGATAACTGTCAATCGCGATCTTATCAAAAAGAAAATCGGTTATGTTCCAGACTCACCAGATTTATTTTTAAATCTAACAGCTAGAGAATATTGGCAGTTTTTGGCGAAAATCTATGATGTTAGTGATGAGGACTATAATCACCGGATCCAAGAGCTTAGTCACCTTTTTGACATGCAAGATGAATTGGATAACACTGTTGGTAGTTTTTCACACGGGATGCGTCAGAAAGCAATTGTCATCGGAGCTTTGATTTCAAATCCAGCTATTTGGATTCTAGACGAACCCCTCACTGGATTGGATCCTCAAGCTTCCTTTGATTTGAAAGAAATGATGCGAGACCATGCTAATTCTGGTAATATTGTCTTGTTCTCTACTCATGTCCTTTCTGTAGCAGAGCAACTATGTGATCGTATTGGTATTTTAAAACAAGGGAAATTAATTTTTGTAGGAACTATTGATCAGCTAAGAGAACGTTATCCAGAAAAAGACTTGGAAACAATCTACCTCGAGTTAGCAGGACGACACTCAAAGGAAGAGGTGATCTAGATGAATTGGACAACTGTTTGGGAATTGGTAAAGATTAATATTCTATATTCCAATCCCCAAGCCTTAACGGCTTTAAAGAAAAAGCAGGCAAAAAAACCTAAGGCTAATTTTAGCGCCTATAAGTCCATGCTGAAAAATCAAATCATGATGTCTATCATATTCCTATTTATTTATGTTTTCATGTTTTTAGGGATAAATTTTAGTCGTTATCCAGGATATTTCTCTTTTTATATCGCTTTATTTTTTGTGATGTCAACGATAACGGCGTTTACAGCGCTATATACTATTTTTTATGAAAGTAATGACGTTAAACTATATGTTCATCTTCCTATTAGAGCGAGTGAACTTTATCTAGCGAAACTTTTTTCATCAATAGGTATGGGTTCGCTCTTCTTGATGCCCTTGCTTTCCCTTTATTTCATTGCTTATTGGCAAATGAAAGGCATTATCATAGCCATTCCGATGGCTATGATAATGTTTCTGCTTACCTTTTTTAGCTCTAATGTAATTGCTATTTATCTTAATGCCTGGGTTGGAAAAATAATTGTTAGGTCTCCAAGACGTAAGTTAATTTCCACACTCCTTTTGTTTGTTTCTACTATTGGAGCAGTTGGACTGATATTTTTCTTAAATGTGACTAATAATAGTAAGATGATGCAAGGAGCAGATCTCGTTGATCGGGCGCTTGTTCCTTATTTTAGAGGATTTTATGATGTCATGGTGCAACCTTTTGGGGCGAATGCCTTCATTCATTTCTGGTTACCACTCGCCATACTCTTTTTAATGGCCTATGGCATTGTGACAGGAATCATGCCTAAGTATTACAAAGAGGCGCTCTATACTGGTGAATCTAGGAAAAAGGGCAAAGTCAATAAAAAAGGAAAAACAAAAGAGACTTCTCAAGCAAAATCCTTAAAAAGGTTAATGCTTAAACATCATTTATCGACCTTGCAAGACTCCAACCTGTTGATTCAAACTTATTTAATGCCTTTGATTTTTGTTGTTAGTTTTATGGCACCAATGATGAATATGAAAAATTCACTGACAGATTTTTTAGGCTATGACTATTTTGGGGTTTCCTTTTTGGTAGGGGGAATTATCGCAGCCATGGCGACCAATTCAAGCACCTTCATTGGTGTCGGTTTATCCTTAGAAAGAGATAATTTCACTTATATAAAGAGCCTACCAATCCCTCTCAAAGCTTTTGTAAGAGAAAAATTTTATTTCTTACTATTATTGCAAATTAGTGTTCCCCTTATTTTATATATTGTTATTGGTGCACTACTAGGCTTCCACTACCTAATGATTTTAACAATGGCCTTAGGTTTCATTCTCGTTTCCTTTATTCAAGGACAATACATGTATATGAGAGATATCAAATACCTCACTTTGGACTGGCAAAACTTGACACAGCTCTTTACGAGGGGCGGTAGCCGGTGGTTGACAGTTTCCTTGATATTTGGCTCTTTAATAGTAGGTTCAGGCTTAATCATTTTGGTTATTTTCTTGTCTTTGGCAACAAAGGAAGCTTTGTTAATAAACAGTCTTTTGTTCTTTGGACTAATTATTTTACTAGCAGTTAGTCAATTTATTCTTACAAAGCGTTTTTGGGACAGAATAGAGTCACTTCTTGCTTCCTAAAATCAACCTTATAACTTATGAACAGTCCAGTAGGGCTGTTTTTATGCTATAATTTTCTCATGATGAAAAGAAATTTCGAAGCTGTTAAACGGATTGTTATCAAAATCGGAACTAGTTCACTAGTGCAAGTGGATGGTAAGATTAACCTTGAAAAGATTGATCAATTAGCTTTTGTTATCGCTAGTCTCATGAATAAAGGAAAAGAAGTTATCTTAGTATCTTCAGGAGCTATGGGATTTGGCCTCGATATGTTAAAGATGGTAAAACGTCCTAGTGAATTAGCTAAACAACAGGCAGTCTCAAGTGTGGGACAGGTAGCTATGATGAGTCTTTATTCCCAAATTTTTTCTCATTATCAGAAAAATGTTTCCCAAATTTTATTGACACGTGATGTTGTTATTTTTCCAGAAAGCCTTTCCAACGTTACTAACGCATTTGAGAGCCTTTTAAAACTTGGAATTCTACCCATTGTTAATGAAAATGATGCCGTCAGTGTTGATGAAATGGACCATGCCACGAAGTTTGGAGACAATGACCGACTCTCAGCTGTAGTCGCTAAGATAACGCAAGCAGATTTATTAATTATGCTGTCAGATATTGATGGTTTATTTGATAAAAATCCAACAATTTATGAGGATGCTAAACTCCGTCATTTGGTCACTGCAATTACAGAGGATATTATCTTATCTGCAGGCGGAGCTGGTAGCAAATTTGGAACTGGTGGCATGTTAAGTAAGGTACAATCTGCTCAGATGATTTTTGAAAACAATAGCCAAATGGTTTTAATGAATGGAAAAAATCCTCGAGATATATTGCGCTTACTTGATGGTAAAGAGATTGGTACCTGGTTTGTGAAAGAGAAGGGAAAAGAAAATGAGCATAATTAAGCAGCTTGGTCATCAAGCCAAGGAAGCGAGTTTTGATTTACTTAGTTTGTCAACACTCGAAAAAAATAATTTTTTGCTGCAATTAGCTGACGATCTTCTTAGCAATAGCGATGTTATTATGCAAGAAAATGAAAAAGATATGGCTCAAGCAAAAAATCATGATATCTCAAAGATCATGTTAGACCGTTTGCTACTAACCAAAGAACGTATCAGAGCAATTGTTGAAGGTGTCAAAAAAGTAGCTGATTTGGAAGATCCGATTGGTCAGGTGATTAAAGGGTATACTAATTTAGACGGATTAAAGATTGTTCAAAAGAGAGTTCCATTAGGCGTTATTGCAATGATTTTTGAAAGTCGGCCCAATGTTACTATTGATGCTTTTAGTCTTGCCTTCAAAACTAATAATGCAATTATCCTTAGAGGCGGCAAAGATGCTTTGAATACCAACAAAGCTTTAGTAAAGGTTGTCAGAGCAAGCTTGAAAAGTTCTGGGATTACTGAAGATGCTATTCAGTTACTTGAAGATCCTTCACATGCTTTAGCAGAAGAGTTAATGTCTGCAACTGATTATATAGATGTCTTGATTCCTCGTGGAGGTGCCAAACTAATTCAGACAGTTAAGGAAAAAGCTAAGGTGCCTGTTATCGAAACTGGTATAGGGAATGTCCATATTTATATTGATGAAACAGCTGATCTTGATATGGCTACCCAGATTGTCATTAATGCTAAAACACAACGTCCAAGTGTCTGTAATGCTGCCGAAAGTTTGGTTATTCATGAAGCAGTCGCAGAGCGCTTTATTCCACAGTTAGAAGAGGCTATTTCTGCAGTGCATCCTGTTGCTTTTCGAGCAGATCCAGTAGTTATCAACCTCTTTAAAGAGGCCACTTTAGCTAGTCAAGAAGATTATGGAATGGAATACTTAGACTATATCATGTCCGTAAAAATGGTGTCTTCACTTGATCAGGCTATCTCTTGGATTAACACCTATAGCAGTCATCATTCTGAAGCTATTATCACGCAAAGCCTAGCAGCAGCTGAAAGGTTTCAAGAACAAATTGATGCGGCAGCGGTGTATGTCAATGCTTCAACGCGTTTCACAGATGGTTTTGTATTTGGCCTAGGCGCTGAAATTGGGATTTCAACTCAAAAAATCCATGCAAGGGGACCAATGGGGTTAGAAGCTTTAACAAGTAGCAAATTTTATATTAATGGGAATGGGCAAATTCGTAACTAAGGAGGAAGTTCCGGTCTAGATAGTAGCCGGCCGTCTTCCTTTTTGTTTTCTTAATGTTCAAAATGTGTTAAAATTAAAGGTATGACAAAAGAATTTCATCATATTACCGTTCTTCTCCACGAAACAGTTGATATGCTCCAAGTAAAACCAGATGGCATTTATGTTGATGCTACACTAGGTGGCGCAGGACATTCTGCATATCTTCTATCACAACTAAACGAACATGGGCATCTGTATTGCTTTGATCAAGATCAAAAAGCTATTGATAATGCCCAAGTTTTTTTAGCACCTTTTATTGAAAAGGGAATGGTAACCTTTATCAAAGATAATTTTCGCCATTTAAAGTCTCAAATGCAGGCTCATGGAGTAGATTTTATTGATGGTATTCTTTATGATCTCGGTGTTTCAAGCCCTCAACTTGATGAAAGAGAACGAGGATTTTCTTACCGTCAAGATGCGCCCCTAGATATGCGAATGGATTCAGATGCCTCCTTAACAGCCTATCAAGTGGTCAATGATTATAGTTTTAATGATCTTGTTCGTATCTTTTTTAGGTATGGTGAAGATCGATTTTCAAAACAGGTTGCTCGGAAAATTGAACAAGCTCGGGCTATAAAACCTATTGAAACAACGGCAGAGCTAGCAGAATTAATCAAGTCTGCAAAGCCAGCCAAAGAATTAAAGAAAAAAGGACACCCCGCAAAACAGATTTTTCAAGCAATTCGGATTGAAGTTAATGATGAATTAGGGGCTGCAGAAGAATCTCTACAGCAGGCTATGGATGTGTTAGCCTTAGAAGGGCGTATCTCAGTTATTACCTTCCATTCTTTGGAAGATCGCCTAACCAAGCAATTATTTAAAGAGGCAAGTGTTGTTGATGTTCCAAAAGGACTCCCGTTTATTCCAGAGGAAATGCAACCTAAATTTGAACTTGTTTCACGAAAACCAATTTTACCTAGTAAAGAAGAGTTAGCAGAAAACAATCGTGCTCATTCGGCTAAATTACGTGTGGCCAAAAAAATTCGGATGTGAAAGTATGAACAATGAAAAAAGAAGACAAGCAGTCACAACTGCCTTACAAAGACGAATAAGAACTTTCTCCAGAATAGAGAAAGCTTTTTATAGTGCCATGATTGTTACGGCTATTACAATGGCTGTAAGCATCATTTATCTTCAGAGTCGTAGACTCCAATTACAGCAAGATATTTCTAATTTAAATAGCCAAATTAGTGATAAACGGACTGATCTTAATAATGCTAAGCAAGAGGTTAATGAACTATCACGCCGTGACCGCATTGTTGATATTGCTAAAAAAGCTGGTCTCTCCAATCGCAACGATAATATTAAGAAAGTTGAGTAATCTATGAAAAAATTTCAAAAATTCTTTTTAGATTATGTCATTCAAGGGCGAAAAACACCAGTTAAAAACCGAGAACATGTTGGTCAAAATATGATGATTCTGAGTATTTTTTTATTTTTCGTCTTTATCATCAATTTCGTTATTATTATCGGGACTGATCATAAATTTGGTGTTAATTTAAGCCAAGAAGCCAAACAAGTCTACCAAGAAACAGTAACTGTTCAGGCTAAACGAGGCACAATCTATGATCGTAATGGTGTTGCTATTGCTGTCGATTCAACGACTTATAGCATTTACGCCGTTCTCGACAAATCATTTGTATCGGCGACCGGAGAAAAGCTTTATGTTCAGCCTTCTCAATTTGACACAGTTGCTGAAATTTTAAACAAAGAATTAGACATGAAGAAAAAAACTGTTATCAGTCAACTGAAACAAAAAGGTCTATTTCAAGTGTCTTTCGGTACATCGGGGTCTGGAATCTCATTTAGCAAGATGACCACAATCCGAAAAGAGATGGAAAAAGCTGGTGTTAAAGGTATAGCCTTTTCCACAAGCCCTGGGCGCATGTATCCAAATGGAACATTTGCTTCCGAGTTAATTGGTCTGGCCGCTTTAACTGAAAATAAAGACGGTAGTAAGAGTTTAGTCGGTAAAACAGGACTTGAAGCATCTCTAAATAAAATTTTATCAGGTAAAGATGGTACGATTATCTATGAGAAAGATAAAAATGGGAATACCCTTCTAGGTACGGGCAAGACTGTTAAGAAAGCAATAGATGGAAAGGATGTTTACACAACTTTATCTGAACCTATTCAAACATTCCTTGAAACAAAGATGGATGTTTTTCAAAATGAAGCCAAAGGCGTTTTGGCAAGTGCAACCTTAGTAAATGCTAAAACAGGAGAGATTCTTGCCACTTCTCAAAGACCCTCTTACAATGCAGATACTCTTGAAGGCTTAAACAATAAGAAATACAACTGGAAAAGTGCCCTTTATCAAAATAACTTCGAACCAGGGTCAACCATGAAGGTAATGACTTTAGCTGCCGCTATTGACGAGGGTGTATTTAAGCCAAATGAAGTTTATAGTAATGCTAACGGGTTAAAAATCGCAGATGCAACTATTCAAGACTGGTCCATTAACGAAGGGATTTCAACGGGTCAATATATGACTTATGCCCAAGGTTTTGCGTATTCAAGTAACGTTGGTATGACAAAACTAGAGCAGAAAATGGGAAATAAAACTTGGCTTGATTATTTAAGTAAATTTAAATTTGGTTTTCCAACGCGATTTGGAATTGGTGATGAAGAAGCCGGTATCTTTCCCTCAGATAATATCGTTACACAAGCAATGAGTGCCTTTGGACAAGGGATCAGTGTTACCCAGATCCAAATGCTACGAGCATTTTCAGCTATTGCAAATAATGGTGCCATGTTGGAACCGCAATTCATTAATCAGATTTATGATCCCAATACTGGAACATATAGAACGGCTGAGAAAGAAGTTATCGGCAAGCCTGTTTCTAAAAAAGCTGCTAGTGAAACGAGAGACTATATGGTAAATGTTGGTACGGATCCTGTTTTTGGGACACTTTATTCGGCATCAACAGGTCCGATTGTAAAAGTTGGTAACATGTCTGTGGCTGTTAAATCAGGGACTGCTCAGATTGCCAAGGATGACGGAAGTGGTTATATCGAAGGTGGGAAAACGAACTATGTCTTCTCAGTGGTAGCCATGGTGCCATCTGATAATCCAGACTTTATTATGTATGTAACCATCCAACAGCCGGAACATTGGAGCGGCATGTTCTGGGCAGATGTCATTAATCCAGTGTTGGAAGAAGCTTACTTAATGAAGGATACTTTAGTAAAACCAAATCCTGAATCAGAAAGTAAAACAACTCCTTATAAGCTACCTGATTTTATCGGTGAAAAGCCTGGTAACACTTCAGATGAACTTCGTCGTAACCTGGTTCAACCAATTGTTCTTGGAAACGGTGATAAGATTGTGAAAATGTCTAAGGCTAAAGAAACCAATCTGACTAATAATCAGCAAATTTTACTTTTGACAAATAATTTTGAGACATTACCTGATATGTATGGCTGGACAGAAGACAATGTTGAAAAGTTTGCAAAATGGACAGGTATTGAGGTACAATATAAAGGTTCGAAAAAAGGTCGAGTGGTTAGTCAAAATGTTAACGTGGGAAAATCACTCAAGAAAATTAAAAAAATTGATATTAAACTAGGAGATTAACATGCTTTTAACAATTACAGCAGGAATAATATCTTTGATATTAACTGCTCTCACCATGCCATTTTTTATAAAATTCTATCAAATGAAAAAAATTGGTGGGCAACAAATGCATGAAGATGTTAAACAACATTTAGCCAAAGCGGGGACTCCCACCATGGGAGGAACAGTTTTTCTGCTAGTAGCAAGTCTAATGTCTCTAGTTTTTGGTTTCTTTCTCTTTAAAGAGTGGACGCACCTCGGTTTGATTTCAGGCATTTTAGCTGTTATTTTAATCTATGGTTTCATAGGCTTTCTTGATGACTTTTTGAAGATCTTTAAGCAAATGAATGAGGGTCTAACTGCTAGGCAAAAAATGGCGCTCCAAATCATTGGTGGTTTAATCTTTTATTTTCTTCATGTCGCACCAAGTGGTATTGACTCTATCAATGTTCTAGGCTACCATATCCACTTAGGAATTGTGTATTTACTTTTTGTCTTGTTTTGGATTGTTGGTTTTTCCAATGCTGTCAATTTAACTGACGGAATTGATGGATTAGCCTCGATTTCCGTAGTTATAAGTTTAGTGACTTATGGTCTTATTGCTTTTGTCCAACACCAATTTGATGTTCTTCTATTAATTGTGATTATGGTTGGCGCCTTGTTTGGCTTCTTTATCTATAATCATAAGCCTGCTAAGGTTTTTATGGGTGATGTTGGGAGTCTTGCTTTAGGTGCTATGTTAGCAGCAATTTCAATAGCTTTACGACAAGAATGGACCTTACTTATTATTGGCATTGTCTACGTTTTTGAAACAAGTTCTGTTATATTGCAAGTGTCCTATTTTAAATACACCAAAAAAAAATATGGAGAGGGTCGTCGCATCTTTAGAATGACCCCCTTCCACCACCACCTTGAATTGGGTGGCTTAACGGGAAAAGGAGAGCACTGGTCTGAATGGAAAGTAGATGCTTTCTTATGGCTTATTGGCCTTTTAGCTAGTCTCCTTGTCCTAATAATGCTATATCTATAAAAGTCATGATGCAGTGCCTTGCACTGCATTTTGCTTGTCTAGACTAATCATGTTATAATATGAGGGGAAAAAGGGGTAACTATGTCATTTAAAGATTATAATTTTAAAGATTACATTCAGAAAGCGCTTGAGGAAATTAACTTCAGGGAGCCGACTGAAGTACAAAAAAAGCTCATACCAGTCGTCAATTCTGGTAGAGACTTGGTAGGTGAATCAAAAACAGGCTCGGGTAAGACGCATACATTTTTGTTGCCAATTTTTGAAAAGCTAGACGAAGATAGTAGAGATGTTCAAGTTCTTATCACAGCGCCAAGTCGAGAATTAGCAACTCAGATATTTGAAGCTGCAAAACAGATTGCTAGTCACAGCCAAAAAGAAATTCGACTAGTTAATTATGTTGGTGGAACAGACAAATTACGTCAAATTGAAAAGTTAAAAGGGTCGCAACCGCACATTGTCGTTGGGACACCGGGCCGTATTTATGATTTGGTTAAATCTGGCGATTTAGCCATTCATAAAGCAAGTACCTTTGTGGTTGATGAAGCAGATATGACCATGGATATGGGCTTTTTAGATACCGTTGATAAGATTGCAGCATCTCTAGCTAAGAATGTCCAAATCTTGGTTTTTTCAGCAACCATTCCGCAAAAATTGCAACCGTTCTTAAAGAAATATTTGAGAAATCCCTTAATTGAGCAAATTAGGACAGAGACTGTCATTGCTGATAACATTGACAACTGGTTAGTGTCAACTAAAGGGCGAGATAAAAATGCTCATATTTTAGAAATCTTAACAAATATACAACCATACCTAGCAATGATTTTTGTTAATACAAAAGAAAGAGCAGATGAACTACATAGTTTTTTAGTTGCCAATGGCTTAAAGGTTGCTAAGATTCATGGTGGCGTTCCCCCACGAGAACGTAAACGAATCATGAACCAGGTTAAAAAATTAGAGTTTGAATACATCGTTGCGACAGATTTAGCGGCACGCGGTATTGATATTGAGGGTGTCAGTCATGTCATCAATGATGCTATCCCACAAGACTTGTCTTTCTTTATACATCGTGTGGGTAGGACAGGACGTAATGGTCTTTCGGGCACAGCGATTACCCTATACCAGCCAAGTGATGACTCAGATATTAGAGAACTAGAAAAAATGGGCATCAGCTTTGTCCCTAAAATGCTGAAAAATGGTGAGTTTAGAGATACATATGATCGTGATCGTCGTTATAATCGTGAGAAATCCTACCAAAAGTTAGATACCGAGATGATTGGCCTTGTTAAAAAGAAGAAGAAAAAAGTTAAACCTGGCTATAAGAAAAAAATCCAATGGGTTGTTGACGAAAAACGCCGTAAAGAACGCCGAGCTGAGAGTAAAGCAC
This sequence comes from Streptococcus pseudoporcinus LQ 940-04, assembly GCF_000188035.1. Taxonomy (GTDB): domain Bacteria; phylum Bacillota; class Bacilli; order Lactobacillales; family Streptococcaceae; genus Streptococcus; species Streptococcus pseudoporcinus. Next base: position 1,079,191 of record NZ_AEUY02000005.1, read on the forward strand.
GCGGTCGCGCAGAACGGAAAGCTAAGAAACAAAGTTTCTAAAGAGAAAATACCAGTTCAAATCTGGTATTTTTTATTATATAAAAATCCTAATGGCTTGATAGGATATTACTATTTTTCAAATGGAAAGACTTTTGTTAGACTAAGAGTATCATGAATGGGGAGATAAAAAGATGGCAAAGAAAAATAATCCACTTATCAGCTTACTCTTTATTGTTAGTCTAGTCTTCACGACTTTAGGGCTAACAACTGAGGTTTTAGCAAAAGATAAAGAAGTTATTACCGTTGCGACAGATGCTGCTACAAAACCTTTTACCTATAAAGATGGGAAAACCTTGACAGGTTACGATATTCAGGTGCTAAAAGCTATTTTTAAGAATTCCAAGCGGTATGACTTAAAATTTGAGACAGTTGCCTTTCCTTCAATTTTATCAGGAATTGATGCAGGTCGCTATCAGATCGCAGCAAATGATTATGGTTATAGTGCAGAAAGAGCAGAAAAATACCTCTTTTCAAAGGCTATTTCCAAATCCAACTACGCCTTGGCAACAAAAGGTGATAAAAGTTATAAAGAATTAGCTGACTTATCTGGAAAGAAAACCCAAGGAATGTCAGGCGCCAACTACATGCAGGTTCTAGAAAAATGGAACAAAAAGCATCCCAAGAAAGAACCAATTGATATCACTTATGCATCAGGATCTACTCCATTTACGCAAAGACTCCAAATGCTTGAAAGTGGTCAGCTAGATTTCTTATTCTATGATGCTATTTCTTTAAAAACAGCTATCAAGGAACAAGGCTATGACCTCAAAATCACTAAGTTGACAGAAAAAGTTGGAGATAAAAAAGATGGTTTAGAATATTTTATTTTTTCTGATGATGCTAAGGGAAAAGAATTGCAGAGCTATGTCAATAAAGGACTAGGAAAACTAAAAAAATCAGGTCAGTTGAAACAATTGAGTCAAAAATTCTTTGAAGGTGACTTTGTTTCTTCACTCAAATAATGTTGAATATAATAATTAAGGGTCTATTACGAGAGTGATAGACTTTCACTATTGCCTTTATTAAGACTTTCTATTTTACAGTACTTACCTAGCGTGCTAAACTTATAAGATATCGATAGGAAAAAAGGGGAAATAATGGGGTTCATCTTAGCAAGTAGTTGGTCGTGGTTTGACCAGTTCATCAAATATATTCCAGAAGGCAAACTTTTTAGTTGGCGAGCTGTTTTTGATGCCTTGCCAGATATTATTGAACGTTTACCTTTGACGATAGGATTGACAGTAGCTGGGGCAATATTTGGACTGTTCTTAGCCTTACTTTTTGCATTGGTTAAACTTAATCGAACAAAAATGTTATATCCTATCCAAGCGGTATTTGTAAGTTTCTTAAGAGGAACGCCTATTCTGGTTCAATTGATGCTAACCTATTATGGGATTCCACTCTTTTTAAAATTCCTTAATGTGAAGTATGGCTTGCATTGGAACATTAACGCTATTCCGGCCTCTATCTTTGCTATTACAGCATTTGCCTTTAATGAGGCAGCCTATGCTAGTGAAACGATTCGTGCTGCTATTCAATCTGTAGACAGTGGAGAAATTGAAGCGGCACGAAGCTTAGGTATGACTCCCATACAGGTTTATAAACGTGTCATTATTCCAAATGCGGCAGTTGTAGCGACGCCAACGCTGATAAATGGTTTGATTGGTTTGACTAAAGGAACATCTCTAGCATTCAATGCTGGAATCGTTGAAATGTTTGCCCAGGCTCAAATTTTAGGTGGGGCAGATTACCGCTATTTTGAAAGGTATATTTCGGTTGCATTAGTCTACTGGTTTATCAGTTTTCTCATTGAACAGCTCGGTAATTTGATTGAGAAATCAATGACAATTGTAGAACCAATTAGAGTACCAGAAAAGGAAATGGGGGACTTGCGCTAATGATAAAAATAAGTCATTTAAGTAAATATTTTTCTGGTCAAAAAGTTTTAGATGATTTAAGTTTGGACATTGAGAAAGGGCAAGTTATTGCACTTGTAGGAGCGTCTGGAGCTGGAAAATCAACTTTTTTGCGGAGCATGAATTATTTGGAAAAACCAGATAAGGGAATGATTCAGATTGATGATTTTAAGGTTAATTTTGAAACAATCACAAACGAGGAAGTGCTTATTCTTAGACGCAAACTAGCTATGGTTTTCCAACAATTTAATCTTTTTGAGCGCCGCACAGCTTTAGAGAATGTCAAGGAAGGTCTTATTGTTGTCAAAAAACTCTCAGATAAAGAAGCGACAGCTATAGCCAGAGAAGAATTGAAAAAAGTAGGTTTAACTAATCGTGAGAATCATTACCCAAGACATTTATCAGGTGGTCAAAAGCAACGGGTTGCTATAGCACGGGCTCTCGCCATGAAGCCAGATGTATTGCTTTTGGATGAGCCAACTTCAGCCTTGGATCCAGAGTTGGTAGGGGAGGTTGAGAAGTCAATTGCTCAGGCAGCTAGGTCGGGACAAACGATGGTGTTAGTCAGTCATGATATGGATTTTGTATCACAAGTAGCAGACAAGGTCCTCTTTTTAGATAATGGTAAGATTTTAGAATCAGGAAGCCCAGAAGAATTATTTAACCATCCTAAAGAAGCTAGAACTAAAGAATTTTTCAACAAATTCTCCAAAACCTATATATAACTTTAGACTTTTGTTATAATAGAGAGGTCCAGGGATAATCTGGGCTTTTCTTGTGCAAATGATATGTTAGAAAAATTGATAGATATGAATGGATAATATAATGTTATTAGAATTGTTTAGTCTTTATTTGCAAGGTTTGGTGATTGCTTTGATCCTAGTATTGGTCATTTGTTTATTATGGATTTTCTTACGAGCCCGATCTAGAAAAGACAAAACTGTTGTTGAGAGACAGGCTTTTCTTTATGATATCTTAATGATAGCAATACTCTTGGTACCTATTTTATCGTTTGCAGTTATGAGTATCTTGCTGGCCTTAAAATCGTAATAATTGCCAAAATAGCGACTGCTTGTTAAGATGTTACTAGGAATAAACAAAGGAGAGAAAGATGTACGATACACTCATTATTGGATCAGGCCCTGCTGGCATGACAGCAGCTTTGTATGCAGCCAGAAGTAATCTGAAAGTTGGAATTATTGAACAAGGTGCTCCAGGTGGCCAAATGAATAATACATCTGAAATTGAAAATTATCCAGGTTACGATAATATTTCTGGACCAGAATTATCCATGAAAATGTTTGAACCATTAGAAAAATTTGATGTTGAACACATTTATGGTATTGTTCAGAAGGTAGAAGACATGGGTGACTTCAAACGTGTTAGTACTGAGGACGCCTATTTTGATGCTAAAGCTATTATTTTAGCAACTGGAGCTAAGTACCGTCTCTTAAATGTTAAGGGAGAAGAGACCTTTACTAGCCGAGGAGTATCCTATTGTGCAGTTTGTGATGGGGCGTTTTTTCGAAATCAGGACCTCTTAGTCGTTGGTGGAGGAGATTCTGCTGTTGAGGAAGCTATTTATTTAACGCAATTTGCTAAAAGTGTGACCATTGTGCATCGACGTGACCAATTAAGAGCACAAAAAATTCTTCAAGAACGTGCTTTTGCTAATGATAAGGTGTCATTTATTTGGGATTCTGTTGTTGAAGAGATTCAGGGTGATAATATTAAGGTTTCAAATGTTTTAATCAAGAACTTAAAAACAAATGAGATAAGCAACCATGCTTTCGGAGGAGTCTTCATCTATGTTGGAATGCTTCCTGTAACAAGTATGGTTGAAGGACTTGGTATTTGTGACCAAGAAGGTTGGGTAGTAACTGATGATCACATGAGAACAAGTTTACCTGGAATTTTTGCTATTGGAGATGTGCGACAAAAGGATCTTCGTCAAATCACTACTGCTGTCGGTGAAGGCGCAACAGCGGGCCAAGGTGTCTATCATTATCTTGAAAGTTTGAAATAATCAGATGAAAAACTGGTCAACTAAGAAGACCGGTTTTTTTATGACTATTCTATTTATGAATAGACAATGTTGTAAATATTCTGAAAATAGGGTATAATAATTATATTTTTTAAAGAATGGAGTGTATGATGTCACAATTGTCAAAAGAAGACAAAGAAGTTAAAAATGGAATGGTCAGGGGATTGCAAAATCGCCATGTTCAATTGATTGCAATTGCTGGGACAATTGGTACTGGCTTATTTATGGGATCAGGTCGTGCTATTTCATTAACGGGGCCCTCAATTGTTCTAGTTTACTTAATAACAGGAGCCTTTATGTTTATGATGATGAGGGCGATTGGAGAAATGCTCTATTATGATCCTGACCAACATACATTTATTAATTTTATTACTAAATATATTGGACCTGGTTGGGGTTATTTTTCAGGACTTTCTTATTGGCTATCATTAATCTTTATTGGGATGGCTGATATTACAGCCTTAGGTTCTTACGTTCAATATTGGTTCCCCAATTGGCATTCTTGGTTAATCCAGCTCGTGGCTTTAGTTATTTTGGCTTCCGTCAATTTGATAGCTGTTAAAATTTTTGGTGAGACAGAATTTTGGTTTGCAATGATTAAAATTGTGGCTATTATTGCTTTAATTGCGACTGCTGGTTTTATGATTGCTACTGGTTTCCAAACACCACATGGTCAAGCTAGTTTTACGAATATTACTAACCATTTTTCTTTATTCCCACGTGGAACATTAAAATTCTTTATGGGATTCCAGATGGTTTTCTTTGCCTATCAAGCTATTGAATTTGTCGGCGTTACGACTTCTGAAACAGAAAATCCTCGTAAAGTATTACCGAAAGCTATTCAAGAAATTCCTGTTAGAATTATTATTTTTTATGTTGGTTCCTTGATTTCAATCATGGCTATCCTACCTTGGAAGGATTTACCAGTTGACAAGTCACCTTTTGTCATGGTATTTCAGCTGGTGGGCATTAAGTGGGCAGCCGCATTAATTAATTTTGTGGTTTTAACATCATCTGCATCTGCATTAAATTCAGTATTGTACTCATCTGGTCGTCACTTATATCAGTTGGCTTGTGAAAATGCCAATCCATTCACCAACGCCTTGAAGTTTAATCGTCTTTCAAGGCAGGGCGTTCCTAGTCGTGCAATCATTGGTTCAGCAGCAGTTGTGGGTGTATCTGCCATTATTAGTGTCTTACCAGGAATATCTGATGCCTTTGCTTTGATTGCAGCTTCGTCATCTGGTGTCTACATCGCCATTTATGCTTTGACAATGATTGCTCACTGGAAATATCGTCAGTCTTCTGATTTTATGCCAGATGGTTTCCTAATGCCAATGTATAAAGTAGCAACACCAATTACTTTAGCTTTCTTTGCCTGTGTGTTTATGTCATTGTTCCTCCAAGAGTCAACTTTTATTGGAGCAGTGGGGGCAAGTATTTGGATCATTTTCTTTGGTTTTTACTGTAATTTTAAATTCAAAACAAAATAAGCTAGTAGCTCATTTCTTTAAAATGAGATGCTCTCTGAGGGACAGGATTTTCTGTCTCTTTTTGTTTTCAGTTTCCGGATAAATAGACAAAATCAAAAGTGTGTTATAATATTAACAACAATTTAAAAAGGACAGTGACATGTATAAAGATGACAGTTTAATATTACATACGGATTTATACCAGATCAATATGATGCAAGTCTATTTTGATCAAGGAATCCATAATAAAAAAGCCGTTTTTGAAGTTTATTTTCGGAAGAACCCTTTTGAAAACGGTTATGCCATATTTGCAGGTTTACAAAGGCTAGTTGAGTACTTTGAAAGTTTAGCTTTTTCTGAAAGTGATTTAGCTTATCTTTCCGACTTAGGCTATAATGGAGAATTCCTTGATTATTTAAAAAACCTAAAATTAGAACTAACTGTCCGTTCTGCTAAGGAGGGTGATTTAGTTTTTGCTAATGAACCTATTGTTCAGGTAGAAGGACCTCTAGGACAGTGTCAGCTTGTGGAAACGGCCTTGTTAAATATTGTCAATTTTCAAACTCTTATTGCTACCAAAGCAGCTCGTATTCGTTCCGTTATTGAAGATGAGCCTTTATTGGAGTTTGGTACTCGTCGTGCCCAAGAGTTAGATGCTGCCTTCTGGGGAACGCGTGCAGCTGTTATAGGCGGAGCTAATGCAACTAGTAATGTCAGAGCAGGAAAAGTGTTTGGTATCCCTGTTTCTGGCACACATGCGCATGCTTTAGTACAAGCTTATGGTAATGATTATGATGCCTTTAAAGCTTACGCAAAAACGCATAAAGACTGTGTATTTCTTGTTGATACCTACGATACTCTTAAAATAGGTGTCCCGAATGCAATTAGAGTAGCTAAAGAATTGGGAGATTCTATAAATTTTCTGGGTGTTCGTTTAGATTCAGGGGACTTGGCTTATTTGTCGAAAAAGGTTCGTCAGCAACTAGATGAAGCGGGATTTCCAGATGCAAAGATTTATGCGTCAAATGACCTAGATGAAAATACTATTCTAAATTTAAAAATGCAAAAGGCAAAAATTGATGTTTGGGGTGTCGGAACTAAATTGATTACGGCATATGATCAACCAGCCTTAGGTGCGGTTTATAAGATGGTTTCGATTGAAAATGATGCCGGGAAGATGGAAGATACTATCAAATTATCTAATAATGCAGAAAAAGTATCCACTCCAGGTAAAAAACAAGTATGGCGCATAACAAGTTTAGAAAAAGGTAAGTCTGAAGGAGACTATATTACGTTCACAGATGTGGATGTTAATCAGTTAGATTACATTGAAATGTTTCACCCAACTTATACTTATATTAAGAAGACAGTCAAAAATTTCGAAGCAGTTCCATTATTGGTTGATATTTTTGACCAAGGCAAGCGCGTCTATGATTTACCAGATCTCCAAACGATTCAAGCTTATGCTCGTCAAGAATTTGATAAATTATGGGATGAGTATAAACGTGTTTTGAATCCACAAGATTATCCTGTTGATTTGGCTAAAGATGTATGGGAAAATAAGATGGCTGTTATTTCAAAGATTAGACAAGAAACCCTAGGTGAAGGAGAATCTTATGACATTGCAAAATAATATTATCAATGAATTGGGCGTGAAGCCAGAGATTGATGCCAAAGAAGAGATTCGTTGCTCAATTGATTTTCTGAAAAGCTACCTTACTAAGCATAGCTTTTTAAAAACGTTAGTATTGGGCATTTCTGGGGGACAAGATTCTACTTTAGCTGGTCGTTTAGCACAGCTGGCGATTGAGGAATTGCGAGAGGAGACCGGTCGAAAAGACTATCAATTCATCGCTATCAGACTTCCCTATGGTGTGCAGGCTGATGAAGCTGATGCTCAAAAGGCTCTAGCTTTTATTAGGCCAGATCAAACCTTGACCATAAACATTAAAGAAGCTGTAGATAGCCAAGTTTTGGCTTTGGAAGCTGCAGGAATTAAAATTTCTGACTTTAATAAAGGTAATATTAAGGCGCGTCAGCGCATGATTAGCCAATATGCGGTGGCAGGCCAACTGAATGGAGCTGTTATTGGTACGGACCATGCTGCTGAGAATATCACAGGATTCTTTACAAAATTTGGTGATGGTGGAGCAGATATCCTCCCCTTATTCCGACTTAATAAAAGACAAGGGAGGGCCCTGTTAAGAGAATTAGGGGCAAGTGCTAGTCTTTATGAAAAGATTCCAACGGCTGATTTAGAAGAAAACAAACCAGGAATAGCAGATGAGGTGGCTTTGGGTGTCACTTACAAGGATATTGATGATTACCTAGAAGGTAAAGAAATATCAGATCAAGCAAAAGAAAAAATTGAAAATTGGTGGTACAAAGGGCTCCACAAACGTCATCTCCCAATTACTGTATTCGATGATTTTTGGAAATAATGACCTTCTTTTTTTAGGAAGATCACATTACGCTAAATTGATAAAACAAAAAAGTTAGGCTCGCCTAACTTTTTTGTTGAAGAAAAGAAAAATAAGTTTATAATAGAAGATAATAAAAAATGGAGGATATTATGTCAAGAATTTCTGAATCATTTACTGAAGAAGTTTATAAAAACTATCTCAATAATCCTAAGTACAGAGCAATTGAAAATGCTGTTACCAACAATGGACTCTTAAAATCACTCAAGACTCGACAAAGTGAGGTTGAAAATGATTTTGTTTTTTCAATTGACCTAACTAAAGATCTTGTTTCAAATCAAAAAGCTTCTGGCCGTTGCTGGATGTTTGCTGCTTTAAACACTTTTCGTCATCAATTAATAAGTGATTTCAAATTAGAAAATTTTGAGTTATCACAAGCGCACACCTTTTTCTGGGATAAGTATGAAAAAGCTAACTGGTTTATGGAACAGGTCATTGCAACAGCAGATCAAGAATTATCCAGTCGAAAAGTTAAATTCCTTTTAGATGTTCCTCAACAAGATGGTGGACAGTGGGACATGGTTGTGGCTCTCTTTGAAAAATATGGTGTGGTGCCAAAGACTGTTTATCCAGAATCTGTTTCTTCAAGCAATAGTAAGGAGTTGAATGAGATCCTCAACAAATTATTGCGTCAAGATGCCCAAATTTTGCGTGAATGCATCAGTTCAGGATTGGACGCTCAGGCAATTCAAGCTAAGAAAGAAGCATTGTTGCAGGAGATATTTAATTTTCTGGCGATGAACTTAGGGCTACCCCCAAAAACTTTCGATTTTGCCTATCGTGATAAAGACAATCAATATCACTCTGAGAAAGATATCACACCTTTGGAATTTTACCAAAAATATGTCGGCTTAAATTTGTCTGATTATGTTTCTATTATCAATGCTCCTACAGCTGATAAACCTTTTGGTAAGGCTTATACAGTAGAGATGCTTGGAAATGTAGTTGGTAGTCGTGATGTTCGTTATCTTAATGTGGACATGAATCGTTTGAAAGAATTAGCTATTAAACAAATGCAGGCGGGTGAAACTGTCTGGTTTGGTTCAGATGTTGGTCAGATGTCAGATCGTAAAAAAGGTATTTTAGCGACAAATACCTATGACTTTGAAGCTAGTATGGATCTTGTCTTGAAACAAAATAAAGCGGGTCGCTTGGATTATAGTGAAAGCCTTATGACTCATGCCATGGTTTTGACTGGTGTTGATTTAGATCCTAATGGTAGCCCTCTTAAATGGAAAGTAGAAAATTCTTGGGGCGAAGATGTAGGAAATAAGGGCTATTTTGTAGCTTCGGATGCTTGGATGGATCAATACACCTATCAAATTGTAGTTAAGAAAAGTTTACTGAGTGAAGAGGAATTGAAAGCTTACCAAGCAGAGCCAGAAGTATTAGCGCCTTGGGACCCAATGGGGGCTCTTGCAAATTAAAAAGTTTTAGCTTTAGGGACTGTTTGGAATGACAATAATATTAGAAGTTGTGTTCGCCATAATAGTTGCTAAAGAGGTTGTGATAAGAGTTCTTTAAATACGGGATTGTATTCACCAGTCTTAATAACCGTTTATGGTTTAAAATTCTTTAAGAAATCTAAAAAATAATAGTATTATATTACTATTGTCAGACCGAAGACAAACCTCATTTTTGAGGTTTGTCTTTTCTTATTCATTGACTACAAGAGGTTGTAAACAGGTAAGTCTCTAAAAAGCGTGGCTGTTGGATTATTTACTATTTGTATAGGACTGACATGCCCCTAAGACCATAAGCCCTAAAAATAACATGATAAGTGGTAAGGATTTTTTTCTTTCCATAGAAGCCCTTCTTCTAAGCTATAGCTCCAAATGCCTTGAGGGAGACAGTTAAGAATTGACAGAATCATTATTGTACAATGCTCTAGTCGTTTCAAGTATTTATTAACATTCGCCCAGAATTTTATTTGAAATAGTGATATTTTTGAAAGGATGAAATTATCAGTCATAAATACATAGAAAAGGAGTCTAAAAAAGACCAACTTCATAACTGAAGCTGACCCTTGATTTAAAATAATTGAAGCATTTTTGACTATTTTAATACTAGTTAATTATTGGGGGAATGATTATTCCCGTTTCCGCTGCGATTACTGTTCCCGTTTCCTGATTCAGTGGAAGTAGAGGTAGAAGAAGAGCTAGAGCTAGAGGCTTGATCATTGGTTGTTGAGCTTTTACTATCGTTCGCTTGGCTTGCGCTATTATTCGTATCACTTGTACTACTACTTGATGAACTAGAGCCACTGTAAATATTATTATAGACGGAACTAGTGGTATTACCACTAGTATAAGTTCCACCAGACAGATAAAGCATACCACCACTACGATATAAGCCACTTGGCATAACCCAATCCTCGCTATAACCGTCTGTTAGATAGGACATCATACTACGGTAAACACGCGAGGCTATTGATAGAGCATCGCCATATACTGGAGTTAAACGACTACGGTAACCCGTCCAAACAGCCATAGCGTATTTGTTGGTAAAACCGACAAAGTTTTCATCAGGCGCCATCGTTCCTACATACTCAGGATAGAGACCAGACTCAGCAGAAATTTTTGCTAATTCTTCATCGGTGTAATTAGAAGTACCTGTTTTTCCTGCTTGAATAACTCCTGGAATTTGAGCATCAGTACCTGTACCATAGGTTAAAACGGTTTTCAACATATCAGTCATCATGTAAGCAGTGGTTTCCTTCATAGCCCGCTTACCTTTATTTTCAATAACCTTTGAGGTTCCATCACTAAATACAATTTTATTAACATATTGTGGTTTGTAATACTCACCACCATTGGCAAAAGCAGCATAGGCAGCAGCCATTTTTTCACTACTTGCTCCATATCGGCTATCAGAACTGCTATTATTACTTGAAATGGCGTTTGAATAGTTCATTTCTGGATAGTTAATACCAAGGTTTGTTAAGAAGTTTTTAGCATAAGTCAGGCCGGCTGCTTCTAAGGCTCTGACAGCAGGAACATTTCGAGACTGCATAATAGCAGTTTGAATGGTCATCCAGCCATTATACCTACGATCCCAATCATAAAGTTGGGTATTTGTACCAGGCCAGTAATAGACGGAGTCATTAGTTGATTGAGCAGTTGAATTATAAGCTCCACTTTCAATGGCAGGTGCATAGGCTGATATGGGTTTCATGGTTGAGCCCCAGTCGCGATCAGTTAGAACAGCTTGGTTTGTACCAAAAGAAACATTTTCATTTTGATTACGGCCTCCGAGTTGCGCTACAACATGACCGTTCGTGACATCAACAATAGTTGATGCAACTTGAAAGTTTTCATCGGGATAATTGATGTAATCAGGTGAATTGTAGATATCGTAAAGCCGTTTTTGAGCATTTGGCAGAAGATTAGTATAAACTTTTAATCCAGAGGTAAAGATATCTTTGTTAGTTTCTGACTTAACTTGACTAATGACTTCCTTAAGGTAGTTATCCATGTATTTAGGATAACTTGAAGTCTTCTTCAATGGTTTCAGACCATCTGTAATAGGTGTTGCAATAGCTTTGTCATATTCAGCTTTAGAAAGGTTCTTTTCAGAAAGCATCTGCTGGAGTACAATGTTACGACGGTGTGTTGCTGCGTCAGGGTTGATATATGGATCATATTGCGTCGGAGCTTGTGGGATTCCAGCTAATAAGGCTAATTGTGCAAAGGATAAGTCTTTTAAATCTTTTTCATAATAAGCTTTAGAAGCAGTGAGCATCCCATAGTTTCCATTACCCATATAAACCTTATTAATGTAAAAAGTCAAGATTTCTTGTTTGGTATATTTGCGTTCCATCTGCAAGGCAAGCCATACTTCTTGAGCTTTACGTTTTAGGGTTTGATCTTTCTCATCTGTTGAGAAATAAGCTAGTTTAATCAGCTGCTGATCAAGTGTTGATCCCCCCTGCGTACTAGCACTTGTTAAATTATGGAAGGCAGCTCCGATGATACGGTACAAGTCAACACCACGGTGATTAAAGAATCGTTTATCTTCAATGGATGTAATTGCATTTACTAAGTTAAGGGGAATGCTATCTGCGGTTACATTCTCTCTTTTTTCAGAACCTAAATCGGCGATGAGTTTGTTATGACCATCATAAACAAGACTAGAATTGGTTGATTTAAGGGCTGTCTCGGAAAGTTTTGGAGCAGTTGAGATGTAAAAAGCAAAGAGTAGCCCGCCAATGACGATTATAAAAATTATAAGACTAAGAATAGCTGCTAGAGCATATTTTAGTATTTTTTGAATTTGTGGATTTTTGATACTAATCACCGCCTAAAAAATTTTGTTCTATAATATCTAAATAAGGTACTTGGGGAAATGCTCCTATTATTATCTCGTAGCCATTTTTTCTGATATAATCAAGTGGCATTGATTTGCTGCCTTTATCAATTTGATAAAAATCAATCAATGCCTTTGCTGGTAGATAATAGGTTTCTTTCAAAGTACTAAAGTGTAAAAGGACAAAACAAATACCCTTTTGTTCTAAAACGGAAGCCATATGCTCAATCTGGTGCGAATGAAAATTTTTCATAGGCATAGCAGTTTTTTGGCGTGTCTCTTTGGCTTCGAAATCAAGGTAATAACCTTTATACACCCCGCAGTAATCTGTTGTTGAGGCTTGTCGAAAATAAGCTTCAACAATTTTGGCTCGACTTCTTTGAGGATAATCGACTTTGACGATTTGAATAGGTGTCGGTTTTTTATGGATGACTGCAATATGGCGCGAAAGATAGAAGTCATTGGTAGCGTTAATAGTAGCCTCAAATGACATTCCGCGGTTAGCGAAGTCTACCTTTGATTTATTCGTTTTTAATTGGACAGGGTCTCTTCGTTTTCCTTTAAGTTGATGAGGATAATTAACCATTGTTCTCCTAAGACATTTACTTAATGAAAAATTTAAGCATTTTTATTATAACATATTTTTTGAAAGGAAAACACAATATGACTGCGATTCTCGTAACTGGTTACAAGAGTTTTGAGCTGGGAATTTTTAAGGATAAGGATGAGCGGATCACTATTATTAAAAAAGCTATAAAAAAAGACCTCACTCGTCTTATTGAAGATGGGGCGGACTGGTTTATTTTAACGGGCAGTTTAGGCTTTGAACTATGGGCTTTAGAGGTTTTAAAAGACTTGAAGAGAGCCTATCCTATCAAAATAGCTACTCTCTTTGATTTTGAAACCCATGGATGCCATTGGAACGAACAAAACCAAGAGAAGCTCACTATTTTTAAAGAGGTTGACTTTGTCAAATATTGCTTTCCAGACTACCAATCCCCTGCCCAATTCAAACAGTACAATCAATTTTTAATAGATAATACTGATGAGGCCTATCTTTTTTATGACAGTGAAAATGAAACAAATCTTAAGTATTTTGTAACGCAATTAAAAGAAAATCCACATTATAGTTTACATTTTTTAACATTTGATCGTTTAAATGAAATAATGGAAGAAGAACAAGGTTAAGTTAATATTGTAACTATTTTTAATGCTTGCTTTTTATCTTTTTTTTCTGTATCATAAATTATGATATCGGAAAAGAGGTATCAATATAGAACTACCGGTCGGAGATAAAAGAATGACAAGTATTATTTATAGTCCAAAGGATATTTTTGAACAAGAATTCAAAACCAGTATGCGTGGTTTTGATAAAAAAGAAGTTGACGAATTTCTAGATAATGTGATTAAGGATTACGAGACTTATATAGCTGAAATTGAAAAGTTGAAAGCTGAAATAGAGCGACTAAAAAAAGAAAGTGCGCATAGGGGGACTGCATTTGCAGAGGAGCGCCATACGATGGGACAACCAACGCGCGTGACCCAAACAGCAACTAATTTTGATATTTTAAAGAGAATTAGTCGTTTAGAAAAGGAAGTTTTCGGCAAACAAATCAGTGAATAATTGATGAATATGCAATTTTTGGATAATCGCGTAGCTTTTTAGGTTATGAGGAAAGTCCATGCTAGCACTGGCTGTGATGCCAGTAGTGTTTGTGCTAGGCGAAAAAATAAGCCTAGGAATGTCTTTGACATTACGGCGAAAAAAAAGGCTACGTCTGATGATATGCCTGAGTATTTCTGAAAGTGCCACAGTGACGCAGTTTCTATGGAAACGTAGGAAATGGAACGCGGTAAACCCCTCAAGCTAGCAACCCAAACTTTGGTCGGGGCATGGGATAGACGGGAAACGAACCTTCTATTCTGACTGTTTACAGTAGACAGATGATTATCGAAGGAAGTAATACCTAGTTATTTCTGGAACAAAACATGGCTTATAGAAAATTGCATAATAGGTTAAGCTAGCACTCGCTAGCTTTTATTTAATTAAAAAGAAAGATTGATATGAAAGAACATTTTAAATTAGTGGCAACAGTGGCAGCAGGATTTGAGTCTGTTGTTGGAAAAGAAGTCAAGTCCTTAGGTTTTGATTGTCAAATTGATAACGGTAAAGTTTATTTTGAAGGGGACATAGAAGCTATTGCTAAAACCAATCTTTGGTTACGAGCAGCTGATCGGATTAAAATTATCGTGGGCCAATTTCCTGCAAGAACTTTTGAAGAATTATTTCAGGGGGTTAATGCTTTAGACTGGGAAAATTATCTACCTTTAGGAGCAAAGTTTCCAATTGCAAAAGCAAAATGCGTCAAGTCAAAATTACATAATGAGCCAAGTGTTCAAGCCATTACTAAAAAAGCTATTGTTAAGAAATTGCAAAAACACTATCATCGTCCTGAGGGAGTCCCACTTCAAGAAATTGGTTCTGAGTTCAAAATTGAAGTAGCCATTCTAAAAGATATAGCAACTATAATGATTGATACAAGTGGGACTAGTCTTTTCAAGCGGGGTTACCGTGTTGGTAAAGGTGGAGCACCAATTAAAGAAAATATGGCCGCAGCGATATTAGAGCTAAGCAATTGGTATCCTGACAAACCATTGGTTGATCCAACTTGTGGTTCGGGAACGTTTTGTATTGAGGCTGCCTTGATTGGTATGAATATTGCCCCAGGATTTAACCGCTCCTTTGCTTTTGAAGAGTGGAGCTGGGTAAATCGAGATATTGTAGAAGGTGTACGAAATCAAGCAGAGGCCTGCGCTAATTATGATGTTAAGTTAGATATCTCGGGCTTCGACATTGATGGTCGCATGATTGAAATTGCTAAAAAGAATGCGGAAGAAGCTGGTTTAGCTGATATTATTACTTTTAAACAAATGCGATTACAAGATTTTAGAACAGCTAAACTCAATGGGGTTATTATTTCTAACCCTCCTTATGGTGAACGGTTGCTTGATGACAAAGCAGTAGACATTTTGTATAATGAAATGGGTCAAACCTTCCAAGCTCTCAAAACTTGGAGTAAATTTATTCTGACAAGTGATGAGGGGTTTGAAAAGAAATATGGCCAGCAAGCAGATAAAAAAAGAAAACTTTATAATGGTACCATGAAAGTTGAACTCTATCAATTTTTTGGTGAACGTGTGAAAAGAAGTCAAATCGTGAGGTAAAAAAGTTGTCAGACGAAAAGCATACTAAGGATATCGAAAAAGATGGTCAAACTTTAGATATTGACCAAGCCAAAAATATGACTGTCGGTGAAGCGGTGCGTAAAGATTCCGAAATAAAAGCTGGCATCACTGACGAAGACAGTGTTTTAGATAAATATATCAAACAACATCGTGAAGAAGTTGCATCCCAAAAATTTGATACAAAACTATCAGAATTGGATGATTTAGATACTGAAACTTTAGATAATTTCATTAAAAAGCAAAGAGAGGAATTAGCACAATCAGGTTTAATTGATCTAGATGAGGCTAATGAGAACACTCATAAACAAGTTATGCCAGAGGAAAATGAGGTTACAGAAAAAGAGGATAGGATTGATCGTCTTGAGCCGACTCCTCTTATTGTTCCTGGTCCAACTGAAAACATTATTGCGCCAAGAGAGTTTGAAGAGCCTCAACATTTTAATGACAAAACCAGTCAACAAAAAGCTTCTAAAAAGAAACTGATATGGATTCTGTTAGCTTTGCTTCTTGTAGTAGCAGGACTGATCTTTGGTCTCAATCTGTTTAAAGGACAAAAATCATCCCAAACCTCAGGTCATTCAACCAGTCAGCAATCCGGCACTGAAGAATCAGCTGCCCAAAAAGCAAAAGCCAATAGCAAGGATTTTAACAGTGAGCTGAAAGCTTTTTATATGGATGCCGAAATGACCAAGCTCAAAAATAATCAATTTTCAAAAATTGATGACTTGGCAAAAAAGTTAGAAAAACTAAAAGATACTGCATATTATGAAGAGGCAAAAGGTAAGTTTGATTTACTGAAAAAACAAATAGATGCTATTCAGGCAGTTAATGCTAAGTTTTCAACAGAAGTCATTAAAGATGGTGAAAAAGTTTCAGCTACCATTAAAACAGGTGCTAACTTTGATGACATCAAAGGCGATATTTTGAAAACAGGCAATGCCTCTTTAGATAAATTATTACAGTCAGCGATTGCCGACGGACGTAAGCAGGTTGAGGAGAAAGCTGCAGCTGAAAAAGAAAAAGCAGCTAAAGAAGCTGAAGCCAAAGCTTCCGCGGGTAACAGTTCGGGACAGGTAGCTGGTAGGGAAAATAATGGTCAAGCAGATGCTGGTGCAGTGGCTGGCTCTGCACCAAATCTATCAACACAAGCTCCTGCTGTTATTTATTCTGGTTCACCTCTAACTCATGTTTCTGGCCTTCAGAGAGATCGTTCACGTGTCCCTTACAATAATGCAGCAATAGCTGACAGTAGTAATCCATCTTGGGCTTTTACCCCAGGTGTGTTAGAAAAAATAATTGCTACTTCTCAAGCGCGTGGTTATTTTTCTGGTAATAATTACTATATAGAACCAGTCAACATCATTAACGGTAACGGCTACTACAATATGTTCAAATCAGATGGCACTTACTTGTTCTCCATCAATTGTAAAACAGGTTATTTTGTTGGTAATGCCAGTGGTCATGCGGACGCTTTAGATTACTAATAACCTTTAATATTGGGAAGAAAAACTTGCCTTATGAGCTGCGCCCCAAAAGTTAGACACAAATCTAACGATTGGGGCGCTTTTTGGATGACATTAAGCTAAGAAGAGAGACTGGAAATTTATCGTTTAAAAAAGACTGGCATCAGTTAGTCTCAAATAAATAGGACATTTGGAGAATCAAAAAGTGATTTAGCAGATACTGTGCAGCCGATGGGTCACTAGCGTGTAGCGGTTAGAGTATGAAAAATTTCTAATAATAGGTAAAAAGGATAACTGAGATGCTAACTTTTGCGACTATTTGTCCATGAAAAAAGAGGCTGGGACAAAAGTCTAAGCTCAAATATAAAAAGCGAACAAGACAGTATTCTGAGTATCAGAAAATGAGTTTTGTTCGCTTTTTGGGTTTCATTTATCAATTGGAAAAATTAATGGCAGGGAATCTCAAAAATTAATATCTTTTTGTCCCAGACTCTTTTTTGGAGTCTTAAACAAGGTGACGCTCAAAGGCATCGTCAGAAATACCTTGATCTAAAATGACTTTTGCCCATTCTTTAGCAGCGAATAAGCTATGGTCTTTATAATTGCCACAAGATTCGATTGTGGTACCAGGAACATCCTCCCAAGTAATCCCTTGAGCGATTTCTTCTAAAGAGGACTTAATCACTAAAGCGATGTCGTTGGCGGTGGGTTGGCCCCACATAATTAAGTGAAAACCTGTACGACAGCCAAATGGAGAACAATCAATCATGCCATCTATCCGTTGACGAATCAGTTTAGCTAATAAATGTTCAATGGTATGAAGTCCGGCTGTTTCAATAGAATTGTGGTTTGGTTGTACGAGACGAACGTCAAAATTGGTAATGATATCTCCTTTAGGTCCTGACTCTTCAGAAATTAAACGAACGTAAGGTGCTTTAACAATAGTGTGATCTAACTCGAAACTTTCGACAATAACGTCTTTTACCATAAAATTCTCCTCTGTATTTTTATTACTATAATACCATAAAATCTTTTATCTTTATAAAGTTTTCAGACTAATTTAAATTGTATAAAAGTACTTTTTATGATAAAATTAATTATGGCTTTCTATAAATGAAAACTAATAAAAATTGAGGTATAAAGATGATTAATATTGTTTTATTAATTGTTTGTGCCCTCATTGGTTTGATAATAGGTTACGCATTAATTTCATTGAAATTAAAAGCAGCGAAAGAAAATGCGGATTTGACTCTTTTGAATGCTGAGCAAGACGCCGTAAATATTAGAGGTAAGGCTGAAGCCGATGCCGATCATATTCGAAAATCAGCAGAGCGTGAAAGTAAGGCTAATCGTAAGGAATTACTTTTAGAAGCAAAAGAAGAGGCAAGAAAATATCGTGAAGAAATTGAACAAGAATTTAAATCTGAAAGACAAGAGTTAAAACAGCTAGAAACACGACTTACTGAGCGTGCCTTTTCTCTTGACCGAAAAGATGACAATTTATCAAGTAAAGAAAAGGTTCTTGATAGTAAAGAACAAAGTCTGACCGATAAATCTAAACATATTGATGAGCGCCAAGCAGAAGTAGAAAAATTAGAGGAAGAGAAAAAAGCTGAATTACAACGTGTTGGAGCAATGACAATTGCTGAAGCGCGCGAAGTTATCTTGATGGAGACAGAGAATAATTTGTCTCATGAAATTGCAACTCGAATTCGTGAAGCAGAGCGTGAAATTAAAGATAAAACCGATAAAACAGCAAAAGATTTATTAGCGCAGGCCATGCAACGTATGGCAGGTGAGTATGTAACAGAACAAACAATCACAAGCGTTCATTTACCAGACGACAATATGAAGGGGCGTATCATTGGTCGTGAGGGGCGGAATATTCGAAC
This sequence comes from Streptococcus pseudoporcinus LQ 940-04, assembly GCF_000188035.1. GTDB lineage: Bacteria > Bacillota > Bacilli > Lactobacillales > Streptococcaceae > Streptococcus > Streptococcus pseudoporcinus. Next base: position 1,098,050 of record NZ_AEUY02000005.1, read on the forward strand.
ACTTGAAAGTTTAACGGGTATTGATGTCATTATTGATGATACTCCTGAAGTTGTTGTCCTTTCTGGCTTTGATCCAATCCGTCGAGAAATCGCTCGGATGACTCTGGAATCCTTGATTGCTGATGGCCGTATTCATCCAGCACGCATTGAAGAGCTCGTTGAAAAGAATCGCCTGGAAATGGATAATCGTATCCGTGAGTATGGTGAAGCAGCAGCTTATGAAATTGGTGCTCCAAACCTTCATCCAGATTTAATTAAAATTATGGGACGTTTACAATTTAGAACCTCTTATGGTCAAAATGTTTTACGCCATTCAGTGGAGGTTGGTAAACTAGCTGGTATTTTAGCTGGCGAACTTGGTGAAAATGTTGCGTTGGCACGTAGAGCAGGATTTTTACACGATATGGGTAAAGCCATTGATCGTGAGGTGGAAGGTAGCCATGTTGAGATTGGAATGGAATTTGCTCGCAAATACAAAGAGCATCCAGTTGTTGTTAATACTATTGCCAGTCACCATGGTGATGTTGAGCCGGAATCTGTTATTGCAGTCATTGTTGCTGCTGCAGATGCCTTAAGTTCTGCCCGTCCGGGTGCTCGTAATGAGTCAATGGAAAATTACATCAAACGCTTGCGAGATTTAGAAGAAATTGCTACTAGCTTTGAAGGTGTTCAAAATAGTTTTGCTTTACAAGCTGGCCGAGAAATTCGCATTATGGTTCAACCTGAAAAAGTTTCAGACGATCAAGTGGTTATTTTGTCTCATAAAGTTCGTGAGAAAATTGAAAATAACTTAGACTACCCAGGTAACATTAAAGTTACAGTTATTCGTGAAATGCGAGCTATTGATTATGCTAAATAATAAAAAGAGGATTTTCCTCTTTTTATTATTTTAAAAAAGATATATCATGCTAATTGTCTTGAAAAAAGAAGGCTATTTTGTTAAACTATTAAAAAGCAATATTTAAGGAGAATAGAATGTCTGAACGTGGTTTGTTGATCGTCTTTTCAGGACCATCTGGAGTAGGTAAAGGGACGGTTAGACAGGAGATTTTCTCGACACCGGATCATAAGTTTGAATATTCGGTTTCAATGACAACTCGTCCACAGAGACCAGGTGAAGTTGATGGCGTTGATTATTTCTTCCGTACACGTGAAGAATTTGAAGAGCTCATAAAAAACGGCCAAATGCTAGAATATGCTGAGTATGTTGGTAACTACTATGGAACTCCCTTAACTTACGTTAATGAAACTTTGGACAAAGGAATTGATGTTTTCCTTGAAATCGAAGTTCAAGGAGCTTTACAAGTGAAAACAAAAGTGCCAGATGGTGTTTTTATTTTCTTAACGCCACCTGACTTAGCTGAATTACAGGATCGTTTGGTTGGTCGAGGAACAGATAGTCAAGAAGTGATTGCGCAGAGGATTGAGAAGGCTAAAGAAGAAATCTCATTAATGCGTGAATACGATTATGCTGTTGTTAATGATTATGTTCCGCTGGCAGCTGAACGAGTGAAGCGCATTATCGAAACTGAACATTTTCGTGTAGAGCGAGTTATTGGGCAATACGACAAAATGATAGCAGAAACAAATGTTATCCGTTAAGATATAGAAAAGAGATGATAAGCATGATGTTAAAACCTTCGATTGATACTTTACTAGACAAAGTACCATCAAAATATTCCCTCGTTATTTTACAAGCTAAAAGAGCACATGAACTAGAAGCAGGTGCAAAAGCTACTCAATCTTTCAAATCGGTCAAATCAACCTTACGGGCATTAGAAGAAATCGAATCTGGAAATGTTGTTATCCACCCAGATCCATCAGCGAAAAGAGCGGCTGTGAGAGCTAAAATTGAAGCTGATCGCCTTGCTAGAGAAGAAGAAGAACGTAAAATTAAAGAGCAGATTGCAAAAGAAAAAGAAGAAGAAGGCGAAAGAATCTAAGGTTAAAAATCTTAGATTTTTTCATATTTTATATCGTATGATGACAATGGAAAGGCACTAGGAATGCAAAAGTTGGCTCAAATTATTGTTGATATCCCTTTAATGCAAACGGATAAGCCATTTACCTATAGGATTCCCGCAGAGTTGCAAGGACTAGTCGCTCTTGGCTCAAGGGTTCATGTTCCCTTTGGTCGTGGCAGTCGATTGGTGCAAGGGTTTGTTGTCGGCTTCACACAAAAAGAAAAAGCAGATTTAAAAAGTATTGTCTCCCTGCTAGATGCTGAGCCGGTTTTGAACTCGGAACAGCTGGCTTTAGCAGATGCTATGCGTGAGACAGTTTTTTCATATAAGGTTAGCCTCCTAAAGGCCATGATTCCCAATCTTTTAAATTCCCATTATGATAAGGAATTAGTTCCGACAGAGACAATTTCAGAAAAAGAGCGCGCTTTTATTTTTGCAGAGAAGTCTAAGGTACTGGCTTCGCAACTTAGCCAAGAACAGGAGAAAATGAGTTTATCTCTGATAAAATTAGGGAAAATCAAGCTGACTTATCTAGCCCAAGACCGTAAGAAAATCAAGAAGGAGAAGTGGTATCAGACCGACTTAGAGGCTTTGCAAAAACACGTTATTTCTAACAGAGCTAAAAAGCGTCAAGCTCTTCAAGCTTTTTTAATAGAGCATCCAGAAAATGGTAAACTTGCAGAGTTACAAAACTCCTTTTCTCGGGATAGTGTCACCTATTTTGTCGAGCATCAGTTATTAAAAATCTATGAGGTTCAAATTAATCGAAGTGATGTTTATTTTGAAGCAGTAGAGGGTAGCCAATTTCTAAAGCTTAATAGTCAACAAGCACGCGCAGTGTCAGAAATAAGTGCAGCTATTGGTCAAGAAAATAAGCCTTTTTTATTGGAAGGGATAACCGGGTCTGGTAAGACAGAAGTTTACTTGCATCTGATTGATCATGTTTTAAAGTTAGGAAAAACAGCAATCGTCTTGGTGCCAGAAATTTCGTTAACTCCTCAAATGACAAGTCGATTTATTTCGCGGTTTGGTAAGTTGGTAGCTATAATGCACTCGGGTTTATCTGATGGTGAAAAATTTGATGAGTGGCAAAAAATAAAAAATGGACAGGCTAAAGTAGTCGTAGGAGCAAGGTCTGCTATTTTTGCCCCGCTAGAAAATATCGGTGCTATCATTATTGATGAAGAACATGAATCTTCTTATAAACAGGAGTCTAACCCACGCTATCACGCTCGCGATGTGGCTTTGTTACGTGCGCAAAAACATCAAGCTGTCTTGGTACTAGGTTCTGCGACACCTAGTATTGAAAGTCGTGCGCGTGCAAGTAAAGGTGTCTATCACTTCATGGAACTGACTCAAAGGGCAAATCCTTATGCACAAATCCCTCAAGTACAAGTAGTTGATTTTCGAGACTATATTGGCAAACAAGCAGTAAGTAACTTTACACCCTATTTAATTGAAAAAATCAAAGATCGTTTGGCTAAAAAAGAACAAGTTGTTCTCATGTTAAATCGTCGGGGTTATTCCAGCTTTATCATGTGTCGTGACTGTGGTTACGTAGATACTTGCCCAAACTGTGATATTTCTCTAACGTTACACATGGATACCAAATCCATGAACTGCCACTATTGTGGATTTCAAAAAGCTATTCCTAAGACTTGTCCAAATTGTCAGAGTTCAAGTATTCGTTACTACGGAACGGGGACACAAAAAGCCTACGATGAGTTATTGCAAGTCTTACCAGAAGCACGCATCTTAAGAATGGATGTTGATACGACTCGCAAAAAAGGGAGTCACGAAAAATTACTCTCAGCTTTTGGTCGGCAAGAGGCTGATATCTTATTGGGAACCCAGATGATTGCTAAGGGTCTTGATTTTCCTAATGTAACACTTGTTGGTGTGCTCAATGCTGACACGTCCCTTAATTTGCCTGATTTTCGTTCCTCGGAAAGAACTTTTCAATTGCTGACACAAGTATCTGGACGTGCTGGACGTGCTGAAAAAGCAGGTGAGGTTCTGATTCAAACCTATAATCCTAACCATTATGCTATTCAATTAGCTAAATCACAAGATTACGAGGCCTTTTATGCTTATGAGATGAAAATGAGACAGAAAATGGCTTACCCCCCCTATTATTTTACAGTCGGCCTAGTCATATCTCACCAAGATGAACAAGAAGTAATCAAGAAAGCTTATCAAGTTATGACGATGTTAAAAGAAGGGCTAACTTCCAATGTAAAAATTTTAGGACCGACCCCTAAGCCCATTGCAAGGACCCACAATCTCTTCCATTATCAAATTATCCTGAAATATCGCTTCGAGGAGAATCTGGGAGACACTTTAAATCATATCCTGGACTGGACACAGCTCAAAGAACAGCGAGAATTAAAAGTCGTTATTGATCATGAACCGCAAAACTTTATGTAGACCAGTATTGAGAAGTGTCTTACCAATTATGATATAATGGTGGGAAAGACAAAGTGAGGAAAAGAATGACAAAAATAATATTTATGGGTACCCCTCAATTTTCAGCAACTGTATTGGAGGGTATTCTTTCAGAAGGTTCTTATGAGGTATTAGCTGTTGTAACTCAACCTGATCGTGCGGTAGGACGTAAAAAAGAAATCCGAATGACACCTGTTAAAGAGCTTGCTTTGAGATATAACCTGTCACTTATTCAGCCTGAAAAATTATCAGGGTCACAAGAACTAGAAGAAATAATAGCACTAGGGGCGGACGGGATCATTACTGCAGCCTTTGGTCAATTCTTACCGAGTAAACTCTTAAATGCCGTTGATTTTGCTCTGAATGTCCATGCTTCTCTCTTGCCCAAATACCGTGGAGGCGCTCCTATCCACTATGCTATTATGAATGGTGAAAAAGAAGCAGGCGTAACCATTATGGAAATGGTTAAAGAAATGGATGCAGGCGATATGGTTGCAAAGGCGAGCATCCCAATTTTAGACACTGATAATGTGGGAACACTTTTTGAAAAACTAGCTGTTATTGGCCGAGATCTGCTTTTGAAAAGTTTACCCCAATACCTTTCAGGCAATTTAAAACCTATTCCACAGGATCACAGTCAAGCAACCTTCTCCCCTAACATTACTGCTGAGCAGGAAAAACTTAATCTTAGCCAACCTGCTCGGCAAATTTTTAACCAAGTACGTGGTATGAATCCGTGGCCGGTGGCGCACACCATTCTTAAGGGCCAGCGCTTTAAAATTTATGAAGCATCTCTTGTAGAAGGACAGGGCCAACCAGGTCAAATTATTGAAAAAACTAAAAAAACCTTGGTTATTGCGACTGGCGATGGAGCCCTTTCTTTACAGACAGTGCAACCAGCAGGAAAACCTAAAATGGCGATTACCGACTTTTTAAATGGCGTTGGTCGAGACTTAAAAGTGGGTGATTATTTTGGCTAATAATTGGAAAACAAAGGCACGTGGAAAAGCCCTGCTAGCAATTGAAGATATTTTTGATAATGGTGCTTATTCAAACATAGCACTCAACAATCAGCTCTCTAATCACTCTGTCCAGGACAAAGATAAGGGCTTAATTACAGAAATTGTGTATGGTACTATTGCCAAAAAGATTACGCTTGAATGGTACTTGTCTCATTATGTGGAGGATCGAGAAAAATTAGACAAGTGGGTATACTATTTGCTCATGCTCAGTCTCTATCAAATGCTTTATCTTGAAAAAATACCTAGTCATGCCATTGTCAACGACGCGGTAGATATTGCTAAGAATCGTGGTTATAAACGAGGAGCAGAAAAATATATTAATGCTATTTTAAGACAGGTATCTGTAGGGAATCTTCCTTCATTAGATAGTATTAAACGCAAAAACAAGCGTTATTCAATTGCATATTCTGTACCAATATGGTTAGTGAAAAAGTTATGTGAGCAATTTGGTGACGATAGGGCAATTGCTATTATGGAAAGTCTCTCTTTTCATAGCAAAGCCAGTATCCGTGTGACTAATTCACAACGTTTTGATGAAGTTAGAGATTATCTAGAAGCACAGACATCAGCATTAGCGCCGACAGCTTTAACTAAAACAACTGGCCATTTTGCTAGTCATGCTTACTTTCAAGAGGGACTTATCACTATTCAAGATGAAACTAGTCAATTAGTAGCACCAACTCTAGCTATTAAAGGAGACGAAAATGTCCTTGATGCCTGCAGTGCGCCTGGTGGGAAAACTTGTCACCTGGCTTCTTATTTAACAACTGGTAAAATCACAGCCTTAGATATTCATGAGCACAAGCTTACCTTGGTAAGGCAAAATGCTGAGCGTTTAGGCGTTTTGGATAAAATTGAAACGAGAGCTCTAGATGCTCGTAAGGTTCACGAGGTATTTGCAAACGACTCTTTTGATAAGATTCTAGTGGATGCTCCTTGCTCAGGTATTGGTTTGATTAGACGTAAACCGGATATAAAATACAATAAAGATGGTCAAGATTTGACAGCTTTACAAAACCTGCAATTGGAGATATTGTCTAGTGTTTGTCAAACAATACGAAAAGGTGGTATAATAACCTATAGCACTTGCACTATTTTTGATGAGGAAAATTTTCAAGTTATTGAAAAATTTCTTGAAAGTCATTCTAATTTTGAACAAGTAAAACTTAAGCATACACAAGCTGATATTGTGAAAGATGGGTGTATTCTTGTCACTCCTGAACAGTATCAAACGGACGGTTTCTTTATCAGCCAAGTCCGAAGAATCTTGTAGTATTTAGGAGGAGACTGACTTAGTCAGAAGAGACATATATGAAGATTTCATTAATAACAGATATTGGGCAAAAACGCTCAAATAATCAAGATTTCATCAATAAATTTGATAATAAAAAGGGAATTACCTTAGTTGTTTTAGCTGATGGTATGGGCGGTCATAGAGCTGGAAATATTGCAAGTGAAATGACTGTAACAGATCTTGGAAAAGAGTGGGTTCAAACTGAATTGACGGAACTAAGTCAGATTAGAGATTGGTTGTTAACCACTATTGAATCTGAAAACAAACGTATCTATGACATGGGACAAAATGAAGATTATAAAGGTATGGGAACGACTGTAGAAGCAGTTGTTCTTGTAGATAATACTGCTATCTTTGCGCATGTTGGAGATTCGCGGATTGGTTTAGTAAAAAACGGAGAATATCATTTATTAACTAGTGATCATTCATTAGTCAATGAATTGGTTAAGGCCGGTCAAATCACCGAAGAAGAAGCAACTGGCCATCCCCAGAAAAATATCATCACTCAATCTATTGGACAAGCTTCGCCAGTTGAGACAGATTTGGGAGTTAAAGTATTAGAGAAAGATGATTATCTAGTTATCAATTCAGATGGTCTAACTAATATGGTTAGCAATGCTGAGATTGTGGAAATAATTTCTAAAGATATCAGCCTTGAAGCAAAAAATCAAGAACTTGTCTCCTTAGCCAACCTTCGTGGAGGCTTAGACAATATCACAATCGCTTTGGTGCATAACGAAAGTGAGGATAAGGAATGATACAGATTGGCAAATTATTTGCTGGTCGATATCGCATATTAAAATCTATTGGCCGTGGAGGCATGGCAGATGTTTATTTAGCTAATGACTTAATTCTAGATAATGAAGACGTGGCAATAAAGGTATTGCGTACTAATTATCAAACGGATCAAGTTGCTGTCGCACGTTTCCAAAGGGAAGCAAGAGCGATGGCTGAGCTGAATCATCCTAATATCGTAGCTATTAGAGATATAGGCGAAGAAGACGGGCAGCAATTTTTAGTAATGGAATATGTTGATGGTGCTGATCTTAAGAAGTTCATTCAAGACAATGCACCTTTGACTAATAATCAAGTCGTTCGGATTATGGAAGAGGTCTTGTCAGCAATGACTTTAGCCCATCAAAAAGGAATTGTCCATAGGGATTTAAAGCCGCAGAACATTCTTTTAACTAAAGAAGGTGTTGTCAAAGTCACAGACTTTGGTATTGCTGTTGCTTTTGCCGAAACCAGCTTAACACAGACTAATTCCATGTTAGGAAGTGTTCATTATTTATCGCCTGAGCAGGCACGTGGCTCAAAAGCAACCATCCAAAGTGATATCTATGCAATGGGAATCATGCTATATGAAATGTTAACTGGTCACATTCCCTACGATGGGGATAGTGCGGTAACGATTGCTTTACAACATTTCCAAAAGCCACTCCCTTCCATTGTGGATGAGAATCCCAGTGTGCCACAAGCTTTAGAAAATGTTGTTATTAAAGCTACTGCTAAAAAATTGAGTGACCGTTATGCAACGACTTTTGAGATGAGCAGAGATTTAATGACAGCCTTGAGTTATAACCGTAGTCGTGAAAAGAAGTTGATTTTTGATGACGGTGAGAACACAAGACCTTTACCCAAAGTGACGCCTACGCCTAATACCAACCCTAAAACAAGCTCTAAGGAACCAATAGCTTCTACTAAAGCACCGCAAGCTTCAGAACAGCTTAAAAAGCCGAAAAAAGAGAAAAAACGAGGACGTTTCTTAGGAACTCTTTTCAAAATTTTATTTGCTTTATTTGTGGTTGGTGTAGCTATCTTTACTTTCTTAATTTTAACCAAACCTTCTAATGTTAAAGTTCCTAACCTAAGTGGTAGAGATTTACAGACTGCTAAAGCAGATTTACAAGCCCTAGGTTTAAAAGTTGGCAATGTTGAGCAGGCACCAAGCGAGGACGTTCCAGAAGGGAAAGTTATTGAAACGAATCCGATCGCAGGAACAACAAAGCGTGAAGGGTCTAAAGTAGATATTTTAGTTTCCAAAGGAAGCAGCGGCTTTAAAGTCAAGGATTATGTAGGTGATGATTACCAAAAAGCTATGGAAGATTTAATGACTACCTACGGTTTAAAACGTAAACAAATAAGTATCAAACGCGTCATAAAAGATGACTATAATAAGCAAGACATTGTCTTGAGCCAGACTCCAAATAAGGGCTACTTTAACCCAAATGGGAAAACAAAGTTCACTTTAACGGTTGCAACTACAGAAATAATTGGGATGCCGCAACTTATTGGGATGACTTACAAAGATGCTAAACTCTTGCTTGAAGAGAAAGGGATTGATTTAAATCGTGTTAAAGTTTACCAGATGAATCCGGATGGTACTACGACCCCGGTTGAACCAAACTCTGATACCTTAATAGCTTATCAAAATCCTCTCCTTAATGGGCAGGTTTCACTGACGGATACAGGAGAAATTAGTCTCTATATTAATAGTGACAGCAAACATGTTCCTTCGTCAAGTAGTTCAAGTTCATCAAGTACAGAGACTAGCTCTGAGTCTAGCACTAGTTCAAGTTCTTCTAGTTCAAACTCCTCTTCGGAGTCAAGTTCTGGATCTAGCTCAACTAGTACTTCAACGAGTACCTCGACATCCACAACGAGTTCAAATACAGTTCAGTAGATAGAAAAAAGCATCTGATGCAATAGTGTCAGGTGTTTTTTGGTTGCCTATATGACAAAAAGTGAAATTCTCCCGTTTTTTTGATAAAATGTCAAAGAAGTGGAAGGAGTTCAATGAAAAAATTTCAATTCTTTTTATTAGTTGAGTGTATGCTTTTAGCCATGGGAATTATGACCATTTTGGCAAATAATGTAACTAGTTTTATTTTTATCTTAGTTATTATTTTATTAGCATTACGGTTTTATAATCAAGATAGTCGCAATAATTTTTTGTTAACAGTGAGTCTGCTACTACTTTTCTTGATTTTTATGTTAAATCCCTATATTATTCTTGCGGTTTTATTTGGCATTATTTATATTTTTATTAACCATTTTTCACAAGTCAAAAAGAAAAATCGTTATGCCTTAATCCGTTTTAGTGAAGATGGTATCGATGTTAAGCAAACCAAACATCAATGGATTGGTTCAGCGGCTTACGAGAGTGATTACTATGCCTTTGATGATGTCAACATCATACGTGTTAGTGGCAATGATACAATTGATTTGACGAATGTTATTGTAACTGGTCAAGATAATGTAATCATGATTCGAAAAGTCTTTGGTAATACAAAAATTTTAGTTCCAATAGATGTTGCAGTGACCTTAGAAGTAGCTTCCATTTATGCAACCATTTCTTTTTTAAAGACTCATGAATATGATTTGCGTAATGAATCCATAAAGTTAGGCTGTGATAAAAACGCAGATAGTCTTAAAAAAGTTAAGATTATTGTCAATACCATTGCAGGTAATGTGGAGGTGAGTAGACGATGAAAAAACGCTATTATCTACTTATTTGGCTCTATTCAACTATTACCATCTTAGCCATTGTTTTTGTCGTCATGGATAATTTGGGCTTAGATTTGAACTACTTGCGTTTAAATATCTGGCGGGCAGAAAAACTTTTTTTCTCGGTTTTATTACTCATCGTATCAGTGACACTACTGTTATTGCTTCTTTGGATTACATTAGATGATCTTAGTAAGAGAAGCATTAATCAGAATTTGCGTCGTATTATAGATAACAAGCAACTGAAACTAGAAGAAACATCAGAAACAAATACAAACCTAATCCGACTTTCAAAAAAAATGTTCCACATGACCAATAGTTTACAAAAAAAAGAAAGTACTTATATTTTAGATAGTCAAAATATTGTACATCGTGAACGTAAACGGATTGCGCGTGATTTGCATGATACTGTAAGTCAAGAATTATTTGCATCCTCTATGATCCTTTCGGGAATATCTATGAGTATAGATGACTTGGAAAAAGAAGAATTAAATACACAAATACAAACAGTTGAAGCAATGTTGCAAAATGCTCAAAAAGATTTAAGGGTCTTGTTATTGCATTTACGTCCTACGGAATTAGCAAATCGTACCTTAACCGAAGGAATCCAGATGATTCTTAAAGAGCTGACAGATAAGAGTGATATCGAAATTGTTTATAAAGAAAATATAACATCACTACCAAAAGCTATGGAGGATAATCTCTTTAGAATTGCACAAGAATTTATAAGTAATACTCTAAAACACGCTAAAGCTAGTCGCATTGAATTATATCTCAATCAAAGTAAAAACGAAGTACAATTGAAAATGGTTGATAATGGTGTGGGCTTTGATATGGATGAAGTTCGTAATCTAAGTTATGGCTTAAAAAATATAGAAGATCGGATTGATGACTTTGCAGGATCACTTAATGTCATTAGTGAACGTGGTAAAGGTGTCTCAATGGATATACGACTACCATTGGTGACGGAGGGAAAAAATGGATAATATTAAGGTAATTTTAGTTGATGATCATGAAATGGTGCGTTTAGGATTAAAAAGTTTTTTAAATATGCAAAAAGACATCACTGTGGTTGCCGAAGCTTCAAATGGACGACAAGGGGTTAAGCTGGCACTTGAGATACAACCTGATGTGGTGGTGATGGACCTTGTCATGCCAGAATTAGACGGAGTGGAAGCTACACTTGAAATTTTACAGAAATGGTCAGAAGCTAAGATTTTGGTACTGACATCTTATTTAGATAATGAAAAAATCTATCCTGTTATTGAAGCAGGAGCAAAAGGTTACATGCTAAAGACTTCAAGTGCTGCTGAAATACTCAATGCCATTCGTAAAGTGGCTAAAGGACAGTTGGCAATTGAAACAGAAGTTGATAAAAAGATTAAAGCTCATAATCAACATCCTGACTTACATGAGGAATTGACAGCACGTGAATACGATATCTTATACCTTTTAGCTAAGGGTTATGACAATCAAACCATTGCAGATGAACTCTTCATATCCTTGAAGACAGTTAAGACCCATGTGTCCAATATTTTATCTAAGCTTGAAGTTGATGATCGGACGCAAGCAGTAGTCTACGCTTTCCGACACCACTTAGTGCCACAAGACGACAATTAGTGGTATAATGGTATCTGTTAACGGAGGGAAAAGATGGACGCAAAAACGAAATATAAAGCAAAGAAAATTAAAATGGTTTTCTTTGATATTGATGATACCCTAAGAATAAAAGATACTGGCTATATGCCAGAAACGATTCAAAAAATCTTTAAAGAGCTAAAAGCAAAGGGAATTCTTACTGGCATTGCCTCAGGTCGTGCACGATACGGTGTTCCTCAAGAAGTTCAAGATTTACATGCTGATTATTGTGTTAAGTTAAATGGGGCTTATGCTAAAGATGATCAGAAAAATATTATCTTTCAGGCACCCATTCCTGATGAAGTAGTCATGAGATTTAAAGAATGGGCTAACGCTGTAGGAATCAACTATGGAATGGCCGGTCGCCATCAAGCTGTATTATCAGAAAGAAATGACTTAGTCAGTAAGGCCATTGATCCTGTCTATGCCGATTTAGACGTTTGTCCCGATTTTAATGAAAAACATGATATCTACCAAATGTGGACCTTTGAAGACCAAGGAGATGCTTTGCAATTACCTGAGGATTTAGCTCAATATCTACGGTTGGTTAGATGGCATGATAACTCATCAGATGTGGTATTAAAGGGAACATCAAAAGCATTAGGTGTTTCAAAAGTAGTTGATCATCTCGGTTTGAAGCCTGAAAATATTCTAGTTTTTGGGGATGAGTTAAACGATTTAGAATTATTTGATTATGCTGGAATCAGTATTGCGATGGGGATATCCCATCCTTTATTGCAAGAAAAAGCTGATTTTGTTACAAAAAAAGTAGAAGAAAACGGCATTTTATATGCTTTGGAGGAATTAGGTTTGATTGAAAAAGAATTACATTTTCCACAAATAAGTTTAGATACTGTCCAAGGACCAAAAGCTATTATTAAAACGAATCACGGTGATTTGCAGGTACAACTCTTTCCTGAACACGCTCCTAAAACAGTGGCTAATTTTATCGGTCTTGCAAAAGAAGGTTATTATGATGGTGTTATTTTCCACCGTATTATTCCCGACTTTATGATTCAAGGTGGAGACCCAACGGGAACAGGAATGGGAGGGCAGTCTATCTATGGAGATAGCTTTGAAGATGAATTTTCAGATGAGCTTTATAATCTTCGTGGTGCTCTTTCGATGGCAAATGCTGGTCCAAATACTAATGGCAGTCAATTCTTTATTGTTCAAAACAAGAAAATTCCATATGCTCAAAAAGAATTAGAACGGGGTGGTTGGCCGGCGCCTATTGCAGCTTCTTATGCTGAAAATGGAGGAACCCCTCATCTAGATAGACGACATACTGTCTTTGGTCAATTGGTTGATCAAGCTTCATACGACGTATTGGATATCATAGCGGCTGTTGAAACCGGTTTACATGATAAACCTAAAGAAGATGTGGTTATTGAGACAATTGAGGTTTTAGATTAATGAAAATAGGCGACAAATTTCATGGGACTATTACAGGAATCAAACCCTATGGTGCTTTTGTTGCCCTAGATAATGGGACAACAGGTCTCATCCATATTTCAGAAATTAAAACAGGCTATATTGACAATATTCATGACATACTAGCAGTGGGTGATAGGGTTGATGTACAAGTCGTTGATTATGATGAATTTAATCAAAAAGTTAGCCTTTCCATAAGAACATTGGAGGAAGAAAAACACCAATTATCACATCGCCATCGTTTCTCAAATAGTCGGTTAAAAATAGGCTTTAAACCATTAGCTGCTAACTTGGATACTTGGATAAAAGAAGGCTTAGAACATTTTAAGCATTAAAAATAGGTACCTTGACAAAGGCACCTATTTTTTTAATTATGTGACTTTTAGTCCGTCTCGCTCCGTAAGGTGCGAGACAAATAAACCACCCGCTATGCGGGTGCGCAACGAAGGTTATACCAAAAAAAACTCCAAACGCGATACAATAAAGGTGTTCAAGCCTATTGTAAAGCGAAAGGAGAAAAATATGGCACAAAAGGCACATAGTTTATCACACACAAAGTGGATGTGTAAATATCACATTGTGTTTACACCTAAGTATAGACGAAAAATTATCTATAATCAATATCGAAGCAGTTTAGGCGAAATCTTTCGTCGATTATGTAGTTACAAAGGTGTCGAAATCATCGAAGGACATCTGATGCCAGACCATGTCCATATGTTAGTCAGTATTCCACCAAGAATAAGCATATCAAGTTTTATGGGCTATTTAAAGGGTAAGAGTGCTCTTATGATGTTCGATAAGCACGCTAATCTCAAATACAAATTTGGCAATCGCCATTTTTGGGCAGAGGGCTATTACGTGAGTACAGTTGGACTTAATGAAGCCACAATTAAGAAATATATACAAGAACAAGAAAAACATGACGTAGCATTTGATAAGTTAAGTGTGAAAGAATATGAAGATCCCTTTAGGGGATAATGGCAAGTAATGCCAATGCCTCTTTAAGAGGCCAGCGTCTTTAGGCACTGGCTGATGATGTGGGCTTATAGCCCCTGTCCAAACCACCCGTTAGACGGGTGGTTATGATTGAATTGGTAAAGCCCAGTGGAAAGATAACGTTCTCCGTTATCTGGAAGTAAGGCGAGTACCTTTTTGCCTTTACCCAACTCTTTGGCTAAGGATAAAGCAGCATAGATAGCAGCACCAGATGAAATTCCCACCAAGAATCCTTCGTTAGCTCCAACCAAACGACCTGTTTTTAGGGCATTATCAGAACTTACTCGAATAATATCATCATATGAGTTGGTGTCTAAGATTTCAGGGATAAAACCAGCTGATATTCCTTGGATTTTATGTGGAGCAGGTTCTTGACCAGACAAGACAGCTGATTCGTCAGCTTCAACAGCATAGGTTTTAAGTCCAGGCATAACTTTTTTCAGTGCATGGGAAACTCCTGTGATGGTTCCACCAGTACCAACCCCTGCGACAAAGGCATCTAGGCCAATTTCTTTAAAAACCTCAAAGATTTCTTGACCAGTTGTTTCTTCGTGGATTTTAGGATTGGCTGGATTAGTAAATTGTGATGGAAGCCAGCCTCCAATTTCATTTGCTAAGGTTTGAGCTTTAGCAATGGCTCCTTTCATTCCTTCAGAACCTGGCGTAAGAACCAATTTAGCGCCATAAGCTTGAATCAACTGACGGCGTTCAAGGCTCATAGTTTCAGGCATAACAATAATAACGTTGTACCCTTTTGCAGCTCCGACCCAGGCTAAACCAATGCCAGTATTTCCGCTAGTTGGTTCAATAATAGTATCACCCGGTTTAATGATCCCTTCTTGTTCAGCCGATTCGATCATGGCAAGAGCAATGCGGTCTTTAACACTAGACCCTGGGTTAAAAGATTCGAGTTTAACATAGACATCAGCTGAGTCTTTGTCGGCTAGATGTTGTAATTTAATAATTGGAGTTTGACCAACCAACTCTGTGATATTGTTGTACAGTTTAGACATATTATTTTCCACCTTAAATTTATACTAATTCTAAACATAGTATATGTTCTAGATCGTGTGATGTAAAATAGAATTATTTTATTGCCATGATAGAGGAAATTTATCAGAGACTCTAAATAGGAACTTCAACAATTTGAGAGTCCACCGCTTCAAAAGAAACCTTGCCTTGATAAAATTCTGTTAGTTCTTGAATCAGCTGAGCTTGAAAATCGGTATCACAAAAGAGTGTTGTTGAGACCTGATCAGTAAAAACAGTATGATGTTCTACTAACCCATAGTTTTCTAAAAAAATAGCAAAAACTTGGTACTGGGAATAGCTTAAGTGAACACGCAGGCCAACCTGTTCCTTCACCATGATTTGTTGTAAGCTATCTAATGTTGCAGTAGTCACTGAAGAATAGGCCCTTATAAGCCCACCAGTTCCTAATTTGATTCCACCAAAATAGCGCGTGACAACCACTAAAATATTGGTTAACTCTTGTTTTTCAAGGATAGAAAGAATGGGTATCCCGGCAGTGCCAGATGGTTCACCATCATCACTGGAACGCTTTATTTGTGCATTCTCTCCAATAATCATAGCAGAACAAGAATGGTTAGCCTTGTAGTGCTCTTTTTTTATCTTTGCTAAAATTGTCTTACCCTCTTCTTCGTTTGAAATGCGAAAAGCTTGACCAATAAAACGTGATTTTTTAATTATCTCTTCGAAAATGCCATCTGTTTGTATTGTTTTATAAGGTTTCATAAGAAAAGTTTACAGTAAAATCAAAATTTTGGCAAAAATTCTCGAATAAATAGATATGGAAGATTTAGAGAATTTATATGGTCGCATATTCACAGCTAAGCAAATTAGTGACGAAGCACAAAAGGTCGCAAGAACGAAAGATAGTTTTGAGGGTGATGGTAAGGCTTATTATTGCGGACGTTGTCTCAGTAAAGCTGGTAAAGATCACTTACTGCCTAATGGGCATTATTATTGTAGACAATGTTTAGTTTTTGGACGAGTGCAAAGTCATGATAAACTCTATTATTTTCCTGCTCCGCCATTTTTAAAAGGAAATTATCTCAAGTGGAAAGGAAGCTTAACTCCTTATCAAGAGAGTATTTCTAAACAATTAGTTGAAAATTATTATTTAGGAAAATGGAGTCTGGTTTATGCTGTTACAGGGGCAGGTAAAACGGAGATGATTTATAGCATTATCAAAGAAGTAGTCAATAGTGGGAAATGGGTTGCTTTAGTCAGTCCGAGAGTTGATGTCTGTATTGAAGTCTATAAACGCTTAAGCCGTGATTTCTCATGTCAGACTATTTTGATGCATGCGGGGTCAGAAAGTTATCATAGAGCTCCGCTTGTTATTGCCACAACCCACCAGTTATTGAAGTTTTATAAGGCATTTCATTTGATTATTATTGATGAGGTTGATTCTTTTCCCTTTGTTGATAATCCCCTCCTAAATCGTGCTGTTATGTCAGCATTGAAAGAGGAAGGTCAGTTAATCTATTTGACAGCCACATCCACGAAGTTTTTAGAAAGTGAGGTGACCAAAGGGAAACTGATCAAATTAACACTTCCAAGACGATTTCATAATAATCCATTAATAGTGCCTAAATTTCAATTGATTTTAAACTTTCAAAACTATTTAGATAAAGGTAAACTACCTACCAAACTATACTCTGCCATCCAAAAGCAGACTTCTTTGCCATATCCTCTTTTGATTTTTTATCCTGTCATAGAGAAAGGTCAAATGTTCTATGATAGTTTAGTAAAATCATTTCCTAATCACCAAATAGGCTATGTAAGTAGTCAAACGGCTAAACGTAAAGAATTGATTGAGGACTTTCGTCAAGGGAGTCTGTCAATTCTTGTTACGACTACTATACTAGAAAGAGGTGTTACTTTTCCTGGGGTAGATGTCTTTGTTGTATTAGCGCATCATCACCTTTTTACGTCTTCAAGTCTCATTCAAATAGCAGGGCGTGTTGGGAGATCCATTGATAGACCAAATGGTAAGGTAATATTTTTCCATGAGGGAGTGAGCTCTGCTATGTATAAAGCTAGAAAAGAAATAATAGCTTTAAATAAGGAAGCTTATGGATCATAATTGCCTTTTATGTGGAAATCGTATTGAAGACAGTTATTCTCTTTTAGAAATTATTTTTTTAATGAAAGAGGAACTGATAATATGTCAACCTTGTCAAAAGAAGTTTAAACGAGTGGATCAGAAACATTGCCCAGCTTGTTTCAAATCTGGGTCAGCTAAACTATGTTATGATTGTATTGAGTGGAACAAAAAAGGATATGAGGTTAAACATTCTGCTATGTTCAAATATAACGATTATATGAAAGCGTATTTTTCAACTTACAAATTTCAAGGGGACTATTTACTTAGAAAAGTTTTTGTAAAACCATTACTAAAAGCAGTAAGAAAAGATTATAAGGAATATGTGCTAGTACCGATCCCTGTCAGTCCAGAAAGGACAGAAATAAGAGGATTTAATCAAGTAACAGCAATCCTGGAAGTGGCAGGCTGTCAATTTTTACCAATGATTAGTAAAGTGGAAAACGAGCATCAATCACACAGGAATAAGGTACAACGTTTAGAAAGTGCTAATAGCTTCTATGCTAATGAACTGACTAAAAAAGTTCAAAAAAATCAAAAATTATTAATTATTGATGATATTTATACTACTGGAACGACGATAAAACATGTTAGAGACGTCCTTATTGCAGAAGGCTTTACGAATATAAAAAGTTTCAGTATTGCACGCTAAAACTTGCAAATTTTCATGAAAACGGTATAATAGTATTAAAGAAAGCGCTTCATGCGTTAGGAAAGAGGTATCTTATGATTAAATTTAGTATTCGTGGAGAAAATATTGAAGTAACAGATGCAATTCGCGACTACGTTGAATCTAAGCTTGCTAAAATTGAAAAATATTTTGTTGAAGAGAATGAAATAGATACTCGTGTCAATCTGAAAGTTTATCGTGAAAAGACTGCTAAAGTTGAAGTAACAATTTTACTAGGTTCAATGACTCTTCGCGCAGAAGATGTCTCTCAGGACATGTATGGTTCAATTGATTTAGTGGTTGATAAGATTGAGCGTCAAATTCGTAAAAACAAAACTAAAATTGCTAAAAAACATCGTGAAAAAATTCCAACTGGTCAAGTTTTCACAAGTGAATTTGAATCAGAAGAAGTTGAAGAAGGTCCTGTTGTCAAAGTTGTTCGTACAAAAAATGTTACTCTTAAACCAATGGATATTGAGGAAGCGCGTTTACAAATGGAACTTTTAGGCCATGACTTCTTTATTTATACAGATTCTGAAGATGGTGCAACAAATATCCTTTACCGACGTGAAGATGGAGATCTAGGTCTTATTGAGGCAAAATAAAAAGAAGAATAGCAGGAAATTTTCCTGCTATTTTTTTGTCAGAAAAGTAAGGGACTTTTAGTGGCTTACTGAGTCAGCAGAGGTAAGCCAAGAGCTGTAAAAACCTAATTGAAAATAAAAAGAAAAAAGTTATTGACAAAGGCAGAAATAGTTGGTAGAATGAAATAGTTGTCTCGTAAGAGACAAAGACCTTTGAGAACTGAATAAGACAAGAATAACCAAACGTGAGGGTGATATGTTTAGCGCATATTACCCGTCAAAGCAAAAGACAATAAATACTGTCAGCGACAGAAAAGAACGAGTGAGTTCAACTAAAAAGAGAGTTTGATCCTGGCTCAGGACGAACGCTGGCGGCGTGCCTAATACATGCAAGTAGAACGCTGAGGTCTGGTGCTTGCACTAGACCAAGGAGTTGCGAACGGGTGAGTAACGCGTAGGTAACCTACCTCATAGCGGGGGATAACTATTGGAAACGATAGCTAATACCGCATGAGACTGGGGTTCACATGAACCCGAGTTAAAAGGAGCAAAAGCTTCACTATGAGATGGACCTGCGTTGTATTAGCTAGTTGGTGAGGTAAAGGCTCACCAAGGCGACGATACATAGCCGACCTGAGAGGGTGATCGGCCACACTGGGACTGAGACACGGCCCAGACTCCTACGGGAGGCAGCAGTAGGGAATCTTCGGCAATGGGGGGAACCCTGACCGAGCAACGCCGCGTGAGTGAAGAAGGTTTTCGGATCGTAAAGCTCTGTTGTTAGAGAAGAACGGTAATGGGAGTGGAAAATCCATTATGTGACGGTAACTAACCAGAAAGGGACGGCTAACTACGTGCCAGCAGCCGCGGTAATACGTAGGTCCCGAGCGTTGTCCGGATTTATTGGGCGTAAAGCGAGCGCAGGCGGTTTGATAAGTCTGAAGTTAAAGGCTGTGGCTTAACCATAGTATGCTTTGGAAACTGTCAAACTTGAGTGCAGAAGGGGAGAGTGGAATTCCATGTGTAGCGGTGAAATGCGTAGATATATGGAGGAACACCGGTGGCGAAAGCGGCTCTCTGGTCTGTAACTGACGCTGAGGCTCGAAAGCGTGGGGAGCAAACAGGATTAGATACCCTGGTAGTCCACGCCGTAAACGATGAGTGCTAGGTGTTAGGCCCTTTCCGGGGCTTAGTGCCGGAGCTAACGCATTAAGCACTCCGCCTGGGGAGTACGACCGCAAGGTTGAAACTCAAAGGAATTGACGGGGGCCCGCACAAGCGGTGGAGCATGTGGTTTAATTCGAAGCAACGCGAAGAACCTTACCAGGTCTTGACATCCTTCTGACCGGCCTAGAGATAGGCTTTCTCTTAGGAGCAGAAGAGACAGGTGGTGCATGGTTGTCGTCAGCTCGTGTCGTGAGATGTTGGGTTAAGTCCCGCAACGAGCGCAACCCCTATTGTTAGTTGCCATCATTAAGTTGGGCACTCTAGCGAGACTGCCGGTAATAAACCGGAGGAAGGTGGGGATGACGTCAAATCATCATGCCCCTTATGACCTGGGCTACACACGTGCTACAATGGTTGGTACAACGAGTCGCAAGCCGGTGACGGCAAGCTAATCTCTTAAAGCCAATCTCAGTTCGGATTGTAGGCTGCAACTCGCCTACATGAAGTCGGAATCGCTAGTAATCGCGGATCAGCACGCCGCGGTGAATACGTTCCCGGGCCTTGTACACACCGCCCGTCACACCACGAGAGTTTGTAACACCCGAAGTCGGTGAGGTAACCTTTTAGGAGCCAGCCGCCTAAGGTGGGATAGATGATTGGGGTGAAGTCGTAACAAGGTAGCCGTATCGGAAGGTGCGGCTGGATCACCTCCTTTCTAAGGAAATGGAAGACGTTTGTCTTGTCTTATTTAGTTTTGAGAGGTCTTATATAAGCTTCATGATAAGATAGCACACCACTAATAATGCAAAACCAGTTTATTAGTCGGGGCCTTAGCTCAGCTGGGAGAGCGCCTGCTTTGCACGCAGGAGGTCAGCGGTTCGATCCCGCTAGGCTCCATAGGATATAAGTCCACCTAAACTTAATAATAAGTGAAGTTGAACACGCAACTAACTTCCTAGGAAAATAGATAATCTTCCTTGTGTGCAAGCACACTGTGTCAGATTCCTAATTTTCTACAGAAGTTTCGCTAAAGCGACCGTTGCTTTGTATCCTAGTATAGTCCATTGAAAATTGAATAACTATATCAAATTCCACGATCATGAAAATGATTGTAGAAAAGTAACAAGAAATAAACCGAAAAAAAGATAAACGCGAACATATTAAAAAAAATCAAGAAGGTCGCAAGACTGGAAATAAGGTTAAGTTAATAAGGGCGCACGGTGGATGCCTTGGCACTAGAAGCCGAAGAAGGACGTGACTAACGACGAAATGCTTTGGGGAGCTGTAAGTAAGCGCTGATCCAGAGATGTCCGAATGGGGGAACCCACTAACTAATGGTTAGTATCCATGACTGTAAAGGTTGTGAGAAGGAAGACGCAGTGAACTGAAACATCTAAGTAGCTGCAGGAAGAGAAAGCAAACGCGATTGCCTTAGTAGCGGCGAGCGAAACGGCAGGAGGGCAAACCGAGGAGTTTACTCCTCGGGGGTTGTAGGACTGCGATGTGGGACTTAAATTTAATAGAAGAATTACCTGGGAAGGTAAGCCAAAGAGAGTAACAGCCTCGTATTTAAAATTGAATTAAGCCCTAGCAGAATCCTGAGTACGGCGAGACACGCGAAATCTCGTCGGAATCTGGGAGGACCATCTCCCAACCCTAAATACTCTCTAGTGACCGATAGTGAACCAGTACCGTGAGGGAAAGGTGAAAAGCACCCCGGGAGGGGAGTGAAATAGAACCTGAAACCGTGTGCCTACAACAAGTTCGAGCCCGTTAATGGGTGAGAGCGTGCCTTTTGTAGAATGAACCGGCGAGTTACGTTATGATGCGAGGTTAAGTTGAAGAGACGGAGCCGTAGGGAAACCGAGTCTTAAAAGGGCGCTTTAGTATCATGATGTAGACCCGAAACCATGTGACCTACCCATGAGCAGGTTGAAGGTGCGGTAAAACGCACTGGAGGACCGAACCAGGGCACGTTGAAAAGTGCTTGGATGACTTGTGGGTAGCGGAGAAATTCCAAACGAACTTGGAGATAGCTGGTTCTCTCCGAAATAGCTTTAGGGCTAGCGTCGATGTTAAGTCTCTTGGAGGTAGAGCACTGTTTGGGTGAGGGGTCCATCCCGGATTACCAATCTCAGATAAACTCCGAATGCCAAGTAGATATAATCGGCAGTCAGACTGCGAGTGCTAAGATCCGTAGTCGAAAGGGAAACAGCCCAGACCACCAGCTAAGGTCCCCAAATAATTGTTAAGTGGAAAAGGATGTGGGGTTGCACAGACAACTAGGATGTTAGCTTAGAAGCAGCTATTCATTCAAAGAGTGCGTAATAGCTCACTAGTCGAGTGACCCTGCGCCGAAAATGTACCGGGGCTAAAACAATTTACCGAAGCTGTGGATTACTAGTAATAGTAATGGTAGGAGAGCGTTCTATGTGTGAAGAAGGTATACCGTGAGGAGTGCTGGAACGCATAGAAGTGAGAATGCCGGTATGAGTAGCGCAAGACAGGTGAGAATCCTGTCCACCGTAAGACTAAGGTTTCCAGGGGAAGGCTCGTCCGCCCTGGGTTAGTCGGGACCTAAGGAGAGACCGAAAGGTGTATTCGATGGGCAACAGGTTGATATTCCTGTACTAGAGTATGAAGTGATGGAGGGACGCAGTAGGCTAACTAAAGCGGGCGATTGGAAGAGCCCGTCTAAGCAGTGAGGTGTGATATGAGTCAAATGCTTATATCTCTAACATTGAGCTGTGATGGGGAGCGAAGTTTAGTAGCGAAGTTAGTGATGTCACACTGCCAAGAAAATCTTCTAGCGTAGTATCATACTCTACCCGTACCGCAAACCGACACAGGTAGTCGAGGCGAGTAGCCTCAGGTGATCGAGAGAACTCTCGTTAAGGAACTCGGCAAAATGACCCCGTAACTTAGGGAGAAGGGGTGCTGTCAGCGATGACAGCCGCAGTGAATAGGCCCAAGCAACTGTTTATCAAAAACACAGCTCTCTGCTAAATCGTAAGATGATGTATAGGGGGTGACGCCTGCCCGGTGCTGGAAGGTTAAGAGGAGGGTTTAGCGCAAGCGAAGATCTGAATTGAAGCCCCAGTAAACGGCGGCCGTAACTATAACGGTCCTAAGGTAGCGAAATTCCTTGTCGGGTAAGTTCCGACCCGCACGAAAGGCGTAATGATTTGGGCACTGTCTCAACGAGAGACTCGGTGAAATTTTAGTACCTGTGAAGATGCAGGTTACCCGCGACAGGACGGAAAGACCCCATGGAGCTTTACTGCAGTTTGATATTGAGTATCTGTACCACATGTACAGGATAGGTAGGAGCCATAGAGAACGGGACGCCAGTTTCGTTAGAGGCGCTGTTGGGATACTACCCTTGTGTTATGGCTACTCTAACCCAGATAGGAAATCCCTATCGGAGACAGTGTCTGACGGGCAGTTTGACTGGGGCGGTCGCCTCCTAAAAGGTAACGGAGGCGCCCAAAGGTTCCCTCAGATTGGTTGGAAATCAATCGCAGAGTGTAAAGGTATAAGGGAGCTTGACTGCGAGAGCAACAACTCGAGCAGGGACGAAAGTCGGGCTTAGTGATCCGGTGGTTCCGCATGGAAGGGCCATCGCTCAACGGATAAAAGCTACCCTGGGGATAACAGGCTTATCTCCCCCAAGAGTTCACATCGACGGGGAGGTTTGGCACCTCGATGTCGGCTCGTCGCATCCTGGGGCTGTAGTCGGTCCCAAGGGTTGGGCTGTTCGCCCATTAAAGCGGCACGCGAGCTGGGTTCAGAACGTCGTGAGACAGTTCGGTCCCTATCCGTCGCGGGCGTAGGAAATTTGAGAGGATCTGCTCCTAGTACGAGAGGACCAGAGTGGACTTACCGCTGGTGTACCAGTTGTCTTGCCAAAGGCATCGCTGGGTAGCTATGTAGGGAAGGGATAAGCGCTGAAAGCATCTAAGTGCGAAGCCCCCCTCAAGATGAGATTTCCCATGATTAGATATCAGTAAGAGCCCTGAGAGATGATCAGGTAGATAGGTTAGAAGTGGAAGTAGTGTGAGCTATGAAGCGGACTAATACTAATAGCTCGAGGACTTATCCAAAGATAAAAAGTTTATTGACAATGAGGTAGAGTTCTTGGTAAGATATAGTTATTCAATTTTGAGTGGACTAAATGAAGTAATGAGAACGTAAAAAAATCTGTATGAAAATAGGAAAGTGACGCTGTGTGCTTGCACAAGGAAGTTTATCTTTT
Organism: Streptococcus pseudoporcinus LQ 940-04; assembly: GCF_000188035.1. Lineage (GTDB taxonomy): Bacteria > Bacillota > Bacilli > Lactobacillales > Streptococcaceae > Streptococcus > Streptococcus pseudoporcinus. The sequence continues at coordinate 1,122,156 of NZ_AEUY02000005.1, forward strand.
TGACTAAGATTTTAGTTCGACTACAATTCATTCATAAGTTAAGTGACGATAGCCTAGGAGATACACCTGTACCCATGCCGAACACAGCAGTTAAGCCCTAGAACGCCTGAAGTAGTTGGGGGTTGCCCCCTGTTAGATAAGGAAGTCGCTTAGCCTTGATCCGCCATAGCTCAGTTGGTAGTAGCGCATGACTGTTAATCATGATGTCGTAGGTTCGAGTCCTACTGGCGGAGTCTTTAGAGATAGGAAATTCCTATCTTTTTTGGTTTAAAGTTATCAAAAAAGTGGATACTGTTTTTAAGAGGTAAAGTATAGCACCCTTAGCTCAACTGGATAGAGTACCTGACTACGAATCAGGCGGTTAGAGGTTCGACTCCTCTAGGGTGCATTATGAAATAAAAAACAAAAGAACATGGGTGCTTTTCTATGATACCCATGTTCTTTTTATTATGTGTTTTAGTTCAGTACTTTATTAGTTATTTTTTGATAAATTAAATTGTTATATTAACACCTATACATAAGTAAAGTATTTATTTTTGCCCCAGACTCATTTTTGCCACGGCGTAGAGTATGGGTTTGTGATTTTTTCACTTGCAAGCTTTGCTAGAGAATAGAAATGATACTATTGTATGATAAAGGTAGTCCGTAGGTAATAAAAATCTTCTTTGTCTTGAGTCTAACATGACATTGATGTCATGTTCTTTTTTGTAACTTTCTTTTACAATATGACTATCATTTTGAAAGAAGGTGTTATTAAAAAGCCTATGTATGAATTAAATCAACTATTTAGCCAAGTAAAGCCAATTGTTTTTAAGCTAATGCGGACCTATTTTATTCAATTATGGGAAACTGATGATTGGCTACAAGAAGGACGTTTAGTTCTATATAGTCTGATCGAAAGTAATCCTGAATTACTAACTAATCAAAAAAAGTTACTGGTATATTTTAAAACTAAATTTTCGTCCCATATAAAAGACACTATTCGTCATCAAGAATCTTTCAAACGAAAATTAAATCGCTTACCATATCAAGAAATTAGTGAAGTTTCTCATCGGATACCGGAAAAGGGACTCATCCTTGATGATTTTGTTGCTTATCAGTCAATTATTGAGGAATTGAAGCCATATTTGACCATGAAAGAACAAAATCAGTTTAAAGCATTGCTAAGAGGAGAGCGCTTTTCTGGGCGAAAATCTTTATTGCGCAAGTTAAAGCCTTTCTTTATAGACTTTCAATAGGTTAATAAAATAGCTGTATGATCTCCTATTTTTGCATGATGGAAATACATACTTTTACCTTCTATTATGGTATAATGAATAGTAATAACTATTTTGGAGATAAAATGAGTATTGACGATTATAGGCCGACCTACATGGTAGAAGCAGTATATGATTTAAGAGCGAATGACTTGCTAAGAGAAGGAATTTCAGCAGTCTTAGTAGATTTAGATAATACCCTTATTGCTTGGGATAATCCTGACGGAACGGCAGAAGTGAGAGCTTGGTTAGATGAAATGACTATCGCAAATATTTCAGTGGTGGTGGTTTCCAATAATAATCATCGGCGTGTGGAAAGAGCAGTTGCTCGCTTTGGGGTGGATTTTATTAGCCGTGCAATGAAACCTTTTTCGCGAGGTATAAAGATGGCGATGGAACGATACGGTTTCAATCCAGATGAAGTGATTATGGTTGGTGACCAGCTAATGACTGATATTCGAGCAAGTCATAGGGCTGGTATCCGTTCGGTGCTTGTAAAGCCCTTGGTAGCATCTGACGCATGGAATACGAAAATAAATCGTTTTCGAGAAAAACGGGTTTTTGCAAAATTGGAAAAGAAATATGGTAAATTAACATACCAAAAAGGGATTTGATGGAAGAATTATTTTGTATAGGTTGTGGAGTTAAGATTCAAACCGAAAATAAAGAGGAGATTGGGTTTACTCCTCAAGCTGCTGTAACAAAGGGGTTGGAAACCGGGGAGCTTTATTGCCAGAGATGTTTCCGCTTACGTCACTATAATGAAATTTCAGATGTGCAAATGTCAGATGATGACTTTCTGAAGTTGTTACATGAAGTTGGAGAGAGTGATGCCCTAGTGGTCAACGTAGTTGATATTTTTGATTTCAATGGTTCAGTTATACCTGGTTTGTCCCGTTTTGTTGCTGGGAATGACGTTCTTTTAGTGGGAAATAAAAAAGATATCTTACCTAAGTCCACAAAAGACAGTAAGGTTAACCAATGGTTGTTGGAGAGAGCACATGAAGAAGGCCTGAGACCAATTGATGTTATGTTAACTAGTGCACAGAACAACTACGCTATAAAAGATTTAATTGCCTCAATTGACAAGCTTCGCAGGGGTCGTGATGTCTATGTTGTTGGAGTAACAAATGTTGGTAAATCAACCTTGATTAACGCTATCATTCAAGAAATCAGTGGTAACAAAAATATCATTACGACATCGCGTTTTCCAGGGACTACGCTTGATAAGATAGAAATTCCATTAGAAGATGGCACCTATATCTTTGATACACCAGGTATCATTCATCGTCATCAGATGGCACATTATCTTTCTGCTAAAAACTTAAAATATATTAGTCCTAAAAAAGAAATCAAACCAAAAACTTATCAATTGAATCCAGGACAAACTTTATTCTTAGCTGGCCTTGGTCGTTTTGATTTTATTTCAGGGCTAAAGCAGGGCTTCACAGCTTATTTTGATAATAATTTGACATTACATAGAACCAAACTTGAAGGAGCAGATGCTTTTTATCATAAACACAGAGGTAGTCTATTAACGCCACCTGATAATGAAAATAGAGATTTTCCAGAATTGATAAGTTATGAATTCTTTATTGATAGCAAAATGGACTTGGTGTTTTCTGGCTTGGGATGGATCTGTATTAATGGGAGTAAGGAAAATCCCGTAAAAATTGCAGGCTGGGCTCCTAAAGGTGTGGCCGTCGTGACGCGTAAAGCCATTATTTAAAAAGTGATGGCATTTACTATTATGACTAATAAAATTGACACAAAATAAAAGGAAATAAGATGTTAACAAGTAAACAAAGAGCTTTTTTGAAAGCAGAAGCACATCACTTAAAACCAATTGTTCAAATTGGTAAGAATGGCTTAAATAATCAGATTAAGACGAGTGTGAGGCATGCCTTAGATGCAAGGGAGTTAATCAAAGTAACTCTTTTACAAAATACGGATGAGAATATCCACGACGTTGCAGAAACTTTAGAAGATGAGATTGGTTGTGAAACGGTTCTAAAAATTGGCCGGATTTTAATTCTTTATAAGGTATCTGCAAAAAAAGAAAATCGAAAACTCTCACCGAAAGTAAAAGACATTTAAGAAACCTAACATAACATATCACCTATTTTGTTTGAATTATTCACAAGGTTAACATTTTGGAGAAATAATGGCTTTAGAACTCGTAACACCTTTTACAAAGGTTGAATTAGAAACTGAAAAAAAAGATATTACTAGAAAACAAGTTGGAATACTTGGTGGTAACTTCAACCCGATTCATAATGCACATCTAGTGGTCGCAGACCAAGTACGTCAACAGCTAGGATTAGATCAGGTTTTACTAATGCCTGAATTTAAACCGCCCCATGTTGATTTGAAAGAGACAATTGATGAAAAGTATCGTTTAGAAATGCTTAAACTAGCTATTAATTCAGCTGAGGGCTTAGCGATTGAACCAATTGAGTTGGAGCGCAAAGGCATTTCATATACTTATGATACGATGGCGCTTCTCAAGGAGAAGAATCCTGAGGTTGATTATTATTTCATAATCGGAGCTGATATGGTTGATTATCTCCCTAAATGGCATCGAATTGATGAATTGGTCCAAATGGTTCAATTTGTTGGGGTACAAAGGCCTAAGTACAAAGCTGGCACTTCTTATCCAGTTATTTGGGTAGATGTCCCTTTAATGGATATTTCGTCCAGTATGATTCGGGATTTTATCAAAAAAGGCCGTCAACCAAATTATTTGATGCCTCAATCAGTATTTAATTACATTCAAAAAGAAGGACTCTATCAATGAGTTATCAAGATTATCTTCCTTATACACGTGAGCAACTTTTGGAAAAAATTGCTGCGCAAATGAGCGAAAAAAGGTTTAAACATGTACTAGGTGTCGAAAAGGCGGCAGTAAAACTAGCTGAAAAGAATCAGTATGATCCTGAAAAAGCAGGGTTAGCTGCGCTGCTACATGATTACGCCAAGGAATGTCCAGATCAAATTTTTAAAGATTTAATTCAGAAATATGATTTAGACCAAGATTTATTACAATGGAACAATAATGTTTGGCATGGTTTGGTTGGTATCTATAAAATTCAAGAAGATTTACAAATATCGGACCCCGATATCTTGAAAGCAATTGCCATTCATACTGTCGGAGCAAAAGACATGTCTTTACTTGACAAAATTCTTTATGTAGCTGATTATATAGAAGAGGGCCGAGATTTTCCACTTGTTACAGAAGCGAGAAAAATTGCTCAAGATAATTTAAATAAGGCAGTGGCCTTTGAAACGGTTAATACAGTAGCCTATTTAGCAAGAAATGCAGTGCCAATCTACCCTCAAACAATTGAGACCTATAATGCTTTTTGCCACTACTTGAAAGAGGATTAAATGAAGGAAGCGTGACTTGTTACTGATGTTCAAGAAGCATCAATTAGTGAGAAATCCTATCAATATAGGAGTTTTTTGGGAAAGCTTGGAATAAATCAGTGATTGGGCAAGATAAACACAAATAGAAGTCGTCTCTGTGCGTCACCAGGATGACTTGCTTATGACCGGAACGGATGTTTGGTAAATTATTCAAAAAGTTCAGCCGGAAAAAGAGGAAAAAATTTTTGATAAAAAATATAACTCTTCTTTAAAGCAACTGACCTTGCTCATTATCTTAACGGTAAGGCTATTGAAGATTTAATTGTAGTTGGAAGACAAACAGAGTATTGTGTTGATGCGACTATAAAAATTGGCTTTGAAAAAAATTCAAAATCAAGATTCCAAATGGGCTTCATACGACCACTGACAATCAACGGATGACTGCTCAAGCAACTATTGCTTTTTACCAAGCTATGTAGGATGGCCGCTATGGTCAGATCCTCCCACTCGAAGAATTAATGAAATAATGAAATAAGGAAAGAAACCATTTATATGAAAAAAGAAGAACTGTTAAACGTCGTTGTCAAAGCAGCTGATGAAAAACGGGCCGAAGATATTTTAGTACTTGATTTAGAAGGTTTAACCAGTCTAACTGATTATTTTGTTATCACAAGCGCAACGAACAGTCGTCAATTAGAAGCTATCGCGGAAAATATTCGTGAAAAAGTTAAAGAAGTTGGTGGTGATGCCAGTCACATTGAAGGCGACAGTACAACGGGGTGGGTTCTTTTAGACCTTAACGATGTCGTTGTACACATCTTCTCTGAAGAGCAACGTTACCACTATAATTTAGAGAAATTATGGCATGATGCACCTCTTGTGGATGTATCACGTCAATTGCTTTAAGATAAAAAACAAACAGTCTGTTGTGGACTGTTTTTTAAAAATTGAGGTTAGATTTATCATGACAACTTATGAAACGTTTGCATCCGTTTATGATGCCATAATGGACGATTCTTTATACGATCTCTGGACGGACTTTTCGCTCCGCCATTTACCCAAAGACAATAAGAAAAAGAAGTTGTTAGAACTTGCATGTGGTACGGGGATTCAGTCCTTACGCTTTGCGGATGCTGGCTTTGAGGTGACAGGCCTTGATTTGAGTCAAGAGATGCTTAATATTGCTCAAAAAAGAGCTCAGGGAGCTAAAAAGGACATTAGTTTCTTGCAAGGCAATATGCTAGATTTGTCCAAGGCTGGCAAATACGATTTTGTCACTTGCTACTCGGATTCTATTTGTTATATGCAGGATGAAGTCGAAGTTGGTGATGTTTTTAAGGAAGTTTATGATTGCTTAAATCCTGATGGCGTTTTTATTTTCGATGTTCATTCAACATACCAAACAGATGAGGTCTTTCCTGGCTACTCCTACCATGAAAATGCGGACGATTTTGCCATGGTCTGGGATAGCTATGAAGACGAGGCACCGCATTCAGTGGTTCACGAATTGACCTTTTTTTTAAAAGAATCAGACGGGTCTTTTTCACGACATGATGAAGTTCATGAGGAAAGAACTTATGATATTTTAACCTACGATATCCTCTTAGAACAAGCAGGCTTCAAGTCTTTCAAAGTTTATGCTGACTTTGAGGATCAGAAACCAAATGAAAAAAGTCAGCGTTGGTTCTTCGTGGCACAGAAATAAAAATGTGAATGAGGGGGTTCGATGAAGATTGCTTTATTAATTTATCCAGAATTTTCCTTGTATGAAATGACACCTTTAACTGCAAAATTGACACTTCAATACCAGCAAAAAGTTGATATTATTGCTAGCAAAAAAATATTGTATCAAAGTGAAGATGGTTTCCAAGTTATGCCTCATTATGCATTAGAGGAGATAGACTTAGCAAGATATGAACTAATTCTACTTACTGGAACGCTGGATCCTTTTGTTGCTGTAAATGATCTCAATTTAATCAAGGCTTTATCAAAAGTCAGTCTAGAAAATACTCTTGTTGCATCAATTTCATCATCGCCAATCCTACTTGCAAAGGCAGGATTATTAAATAATCATCTGTATACTGGTGGTATTTATCGCAATTACTTTAATAGTTTTTCCTGGTTAAAGGCAAGTAACTATGTACCAAGACTTTGTATGATTGATAGGAATCTGATAACTGCCATTGGTAGTTCTAAGGCTGTTCCATTATTTACTGATTCAGTGTTAGCTAAATGTCATTTTATTAGTGATTTTCCTGAGCTATCAAATGAAGAAGTTTTATTTACATTAGATCAAAAGGATTATGAGTCAATGATAGAAGAAGTATTGAACTTATATCCAAATATTCGTTAACTAAGGAGCTTCTATGGCTATTACTGGCATTATCGCTGAATTTAATCCTTTTCATTATGGACATAAGTACCTGCTTGAGCAGGCAGAAGGCCTGAAAATCGTAGCCATGTCTGGTAATTTTGTCCAACGAGGGGAACCGGCAATTGTGGATAAATGGACTAGAGCCCAAATGGCGCTAGAAAATGGAGCTGACATCGTGGTTGAGTTGCCTTTTCAAGTGGCTGTTCAGTCGGCAGATTATTTTGCTCAGGGGGCCGTTGATATCCTTGCTAAAATGGGCATTGATACTTTAGCTTTTGGTACTGAAGAGGATTTAGATTATGAAAAAATTGCAAAGCTTTATGAGGAAAAAGCTGAGCAGATGACAGTCTTTATGGAAACGCTAGACGATTCGCTTTCTTATCCTCAGAAGACCCAGCAAATGTGGGAGACTTTTACCGGGATTGATTTTTCGGGAAATACACCAAACCATATTTTGGCTTTGGCCTACGCAAAGGCTAGCGCGGGCAAGAATTTGCGACTGCAGCCCATCAGAAGGCAGGGCGCCGCCTACCATTCCCAAGAGAAAAATCAGCTCATGGCCTCCGCAACAGCCATCCGCAAACACATTTCAGACCGAGCATTTTTAGAGCAGGCAACTCCTAGCGCGGAGTTGATTCTAACCGCACCGCACTTGTCTTGGAACAATTTTTACCCTCTTTTAAGGTACCAGATTCTTACGCACCCTGATTTAAGGCAGATTCCGCAGGTTAACCAGGAAATGGCTAGTCGTATCAGCTCGGCTATTGCGAGCGCAGCGAGCTTGGAGGAATTAGTGGAGCAGGTGGCTACAAAGCGCTACACAAAAGCACGGGTCCGTCGCTTATTAACTTATATCTTGGTCAATGCTCAGGAAGCTTCGTTGCCGGAAGCTATCCATCTCTTAGCTTTTACCGAAAAAGGCCAAGCCCATTTAAAAAGATTAAAAAAATCAGTTAGTTTAATCAGTAAAATCGGTGCCGATCCTTGGGATAGCCCAACACAGCAGGCTGATTTAGTCTATCAACTGGGCCATCCGGACCTGCCAGAACAAACTTTCGGGCGAAGCCCCATTAGAATTTCAAAAGATTAACTTGGTTAGGCCAAGTTTTTTTCTTTTTGGCTTAACCCTATCCATAGGTAATGGTTTATACTATAGGTAAGCTAGCTTATTTAAAGGCTGGAAATAAGAATGAAGACTCTTAAAGAAGTCATGGTCTTACAATCAGGACCCTGCATCACTATAATAAAATCGATCTCCTAAAACCTGCTGTGATTAGGGAAAATGGGTACCGTTATGATGATGATAATTTACAAAGACTATAAGAGATGTTACTTTTTAGAGATTTTCTTAAGGCTATTGATAGAATCATTAATCATCAGTCTTATAACAGTTGGGAAGTCCCTAAAGGAATACTACATTACCGGAATAGTAAGAAACAAATCTAAAAAAGGATTGGTCTTTACTAAACAATTGGCAAAAGGAGAAGTAGCAATGACATTTGAAAGATTTGAGCAGACCGGCAACTTCCTTGGTAGACTATTTGAAAAAAGCTTAGTCTAGACATTCTAAAAATGATTAAGGAAGTCATTGGAGAAAAAAGGGAATGAATTTTTAGCCTTGGGCCAGTTAATTTCCATTTTACCAAATCACCTCAAAGTGCTATAATAATAGAGTTAACGAGACAGCTCGGCTATTTTAAAAAGAGCTTTGAAAAATAATACTTACCACGAGGAGAAACTAATGGGACGTAAATGGGCCAATATTGTTGCCAAAAAAACTGCTAAAGATGGTGCTACTTCAAAAGTTTATGCTAAGTTTGGGGTAGAAATCTACGTTGCTGCTAAACAAGGGGATCCCGATCCAGAATCAAACTCAGCGCTTAAATTCGTTATCGACCGCGCTAAACAAGCACAAGTGCCAAAACATGTTATTGATAAAGCCATCGATAAAGCTAAAGGTAACACTGATGAGACTTTCGTTGAAGGTCGTTATGAAGGTTTTGGGCCAAATGGTTCAATGATTATCGTTGATACTTTGACCTCAAATGTTAATCGGACTGCTGCAAATGTTCGTACTGCCTATGGCAAAAATGGTGGGAACATGGGTGCCTCAGGTTCGGTTTCTTATATGTTTGATAAAAAAGGCGTTATCGTTTTTGCTGGAGATGATGCTGATGCGATCTTTGAGCTACTGTTAGAAGCAGACGTTGAAGTTGACGATGTTGAAGCAGAGGACGGTACCGTCACGGTCTATACAGCTCCAACTGATTTGCATAAAGGCATCCAAGCCCTCCGTGATTCAGGTATCTCAGAATTCCAAGTGACTGAATTAGAGATGATTCCACAAAGTGAAGTTACTCTTGAAGGTGAAGACCTTGAGAAATTTGAAAAATTAGTGGATGCTTTAGAAGCTGACGACGATGTTCAAAAAGTATACCATAACGTTGCTGACTTCTAAGTTATACCATAATCAAAAGAGCCTTTGAGCTCTTTTTTCGATACTCTTTTTTTATCATAGTGATAAAGAATAAATATTGGTAGGAAAAGGGCAAAGGTGATAGAATATGAAATAATACTAAAGGAGTAAACGAATGATTAAAGGTAAAAAAGTTGCTTTTTTAAGCATAACAGCACTTGTTGCACTAGTTTTAGTGGCTTGTGGTCATAATAAAACGACAGGGACCAATGGTAAAGAAACGATTACTTTTGCAACTGTTGGAACAACAGCTCCCTTTTCTTATGAAAAATCAGGCCATTTAACAGGTTATGATGTAGAGGTTGCTAAAGCAATTTTTAAAGGTTCTGATAAATATCAGGTTAATTTTAAGAAAACAGAGTGGTCTTCTATTTTTACAGGATTAGATTCAAGTAAATACCAAATGGCTGGAAATAACATTAGTTATACAAAGGAAAGAGCTTCAAAATATCTCTTTTCTTACCCAACTGGAACAACACCATCTGTTTTAGTCGTTCCAAAAGACAGTGATATTAAATCTTATGCAGATATTAAAAACCATTCAACGCAAGTTGTTCAAGGGACAACGACTGCAGCCCAATTGGAAGATTTCAATAAAAAGAACAGTTCGGCTCAAGTTAAGTTGAAATATACTAACGAAAATATCACTCAAATGTTATCAAATTTAAGTGAGGGTAAAGCTGATTTTAAAATTTTTGACGCCCCAACGGTTAATGCGATTATAAAAAATCAAGGTCTTGATAATCTAAAAACGATTCCTTTAGAAAGCAAAGAACAACCTTACATTTACTTTATTTTTAGTCAAGATCAAAAGGATTTACAAAGTTTTGTAAACAGACGACTTAAAGCATTAGAAAAAGATGGTACTTTGACGAAGTTGGCTAAGGCTCACCTGGGCGGTGACTACGCACCTAAAGTTAAACAACTTAATCTTCCCAAATAATAAAGTAACTTTAAAGTAGTTTCTCATACAAGCTAAGCAATTACTGTTTCTCAGTAGTTGCTTTTTGTGTCTATAAAGCTCTGTTTTGAGGCTATCCTTTGATAATAGCTATCTATAAAATACTATTTTCAGTGAAGATCAAGCAGGTATAGTTTTAGACTATGGATATAGTTAAAATATATCAATTTGCAAACTATATCTCAATTGTTTAGAATAACTATATTACTAATTTGAAATGGGGAATAATTCATGTCACATCAAAAAATAATCTCTTTTGTAGGAATTCTATTAACGTCAATACTATTAGTTGCATGTGGAAATGCTAAGACAGATAAAAATACTATTACTGTAGGAGTTATGACTAAAACAAGTTCGGACGATGCTAGGTGGAAGGAAATCGAAGATTTACTTAAAAAAGATGGGATTAAATTAAAATATAAAGAGTTTACAGATTATTCACAGCCTAATAAGGCTGTGGCTAATGGTGAAGTTGATATCAATGCTTTTCAACACTACAATTTTTTAACTAATTGGAATAAGGAAAACAAAGAAAATTTAGTAGCCATTGCTGAGACTTATATCAGTCCTATTCATCTCTTCTCAGGAACAAGTCCAAATGGAAAGGCAAAATACAAATCGGTTAATGAACTTCCAAACAGAGGACAAATTGTAGTGCCAAATGATGCGACAAATGAGAGTCGTGCCCTCTATGTTTTACAAGCAGCAGGTTTAATCAAGCTAGATGTTTCTGGTGATCAATTGGCAACAATTGCTAATATTACTGAAAATAAAAAGGACTTAGATATCAAGGAACTGGATGCAAGTCAGACTGCGCGAGCTCTTTCATCAGCTGATGCAGCAATTGTCAACAATAGTTACGCAGTACCAGCAAAAATTGATTTTAAAACGTCTTTATATAAAGAGAAAATTGATAAAAATTCTAAACAATGGATTAATATCTTAGCAGGTAAAAAAGATTGGAAATCATCAAATAAAGCAGCGGCGATTAAAAAGTTAGTTAAAGCATATCATACTGACGAGTTGAAGAAGGTTGTCGACAAAACATCCAAGGGAGTTGATGTTCCTGTTTGGTAATGGTTATAAGATGAGGCTGGGACGATTATCCTTAGCCTCTATCCTATTTTTAAAATAAAATAAAGTGTACAATAAGCTATGTTAGAAGGTTGGGTGACAAATGCATAATAAAGATATTACAAGTTTTGATAAAGACTTATGGCATGATACAACTATTCAAACCCATCTTGAGGAACTAAGACAGCTAATAGCTATTAAATCCATCTATGCTCAAAATATTGGCTTAAGGGATGCGGCTACCTATTTAGGAAAAATTTTTGAAAAGGCAGGAGCTCATGTTACTATTGATCAAAGCTATAAAGCTCCCTTTGTTATTGCTGAATTTAAAAGTCCCTTTCCTGAAGCAAAAACGCTTATTTTTTATAATCATTATGATACTGTGCCAGCAGATAGTGATCAAAAGTGGACGGCTGATCCCTTTACATTGGATATTAGAGATGATATGATGTATGGACGCGGTGTTGATGATGATAAGGGGCATATTTTAGCCCGGCTGACAGCTGTCAGTAGATATTTAAGAGAGCATTCAGCATTACCACTGAATATAACTTTCATTATTGAAGGTGCAGAAGAATCGGCGTCTGTTGATTTGGAAAACTATTTAGCAAAGCACAAAGATAAGTTAGCAGATGCTGATCTCTTAATCTGGGAACAAGGAATTCGGAACCAGTCTAATCAGTTAGAATTAACTGGAGGTAATAAAGGCATTTTGACCTTCGATATGTCGGTTACTAGTGCAGTAAGGGATATCCACTCGAAGTTTGGTGGAGTTGTTGATTCTGCCACTTGGTATTTGCTTGAGGCTATTTCGAGCTTGCGCGACAAGGAGGGCACCCTTTTAGTAGATGGTATTTCTGAACATATTCTTCCTGTGACTCAAAGAGAACTTGATTTAGTTGTTCACTATTCAACAGAAAATGGAGACACGTTGCAGAAACTTTACGGCTTGAGTTTACCTCTTTTGCAATCTGAACAAGAAGCATTTTTGATGCGCTATTATTTTCAACCTTCTGTCACTATTCAAGGGATTTCTTCTGGTTATTTAGGTAGGGGTGTAAAGACGATTATTCCAGCTTATGCTAGTGCTAAGATGGAAGTTCGTTTGGTTCCAGGTTTAGATCCACACTATGTTTTTGAAATGATTAAGAAACAGTTGCAAAGGCTAGGATTTCCAAATGTTGATTTAACCTATACGCTTGGAGAAAAGAGTTATCGAAGTGACTTGACTAATCCAGAGATCCTTAGATTAATCAGAACAGTTGAAAGTAATTATCCTCATGGTGTCTGTCTACTTCCAACATCGGCAGGAACAGGCCCTATGCATACCGTTTTTGAAGTTTTAGGAGCTCCTATGATTTCTTTGGGGCTCGGGAATGCTAATAGTTCTGATCATTCAGGTGATGAAAATGTTCTAATTTCAGATTATTTACGCCATATTATATTAATTGAGGAGTTTGTTAAAAGTTATGAATAAAGCAGTGGTAGAGCTGGAGCATATTGCTATTACTTTCCAACAGGGTAAGAAGCAAATTGAGGCTGTCAGGGATGTATCGGTGACTATTAATGAGGGAGATATTTACGGAATTGTTGGTTACTCCGGTGCAGGGAAGTCAACTCTAGTTCGTGTTATTAATTTGTTACAAATTCCTTCAGCTGGTCAGATTCATATTGATGGAGATTTAACCTATAAAGACGGCCGAGTTATCTTATCTAGTAAGAATTTGCGAGAAAAGCGTCGTGAAATAGGAATGATTTTTCAGCATTTTAATTTGATGGCTCAAAAAACCGCTAAAGAAAATGTAGCTTTTGCTTTACGTCATTCTGGCTTGAGTAAAAGAGAAGTTGAAAAAAAAGTTATTCATTTGTTGGAGATGGTAGGGCTGAGTGACCGTGCTGATAATTACCCTTCGCAATTATCTGGTGGACAAAAACAGCGGGTAGCTATTGCCCGTGCATTAGCAAATGATCCCAAAATTTTGATATCTGATGAGGCTACTTCGGCATTAGACCCTAAAACGACTAAACAAATACTGGCCCTCTTACAAGATCTAAATAAAAGATTGGGTCTCACTATTGTGATGATTACTCATGAGATGCAAATTGTTAAAGATATCTGTAATCGCGTTGCAGTCATGCAGAATGGTTCTTTGATTGAAGAGGGCTCGGTTTTAGATATTTTTTCAAATCCTAAACATGCCTTAACACAAGAATTTATCCGGACAGCCACTGGGATTGATGAAGCTTTAGGAAAAATCAACCAACAAGAAATTGTTAAAGAATTACCCAAGGGGGCATTGTTGGCACAACTTAAATACGCTGGAACGTCAACTGATGAACCAATATTGAACCAAATTTACAGAGATTATGAAGTAACTGCTAATATCTTATATGGTAATATCGAAATTTTAGATCAGACTCCTGTTGGCGAAATGATTTTAGTTTTAGAGGGCGATGCTAAAAATCTTGCATTAGCAGAAGATGCCTTAGCTAAAGCTGGTGTCGACGTAACGATATTAAAGAGAGGAAACTAGATGTCAAGTATCATTCAAACTTATTTACCAAATGTTTATCAACTAGGCTGGTCTGGTGATGCTGGTTGGGGATTAGCCATTTGGAATACCATTTACATGACTATCGTCCCCTTCATTGTTGGAGGGAGTATTGGGCTCTTTTTAGGACTCCTTTTGGTTTTAATGGGACCTGATGGTGTGATTGAAAATAAGGTGGTTTCCTGGATATTAGATAAAGTCACATCTATCTTCCGAGCGATTCCTTTTATTATATTAATTGCAATCTTAGCAAGCTTCACTTATTTGGTGATGGGGACGATTCTTGGTGCCAACGCAGCACTTGTTCCTTTAACTTTTGCGACATTTCCATTTTTTGCTCGTCAAGTTCAAGTTGTCTTTTCAGAACTTGATAAGGGTGTTATTGAAGCAGCACAGGCTTCCGGAGCGACTTTTTGGGATATTGTCCGCGTTTATCTTAGTGAGGGATTGCCGGACTTGATTCGTGTTTCGACGGTTACCTTAATTTCACTGGTGGGTGAGACAGCAATGGCGGGAGCTATTGGTGCTGGTGGTCTGGGAAATGTTGCTATTTCTTATGGTTATAATAGATTCAATAATGATGTGACTTGGGTAGCGACTTTACTGATACTATTTCTTATTTTTAGTATCCAATTTATCGGTGATCGTCTGACGAGATATTTTAGTCATAAGTAAAAGAGTCTGGGACAAAAGTCTAAGCTCAAATATGAAAAGCGAACAAGACAGTATTCTGAGTATCAGAAAATGAGTTTTGTTCGCTTTTTGGGTTTCATTTATCAATTGGAAAAATTAATGGCAGGGAATCTCAAAAATTAATATCTTTTTGTCCCAGACTCTTTTATTTCTAAAAAATACTTATTTTAAGTAGCCAAGGTAATCAAATTTTTCGAAAGTGTGATTATTGGCAATCGCAACGAGGATAGTATTTGGTTCAAGTGGAGCGGTAGGATTAACATTTGGATCTAGGGAACTTTCTTTTTCGTGTCTCGTACCAATAATGTTCAATTCGTACTTTTGTCTAACGTCTAACTCCGTTAAAGTTTTTCCCACCCATGATTCAGGAATAGCAAAATTAATCATTGAAATGCCGTGTTCAAGATAGATGATGCTTTCAATATGACATTTTAGAATATTTGAAGCTACTCTTTTACCAGAGTCTCGCTCAGGAGTAATGACATTAGTTGCACCGATTCCATAGAGGACCTCTTCATGGATTTTATTTTTGGCTTTAGCAATAATAGCAGGAACTTGAAGTTTTTTACAATGCATAATAGCTAGAACTGACGCTTCAAGGTTATTTCCTGTTGCAATCACGACAGTATCACATTGATCAATGCCAACTGCCAATAAAAAATCGTTATCGGTCATGTCACCAACAGCGGCTTTTGTGACGAGATTACCAATTTCGTTAACATTAGCCTCACTTTTATCAATAGCAATCACGTCTTGGTCAAACTGGCTCAGCTGTCTAGCAACTGTTCTCCCAAAAATACCTAAGCCTAATACACCTACAGTTTTACGTTTCATCTTATTCTCCTATCTTATCCCACTAAAATATCTGTTGTTGCATATCGAATTGTTTTTTCTTTTCTTTGAATTAAGCTCAGTAAGAAGGTAATTGGCCCCACACGTCCAATAAACATTAGGAACATAATGATTACCCTACCTGGTGTAGATAATTTTGGAGTAGTATCCATTGTTACACCAACAGTGTCAATTGCTGAAACTGCTTCAAAAAGTAGGGCAACGGGGTCTAAAGTAGGTTCTACGCTGAGTAAAAGAGTATAGCCAATGATAAATACTGACATAAAGAAGATTAAAACCGACATGGTTTGTTTAACCGTTCGACTGGTGATAATCCGATTTTGAAATGTTACTTGGGATTGCCCAGCAAGCTCTGCTTTTAAAAGTAAAATGGTAATGGCTACAGTTGTTACTTTAATACCTCCAGCTGTACCTCCAGGAGCCCCTCCGATAACCATTTGAATCATATAAAGGAAATTTGTTGGTGCCAGCGTGTCTAAGTAGGATAAAGTAGCAAAGCCAGCAGTTCGCATAGTGACGGTTTGGAAAAAACTAACCATCATTTGCTCTATGAAGGTGTAATTGGCAATTGTTTTAGGATTATCTTTTTCTAAAAACCAGGTTAATAAGGTTCCTAAGACTAAGATAAGGCCAGTGGTTTGGAGCACTAGTCTCGTTTGATTGGATAGCTTTCGGTAAAAGAGACCGTGACATTTTGGCTTTTCGACGAAATAGCGTTTCAGGTTCTCCATGACATCATGCCAAACAGCAAAACCAATTCCTCCAAAGATGATTAAGGCAGAGACAACGACATTAATGGTTGGATTGAGCACAAAATCTTTTAAGCTGGAGCTACCAAAATTATCAAAACCAGCATTGCAGAAAGCAGAAACGGCTAAAAACAAACTATTGAATAATCCATTTTTCCAACCGAAACGAGGAACGAACTCTATTGCGATAATGGCACATGCGAGGATTTCGATGATAAAGGTCATCTTATAAGCAAAGAAAAGAAAATCTTTTAAGTTTTTACTGTCTTTTCGATTTAAGGCAGACTGTAGTAGGGTATGGCCAGATAAGTCCATTTTACGCTTTAAAGCAAAGGTACTAAAAGCAATAAAACTTACTAGTCCAAGCCCTCCAATTTGCATGAGACAAATAACGATAGTCTGACCTAGGGTGTTATAAGCTTCAGAAACAGGTATGACTGACAAGCCTGTTACACAGACCATAGATACAACATTGAATAGGTGATCTAAAAATGTAGCTTGATGAGCACTTGGGGAGTGTGTCAAGGGTGAAGACAGCAGGGTACTGCCGATTAAAATAACAGACGCAAAACTTAGGGTCAATTTTTGTGTAACCGTCCAAGTTCTGATAGGTGGTAGTCTCATAAGTCCTCCTTAAAGTATCCCTTCCATCTTATCAAAAATTAATCAAAAAAGCCAAACCTTAAAAATAATTTAGCTTTATTCTTTTTAAAGTGGCTTTTTATTTGGTATTCCAGCTTTACGTGGGTATTTATTAGGTGTTTCTTTTTTCTTTTCAACAATAGTCATGTATCGCTCGTCACCATTTGGTAATTGATAATGGTGGTTGCTAACTACTTGTGAAAAGAGAAGGTGAAGTGCTTTGCGGGCTTGCTCTAACTCTTGATCAGCGGCTTGTGCTTTGAGGGCGATGAGTCGGCCTCCAACTTTTAGAAAAGGAATTGTTAATTCTGACAGAATTTGCATTCTGGCGACAGCGCGTGCTGTAACTAAGTCATATTTAGAGCGGAAGCCTTTATCTTGACCAAAATCTTCTGCTCTGCCATGATAAAAAGTCACTCCATCTAGGTCTAGTTCCTGGGTTAAGTGAGCTAAGAAGGTGATCCGCTTGTTCAATGAATCAATAATGGTTACTTGCAGTTGTGGGAAAATAATTTTCATTGGAAGGCTTGGAAATCCTGCTCCTGCACCGATATCTAGAAGTTGAATGGGCTGGTTAGGAATATAGCCTTGCAAAATAGGAGCAATAGAATCGTAGAAATGCTTTAGATAGACATCATTTTTTTCGGTAATTGCTGTTAAATTAATCTTTTGGTTCCACTCAATTAGGACTTTGAAGTAAGTATCAAACTGATCTTTTTGTTTTTGCTTTAGCTCATATCCAGACGTTGCTAAAGCTTGGTAAAATTCTTCTGGGGTCATTGTTTTCCTTCAATTTTGATTTTTTTCTATTCTAACATAATTATAGTGATAAACAAATGCCTGAGAAAAAAGTCTTTATAAGATTGATAGTTGCTATTCAGCTGAAAATTGCTATAATTAAGTCAATAGATAAAAAGGAGAAAATAATATGACACTCGTAATCATTTTAGTCCTCATAGCACTTTTAGCTATCTGGTTAATGTCTAGCTACAATAGCCTTGTTAAAAGCAGGATGCATACTAAGGAAGCTTGGAGCCAAATTGATGTTCAGTTAAAAAGAAGGAACGATTTAATTCCTAACTTGATTGAAACAGTGAAAGGCTACGCTGCTTATGAAGAAAAAACCTTCCAGAAAATCACAGAACTTCGTTCACAAGTTGCCCATGCTTCAACGCCAGCAGCAACTATGGAAGCTTCAAATGAACTCACAAAACAAGTAGCAAGCTTGATAGCAGTAGCAGAAAACTATCCAGATTTAAAGGCTAATACTAATTTCTTGAAGTTGCAAGATGAATTGACTAATACTGAAAATAAAATTTCTTATTCACGCCAATTGTTTAACACAACCACATCTAATTACAACATGAAGTTAGAGACATTTCCAAGTAATATCGTAGCAAAAATGTTTGGTTTCAAACCAAGTGAATTTTTACAAACACCTGAAGAAGAAAAAGCCGTTCCAAAAGTGGAATTTAATTTCTAAGGTATCTAAAATCTGTTTTTAGAAGGGGAGAAGATGCTCTATCAACAAATTTCGCATAATAAGCGACGTACAGTCATCCTCATTATCGCCTTTTTCTTCCTATTAACAGTAATAGGAGCTGCGGCAGGCTATTTATTGACTAGATCATATCAGTTAGGCATAGCTATTGCGCTAATTGTTGGTTCTATTTATGCTTTCAGTATGATTTTTCAATCAACAGCCGTAGTTATGAGTATGAATAATGCAAGAGAAATTACGGTTGATGAGGCTCCTGACTTTTTCCATATTGTTGAGGATATGGCAATGGTTGCCCAGATACCGATGCCAAAAGTTTACATTATTGATGATCCTTCCTTAAACGCTTTTGCTACAGGATCAAGTCCGCAAAATGCAGCTGTAGCTGCAACAAGTGGCTTATTACAAGTTATGAATCGCGAAGAATTAGAGGGAGTTATTGGTCATGAAATTAGTCATATCCGTAATTACGATATTCGAATTTCAACTATTGCAGTTGCTTTAGCGAGTGCAATTACGCTCATCTCTAGTATTGGCAGTCATATGATGTGGTATGGAGGTGGTAGTAGAAGTCGTGATGACGACCGTGATGATAGTGCTTTAGGGATATTTCTGTTACTATTTTCCTTTTTGTCACTGCTATTGGCACCTATAGTAGCTTCGCTTGTTCAATTAGCTATTTCTAGACAAAGAGAATACTTAGCTGATGCAAGTTCAGTTGAATTAACACGTAATCCTGAAGGTATGATTAAAGCTTTGCAAAAACTCCAGAATTCTCAGCCATTATCTAGTCCTATAGATAGTGCGAGTGCGGCCCTCTACATTAATGAACCACGCAAGAAAGAAGATGTTTCGAAGCTATTTAGTACACATCCTCCTATCGAAGATCGAATTGAGCGATTGCGTCACATGTGAGAGTTTAAGGAAACCTTAAGCTCTTCTTTTTATACTAAGATAGCATTAAGTTTTCTGTTTATATTATTATAAATAGGTGTAGATAAAAAATATCCCTGTCCTCTAAAGGGGTAAAAAAGGACTTTTTTACAGAAATACATTGACAAAATGTTAAAATAATAGTAAAAATAAATGAGAGTATTATTAGGAGACCCAATGTTAAGCATTTCAGAAATCAAGAAAAAGAAAGAGCCCATTTCATTTGATCATTATTTAGAGATAAAAAAAAGTCTCTTGGAACGTGATCCATCAATTATTGACATCAAGGATGTTCATGTTATTGGTACAGTAAGTTATGATGATGGTCTTTACCATTTAAACTATCAATTAAGTTATTCATTAACATTACCTTCTAGTCGTTCCATGGAACCAGTTGAAAGACTAGAAAACCAATCTATACAGGAATTTTTCGTAGAAGAAGGAGCTGTTAAAGATATGGGAGATAAGATTGATGAAAACCTAGTATTGATTTTAGAAGACGATCGTATTGATTTGGAAGTGAGTGCTATTGATAATATATTATTAGCAATTCCACTACAAATTTTAACAGACAAAGAATTAGAGTCAGATGAAATGCCCTCAGGCAATGATTGGGAAGTCCTGACAGAAGATCAGTTTCGTACCTTACAAGCTGAAAAGAAAAAAGGAAATAATCCTTTTGCAGGTTTAGATAGCTTGTTTGATGAATAAAACTGACTATTTAAGGAAATTGTAATTTTTTGTTGCTAAATAAAGCTGACTTTGATATACTCTATACAGTATCTGATTAGTCAAAAAGAGGGTTTCTTGTAACTCTTTAAAATTCTGAAATACTTTGTGGAATCTAGTAGATTACGAAACTCTCAATTAAAAAAGGAAAACCGACTATTAAAGCTTGTTTATAAGATAGAAGGGAAAAGGAAAAACATATGACAAAGAAAATTCTAATTGTCGAAGATGAAAAAAATCTCGCACGGTTTGTTTCACTTGAACTTCAACATGAAGGGTACGAGGTGACAGTAGAAGTAAACGGGCGTGAAGGCCTAGAAACAGCATTAGAAAAAGATTTTGATTTAATTTTACTAGATTTAATGCTCCCTGAAATGGACGGTTTTGAAGTCACTCGTCGTCTTCAAACTGAGAAAACTACCTATATCATGATGATGACTGCACGTGATTCTATTATGGACGTTGTAGCAGGTCTTGATCGTGGTGCAGATGATTATATTGTCAAACCATTTGCTATTGAAGAGTTATTAGCGCGTATTCGGGCGATTTTCCGTCGTCAAGACATTGAAACTGAAAAGAAAGCGCCTAATCAAGGTGTTTATCGCGACCTTGTTTTGAACCCTCAAAACAGATCTGTGAACCGTGGTGATGATGAAATTTCATTAACAAAGCGTGAGTATGATCTCTTGAATATCCTTATGACAAATATGAATCGTGTAATGACCCGCGAAGAGTTGCTTTCTAATGTTTGGAAATACGATGAAGCCGTTGAAACAAATGTTGTTGATGTCTACATTCGTTATCTTCGTGGCAAAATTGACATGCCTGGTCGTGAATCCTATATTCAGACTGTTCGTGGCATGGGTTATGTTATCCGTGAAAAATAGTTATAGCTTATGAAAAATCGGAAAGTAAGAAAATATAAAAGGACATTACCTAAACGCTTATCTAGCCTATTCTTTGTTTTATTTTTCTGTATTTTTTCTGCATTTACAATGATTGCTTACTATTCTACTGACTATTTTTTAGTAAAAAAAGAAACACAAGCAATCACTCATACCAGTGATTTAGTTAGAGTTCGTCTGTCAAAGGTGAACTCTAATTTTTCATTTGATAATTTAGCAAATGTACTCTATACAAATCATAAAGCAAATTTAAAGATTGCATCTGAAAAAGGACTTGAACTAATTCGGAGTCGTCGTGATTTGACAAATATTTTAGATACCAAACAAGAAATTTATATCTATAATACAGACAAAAAAATGATTTTTACGACTGATGAATCTGAATTTTCCTATGACCTAGTCGGTCCGCTAAATAAAGTTTTTAAAGATGAAGTTGAAGGAGAGTATCGAGGGTTCTCTCTTATCAAAAAGGTTTACTCAAATCGTAGTGGTAAGCTAGTCGGTTACGTTCAAATTTATCAAGATTTAGAAGATTACTATGTTATTAGGGCTCGGCTGCTTTTATGGTTGATCTTTGTGGAATTATTTGGCACTAGTCTGGCCTATATCATTATTTATACGTCAACGCGGAAATTTCTTGAGCCTTTAAATAATCTCCACGATGTCATGCGGAATATTTCTGAAAATCCAAATAATCTAAATCTAAGATCACGGATTAGATCTGGAGATGAAATTGAAGAATTATCAGGAATCTTTGATACCATGTTAGATAAAGTTGAAAGTTATACTAAACTACAGTCTCGGTTCATCAGTGATGTAAGCCATGAACTGCGCACTCCTGTTGCTATCATTAAAGGCCATATTGGACTTCTGCAACGTTGGGGGAAGGAAGACGAAGAGATTTTAGAGGAGAGTCTTTCAGCGACGGCACATGAAGCAGATCGTATGGCAATTATGATTAATGATATGTTAGATATGATACGCGTTCAAGGAAGCTTTGAAGGTCATCAAAATGATACAACGGTTTTAGAGGCTTCAATTGAAACCGTTATTGGTAATTTTCGTGTTCTAAGGGAAGATTTTGTTTTCAATTGGGAACCGAGATCAAAAGAGACCCTTGCTTGTATCTATAAAAACCATTTTGAACAGGCTCTTATGATTCTTATCGATAATGCCATTAAGTATTCTCGAATTGAAAAACAGATTTCTCTTGATTTAGAGACAGATGGTAAACAAGCAATTGTAAAAGTTTCTGACCGAGGGGAAGGCATCTCCAATGAAGATATTAAGCATATTTTTGAACGTTTTTATCGTAGTGATAAATCTCGAAATCGTACCAGTACCCAAGCTGGCTTAGGCATTGGTCTATCCATTCTAGAACAAATTGTAGAAGGTTACAATTTGAAGATGGAAGTTAAGAGTGAATTAAATAAAGGCTCCACCTTTATTATTTATATACCATTAGCAGACTAAACCCATTTGTTGACAAGTGTAAGAGGTGGTTGTGAAATCACTAAGAAAGCGTTATAAGCGAGCTATCGTTAAGGTAGCTCGTTTTACAATTGCTCTTTTTAAAGGCCCTATAATAGCAGGATAGATACTTTTGTTATCTTATAATTTATGATAGAATAGGGTACTAGATTAATTTGATAGAATAGGGGTGTTTGCGTGCGTTGTCCAAAGTGTAATTATAATAAATCCAGTGTTATTGATAGTCGACAAGCTGAAGACGGTAATACGATTAGACGTCGAAGAGAGTGTGAAAAATGTCATACACGTTTTACAACTTTTGAGCGCCTAGAAGAACTCCCACTTTTAGTCATCAAAAAAGACGGGACAAGAGAGCAATTTTCTCGCGACAAAATCCTAAATGGTGTGGTTCAAAGTGCTCAAAAGCGCCCAGTTTCAAGTACTGATATTGAAAACTTGATTTCTCGAGTTGAGCAAAAAGTTAGAGCTGATTATGAGAACGAAGTGTCCAGTACCTCCATTGGTAATTTGGTAATGGAAGAATTAGCTGAACTAGATGAGATTACTTATGTTCGCTTTGCCAGTGTCTATAAAAGCTTTAAAGATGTTGATGAGATTGAAGCACTACTGCAACAAATCACATCTCGTGTTCGTGGGAAGAAAAAGAGTAATGTGACAGATGAAACCTATTGATACTTATTATTATCTGAAGCGTAATAAGGTTTCTTATAATGCTAACAGTTTAATTCAGCTTTATTATCCTATTATGGGCAGTGATGCTTTAGTGGTTTATCAGTATTTAACCCATTTTTTTGATGATGGGAAACGTGAACATAAATATAGTGAAATCCTCAATCATTTGCAATTTGGAATGTCACGATTAGAAGAGGCCTTGGTTGTTCTAACAGCACTTGATTTGGTAGTTTTGTACCAAGAGGTCAACCATTACCTTATTAAATTGCAACCAGCGTTAGAATTAGAAGATTTTTTAGTCAATCCCATTTACAAACGCTTATTGGAGCAAAAAATTGGAGAGCTAGCCCTATCTGAGTTAGAAGTTACCATTCCAAATCAGGCTAGGGATATCTCAAAAAAATTTTCAGATGTTTTTGGAAAAGCACCAGCAGATCTCGAAGTAACTCTGAAACCTAAGAAAAATAGACTAACATTTGATTTAGATAGTTTTCAACAATTGATGTCTCGTGATGGTTTACAGTTTGCTAATGAAAAAGAAGATGTCGTAAGGCTTTATAGTATTGCCGAAGAATATAAAATGACCTGGTTTGATACTTATCAGCTAGCAAAAGCAACAGCTGTAAATGGGAAAATTGCACCGAATCGGATTATTGCTCAGAAAAAACAAATGCTAACCCAGTTTTCAAAATCAGACGATTTTACTCAGGCAGAACTTGTTATTATTCGTGAAGCAAAAAAAGATAAAGCTCAGCTATTTTTAGAAAAAATAAAAAAAACCAAAAGAGCAACGGTGACCCAAGATGAAAAAAATCTTCTCATAAAATTGGCTCAAATGGATTTTTTAGATGAAGTTATTAATATCATGGTTTTATATACCTTTAATAAAACAAATTCAGCTAATCTTCAGAAAAACTATTTACTGAAGATTGCCAATGATTTTTCCTATCAAGGTGTTGGGAATGCTGAAGAGGCCATTTTAAAAATGCGTTCATTTGAAGATCGAAAAGGCAAACCGACTAGTACCAAAGTAAAAGCTTCTAAAACAAATGTTCCCCAGTGGAGCAATCCAGATTATCAAGAAAAGACAAGTGCTGAGGAACAAGAAAAACTTGATAAATTTAAAGCCGAAGCCTTGAAACGCTTAGAAAAATTGAAAAAAGGTGGTGACTAGATGGAAAAAATTGGAAACACTATGGAAAAATTAGGAAATCTTAATCGTGTAGATTCTAACCAATTAATTCAGACGATTTTGGCAGATCCAGAAGTTGCAGCTTTTATCACTACTCAAGGTCTTAATCAAGATGAAATCACTCTCAGTTTA
Source organism: Streptococcus pseudoporcinus LQ 940-04 (assembly GCF_000188035.1). Taxonomy (GTDB): domain Bacteria; phylum Bacillota; class Bacilli; order Lactobacillales; family Streptococcaceae; genus Streptococcus; species Streptococcus pseudoporcinus. The sequence goes on from NZ_AEUY02000005.1 coordinate 1,146,703, forward strand.
TCCAAGTTTAATCAATTTTTACTTGAGCGTCAAAAGTACCAAACAGGAGACCTTTCCTACGTTGCTAAAGGCTATGCGCCAATATTAGTGATGAATGAAGGTTACGCAGATGTTTCTTATCAAGAAACAAAAGAATTAGTTGAAGCTAAGAAAAAGGCTGCTATCTCAGATCGCATTAATTTGGTCAATTTACCTAAGTCATATCGTAATATTAACATGACGGATGTTGACGTCAATAATGCTAGTCGTATGCAAGCCCTCTCTAAAATTCTTGATTTTGTTGAGCAATATCCTAATGCTGACCAAAAAGGTTTATACTTATATGGTGATATGGGCATTGGAAAGTCCTATTTTATGGCAGCTATGGCCAGAGAATTATCAGAGCGTAAAGGCGTCTCAACAACTTTGCTTCATTTTCCAACTTTTACCATTGACGTCAAAAATGCTATCTCGTCAGGTTCTGTAAAAGATGAAATCGATGCTGTGAAAAGCGTTCCAGTGCTGATTCTAGATGATATCGGGGCAGAACAAGCCACCTCTTGGGTCCGTGATGAAGTGCTACAAGTTATCTTACAATACCGTATGTTAGAGGACTTGCCAACTTTTTTCACTTCTAATTATAGTCTGAGTGATTTAGAGCGAAAATGGGCGAATATCAAGGGAAATGATGAAACTTGGCAGGCTAAACGTGTGATGGAGAGAGTTCGCTACTTAGCGCAAGAATTCCATCTTGAAGGGGCTAATCGCCGTTAATTGTTACAGGAAACTAATTAAAGAGAAATTGGTAATGGAAACATTACAAGTATAAAGGAGAATCATGGCTTTACCTACAGTTGCCATTGTTGGACGACCGAATGTTGGCAAGTCCACATTATTTAACCGAATTGCAGGGGAACGTATTTCCATCGTTGAAGATGTTGAAGGCGTGACACGAGATCGTATTTATACAACCGGAGAATGGTTGAACCGTAAATTCTCATTGATTGATACTGGTGGGATTGACGATGTCGATGCTCCCTTTATGGAGCAGATTAAACATCAGGCTCAAATTGCCATGGACGAAGCGGATGTTATTGTTTTTGTAGTCTCTGGGAAAGAAGGCGTGACGGATGCAGATGAGTATGTTGCTAAAATGCTCTATCGTACTCATAAACCTGTTATTCTAGCCATTAATAAAGTGGATAATCCAGAGATGCGTAACGACATTTATGATTTCTATTCACTTGGTTTAGGGGATCCCTATCCGCTCTCATCTGTTCATGGTATTGGGACTGGAGACGTCTTAGATGCGATTGTAGAGAATTTACCTGTTGAAGAAGTCGAAGATAACGAAAATATCATCCGTTTTAGTTTGATTGGACGCCCCAATGTGGGGAAATCAAGTTTAATTAATGCTATTTTGGGGGAAGATCGTGTTATTGCAAGTCCGGTAGCTGGTACAACCAGAGATGCTATTGACACTAGCTTTACAGATAGCGATGGACAAGAATTTACTATGATAGATACTGCAGGTATGCGCAAATCTGGTAAAGTATATGAAAATACGGAAAAGTATTCAGTTATGCGTGCAATGCGTGCTATTGATCGTTCTGATGTTGTTTTAATGGTTATCAATGCTGAAGAGGGTATCCGTGAGTATGATAAACGAATTGCTGGTTTTGCTCATGAAGCTGGTAAGGGTATGATTATTGTGGTGAATAAGTGGGATACTATTTCAAAAGATAACCATACTGTTTCAAAATGGGAAGAGGATATTCGTGATCAATTCCAATTTTTGAGTTACGCTCCAATTATCTTTGTTTCTGCTTTGACTAAGCAACGTTTAAATAAACTACCAGAATTAATTAAACGTATCAGTGATTCCCAGAGTCGTCGGATTCCTTCAGCGGTTCTCAATGATGTTGTTATGGATGCTATCGCAATTAATCCAACACCTACAGATAAGGGGAAACGCCTTAAAATATTCTATGCAACTCAGGTTTCTGTCAAACCTCCAACTTTCGTCATTTTTGTTAATGAGGAAGAGTTGATGCATTTTTCTTACCTACGTTTCTTAGAAAATCAAATTCGAGCAGCGTTTACCTTTGAGGGAACGCCGATTCATCTGATTGCGCGTAAGCGTAAATGAGGCCAGTTGTTTCTTACCGTAGTCAGTAACTTTTTAGATGGGGGCTGTTATCAGTTCCTCTTACAAGTGATTTTATAATTCTAAATTTTGGGGTTAGGCTGAGTGCCTAATCTTTTTTTGCTCTGCTATTTCCCAATGAGAGAAGAATAAAGAAAAATGCAAGTCATATAGCTGGGAATTTGGTATAATAAAGGGATAATCAAAAAGGTGGGAAAATTATGGTAAGACTAATTCCGGGTCGGGTTCGTAATCAAGGAATTGACCTTTATGATCAAGGACTAGTAAGTATTAATCATGAAGAAGAGAGCATGATAGAGGCTTCTGTAGATGGGGAAAAAGTTACTTATGGTATTGATGACTCTTCGGTTTCTTGTACATGTTCTTTTTTTCAATCAAAAAAATATTGTCAGCATTTGGCTGCTTTAGAATATTACTTGAAAAATAGTGAGCAAGGAAAAATTCTTTCTGAAAAATGGCATCATCAGACGGAGTCTAAGGAAAAAAGACAGAAAATGACCTCTTTTGGTAGTCTTTTTTTAGATAATTTAAAAATGAATGAGGACGATAGCCTTAAGTTTAGACTTTCTGCTTCGGCTAGTCCCAGCCCTTTTTCATCGGATTATTGGTGGTCATTAAAAATTAATCGTCTGCCTGATGACAGGTCCTACGTGATTCGTGATATTAAAGCTTTTTTAGGATTGATTCAGCGAGAAGGCTTTTATCAGATTGGAAAAAATTACTATGAACCTTTATCGCTAATTCAATTTGATCAAGCTAGTCAGGAGTTAATTCAATTTTTATGGCGATTAGCCCCAAGTTGGGACAAGAGTGAAAATGCTCAAATCTTTCCTAACCATGCACGGCACCTTTTTTTACCAAGTGGTCTTTTTGAAGAAGGTTTATACTTAATGACTGGCTTGTATGACTTTACTTTTGAAGGGCCCCAGCAAGTCTATAATCATGTGTATGTCAAACCTTTAGATGCAGATGCGGGCCTATTTCAATTTCTCGTCGAGGTTCATCGTAAATTTATTTCTCTCCAAATTAAAGAGAAAAATATGCACTTTTTATTTGATAATGAGTACATTTTATACCAAGACACATTTTATCACTTAGACTTAAAACAGCGGAAAATAGTCGGAGCTATTCGCAGTCTACCGATACAATCAGATTTAGCTAAACACATTCAATTTGATTTAGATGATCAAGCTAAGTTAGCTGCTAGTCTCTTAGATTTTCAAGAAGTTGGTCAGGTCAAGGCACCAAAAAGTTTTCAGATTAGGGATTTCCAGGCTATCTTTAATTTTGAGTTGTTAGGTGATAATAAGATTCTTTCTCGTCTTACGTTTGATTTTGGAAACTTACAAGTGACTAGTAAGCAAGAACGTGATCAACTTCCCTTTGCTAGTAATTACAAAAAAGAAGAAAAACTCTACCGTGCTTTAAACCACTATGGTTTTGAAGGACAAGTCCTTTCCCAAAAAACGATTCGTAATCCGCATGATCTTTATATCTTTTTTTCTGAGGCATTGCCTTATTTTCAGAAATTAGGTAAAGTGATTTTATCGGATGAAGTCCAAGCTTTAAAATTTTCTGAGACACCACAAGTTAACATTACAAGAAATGGTGGGTTATTAGATATCTCTTTTGATTTTTCTCAAGTTTTTGAAGAAGATATTGATGACGCACTTAGGGCACTTTTTAATAATGATTCTTATTTTATTAGTGACCAAGGGAAGCTGGTGATTTTTGACGAGGAAACCCAAAAAATTAGTCAGTCCTTACAAGAATTAAGAGCTAAGCAGGTAGCAGATGGGTACCTTCAAGTAGAAGGAATATCAGCTCTACAATTATCCCAAGCTTTTTCTGAAATGGATAATGTTCATTTTTCACAGGAATTAGAAGAGTTGGTAGCAGATTTAAATGACCCAGAAAGGTATCGCCTTCCTGAACTCAAGATAAATGCGGCTGTACGAGATTATCAGTTATTGGGTATTAAATGGTTATCCACGTTAGATAAATATGGTTTTGGTGGGATTTTAGCTGATGACATGGGTTTGGGAAAAACCCTTCAGACGATTGCTTTTTTAAGCACAAAATTAACGAAGGACACTAAAATTTTAATTCTTTCTCCATCTAGTCTTTTATATAATTGGCAAGATGAGTTTGAAAAATTTGCCCCTCATATTGATGCAGTGGTTTCTTACGGCTTGAAAGCAAAAAGAGATCAGACCATCTTAGAGGAACATCAGGTTACGATTACTTCTTATTCCTCCTTTAGGCAAGATTTTGAGCTCTATCAAGATAGACATTATGATTATTTAATTTTAGATGAAGCACAAGTGATTAAAAATGCTCAAACTAAAATTGCTCAGAAGTTACGAACTTTTAATGTGACTAATTGTTTTGCTCTTTCCGGAACACCAATTGAAAATAAACTTTTGGAAATTTGGTCTATTTTCCAAATTGTTCTTCCGGGATTATTGCCTTCTAAAAAAGCCTTTCTTAAAATGGAAGCACAAGAAATTTCACGTCATATTCAACCCTTTGTTTTAAGGCGTAAAAAAGAAGATGTCTTACCTGAATTACCAGACTTGATTGAAATAACCTACTCAAATGAAATGTCAGATAAGCAGAAGGCTATTTATTTAGCTCAATTACGTCAAATGCAGGAACGTATCCAAAATGCTTCCGATTCTGATATTAATCGACAAAAAATTGAAATTCTGTCTGGAATTACACGTTTACGTCAAATTTGTGATACTCCCAGTCTCTTTATGGAATATCAAGGAGAGAGTGGTAAATTAGAGAGCCTTAGAACACTCCTCTTACAAGTCAAAGAAAATGGGCATCGAGCTTTGATTTTCTCTCAATTTCGTGGCATGCTGGAGATTGTGGAGCAAGAACTTTCTTCACTTGGGTTAGGCTCCTATAAAATCACAGGTTCAACACCTGCTGATGAAAGGCAAGAAATGACGCGTGCTTTTAATAATGGCTCTAAAGATGCCTTTTTGATTTCTCTTAAAGCTGGTGGTGTAGGCCTTAATTTAACTGGCGCCGATACAGTTGTTCTTATTGATTTATGGTGGAACCCAGCAGTAGAGATGCAAGCTATTAGCAGAGCTCATCGGATTGGCCAAAAAGACAATGTAGAAGTTTACCGTCTTATTACACGTGGAACAATTGAGGAAAAAATCCTAACCTTACAAGAAAACAAAAAAAATTTAGTAACGACTGTTCTTGATGGCAATGAAAGCAGAGCTAGCATGACTGTTGAGGAGATAAAAGAAATTCTCGGTTTGAATAGACGATAAGGGGTTCAAAGCATAGTTGTGAATGATAGACCAGCCTTGAGGATAGATTAGTCACTAGTATTTTATAATCAAGAGAGGGGACCTGAAAACATTAAGTTTTCGGGTCTCTTTTTCAAAATAATTAAAAAAATAGAAAAATACCATAAAATCTCTCTTTTTCGACCTTCTATTAGAAGAATCTTTTGAAAAATGGTTATAATTAGTTTATAATAGGGGAAGCTATAGGAAGGAAGGGAATGTCAATGATGAAACGTCAATTTCCATTGGTTGCTGATGGGGAACCAATCATCGAAGAAAGTCATCACATGCATTTGTATGAGAATGAAGATTTGATTACAAATATTCGTGGTTATTATCAAGATAAAGATTACGATGATGTTACGCGCGATTTTGATTTTGCAAACCCTTCAAAACCAGAAATGACACCCTTAAGTCGTTCTCAAACGATTGATGAGGGGCGTCATTATGCAGAAGAAGCTCGTAAACGTGCCCGAAAAGATCTTAAGGAAAAGCGTCAAGCCTATTTGGCTAAAGAAATGTCTTACAGTAACGCTGGTAAATCTAATTACCATAGGTCTTTGAGTGATAAACCTAAGGTGCAAACCAAGCCCATGGCTAGACGCTCAGAGAGTAAGTGGAGTCATTTGACTGAAAAATTGGAACAAGAGACTTATATCTTGGCAGAAATACCAAAGCAGTATAAGGAGCCTCATCAAAGTAACTTACATACTGGTAAGAAAAATAATTATGATTTCTTAAAACGAAGTCAGATTTATAATAATAAAGAAAACCGCCTTCAAAAAGAAAGAACAATCGCTCAAGAACTAAACTTAACCCGATTTGATGAGTTTCATTAAGGCAACTGTTTGTGCGTTTTAAAAAATTAAAGGAGTTATAATGTCGTCAAAAAGCTATTATTTTATTGGTATCAAAGGATCAGGTATGAGTGCCTTAGCTCTCATGTTACATCAAATGGGACATGAGGTTCAAGGAAGTGATGTTGAAAAATATTATTTTACTCAACGTGGTTTAGAGAAAGCTGGGATTGAAATCAAACCATTCAGCAAAGATAATATTTCAGAGGGAATGGAAATTATCGCAGGCAATGCTTTCCGTGAAGATAACAATGAAGAACTAGCTTATGCGATTGCCCAAAATATTCCTTTCAAACGTTACCATGAGTTCTTGGGTGAATTTATGAAGCAATTCATTAGTTTTGGGGTGGCGGGAGCGCATGGGAAAACGTCAACAACTGGCCTTCTCGCTCATGTTTTGAAAAATATTACCAATACTTCATATTTGATTGGTGACGGAACTGGTCGAGGCTCTGCCAATGCGCAATACTTTGTTTTCGAATCAGATGAATATGAGCGTCATTTTATGCCATATTATCCTGAATATTCAATCATTACTAATATTGATTTTGATCACCCAGATTACTTTACTGGAATAGAAGATGTCTTTTCAGCCTTTAATGATTATGCAAAACATGTTCAAAAAGCTCTCTTTGTGTACGGTGAAGATGAGGAATTGAAAAAAATCACATCTTCTGCGCCTATATATTACTATGGATTTGAAGAAAATAATGATTTTATAGCATTTGACATTACCCGGACAACAAATGGTTCGGACTTTAAAGTAAAACATGACGATCAGATAATTGGTCAGTTTCATGTTCCAGCTTATGGTCGTCATAATATCTTGAATGCTACGGCAGTTATTGCAAACCTCTATATTGCGGGAGTCGATATGGAGCTAGTGGCAAAACATATGGTAACTTTTTCTGGGGTTAAGCGTCGTTTTACGGAAAAAATTATTAACGATACCATTATTATTGATGATTTTGCCCACCATCCAACTGAAATTGTTGCGACCATTGATGCAGCTCGACAAAAGTACCCAAGTAAAGAGATTGTAGCCATTTTTCAGCCTCATACGTTTACACGGACAATTGCTTTGCTAGACGAGTTTGCTCAAGCCTTAAATGAAGCTGATAGTGTTTATCTAGCTCAGATCTATGGCTCAGCGCGTGAAGTTGATAAAGGCGAAGTTAAAGTTGAAGATTTAGCGGCTAGAATTATCAAGCCTGCCCAAGTTGTAACCGTGGAAAATGTGTCACCATTACTAGACCATGATAATGCTGTTTACGTCTTTATGGGGGCTGGCGATATTCAACTCTATGAACGTTCTTTTGAGGAGCTATTAGCAAACCTTACTCATAATAATCAATAGAAAATCCTGCCTATGGCAGGTTTTCTGCTAGAAAGGGACACAATGATAATTAGACATGTTACGGAAAAAGACTGGCCATTTATTCATGCAATAGAAAGTGCCAATTTTTCACCTGAAGAAGCAGCCTCTCCAGAGGTGATTATAGCTAGAACGCAGGTAAACCCTGATACTTTTTTGGTAGCTCTGCTTGATCATCAAATTGTGGGTTATATTGAAGGACCGGTCGTTGCAAAAGCTCAGTTAGAAGACCATCTATTCCATGGTAGCCAAAAAAATCCTGAAACAGGTGGCTATATTGCTGTTACTAGCCTCTCTGTAGCACCTAAATACCAAAAGCAAGGGGTAGGAACGGCTTTGATTGCTGCTCTTAAAGATTTGGCGGTAGCGCAAAAGCGTGAGGGGATTGTTTTAACTTGTCATGATTACTTGATCCCTTACTATGAGCTGAACGGCTTCAAAAATACAGGTTTATCGGATTCAAAGCACGGTGGAGGTATTTGGTATCAGATGGTTTGGAGCATCTGAACTAAAAAAGGCAAAAAGTGTTAAAAATGAGTAACAATTATGGGAAATAATTGCTTTTATGGCCTTTTTGGGTTATAATTGCGGTTGATTACGTTTAGGAGGACTTGCTTTGACCGATATTAAAGATGATGGGCAACAATCTCAGAAAGAAAAGAGCTTTAAAGAGCATATTTTAGCTGAGTTAGAAAAAGCCAATCAAATTCGCAAAGAAAAAGAAGAAGAACTTCTTCATCAAGACTTAAAAGCAGAAGACATAAAAGAAAAAGAGAGAGAAGTCGCTGAAGCAAGGCAAAAAACGGTTGCACTCTACAAGGATTACCAAGATGAAATGGCAAGGACATCAACTCCATCAGAAACTGGGAGTTATGAATCTTTAAGTCAAAATCGAGCATCGGAACGTCTTTATAAAGACTCTGAAAAAGTGCCTAATAGTCAGAGTAATGATTTCTCAGAAACTGTTCCTTTTACGCCTATTACTATCTTTGATCAATCAGAGATTGAAACAGGGCCGGATAATACAATAGTAGGCTCTTCTGATCAAGATGTTAAGGATTTGGAAACTGAAAAAACGACTGAGACTAATCACACTCCTTTAGAAGCTAATCAATCTAAAAGTAGTTTTGAAGCAAATCAAGTCGAAACTTCTAAAGAAGGAGGTTCTGTGAGAAGAAGCACTAACAAACGCCAACATAGAGATCGTGTTGCCAAAAAGATATCGTTAGTTGTCATTTCGTCAATTGTTTTGATTATCGCCTTAGTAGCCTTGATAGGTTCTGTTTTTATCTATAATGCTATTAATCCAGTTGATAAAAATGATACTAAGTATGTTCAAGTTGAAATTCCAGCAGGGTCAGGGAATAAACTAATTGGGCAAGTCTTGGAAGCAAAAGGTTTAATTAAAAGTGGAACAGTTTTTAACTTTTATACTAAATTTAAAAACTTTTCAAATTTTCAAAGTGGTTATTACAACCTTCAAAAGAGTATGTCTTTAGATGAGATTGCTAAATCATTGCAAAAGGGTGGGACAGATAAACCTACTAAACCAGCTTTGGGTAAGATACTTATTCCAGAAGGTTATACCATCAAACAAATCAGTAAAGCAATAACTGACAATGTCAATACCAAATCAAAGAAAGACAAAACCCCCTTTAAGTCACAAGAATTTTTAGATACTATTCAAGATGACAGTTTTATCAAAGCAATGGTTAAAAAATACCCAAGATTGTTATCTAGCCTTCCTAAAAAATCTGATGCGGTCTATCAATTAGAAGGTTATTTGTTCCCGGCTACTTATGATTATTATAAAGAGACGGATATAAAAGCTTTAATTGAAGATATGTTGGCCACAACAGATGCCACAATGGCCCCTTATTATAGTGGTATAGAGTCAAGTGGTAAGACGGTAAATGAAGTTCTGACGCTTGCTTCGCTAGTTGAAAAAGAAGGTTCAACTGATGAAGATCGTCGTGATATAGCAAGTGTTTTCTATAACCGTCTGCAAAATGGTATGGCTTTGCAATCAAATATTGCTGTTCTTTATGCTATGAACAAGCTGGGAGATAAAACGACCCTTGCTGAAGATGCCGGAATTGACACAACGATTAAATCCCCTTATAATGTTTATACCAATACTGGTCTTATGCCAGGTCCTGTAGATAGCCCGGGGCTTTCTGCAATTGACGCAACAGTCAAACCTGCTAATACTGATTATTTATACTTTGTTGCTAATGTTAAAACAGGTGAAGTTTTTTATGCAAAAACCTATGAACAACATTCAGCAAATGTTGAAAAATATGTTAACAAGCAAATTCAGTAAAATACAAACATGATGCTTTAAGCATCATGTTTGTATTTTACGAAATCCTAAAAAAGAAAAGAGAAACAAAATGGCTGAAAAAACTTATCCAATGACTGAACTTGAAAAAGAACAACTTGAAAAAGAACTAGAAGAGTTAAAATTAGTTCGTCGTCCAGAAGTTGTTGAACGCATTAAAATTGCAAGATCGTATGGTGATCTATCGGAAAACTCAGAATACGATGCTGCAAAAGATGAACAGGCTTTTGTTGAAGGACAAATTTCAACCTTAGAAACTAAAATTCGCTTTGCTGAAATTATAGACAGTGATGCGGTTGCAAAAGATGAAGTTGCTATTGGTAAAACAGTAGTTGTCCAAGAAGTCGGAACAAACGATAAAGATACCTATCATATTGTTGGTTCCGCAGGTGCAGATATTTTTTCTGGTAAAATTTCAAATGAAAGTCCAATTGCTCAAGCGTTAATAGGTAAAAAGAAAGGTGATAAGGCTCAAATCGTATCACCTGCAACAACTTATGAAGTTGAAATTGTGAGTGTTGAAAAAACAAAATAAGAAGGTTGCTGTTGATGCAGCGCTTTTTATTTTGTCTAGAACATGAATAATTAGTGATTGGAACTGCTATCTCAGTCAAAAAGCCATCACTCGTGCAAGTGATGGCTTTGTGGTTTACTTCATATCATTAACGTCTTTTTTGTTTACCCGCATTGCGGTTTTTTGGTGCAGACAAATTTTTAGAAATATTTTTGCTAGTTTTGTCCTTAGATGGTGTAACGTCTTTACGAACATTGCTTGCTTTTCCAACTTTAGGTGGATTATTTTTAAATTCTTCTTCAATTTGCTGACGGAGTTTTGGTTTAATAAAGTAAGTGGTTATTAACTGCTGAATAATACTGAAGAAACCACCAACTAACCAATAAAGCCCAACACCTGCTGGTAAAGTCATGGTCATGAAAATCATCATGATTGGCATGGTATACATCATAGTTTTCATTTGTGCACGTTGTTCTTCAGCAACAGCCTGCATAGATAACCAAGATTGGAAGAAGTATAAGATAGCAATGATAGCCGTTAGGATAAGGCTTTTGCTTCCAAGATCAATACCTAAGAAGTGACTCGTTGAAATACCTTTGGTGTGTAAGGCTGCAAAATACATAGCAGAGAAGAAAGGCATTTGAATAAGTAAGGGTAGACATCCCATGCCACCGAGCATATTAATCCCGTTTTCTTTTTGCGCAGCCATTAACTCAGACTGGGCAGCAAATTTTTCTTCTTGACTAGTAGCATTTTTCATGCGTTGATTGATTGGCTCAAAAACAGGTTTTAAGTAAGCCATTTTTTCAGACTGATAGCTAGCTTTCTTTGCTTGGTAAAGTCCTAAAGGTAAAATAATAGTTCGAACGATAATGGTGACAATAATAATAGCAAGTCCGAATCCCAACCCCATATGATTAGCAAAGTACTCAATAAAGTGGGACATTGGTTTTCCAAGGACATCCCAGACAATACCTGTAGGATTACCTTGTTTATCTCTACCGACACAACCTGTTAGGGTAAAGAGAATCGACAGTGCCATGGTAGAAAATAATATGCGATTTAATTTAAGTTTCAATGTATTTTTCCTTTAAATTTTAATATACCTATCTATTTTACTTTTTTTTGGGAAATTTAACAATACTTCCCTAGGCTGATTTTAATTGGAGATTTTAAAATCATGATAGTCTTCAAAATTTGCCATTTTGACATCTAGATAAGTGACTTTGGACCATTTTGAAGGGCCTTTGCGGATTTCTTGAATAAAATGAGCTATTTTTTGAGAATCGGCTGCTTGTGCCAAAATTTCTACGGTACCATCTTCATTATTCCAAACACGACCGTAGATATCCCCAATTTGTAGGGCTAAAGTATAAGTGCTATATCGAAAACCTACACCTTGAACTTTGCCTGAAACAATCAAACGAACTTTTTTCATTTTAGAGCTCCCCCTTTTTCATATTATAACATAAGTAGACTTTTCTAAGGTCTTAAATTGGTTAAAAAGGTATGCTATAATAGAGGTATGAAAATAAGTTCTAAAGCAAATCCAATGATCAAACAAAGTAAAAAACTCTTGCAAAAGAAATACCGGACAGATTCCTATCTTATTGAAGGTTGGCATTTGTTTGAAGAGGCCAAAAAAGCTCAAGCCAGCTTTTTACATATCTTTGTAGTTGAAGACTGTGTCGACAGAGTTGCTACTGATGATAAGGTTATTGTCGTAACACCAGAAGTTCTAAAGGAACTGACAGACTCTCCAACACCTCAAGGGATAGTGGCAGAGGTTAAACAAGAAAAACCAGATCTACCAAGTATAGGCAAAGGAAAATATCTTTTGTTGGAGGATGTTCAGGATCCTGGAAATTTAGGCACGATGATTCGTACAGCTGATGCCGCAGGTTTTGATGGTGTTCTTCTCTCAGAAAAGTCAGCTGATGTCTTTAACCAAAAAACCCTACGCTCTATGCAAGGAAGCCATTACCATATACCAGTTTGGCGCACAGATGTCTATGCTTTTTGTCGAACCATGAAAACTAAAGAGATGCCCATTTTAGCGACTACCTTGTCAGATCAATCTATTGATTACAAACAAGTGGGGACTTTAACAGATTTTATACTGGTTATGGGTAATGAAGGGCAGGGGATTAGTCCCAAAATGGCAGAGCTCTCTAGTCAGTTGGTGCATATCTCGATGCCTGGACAGGCAGAAAGTTTAAATGTGGCTGTAGCTGCCGGAATTCTTATTTTCAGCTTGATTTAAAGGAATATGGTATAATACCTACACGAGGTGATAACTAATGGATTATACTAATGATCAAGAATTTATGGAACACGTTGGCCACTTAATTAATCATCCAAGATTTCAAAAACTAGAATCAATTGTCCAACATCATCACTCAACCCGTTTGGAACATTCTATCAACGTCGCATACACTAGTTATAAACTTGCTAAACGATTTGGTTGGGACGCCAAAAGCACAGCCCGTGGGGGACTCTTACACGATTTCTTTTACTATGATTGGCGTGTCACAAAATTCAATAAAAGTCATGCTTGGGTTCACCCAAGAATTGCCCTACGTAATGCCAAAAAATTAACAGATATCAATAAACGAGAAGAAGATATTATCTTAAAACATATGTGGGGAGCTACAGTAGCTTTTCCTCGCTATCGTGAAAGTTATATTGTGACGATGGTTGATAAGTATTGGGCGATTAAAGAAGCAGCAACCCCCATGCGTAACCGGTGGGCTAATCGTCGTTTTTTCAAGCGGAAAACGTTAAACAGTCATAATCGATAATTATTTAAAGGAGAAAATTATGAATCATCATATTATGTATTCGGAAACAGATTCTGGTCTTAGCCAATTTTTTGCTAAGATATACGGATTGGTAGGAGCAGGTGTGGGGTTATCTGCCTTTGTATCCTACTTGATGCTTTACCCTTTTAGAGATAATCTAGTTGCTATTATTGCAAACCACCCATTTGTTTATTATGGGGCTATTATATTAGAATTGATTTTGGTGTTTGTGGCTAGTGGAGCTGCACAGCGCAACACGCCTATGGCCTTGCCCCTTTTCCTCTTCTACTCAGCTTTAAATGGTTTTACATTGAGCTTTATTATTGCTGTTTATACACAAACAACTGTTCTTCAAGCCTTTATTTCATCTGCGGCAGTTTTCTTTACAATGTCAATGATTGGACTATTCACTAAAAAGGATTTATCAGGTTTTACTAAAGCTTTGATGGCTGCTTTGATTGGAATTATTGTGGCAAGTATCGTTAACTTATTTATTGGCAGTGGTGATTTGAACTTTATTATTAGTATTGTTTCAGTATTAATCTTCTCAGGTCTAATTGCAGTTGATAACAATCGTATTAAAGCTGTTTATCAGGCTACCAATGGGCAGGTTGGAGATGGCTGGGCAATTGCTATGGCCTTAAGTCTCTATTTAGATTTTATTAACTTATTTATTAGCTTGCTTCGTATTTTTGGTCGTAATGACTAATTTTGCCAAACTAGCCTCTTTGAAGGCTAGTTTTTTTAATGCCATTAATTAATAGGTTAGCTTAATTGACTTTTTTTGAGTATGACAACACTGGTAGTAGTAGATAACTTTAAGAAAGTTACGGCATTGGACCACTTATTCGATTAGTATCAGAGAGTTTAATTTTTTCTTTGAAAAAGAGAGGTCTTCTATCTTTGACATTTGTAAATAAGATAAAGTTTTGATATAATGAGTGGAATAAAGAACTAGGAGAAATCAAAGAAAATGTCTACAACAATTTGGATTTTATTAATCATTCTTGCTCTTACAGCTGGTTTATTTGGTGGAATGTTTATTGCCCGTAAGCAAATTGAAAAAGAACTAGGAGAACATCCCCGTTTGACCCCAGAAGCTATTCGGGAAATGATGAGCCAGATGGGTCAAAAACCAAGTGAAGCTAAAATTCAACAAACCTACCGTAATATTGTGAAACAATCTAAGGCTGCTACAGCTAAAGGGAAATAATCACCATAAAGAATAACTAGATCAATTCGTCATGGTGATGTGAACAGTCATTGATATGAAAAACTTCTTAATTTATATTTTCGAGAGGCTATGTCAACTGTTCAGAGTTGAAAAAAACTCAGTTGGCTAGGCAGCTGAGTTTTTTTCATGTCAATTAGGAAGTAGTTTAAATGGATAATAGACCGATTGGTTTTCTAGATTCTGGAGTGGGAGGCTTAACAGTTGTTCGAGAGTTAATGCGGCAACTCCCCTATGAGAACATCGTATATGTCGGTGACTCTGCAAGAGCACCATATGGCCCAAGGCCAGCAGAACAAATTAGAGAATATACTTGGGAACTTGTTAATTTTTTAGTGACGAAAAATGTTAAGATGATTGTTTTTGCTTGTAATACAGCGACAGCTGTTGCATGGGAAGAAGTCAAAGAAGCATTAGATATCCCTGTTTTAGGCGTTATTTTACCCGGTTCAAGTGCAGCAATTAAGTCGACAACCAAAGGACATGTTGGTGTGATTGGTACGCCGATGACCGTAACATCAGATATTTATCGCCAAAAAATTCAATTACTAGCGCCAGCTGTGGAGGTAATCAGCTTAGCCTGTCCTAAATTTGTACCCATTGTCGAGTCCAATGAAATACAGTCTAGTGTGGCTAAAAAAGTTGTCTATGAAACGTTAGCGCCTTTGGTTGGAAAGGTAGATACTTTGGTTTTAGGCTGTACTCATTATCCTTTGCTTCGTCCTATTATTCAAAATGTTATGGGACCTTCCGTCAAATTGATTGATAGTGGAGCAGAGTGTGTGCGAGATATCTCTGTTCTCTTAAACTACTTTGAGATTAACAGTAGTCGTTATCAAGAAAAAGTGAGACACTATTTTTACACAACAGCAAGTCCTGAAATCTTTCAAGAGATTGCCTCAGTATGGTTAAAACAAAAAATAAATGTGGAGCATGTGACCTTATGAGTGAAAAAATTTACGAATATAAAGATGAGGATAATTGGTTTATCGGAAAAATGACTGGTCATAATATGGTCTCTGGTTGGGGAGTAGACCAGGCAATCATCAAAAAGATAGATGACCTTTTTGATGGTATTTCTGCTGAACTAGATTGGGAAAAACCTAAAGGTTATGATGTTTCAGTGCTTCGCTACCAGTCACCCTTTTTACTCCTTTCTTTTATTGTTGATATGATAAATCAAGAAACTGAGCGCGACATCAAGGTGGAGCACCATGCGGGAGCTGTCTTATTAAGAGAAGAGGAAAAGTTACTTGCTGTCTATCTCCCAGATGGTGGTGTGTCAATGGCTGCCTTTTTCCCTGATAATAGAGAGGGAATTGGAGAAACAATCTTGATTGCAACACGAAATGAAGGAAAAACTAAAGAATTCCGTCACTTGTTTGCTGATCTTGGCTATCGTGTAGAAAATCTTAATGATTATCCTGATTTGCCAGAGGTTGCAGAAACTGGTGTAACCTTTGAAGAAAATGCTCGCTTGAAAGCAGAAACCATTTCACGTATAACAGGAAAAATGGTCTTGGCAGATGATTCAGGTTTGAAAGTAGATGCTTTGGGAGGACTTCCAGGCGTTTGGTCAGCTCGTTTTTCTGGCCCTGATGCTACCGATGACCGCAATAATGCTAAGTTATTGCATGAATTAGCCATGGTTTTTGATCAAAAAGACCGTTCAGCACAATTTCATTCGACCTTAGTAGTAGCTGCGCCGGATAAAGAAAGTCTTGTTGTTGAGGCGGATTGGCCAGGTTATATTGCCTTTCAACCGAAAGGGGACCATGGTTTTGGCTACGATCCTATCTTTATTGTAGGAGAGACTAGCCGTCATGCAGCTGAACTTGATGCTGAAGAAAAAAATCAATTATCGCATAGAGGTCAAGCTGTTCGAAAATTAATGGAGGTCTTTCCATCGTGGCAAACAAAATAATTATAGTAATGAGTGATTCCCATGGAGATCGAGATATAGTTCAAGCTATTAAAGACAAATACCTTGGTCAAGTGGATGCCATTTTTCATAATGGAGATTCTGAATTGAGAAGCTCAGATTCTATTTGGGATGGGATTTATGTGGTCGGTGGAAATTGTGATAATGACCCTGGCTATCCAGATCGTTTAGTGACAAAGCTAGATCACTTTACCATTGCTCAGACACATGGACACCTGTATCATATCAATTTTACTTGGGATAAGCTTGATTATTTTGCTCAAGAAGTTGATGCAGATCTCTGTCTATATGGACACCTGCATCGTCCAGCAGCTTGGAAACTTGGAAAAACCCTCTTTGTTAATCCAGGATCCGTGTCACAACCTCGTGGGGAGGTTGACCAAAAATTGTATGCTCGTATCGAATTAACTGATGATACTATTAAAGTTGATTATTTGACTCGAGATCATGAGCTTTACCCGTTACTGTCTAAGGAATTTAAACGATGATCGCAAAAGAATTTGAAGATTTTATTTTACAACATTTAGATAGTTATCTAATACCAGCAGATGATTTAGCCATTTTCATTGATAGTCATAATTCTGATCATGTCATGCTATTATTAGTTAATAATGGTTTTTCAAGAGTTCCTGTTTTGACAAAAGATCGCCATTTTAAGGGAACTATTAGTATTTCAGATATTCTAAGCTACCAAGTTAAGAAACAGCTAACAGATTGGGAGTTAAACCAGACTGATATTGGAGAAATGGTCAATACTAAGATTGAAGCAATCCGCAATACAGCTAGTTTGACCCTGATTATGCACAAATTAGTAGATTACCCATTTTTACCAGTCGTTAACGATCAAGATATTTTTGTGGGAATTATTACGCGTAAGTCGATTCTTAAAGCTTTGAATAGCTTATTGCATGACTTTACAGATGATTTTAGGATTGTAAAAAAAGATGATTAACCTTGTAGAAGCATTCCTAGAGCAAAAAGACTTATCTGACAATACTAAATTAGCCTATCGCTATGATTTATTGCAATTTGTTAATATGATTTCAGAAAAACTAAATCAAGAACGGCTAACCTTGTATCAGCAGCAAATTGCTCACTTGAGTAAGTCGGCTAAACGTCGAAAATTTTCGACAGTCAATCAGTTTCTCCTCTTCCTTTATCAAACTGGAAATTGTAATGTCTACCTTCGTATTGATGAAAAGATTAGCCAGCATGATACAGGGCAGATTGAGAAACCAAATTTGGATAGGGAGCTTTTCTATCAGGCGTCAACAGAAAGGATTGGTCAGACCATTGCCTTGTTGATTTTGGAACTAGGCCTTTTACCAAGTGAAATTGCCATGATAAAAGTAGTAGATTGTTCTTTAACTTTTCAGAGTTTACGGATTTACCATCAAGGGAATGTTCGTGTGCTACAACTGCCAAAAGTACTATTGCCTTTTTTAGAACCTATGCTTGCTAGCGATGCTATTTTTCTCTTTGACCATAATGGTCAAGCTTTTTCGCGCCAATGGTTTTTTACACAGTTAAAGGCCTTCCTAACTACTATTGGTTATTCACATTTAAATGCTCAAGACCTACGTCATCACTATATACTTAAAGAAAAAGCAAATGGGAAGTCGCTGTTGGAACTGAGTCAACTCCTAGGACTGAAAAGTCCTATCACACTAGAAAAGTACTACAAGATGTAATGGATATAAAATTAAAAGATTTTGAGGGTCCCTTAGACTTACTGCTTCACTTAGTCTCCAAATATCAAGTTGATATTTACGAGGTTCCTATTGTAGAAGTCATTGAACAATATTTAAGTTACATTGAGACGCTTCAAGCTATGAAGTTAGAATTAGCAGGAGAGTACATGTTGATGGCTAGTCAGCTTATGTTGATTAAAAGCCGTCGCCTTTTGCCTAAAATTGTCGAAGCTGAGCCAGAAGATAATAATCCAGAATTAGCACTGTTGAGCAAAATTGAGGAGTATAGTCGCTTTAAAGAGTTGAGCCAAGTTTTGGGAGAGCAGCATAATCACAGAGCCCTGTATTATTCGAAACCTAAGCAAGAATTGATTTTTGAAGACACTGTCTTACGAGAAGATAAAACCATAACAGATCTCTTTTTGGCCTTTTCAAAAATAATGGCTGTCAAACAAGAAGAATTCAAACAGAATCATACAATTATTGAACGTGAAGACTTCCTTATTGAAGATATGATGGAGCATTTGGAAAGCAAATTAAATCAGCAAAGACAGCTTCTTCTCACGGATGTCTTTAAAGAATGTACCAGTCTCAATGAGGTTATTACCTTATTTTTAGCGACGTTAGAATTAATCAAGGTTCAAGTAGCTAAGGTTCAGCAAGCAGATAATTTTGCAGATATCATTTTAATAAAGGACGTGTCATGACTCATTTATCACAAATTGAAGCATTGCTCTTTGTTTCCGGAGAAGAGGGTTTGAGTTTGCGGCAGTTAGCAAACTTAATTGACCTATCACCTACAGCACTGCAACAACAAATGGAAAAATTAGCTGAAAAATATGAAGAGGATGCAGACTCAGCTCTTTGTTTAATGGAAACAGCCCAAACCTACAAATTGGTTACTAAGGATGCCTATGCTGAATTATTAAGAAGTTTTGCGAAAGCACCGATTAATCAGAGTTTATCACGAGCAAGTCTAGAAGTTTTATCTATTATTGCTTATAAGCAGCCCATAACACGTTTAGAAATTGATGATATTAGAGGTGTCAATTCAAGTGGTGCCTTGAGTAAGTTGCTGGCCTTTGAGTTGGTGAAAGAGGCTGGTAAAAAGGAAGTAATTGGACGACCAAATTTGTATGCCACAACTGATTATTTCTTGGATTATATGGGTATTAACCATTTGGATGATTTAATAGACGTGTCTAGTTTAGAAATTGAAAATCAAGAAGTTGCTCTCTTTCAAAATAATGATTAGCTGTAACCCTGTGGAATTTTCAAAAGAAAAGAGAAAAAATGAGAATAAATAAATATATTGCCCATGCTGGTGTTGCCAGTCGCAGAAAAGCAGAAGAGTTGATTAAGCAAGGGTTGGTAACTTTAAATGGTCAGGTTATTACTGATTTGGCAACGCTTGTTAAGTCAAGTGATGTGGTTGAAGTAGAAGGTAGTCCTATCTATAATGAAGAGAAAGTCTATTATTTGCTTAATAAACCACGTGGTGTCATCTCAAGTGTCTCCGATGATAAGGGACGAAAAACGGTTATTGATTTATTACCGCAAGTCAAGGAGCGCATTTACCCCGTTGGACGTCTGGATTGGGATACTTCTGGTCTTTTAATTTTGACAAATGACGGTGATTTTACAGATAAAATGATCCACCCTCGTAATGAAATTGATAAAGTTTATTTGGCCCGGGTCAAAGGTATTGCTACTAAGGAAAATCTCCGCCCTTTGACACGTGGTGTGGTCATTGATGGCAAGAAAACAAAGCCTGCACGCTACAATATTATCCGAGTAGAAGCTGATAAGAATCGCTCTATTGTTGAATTGACTATTCACGAGGGACGTCATCACCAAGTTAAAAAAATGTTTGAGTCAGTTGGACTTTTAGTAGATAAGTTATCACGAACTCGTTTTGGAACACTTGATTTAACTGGTTTACGTCCTGGAGAAGCCAGACGGCTTAATAAAAAAGAAGTTAGCCAACTACACAATGCAGCGGTAACGAATAAATGATCAAAGCTTTTCTGATTTATTTGGTTCGCTTGTATCAAGGGCTTATCTCACCTCTTTTTCCACCATCATGTCGCTATAGACCAACATGTTCCACTTATATGATTCAGGCTATTGAAAAACATGGTATAAAGGGGGTATTGATGGGATTGGCCCGTATTTGTCGATGCCATCCCTTTGTGGAAGGTGGAGATGACCCTGTTCCTGACTATTTTAGTCTAAAACGCAATCGCAAGCATTAAAAACACTTGTTTTTCAAATAAAAGCATTGACAAGGTTTGTTAAAGTGCTATAATAGGGAGTAAGCATTCGTTGGTTTAAATCAAACCTGTTATGATTTAAGTTAATGAATCACCACCAACCACATTGTCTGCTGAGTTTAACTCCGGGCAGTGTGGTTTTTTGATGAGTAAAAGAGGGAAGATGATGATAGTTGATATTGAACATAGCCAATACCGGGAAGTAGATTCTAAGAATCATATCGTGCTTTTTGAACCCCAAATTCCTCAAAATACTGGGAATATTGCTAGAACGTGTGCTGCGACAAACGCACCCTTACATATTATTAAACCTATGGGTTTCCCTATTGATGATCGTAAGATGAGACGTGCAGGACTTGATTATTGGGAAAAATTGGATGTTCGTTTCTATGATAATCTCGAAGATTTTTTAGATAAGTGTAACGGTCAATTGCATCTGATTAGTAAATTTGCGAGTAAGGTCTATTCTGATGAACATTTTGATGATGGTCAAAGACATTATTTTTTGTTTGGTCGTGAAGACAAGGGGTTGCCTGAAGCATTTATGAGAAAATATCCTGAAAAAGCGCTACGCATACCAATGAATGACCAACATGTTAGGAGTTTAAACCTTTCGAATACGGTTTGCATGGTTGTTTACGAAGCTCTCAGGCAACAAGCATTTGAGGGACTAGAATTAGACCATATTTATGAACATGATAAATTAAAATAAGAGGCAAGATGTCATAAGTCGGCTTTTCTATTTTATTTTCTTTTAGACTTATATATCTAACCCTATTTTAGAATTGTAAACTACCGGTTACTAGCTGCATCAAAAAATGAAATAGTTTTTTTATCTATTATTCGAGTTCTTATTCGTCATATTTTTTTTGTTTTCTTGAGAAGAATATTACTTATAATGAGTTAGTTGCTCTTACATTTGTTTACAAGACTTTTCTCGATTCTGTTTCAAGGTAGGTGAGCTTCCTTGAGAAAGATGACTGCTTAGCATGTTGCAGAATGGTTGAAAGCTGTGACGTTAATTTTTCGAATAGACAAGCATGTATACACGTATATTTAGAGACAAGGAGGTTGTGAGCGACCTGCCTTGTTTTTTGATTTTCTGGTCCTGAAAAGAACTAAAGAAGGTATAGACGATACTTTCAGAACTAATAATTGTCAGTTAGAAACTTATTAACTGTATAGATTAGCGTTAGGATTTGTAGGACACAGTTTATTCTGTATAACTTTTGTAAGCAAAAATAAGCATTCTTAGAAAATATACTAAGAATGCTGATTTCAATAGCTATACTGCTGGTAAAAAATAGGAGGAATTTATAGCTAAGAGAAGAGGAGATATTACCTATGATGCTTTCGCCAATGGAGTGGAGATAACTGATAATGACGTTTGAAAGCTGTTGAAAAATTGAACTGATTGGAATACCCGACTGCTTCAGCAATTTCTTGTAAAGACATGTTTGTATGTCTTAATAGCTCGCAGGACTTGCTTAGACGATATGAAATTAAAAAGGTTTGGGGTGAAATATTCATCTTTTCTTTGAAAAGCCTACTGAAATAATGTCTGTTAAGATTACAGTGATTGGCAATACCTTCAACTGAAATATTATTTTCGTAATTGCGTTCTATAAAATTCAGAGCTTCTCTGATATAGAATTCTTTAATATCATCATGAGATGTAACAGTTTGTGAATGAGATTCTTCAATTAATGCATCAATAAATAGATATGATTTAGCAATGATGTATGAAGATCGTTTATCATGACCATCAATTAACTCTTTTAAATAAGTGTATACTAAACTTTCTTTTGGAGATTTTGCCTGCTCAAAAACGTAATGTCCCTTATCAAGTCCTGCTTGTTGGATATAATGATAAGCTTTAATACCGCTAAACTCAATCCACATATATGACCAAGGGTTATCGGCATCTGCTTCATAACTTGAAATAAGGTGAGGTGGAATTAAAAAGCCTTGTCCTGCTTTAAGAACATACTGTTTATTGGCTTCGCTAATATATAATGTTCCCTTCCCTTCAGTAATGTAATGAAAAATATAATGTTTCCTGACAGATGGGCCAAAGGAATGAAAGGGATCACAGTCTTCGTATCCAAACTGTATGGGGTAAAAATCCATATATGATGTGTTATTGAATAAGAAAAATTTTGGAGTTGACATATGTATCCTCTTTCGTGAATAGTAACCTCATTTTACCAAAAATATTTGTATTTGTGACATTTTATTTGAAGAAATCTAAAAAAAACGCAACTTAATATAAAGGAAGTCAAAACAAGAGATTCAAAAGGAAGCGGTTACATTCTATAATGAAGATAATTTAAATATATTCGATTTTCAGGAGGAAGACGAAAATGAAAATGAGAAAGTTAGGCTTAGGTATTTTGCTCTTTAGTTTTGTCTTATCTTTAACTGCTTGTTCAGGTAAGGATAAAAAACAAACAGAGAGTTCCACAACAAAAGGTGGGCAAACGACCATTTCATATGCCATTTGGGATTCAGGCCAAGAACCTGGAATTCGTAAGATAGCTGATAAATTTGAAGAAAAGAATCCAAAAATTAAAGTTGATATCCAAGTTGTTTCTTGGGATACTTACTGGACGATGCTGGAGGCTGGTGCAACTGGAGGATCATTACCAGATACTTTCTGGATGCATTCAAATGAAATCTACCGTTATGGTGCTAACCAAATGTTGCTAAATCTTGATGATTATATTAAGTCTAGCAAGATAGTATCATTGAGTCATTTTCCTAAAGACTTAACTTCTATTTATGCTATTAAGGGTCATCAATACGCCATTCCTAAAGATTTTGACACAATAGGGCTTTGGTACAATAAAAAAATGTTTGATGAAGCTGGTATTAAATATCCGGATGAAACTTGGAATTGGCAGACATTGAAAGATAATGCTAAGCGTCTGACAAATGCAGACAAACATCAATATGGTTTCCTTGCCCCTTTACAGAATCAATCAGGATATTATAATTTTGTTTATCAAAATGGTGGAACAATCATCACTAAAGATAAAAAATCAGGATATGATGACCCTAAAACTGTGGAAGCTCTCAAGTTCTATAATAGCTTTGTAGATGAAGGCCTATCACCTAAGGTTACTGATGATAAGGCCAGCGTGGAGGCCCTTGAGAATGGGCAAGTCGCGATGGGTTACTTTGGCTCATGGAACTTAAGTTCCTTTAGTCAAAATGATTACATTAAGGCAAACGTTGATGTTGCTGTTCTACCGAAAGGCGAAAAGCGAGCAAGTATATTTAATGGTTTAGGAAACGCAATTTCAGCTAATACGAAACATCCTAAAGAATCATGGAAATGGGTAGAATACTTAAGTTCAAAAGAAGGACAAGTTATGCAAGCCAAACTTGGTGTTGCTATCTCTGCTTATAAAGGGACATCAGATACTTGGGTAGATTCCAATAAGCATTTTAAAATAAAACATTTTATTGACATGCTGGACTATGCCCAAATTCGTCCCTACTCAAATGCAACGACCAAGTGGGAAGACAAAGCATATGAAACCCTGAAACCAGCTTATCTTGGGAAAGAATCTGTTGAAAAAGCAGCCCAGAAAACAGCTAAAATGATGAATGAAGAATTAGAGTCAGAAAAATAGCCATTTATTTAAAACTGGAGAAAATTGAAAAATCTTCTCCAGTTTTTGATAGGAGATGAGGCAATGAAAAATAACAAAAAACGAAAACAAACATTTTGGGGCTTGCTATTTGTAGCCCCGACTATAATTGGTTTACTTATCCTGAATATTATCCCTATCCTACAGACCCTAAAGATGAGTTTTTTTAAAAGTGGGGATTTTGGGAGAGGAGACATATTTATTGGACTAGCAAATTATAAACGACTACTAGCAGATCAACAAGTCTGGCAGGCAACCTGGAATACAATTCTATATACATTATTGGTCGTTCCTATTATGGTTATTCTAGCTCTCATATTAGCAAGTATTTTGAATGCGAATATCAAAGGTAAACATCTCTATAGAACGATTTATTTTTTACCGATGGTTGCAGCTCCCGCAGCAGTTACCATGGTTTGGAAATGGCTTTATAATGAGGATTTTGGCTTAATCAACTTTATGCTGTCTAAAGTAGGAATTGGTGCTATTGATTGGTTGAAGGATCCTAAAATAGCGATGTACTCAATTGCTATTATTGGTATCTGGAGTTCAGTAGGCTACGGCATGATATTGATTTTAGCTGGGCTCCAAGAGATTCCAAGGGATTATTATGAAGTTGCAGTCATAGACGGTGCAAGTCCGATAAAGCAGTTCTTCCATATCACATTACCTCTAGTTTCGCCTACATTATTTTTTGTCATTGTAACCAATATCATTTCATCGATGCAGGTTTTTGATTCTATTTATATGGTTCAAAGTGTAACTAGTCCAGCATATCAAAACACGGTTTCTTTAGTTTATCTTTTTTATAATCAGTCCTTTAAATATGCTGACAGAGGCTATGGTGCGACGATTGTGATGCTCCTACTCATCATCATTATGGTTATTACTGGGATCCAGATGAAGGTCCAAAAAAAATGGGTTCACTATCACTAGAAAGGAACGGACATGACGTCAAAAAAATATTTTTCAAAACTCGGGCTACATCTCTTTCTTATTTTTATTGCTTTAGGAATGGTAGTACCATTTATCTGGATGATTTTAACTTCCTTTAAAACAGTATCGGAATCTACTCAAATGAATCCATTCAAAATTTTTCCGCATATTTGGCAGTTTAGCAATTATTCAGAAGTGATTCGACAAAATAATTTTCTTATTTTATACCTCAATACCATTTTAATGATGTTATGGCGAATTATTAGTTCAGTTTTATTTAGTGCAATGGCTGCCTATGCTTTTGCTCGCTTACGCTTTCCTGGTAGAAATGTCTTATTTGGCCTAGTACTTTTCCAAATGATGGTTCCGCCACAACTATTTGTTATTCCGCAATATCTTATGATTAATAGTTTAGGTATGCGAAATACTATCTTTGCTCTCGTGTTTCCAGGCTTAGTATCAGCTTTTGGCACATTCTTATTAAGACAATTTTTTGTCAGTCTCCCAAAAGAATTAGAAGAAGCTGCAGAACTAGACGGTTGCAATATCGGACAGACATTTTTCAAGATTATGCTACCACTTGCTAAATCCGGTTTAATAGCTTTAGCCATCTTTACAGCTTTATTTGCATTTAAAGATTTGTTATGGCCGTTAATTATCAATTCAGAAGCAGAATCAGCAACCTTATCCAGTGCCTTATCCAAAATCCAAGGGGCATATGCAACTAATTATCCACAATTAATGGCTGCGAGTGTTTTGGCAATTTGGCCAATGGTTATTATTTATCTTATTTTTCAAAAACAATTTATTCAGGGTGTTGCTTCCTCTGGAGGAAAATTATAGGAGTAAAATATGTCAATTAAATTTAAGCCTAAAACCAAAGAGTTTCATCTCTATAATCAAGAAGTCAGTTATATTTTTTGTGTCTTATCAAATGGCCAACTGGGCCATCTCTATTATGGTAAACGAATTAATCCTGATGAATCCTACTTACAATTTATAGAAGGTGAATACCGTTCATTGACTTCTTTTGTCTCAGAAGAAAACTCAACGTTTTCATTACAGCACACTCGTCAAGAATACCCTTCTTTTGGAACAGGAGATTATGCAGATGCTGCCTTTATGATAAAAACAAAAGATGGCAGCCGCTTATCAGATTTTAAGTTTTATGATTTCAAAATTCAAAAAGGTAAGCCCACTTTAGAGGGACTGCCCTCGACCTATGTTGATAGTGATGAGGAAGCAGAAACTCTGACAATTCAGTTACGAGACGATTACTCTCAGACGCTCTTAGAATTGACTTATACAATCTATGAAAATCGGCCAGTGATAACACGCCATGCTCGCTTTGAACAACTTGGCGATGAAGTCATTGTACTTGAAAAGGCTCTATCTATGAGTTTGGACTTATTAGATTCGGATTTTAAGTGTTTGCACCTAGATGGCGCTTGGGGGCGCGAAAGGCATGTTAATGTCCTTCCTTTAAAGCAAGGCTGTCATTCAATTTATAGTCTAAAAGGAGCTAGCAGTGCAGAGCATAATCCTTTTCTAGCTTTATTGAGAGGATCTGCTAATGAAAACTTTGGGGAAGTATTTGGGTTTTCGTTAGTATATAGTGGTAATTTTATTGGACAGATTGATGTAAGCCCTTATGATGAAGCACGCATTAATTTCGGCATTCATCCAGAAAATTTTGAATGGCTTTTATCAAAAGGGGATTCCTTTATGACACCAGAAGTTGTCATGGTTTATAGTGATTGTGGATTAAATGGAATGAGTCAGACTTTTCACAGTCTATTTCGGCAAAGACTGGTAAGAGGAAAGTGGCGTGATAGACTGAGACCTGTTCTGCTTAATAACTGGGAGGCAATGACTTTTGACTTTGATGAAAAACGAATTCTAACTTTAGCTAAAGAAGCTGCCTCTGTAGGGATAGAACTTTTTGTGATGGATGATGGATGGTTTGGAAAGAGAAATAGCGACCGTTCTGGATTGGGTGATTGGACTGTTAATCACGAAAAGCTGCCACATGGGCTTACTGGTCTGATAGAATCTATCCATGAAATGGGCATGTCCTTTGGTTTGTGGATAGAACCTGAAATGGTTAATAAAGACAGTGATTTATATAGGGAACACCCTGACTGGATTTTCCATCACCCAGAGCGTAATACATCGCATGGGAGATTTCAATATACGCTCAATCTTGCTAATGAAGCAGTCTATCAGAATATTTATCAGCAACTGCATCACTTGTTAGCTAATCATGAGATTGATTATATAAAGTGGGACATGAATCGTTATATGAGTGAAGTTTTCAGTCCTCTACATTCTTCTCAACAGCAGGGAGAGCTATCTCATCGTTATATTTTAAATCTTTATCGGCTATATGATGCCTTAACTAGTGAATTCCCAAATGTCTTATTTGAATCTTGCTCAAGCGGAGGCGGGCGTTTTGATCCTGCGATGCTTTATTATGCTCCGCAAACTTGGACAAGTGATAATTCAGATGCTATAGAACGACTTAAAATTCAATATGGGACATCAATGGTTTATCCTCTTTCAAGTATGGGATGTCACGTGTCAGAAGTACCAAATCAGCAAGTTCAACGAATAACACCTCTATCAACGCGGGCAAATGTTGCTTATTTTGGTAGTTTTGGCTATGAACTTGATTTGTCCACATTAAGTAACGATGAAAAGAAAGCAATTACCAATCAGATAGCATTCTATAAAAACTATCGTCATGTTTTTCAAAGGGGGGAATTTACACGTTTAATAAGTCCTTTTGAAAGTAAAGTGACAGCATGGCAGGTTATGTCTGAAGATGGCAATCAAGGGTTTGTAGCTTTTTATCGCACGATGGTGACCTCAAATGAAGGCAGACAGCGTTTGATGTTACAGAATCTTCAGCCAGAAGCTATTTATAAAATTAATCATAGTAAAAACTATTCTGGTGCAACCTTAATGAATGCTGGACTGGTTATTGATAAGGAAGCTTTTGTGGAAGGCCTAAGGGACTTTACATCATTGCTCATTTCAATTGAAAAACAATAATGAAAAGAAAGGTAAGCTAAGTAAAAGGTTTACTTTTCTTATCTTTTTAAAGAATTTAATCAAAGGAGGATTTGATATGGAACTTAAAACTTCTCTTATTGAAATAGTTGACGAGATGGAAGTCTTTCAAATTCAGTTAATAAATGAAAATGGCATCAGAGCACATTTTTTAACCTTGGGGGCTACATGGCAAGCCTACCTAGTTCCTCAAACAGATGGCAGTTATAAGAATATTGTTTTAGGGCATAAAAAACCAAGTGATTATTTGGCAAATGGTATCTGTGCTGGGCAATCTATTGGTCGTGTGGCGGGAAGGATTTCAAGTGGCCGTATTGTCCTAACGGATGGGCTTTATCAGCTTCCTCAAAATAGTTATACCAATTGTATTCATGGAGGTCCTCAGGGATTTCACAAACAAAACTGGTCCTATCATACAAATGTGTGTGACAGCTATGCGGAAGTTATTTTTTCCTATCAAGCTCGAGCGGAACGTGATGGTTTTCCAGGAGATATGCGAGTGACCGCTACTTACCGTTTGGCAAAAGATAACAGCTTATCAGTAAGTTATGTAGTTGATCAAGTGACTCAAGAAACACTTTTTAATCCAACTTGCCATGTTTACTTTAATTTGAGTTCTCAAGAAACCATTGAAAACCATTCCTTGTTTATTGCCTCCCAACAAATGTTAGAAACCAATAATGAACGGATCCCATCTGGGCAAATCCTACCTATAAAGGATTCCCCTTATGATTTTTCCATTCCAACTCGCTTGGACATTCCTCTTAAACAGACGACAGGTCTGGATGATGCTTTTGTCGTTAAAGATGATATCACTCAGCCCATTGCCATTTTAACAGATTTAGAGAGTCAGGATCAGGTTTCCCTTTTTTCAGATAGGAATGGATTGGTTGCCTATAGTTTCAACTATCCAGAAGAAGGCGTCAGTTTTGAAAGGAGCTGGCAACGCAAGAATGTTAAGCATGAAGGTTTGGCACTAGAGGCTCAGACTTTACCAGATGCCATTAACCATAAGCATTTAGGGGATATCAGACTGTCAAAAGGACAGAAAAAAGCATATTCTATTAGATATCAGTTTCATTTTCCCTCAATGAAATCAAAGTTTTAGGGAAAGTAAAAAATAAATATAATTTCTTGCTAAGTAGTAATAAATTTGCTATTCTATAAGTGTCTTCAGGGCAGGGTGTAATTCCCGACCGGCGGTGACTAGTGACATAGAAGTCCGCGAGCGCAAGCTGATGTGGTGCAAATCCACAACCGACAGTAAAGTCTGGATGAGAGAAGACCGGGTTTTTTGTGTATGCTTTTTTGAGTGTAGGCAATTACGAAGGAACTTCTTTCAATTTGAAAAAATTGGAGGAACTTTTTTATGTCACAAACACATCGGCTTGTAATGATTGCAACCTTGTCAACCATTTCTTTTTTATTAATGTTTGTCGGTTTTGCAATTATTCCGGGAGCACATTTTTTGAAAATCGAATTTTCGATAATACCTGTTATGTTAGCGTTAGTTCTACTAGATCTTAAAAGTGCTTATACCGTCTTATTATTACGAAGCTTGCTGAAATTAATTCTTAACAATAGCGGTGTCAATGATTTTATCGGCCTACCTATGAATATCTTGGCCTTAGGCTTATTTGTAACGGCATTTGCAATGTTTTGGAATCCGAAGAAGACACGCAAACAGTTTATTGGGGCTGCCTTAATTGGGACAGTTATGTTAACGCTTGTGATGCTGATACTGAACTATTTTTATGCTATTCCCTTATATGCAAAGTTTGCTAATTTTGATATAGGAGCCTTTATTGGTGTAGCTAAATACTTAGTTACAATGGTATTGCCATTTAATTTGGCGGAGGGAATAATATTTGCAATTTCATTTTATTTTGTTTATATTGCTAGTAAACCAGTTTTAGAAAGATACATCAATTTACCATATGAAAACTAAACAAACTTATCTATTAAGGTCATCATTTGCATTTTTAATTTTTGTGATGTTGGGATATACTGTCCAGTTTTATCCCTATTCACTTGTGGTATTTGACGATAGGGTTCAAAATGCTATCAGAGGTTCCTTGCCAGATCAGCTAACAAGCGTCTTTAGGGCTATCACCTATATGGGGAATGTCTCAACGCAAGTCCTTGTAGTTGCACTATTAACAATACTTTTCCTGATCAAAAAATGGAAGACAGAGGCTTTATTTCAATTAACGAATGGCCTTTTAGCAGGCTTATTGGTCACAGGTTTTAAATTTGTGTATCAACGGGCACGTCCTAGTTTAGAGCATATCGTATATGCAGGTGGTTATTCTTTTCCTAGTGGACATGCTATGGGGGCCATGATGATTTATGGAGCACTTATGGTGATTTTACTGGGACGCTTTCAGAAGAAAAGCACAAAAATACTAGTAATACTTACATTTTCGACACTAATTTTGTTGATTGGCTTGTCTCGTATCTATCTGGGTGTGCATTACCCTACAGATGTTATCGGTGGTTTCGTTCTGGGTTATGGCATATTGAATCTATTATATCCTTATTATAAAGACAAGCGTTTTGAATGGCGCTTTCAATCAAAGCAGAAATAATGGTTAACAACTCGAAAGGGTTGTTTTTTTTAGGTTAAATTGTGCTAAAATGGGAATATGAAAAAACGTTACCAAACACTGAATGATTACTATCGTAAACTATTTGGTGAAAAAATATTTAAAGTCCCTATTGATGCAGGTTTTGATTGCCCAAATCGTGATGGAACAGTAGCACATGGAGGCTGTACCTTCTGTACTGTTTCTGGTTCAGGAGATGCTATCGTAGCGCCAGACGCACCCATTAGAGAGCAATTTTACAAAGAGATTGATTTTATGCATAGGAAGTGGCCAGAGGTTAGTCATTATTTGGTTTATTTCCAAAATTTCACGAATACGCATGCCTCTTTAGAAGTCATTAAAGAACGCTATGAACAAGCTATTTTTGAACCTGGTGTCATTGGTATCAATATTGGTACCAGGCCAGATTGTTTGCCTGATGAAGTTATTGCTTACCTGGCAGAGCTAGCAGAAAAAATGCATGTCACTGTAGAACTTGGCCTACAGACAACTTACGAGGAAACATCACGGCTGATTAATCGTGCTCATTCCTATGAATTGTACCAGGAAACGGTAAAGCGTCTTCGAAAATACCCTAAAATTGAAGTTGTTGCTCATCTTATCAATGGCTTACCCGGAGAAACACACCAGATGATGATTGAAAATGTGAGAAGATGTGTCACAGATAATGACATTCAAGGTATTAAGCTCCATCTTTTACATTTGATGACAAATACGCGCATGCAGCGTGATTACCATGAAGGACGTTTGCAATTACTGAGCCAAAAAGAGTATGTTAACATTATTTGTGATCAGTTGGAAATCATTCCCAAAGAGATCATCATTCATCGTATTACAGGAGATGCGCCAAGGGAGATGCTAATAGGTCCCATGTGGAGCTTAAATAAGTGGGAGGTATTAAATGCCATTGATAAAGAAATGGAAGCCAGGGATGCTTATCAGGGCTGTCGACTAATCTAGGATATGCCAAAAGGAGTCTATGATGACAAAAACAATCATTGCTATTCAAAACTTATCAAAATCTTATGGCTGCCAAGTCGCACTTGATCAATTGACCTTGACAGTTGAAGAGGGAGAAATATTTGGCTTTCTTGGGGCTAATGGTGCTGGAAAATCAACTACTATCCGATGTTTATTAGGATTAATCACTTGTAGTAGTGGACAGGTTAGTCTGTTTAACAATCGTTACCAAAACTTATCAAAAACCTTGGCCCATATTGGGTATATGCCTTCAGAAGCCATGTTTTATCCTAATATGACTGCTAAGGAGATCATTGACTTTGCCGCTAAAGCTCATGCTAAGACAGACTGTAGTAGAGAAGCAGACCGGATTTGTCAACTCCTAGAAGTACCACTAACCAAGAAAATTAAGGATTTATCCTTAGGAAACCGTAAAAAAGTCAGTATTGTTTGTGCCATGCAGCATCAGCCCGATTTATTGATTTTAGATGAGCCAACATCAGGGTTAGACCCCCTCATGCAAGAGCGTTTCTTTCAACTCTTGTTAGAAGCGAAAGCAACTGGTAAGACGTGTTTTTTATCCTCTCATGTTTTATCAGAGGTTAAAGCATATTGTGATCGTGTTGCTATTCTAAAAAAAGGAAGGTTGGTGACCATTGATCGAGTTGAAAATCTCATGCAAGGTCAGAAAAAACTAGTTACAATGTGGAAAAATGGCCAATCAAGCACGCGTACATTTGAAGGGAAAGCCAGTGATTTACTCAGAGAATTGAGTCAAATGGAACTTGATGATATTTTAATTGAAGAACCCTCCTTAGAGGACCTCTTTATGCACTACTATGAGGAGGAAATAAGATGATTATTAAGCATGAGTTGCAAGAAAACAAAAAAAGTCTTCTGATTTGGGCATTCTCTGTAGGTATTAGTAGCGCTTTATGCATTCTACTCTATGAGAATATTGCTGATAGTGTTAAAGATATCGCTTACCTCTATCAAAATATGGGAGGTGTTTCAAAGGCTTTGGGAATGGACAAAGTCTCCATAGCAACTTTGAATGGCTACTATTCGTCAGAAATTGCTTTGATTTATTCGATTGGCGCAGCTATGTTTTCAGCTATGTTAGGAATATCAATGCTATCTAAGGAAGAAGAAGCGCATACAGCAGAGTTTCTCTTTAGCCTACCAATAAGTCGCCAAAAGGTTTTTAGGAAGAAATTTCTTAGTATTTTAATTTTGCTGATATTATTCAACATAATAGCTATTGCTCTTGAGTACTTGGCACTTTATAAAGTAGGAATGACCTTTGATTATGGAGCTTTCGCGCAATATCATTCTTTAGTACTAATCATGCAGATAGAAATCGCAAGTATTTGCTTTATGATTTCTGCTTTTGCTAAGAAAAAGCTAGTTGGTTTAGGAATGGGGCTCGCTTTATTTGGCTATTTTATGGACCTTATATGCCGCTTAATTGATAAAGTAGATAGTCTTAAGTATATAACACCATATTATTATGCAAATGCTACTGATAGATTTGCTGGTATAGAGCTTGATGCTGTGATGTTAGTCATTGCGACCACTATGATTATAGTCTCTTACTTGATTGGGCTTTTTATCTTTAGTCGTCGTGATTTAGCGAGTTAGGAGTAAACAATGATGCAAAGACCACTTGATATGTCTCACCAATTCTTGGATACCATTCTCGATGCCAATAGTATTCTGGTTGATGCAACGATGGGGAATGGCAATGACACCTTATATTTTGCACCAAAAGTTAAAAGCTTATATGCCTTTGACGTTCAAAAAAAAGCTTTGCAGGTAACAGGAGAGAAATTGCAAAAAGCACAGCTTGAGAATGTTCAACTGATACAAGATGGGCATGAAAAAGTTGATACTTACCTTGACCATGCAGATGCAGCAATCTTTAATTTGGGTTATTTACCAAATGCTGATAAGTCAGTCATTACAAGGGCAGAAACAACCATCGAAGCCCTTAGGAAATTACTGAGAATTTTGCGTGTGGGTGGTAGGATTGCTATTATGGTTTATTACGGCCATGAAGGAGGACGGAAGGAAAAAGATGCTCTCCTTGCTTATTTGAGCCAGTTGCCACAAGAAAAAGTGGCCGTAATGAGTTACCAAGCTTTGAACCAGAAAAATTGCCCACCATTTTTACTGATGCTAGAAAAATTAGCTGATGATTAAAAGTAGGTAAGTTGCCTAAAAAACAATGCTTTGTGATAGAAAGTTTTTTAGGACAAGCAATTGAATTTAAGGGCTTAATAACAAATTGAGTCCTTTTCTTGAAAATCTGTGATATAATGACTATACTATAAACTTTTTTTAGGAGTATTTATTAATGGAAGACCCTGTCAATCAGCCCTTATACCTTCAAGTATTACTGCTGATTTTCTTGACTTTATTAAACGCTTTTTTCTCTGCCAGTGAGATGGCACTTGTTTCTTTAAGTCGCTCCCGAGTTCAACAAAAAGCAGCGGATGGCGATAAAAGTTATATCCGCTTATTAAGAGTCTTAAATCAACCTAACCACTTTCTTTCAACTATCCAAGTTGGTATTACCTTTATCGGCCTCTTACAAGGAGCTAGTTTATCAGCCTCCCTTGGGAAGGTTATCTCAAGCTGGTTAGGAAATTCAGCAACAGCTCGCTCGGCTGGAACGATTATCTCGTTAATCTTTTTAACTTATATTTCCATTGTTTTAGGAGAATTATATCCTAAACGGATTGCCATGAACTTAAAAGATCGTTTGGCTATTATTTCAGCACCAGTGATTATTATTTTAGGGAAGGTTGTTAGTCCTTTTGTATGGCTCTTATCAGCTTCAACTAACTTACTGAGTCGCATAACCCCTATGACATTTGATGATGCTGATGAGCAAATGACACGTGACGAAATCGAATACATGTTGTCAAACAGCGAAGCCTCATTAGATGCTGACGAAATTGAAATGTTACAAGGGATATTCTCCTTGGACGAATTAATGGCACGGGAGGTCATGGTACCGCGTACAGACGCTTTTATGATTGACATCAACGATGATGCTTTAGAGAATATTCAAGAAATCTTGAAGCAAAGCTTTTCACGCATCCCCGTTTATGATGTTGATAAAGATAAGGTCATTGGCTTGGTCCATACCAAACGTTTGTTAGATGCTGGGTTTAAAGAAGGTTTTGAAAACATCAATATCCGACGAATCTTACAAGAGCCTTTATTTGTTCCAGAAACAATTTATGTAGATGATTTATTGCGCCAACTTCGAATTACTCAGAACCAAATGGCAATTCTTTTAGATGAGTATGGAGGAGTAGCTGGACTGGTCACCTTGGAAGATTTACTTGAAGAAATTGTTGGTGAAATTGATGACGAAACTGACAAAGCAGAACAATTTGTGCATGTAATTGGTGAAGATACCTATATTGTGGTAGGAACAATGACACTTAATGAGTTTAATGAGTACTTTGAAACTGAGCTTGAGAGTGATGATGTTGACACTATTGCAGGTTTTTATATAACAGGTACTGGAACTATCCCAAGCCAAGAAGAAAAAGAGAGCTTTGAATGTTATAGTAATGGGAAACATTTAATTTTGACTAACGACAAAGTAAAAGATGGACGAATTACGAAGCTAAAAGTTATTGTTTCTAATATAGAACAGATAATTAATGAAGACTAGGATCATACCTAGTCTTTTTTGTGAAAAATGTTATAATGAAAGTGTTAAAAACGTTTACAAAGTATAAGGAGATGCGATGACTGAAATAGATTATGGCCAAGTTACTGGGATGATTCACTCAACTGAAAGCTTCGGTTCAGTTGATGGTCCAGGGATTCGTTTTATCATTTTTATGCAAGGTTGTAAAATGCGTTGCCAATACTGTCATAATCCTGATACTTGGGAAATGGAGACCAATAATTCTAAAGAACGGACTGTTAATGATGTTTTAAAAGAAGCCCTGAATTATAAACATTTTTGGGGTAAAACCGGAGGGATTACAGTTTCTGGTGGGGAGGCCATGCTGCAGATTGATTTTATCACAGCGCTCTTTATCCAAGCTAAAAAACATGGTGTCCATACAACTCTTGACACCTGCGGTTTTACTTATCGAGCAACTCCAGAATATCATGCTAAGTTAGAAAAACTACTAGCTGTTACAGATTTGGTCTTATTGGATATAAAAGAAATTGATGCAGAGCAGCACAAGATCGTAACTAAACAGTCTAATAAAAATATCCTGCTATTTGCACAATACCTTTCAGATAAAGGTATTCCGGTATGGATTCGTCATGTCTTGGTGCCAGGATTAACTGATATAGATGAGCATTTGGAACGCTTAGGAGCTTTTGTAGCAAATTTAAAGAATGTGGATAAATTTGAAATTCTTCCCTACCATACTATGGGGGAATTCAAATGGCGCGAGTTGGGAATTCCTTATCCACTAGAAGGGGTGAAGCCTCCAACTAAAGAAAGAGTTCAAAATGCAAAAGCCATTATGAAGACGGAATCCTACACGGAGTATATGAATCGCGTCCATAAAGTATAAAATGAGGCTGGAGGTGACTTTCGGTCTTATTTTTTTAACAATAAATCATTGAGATACTTTGATTTTAGATTCTATTTCTGCTACAATAAGGTGAATAAAGAGAATGAGGTAGAAAAATGTCTAAAGTTTTTGTTTTTGGTCACCAAAATCCAGACACAGATGCCATCGCATCATCTTATGCTTTTGCCTATTTAGCAAAAAAAGCTTATAAAATGGATGCCGAAGTGGTCGCTCTTGGAACACCTAATGAAGAAACCAGTTTTGCACTTAAAAGTTTTGGTGTTGAAGCACCTCGTGTTATTACGTCAGCTCTAGCAGAAGGCGTTGATACAGTTATTCTGACAGATCATAATGAATTTCAACAATCTATTTCTGATATTGCAGATGTGACTATTTTTGGTGTTGTGGACCATCACCGTGTAGCTAATTTTGAAACAGCAAATCCCTTATTCATGCGTGTTGAACCAGTAGGATCAGCATCATCTATCGTTTATCGCATGTACAAAGAAAATAACCTAGAAGTTCCAAAAGAAATTGCAGGTTTGCTCTTGTCAGGACTAATTTCAGATACTCTCCTTTTAAAATCACCGACAACACATGTAACTGACCATAAAGTCGCGGAAGAATTAGCAGCACTAGCTCAAGTGAATTTGGAAGAATATGGTATGAGCCTTCTCAAAGCAGGTACTAACCTAACAAGTAAATCTGAAGCAGAGCTTATTGACATTGATGCTAAAACGTTTGAATTAAATGGAAATCCTGTACGTGTTGCTCAAGTTAACACAGTTGATATTGCCGAAGTCTTAGAACGTCAAGAAGCAATTGAAGCAGCAATTATGGAAGCTATTGCAAAAGAAGGGTATTCTGATTTTGTCTTAATGATTACCGACATTGTTAACTCAAATTCAGAAATTTTAGCAATCGGTAGTAACATGGATAAAGTTGAGGCTGCTTTTAACTTTACACTAGAAAATAACCATGCTTTTCTAGCAGGAGCTGTATCACGTAAAAAACAAGTGGTTCCCCAATTAACAGAAAGCTTTGGAAACTAATGTCCTATATTGTTAATTTTAAAGAAGTTGAAACTCATTTATTAGAAGAAAGCCCAGTTAAAGAAGTCTTAGCAGGTCTAAGAGCTAATGAAGCTCGCTATTTCTGGAACAAATATAAAATAGCCTATGAGGTATTTACAACTGAGGAAAGACCTGATATTTTGCCATTTATTGAAAGAGTGTTAGAAGCGCGAGAGATGACTTTTCCCTATAAAGCCCTTTGCGTTTCACAAATGGAAGTTGATGGTATTTTATGGTCACATGTTTATTATGATAATGGCTTAGCAGTAAATGTTCTTTACACCTTAGAAGAAGGTGGGAAACGTGCAGTTGGTTTTAAACTATCAAATGGGATTGAGATTCCAAAAGAATTTGAAGGTAAGTTTAAATTCGCAAGACAGCGCTCTAAACTAGCCGGCGAAATTCGAGGTAGCTTTTTTGTTATTAAAGGTGACTATTTGTAAAAGTGGACTTATCCACTTTTTTTCATAGGTAGAAGGAGAGCTCTCAACAGATGTTAATTGTAATTAATCCTAATAAGACAACCAGACAGGCTTTCTTCAAAGACCTTATCAATTATCTATATCAACATACCACTGTCACTTTGCGGCAGCTAAAAAAAGTTTTTCCTGATGTCAAACATTTAGACCGTTACCTAGACCTTTATATTGAGGAAGCTTACATTTTAAGGAATGAGCGCCGCTATTATTTAAATATTCCAATCCTTAAGGGTGTAGAAGAGTTGGAGTTAGATAGTATGGTCTTTGTAGATAATGAAACACCTGTTTATCAAGAACTTCAAGAGCTCGTTTTTGAAACTAGCCTGGCTAATAGAACTAATGATCTCCTTATTATAGAGAAAACGGACTTTGCTAGAGATAGATTAACCTTATGTAATTATTTTTATAAATTAGAGAAGAGCTATTCCTTATCAGCAGAACAAAACAAACTGTATCAGATCATAGGAGATGTTAATCCAGAATACGCCTTAAAGTATCTAAGTACGTTTTTAATGAAGTTCATTCGCAAAGATTTGGTCTTACAAAAAAGACCTGATATTTTCTGTCAAACTCTTGTAGAACTCCATTATTTGCAGAAAAAAGAGGAGCATAAATACCAGTTAAATGGCAAATTAGATCAAGTATCCCTTCACTATGTGGCACCAAAGGAAATTTGACTATACGTAAAGAACTCCGTATTAAAAGGGAAACTAAGCTAAAGAAAAGAGGCTGGGACAAAAAGATATTAATTTTTGAGATTCCTTGCCACAATTCTTCCAATTGATAAATAAAACCCAAAAAGCGAACAAAACTCATTTTCTGATACTCAGAATACTGTCTTGTTCGCTTTTTATATTTGAGCTTAGACTTTTGTCTCAACCTCTTTTAATTTCTTGTTTGCATCATCAAATAGAGAAAATAAGGGGCGCCGATGATGGAAACTAAGATACCTGTAGGAATATTAGAACCAACAAGAAATACTCTTGTGATAGTGTCAGCAACAAGCATAAGAAGCATTCCGAGCAAAAGGCTTGTTGGTAAATTGAAACGATGATCCTCGCCAGCTAGTCGACGACTCAGGTGACCAGCCATTAAACCAACAAAGGCAATATTTCCAACTAAAACGACACTCAGGGCAGCCAAGCTACTTGATAAAATTAGTGATAAGAGACGCTCTTTTTTTAATTGAAATCCTAAAGTAACTGACATGTCATCAGATAAGGTCATCAGATTCAATTGGTAAGCCTGCCAGTAACTGCTTAACCATAATATAATGAGGAGAGGCATGATAACTGTAAGGGTTGGCCAATCGTCTCCGGTGATATTTCCACTTAACCATGTAACGATATAGTCCGTTTTATAATGATTAACATTTCCAACTAAAGCAATCATAAGACTAGAGAGCATCATCGAAAGGCCCACTCCTGTAATAATGAGAGTGACTGGGTTTAGAGGTCTGTTTTTGATATGTGACATGCGATAGACCAGTGCCACAGAAAGGCCTGAGCCAATCATAGCAAAAAAAGGTAAGGAATAAAGAGATGCTGGTGTCTCTAAAAAGCCAAAGGCGGTAAAAATAGCAATTACAATACCAGCCCCAGCATTAATTCCTAGGATACCAGAATCAGCTAAAGGGTTCTTGGTTAGTGTCTGGAGGATATTACCAGATAGTGCTAGAGATGCTCCTCCAAAGAGTGCTGCTAATAGTCGGGGTAATCTGATCTTTGTCAGAATAAATACCGTTGTCGAATCGGCTTTGCCGAAAATTAAATGGCCAATGGCTTTAAGTGAGAAACTAGAATCACCGATTGTAAGAGCAAGGACGCTAAGGGTGATTAGAAGAAAGGCTAAAAGCAGAATCAATTGAAGCTTCTTATGATCTGTCATGCTCTACCTCCTTTTCTAACTAACCATAAAAATGCTGGGAAACCTAAGAAGCTAATAATAGCAGTAAGTGGCGTTTCAAAAGGAGGATTCATGGTCCGACAGATCAAATCCACAGCTAAGAGGAAGGTTGCACCTGCAAAAGCAATTAGGGGCAAACTTAGTTGGTAATTTTGAGGCAAGTAGTTTTTGATGAGATGTGGGATAATCAAACCAACAAAAGCGATATTTCCTGCGATAGCTACCGAAGCTGATGCTAAGAGTAATACCAGACCTAAAAAAATAATAGTGAGCTTAGTTGTTGATTGCCCAAGTGCTTTTGATTGCATTTGGCTTAGACTTAATACAGATAACTGGTAAGCTAAGACTTGAACCGTCATCAAAGAAATAAGGATGATTGGTGCAATGTAGGCTAACATTTGCCAATTAGTTCCGACCAACCCTCCTGCTTGCCAACCGATAATGGCATTAGCTAAATGAAAATAATTAGTGATTGCTCGGCCTAGTGCTGACAAGAGAGTAGATACCATAGCGCCAGCCAGTATTAATCTTAATTGCTGGTAACCTTTTCCTACCCTATAAGAGAGGCTGAAGATAATGAGGCTAGCAAGGATGGATCCTAACAAACAGACTAAGATAATGATGGAGTAATGGAGATGGTGAAAGAATGCGTAAGCGATGACAAGTGCTAGTCCAGCTCCGCTATTAATCCCCAGTAAACCAGGATCAGCAATGGGATTACGAGTAAGAGCTTGCATTAAGGCTCCTGATATAGCCAAGGCTGCACCGACAAGTATGGCCGCAAAAATTCTTGGCAGCCTCATATCCCACAAGACAGCCACTTGTCTCTGATGAGAAGATTGATGGAGTAAAACTTGCATCAATTCTTGATGGGTCATTGATTTAGCTCCAAAACGCAAACTTAAATAAAGGATCCCCAAGAAAGTGAAACTGATAAGGGTAAAAAGGAGGAAAAAGTCTCTTTTTTGTTGAGACATGCGTGCATTTTTTAAGGCCATTGCTCAATTTCCTTTTAGTTTTTGTTTTCAAGGATTGCTTTTTTGAGGGTTTCTAACTCATATTCTAGAGATAGAGGGTCAGTGAAGTAGAAGGTGTTAGCATTAACTTTAATAACATGTTTTGCTTTGACCGCAGGAAGATTTTTCCACATCTCACTCTCATAAAGAGCAGAACCCGTTTTTTTATCTTCAGCCGCTACTACGACATAATCTCCAATATAATCAGGTAAAACTTCTTGTGAGATGGATAGGTAACCTTTTGGAAAAACATCTTTTTCAACTTTAGCTGGTGCTTTATATCCGAAGGCCTGATGAATAATTTCACCACCCCGTCCCCAGTCTTTTCCGAAAAGGTAAACGTCTTTTTCAAACAGTCCCATCACGGTAAAGGTAGCTTCTTTACCTGTTACAGTTTTGACTTCTTTAGCCAGGCCTTTTGTTTTGTTAGTCCAATCTGTTAACCATTTATCGGTTTCTTTACTTTTATTAAAAACTTTACCAAAATCTGAAAAGACTTGGAGATAATCATGTTTACGGTATTCCACTGAAATTAAAGGTGCAATTTGAGCCAGTTGATCCTGCTTTTCTTCATTTGATCCGACAATGATGAGATCAGGTTTTAAAGCAGTGATTGCTTCTAAATCGGTAGGAGAAACAACTTTAGCCCCCTTAATGTATTTTTTCAATACAGGATTTTTTTGATCGTAAGAAGTAACCCCGACAAGGTTAATATTTAACTTAGCTAAGTAACCTGTGTAAGTGGAAGCCAGACTCACGACTCGCTTAGGATTTTCAGGAACCTGACCTTTATAGGTAAAGCCAGAGATTTTTGGCATCTGTGAGATTTTTAGCTTATCTTGCTTAGCTTTTTCGGTTTGTGTTGAGCAAGCCACCATAATGAAGCAAGCAAGTAAGAGAGGTAAGAACCTAAAGATTTTTTTCATAAATACTATTCTCCTAGTACAAAATTTATATGAGTTGATAGGTCAACATAATAGGACAGTGATGGATAGGATCTTCCACAATTTGAGCCTTGATAGCGAATATATTTTCAATAGTATTTGGTGTCATTATTTCTGAAACGCTACCTTGGTTCATAATCTTTCCATCCTTCATAGCAATTAAATGGTCTGAATACCGTGCTGATAAATTTAAATCATGTAAAACCATTATTATGGTTTTGTGTGACGTTATTTGTAGTTCTTTTAGTAAGTCTAAAACCTCTAACTGATGATTTAAATCTAAATAGGTAGTCGGTTCATCCAAAAAAATAGTATCGGTATCTTGGGCCAAGGCCATAGCAATCCAAACACGTTGTTTCTGGCCACCAGATAGAGCATCAACGCAGTGATCAGCCAAGTCTGTTAATTTAGTCAGTGACAAGGCCCAGTTAATAATGCGATGGTCTTCTTGGCTAAGGTAACCCATATGATTGAGATGTGGGTAGCGACCATAGGACACAAGTTCATAGACAGTTATACCTGGAGAAGCTTCTTGAGATTGAGGCAATAAGGCCAGTTTTTTAGCAACCTCTTTGGTTGGAAGCGAACGAATGTCTTGGCCGTCAATCAAAACACTACCAGATGCATGAGGAAGAATCCTTGTAAGAGCTTTAAGCAAAGTTGATTTACCACAACCATTAGCACCAATAATCGTTGTCATTTTTTGAGTGATTAAGTTTAATGATAAGTCTTTGATAATTGTTTT
This sequence comes from Streptococcus pseudoporcinus LQ 940-04, assembly GCF_000188035.1. Lineage (GTDB taxonomy): Bacteria > Bacillota > Bacilli > Lactobacillales > Streptococcaceae > Streptococcus > Streptococcus pseudoporcinus. Next base: position 1,189,139 of record NZ_AEUY02000005.1, read on the forward strand.
ATGATCACATTGAACACTTATATTTTTTGCTTGAATGGTTGACATCGTGACCTCCTTACTTTTGTTATTTTTGCCGAAAGCTCTCTCATTATAGCATAGAAGAATGGCTTAACAAAGGCTTTTTTAGAGGAAAACCTCTTTTTATTCTAAGAAATATAATTGTTTAGAATGATTAAAAATAGTAGTAATAACCATTCTAATTTACCAACATTTAAATGATATTACCTGAAAATAATACAAAGTTAAGAGGTTACTAATTACTATTGTAGGATATCAGTTTAGCTTTGGAAAAAGCTTTGATAATGAAAGACGAGTCTGGGACAAAAGTCTAAGCTCAAATATAAAAAGCGAACAAGACAGTATTCTGAGTATCAGAAAATGAGTTTTGTTCGCTTTTTGGGTTTCATTTATCAATTGGAAAAATTAATGGCAGGGAATCTCAAAAATTAATATATTTTTGTCCCAGACTCGTTAATGTTAGTTTGAAGTTTCCATAAATGCTTTGGCAATTGTATAATCACCAGCATAGTCTCTTTTTTTGCCATTAATAATTTGATAGGCATCAGCGCCTTTACCAGCGATGATAAGAGCGTCCCCTTCTTTCTGACATAATTGTAATCCCAGTTTGATAGCCTGTTCTCGGTCTACTTCAATAGTGAGTTGGCGAGAAACATAGCTGGCAATTTCTTCTGAAATAGTTTGAGGATCTTCAAAGTTCGGATCATCAGCTGTTAAAATAACTGATAAGTTCGGATGATTATTAATCACTTTGGCAAAATCGGCCCGTCGACTTTCCCCTTTATTACCAGTAGAACCAATTATTAAGATAATCTGTCCTTTTTGATGTTCTTCAACCACAGAAACAAGTTTTTCTAAGCTATCTCCATTGTGGGCATAGTCAACAAAAACTTTTGCACCACAGGGGTGGCTGAGAACTTCCATCCTGCCAGGAACAGTTGTTTCTGCGATTCCCTTTCGAATATCATCAGAGCTTGCTCCTAAACGCAAACAGGCTAAACCAGCAGCAAGAGCATTATCCTGATTAAATCGTCCAATTAAGAGTGTCTTATAGCTACCTGCTAGTTTACCAGTAACCTTAAAGGTAAAAGCCTGGCTATCAAGAATATGATTGTCAGATGCCTGACCATAAAAGTCATGTTCCTGATTCTTTACCTGCTCCTTTAGTATTTTAAAATAATCCATATCACTATTAATGATAACAGCACGGCTATTTTCCATCAAAAGACGCTTATGGTAAAAATAGTCTTCAAAAGTAGGGTGTTCAATTGGTCCAATATGATCGGGACTGATATTTAGGAAAACCCCAACATCAAAAGTTAGCCCATAAACGCGACCAACTAGGTAGGCCTGACTAGAAACTTCCATAATCAAATGGGTCATGCCATTAGAGACACATTCAGCCATCATTTTAAAGAGATCTAAGCTTTCGGGTGTTGTTAATTGTGATTTGAAAAAAGTCTGCCCATCCAATGTAGTATTCATTGTGGATAGCATAGCTGTCTTATGAGATTGTTTTAAAATATGGTAGGCAAAATAAGCTGAAGTTGTCTTACCTTTTGTCCCTGTAAATGCTAGTAGTTTAAGGTTATCTTGTGGATTATCATAAAAAGCCATTGCAATAATAGACATGGCATGTTTGATGTCATTAACAATAATGGCTGGAATATCGACTTCATAGTCAACTTCAGAAATATAAGCAGGCAAACCTTGCTCTAGTGCTGATTGTAGGTATTCCGCCTTAAAATTAGCTCCCTTTACAAAAAATAAGGTCTGATCATCAACGTCACGACTATCATAACTGAGCTTTGCGAAGTTTAAACCAGTGTAGTGATAGTAATAGCTGTCGTCTGCAATGACTTCACGAAAGTTTTTGTCAGCCTTTAATAAATCAATAATTGTTTCAATTCTTATCATAATTCTTATTTTATCTTTTATGTTTCAGATTTACAAGTAACTAGCAAAAGTTTATAATATATCTATTATATGAAGAAAGACTAGTTATGGATAAAAAGAAAAAGAATCTGACACAAGAAGAATTAATGTTGCAGGGGACAGTTTGGTCCACAGCGAGCAACTTTATCAGCCGCTTACTTGGCGTCATTTACATTATTCCCTGGTTAATTTGGATGGGTCAACATGCTACTCAGGCCAATGCACTTTTTAATATGGGCTATAATGTATATGCCTATTTTTTATTGATCTCAACAACGGGCTTGAATGTTGCTATTGCAAAACAAGTTGCTAAGTATAATTCTCTTAATCAAAAAGAGCATAGTTACCAACTAATCAGAACAACCTTGAAATTAATGGTTATTCTTGGTCTGATTTTTTCGGTTACGATGTATCTCACGTCACCTTTCTTTTCGACCTTATCAGGGTCGGACGGTCAGTTGATTCCGGTTATGCACAGCCTCTCTCTAGCTGTCTTTATATTCCCAGTCATGAGTGTTATCCGTGGTATTTTTCAAGGCCACAATAACATAAAACCCTATGCTCTTAGTCAAATAGCAGAGCAGATTATCAGGGTTATTTGGATGCTAACAGCTACTTTTATGATTATGAAGATAGGGTCTGGAGACTACTTGCACGCAGTAACTCAATCAACCTTAGCTGCTTTTATTGGAATGATTGCAAGTATGGCTGTCCTAGTTTTCTACTTAGCCAAAGAGGGGCTCTTAAAGGCTATTTTTGCCAAACCTAAGCAAGATGTTCCTATCGATGCTAAGGGATTGTTACTAGAGACCTTGAAAGAGTCAATACCTTTTATTGTGATAGGGAGTGCTATCCAAGCTTTTCAACTGATTGACCAGTGGACCTACTCCAATACAATGCTCCTTTTTACCCATTACACTAAGGAACAACTTTTAATCCAATTTGGTTATTTTAATGCTAACCCCGCTAAAATCACCATGATTTTGATTGCTGTAGCAGCTTCCATTGGTGGTGTTGGGATTGCACTTTTGACAGAGAACCATATCAAAAAAGATAGTCGAGCGTCGGCTAAATTGATTATAAACAATGTGGTTATGCTAATGATATTTCTTTTACCGGCTCTACTAGGTGCTATTATCTTAGCACGCCCCCTCTATTCAGTTTTTTATGGTTTTAGTGACGTGGAGGCAATTAACTTGTTTAGGGCTGTTCTTTTTCAAACCATTCTGTTAGCTCTTTATACCTTATTAGCTCCAATGTTGCAAGCTTTATTTGAGAATCGTAAAGCCCTCTATTATTTTGCTTATGGTATTTTGACTAAACTTGTTTTACAAGTCCCATTAATTTATTTTTTCCATGCCTATGGTCCAATCCTTGCTACTTCACTGGGCTTATTGGTTCCTGTTTACCTGATGTATAAACGTCTTCATCAGGTCACTAAATTTAATCGAAAATTACTACTTAAACAGCTGACTTTAATCACTATACTAACCGCTATTATGGGAATTGTGGTAGCCTTTGCTAATTGGATTTTGGGATTTCTTTTTGTTCCAACTGGACGGCTATCTAGTCTCTTTTATCTCTTGATTATTGGTTTAATTGGGATTATTGTATATGGCTATTTAACCCTTGCGACACATCAATTAGATAAGCTAATTGGTCATAAGGCTGAAAAACTTAGAGCTAGGTTAAAAATGCCCTGAGACTACAAAATGTAAAGGACAGGCTAGTGCTTTAGAGCGACTCCTAGCTGTTCTTTTTTTATTTTCCTGAAGAATGTATCTTTGCAGCTATGCTCCAAATGAAGCGTCTTTAAAAAAAGCTGATTTTATTTTTTTAAGAATGCCTTAAATATGAAAAATTTCCAGCAAAGACTAATGATTTTTGGTATAATGTGGAAGGTAAAAAAATTTTAGAAGGAAGTATGTTATCATGGGAAAATGTCAAGTTATTTCACATCCACTTATTCAGCATAAACTATCAATTTTACGTAGAGAAGACACATCAACAAAGAATTTTCGGGAATTAGTCAATGAGATTGCGATGTTGATGGGTTATGAAGTATCACGTGATCTTCCGCTTGAGGATGTAGAAATTCAAACACCAGTGGCAAAGACAGTACAAAAGCAACTCACAGGGAAAAAACTGGCTATTGTCCCAATTCTCAGAGCTGGTATCGGAATGGTTGATGGCTTCTTAAGTTTAGTTCCAGCTGCAAAGGTTGGCCATATCGGAATGTACCGCGATGAAGAAACGTTTGAACCTGTTGAATACCTTGTTAAACTTCCTGAAGATATCGACCAACGCCAAATCTTCGTTGTAGATCCAATGCTTGCGACAGGAGGGTCAGCTATTTTAGCAGTGGATTCCTTGAAAAAGCGTGGTGCAGCTAATATTAAGTTTGTCTGCCTTGTAGCAGCACCAGAAGGTGTGAAAAAATTACAAGAAGCTCATCCAGATGTGGACATTTATACTGCAGCCTTGGACGAAAGATTAAATGAGCACGGCTACATTGTGCCAGGACTTGGTGACGCTGGAGATAGATTGTTTGGTACAAAATAAAAGTTTCAAGTGCTCTGACCTCAATACCTGCTTAAGGTTAATTTTCTAATAGGATAGAAGGCTTTCTAGTAAGGACTGGAAAGTTTTTTCAAAAAGAAAGTTATTATTTGACCTAATTTGACCAATAGATTATAATGAGGACAGTTATTAAAAGATAAATCTATTGAGACTTATATATTAATAGATATTTTATTTAGATTGGAGAATATTATGATTCCTGTAGTTATTGAACAAACAAGTCGCGGAGAACGTTCTTATGATATCTATTCACGTCTCCTAAAAGATCGTATTATTATGCTAACTGGACCAGTTGAAGATAATATGGCAAATTCTATTATTGCACAGTTACTATTTTTGGACGCGCAAGATAATACTAAAGATATTTACCTCTATGTAAATACACCCGGAGGATCGGTTTCAGCTGGGTTAGCAATTGTTGATACGATGAACTTTATTAAATCAGATGTTCAAACGATTGTTATGGGGATGGCTGCCTCAATGGGAACGATCATTGCATCATCAGGTGCCAAAGGTAAACGATTCATGCTACCAAATGCTGAATACTTAATTCATCAACCGATGGGGGGCGCTGGTAGTGGTACGCAACAAACAGATATGGCAATTGTTGCTGAACAATTGTTAAAAACACGGAAACGCCTTGAAAAAATCCTTGCTGATAATTCTGGTAAGACTATTAAACAAATTCACAAAGATGCAGAACGTGACTACTGGATGGATGCCAAAGAAACATTGGAATATGGCTTCATTGATGAAATCATGGAAAATAATGAATTAAAATAAACCAATAAAAGGACCGAATTAAGTATTTTCGGTTCTTTTATTAAGGTAAAGTGATTTTTGCTAGCAATCAATAAGTGTTCCTATTATTCTCTTATCTAGCATATAAACGAGTTGAAGCCTAAGTTCTAATTACTAGGCTAGTTCTATTTAGATTATGGTGGATAAAGTGTAGGGAGAGAAGCTATTATGAAAAGATAAAGTCTTTTTTTAACATATCATTGTGTAAGTTGATGATGATTTTAGTTCAGAAAAACATGGTATTAGCGCTGGTTTATGATATAATCATCTTATGTTAGTCATTAACGAAGATCTCTTTGCTATTGAAGATGCTATTGATTATTTAATAGAAGATATTAAGAAAACAGAGGAATTTAAAACTTATCTAAAGGTCTATAATGAGTTTGAACAAGACCAGCAACTGCAATACGACATTGAACAGTTTCAGAGGTCACTGACTGCTTTATCGGATCAAAAAGACTACTTAAGGTATCGTCCTGATAGTAAATCCCTCAATAAGGAAATCCTACGTCAAAAGAGAGAGCTTGATTTACACCCTAAAGTGGTTGCATTGCGAATTGCAGAGGTTGATTTACAAACGATTTTAGCAGAGATTGCAGAAAGTATCGCTGAAACTGTGTCTTCGACTATCTTTATTGATACAGGGTTACCATTAGCTGAACGACGAGAAAGAATTACAAAAGGAATTTATCGAAATATAAAAGAAGGAAATAGCGCATGTTTGAAAGACAAAATAGAGTTGGAGTAGTCGTCTACCTTTATTACAACCGTGATGCACGTAAGATTCAAAAATTTGGTGATTTCCATTACCATTCAAGGAAGTCACGCTATATTATTCTATATGTTAATAAGGAAGAACTTGCTGACAAAGTTAAAGATATTAGCAAATTGAAATTTGTTAAAGAAGTAAAAATGTCTGAGCTGGATTCTATTGATCGTGATTTCGTTGGAAATCTGTACCGTTAAGACAATTTAATAAAGAGCACAAGACTCTCAAAGAGGCTAGGAAATGACTTCCTAGCTTTTTTCAGATTAAAAACTAGTTTAAACTATTGACAATTTTCTGATAATTCTGTATTCTTAGATACATATTACTTTAGACTAGATGAGGAAATGATTTATGCAAAAGAAAATTTTTGCCACAATAGGTATGGGACTCGCTTTATTTTCATTAGTAGCTTGCGATGCGGCTCCCCCCAGTAGTACATCAAATGCTGATGGAACTAAGATTGGGAAAACAGTAAAAATTGGGCTAAACTTGGAGTTGACAGGACCAGTTTCTGCTTATGGCAGTGCAGAAAAAGTCGGAGCAATGATGGCTGTCGCTGAAATCAATAAAGCTGGTGGCATTAATGGTAAAAAAATAGAAGTCATTTCAAAAGATAACAAATCAGAAAATGCTGAGTCTGCTACTGTCACGACTAGCTTGGCAACCCAAAATAATGTTAATGTCATCGTCGGCTCCTCCACCTCAGGGACAGCAGCAGCAGCGTCTCCCAACGCTACGCAGTCGGCTGTGCCACTGATTACACCTTCTGGAACTCAGGATGACTTAACGATTGCAAAAGATGGAAAAACCTATAATTACATCTACCGAACAACTTTTATTGATTCTTATCAAGGGGACGTTTTGTCAAGATTTGCTAGTGATCATTTAAAAGCTAAAAAGGTGGCTCTTTTTTATGATAACTCTAGTGACTACGCTAAGGGTATTGCAAAACGCTTTAAAAGTGTTTACAAGGGGAAAATTGTTTCTGAATCAACCTATCAATCAGGAGATACGGATTTCCAATCAGCATTGACAAAAATAAAAAATCAAAATTATGATGCTGTCATTATGCCAGGTTATTATCAAGAAACTGGAACTATTATTAAGCAGGCCCGTGAAATGGGGATAAAAGTACCTATTGTCGGTCCTGATGGCTTTGCAGATGCTAAGTTGGTTGAACTTGGAGGAAAGGATAATGTGACAGATGTTTATTATCTTTCTGGATATTCTGCATCTATATCTAAAAAAGCGGCAACTTTTGCCAAACATTATAAAAAGAAATATAGTCAAGAGCCATCAATGTTTGCGGCCTTAGCCTACGATTCTGTTTACATGGTAGCAGAGGCTGCAAAAGGAGCAAAGACCTCAAAAGATATCTCTAAAGGGATTGCGACGTTAAAGGAATTTGAAGGTGTTACAGGGACCATGACTATTGATTACAAACATAACCCTATCAAATCGGTGACGGTTATTGGGTTAACTAAGGGGAAAGAAAGCTCAGCAACCGTTATTGCAGCGAAATGAGAATGATAGACTCTTTAATTAAATTAGAAAGATTGGTAAATAAATGCTTCAACAACTTGTTAATGGCCTGATTTTGGGTAGTGTCTATGCCCTTTTGGCCTTGGGTTACACCATGGTTTATGGTATTATCAAATTAATAAACTTCGCACATGGAGATTTATTCATGATGGGCGCTTTTATAGGTTATTATTTAATTAATGTTTTTCATCTCAATCTCTTTGTTGCCCTTTTACTAACCATGGTATTTACAGCTTGTTTAGGTATGTTGATTGAGTTTTTAGCTTATCGCCCTTTGCGCCATTCTACGCGAATTGCAGCGCTAATTACTGCCATTGGGGTATCTTTCCTCTTGGAGTATGGCATGGTTTACTTAGTCGGAGCAGAGGCTAGAGCCTTCCCTCAAGCTTTAAAAACGGTTAAATATTCACTGGGGCCGGTAAGCATTAGCAACGTCCAAATGATTATTTTACTAGTTTCAATCCTGTTAATGATTGGTTTACAGTTTGTTGTTAAGCAGACTAAAATGGGCAAAGCAATGCGTGCGGTATCTGTTGACAGTGATGCTGCTCAATTAATGGGAATTAATGTGAACTCCACTATTAGTTTTACTTTTGCCCTAGGCTCTGCATTAGCTGGAGCGGCAGGAGTTTTGATTGGTTTGTATTATAATTCAATTAATCCTTTGATGGGTATGACCCCAGGTATTAAAGCTTTCGTTGCAGCGGTTTTGGGTGGAATTGGGATTATTCCAGGCGCTGCCTTGGGTGGTTTCATGATAGGTCTTATTGAAACTATTTCAGTTTCGATTGGCTTCTCAAGTTATCGTGATGCTATGGTTTACGCTGTCTTAATTCAGATTTTATTAATAAGACCAGCTGGGCTATTAGGAAAAAATGTAAAGGAAAAGGTGTAAGGATGAGAAAAAATAAAAAATCCCTTGGAACTTGGCTGATGACCATTGCCTGTCTTTTCTTTACTCTTAATTTTTTAATTAATGGGGGGATACTTGGTCCTTACCATGTGCAAATTCTGATGGGAATTGGTATTTCAATTATTATGGCTATGGGAACTAATTTAGTTCTTGGCTTTTCTGGTCAGTTTCCTCTAGGGCAAGCGGGCTTTATGGCAATAGGAGCCTATGCTACAGCCATTTTCACCAACTATATGCCAACTTATCTTGGATTTTATATTTCCATGTTACTAGGCGTTTTAATAGCAGGCTTACTTGCAATTATTGTCGGTTTTCCAACTTTACGACTCAAAGGGGATTATCTGGCTATTGCTACCTTGGGTGTTGCTGAAATTATTCGAATGGTAATAGTTAATGGAGGAGATATTACAAATGGTGCGGCTGGATTAACAGGAATCTTACGCTATAGTACGTGGCCAGTTGTTTTTATCTTTGTAGTCCTTATTGCAGTTGCAATGCTCAATTTTTTACGTTCATCAATTGGTCGTCAAGTGATCTCGGTTCGTGAGAATGAAATTGCAGCGGAATCAATGGGTGTGAATACTACGAAAATAAAAGTTTTAACCTTCACTTTTGCTGCTATGACAGCAAGTATTGCAGGCTCCTTGTATGTTGCTTATATTGGAACGGTTGTTCCTAAGGATTTTACTATTATGCGATCCATTGACTACTTGATAATTGCGGTACTAGGAGGACTGGGATCTATGACAGGAACAATCCTTGCTGCGATTGTCTTGGGAGTGCTCAATATGTATTTACAAAGTTTCTCCGATATCCGGATGATTATTTATTCCATAGCCTTAATCTTGGTAATGGTTTTTAAACCTGGAGGCCTTATGGGTACTAAGGAACTTGTTTTATCAGACTTGCTTTTTAACAAGAAGAAGGAGGGCAAATAAATGGCACTTCTTGAAGTTAAACATTTAACCAAAAATTTTGGTGGTTTGACAGCTGTTGGTGATGTCACGATGGAATTAAACCAAGGAGAACTAGTTGGTTTAATTGGTCCAAACGGGGCAGGAAAAACGACCCTATTCAACCTTCTGACGGGAGTTTACCTTCCTAGTGAAGGGACGGTAACCTTAGATGGTACCTTACTTAATGAAAAGGCTCCCTATAAAATTGCTTCCCTTGGCTTATCACGCACCTTCCAAAATATCCGTCTTTTTAAAGACATGTCAGTACTTGAAAATGTTTTAATTGGCTTAGCCAATCAGGAAAAGGATAATCTTTTAGCAAGTATTTTACGCTTACCAAGTTATTATAAGAAAGAGGCTGAGCTAAAAGAAAAAGCTCTTAAACTCTTAGCAATCTTCAAATTAGATCAAGAAGCTGATACCCTAGCTAAAAACCTTCCTTATGGACAACAGCGACGCCTTGAGATTGTGCGGGCATTAGCGACTAAGCCTAAAATCTTATTTTTAGATGAGCCAGCGGCTGGAATGAATCCTCAGGAAACGGCAGAATTAACAGCATTAATTCGTCAAATCAAAAGCGACTTTGGTATGACAATCATCTTAATTGAACACGACATGAGCTTAGTAATGGAAGTAACTGAAAGAATTTACGTTTTGGAGTATGGCCGTTTGATTGCACATGGTACACCACAAGAAATCAAAAACAATAAACGGGTTATCGAAGCCTATTTAGGAGGAGAACTGTAATGCCTATGTTATCAGTTGAAGACTTATCAATAAATTACGGTGCAATTGAGGCTGTTAAGGACGTTTCTTTTACCGTTGAAGAAGGTGAAGTTGTCACTCTGATCGGTGCAAATGGAGCAGGAAAAACCTCTATCTTACGTACAATCTCTGGTTTAGTCAAGCCTAGCAAGGGTGATATCTCTTTTTTAGGTCAAGCCATTCAGAAGTTACCAGCACGAAAAATTGTGGCTCAAGGTTTGTCTCAAGTACCAGAAGGTCGGCATGTTTTCGCCGGCTTAACGGTCATGGAAAACTTAGAGATGGGAGCTTTTCTGATAAGGGATAAGACAGAGAATCAAAGAACCTTAAAAATGATTTTTGACCGTTTTCCGCGCCTAGAAGAACGTAAAAATCAGGATGCCGCTACTCTATCTGGTGGGGAGCAACAGATGCTTGCAATGGGAAGAGCTTTGATGAGTAAGCCCAAATTATTACTTTTGGATGAGCCTTCTATGGGATTAGCACCTATTTTTATTAATGAAATTTTTGATATTATCCAAGACATTCAAAAGCAAGGCATGACGGTCTTGTTGATTGAACAAAATGCTAATAAGGCCTTATCAATTGCTGATCGTGCCTATGTTTTGGAAACTGGAAAAGTGGTCCTGACGGGTTCGGGTGCAGACTTATTAGAATCTGATCAGGTTAAAAAAGCTTATCTGGGTGGTTAAAATGCAAAATCACCTAAACTATATTATCTAAATAAAAAAAGAGATTATGAGGAATTGTTATGGCTGTTAAAGATTATATGACAAAAGAGGTCGTCACTATTACACCTAACACTGGTGTGGCTCAGGCTGCTGATATTATGCGAGATCAAGATATTCGAAGACTTCCTGTCATGGAAGAGGATAGGTTAGTTGGCCTTGTCACTGCAGGAACTATGGCTGAAGCAACCCCATCAAAAGCGACGAGTCTATCTATCTACGAAATGAATTATCTCCTTAATAAAACAAAAATTAAGGATATCATGTTAAAAAAAGTGATAACCATTACACCAGATGCTAGTCTCGAAGATGCCATTTATTTAATGTTAGAACATAAAATTGGTGTTTTACCAGTACTTGATGATAATCACCTTTGTGGGATTATTACAGATCGAGATGTTTTTAAAGCCTTTCTTCATGTTTCTGGTTATGGAACTGAAGGAATGCGCGTTGTTTTAGAGGCTGATAATGTTGTCGGAATCTTAGCTAAAGTAGCAGAAGCTATTTCCAAAGTAAATCTTAATATTGGTCGCATTGTGGCGGATACACGTGCTACGGGTAAAACGGTCGTTGAACTCCAAATTGATGGTAATATGGACCAAGCTCTTTTAACTGAAAATTTACAAGCCACAGGTGTAAGGGTTATTTCAGTAGAGGCAACCCATCTTAAAGCAAACTTAGATTAATCATTTACTGCCTTGACGAAAGGCAGTGTTTTTTTGCTTAAATTTTGGTAAAATAGTAACAGAAATGAAAAAGGAACGGATATGTCAAAAGGTAGATTAATTACATTTGAAGGACCAGATGGTGCCGGAAAGACGAGTGTTATAGAAGGACTAGTCCCTCTATTAGAGAATTTAAATCAGACTGAAATAGTAGTAACGAGGGAACCAGGAGGCGTATCAATCGCTGAGAGCATCAGAGAGGTTATTTTAGATGTCCGAAATACGGCTATGGACCCTAAAACAGAACTTTTACTCTATATTGCTGCCAGAAGACAACATTTGGTTGAAAAGGTACTGCCTGCTTTAGAACAAGGACAAATGGTTCTGATAGACCGTTTTATTGACAGCTCTGTTGCCTATCAGGGAGCAGGTAGGGGGCTCTCAAAAAAGGCTATTCAGTGGCTAAATGATTTTGCAACAGATGGGGTCACACCTGATTTAACCCTCTATTTTGATCTTAGCCCAGAAATTGGCTTAGCGCGGATTGCAAAAAACAAAAAGCGTGAGATAAATCGTCTTGATATGGAAAAAATTGAAATGCATCAGCAAGTACGAAACGGGTATTTAGAGCTTGCTAAAGAATTCCCTGATAGAATCGTAACAGTTGATGCGACCAAGTCGTTAGATGAGGTTGTCGCACAAGCCTTTGAAATCATCAAAGAAAATGTCTAAAGATAGGGAAGGGTGATTAGATGTCTATTGAGGAACTGGCTCCTAAAGCTTATAGGTCTTTTCAAACGATATTAGCAAAAGAGCGTCTAAATCATGCTTATTTATTTGCCGGTGATTTTGCTAATTTTGAAATGGCCTTGTATTTAACACAAGCTATCTTTTGTCAGGATTTAAAAGACAAGCTTCCTTGTGGACGTTGTCGTTCTTGTCAACTGATTGCAAAAAATGAATTCCAAGACCTTACGGTTTTGGAACCAAGTGGACAAGTGATTAAAACGGAAACGATAAGAGAGATGCTCAAAGATTTTTCTCGGACTGGTTATGAAGGAGAGCAACAGGTTTTTATTATTAAAGACTGTGAGAAAATGCATATTAATGCTGCTAATGCCCTCTTAAAGCATATTGAAGAACCACAAAGTGCCTCATATATCTTTTTGCTGACTAATGACGATAACCAAGTTTTACCCACCATCAAAAGTCGAACCCAGATATTCCATTTTCCTAAAAGTGAAGACTACTTATCTAGGCAAGCCCAAAAAGCAGGATTACTGAAAAACCAAGCTGATTTAATAGCAAAATTAGCTAAAAGTCCTGATGACTTAGAAAAACTTATTAAGGACTCTAAGGTTTTAGATTTTATCAATGCAAGTCAAAAATTGACAACATACCTACTAAGTAATCGAGAAAAAGCATATTTAGAAGTAAGTCGTTTAGCAACTTCAGCTCTAGACAAAAAAGAACAAGATATGGTCTTGAAGCTTATTACCTATCACTTAGCCAATGATTATAGTCAAGCAAAGGCAATCCATTACTTGGAAGGACTCTATTTAGCAAGACAGATGTGGGAGAGCAATGTCTCCTTTCAAAATGCCTTAGAGTATATGGTGTTATCATGACAAGTACAATAGGTGTTAAATTGATAGATTGGCCTGCAACAAGGTATGTGATATCTGAAAAAGATTTTCCGCTTGAAACTTGGCTTGTGATTCAAAGTGGTAAGGGGAATCAACTGGGTCAAGTTACTCGTCGGTTAAAAGAATTTAAAGATACCCAATTACCCAAAGAGCTACCTCGTGTTTTGCGTCAAGCAAATCAAATAGATATAAAGGCTTTTGTCGCTAATAAAGGTCTGGCCGAAAGTTCAAAGCCCCAAGTGCGTGCTTTAATTGCCCAAAATCACTTAAATATGAAGCTGATTGATATCGTTTTTCCACTTGATCGGAGTTATGTTCTGATTACATTTTCGGCGGAAGAGCGTGTGGATTTTCGTCAACTCTTAAAAGACCTAGCGATACTATTTAAGACACGTATTGAGTTAAAGCAGTTAAATAGTCGAGAAGAAGCCAAGGTCTTTGGGGGCATTGGACCTTGTGGTCGTCCACTATGTTGTTCCAGTTTTTTAGGGGAATTTCCGACAGTGTCGATTAAGATGCTAAAAAATCAAAGTTTGTCATTGAACTCCGGAAAAAACTTAGGTTATTGCGGTAGGCTTTTATGTTGTTTGCAATATGAAGATGACTTTTATAGTGAAAGTAAAAAGAAATTTCCAGACTTTGGTAGTATAGTCATGACAGATAAGGGTCCAGCCCGTGTCCTATCAATCAACATTTTTGATGAGAGTTTAAAAGTCATTTTAGAGGATAAACAAACTATTTTAACCTATCCATTAGAGGAGGTAACCATTGGTAAATAAAAGAGAACTATTTGATGCATTTGATGGATTTTCTCAAAACTTAATGATCACCCTAGCTGATATTGAAGCTATGAAAAAACAAGTTCAAGGCTTAGTTGAGGAGAATACAGTCTTACGTCTTGAAAATACTAAATTAAGGGAACGCCTCAGTCAGCTAGAATATGAAACCCTTGCTAAAGCCCCCTCTAAACAAGGAAATGAGCACTTAGAAGGTATTTATGACGAAGGTTTCCACATCTGTAATTTCTTTTATGGCCAGAGGCGTGAAAATGATGAAGAGTGCATGTTTTGCCGTGAATTGTTAGATAGAAAGTTGTAATATGCAGATTCAAAAAAGTTTTAAAGATTCAAAAACTTCAGGTTGCTTGTACCTAGTACCTACACCAATAGGAAATCTGCAAGATATGACTTTTCGAGCTGTTGAGACCTTAAAGACAGTCAATTTCATTTGTGCTGAGGACACGCGTAACACGGGTATTCTTCTCAAACATTTTGAAATAACGACAAAACAAATTTCTTTTCACGAACATAACGCTTTTGAGAAAATCCCACAACTAATAGAATTACTAAAAAACGGTTATTCTTTGGCCCAAGTATCTGATGCAGGAATGCCTTCGATTTCAGATCCTGGCCATGATTTAGTCAAAGAGGCTATTGCTCATGACCTCACTGTTGTTGCCTTACCAGGAGCTTCAGCTGGGATAACGGGGCTGATAGCTAGTGGTATCGCCCCTCAACCTCATATTTTTTATGGTTTTTTACCACGAAAAGCAGGGCAGCAAAAAGCCTTTCTTGAAGAGAAAAAAAATTACCCAGAGACCCAGATTTTTTATGAATCTCCTTATCGTGTTGCTGATACCCTTTCTCATCTCTTAGAGGTTTATGGTGATCGTCATGTTACCTTGGTCAGAGAACTTACCAAAGTTTACGAGGAGTATCAAAGGGGATTGGTATCTCAACTGCTAGAAGCTATCAAGCAAAAGCCTTTGAAGGGAGAATGTCTCCTTATAGTTTCAGGCCATGATGTTAACCAGGAAGCATATCAAGAAAAAGAAGTTGATTATGTAGCTTTAGTTCAAGAGGAGATTAATCACGGCTATAAGCCAAATTTAGCAATAAAAAAAATTGCTAAACAATATCAACTGAATCGTCAGGAACTTTACCAGACTTTCCATCAAATTCGAAGATAACCCTTCTTAATGAGATCCAGTTGTTAATAGTAGCACTTGATTTTAGACTACTAACTTTAAAGACTTTATGGTATTTCTAGGAAGTTCTGTTTTTGTTATAATGGCTTTATAGAGTTATACAGTATAAAATAGCTTAGAAAACGAGGTGATCTAGGATGACTCAAGATGAGACAGTAGGACTCCTAATTTTAGGAATTTACGGGTTTATTTTTATTCTGCTAATAATATCATTTATAATGTCTGCAATTGGGAATTGGCGCTTGTTTCAAAAAGCAAATCAACCCGCTTGGTTTGCCATTATCCCGATATTAGCTGGTTTTACGAAACATAAGATTACATTTGGTGAGGATAATAAATGGCTCTATTTTATAGGTTGGGTTATTTCTATTTATTTTTATTATACTCGCTTTTGCTTTGTTAGGGCTTTTGGAGGTTCAAAAGGGCTAGCTGTTTTAAGTTTATTTTTTCCAGGAATAACAACGTTAATACTTGCTTTCGATAAAGCCTATCGAAACACTACCTATCAACCGATTTTACATTTTTTAAAATAATGACTAAAAAAGCTAGCAGTGGGCTACCTCCTATTTGGTACCATACCGCTAGCTTTTTATAATGCCCCTTATCTGAGTGTTAAAAGAACTGTTAATGAGTAATGAGGTGGGCAGTCTCTTAAGCAATTTTTGTTCCATGAACAACAACAGTTCCTATTTTTTGGCTGAGATCAAGAGCATTCTGAGCTGTAACACCACCACCAATCATAATTTCAATTTGAGAAGCGGCATAAGAAACGATTTTCTTTAAGTGATCTATATTATCATAGATGTCATTAGCTTCCATAGAACCATGTGTCAAAATTCTGACAAAACCATAATCAATCAGCTGATCTATAGCATCAAATTGATCTTTTTCAGGAATATGGTCAAAGGCCATATGAAAAACCAAGGGCAAGCCCTGTGTTGCAGGTAAGAGTTGTTCAATAGCGTCCTTATCAATTTGTCCCTGCTCGGTTAGTAAGCCTAAAACCAAGGCATCTGAACCAGCTTCAACAGCCTTTATAATATCTTCTTCCATAGCTCTAAGTTCAATATCGTTATAAACGAAATTCCCGCCTCTCGGTCTAATCATGGTTGCAACTGAAATAGACTGATCATGAAGTAGGTTACAGGCTTCTTTAATAATGCCAAAAGAAGGTGTTGTTCCACCAACAGCCAAGTTATCACAAAGTTCAACACGGTTAACCTCTAGCTCCTGTAAGTGGTTTAACCCAGTTAGATTTTCTGAACAAAATTCTTTTATTAGCATAACTTCCTCCTCTATCTCTCCCAATTATATCATTTTTAGGAGTAAGAAATAAGCTGGAAAAGTCTTTGTAAAATTCTGAAAATTATGCTATACTCTGTATTATTATTCGATTCGGAGGTGTTTTATGACAATTTATAATTTCTCTGCAGGACCAGCAGTCTTGCCAAAACCAGTGCTGGAAAGAGCACAAGCTGAAATGCTTGATTACCAATCCAGTGGTATGAGTGTTTTGGAATTGTCACACCGCTCCCAAGAATTTGAGACAATCATTAAAGAAGCAGAAAACTTGCTCAGAGAACTAATGGCGATTCCTGATCATTATAAAGTTCTTTTTTTGCAAGGAGGAGCTTCGACACAATTTTCAATGATTCCTATGAACCTAGCTAAAGGCAAGAAGGCTTACTACCACGTAGCTGGATCATGGGGTAAAAAGGCCTACACAGAAGCACTGAAATTAGCTCAAATAATTCCTTTTGAACCTTTATTACTAGCTTCTTCAGAAAAAGACCACTTTAATAAGATTCCCTTATATGATAAGGCAGTAATTGACCCTGAAGCCGCCTATGTCCACATCACAACAAACAATACTATTGAAGGGACAGCTATTTATGATTTACCAGATACGAATGGTGTACCTATTGTTGCTGATATGTCTTCAAATATCTTGGCTGTTAGGTACCAGGTTGAAGAATTTGGAATGATCTATGCTGGTGCACAGAAAAATATTGGTCCAGCTGGTGTCACAGTTGTGATTATCCGTGAGGATTTATTGGATCAAGAGCCGATCTTATCAAGCATGTTGGATTATAAAGTACATGTGCAGGCTCACTCTTTATATAATACACCTCCTGTATATAGCATATATATTGCTAAAATGGTCTTTGAGTGGATCAAAGAGCTAGGAGGCTTAGATCAGATGGAACTTATTAATCGTGAAAAATCTGGTTTACTCTATACTTTTATTGAACAATCAACCTTTTATAATAATCCAGTAAAAAATCCCAAGGACCGCTCACTATCAAATGTACCTTTTACAACCCCTTCAGAAGCTTTAGATAGTCAGTTTATCAAAGAAGCTGAAAAAGCAGGTTTTAAAAATATTAAAGGTCATCGCAGTGTTGGGGGCATGCGGGCAAGTATTTATAATGCCTTTCCTAGAGAGGGTGTTATTGCTTTAGTCAACTTTATGACTCAGTTTGAAGCTCAAAATAGCAAGTAAGGCGGGAGGAAAAGAGAAGAAATATGGATATTAGATTAGCCTTTCCTAATGAAGTTGATGTGATTATGGCAATTATTGAAGATGCTAAGGAAGTGCTGGCAGCTTATGGAAGTGACCAATGGCAGGACGGCTATCCAACTGAGGACGTTATTATAGAAGATATTATTGATGGGGTTGGCTATGTGGCCTTAGAAGATGGTAAGGTTATTGCTTACGCGGCAGCAATTTATGGCAATGAAGAAGCCTACAATGCTATCTACGATGGGCAATGGCTAACAGATAACAGAGATTACCTTACGTTTCATCGTATTGCAGTTACTAAAAATATCCAAGGACAAGGTATCGCACAAACTTTTGTAGAAGGCTTGATTGAGGGCTTTGATTATGAAGATTTTCGTTGTGATACTCACGAGAAGAATTTAGCCATGCAAGCTATTCTGTCCAAATTAGGCTTTCAGCTTTGTGGGAAGGTTCCTTTGTCTGGCGTTCGCTTGGCTTATCAGAAACTCAAAAAAGAAGATGGAAAAGCAGTAAAATATCAAGAAATTGATGAAGATAGTCGCTACGACTTTTAGAAGCATAATCAGGAAGGAGTACTGGAGAAGCAAGCCTTCCCAGTAAAATAGATATGGTTTATAGTGTAAAAACATTTAATAATATTAACCCAATTGGTTTAAAAGAGCTTGGAAACCAATTTCAAATTGACGGCGATTTAGCGGATAATCCGGACGCTTATATTTTAAGAAGCGAGCAGTTACACGAGCAGTTTTTTCCAAGCAACCTAAAAGCAATTGCCAGAGCTGGAGCAGGAACCAATAATATTCCAGTTGATAAAGCTAGCTCAGAAGGGATTGTTGTTTTTAACACACCAGGAGCAAATGCAAATGCAGTAAAAGAAGCAGTTTTGGCGGCTATTTTAATGGCTGCTCGAGATTATATTTCTGCTAATCACTGGACCAATCGGTTACAAGGTGCCGATCTTGGTAAACAAGTTGAAAGTGGCAAGAAACAGTTTGCTGGGTCAGAGATTAGTGGCAAAACTCTAGGGGTTATTGGTCTGGGGGCAATTGGTGGAAGAATTGCTAATGATGCCTATCGTTTAGGAATGAACGTTTTGGGTTATGATCCTTATGTTTCTATTGAGACTGCTTGGAGTATTTCAAGTCATGTGCAAAGGGTCAAGGACCTCAAAGAAATCTTTGCAAAATCTGATTATATAACGATTCATGTTCCGCTGACCCAAGAGACCCAAGCAACCTTTAATGCTGAGAGTTTTGCTTTGATGGCTAAAGGAACAACGATTATTAATTTTGCGCGTGCAGAGTTAGTTGATCATCAAGCTTTGTTTGATGCTATTGAGACAGGGGTCGTTAAACGTTATATGACGGATTTTGCCAGTCCAGAACTTTTAAACAAGGACAAAATTACTGTTTTCCCCCATGTTGGTGGCTCAACCGAGGAAGCCGAACTAAATTGTGCGATCATGGCAAGTCAAACCATTCGACGTTTTATGGAAACGGGTGAAATTACCAACTCCGTTAACTTTCCCAATGTTCACCAAGCCCTAACTGCTCCTTATCGAATTACCTTAATCAATAAAAATGTCCCTAACATTGTTGCTACTATTTCAACAGCAGTGTCAGCTTTGGATATTAATATTGATAACATCATTAACCGTTCAAAAGGTGATTATGCTTATACTTTAATTGATTTAGATAAATGTGATTTAAAGAAGGTTAAGCAATTAGTAGAAGACTTTAAAGTTAGTGAGAATATTATTCGTGTGCGACTGATTAAGAGGCTTTAAGATAGTATCTTGATTATTGATCTTAAAGGGGAAGTTGAAGCAAGAAATGGTTGGAAAAGTGATGACTCTATCAAAAATGATTTACCAATCTCCCATTGGAGAGATATCCTTAATAGCAACTGAAGCAGGTTTAATTGGTGCTTGGTTTCAAGGTCAAAAGTATTTTGAAGCTGGTATCTGTGAAATGCCACAACTACAAGAGACCGTCGTGTTAAAGGAGGCATGTCAGTGGTTAGATACTTATTTCTATCAGACTCCACCTGCTAAAGCTGACTTTCTTTCTATAAAGGGTTCTAACTTTCGTCAGAAGGTTTGGACTTGTCTACAAGAAATTCCTTATGGAGAGACAAGAAGCTATAAGGAAATTGCAAAGATAATTAACTGTGCTTCAGCACAGGCTGTTGGTGGCGCGGTTGGCCATAACCCCCTTAGTATTTTTATTCCTTGTCATCGTGTAGTAGGGTCAGATGGGCAGTTAACCGGCTATGCTGGGGGCCTAGATAAAAAAATCTGGCTATTAGAACATGAACAAGGTTTTTAGAAAGGACTTATGATGTACACTTTTTATGAATACCCCAAATGTTCCACTTGTCGTAAAGCAAAAGCTGATTTGAAAGAGTATCTGTCTGATTTTGAGACGGTAGACATCAAGTCTAATCCTCCTAAGGCTGAGCTTTTAAAACAGTGGATGGAGAATTCAGGCTTTACCATGAAGAATTTTTTCAATACCAGTGGTCACTCCTATAGAGAACTCGGTCTAAAAGATAAAATAGATCATTTGAGTTTGGAAGAAGCAGCCCAGCTTCTATCACAAGATGGTATGTTAATAAAGCGACCAATCCTGGTCAAGGGTGATACAGTTCTTCAAATTGGCGCAAGGCAATCTTATGAGCGTTTTTTTAAATAAGAGTTTGAGAGAAAAGCAGCTCTTAGATTAACATAAAAAAGACCAAATCCAGTGTAGGACTTGGTCTTTTTTTGGTCATTAGCTTGGCAATTCAGTGTTGATTTGCCACATGATACCGAATTGGTCGATAAAGTTAGCATAGGCTGGACTCCAGAACATTTCTTGGAGTTCTATAACGATTTCTTGGGCATTGACAGATAATTTGGCATAGAGGTCTTGAGCTTCTTCGATGCTATCAACAATAATAGCAGCAGACATATTACCACCTGTTTTGTACTCAAAGTCGGGATTTTCATCAGATAGTTGAAGACGGATACCGTTGAACTCCATCTGCGCATTCATCACGAGGTTTTCACGGTCTTTTGGACAATCTGGTACACCATCTTTCCAAAAGCTTAACTGAGTGATTTCAGCCTTAAAGGCATTTTTGTAAAATTCAAGAGCTTCTTTTCCGTTACCATTTGTAATTAAATAAACATTTAATGCAGTAATCATTTTTTCTCCTTAATGCAATGAGCTTGTTTGACGAATAGCGATGTAGTGACCTTCGTTATCAGTAAAAGTAAAGTGAACCATACCTTGATAGTCCATAATTGGGTTTGTAGTGACCCCGTTTTCTGTCAGGGTTTGGTATTCAGCTTCTAAATCATCAGTTTCCATCAAGAGTGAAGGAAATTCAAGATTCATTCCAGGATTTGCTTGTGCTACTAAATCCTTATTGTGGATGCCAAATTTAGTAGCAGCATCATGTGAAGGGGCTACTTCATAAGATTTAATACCTTCAACCTCTGTTTGGTCAGTTATAACAAAGCCCATCTTTTCCGTCCAAAAAGTCATTGCAGCCTCAGTGTCGGTAACATAAAGCATTGTTGTTGATTTAGCAATCATGTTTTCTCTCCATTAATAATATATAGTTTTAGGTTATTATAGCCTTACTTTGGTAAATTAACAAAAAATTCGACTTGACAATCTAGCATTTTAGCAATCTTTTTCTAGAAATTCTGACTTTATGACCTTATGTTTAATAGCCGAGCTGGAAACTGTGGTTATCAATAGTAGGAAGGCTTAAGAGTTATTAGAACTTTGGGCCTTTTGACTGATGATGACTGGCTTTTTTGTTAATCATAAGCTTATTTTTAACTATCATGTATGGAACTCATTTCTCATCAAGCTCAACTAAAAAAGAAGATGGTGTCTTCTTTTTAAAGATATTTACTGGCTTCTCGTATTGAAAGCGGAGCCAGTTTTTCCTGATGTTGTCTAAGAAAGGCTCTGACCCACTTTGGATTAGTTTTTGAATAGTCTCTGAGGCTCCAACCGATAGCCTTGTTAATGAAGAATTCTGTTGTCCCTAGATTATTCAAAATGATGGCTGACAAGAGGTCCGGGTTGGTTTTTTCTTTTTTCCCTAATTGATGATCAATGGCCATGCGTCTGATCCAGAAATCGTCAGATTGCGAGAAAGTGAGCATCAATTCATCCAGCCTGGAATCAGCAATGCTGCCAAAAACATGATCAAAATGGTCTATGGTATCCCACCACTCATTACTGGATGCATAAGCTAGCAATTTAGGCACATGGTCAAAGCTTAGCCATTTTTGCATAGCCTTAAGATAATCACAGACAAAATAATGCATTTCCCGTTTAGGGCTTGCCCAAGCTAAATCCAGGAGTTGCCAATCAATGATTTGCGCTTTTTTATCCTCTTTAATGATCTCTTTATAAATGAGACGACGTGAGTTAGCAGGAATACCGTAAAATACGAAGTGATTTTTCATATAGGCTGCCATTTTCTGAGCTTGTTCAGGGTTGGCTAAGGCTTGCATGCCTTCTTGTAAGTCTATAAATCTTTCTTTTGCGGTCATTTTAGAGGTCGATTTCAAGGAGAATTGGTGTATGGTCTTGGCGGGCTCCAGAGTCAATCATTTCGGATTTCAGAACCTTATCAGCTATTCTATTTGAGGTTAGCCAGTAGTCAATTCTCCAGCCAGTGTTGTTCATTTTACTAGTCTTACTTCGTTGTGCCCACCAAGTGTAAACATTAGGAAGATCTCCGTGAAGATGGCGGAAAGTATCTGTGAAGCCTTTTTCTAAAAGCGCGGTAAAGCCCGCTCTTTCTTCGTCAGTGAAACCTGCTGAGCGACGGTTACTTGATGGATTGGCTAAGTCAATTTCTTTATGAGCGACATTATAGTCACCTGTAGCGAGGACAGGTTTTTGAGCATCTAATTGCGTCAAATAGTCAGCATACTTGATATCCCATTCTTGGCGGTCAGCTAGACGCCTTAAGCCATCACCGGCATTTGGTGTGTAAACTTGGGTCACAAAGAAGTCTTCGAATTCTAAGGTAATAATACGCCCTTCAGAGTCCATGGTTGTTGGTGCTCCGATTTCTGGGAAAGTAACCACTGGATTTAGTGTTTGTTTGTAAAGAAACATGGTGCCTGCATATCCCTTACGTGCTGGTTCAACAGAAGAACGCCAGACATGTAAGTAGTTTGGGAAATAGCTTAAAATAGTTTCTAAATGTTTTTTGGTAGGGCCAGTAGCTGATAGTTTTGTTTCCTGAATTGCAATAATGTCAGCATCTTCACTGACCAGACGATCAATAACAGCGCGTGATAGTAGTGCGCGTGGTGATTCTCCGGTTAAGGCAGCATTTAAGGAATCAATATTCCATGAGATGAGTTTCATATAATATCTCTTTTCTGTAATTAAGTTAAGTCTATTTTAACAAAAAATAGACTAGCAAGCTATTTTTTCAATCTCAAAACGGTTTCAATTAGATTAGATAGGATTTAGAAATCAAAGTGTGGATAAGAATCGGAGACTTTTAGACGTGATAAAAGCTAGAGATGTGTGCAAAAATGGACTCTCAAAGCTTCATTCTTATCCTGTGCTATTTACTTTGAAGCTTATCTGAAAAGATTGACTAAGCTAGCACCTACAAGGAAGAGAAAGATTTTCTTAATTTCTTATTTAAATAGTCAATGATATATAAAAAATTCACAAAGTTTTTTTCTAACATATTAAATAAATGCTGTTAAAACAGCTTTTATATGGTTTTTTTATTATAAAAACAAAAAGTTTGTGAAAAAATAAGGAGGATTTTCTTGACAGTTAGGTCTAATATTTATATAATATTACCATAACTTGAAAGCGCTAACAAATTATAATGATTTTATCTTGTAAAAAGAAAGGTTTTAGACTATATGTTTCAAGCAACATTAGCCATTATTCCTATTTTATGGTTGATTCTATCTTTAGCAGTTTTCCGGATCCGAGGGGATCTGGCCTGTCTGATAGGACTAATCATCACACTTCTAACCAGTATTTTAGGTTTTCAGTTTAGCGTTAAGGATAGTTTAACCGCAGCTTTAGAAGGCGCGGTGATGGGCTTTTGGCCTATTATCTATATCATTGTAGCCGCTGTATTTACCTATAATTTGACCACGGCTTCAGGTGGAATGTCTGTTATCAAACGTTTATTAATGACTATTACAGAAGATAAACGCGTTTTGGTACTTATTTTAGCTTGGGGCTTTGGAGGATTTCTTGAAGCTATTGCAGGATTTGGAACGGCGGTAGCTATTCCAGCAAGTATATTAGTAGCATTAGGAATGAAACCTTTACGGGCTGCATTGATTTGTTTAATTGCCAATACCACTCCCACAGCATTTGGAGCTATTGGCTTACCAGTGACAACTTTAGCTCAAGTCACTGGATTAGAGGTTAAGCAACTATCAGTCATTGTTTCCTTACAACTCTTTATTCTGATTGTAGCTATTCCTTTTGTGCTTGTGGCATTGACTGGAGAGGGTAAAGCACCTATAAAGGGGGTATTTAGTTTAACCTTAGCATCTGGCTTAGCCTTCGCTCTTCCTCAAATTTTAGTTTCCCATTATTTAGGGGCGGAACTACCTTCAATTATCGGTTCTCTATTTTGTATTTTAGTTACTATTGTGATGGTGAAATACAGAGAGAGAGGAAACCAGGTCAAGGCCATAGATGAACCAGTTGCCTTAAAAGAAGGTTTCAAAGCCTCCTTACCATTTATTTTGGTTTTTGTATTTATTATGCTAACCTCCTCACTCTTTCCAGCTATTAATAATGTACTAGCTAAAGTTTCAACTACGCTGTCTATTTATACTGGGGAACATGCAAAACCTTATACTATCAAATGGCTGACTTCACCAGGAACCATGATAATTCTGGCTACCTTCTTAGCAGGGTTATTACAAGGTATGTCATTTGGAGAAATTCTAAGAATTCTAGGGAAAAGCATCAAACAGTTAACCAAGACCATGGTGACGGTAGCCTCAATCGTAGCTTTATCTAAAGTAATGAGCTACAGTGGGATGATTAATACAATCGCTGTAAGCTTAGTGGCTGTAACAGGAGGTTTCTATCCTTTTATTGCTCCAGTTATAGGGACACTTGGAACCTTCATTACTGGTAGTGATACCTCTGCTAATGTTCTCTTTGGTGAGTTACAGGTGAAAGCTGCTAATAATCTCAATATGAACCCTTATTGGATGGCTGCAGCCAATATGACAGGTGCTACAGCTGGTAAGATGATATCACCTCAAAGTATTGCGGTAGCAGCAGTGGCTATTGGGGTAGAAGGTCAAGAAGGAAAACTTTTAAAAGAGGTTATTAACTATTGTGCGCTCTATATTATATTGACCTGCTTAGTTGTTTTTGCAATTGGAAAATTATTAGGCTACTTATAACCAAATAGGAGAGTTATCTCTTCCTAAGCAAAAATAAGCGAGCATATATTTTGACATTAAAAAATTGTTTTAATATAATTTAATTATAATTTGTAAGCGTTATCACTAATTAAAAAGGAGAACATTAATGACAGATAATATTGAAATGGCAAATGCAGGTATTGAATTTAAGACAAGTAGTGCTGAAGGAAATGTTGATTTTGTGAATGTCTTTGATCTTGAAAAGATGGCACAAAAAGTAATTCCTAAAGGGGCTTTTGGCTACATCGCAAGTGGAGCTGGTGATACGTTTACCTTGCATGAAAATATCAGATCCTTTAACCATAAACTCATTGTTCCTCATGGATTAAAAGGTTTTGAAAATCCTAGTACAGAAGTAACATTTGACGGAGATACCTTAACTTCCCCAATAATCATGGCACCTGTAGCAGCTCATAAATTAGCTAATGAACAAGGGGAAGTTGCCAGTGCAAAAGGGGTTAAAGAATTTGGTACAATCTATACCACAAGTTCTTATTCAACTACTGATTTACCTGAAATTTCGCAAGCACTAGGAGATTCACCACATTGGTTCCAATTCTACTACAGTAAAGATGATGGTATCAATAGACACATTATGGATCGCTTGAAAGCTGAAGGTGTTAAATCAATTGTTTTGACAGTTGATGCTACTGTTGGAGGAAATCGTGAAGTAGATAAACGTAATGGCTTCGTTTTCCCTGTGGGAATGCCAATTGTCCAGGAATACCTGCCAGATGGTGCGGGTAAAACAATGGATTATGTTTATAAATCAGCTAAGCAGGCTTTATCACCAAAAGACGTTGAGTATATTGCCCAATATTCAGGCCTACCTGTTTATGTTAAGGGTCCACAGTGTGCAGAAGATGCCTTTCGTGCACTAGAAGCAGGTGCCTCAGGTATCTGGGTAACCAATCATGGTGGACGGCAATTGGATGGCGGTCCAGCAGCCTTTGATTCATTACAAGAAGTTGCAGAAGCAGTTGATCGTAGAGTGCCAATTGTATTTGATTCAGGAGTCAGACGTGGTCAGCATATCTTTAAAGCCTTAGCTTCTGGAGCAGATCTTGTTGCTCTTGGCCGTCCAGTTATTTATGGCTTAGCAATGGGCGGTAGTGTCGGAACTAAGCAAGTCTTTGAACACTTAAATGATGAGTTGAAAATGGTGATGCAACTGGCTGGTACGAAGACAATTGATGATGTTAAACATTTCAAATTGAGACATAATCCTTACGACTCTTCTATTCCATTCAGCCAAAATGCCTTAAAATTAGATTAAAAATGAACCTGCCCCTTTTGAACGGGGCATTTTTTTAAACTCAATTTTAAAAAATGCCCTATAGCTTTTGCAACTATTCTCCGAAATCGATTGCATTTCCCTAAAAAATGTGATTAAATAAACATTAATATTCTATTGGAAAAATGATAGAAAAATATTAATTTAGGAGTTTGATTATAAGTGGAAAAGAAAGAACGATTTTCGTTAAGAAAATATAAATCAGGGACTGTGTCTGTCTTAGTTGGAACAGTCTTTTTTGTAGGGACAAGATACGTTTCTGCAGAGGAAACTGCAAAAATGACGACAGAGGAAATGCCACAGTCTTTGGTTGCAAAGGAGTTAGCTAACCCAGGTGAGCTTCCTAGTGAAGAAGCTGGTGAAGGAGATAAACTTAAGGTTATAGCAGATAGTGAAACAGAAGTTTCGGCTTCCCAGGAGCTCAATCCAGAAAGAAGGGAAATACCTGTAGAGAGCAGGGAACAAGAGTTGCCTGCTTCTGTTGAAGAGGCTCCAATTAACAGGGATACCCATGATTGGACGCAAGTGACAGGTGCCTGGGAAAAAGGCTATAAAGGGCAAGGGAAAGTGATTGCAGTTATCGATACTGGAATAGATGCCAATCACCAAGCTATGAGAATTAGCGATATTAGCCGAGCAAAGTTCAAAGATGAAGCATCAATGAGGGACCAAAAAGCTAAGGCAAATATTCACTATGGAAAATGGCTTAATCAAAAAGTTATTTTTGCACACAACTATGTTGAGAATAATGATAAGGTTAAGGAAATCAAATTTGACTTTGACTTAGATGACGCTTCCTTCTTAGATTCTATTAAGAGTACCCTTATTCAAAGCGTAGACCAAAGAAGACGCCGTGTTTATCCGAGTTCAACTAATAATAAACCCAAAGAAACAGTTATTCAAATTAACCCAGACGATTTTAGCCAGTTTATTGACTGGCCAAGCGAAGAGGATGATAGCCAGTATGAATCACATGGAATGCATGTTACAGGCATCGCAGCTGGTAATCCCCTTGAAGCATCACCGACAGGAGAACGTTTCTTAGGAGTGGCGCCAGAAGCACAAATTATCTTTATGCGTGTTTTTGCCAATGATTTAATGGGGACCGGAGAGGCACTTTATATTAAAGCTATTGAAGATGCTGTAGCTTTAGGTGCTGATACGATTAACCTCAGTCTAGGGGGGCCTAATGGTTCCTTCTTAGGAGGAAATGCTGCTTTAATGGCTGCTATTGAAAAAGCTAAAAAAGCAGGTGTTTCAGTTATCGTTGCTGCAGGTAACGAACGCTTATTTGGTTCTGACCATGCAGATCCTTTTGCCAGCAATCCCGACTATGGTATCGTAAATTCACCTTCAACAGGAAAAATTCCAACCTCTGTTGCTGCTATTGATAACAAAATTGTCATTGAACGTTTAATGAAGGTTGAAGGGTTAGAGAATCGTAGGGACTTAGATCACGGAAAAGCTCTCTACACAGAGTCTACAGATTATCAAAAAATTCAAGAAGAACTTTCTTTTGATAAGGATTATGACTTTGTTTATATTAACCGACCAAATGATCAAGCTTATAAGGGAAAAAATGTTACAGGTAAGATTGTTCTTATTGAGCGTAACCCCAAACATCCTTATGTGGAATTAATAACACAGGCTAAAAAGCATGGAGCGGCTGGTATTCTTATTTTCAACCATATTCCTGGTCAATCTAATCGTAAAATGCGGCTAAGTAGTGAAGGTCAAGTTCTCCCATCAGCCTTTATTTCACATGAGTTTGGTAAAGCTATGTCACAGCTTAATGGGAATGGAACTGGCCGGTTACGCTTTGAAAGCAAACTATCAAAAGCAAGTAATCAAAAAGGCAATCAAATGAACTATTACTCTAGCTGGGGCTTGACGTCAGATGGCTACTTAAAACCAGATATTACGGCGCCTGGTGGAGATATTTATTCTACTTATAATGATAATCACTATGGCAGTCAAAGTGGAACAAGTATGGCATCGCCTTACATTGCAGGGGCAAGCTTACTAGTCAAGCAATACCTTGAACAAGAACATCCAGATATTAAAACAGAAAACCTATCAGACCTGATTAAAAACTTGCTAATGAGTAATGCAAGTATTCATAAGGATCCTAAAACAAAGCTGGTAACTTCCCCACGTCGTCAAGGTGCAGGTCTTTTGAATGTCAATGCTGCTATAACGAGTGGACTTTATATCACCAGTCAGGATCATTATGGTAGTGTTTCTTTAGGAAATGTTGGAGAGAAAATAAGCTTTACAGTAACTGTTCATAATATCTCCAATCAGACTAAGAAGCTCCGCTATGCAACGGATTTAATGACAGATAAGATTGTTGATGGGCGTTTTGACTTAAATTCAGTACTTTTAAAATCATACCAAGGTCATGTTATTGAAGTTCCTGCTAAGGGGAAACAGTCTGTCACTATTTCCATAGATGCTTCTGAATTTACGAAAGCACTCACTGAACAGATGCCTAATGGTTACTTCCTAGAAGGCTTTGTGCGTTTTGAGAATGCTGAAAATCAAGTAAAAGATAAGATAAGTATTCCATTTGTTGGCTTTAAAGGAGACTTCCAAAATTTAGCAGTTGTGGAGGACACTATTTATAACCTAAAAGCTAAGGGAGAAAAAGGTTTTTATTTCGAAGAATCTGAAACTCCGGATGAGATATATGTTGGACAGCATTATACAGGTTTAGTAACCATTGGTGCAGATGCTAATGTCTCAACAAAAACAATTTCTGACAATGGACTTCATACTCTTGGTACCTATCGAAATAAAGATGGCAAGTTTATCTTAGCAAAAAATCAATCAGGAAAAGTTGTTCTTGCAATTTCACCAAATAGTGATAAAAATCAAGATTTCCTTGCCTTTAAAGGCGTCTTTTTAAGAAAATATAAGGGACTGAAAGCCAGTGTTTATCGTGCTGATGATCAACTACGCCAGAATCTATTGTGGATAAGTCAACCTCATAATGGTGATAAGAATTATCACAGTGATATTCGTTTTCCTAAATCGACAACCTTATTGTCAACTGATTTTTCAGGTAAAGCCTTAAATGGTGAGGATTTACCTGATGGTAAATACCAATATGTTGTTTCTTACTATCCAGATATCATCGGAGCAAAACGTCAAGAAATAGTTTTTGATATCATTATTGACCGTGAAAAGCCTTTATTGAAATCTGGTAGTTTTAATCCAAAAACAAAGGAATTCAAGGTGCTTGATGTTACCGATCGTGGTCAATCAGGCATACTTAGAGACAGTGTTTTCTATTTAGAAGAAAAAGAAGGTAAACCTTATACTATTTCAATCAATCAAGGTTTTAAGTACGTATCTGTAGCGGATAACAAAGTCTTTGTTGAGAAATCAAAAAATGGTGCTTTTATTTTACCGCTTGATAAGGCAAAATTGGCTGATTTTTATTATATGGTAGAAGATTTTGCAGGTAATATTGCCATTGCTAAGCTGGGTCAACACTTACCAGATCAGCTTGATGAAGATATAATCACCATTCCCTTAAAGGACGGTAATTATCAACAAGACCAAAGTTTTGAAGATAATGTGGTGATGGTTGATGGTGATTCTGGCTTAATCACTAATCGGTCAGATATCATGATGACTAATCGTAATCGTCCGCTTAGTCGCTTAGCTAAAGTTAACCAGTCTCAGATTATTCTGTCGCCTAATGGTAAAGGTAATAGAGACTTTATCGCCTTTAGAGGACTACCAGGTAAGGTTTATCGTGACCTAAGTGTAAGTGTCTACGCAGCAGGTGATAAGTTAAAGAGCTCTGCTATTTGGACAGCACCTCAAAATGCTTCAATTGATGATTTAAGCACAACAAGTTGGAGTGGTCAAACGCAGTTAGGTGAGAAAGTTTTATCGGGTGCCTATCGTTATGTTATTACCTATCGTGATGCTGCAGGTCAACTCAAAGAGCAAGCCTATGACCTGCTCGTTAGTCATGAGGAACCTATTATAACTAAGGCTATTTTCCGTAAGGACGGTGATAAGGAGTTCTTTAAACCAGGAAAAGTCTTTGATCCTAATAAGGTTGGTATAGCTAGAGAAGAGGTTTTCTATGTGTTAGAAAAAGATGGTCGTAAATATGATATTGATACAAGTAACGATAGTGTGTCTATTAGTGATCGTCGTGTCCTTATTCCTAGAAATGAAGATGGTAGCTATACTATTCCTAAAATTGAGGGTGTGGCCGCAGCCGATTTCTACTATTTAGTTGAGGATAAGGCTGGTCATATTGTTTATTCAAGTTTATCACCAATGAGAAGCGTTGGTGATGGCCATGGAATTCTAGATATTTCTTTGGTTTATAATAACAGTGTTGATAGACCAAAAATTCCTATTACCTATCTGGTAAGAGATGAAAATGGTCAGGCTCTTGATAAACTAGTTTATTATGATGATCGCTCTCAAGTGCTGATATTACCTTTTGGCAAATATAGTTTGGAATTATTAACCTACGATCAAAATGTCGCAGAACTGATTTCTCCAAAGGTCTTCAAGTTTGAATTAAGTCAAAAGACTGATTTTGTTCACCAAGCCTTTATCACAAGGAAATCTGAGCCTGCCATGGTTAGAGTCATCTTTGATAAAGTGTTACCGAAAGGAAGCAGTGTTTCCTTACAATCAGAAAATGGTCAACTGATAAGGCTAGACCAGTCATTGTATGTACCAAATGCTTATGGAGCTTCAGTTCGGGACGGTCATTACAGCATTGTTGTGACTTTGCCAGAAGGTTACCAAATAGGTGGGTCTACAAGTCTTAAGGCGCTTCAAAATGATCTTGTTGAGACGCATCTACAAATCTTGTCTAAGAGACCTCCTGTAACTGGTGGAACGAGTTTTGAACGTCCAAATGAAATGTCTCAGACGACTCACCAAATTAGTGTAGAAGCAGATCAAGATATGGAGAAAACTTCACAAGCTTTAGTATCAGGAAATGGGCCAGATCGGCAGTTACCTGCAACAGGCGATAAACAATCTTTTCCGGCTGTATTGATGGGGATGATCCTCCTTTGGTGGGCTAAGTTAAATTTTCCTAAAAAGAGGAAAGATAGCATAAACAAGTCTAACTAAAATAACCTATGAAAGGCTGGCATATGGCCAGTCTTTTATGCTGTTTAAGCCAGTAAAGTTTGGGTAAATATGCTATAATAAGAGTCAGGATAATTTACCATTAAAAAATACTTAGGAGAATGAGATGAAAAAACAGGTTCAATCTTTAACGGGGTTGCTCTCACTACTGATCGTTATAGTTTACTACTGGGTAAATCTACCCCCAATTAATCCCTTGAGTGGTGATTTTTGGATTTTTCTTATTTTCCTCCTGTTTCTTTTTGCTATTAATATTTTCGTCATATCACTCACCAAAGGTTTGGTAGGGCTATTTCAGAGAAAACGGTACCAAAACCAGGCTAAAGATGTTACTCAATATTTTAATGTCTTTTCAGGTGCGGTGCGGTGGATTATCCTTATTATCTTAGCTATCTCCATGGGTCTAGCCTTGCTATCGGTTATGAACTCAAGGGTTTTGCGGGCTAAGAGTTATGCTAAGGTGATTAAGGTAAAAGATGCTGATTTCAAAACAGATTTTCCAGAAAGTGATATCTCAACCTTAGCACTCTTAGATAGGGAGTCAGCGGAAAAAATTGGGGATACCTATTTAGGGACTATTGATAAAGTTTCACAATTTGGTATTTCAGATGAATACCGTCAAATCACCATTGGAAAACAACCTTTCCGAGTATCTCCATTAGAATATAAAAGTTTTTGGAAATGGGTAACCAATCGTCAAGAGGGGATTCGTTACTATGTCAAGGTCAATCAAACAACGGGTAAGGCCGAGTTAGTAAAATTAGCAAAACCAATGAAATATTCAAATTCTGAATTTATGTTCCGTGATACGATGCGCCATTTACGTTTTAATCACCCCTTCACAATTTTTTCTGACCCCTCTTTTGAAGTAGATGATGATGGAAATCCTTTCTACATTGCGACCACTTACGCTCCAAAATTTGGCTTATCATCAATGGATCCAAATGGGGCTATCATTCTTGATGCAGTGACAGGAAAATCACGCTATTATAGTCTAAAAGAAATTCCCAAATGGGTTGATCGTGTTTATTCTGCTGAAAATGTTATCAAACGGGTAAACGATTATTATACCTATCAAAATGGTTATTGGAATACCATTTTTAGCCAGTCAGGTGTTAAGAAAACGACTGATAGCTATAACTATATTACAATAGGATCGGATATCTATTTGTATACAGGAATTACTTCTGCAACGGCCGATTCCTCAAATCTTGGCTTTATCCTAGTCAATATGAGAACGCGGCAAATCACTAATTACAAATTAGCATCGGCTACGGAGACGTCTGCTATGAAGTCAGCAGAAGGTGAAGTTCAAGAAAAAAACTATAAGGCTACTGCCCCAACACTTGTTAAATTGAATAATAAAGCCTTTTATCTTATTCCATTGAAAGATGATGCTAGTCTGGTCAAGTCTTATGCCTTAGTAGATGCAGAAGATTATCAGCAAGTGACTGTTAATAATGATATTTCGAGTTTAATTGCCCAATTTACAGATCGAGATACAAGTGGGCTAACTTCCCTAGGGAGTGCGACTAAGAAAGCAAAAGTAATTCAAGGACAAGTCCAAGAAGTGGCAAGTCAAATTGTCTCGGGAACAAGTGTTTACTATTTGATTTCTGATGGTAAAATTTATAAAGTAAAAGCAAGTAGGGAAAGTTCAGACCAACTTCCATTTCTTAAAGTTGGAGACCGCTTTAAAGCAGAATTGGGAGAAGAGAACTTCTTGCAAAACTTTAAAATTACCGAAAAATAACATGAGTCAAAGTGGGCGAATTTTTCGTCCACTTTGACTGAACAGTTATCCTCAAGCTAATTGTTTTCAAAAACTAGCTGTGCTATACTAAATCTAGTTTTATAAAGCTTTTAGGCTTTGATCTAAAAAGAGAATTATGAAAGCTATTTGGGCTAAACACAGTCTTATAGTCAAATCTTGTAAAAATACTGGTTAACAGTATTTTTATTTTGTTATTTGTGAAATGGAAGGAAAAATGTCAAATCAATCACGAAAGAATAAACGAAAAAGACATCAAGTCTATGAGGGAATCCGCTGCGCTTCGGCTTTGACCTTTATCAGTGGCTATGTTAATACTTTTACATTTATGACTCAGGGGAGACGATTTGCAGGAGTTCAAACGGGAAATGTCATGTATTTGGCTATTCGAATTGCTGAAAAAAACTATCTTCAAGCCTTGGATTTTTTATTGCCTATTTTTTTCTTTATGCTGGGGCAAAGCTTTGCTTATTTTGCTCATAGATGGGTTAATAAGCATCATCTGCCTTGGCATTTACTAGCTAGTGTGCTGCTTACTGCCATAGCCTTGGTGACTAGTTTGGTAACGCCATTTACAAGTCAATTTATAACCGTATCTGCCTTGGCTTTTTTTGCATCAATCCAAGTGGATACCTTTAAATCTTTACGAGGCGCCAATTATGCGAATGTCATGATGACAGGCAATATTAAAAATGCAGCTTATATTTTAACCAAGGGACTATATGAAAAAAATAAAGAGCTTATTCTTATCGGTCGTAATACTTTGATTATTATTATGACGTTTATTTTAGGTGTCATTTGTTCAAGCTTTTTATCCTATCGCTTTGGTGAGATGGCACTTATGGCTATGCTACTCCCATTAGGTTATGTCAATTATTTACTTTTAGTGGAGTATCTTTACATTCAACGAAAAATAAAACCAATTGTAGGTGGGTAAGTTTCTATCCTTAGTTTTTTTGCCAATTAGAATATGCTATAATAAATTAATATCTCTTTAGAAGGTCACTAAAACCGGTTAGAGAAGAAATTGAAAAGGTTTCATTAGCCTTGAAAGGAAATCAAATGACTGATAAAAAACCATTTTACATTACAACTCCGATTTACTACCCATCAGGGAAATTACACATTGGTTCTGCATATACAACCATTGCTTGTGACGTTTTAGCACGTTACAAACGCTTGATGAACCATGAGGTCTTTTACCTAACAGGACTTGATGAGCATGGCCAAAAAATTCAAACCAAAGCTGAGGAAGCAGGGATTACCCCTCAAACCTATGTTGACGGCATGGCCAGTGATGTGAAGAAACTTTGGGCTTTACTTGATATTTCTTATGATAAGTTTATTCGTACCACAGATACTTATCATGAAGAAGTAGTAGCTCAAGTTTTTGAGAAATTATTAGCCCAAGACGATATTTATTTAGGAGAGTATTCAGGATGGTATTCTGTATCAGATGAAGAATTCTTTACTGAAAGTCAATTAGAAGAAGTTTTCCACGATGAAAATGGTAAGGTAATTGGTGGTACTGCCCCTTCGGGTCATAAAGTTGAATGGGTTTCAGAAGAGTCTTATTTCCTTCGTTTAGGAAAATATGCTGACCGTCTGCTTGCTTTTTATAAAGAAAACCCTCAATTTATTCAACCTAATGGCCGTTTGAATGAGATGCTTAAGAACTTTATTGAACCTGGCTTAGAAGATTTAGCTGTCAGCCGGACAACCTTTACTTGGGGGGTTAAAGTTCCTTCAAATCCTAAACATGTGGTTTATGTCTGGATTGATGCGCTTCTTAACTATGCGACAGCTTTAGGTTATGGTCAAAAGGACTCTCATAATTTTGAAAAGTTCTGGAATCAAGGAAGAGTCTTTCATATGGTTGGGAAGGATATCCTTCGTTTCCATTCTATTTATTGGCCAATCCTCCTTATGATGTTAGAGATGAAATTGCCTGAGCGTTTGATTGCCCATGGTTGGTTTGTCATGAAAGATGGCAAAATGTCTAAGTCTAAAGGTAATGTTGTTTACCCAGAAATGTTGGTTGAACGTTATGGCCTAGATGCTTTACGTTATTACCTCATGCGTAGTCTACCAGTGGGTTCTGACGGGATGTTCACGCCTGAGGATTATATTGGACGGATTAACTATGAGCTTGCTAATGACTTGGGTAACTTGCTCAACCGTACCATTGCTATGATTAATAAATACTTTGACGGTCAAATTCCAGACTATCAAGCAGGTGTAACGCATTTTGATGCTGATTTAGAAGCAGTCGTAGCTGCACAAATTGCGGAATATCATGTGCAAATGGAAGCTGTTGACTATCCTCGTGCATTAGAAGCTGTTTGGACCATTATTTCTCGTGCTAATAAATACATTGATGAAACAGCTCCTTGGTTATTAGCAAAAGAAGATGGTAATAAAGAAGATTTAGCATCAGTAATGGCTCATTTGGCAGCAAGCCTGCGCGTGGTCGCACATTTGCTCCAACCATTCATGATGGAAACCTCTAATGCTATCATGACACAACTTGGTCTAGAAGCGGTAGCTGACTTGGAAAATCTTTCATTAGCTGGTATTCCGCCTCAAACAACTGTTATCTCTAAAGGGCAACCCATTTTCCCACGTCTTGATATGGAAGAAGAAATTGCCTATATCAAAGCAGAAATGGAGGCTGGCTCAGCTATTTCTCAGGAAAAAGAATGGGTTCCTGAAGAAGTTGAACTCAAATCGGAAAAAGAGGAAATCAGATTTGAAACCTTTGATGCTGTTGAGATTCGTGTGGCTGAAGTTAAGGAAGTGGCTAAGGTCGAAGGTTCCGATAAATTGCTGCGCTTCCGTCTTGATGCGGGAGATGGAGAAGATCGTCAAATCTTGTCTGGTATCGCAAAATTTTATCCAAATGAGCAAGAATTAGTGGGGAAAAAATTGCAAATCGTTGCTAATTTAAAACCTCGCAAAATGATGAAAAAATATGTTAGTCAAGGGATGATTTTATCGGCTGAACATGGTGATCGTTTGACTGTTTTGACAGTTGATCCAGCAGTTCCAAACGGATCGGTAATTGGTTAAGTTTGTAGGTCAAAAGGCTATTTTCAACTGTTAGAGAGTTGGAAATAGTTTTTCTTAACTATTTTCTTCTAACCTTAAACCGCTAGACTAATCAAAAACTATAGGGAGCGAGTATGCCTATTTTTCATAAGTTTCAGTTCTTTAAGAATAAAAATAATTATCTTGTTTTGGAAGTCATTAGAGCCTTTTTCTTTTACAGTATGGTTGGACTTTTCTATCTATCTGGCATTATCTTGATCTTAATGGTAACCAGTCATGACGCCATTATCAATCTACCAATTATCAAAGATCGTTTTTATGGTTTAGCGAGTATGGCTCTTATCCGTCAGGTACCTAGCTTACTCTTGGGTTTCGCGCTACTTGTTTGTGGACGCGCAATCGGAAATAGGAGTGCTAAAGCTTTCTTTCCTACTCTGATTTTTCTGAGTGCAGCTGTTTTATATACAATTTTTTTCTACAGAAGTTTTGCGCCAACGGTAGTTCTGATTCTTTTGGTCATATTACTCTGGCTTAGTCGACCAAATCTTTATCGGCGACAGCTTATTATTAGTCATGAAGATGGTTTCCTTGATGGTCTTATCTGGTCCTTTTTGAGCCTTTCCTATTTTATTTTAGGCTATACTAATTTGGTGGACTCACATCATCAATCGCGTATTTCCTTAGATGAACATTTTTCTGTCCCTAGTTTCCATTGGTGGTTGATGGGCTTATTGACTTTAGTTTTGATCGCCATTAGTTCAACCGTTTTAATACTATTCTTAAAACACCGCAGAGTCGAGATTGGTCAGCCCTTTGATAAAGAGCGCTTTGAACAGATTATCAAAAAAGGAGACCATCATTACACTGGGCTCGCTTACCTTCAAGATAAGCGGATTTGGTATTATCAGGTTCAGGGGCAGGACCAGATAGCATTACAATTCAGAGCTCAAGGGGATAAACTTCTTGTTATGGGAGATTTTTTTGGCGATCGTAATTACTTTGATGAAGCATTAGAAGCCTTTATGAGTGAAGCCGATTTATATAATTATCATCCTGTATTTTATGAAGTGTCTGAACAAGAAGTTATGGCGATTCATGATCATGGCTTTGATTTTATTAAATTAGGAGAGGAAGGTATTGTTGCCTCTACTCAATTTTCACTATCAGGTAAGAAAAAGCAAAATTTAAGGTCAGTATCTAACCAAGTTGAAAAGGCTGGCTATGTTTTTTCAGTTCTTAAGCCCCCCTACTCTAAGGACTTGATAACATCATTAAAAGTGATTTCGGATGAATGGTTAGCAGGCCGAAAAGAAATGGGCTTTTCACTTGGTTTCTTTGATGATTTTTACTTGAGTCATAGTGATATTGCTATCTTAAGATCAAGAGAAGGTGAGATTGTCGCTTTTGCGACTATTGAAAAATCTGATACAGAAAAGATGCTCTCAGTCGACTTGATGCGTTATTTGAATAAAGCTCCAAAAGGTGTCATGGATGCTCTCTTTATAAGATTAATAAACCATGCTAAATTGGAAGGATTTGACTTTTTTAATATGGGGATGTGTCCTTTATCTAATGTCGGCAAAAATCGTTTTAGTTTTTTTAATGAAAAAATGGGTTATTTGCTCTACCAGTACGGTTCTCAAATTTATTCTTTTGATGGTCTAAGGCATTACAAGCAAAAATTCGCCCATAAATGGGTTCCCTACTATATCGCCTATCCTAAACAGTGTCTATTTCTATTTGTGATACTTGCCTTAGTTCAGGTATCCTATAGACAAAAGTAGCGATTAATCTCTTTAAAGTAGGAACCACATAGATATAAAAATAAGACTGTTAGGTCTTATTTTTATATAAATAGTTAGAAAATTTTGAAAAAGGGATAGTATAATCAAGCTTTTTTGTTATAATAGAAAGCGATTATTTATGGGCAAGCATTAATATATAGTCGGCCCTTTCAAAAAAATAGAGGAAAGGTGTAAACTTACGTTTACATAGAGGTGTTGTATGGTAAAAAAAGGATTTTTGACAGGTTTGCTATTATTTGGTGTTTTTTTTGGTGCTGGAAATCTCATTTTCCCACCGGCCTTAGGTGTAGCTTCTGGTAATCATTTTTGGCCAGCTATTTTAGGATTCTGTCTGTCCGGCGTTGGCTTAGCCATCATCACCTTGCTAGTTGGAACCCTGACCAATGGAGGTTTTAAACATGAAATGGACCTTAAGTTTAGCCCTTGGTTCTCGCTCAGCTTTTTGGTTATTTTGTATTTAACTATTGGACCCCTTTTTGCTATTCCAAGAACGGCCACGGTTTCCTTTGAGGTTGGCCTATCACCGCTTGTTGGTAACAGTCAGGTGGCTTTGATGATTTTCTCTTTTTTCTTTTTCTTGGCTGCTTATCTGCTTGCTAGTCATCCGACTAATATAATGGCCAGTGTAGGTAAGGTTTTGACACCTTTATTTGCTTTGCTTATTCTTTCATTAGTGATTGTAGGAGCAGTTAAATATGGTCAATCAGGCAGTGGCACAGCTAGCGCTGACTATCTGGCTAATGCATTTGGTGGAGGCATCTTAGCGGGTTATAATACAGTAGATGCCCTAGCTGCGGTGGCTTTTTGCCTAGTAGCAACTGAGACCCTAAAACAATTTGGCTTTGCTAATAAAAGAGAGTATTTATCAACGATATGGGTAGTCGGAGTAGTTACAAGCCTAGCTTTTAGCATTCTCTATATTGGGTTAGGTTACTTAGGTAACAAATTTGCTGTTCCAGAAAATGTACTGGCTGACCCTTCAATCAATAAAGGTGCTTATGTTCTAGCGCAGGCTTCTTATCAGTTATTTGGTTCTTTTGGACGCTACTTCCTTAGTGTGATGGTCATTTTAACCTGCTTCACCACGACAGTCGGTTTGATCGTTGCAGTATCTGAATTTTTTGCTAAACATTTCACCAAATTATCCTACAAATTCTACCTCAGTATCTTTACCCTTATTGGCTTTTTAATTGCTAATTTGGGGCTGAATGCCGTTATTGCTTTTTCACTGCCAGTACTTTCCTTACTTTATCCAATTGTTATTGTGTTAGTGGTTATTATCTTGCTTAATAAGGTGATGCCCTTATCTAAAAGAGGGATGTCGCTGACCATAGCTATAGTGAGTATAATGTCCTTTTTGGAAGTGCTAGCTGGTTTATTGCCCAAAACAATTGTTGCTACTTTTGTGGATTACTTGCCACTTCATGCTATGTCAATGGGCTGGTTATTACCAACGGTGATTGGCCTTGTCATTGCCATGTTATTACCTGATAGAGTCAGAGGAGAGGTTTTCGATTTGAAGCAATTTGAAAAGGAAGCTTAAAAGAAATGAGTGACAATCTTAGTGAGAGCCAATTGGCTCTTTTTTTGATATACTGACAGATAATATAGTCTGAAGGAGTAGAGGTTTTGAAAGAGATTAGTCAAGAAAAATTTAAGTTATATATGGCAAATGCTGACAATTCAAAAGACCTTGTCTATCTGAAGCATGAGTTGAATATTGATTCTGAGATTTTAACTTATGCCGCAGATAAGAATGAGTTGTCCCATTTAGAGTATGATCGTGACGAAAAAACCTTATTGCTGATTTACAATGTTTTAGATATTTCCAAGCAGGATTATCATTATCAGACTGTCCCTATTACTTTTTTTGTTTATGGAAATCATCTTATTACCATCTATAAGGATAAAAGCAGTTATATTGTCAAACAAATGGAGGATTTATTAGAGAAAAACAAGTCCTTATCACTTTACAAATTCTTGTTTATTGTCCTTTATCTCATTTCCAAAAATTATTTTCCCACAGTGGACAGCCTTAATTCAGAACGGAATCGCTTAAATAATCTCTTGCGGGAAAGAACGAGTAAGAGAGAACTTTTGCAATTGTCAGACTTAGAAACGGGCTTAGTCTATATAGTCTCCGCTAGTAAACAAAATGTTCTCTTAATTGAGCAGTTAAAAAGTCACCTCTTGTATCTTGATCTTAATGATCTTGAAGAAGAACAATTAGATGATGCCTTGATTGAGGCGCGGCAGTTAATGGAAATGGCGCAATTGTCAGCGCAAGTTTTATCACAGTTAGAAGGCACCTATAATAATGTCTTAAATAATGAGCTTAATGACACTATGAAAATTTTGACCTTACTATCTATTCTTTTAACTATTCCAAGTATTGTGACAGGATTTTTTGGGATTAATGTACCCTTGCCACCGCTTCTAACTCAACACCCTTTGGGATGGTTAATGGTAATAGGGATTTCAGTCATTCTTTGGTTTGTCATGGCATTTATCTTAAAAGTGATGATGAATTACCAACGTAAATAAAGCTATTGATGGCACTACTCACACGCTGTTCCCTAATGGTTTATGGTTAGCTTTTATTAATGGTGATAACTACGGGGAAGTGCTTATTCTGTTGAAAAAACAGGAGATTTACCTAGAGACTCAAATAAGGTTACTGTAAACAATTGATTATAAAGAAAAGAACTATATCATTTGAAGAAATGTTGAAGGTTGCTTATTCTTAGACGCTTTACTACTGGTCTAACAAGGGTTATAGAGGATAGTTTTAACTAGTCTTCTAAAGGCTACAAATTTTTGCACTAAAAAAGGTCATCAAATCAATATCTGATAACCTAAAAGAGTAGGATAGGGTGAATATATGTTTAAGAAAATCAGAAATCAAGAATCAGCCTTTCAACCAGCCTGTGAAGTCTGCCCATTGACCTTGGATACTATCTCCCCAGCGCTTGTACCAAGGTTGTTGATTATCGTAGTCAATATAGTTTTGATAAGTTTCTTCAGCACGTTTTTCTTCAGCAAGCTTTTGCTCTTCTTCTTTTTGTTTATGTCTTTCTTTCGCGATTTTTTCTTTCTCTTTTCTTATAGTTTGTGAATCTCTTAAGAAAATACTACCTGCGTGTATCCCCTCATCTGACTTTAACACTATTGTTAATCGCTGATTTTCCTTGGAAGGACAATCTACTTTTACATTTACTAGTAACCCCGAAGAGCCTTGATTGTCGTTATACACAGCACCTAATTGCATATTTTGGTTTTTGTCTTTGTATGTTACTATTTTAGGGCTAGTATTTGCTGCTTTAGGTATTCTGTAATTATCATTTGTTTGATTGTCAGTGGAATTTTCGTTATTTTTAAGATACTCTTCTTTTATTTTATTATTTATTGATATTGGATTATAGTTTTCCCTATCTTTTTTTAACCAAAAAGACCAACCCACTGGTAATGTAATTGTTATTTTATTATCTGTATCAATAGTAACAGGTATTGCGTTCCCATTGTTATCAGTAACTTTTTGTTGATCTGGGTCTAACTCCCATTTTAAAGTCTCCTGCGAACTTACTTGATTCGTTTGCTCTGTATCTCCTTCCTCCGCCTTCGCACTTGGTGCTAGACCAACAGTAAGTAGTACGATGGCTAACATTAATACCTTTTTCACTTTATATCTCCATTTCTATAATCAAAATCTAATTTGATTATAACGCTTTCAATCAGAGAGATATAGGGCATTTTTTTAGATAAATTGTAAAGAATGACCAAAACTAACTTTTTCTTTGGTTAGTATTTTAATAGATAGGCTCGTGCTATAGGAAAGGACTAACTTAATTATTGAGGCTTTGTATAAAGTGTGATAGTATACTGTACAAAGTAAGGTTTATTTCTTTTGCTATGCCAAAGGAGGGT
Source organism: Streptococcus pseudoporcinus LQ 940-04 (assembly GCF_000188035.1). GTDB lineage: Bacteria > Bacillota > Bacilli > Lactobacillales > Streptococcaceae > Streptococcus > Streptococcus pseudoporcinus. Next base: position 1,231,393 of record NZ_AEUY02000005.1, read on the forward strand.
ACTTGTTGATTTTTCATACTAAATCAATATAACAAGTATTAAATGGATAGCAGAGAGCTTGGATAGTGGCCCTCTGAAATCGGCCGCCCATTTTTAGCCCCTAGATGACTCACTAAATGCTAGTCACCTATTTTTGCTCAGTATAGCAACGATAAGCCTATTAAAAGCAAGTACTAAGTGTTGTTTTCTAGGCTTTGTGAACAAGAGAGAAACAAAAATTGCGATTTTATAAGAAAAACAGATTTATCACTATCAACTATTACAGACGCTAAAGGAGAAAAATATGACATTTGAAGACATTTTACCAGGCTTAAAGGCTAAGAAAAAATATGTGCGGACTGGCTGGGGTGGTGCCGAAAATTATGTACAACTTTTTGATAGTCTTGAACAGAACGGCCAAGCTTTAGAAGTAACACCCTATTTTTTAATCAATGTTTCGGGTGACGGGGAAGGTTTTTCAATGTGGTCGCCAACCCCATGTGATGTTTTGGCTACCGATTGGATTGAAGTCAATGACTAAAAAGGTTCTCGTTACGGGTGTAGCCTCAGGAATCGGTAAGGCTCAAGCAGAATTGTTTTTAAGGAAAGGTTACCAGGTCTATGGTGTTGACATCAGCGCTAAGCCAGACTTGGCTGGGAACTTTCATTTTTTGCAAATAGACCTTTCATCAGATTTAACTCCCCTTTTTCGATGGTTGCCTTCGGTCGATATTCTCCTCAATACAGCGGGCATATTAGATGCCTATAAACCTCTTTTAGAAACGACTATGTCAGATTTCGAAAAGGTTTTTGCTACTAACTTTTTTTCAATGGTAAAGGTGACACGCTTTTATTTGGAAAAAATGCTGGCGCAGCAAAAGGGGATGATCATCAATATGTGCTCCATTGCTAGTTTTCAAGCTGGCGGAGGCGGTGCTGCTTATACAAGCAGTAAACACGCTCTTGCTGGCTTCACTCGACAATTAGCTCTGGATTATGCTAGAGCAGGGATCCAAGTCTTTGGTATAGCACCAGGTGCCGTTCAAACAGCTATGACCGCTGGTGACTTTGAAGAAGGTGGTATGGCTAATTGGGTAGCGCAAGAAACCCCAATTGGCAGGTGGACTCAGGCTGAAGAGATAGCAGACCTAACTTATTTTTTAGCCTCTGGTAAAGCTGCTTCCATGCAAGGAGAAATTGTTAAAATTGACGGCGGGTGGACCCTTAAATAGCTCTGCCATTACCAAAAAGAAATCGGAAATAGAAATGATTATTAGACAAGAAGAAAAAGAGGATTTTAGGGCTATCTACCAGTTGGTGACAGAAGCCTTCGCTTGGGCAGAACATAGTGATGGTACTGAGCAGGACTTGGTTGAAGCTTTGCGTGAGGGCGATTCTTATATAGCAGAACTGTCCTTGGTTTTAGAGGTTGATAAGCAATTACGAGGCCATATCATGTTTACAAAAGCGAAAGTCGGTCAGCATGAGGCCTTGGTTTTAGCACCTTTGAGTATTGCTCCTTGCTATCAAAAACAGGGTTACGGCAGAGCTTTGATTGATAGAGGTCATCAAGTTGCAAAAAATCTTGGTTATGACCTCATTTTAGTATTGGGTAGCAAAGGCTATTACTCTCAATTTGGCTATCAGCCAGCGGAGCTTTTTGGCATTAGCTTACCGCAAGGTTTCCCTTCAGAGAATTTTATGGCTTTATCCTTATGTGGTAATGGTCATTATTTAGGTCAAGTCAGCTTTGCTAAAGAATTTGGAATAGATTAAGGAGAAGAAGCGAATGAAATTAACAGTTATTGGGACAGGTAAGATTGTTGAGGAAGCGTTACCCGTTTTATCAGAAACCAAGGGGATAGAACTCAAGGCTATCGTTTCGACTAAAAGAAGCTTTGATAAAGCTAAAGCACTTTCACAATTATATGAGATTCCCCACTTTTATGACCAGTTAGAAGAGGCTTTGGAAGATGCTAACAGTGATACGGTCTATATTGCCACGCCTAACCATTTACATTATGAGATGGCAAAGGCTGCTATCTTGGCGGGGAAACACGTTATCTGTGAAAAGCCATTTACTTTGGAGCTGGCACAAGCACAGGAGCTGGCAGAATTGGCTAAACAGAAGCAGTTAATGCTTTTAGAGGCTATTACCAATCAGTATTTAGAGAATTTTAGCCTTATTAAAGAGCAATTGCCTGAACTTGGTGACATTAAAGTTGTAGACTGTAATTATTCTCAATATTCGTCGCGCTACGATGCTTTTAAAGATGGTGTGATTGCGCCAGCTTTTGACCCTGAAAAAGGAGGGGGCGCTTTAAGGGATCTAAATATTTACAATATCCATTTGGTGGTAGGTCTATTTGGAGAACCTGAGCATGTCGCTTACTTACCGAATATGGAGAGAGGTGTTGATACATCGGGGGTTTTGCTTTTGGATTATGCTAAGTTCAAAGTGGTTTGTATAGGTGCTAAAGATTGCAGTGCCGAAATCAAATCAACAATCCAGGGGAATAAAGGCTCCATTGCAATTCTTGGCGCTACAAACACTCTGCCGGAAATCCAAGTGACAAAGAATGGTGAAAAGCCACAAGTATTTAATGCTAATCAAGGAAATCACCGCATGGTTGCGGAATTCCAAGTCTTTCAAGAAATCATTGCTCTCAAGGATTACGCACGTGCTCAAGCTGCTTTAAATCATAGTCTATCTGTTATGAAAGTCCTTGAAAAAGCTAGCGAAAGCCTGTCATAAACGATTGAGATTGACTATGTCAATCTCTTTTTTGCTATACTTCACTTGTAAATATGCTATAATGAAGTGATATTGAATTTAGGAAAAAGGAAAAGATATGACAAATTATGCGATCATTTTAGCTGCAGGTAAGGGTACTCGTATGAAATCGGATTTACCCAAAGTTCTTCATAAAGTATCAGGTTTGACGATGCTAGAACATGTTTTTAGAAGTGTCGCTGCGATTGCGCCAGAAAAAAACGTAACGGTTGTAGGCCATAAAGCTGAATCAGTAAAAGAAGTCTTAGCTGGGCAATCAGGATTTGTCTTGCAAACCGAACAGTTGGGAACTGGGCATGCTGTCATGATGGCTGAAACAGAATTGGCTGGTTTAGAAGGAAACACTTTGGTTATTGCAGGCGATACCCCACTCATTACTGGAGATAGTCTTAGAAATTTGATTGATTATCATGTCAACCATAAAAATGTTGCAACTATTCTAACTGCCAAAGCTGAAGATCCCTTTGGCTATGGACGTATTATCCGCAACAATGATGGGGAAGTGACAAAGATTGTTGAGCAAAAAGATGCTAATGAGTACGAGCAAAAAGTCACCGAGATTAACACAGGTACCTATGTTTTTGACAATAAACGTCTTTTCGAAGCTCTAAAAAACATCACTACAAACAATGCACAAGGTGAATATTATTTAACAGATGTTATTTCTATTTTTAGGGAAAATCGTGAAAAAGTTGGAGCTTACGTCCTACGTGATTTCAACGAGAGCTTAGGAGTTAACGACCGTGTGGCGCTTGCTACTGCTGAATCCGTCATGAGACGACGCATCAATAAAAAGCATATGATTAATGGTGTGACCTTCCAAAATCCAGAGGCTACCTATATTGAAAGTGATGTTATCATTGACCCCGATGTATTATTGGAAGCAAATGTTACCTTAAAAGGTAAGACAAAAATAGGTGCAGGCTCCATTCTGACTAATGGGACCTGCCTTGTAGATGCTCAGCTAGGTCAACATGTTGTCATTACAAGTTCCACTATTGAAGAATCAACTTTAGCTGATGGGGTTACAGTTGGACCTTATGCCCATATCAGACCGGGGTCAATCTTAGCTGAAAAGGTTCATGTTGGAAACTTTGTTGAGGTTAAAGGTTCATCACTTGGGCAAAATACTAAAGCGGGACACTTAACATACATAGGTAATGCAGAAGTTGGCTCAGATGTTAACATTGGTGCGGGTACCATCACAGTTAACTATGACGGTCAGCATAAATTCAAGACGATGATAGGTAATAATGTCTTTGTCGGTAGTCATTCAACCTTAATTGCACCACTTGAAATTGGTGACAATGCTTTAACTGCTGCAGGGTCTACCATTTCAAAAAATGTCGCAGCTGATAGTATTGCTATTGGTAGAAGTCGTCAAGTAACAAAAGAAGGTTACGCCAAACGTCTACCACATCACCCTAACAATAAATAAAATGGATACAAAGGAGGAGAAGCATGGATTTTGAAGAAAAAACAATTGGTCGGCAAACGATTTACAAAGGAGCTATTTTCGATGTTGTTGTTGATGATGTAGAACTTCCCAATGGTTTGGGGCAAGCTAAGCGAGAATTAGTTCTCCATCGTGGTGCCGTTTCTGTCCTAGCAATCACTCCAGAAAATAAGATTCTTATTGTGAAACAGTACCGTAAGGCTATTGAGGCTGTTTCTTATGAGATACCAGCAGGAAAATTAGAAGTTGGCGAAGCTGGCGCTGAACGAGAAGCCGCTAGTCGTGAACTAGAAGAAGAAACTGGTTATAGAGGACAATTAGAACAAATCTATGAGTTTTATACGGCAATCGGTTTTTCAAATGAAAAAATAAGATTGTACCTTGCAAGAGATTTACAAAAGGTTGAGAATCCCCGACCACAAGATGACGATGAAGTGCTTGAAGTGTATGAGTTGTCTTACCAAGAGTGTTTAAATCTGATTGCTACAGGACAAATTGTAGATGCCAAAACCATAATTGCTATCAATTACTTTGGCCTATATCTAGGAGGTAGCTAATCATGGGTAAATCCTTATTAACTGATGAAATCATCGAAAAAGCTAATCGCGGTGAGTATATCGAAGATGATTTTGAGGTAGATTCTGAAACAAAGGTTGTGACTTTTTCAGAGGACAAGGAAGACAATTCTGACCGGATTTATAAAAGTCGACGCATAGAAAATGCCAAACGCCATCACTTTCAATCAAAGCTAAATATGTTATTGATTGCCTTGGTTCTCTTAATTGCTTTTCTTATTTATGCCATATTTAATTTATAAAAAGGATAACAAATGAAAATCGGAATAATTGCCGCAATGGAAGAAGAATTGCGCTTGTTAGTGGAGCAATTAGCTGAAAAAGAAAGTCATGATATTTTAGCTAATACCTATTATATAGGTAAGATTGCTGGACAAGACCTCGTCTTGGTTCAATCGGGCGTTGGTAAAGTGATGTCTGCAATGACAGTGGCTATTTTAGTTGAAAACTTTAAGGTTGATGCCTTGATTAATACAGGTTCTGCAGGTGCAGTTGCGCCACATCTGCAGATCGGGGATGTGGTGGTTGCAAACCAATTGGTTTATCATGATGTCGATTTAAGGGCATTTGGTTACGATTATGGGCAAATGTCCATGCAGCCACTTTATTTTGAGAGTCATCCTGATTTTGTGACTATCTTTAAAACAGTGTTAGATCAAGAAGAGTGTCATAGTGCTATTGGTCTTATTGCTACTGGTGATTCCTTTATTGCAGGAGCAGAGAAGCTCAATGTGATTAAAAACCATTTTCCCGATGTTCTAGCTGTGGAGATGGAAGGTGCGGCAATTGCTCAAGCAGCATATGCCTGTGGTAAACCTTTCATTGTCGTCCGGGCTATGAGTGATACTGCAGCACATGATGCCAATATTACCTTTGATCAATTTATCGTAGAGGCTGGTCGCAAATCTGCTCAAATCTTACTAGCGTTTTTAGAAGCCTTGTAAAAAAATTGGAAAAAAGAACCACTTATAATGGACAGTGCAAAAGGTAGCTACTGTTCTTATAAGTGGTTCTTTTTATAGGATTCTAATTGTTTTTTCATGCCTCTGAAATGTAAAGTTGTTCTGCAATCATTTCCGGAATGGTTAATGTTTTGTTATTGTAACTTATGGTATAGGTTTTAGCAAAGTTATCAATCTGTTGTAGTTCAATCAGGGTATTTAATCTTAAGTCATGCTGTTCCAAATAGTTGATTAGTTCAATATGATCATGGATTCGAGCTAACTTATAGGTCCCTGGTGAGGACAATTGGTTCAATGTTTGATGGTTAATCTCCTTGAGGGGCTCGTTTTTACGCGGAATCGTTCCACCATGAGGACAAAAAGTAGGGAATCCCAAATTCTCATCAAGCCGATCAATAAAAGTATTAGAAACAGTGTGCTCTAAAATTTCTGCCTCTTGATGAACTTCTTGAGGACTATATCCTAATTGATTAATCAAAAAGACTTCAATAAGTCGGTGTTTGCGGTATAGATTGGCAACCAGGTCACTTCCTTTTTCTGTTAATAAATAACCTTTCTTGACATCTTTTTGAATCCATTCTTGGTTAATCATTTTTTTGAGCATCTCGGATACAGCAGGGGGAGAAACTTGCATTTTCTCCGCTATCATTTTATTAGAAATTTTAAGTTGAATTTGTCCCAGCTCGTGGATACATTTAAGGTAATCTTCTTTATTAGGCGTCATAGGGCTATGCCTTTCTGTTATTTATAACGATTATTATAACAAAATATTTCAGAAAAATCTTGACAAAAGATACTTTGTAATGTACATTAATAATATAATTAACTACACCTAATTAATTAAATAAACTAATTTAAGGAGAGTCTTATGTTTAAGAAGCTAAGTCTAATTGTGACAGCTTTTCTATCCATTATCGTCTTAACAGCTTGTTCGGGAGCAGGTTCTAAAACTGCTAAAAATGAAAAACTGAATGTGGTTGTTACTAACTCTATTATTGCTGATATGACTAAGAATATAGCTGGAGATAAAATTAATCTTCACAGTATTGTACCGATTGGTAAAGATCCACATGAGTATGAGCCATTACCAGCAGATGTCGAAAAAACCAGCTCTGCTGACTTGATTCTTTACAATGGTATTAACTTAGAAGATGGTGGCCATGCTTGGTTTACTAAATTGGTTAAGAATGCAAATAAAAAGAAAAATAAAGATTACTTTGCAGTTTCAGATGGGGTTGATGTCATTTACTTAGAAGGTCAATCTGAAAAAGGCAAAGAAGATCCTCATGCTTGGTTAAATTTAGAAAATGGAATGATTTATTCTAAAAATATTGCTAAGCGTTTAAGCCAAAAAGATCCTAAAAATGAAGACTATTATCAAGAAAACTTAGACAAGTATTTGGCTAAGCTAGAAAAATTAGATAAAGAAGCTAAATCTAAATTTGATAAAATTCCAGAAAACAAGAAAGTCATCGTGACAAGTGAAGGTTGTTTTAAATACTTCTCAAAAGCATATAAAGTACCATCTGCTTATATTTGGGAAATTAACACAGAAGAAGAAGGAACACCGGATCAAATTTCAAGCTTGATTGAAAAATTAAAGGCTAAAAAACCATCGGCTCTCTTTGTTGAATCAAGTGTGGACAGTCGTCCGATGAAATCTGTTTCTAAAGATAGTGGCATTCCAATTTATTCTGAAATTTTTACAGATTCTATTGCTAAAAAAGGTCAAGACGGCGATAGTTACTACGCTATGATGAAGTGGAATCTTGATAAAATTTCTGAAGGATTAGCAAAATAATAGCTGAAGGCACATGGTCAAGCTGGTTGTGTGCTTTCTTTTATTTTAGGAGGAGAAATGATAGAGATAAAAGACCTAAAGGTTAGCTATGATGGTAACAAAACAGTCTTGAGTAATGTTGATTTACAAATTAGTGAACCTGGGATTATCGGAATTATAGGACCTAATGGGGCTGGAAAGTCAACGCTAATGAAGGCAATTTTAGGCTTAGTTAATTATGATGGTAAAATAACGATCAACCATGATTTATCTTCAGCTGATAAAGCCATTGCTTATGTTGAACAACGGAGTCAAATTGATTTTAATTTCCCTATTACGGTTGAAGAATGTGTTTTGTTAGGGACATATGGAAAGTTAGGTTTATTTAAAAATGTAAAGAGTAAAGAAAAGGAAATGGCACAGAAAGTTCTGGAAGATGTTGGACTAACTGATTATGCCAAAAAACCAATCAAGGCTTTATCTGGCGGTCAATTTCAGCGTATGCTTTTAGCTCGTTGTTTGATACAGGATCAAGAATATCTGTTTCTTGATGAACCTTTTGTTGGTATTGATTCTCTTAGTGAAACCATCATTGTTGATTTACTCAAAAAACTTAAAAATCAGGGACGAACAATATTAATTGTTCATCATGATTTAAGCAAGGTTGAAGATTATTTTGATCACGTTTTATTAATAAATGGCAAGGTTATTGCTTTTGGTTCCGTGTCTGATGTCTTTACAATTGACAACCTTTCTAAGACCTATGGTAATGAGTTAATCGTGAAAGGAGGAGAGGCCTAAATGTTTGATAAGTTTATAAATGGCTTCTTGTCATATCATTTCCTTCAAAATGCCCTCGTTACGGCAGTGGTTATTGGTATTGTTTCAGGTGCTGTAGGGTGTTTTATTATCCTACGGTCCATGTCATTGATGGGAGATGCGATTTCTCATGCTGTACTGCCGGGGGTGGCTCTCTCTTTTATTTTAGGGCTGAATTTTTTCATTGGTGCCATCGTTTTTGGTTTGTTGGCATCCATACTAATTACTTTTATCAAAGAAAACAGTGTCATTAAAGGCGATACCGCTATTGGTATTACCTTCAGTTCATTTTTAGCACTAGGGGTTATTCTAATTGGTGTTGCTAATAGTTCCACAGACTTATTTCATATCCTTTTTGGTAATATTCTAGCTGTACAAGATAGTGATAAGTGGATAACCATTTTTGTTTCTGTACTGGTATTAGCTTTAATTATTTTATTTTTCAAAGAGTTACTCCTCACCTCTTTTGATCCTATTTTAGCTAAAACAATGGGAATAAATGTCTCTTTTTATCATTATTTATTAATGGTTTTACTGACGCTTGTTTCAGTAACGGCGATGCAAAGTGTAGGGACTATCTTAATTGTAGCTATGTTGATAACCCCAGCGGCAACTGCATATCTCTACGCTAATAGTCTAAAAACAATGTTAATCATGTCTTCTACCCTAGGAGCTCTGACATCAATTTTAGGTCTATTTTTGGGTTATACTTTCAATATTGCAGCAGGCTCCAGCATTGTTTTAACCTCCTCTATCATTTTTGCGATTAGCTTCTTTTTATCACCAAAGCAAGCTAGAAAGCTGAAGAAAAGACAAGCATAAAAAAACAGTTCCAACTGTCTAAGGACATTGGAACTGTTTTTATAATTAGTTTGCTTATTTCTTGTTTTTTGCTGGCATATCCTTTTGAATAGTCACTGTGAGAATAGTAATATCCTGGGTAGGTTTATCATTGCTATCAACGGGAGATTTGGCAATTTTATCTACTATATCCATGCCATCAATGACTTGGCCAAAGACAGTATAGGCGCCATCTAAGCTAGGATTGCCTCCTTCTTTATAGGCATCAATGATTGGTTTTGGATAATGAGTTTCAGATAATTTTTTAGCCTGATTTCCAGGATTTTGATTGATAAAGAATTGGCTACCATTGGTATCTGCTCCTGCATTAGCCATAGCTAATGCGCCACGGATATTGTAGAGGTAAGGACTAATTTCGTTTGCAAAGCCATTTCCAGCATCAATTTTTGTGTTTTTTCCATTCCAAATGGACTCACCACCTGTCCCATCACCTTTGGGATCACCAGATTGAATCATGAAATTGGTAATAACACGGTGAAAAGTTAGATTATTATAATAACCTTCTTTAGCATGGGTCAGAAAATTTTCTACAGCCAAGGGAGCATATTTAGGAAAAAGTTTTAAAGTAATATCACCCTCACTAGTTTTAATTAATACTTTAGCTTCATCCTTAGCAACTTCTTTTGATAATTGTGGGAACTGATGTTTATCAGCATTTAAGGCTTTCTCGATTTGAGCCTCATAAGCTTTAGTTGCTGCCGAAGATTCTTCTTTGGCAATTTTATCGTCAACATATTTATCACCTTTGATCAGACGATCAATTGACTCACATGCAGTAAGGCTCACTAGGCTTAAGGCAAGAAGGAATATGGTCAGAACTTTCTTCATGGTTTCTCCTTAGATTGATTTTCCTTTATTTTATCATAAAGTTTGCTCCTTGATAAGTCTATTTCTTTCTCTTTAAAAAATGGTATAATAAATTTATGGCTATAAGAAATCAACATAAAAAGGGGACGAAAAAGAGACGTCCCACAAAGGCAGAAATTGAAAAACAAAGAGCCATCAAACGGATGATTTTCTCATTCTTACTAGCTCTTGTTTTGATTTTTGCTGCAATTCGACTTGGAGTTTTTGGGATTACAGCATATAATGTTATTCGTTTTATGGTAGGTAGTTTGGCTTACCTTTTTATTCTTGCTGTTTTTTGCTATCTATTTTTCTTTAAATGGTTACGAAAACAAGAGGGTTTGATTGCTGGGTTTCTCATTCTTTTCATGGGGTTACTCATTGAATGGCATGCTTATTTATTTACCTCTCCTGAACTTAAAAACCATGAGGTTTTCACCTACACGACTCGATTGATTACTCAAGATCTTTTAGGCTTTAAAGTGCAGAACTTCCTTGGTGGAGGTATGCTTGGTGCTTTGATTTATAAACCCGTATCCTTTCTTTTTTCTAATATAGGGTCTTTCTTTATAGGCGCCTTAATTATTCTGCTAGGAATCTTCCTAATGACACCATGGGATGTTTACGATGTCAGTCACTATGCTAAAACTCTTTGGCAAAGCTTTGCTGATCAGCAAAAACGTCGACGGGAAGAACGCTTTGTCAAACGCGAAGAGGCTAAAGCATTAGCTGCACAGGCACAATTAGAACAAGAAGCCTTAGAAGCTCAACTGTCCCAAAATCAAACTGTTGATTCAGAGACAGGAGAAATTTTGAAAGGAACAAGTTCAGAAATGGTGCTGGGAGCGGGTGATTTTTCAAACCTCAGACAAGCTGAGCCGGAAATCGTAGCCTATCAACCGCATCATAATGAAGAGGTTATTGATTTTCCGCTTGAGGAGTTAGAGGATGATTACCTTCAAGGAGAACATTCAAGGTCAGCTATACAAGCTTCAGAGCTAGAAGCAGATAGACTAGATGATGAGCCTGTTGAAGTAGACTTCACACCTAAGAGTAATTTACTTTATAAGCTGCCGACAATTGATTTGTTTGAGCCAGATAGACCTAAAGACCAATCGAAAGAAAAGAACTTAGTTCGTAAAAATATTAGGGTCTTAGAGGATACCTTCCGCAGCTTTGGTATTGATGTTAAGGTTGAACGAGCGGAGATTGGACCTTCGGTAACCAAGTATGAAATTAAACCAGCTGTTGGAGTGCGTGTCAATCGCATCTCTAACTTGGCAGACGATTTAGCTTTAGCCTTAGCAGCTAAGGATGTCAGAATAGAGGCACCCATTCCAGGGAAATCTTTAGTTGGTATTGAAGTGCCGAATTCTGAAATTGCTACTGTTTCTTTTCGTGAGCTCTGGGAACAATCTAATAGCTCAGCTGAAAAACTCTTGGAAATTCCACTCGGAAAAGCTGTTAATGGTCTGGCACGTACTTTTGATTTAACTAGGATGCCTCACTTATTAGTGGCCGGTTCGACAGGGTCTGGTAAATCTGTTGCTGTTAATGGTATTATTTCTAGTATTTTGATGAAGGCCAGACCTGATCAGGTTAAATTCTTAATGGTTGACCCTAAGATGGTTGAATTATCTGTTTATAATGATATTCCTCATCTCCTTATTCCAGTTGTAACTAATCCTCGTAAGGCAAGTAAAGCTCTCCAGAAGGTGGTTGATGAGATGGAAAACCGTTATGAACTCTTCAGTAAGGTGGGTGTTCGAAATATAGCAGGTTACAATGCCAAGGTTGAAGCCTTTAACAGTAAATCTGAAGAAAAACAAGTTCCCTTGCCTTTGATTGTGGTCATCGTTGATGAGTTAGCTGACTTGATGATGGTTGCCAGCAAAGAAGTAGAAGACGCTATTATTCGCTTGGGTCAAAAAGCACGTGCTGCTGGTATTCATATGATCTTAGCAACGCAACGGCCATCTGTTGATGTTATTTCTGGTTTAATTAAAGCTAATGTTCCATCACGGATTGCATTTGCTGTCTCGTCTGGAACAGATAGTCGAACGATTTTAGATGAAAATGGGGCTGAAAAACTTCTGGGACGAGGTGATATGCTCTTCAAGCCGATTGATGAGAACCATCCAGTTCGATTGCAAGGATCCTTCATTTCAGATGATGATGTTGAAGGTATCGTCTCATTTATTAAGGAACAAGCCGAGGCTGATTATGATGACTCCTTTGACCCAGGTGAGGTTACTGAAGCTGATATGGCCAGTGGGTCTGGTGATTCTAGTGAAGGGGATCCACTCTTTGAGGAAGCAAAAGCCTTAGTTCTCGAAACTCAAAAAGCCTCTGCTTCGATGATTCAACGTCGTCTATCAGTTGGTTTTAATCGAGCGACTCGCTTGATGGATGAACTAGAAGAAGCCGGCGTTATTGGCCCAGCAGAAGGGACCAAACCAAGAAAAGTTTTGCAAACACAATAAAAAGCTTTGTCTCATTAACAAAGCCTTTTATTTTGTAAAAATCACTATGACAAGGATTAGATAACCAAAGAAAGTCATGAGAAAGCCAATTCGCCAAAAGAGTTTGATGAAACGGGAATAGGTAAAGCGCTGACTTCTAATAACCAATGTTAATGTGATAATAATCGCTAGTAGTGATAATATAATCAGATAATAGGGCAAAAAATTATTGTCAAAGAATTTTCCCGAAACAATAGCAATTTCTAAAGCAAAAAATAGGAAGGCTAAATCAGGAAACTTTAAACCGTACCGGCCAAGTTTAAAAAAAGTGACTAAAATCTGTGAAACAAGGGGAGTTAAAATAATAAAGAGCAATGCAATTAATTTGTATGTCATCATAGCATTATTTTAACCTTTAAACGATAACTTGTAAATAAATGTTCTTAAAATTTCCGAACAGAAATGGCCATTCAAAAAATAAAACAAGTGGTCACTAAGGGTTTTTATTAGGAATTAACCCTAAAATATGGTACATTAGAGGTATAGAAAGAAGAAAGGAAGTTTATTATGAAACAGTTACATACATTCCCAGTTCCAGAACTGCTTACAGAGACTCAACCTTTTATTTCCATCAGCTTTGCTTTAGATGACTATTCTGCTTATTCCGAAAAGGATAGTCTCAAACTTGAAAACTATCTCAAGGAAGCAGAGACCGCAGTCCAAGATTTAGGCCCTTCATGGCTAAACCAAATCGAAGCTGTGCGTAAAGCTGAAAGGGAACTTTTAACTGCTACAAAAAGTCTTCTTTTATATACAAATGAGGGTCACGTTTTTTATTACCATCTTAATATCCCAGTTAGTGATCAAATGCTTTTTGGAGATGGGCCCAATATAGCTCCTCTCATCAAACATTACCAATTTAATAATGATTACCATCTTTTAGTTTTAAACCAAGACAGTGCCCACGTTTTTGAAGTAAGCCAAGATTCTTTTCGAGACATAAAAGAAGATGGCTGGCCCCTTCAACTGACTGAGGTTTTAGGTCATGAAAAAGATGGAGGACAATTAAGTCATTCTGGCTCAGCTGCCAAAGGTGGCCCCGGTCAGCCAGGCTTCCATGGCCATAATGAAACGAGCGCTGAAAAAGAGATTGACCGAGATAACTTTTTCCGAGCTGTTGATAACCATCTAATAGAGACCTTTGGTCAAGAATCACGCCCATTGATTCTGTATAGTTTACCAGAGAACCAGGCAAGATTCCGCTCAATCAGTAAGTATTTACCATTAATGGATACAGGAATTGAACTATCGGGTGCTAAAGTTTCTACAGAGGAAATTGCAGAGCGGGCTTGCCAGTTTATCGCTGGCTACCGCAGTCAAATGCTAACCTCATTAAGCAAACGGTTTGTTGAAACCAAGCCAGAATATCGTGTCAACGACCAATTGGAAGAAATTAAAACTCTGGCACACGAAAACCGAATTGATGAATTAATCATCGTTGAGGATAAAGTTCTTTCAGCGGAGAGTGACAGGGACAAACGTTCTACTATAAAAGATATTGTCTTAGCAACCTACCAAGCTAAAGGAAAAGTTTATATTCTGGATTCAGAACAATTAGAAGGAGACTTTAGCATTAGTGCTCGTCTCCGCTATTAGCGAAGAAGAGTGAGAGGTGAATTCGCCTCTCACTCTTTTATTATGTGACTTTCAGTCCGTTTCACACCTTCGGAGTGAAACAAGAACCACCCGCTATGCGGGTGCGCGGCCAAAGTTATACTACAAAAAAACTCCAAACGCGCTACAATATAGGTGTTCAGGCCAATTGTATAGCGAAAGGAGTTAAAGTATGGTACAGAAGGCACCTAGCTTATCACACACAAAGTGGATGTGTAGGTATCACATTATGTTCACCCCTAACTATAGATGAAAAATAATCTATAATCAATCAAGTAAAGTATAACGTACTTTACTTCGTAAATATGTGTTCTCCGAAGGGTCTTGGCAGACAGCCTACCGCTACAAAAGAAAGATGGCGAGCTAACAAAAAGCCGTCAGATAGTTTTTTATTTATCAAACCCTAATAATTTCACAAATTTCAGAATCGCCTTTTTCTACGATAATTCGCTTTTTACGCTGATAAGCAGCATCAAAATATAACTTTACAACCCCAGTATGTGAACGATCAACCTCTTAGGGATAGCGGCAAGTAATACGAATGTCTTTTTAAGAGGCAAGTGACGAATCAAGAGTAATAAGGCTTGAACAAAGTGAAAGCCGGCGACTTTGGGTGCTGGCTAGTTGTCTGGGCTTATAGCCCTTGCTCAACCCCCTGTTAGACGGCTGGTTATGATTTTTATAGAGATTTAGGTTGCTTTTTTTTTAAAACATTGTATAATAGAAAGGTATGCTATATGCATAACTGTGGGAGGTAAAAATCTTAGTTACCGCCAAAACCACAACAGGAGGATTTTAAAAATGGCTAAAAAAGTCGAAAAACTTGTAAAACTTCAAATCCCTGCTGGTAAAGCTACACCAGCTCCACCAGTTGGACCAGCATTAGGTCAAGCAGGTATCAACATCATGGGATTCACAAAAGAATTTAACGCTCGTACAGCTGACCAAGCTGGCATGATCATCCCAGTTGTTATCTCAGTTTATGAAGACAAATCATTTGATTTTATTACTAAAACACCACCAGCTGCAGTTCTTTTGAAAAAAGCTGCCGGTGTTGAAAAAGGATCAGGCACACCTAACAAAACAAAAGTTGCAACAGTTACTCGTGCACAAGTGCAAGAAATTGCTGAAACTAAAATGCCAGATTTAAACGCAGCAAACGTTGAGTCAGCAATGCGTATGATCGAAGGTACTGCTCGTTCAATGGGATTCACTATCACTGACTAATCAGTTTTGAACCCTATTACCCGCAAGACTTCATCATAATTTGATGAGTGACGTGGGAGATTTTAAATCAAATCGATATGACCACATTACAAGGAGAATTTTAAAATGGCTAAAAAAAGCAAACAAATGCGTGCAGCACTTGAAAAAGTTGACAGCACAAAAGCATACAGTGTAGAAGAAGCTGTAGCATTAATCAAAGAAACTAACTTTGCAAAATTTGACGCATCAGTTGAAGTTGCATATAACTTAAACATTGACGTTCGTAAAGCAGACCAACAAATCCGTGGTGCAATGGTATTGCCAAACGGAACTGGTAAAACACAACGTGTACTTGTATTTGCGCGTGGGGCTAAAGCTGAAGAAGCAAAAGCTGCTGGAGCAGACTTCGTTGGTGAAGATGACTTAGTAGCTAAAATTAACGGTGGATGGCTTGATTTTGATGTTGTTATTGCAACACCAGACATGATGGCTATCGTAGGTCGTCTTGGACGTGTCCTTGGACCTCGTAACTTGATGCCAAACCCTAAAACTGGTACTGTAACTATGGATGTTACTAAAGCAGTTGAAGAGTCTAAAGGTGGTAAGATTACTTACCGTGCTGATAAGGCTGGTAACGTACAAGCAATCATTGGTAAAGTATCATTTGATGCTGATAAATTAGTTGAGAACTTCAAAGCATTTAATGATGTTATGGTAAAAGCTAAACCATCAACAGCTAAAGGGACTTACATGACAAATGTGTCAATCACATCAACACAAGGTGTTGGTATTAAAGTTGATCCATCAACAATGTAATAAAAGAGCTATCTGCGGATAGCTTTTTTTCATTAAAAAATTAAATTTTTAGAGGGGGATTAATGTATCAAAAAGCAAATGAAGACGACTTTTATTAGTAAATAGTAGCCGTTTATAACATAGAAAATGCTCCAATCTCAGATCAATTGAAAAAGATTCTCTTTGGAGCAGCTAGAGACCTAGATAAAAAAGAAAATCTCTATATTTTAGCTGACTACTTGCTGCGCTTTGTGACTATAGCAATAAGAGCACTAGGAAAAGATAGTCCCAAAGCATTAATAGACCTGTATCAATATCTCTTAGACTTATAGAAAAACTATAGGATGTTTTGCCTTGGACTCAGTAAACTATAGGAAAAAATAGTTAAGCCAATCGATAATTTCGATGATTTTTTCTCCAGTCATTTTGGCATTCAACTATCAAATTAAACGGTTTTATGGTAGAATAATAAAGGACAAAATAAGGAGATAATCATTGTGAAACCTAAATATCAACGTATTTTAATAAAATTATCTGGCGAAGCCTTAGCAGGAAATAAAGGTGTCGGGATAGATATTCCTACCGTACAAGAAATTGCCAAAGAAATTTCAGAAGTGCATGCTTCTGGCGTACAAATTGCACTCGTCATCGGTGGTGGTAATTTATGGCGAGGTGAACCTGCAGCTGAAGCAGGGATGGACCGTGTGCAAGCTGACTACACGGGTATGTTAGGAACTGTTATGAATGCCTTAGTAATGGCAGATAGCCTGCAACATTATGGGGTAGATACTCGAGTTCAAACGGCTATTCCAATGCAAAACGTTGCTGAATCCTATATCCGAGGTCGCGCACTACGCCATCTTGAAAAAGGACGTATTGTTGTCTTTGGTGCAGGAATTGGGTCACCTTATTTTTCAACAGATACAACAGCAGCTCTTCGTGCCGCTGAGATTGAGGCAGATGCCATTTTGATGGCAAAAAATGGTGTTGATGGTGTTTACAATGCAGATCCTAAAAAAGATGCCAACGCGGTTAAATTTGATGAATTAACTCATGGTGAAGTTATCAAGCGCGGCCTTAAAATTATGGATGCTACGGCATCAACCCTATCAATGGACAATGACATTGACTTAGTTGTCTTTAATATGAACGAAGCTGGTAACATCAAACGCGTTGTGTTTGGTGAACACATCGGAACAACGGTATCAAATAAAATTATTGATTAAAGAAGCATAGAAAGAGGAAGAAGACATGGCAAATGCTATTATTGACAAAGCAAAACAACGATTTGAACAATCATTTCAATCTTTATCACGTGAATACGCAAGTATTCGTGCTGGTCGTGCGAATGCAAGTTTGTTAGACCGAATTCAAGTAGATTATTATGGGGCACCAACACCACTAAACCAATTATCATCTATTACAGTGCCAGAAGCACGCGTGTTATTGATTTCTCCATTTGATAAAAATTCTATCAAAGATATTGAACGTGCCATCAATGCTTCTGATTTAGGGATTACCCCTGCCAATGATGGCTCTGTTATCCGTTTAGTGATCCCAGCTTTAACGGAAGAAACACGTAAAAATCTTGCTAAAGAAGTTAAAAAAGTTGGTGAAAATCAAAAAGTTGCGATTCGTAACATCCGTCGTGATGCTATGGACGAGGCTAAAAAACAAGAAAAAGATAAAGAAATTTCTGAAGATGAACTAAAAACATTAGAAAAAGATATTCAGAAAGTAACCGATGACGCAATCAAGCACATTGATGCTATGACTGCCGAAAAGGAAAAGGAACTCTTATCTGTTTAAGGAGCTTCAGGCTTCTTTCATCGGGAAGTAAAACAAGCAAAGGGGTAGGTAAAGATTTTAGAAACTCTGTTTTGAAGGTCTGCCTACCCTTTTAAGAAAGAAAATAAAAATGAATGAATTATTAGCAACTCAACTAACAGGTTTAATTCGCGAAGAAAATGACCAGTCTTACTTTGTTCAAAAGGACGGCTTTATTTTCAATTTATCTAAGGAAGAAGGATCTCATACTATTGGTGATATGGTTACTGGTTTTGCCTACCTTGATCAAAAACAGAAACTTCGCCTAACCACTAAAGATATCAAGTCAACACGTCATCACTACGGTTGGGGTGAGGTTGTTGACGTACGCCGTGATTTAGGTGTTTTTGTTGATACTGGCATTCCAGATAAGGAGATTGTGGTTTCCTTGGATCTTCTTCCCGAATTGAAGGAATTGTGGCCTAAAAAGGGAGATCGTCTCTATATTAAGCTAGAGGTTGATAAAAAGGATCGTATCTGGGGGATACCTGCTGAACCAGAAGTGTTTCAAAAAATGGCTGACCCTGCTTACAATAATATGCAAAACCAAAATTGGCCAGCTATTGTTTATCGCCTAAAATTGTCTGGCACCTTTGTTTATTTGCCAGAAAATAACATGTTAGGTTATATCCACCCTAGTGAGCGTTACAATGAACCTCGCTTAGGCCAGGTCTTAGACGCGCGTGTTATCGGTTTTAGAGAGATTGATAGAAGTCTAAACCTCTCTATCAAACCAAGATCATTTGAAATGTTGGAGAATGATGCACAAATGATTCTGACCTATTTAGAGTCTAATGGTGGTTTCATGACGCTCAACGATAAATCATCGCCTGAGGATATCAAAGCTACCTTTGGCATCTCAAAAGGTCAGTTTAAAAAAGCCCTGGGAACACTGATGAAAGCAAAGCGTATTAAACAGGATACTAGTGGGACGGATTTGCTTTAACATAAGAGTTATAAAAACTTTGCCAGAGGTAAAGTTTTTTGCTACAATGAGACCACTAAATTTGTGATAGGAGTGCAGTGATGGAAAGAGCTATTTTTGCAGGTGGGTGTTTTTGGTGTATGGTAGAGCCTTTTGAAGAACACCCAGGAGTTATATCAGTTCTCAGTGGCTATACTGGAGGCCATACCCTTAATCCAACTTATGAAGAGGTTTGTCGTGGAAAAACGGGTCATACAGAGGCCGTTGAAATTATTTTTGACCCTGAACAAATCAGTTATTCAGAATTAGTGGAACTTTATTGGCAACAAACAGATCCAACAGACGCATTTGGTCAGTTTGAAGATCGGGGGGATAATTATCGCCCAGTTATTTACTATTTTGATTCTAGGCAAAGGGAAATAGCAGAGCAGTCCAAAGCACGATTACAAGCTTCTAGCCATTTCACGCAGCCTATCGTGACCACGATAGAGAAGGCGCAGCCTTTTTACCCAGCAGAGGACTATCACCAGGCTTTCTACAGAAAGAATCCAGCACGTTATGCCCAAAGCAGTAGACAAAGACATGAATTTTTAAAGGAGAACTGGTAGTGAGAAAATCATTTTACACTTGGTTGATGACCCAGCGGGATTCTAAGTCAGATGATCCAGTAGCAGTTTTAGCAGACTTGGCATTTGAGGATACAACTTTTCCAAAGCATAGCGATGATTTTGACGTAATTAGTCGTTACTTGGAAGATCAAGCAGTATTCTCCTTTAATTTAGGTTATTTTGACCAAATTTGGGAAGATTATTTAGCACATTAAGAAAGAATCAGAAATTTGAGCTTTACCGTGGGTAGAGCTCTTTTTGTACACTTTGTCTAAAACTGTTTAAAGTCAAGCTTTTTTAACGGTTTTCGTTGGCAGAACCGACGATTTAAGAGTAAAATGAAGGTGTTTAAATGAATAAAATTATTGAGGAGGATTCTATATGTATTACAGTAGCGGAAATTTTGAAGCCTTTGCAAGACCGCGAAAACCAAAAGAGGTAGACAAGAAGTCGGCTTATATCATTGGCTCAGGTTTAGCTGGATTAGCAGCAGCAGTTTTTCTCATACGTGATGGCCAGATGGCTGGTGATCGTATCCATATCTTAGAGGAACTTCCACTCTCTGGTGGTTCGCTAGATGGTATTAAACGTCCTGATATCGGCTTTGTAACACGTGGTGGACGTGAGATGGAAAACCATTTTGAATGTATGTGGGATATGTATCGTTCAATTCCTTCCTTAGAAATCCCAGATGCTTCCTACTTAGATGAATTTTATTGGTTAGATAAAGATGATCCTAATTCATCTAATTGTCGTTTGATTCATAAAAGGGGAAATCGTGTTCCCGATGATGGTCAATACACTTTAGGTAAACATTCTAAAGAACTGATTACTTTAGTAATGACAAAAGAGGAGGACTTGGGAACAAAAACCATTGAAGATGTTTTCTCAGAAGAGTTCTTTAAGAGTAATTTCTGGGTATATTGGGCAACCATGTTTGCTTTTGAAAAATGGCATTCTGCAGTGGAAATGCGACGTTATGCGATGCGTTTTATTCACCATATAGATGGTTTACCAGATTTTACATCCTTAAAATTTAATAAATACAATCAATATGAGTCAATGGTAAAACCTATTATTGCCTACTTAGAATCACATGGTGTTGATATTCAATTTGATACTAAAGTTAATAATGTTAGAGTTGATATCAAATCTGATAAGAAAGTAGCTAAGGAGCTCTTATTGAGTGTTTCTGGACAAACTAAAAAGATTAGCTTAACTGAGGATGATTTTGTCTTTGTAACCAATGGTTCTATTACAGAAAGTACTAACTATGGAAGCCATCATACAGTGGCAAAACCTAATACAGATTTAGGTGGTTCTTGGAATTTGTGGGAAAATTTAGCAGCCCAATCTGATGATTTCGGTCATCCAAAAGTCTTTTATAAAGACCTACCTGCTGAATCTTGGTTTGTATCAGCGACAGCAACTATTAAAAATCCTGCTCTTGAGCCGTATATTGAGCGCTTGACACACAGAGATTTACATGATGGCAAAATTAATTCTGGTGGTATTATTACCATTACTGACTCTAACTGGTTGATGAGCTTTGCTATTCATCGGCAACCTCATTTCAAAGAACAAAAAGAGAACGAAACAGCAGTATGGATTTATGGCCTCTATTCAAATATAAAAGGAAACTATATCCAAAAACCTATTGAAGAGTGTACTGGGCAAGAAATCACTGAGGAGCTCTTATACCATCTAGGAGTTCCTGAAAATAAAATTCATGACTTAGCAAATCAAGAGAGTGTTAATACTATACCGGTTTATATGCCTTATATTACAAGTTATTTCATGCCACGCGTGAAAGGTGATCGGCCTAAGGTTATCCCCGATGGTTCTGTCAATTTAGCTTTTATTGGTAATTTTGCGGAATCTCCAAGTCGTGATACTGTCTTCACAACGGAATATTCAATCCGCACAGCAATGGAAGCTGTTTACATGTTTTTAAATATTGAGCGAGGTGTCCCAGAAGTTTTCAATTCAACTTACGATATTCGAGAATTATTGAAAGCTATGTATTATCTCAATGACAAAAAAGCTATAGAAGCTATGGATTTACCTATTCCACAAATGATTCGAAAAGTGGGACTGAAGAAGATTAAAGGTACTTTCCTTGAAGAGTTATTGGAAGAAGCACATTTGTTATAAAGAAACGGTTAGATGAAAGTATAAAAGAATTTTAAAGAGGCTTAAGGTCTCAAAAAAACCATTGAAAAATATTTTTCAATGGTTTTTTGATTGCTTTAAACTATGATTTTTATCATCTGGTTCAAAGGCAACTATTCTTTAATTAATTCTTCTTCACGTTTTGAAAGAATCAGATAGCCGATAGCTGAAAAAGCAGATAAAGCTGCAACGACTAAATAGGACCAGAACCAGCCAAATTTATCTGCAAAGATAGGCATTAGCCAATTAGCTCCCATATTTCCAATTAAGTAGGCTGTTACACCAACAAAACCAATTGCAGTACCCGCAACATTTAGAGGAACAAAGTTTATGGTTAAAATATTGACAATTAATTGTGGTCCGTAAATGAGGGAGCCCAGTATACCGGAAATAATAAGTAAAAAGAGGTAATTTGGATGACCACTAGCAGTCATATGCTCATAGAGGAAGACAAAAGCAGACATTGCCAGTAGGCCGATAGCTCCAATTTTAGCCATTTTATTAGGATATTTGACGGCTAGCCAAGCAAATAATAGTGAGCCTGGTATTGCCACCCATTCTAAAATGGAAATAGCTAAATGGATTTTAGCCTCTGGCAACTGAGCAACTTCACTTAAGTAAATTGGCATCCAATCTTCGATCCCAAACCGCACAAAATAAAGTGCAACATTAACAGCTGCTACAAGTAATAGGGCCGGATTGCAGAAGACATACTTCCAGATTAATTGCCAGTAGCTTAGAGTATTTTTCTCTTCTTCTGTGGCAACATTAGACTCTCCACCTTCACCAAACATTGTTCTCAAAGAGTCTAATCCTTCTGATTCAGGATTATCCCCTCCATATTTCCAACAAATAGCTGCAAATCCTAAAACAAAAAGTCCAGGAATTAAGAAGGCCAAAAGAATATTTCCCTTAGCTGGGACAACCAAACCGGCACTCGTAAAGAAAGCAATGGTTAACGGAAGTAGGGCAGACCCGGCATTTTGAGAAATATTCCAGCCAGCGATAGCCCCTCCTCTCGTTTTATTAGGGAAAAAGTTGGCAATCATAGCTTGAGAGGCAGGAGCTAAAGCTCCTTGAACAACTCCACACAAGAATAAAAGAATCCCTAGGAGTAGCATAGATTTATGGAAAAATCCAATAATAATACATATGATAGCGCTTGCAGCAAGGCTCGTAGCAAAGAGCTTTCGTAAGCTGACACGGTCACCTAAAGCTCCCATGTAAAATTTTGCTAAGCCA
This sequence comes from Streptococcus pseudoporcinus LQ 940-04, assembly GCF_000188035.1. Classification (GTDB taxonomy): domain Bacteria; phylum Bacillota; class Bacilli; order Lactobacillales; family Streptococcaceae; genus Streptococcus; species Streptococcus pseudoporcinus. The sequence continues at coordinate 1,254,376 of NZ_AEUY02000005.1, forward strand.
TATGAGACTGTTAAGCAAGATAATAGTGTTGCAATTTGTGCTTTATCCCAACCGTTAGAAATCATAATAGAATGAGACATTAATTTGAAATTATTACGAACCAGGTAGGCACATACATATCCAAAAAATGCAATTAAAAAAACAACTTTTTGACGTTTAAGAAAGTGGGAAAATTTTTCTGCATTTTCTTTTTCGTAGATATTCATAATAGTTCTCCGAAATTTTAATATAGTTTAAAAACCACCGATAGTCTAACTTTTCTGTTATAACAATTATATACTTTATCATAAAATTAAAATTTTGTCAATAATTATTAAAATGTTATATTTTTTCATTTTATATATTAAGAAGTCAGTTCATTGGTTAAACTCATCTTTTTAGTAGAAACGTGGAGTTAATCCGGTTTTCTCCTTATCTTATTAAGTATTTAAAGTAAAAAATATGGGAGTTTTTCCAGATAAGGTAAGTGTTTTATTAGAAACGAATAAATTTATCGTTGCAAAGAGGTCTTAGCCCTTTTCTTTTTTATAGGCTTCTTAGCAGTCTAGTTTCCCTTTTGAATCTATTTTTTGTTATAATGAGACTATAACATGTAAGAAAAGGAAGACACCTTTGCAAGAATATTCAGTTGAGATTGCTTTAAATCACCCTGATGACGTTTTATCACTTTTTGGCAGTAATGAGCGCCATTTAAAATTAATTGAAAATCATTTAGAAGTTATTATTCATGCGCGAACAGAACGTGTCCAGATAGTTGGTGATGATCAAGGGGCGGTTGAATTAGCCCGTTTAACCATTCAAGCGTTGCTAGTTCTCGTTAACAGAGGAATGATCGTTAATACTTCTGATGTTGTGACGGCTTTATCAATGGCTGAAAAAGGAACTATTGACAAATTTGTTGCTTTATATGAGGAAGAAATCATTAAGGACAACAGTGGCAAACCAATTCGTGTCAAAACACTTGGTCAAAAATGCTATGTAGAAAGTGTTAAAAAGCATGATGTTGTTTTTGGGATTGGTCCGGCTGGTACGGGGAAAACCTTCTTGGCTGTTACACTTGCTGTGAATGCTTTGAAACGTGGACAGGTCAAGCGCATTATTCTAACTCGTCCAGCAGTTGAGGCAGGAGAGAGTCTAGGTTTTTTACCGGGTGACTTGAAAGAAAAAGTAGACCCTTATTTGAGACCAGTCTATGACGCCCTCTACCAGATTTTAGGAAAAGAACAGACAGGTCGAATGATGGAAAGGGAGATTATTGAGATTGCTCCCCTTGCCTATATGCGTGGACGAACCCTAGATGACGCTTTTGTTATTTTGGATGAAGCACAAAATACCACAGTTATGCAGATGAAAATGTTCCTAACCCGATTAGGTTTTAATTCTAAAATGATTGTTAATGGTGATAGGAGTCAAATTGATTTACCTAAAAATGTTAAGTCTGGTTTAATTGATGCTTGTCACAAGTTAACACAGATCAAAGCTATTGATTTTGTGTATTTTTCAGCTACTGATGTGGTGCGTCATCCAGTTGTTGCGGATATTATCAAAGCCTATGAAAGCGAAGCTAGTGTTGAACTCCCAGCTAGCGCTAGCAATTCTCAAAAGGAAAGTCAGGTAGAGATGGAGCAAACATCAGGTTTGACTCGTTACCAGGTGATTGGAGAATTGTCTGATCAGGATATTGACAACTAAAAGAGGCTCTTCTTTGGAAGGGCTTTTTGTGAAAGGAAAAGTTATGGATAAGATATTTGAAGCTATAATGGCAGATGCAGATAACCAGAAGTTTACAGAAGAAGGAATCGAACCCCTCTATGACGCCCCATCATCAGCTAAAATAGTTATTGTTGGTCAAGCACCGGGAATAATTGCTCAAAAGACCAAACTTTTTTGGAATGACCGTAGTGGTGTAAAGCTTAGGCAGTGGTTGGATGTAGATAGCGACACCTTTTATCATTCTGGTAAGTTTGCTATTTTACCCATGGATTTTTATTATCCCGGTAAAGGCAAAGGCGGTGATTTGCCTCCTCGTAAGGGCTTTGCAGACAAGTGGCACCAGCCCTTACTTGATCTTTTACCAACTGTTGAACTCATCATTTTAGTAGGACAATATGCCCAGGCCTACTATTTAGGAAAGGCAAAAAAGAAAACTCTGACAGAAACGGTCAAAGCTTATCAAGATTATCTGCCTAGATTTTTCCCTTTAGTTCATCCTTCGCCACGAAACCAGCTTTGGTTAAAGAAGAACCCTTGGTTTGAAGAAGAAGTCATACCAGCCCTCCAAGCGAGAGTAGCTAAACTTCTTAAATAAAATTCTCAGAATCCTTAATAGTAGCAATACTCCCCATTTCTTTTTTCTTATGGTATAATGAACTGATAAAAGCAATTGAAAGAAGAACCTATGTATATCGAGATGATTGACGAGACAGGCCTTGTTTCGCAAGAGATTATGGAGCAAACAAAAGATTTGCTTAACTTCGCCGCTAAAAAAACGGGTAAATCTGAAAAAGAAATGTCTGTAACCTTTGTCACTACTGAACGAAGCCATGAGCTCAATTTGGAGTACCGCGATACAGATCGTCCCACAGACGTGATTTCCTTAGAATATAAACCTGAAAGGCCTATTCTTTTCGAAGAAAGTGACCTAGAAAACAATCCAGACTTGGCAGAGATGCTGGCAGAATTTGACGCCTACATCGGAGAACTTTTCATTTCGGTAGATAAGGCTAGAGAACAAGCGCAAGAATATGGTCATTCCTTTGAAAGAGAAATGGGTTTTCTTGCTGTTCATGGATTCTTACATATTAATGGTTACGACCATTACACGCCAGAAGAAGAAAAAGAAATGTTCACACTACAGGAAGAGATTTTGACTGCTTATGGCCTTACACGACAATAAATCCCAACGTAAATGGAAAAATAGAACTGTCACCTCTAGCTTAGAGTTTGCTTTAACAGGGATAGTGACAGCCATTAAAGAAGAACGTAATTTAAAAAGTCATCTGCTATCTGCTATCGCAGCAATAATTGCTGGTATCTTACTAAGGATTTCAGCTATTGAATGGTTATTTCTTTTTCTAGCTATCTTCTTAGTCATTGCATTGGAAATTGTTAACTCTGCTGTGGAAAACGTAGTGGATTTAGCGAGTGAGTATCACTTTTCTATGTTGGCTAAGAAAGCAAAAGATATGGCAGCAGGAGCTGTTTTAGTGATGTCATTATATGCTGTCGTTACAGGAATTATCATTTTCGCACCTAAAATCTGGGAACTCATCTTTTAATTATCAGAAAACGGAGAATATATGTCATTCAAATCAGGCTTCGTAGCCATATTAGGCCGACCAAATGTCGGTAAATCAACCTTTTTAAACCATGTTATGGGCCAGAAAATCGCCATCATGAGTGATAAGGCGCAAACAACCCGTAATAAAATTATGGGTATCTATACAACCGAGCAAGAACAGATTGTTTTCATTGACACCCCAGGAATTCATAAACCTAAAACAGCTTTAGGCGATTTCATGGTTGAGTCAGCATATAGTACCTTAAGAGAAGTAGATACTGTTCTTTTCATGGTTCCAGCAGATGAAAAGCGTGGTAAGGGTGATGACATGATTATGGAACGCCTTCGAAATGCTAAGATCCCAGTTATTCTTGTTATTAATAAAATTGACAAAGTCCATCCAGATCAACTCTTAGAACAAATTGACGACTTTAGAAGTCAAATGGATTTCAAGGAAATTGTACCGATATCAGCTTTGGAAGGAAACAACATTCCAACCCTCATGTCATTATTGACAGATAATTTAGAAGAGGGCTTCCAATATTTCCCAGCTGATCAAATCACAGACCACCCAGAACGATTCTTGGTCTCAGAAATGATTCGTGAAAAAGTGTTACACTTAACACAACAGGAGATTCCTCATTCCGTTGCAGTAGTGATAGAATCCATGAAACGTGACGAGGATAGCGACAAAGTTCATATTCGAGCAACTATCATGGTTGAACGTGATAGCCAAAAAGGGATTATCATCGGTAAACAAGGAGCTATGCTCAAGAAAATCGGTAAAATGGCCCGCCGTGACATCGAACTCATGTTAGGAGATAAAGTCTACTTAGAAACTTGGGTTAAGGTCAAAAAGAATTGGCGTGACAAAAAACTTGACCTAGCCGACTTTGGTTATAATCAGAAGGAGTACTGAGAATGAGACTAGAAATACAGTAATAACCCCTGGTGCTAGTTAATTTCAAAATATCGTAAATTATGAGCCAGAACAATTTGTTCCATTCGTAACTGTAGTCCATTTAGCCCTCTAGCTAATGTATGTTCGATGTCAAAGAGACCACATAGCTCAGAAAAACGTGTTTCGATAGTTCGTCTCATGGCCATCACTTTCCAATTGTTATGTTCTTTAGCCCCTGCCATGTTTCGTCGCAATGGCGTCCACAGATGGTAACCTTCCTGTTCTAGGTTCTTTTTAAGTTCACTGCTTAGGTAGCCTAAATTACCTAGGATAATTGATTGCTTACACCCTTCTAATAGTTCATGAGCCACCTTGATATCATGGACAGAGGCTGGTGTGACAACATAGTTCAGAATGTAACCAGATAAGGTCACCAGCATATGAACCTTGAAACCGTAGAACCAAAGAAGTTTAGAGGCGTTGTAGCCAATATCGGCTAATCCTTTAAAAATGGCAACTCTATCAGATGGAAGCATGTCACTCATAGCCTTTCGGATTAATTGGACTAGCCAAATCAATTATCTAGACCGACGATTGAAACGACTTCTTTCTAGTAACCGACCACAAGGAAAGGGGTGGCTGATGGTGTAGAAATGGCGTTGTGATGTCATACCTAGTTCAGCTTGTAACAAAAGCAAGACAAGGAGCGATTCATCTGAAACTTTGACTAAGCCAACATTACGCCGATGTTTGAAGGAATCTGGGCAATAATTTTGGTAGAAGTGATGGCAAATTTGAGATAATTGGCGTAAATTCCATTGCAAATGATGAGATTTAGCAGTCTACTGTAAGTGGCTCATGTGGACTAACCCCCTGTATGTTTCGTCACTTACAGTATAGTCCATTTGGGCTTTTTATTGTAGTTTGAAATTAACTAGCACCAGGGGTTAAGTATGGAAATCGAAAGTTTTGGGCAAGGGGTTATTCCGTCAGTACAGTCGGATTAAACGAAAAAACTGTTGCGTCTATATTCGAGAGCAAATAAATTATCCAGTGGATGATTTATTCACGAGCTTTGAATTTAGAAAGCGAGTAGGAAAGATGACATTGTACTCGATTCTTGAGTGTAAAAGAATATGAAGACCCATTTTCAGATGGCGGATTCAGAATACGATAAAAGCCCGTTGTTACGGGCATTAGTCAAGTAATAAAAGCACTAACCTAAACGTCTTCAGCGAACGCCTTTAGGCGTCGCTGGAGGGAAACGGCTTCCAGCCGGTGTACAAACCACCCGTTTTCACGGGTGGTTATGACTTTCTTCCAGCCCATTTCATAGTCCTATCAAAGCGTTGGACTTGGATTTCAGGCCAGACATAAGGAGATTCTGGATTTTTCAATTTTTGAACAGGGAGAATGACGGTTAAGGCTACCATAGCGATGAAAGCTAGAAGACCAAAGAGCCAATCCCAACCACTGACCATCTCTTGGTTGACAATATAGTAGAAATAATAGAGGCTCATCGGTGTAAAGAGGACCAGAGTTGTGGCCATACCAGCATTGTACCAGCTATTGAGGGCCTTGTTGTTGGCGATAACGTGACCTGGGAACTGCATGAGGTTAAAGAACATGAGCCCGATACCCAGCCAAATCCAGTTTGGATTGAAAATCCCAAGGATGTAGGCGATATAGGCTGAGTAGTTGACAATCAAAGAAGACTGGGTGTTACCTGGATAGCGTCTAAAATTATCCACTTCCTTATAGGTCCCGCGGTTGATAACTACGCCCGCACCGCCAGGGAAGATATACTCTTCACACTGGTGGGCCAAAAGGGCCATAAAGTTATAAACCATAAAGGCTTGCAGGAAAGTCAAGTCGGCATTTCCAGACATCAACATATAGATGCCCAAGCCAATCAGCATAGTAAGAGTGACATATTGCCAATAATTTCGCATAAAGTTCATGGTTTTCTCCTTATTTCATATAGGGTTTAGCGCGGTAGACTTCTTCTTTGGAAAAAGCATAGCGGTCAGATTGTTTGCCCAAGGCCTTATAGATTGGGGACTGAAAGGCGAACCAGTAGTTAAAGCCAATCCAGACGATAGCTAAGAGAAAGTCTAGCCAAGTAAAGCTGAGACTGGTCTGGCTGAAAAAGACAAGGGACAGAGGTACTAGACCAATAACAGTCGTTGCAAGACCAGGGTTGTAGATTTTTTGAGAGAGACTGGGAAGAAAATCCCGTGCATGAGCAATTCTGCAAAAGCAAAAAGGAAGACCGCCAAGGTCAAGAATTTGACACCTGGAAGCAAGAGGGCCAGGATGTAAACCGCTAGGGCAAACCACCAGTTACCAAACCAAGAGGACAGGCTGTTGAGTTCCCACTTTGTCGCGTCATCTTCTTCCAGCTTGAGCTCCACCTTGATGGCTACCCAAGGAAAGCCACCCGGAAAACCAAACTCTTCGAAAAAATGCAGGAAGATGAAAATGGTTGAAGCCAGAATCAATTTACCCTCCAGCGACCAGTTACCGACTGCTAGGACCAAGCCCAAAAAGCCAGCAACATAAACAGAAATGTTATACCATTGTCGAATCAAAAAATTTTTCATGATGTTCTCCATTTATGATGTGTGACATATTTTAACGAAGATTATGATATACTAAAGTAATAAATATCGCAATAGTAGATGAACTAAAAGGCACAAAGGAGAAAAATTGTGACAGATAGAGAAGGTAGAAGGAAGCATCAAATTAGAGAAACTAAGGATAGTTTTAGACAGGCCTTATTTCAATTACTAGAGAAGCAGACGCTAGATCAGATTAGAGTCAGTCATTTATCTGAAAAGGCAGGCTATGCTAGACGTACTTTTTACCGTCATTATTTAGGGCCAGAAGATATTTTAAGAGAAGAAGCAGAGCAGTTGGCACTTTATTTATTTACTTCTTTAGCGGGTTTAGATAATCCCAGTTTTGGTGATTTTGTAGAACATTTTTTTACTTTTTGGGAGAAAGAAAAGCGCTTTTTACAGATATTGTGGCGTAACCAGCTTTTCTCCTTGGTTTACAGCTCTTGGGCCAATCATATTACAGGCTCTCCTTTGGTGCAAAAGCGTCAGTTTAAAAATAGTTACCAGCAAGCCTATGTCATGGGGGGCATGTTTCATTTATTACAAGCTTGGGTTGAAAAAGGGTGCAAAGATAGTCCTGGTCAGATGCGCCACATTACACGCCAAATTATAAAAGGTTTGCATGAAGTGAAAGAGTGAGTCTCTTGTTAAAGACTAGAGGAGCTCACCTCTTGTTTTTATAACTTAATACCCGTGGTGCTAGTTGCTAATCACTAACAAAAAAGTTCAAATGGTTTATACTGTAAGTGACCAAACTGACAGGAATCAACCAAATGAACCACTTACACTATAACTCTAAGCCACATTACTTGCAATATAGCATGAAACAATTAAAGCAAATCTGCTCTCAGTGTTATCATGAATGTGCTCCAACTGTTCTTCTCAAATGTCGAAATATTAAATCTTGTAAGGTTTCAGACCTGTCAGTTTTGACTCTTCTAGTCCTGGATTAAGTCGCAGCGAAGATTCTATCGGATGTGTCAACTGTTTATTGGGGATACTGGTCTGGGACGAACTCGCTTTTATCGTAGAGCCCGCTACCTCATTCCTCTGCTAAAAATGATTCAACAGTGGATGAATCAGCAGTTTCTCAATGATGACATAGCTATTATAGACAGTTTTCCGCTTCCACTTTATCTACCAGCTAGAAATGGAAAGGCAAAGGTATTACAAGGACAAGCCGATATTTCCTATAATCCTTCTAAGAAAATGTGGTTTTATGGATTTAAAGTACACCTGTTAGTCACTCTGTCCAGCTTTATTATCAATTATGTTGTCACTTCTGCTTCGGTTCACGACAGTCAAGTGGCAGAAGAATTGATAGAGGGCAGTTCATTCCCTTATATTTTAGAAGACCTAGGTTACTTAAGTAAGCCATTAAAACAGAAACTAGCTCAGAAAGGCTATTGTTTTTGGACCCCATTGCGACAGAATATGGATGGTACATACCACCACAATCATTGGAAGTTGATGCCTCAACGACGAACCATTGAAACAAGATTTTCTGTCCTTTGCGCGCACTTTGATATCGAAAGACCGTTGGCGAGGAGTTTAAAAGGAATTGAATTGTGGTTAGAACAAAGCATTTTGGCCTATAATCTAAGTTTTATTAACTAGCACCACGGGTAGTAATAGGATATAGCATTAAATGTCTAATGGAAAAAAGAATTTATCTCTAAGTAAAGTTTGCTTAGAGGTATTTTTAATTTAGGAGCAAAAATGAAAAAAAGATTATATACCCTATCTGCACTCAAAAGTCGGCTATGACAAAGTGATCATGACTTTTTCTGGTGGTATCCTTGCAAATGACAAGGGGGACATATTACTCCAACTGAGAAGAGACAAAAAGACTTGGGCAATCGCAGGTGGTGCTATGGAGTTGGAAGAGAGTTCGGTTGACACGTATCTAAGAGAATTTTTTGAAGAGAGGGGTATACTAGGTGGAAAGATACAAAGACGCACAGCTAATGAGCTGTGTTTTCTTTTGTTTTGGTTAAAATTAGGCAATTATTGACTTATAGGCAAAACTATGGATTCATGGTAGAATAGTGTTTACTCATTTAAATGATAAAGTGCTAATTTAATTAAAAAAATATCGAATATATAGATAGGGAACAACAAAAATAACAGAAATGAGGTTGAGAATGAGTAAACGAAAAACAAGTATGTTTATATTATTAGTTAGCATTTTTATTTCAACAACAAATGTCTTTGCAGGTGCAAGACAGATTGGTAACCTATCACATTTTCGAATTACGCCCAGTTTTACAGGAACAGGTTATTTGCAAAAAATGAATGATAGCTACTATGTCGTCAATTTAGCATCGAAAAATCCCCAAATTAGAGTAAAACATTACCTTGCAAATTCTCAAGGTGTGAGAAGAAGTGATATTGATATGACTTGGACCGGTCAAAGAGGATTCTATACCAATAATGCCAAAAGAAATTATATTTATAACATGAACTTAGCTAGAGAAAACTTTTGGGATAAAGGATTCTTTATTGATGGTAGTTGGTCTCCAGATTCAAAATAAAATCGCTTAAAGAAAAAATATTTGTTTGTTATTCCCACAATTGAAGGAGAAAAAATGCTTCCGTTAAAATTATTACCCTCTAAAAAAGGCTATATTTTACTTTGCTTACTATTTGTCATCTTAATTTATCATCAAGCGATTTCTCATATGGTATTTTTTGATGATAGTGCTGCTGATATTGCTCAAATTCAAGGAGAATCAGTCAAACTAAAATTATTTTATGGGTTATTATCATTAAATAACAGTCTTTTCGAATATAATTTTTTTCAATCTTTTATCTTACCTTTGCAAATTGTCATCCTAGGTTCCATTTATGATAAGACAAAATCTAATTATTGTCGTTTTTATCTAGGTAGGAGCACAGATTATTATGATGCTATCAATAAATTGAAAAAACAGCTCTCATTAATTAATTGTCTATTATTTTTGTTAATTTTGATTCTTATTAGTGTGATTGCTGGAGCCGTGGGGCGTTTTGGTTCCCACAGTTTAGTCTATTATTTCCAAAGAGGATCACTCTTACAATTCTTCTCAAATAGTACTTGGCATTATCTTTTCTATTATGCAATGGTAAAATGCTTAGCAATTTATTCAGAAACCTATCTGTTATTTAAGATGATTGATAGTTATAATCATTTCTTAAAAGCTACATTGGCCTTCTTATTATTTTTATGGGCTACCGCACCTATTTTATACAGTATTCTCCCCTTTTATTTGGTTCCAATGTCTCATTTAATGATAACTTCTTATGGGAATATAAATCTCTGGCAATTAATTGCTTCCTATTTACCATGTATTTGTTGCTTACTGTTTTTAAAATATAAAAATCCAAATGAAATATTATAACTATATTTACTTATTTTGCAAAACAATTGTCAACTGGTGGATTATTTTTTTGCTACTGACGCATTATAATGATTTGTCCATTCAAAGTACAACTCAAATGGTAGAGAGTCAATTGTTGAATCCCTTTATCATTATAAAAGGGCAGTCGCTTAGTTTTATGAGAATTATCATGGTGCTTGGCTTGTCCTTAATAAGTTTCTTGGATAGTTATTCTTTAATTCCTGAAATTTGTAAAGGATTTAAGCAAATTCTAGAGATTCATTCAAAATCTAAATTAGACTATCGACTTTCTTTAATAAAATTATTAACTATTACCTATTGTAAAGAATATTTACTACTTTTTTCAGGAATTGTTTACGTCTTATTGCTACTGAAATGTCAATTTTTCAATTGGGAATTTCTTTTTTTCCTGATTGCTTGGTTTATTGCTGACATAATATCTTATTTTTTGATTTTATATTTCGTATCTGAGGAGCTACTTTCCATTTTTTTAAGTTGTTTAGCAATTCTATTCAGATATTATTTTATTAATCATCTATTTTATGTCATTGGATTTCTTGTTTTATTATACTTACTTACTTTATATCTGAGGAGGCTAACTAGTGCTAGAGATAATAAATGGCTATAAATATAAGGGGAATACTGAACTCTTAACTAATATTTCTTTGAAGTTTGACCAGCATCATGTCTATGGATTAGTTGGTATAAATGGATCTGGAAAGACTATGTTATTGCGAGTATTATCTGGTTTTACAAGCTTAGACAGAGGAACTGTTATTCAAGATGGAATTAAAATAGGGCAAAGTCATTCGACAATAGTTAATGCAGGAATTGTACTTGGTAACCAAGATTTTCTCAACCATTTAACACTCGAAGAAAATTTAAATGTGATAAAAAAAATTTGTTGTAACAGACAGAGAATTGATTTAGATTACTGGATAAACCTTTATGAAATTGAAAAATTTAAGAAGACCCTTTATAAACATCTTTCCTTAGGAACACGCAAGAAAATGCTTTTAATACAAGCTTTTATGGATTATCCTAGAATATTAATTCTAGATGAACCAATGAATGCACTAGATATCAGAAGTGTCGAAATAACAAAGGAGCTCATAAGGAGACAAAGAGAAAAAGGTTTTGTGATTATGACCTCTCATTATAAAAATGATATTGATGATTTATGTGACACCATCATACATGTTCAGGAAGGAAAAATACTTAATAGAGATTAATCTTTGATGCGTGAAAAAATGCTAGGAGAAATTTTAAGCCTCTTTCTTACCGGTTTTAGTAATAAAGAGGCTCTAAAATTAAAAATCTTTTCAACAAATAATATTGATTCTCTAGAAAACTTATCGTAGAAACACAGAGTGCAGTTGAAGGTATATTTTGACGATACTTTTAAATTAGGAGAGTAAAGATAAGGAGACGTACAGCAAGAAGCTTGTGCTTTTTGTAAACTAAAAATAAACGAAAGAGTGAATTTTGACTAGATTCAACAAAATATGATAAATACAAATTTTGTAATAAATTAAAAAATGACAATAAATTGATTGAGATTAACTTAAAATATATAATTGATAATAATAACTTTCAAGAACTGAGTAATACCATCTGTTATTATTGAAAATAATATAAGCATTGGACTATTAGGTGAATATTTATATACTGGAAGACGATTTAAGTCAACAAGTCTACCTTGAGAAATTGATAAAACAAATACTTTCACAAAAAAATCGGCAAAATGATAACGTTAAATCTTTTGAACAACCAGAAGATTTAATAAATACTGTGAAAGAAAAAGGAAATCATCAATTATTTTTTCTAGATATTGAATTAGGTCAAAATGATATCCTACAAATTCCATTTGAAAAAATTTTATTTATTGAAACTTCATCAGAGTCACATCATATTACCTAAATAAAATTTTCAAGCGGTCTAATTATACCGTTTAAGCAATATGTTGACTTTTAAAGAAAAATAAATAGAATAACAAATGACTAATGTTATATTGTATTTGTCTCGTGATAAAAAATATAATGGAGGTGAACCAAATGACTAAACAACTATTAGAACAGGCTTCTCAAATTTCAAATGAATATTTGTCTTTGATTCGAGGGCTAAAGGAACTTGTAAATATGTGTATCCCGGATCGAATGGGTATGCCTGTAGATATCCTAATGGTGAGTGGGGATATATTGTAACAAAAAGTAATTTTGAAGCAACAAAGGATGTGGTCGTTAATGGCTGGATTTCGCCACTCGGTGGAGGATATTTTAATCCCAAATATAGAGGCTAATTTTATGAAAATAACAAAAAATGATTTGTTGATTGAAGTAACAAATTTAATTCTTAATCCAGCTGTTAAAGAAGAAGAAAGACAACTTTTAATAACATATAAAAATAATATTGAAAAGTCTCAGCATATAGAAAATAATGTGATGAATTTATCCAACGACCTAAGACAATTAGCTGTCAAAAATTTATCTTCAAAAGAAGTAATGAGTATACCCGTCAATGAGTTTTATAAAAAAATATGTTCCTATAATGAATTACAAAAAAATATTGCGCGTGGCTTAGGGTCATATGGCATTATCAGGTAGAAAATTGTGAAACTAAAAGTTTTACTTCCAATTTGTTTGACAACAATCATAACAGTTATCTTTGGACATGTATTAAAAATAGATTCTTGGACAATTAGGAAATTAATTATTAGTGCTGTCACTTTTGAATTAGTCTGCTTTCTATTATCCAGACCTAAAGATCATAGACATCTTTCATTTATGGCAAGTCTAAACAAGTTTTCAACCTTTATTAGACAAACAAAATATTTCTCAGTTTTCTACATTATTTTTTTGATTTATAAAATTTGGAAGGGGTCTAGTGCCTTAAATTTATTATTCTATATTCCTATCATTTTTGTTTTTTATTCCATAGGATTCATCTTAAGTATGAATAATATTCAGATGAAAGAGTAAAAAATGCTTGTGGTGGATTTTGTCTAATTAATAGAATAGTGATTAATCGATTTATGAAAAAAAGATTTTGGGAAATGACTTCTATATCTTAAAAAAAAAAGTAAAAAAAGGAGTAGCTTTTGTCAGCTTTAAAATGGTTTTCAGGTGGTAAAAATAGAAAAAAAGAAGCAGTGAGAATTCTTGATTTGTTGATAGCTTCGCATGCTCAAGGATATAATCAAAGTCAGCATTTTATTAAAGTTCTTCATCAATACCAAGATGAACTTCAATCAAATGGGACTTCGGTACCATTAATTATCAGTCGGATAAATGTTGAACTTGCTTCTGTTCTCAAAGAAGGTAAGATAACCGTAACTCCACAAGAATCTGACTATTTGAAGCAATTACGAGCTGTTTCCAATATCCGCTATGGTTATTAATAGATATTTTATTTCACAAAAATCAGGCAAGTCATCACTAAATGGGGCTTGCTTTTTTTCATTTTTCAGCTCTCCTTTTGTCGTGTTATAATAAATATAGTGATATCATTCAGGGTAATCCTATAATGATTGAAATTAATGTATAAAGAAACAAAGTTTGTTATTCAAATTTTGGATCAAAAAAATAATGACTTGATTAAGGAGGAATCATGCCTGAATTACCAGAGGTTGAAACGGTTCGTCGCGGTTTAGAAAAGTTAGTTGTTGGTAAGTGTATTGAGTCAGTTACTGTAAAAGTGCCTAAGATGATTGTTTCCAATCCTGAAACTTTTGCCGGTGATTTGGCGGGTCAAGAAATTCTTTCAATTGGTCGGCGTGGCAAGTACCTGATTTTCCGTTTCAGTGATTTACTGATGATTTCTCATTTACGTATGGAGGGGAAATACTTGCTTTTTGAGGGCGCTGTTCCTGAAAATAAACATTTCCATGTCTTTTTCCATTTTAGGGATGGGTCAACATTGGTTTATCAGGATGTGCGTAAATTCGGCACCCTTGAACTGATTGCTCGAGATGGGCTTGATTTGTACTTCAGTCAGAGGAAGCTTGGTCCTGAGCCGACAAAAAATGAGTTTAAACTGAAGATATTTGAGACTGCTCTGCGATTATCCAAGAAGTCGATAAAACCTTTACTCTTGGAGCAAAAGGTGGTGGCAGGTTTAGGCAATATTTATGTGGACGAGGTTCTTTGGGCGGCTAAGGTTCATCCTTTACGGCTTGCAGCAGATTTGAAAAAGGCTGAAATTAAGAGAATCCACGACCAGACCGTTGCTATTTTGGCTTTTGCTATAGATAAAGGTGGGTCAACCATTCGAACTTATCAAAATACGTTAGGTATGGATGGTTCTATGCAAGACTATTTGCAGGTCTATGGCCAAACTGGTAAACCTTGTCCAAGGTGTGGGTCGGCTATCTTGAAACTAAAAGTGGGTGGAAGGGGGACACATTATTGTCCTAAGTGTCAGAAATTATGACCTATATTATTGGTATTACAGGTGGGATTGCCTCGGGTAAGTCCACTCTGGTTAATGGTATTCGTGAAGCTGGCTATCAAGTGGTTGATGCTGACCAGGTGGTCCATACCTTGCAAAAAAAGGGGGGACTATTGTATGATGCTCTGGTGGCGACTTTTGGTGTTGACATTCTTAATGTAGATGGTCAGTTGGATCGTCCTAAGTTATCTGAGATAATTTTCTCCAGTCAAGAAAATAAGGAACTTTCGGCTAAGATTCAAAACCCGATTATTCATGAGGAATTGGCAAGGCTGCGCCAGCAATTAATGAAGACAGAAAATATTTTCTTTATGGACATTCCTCTTCTTATTGAATTGGACTATCAAGATTGGTTTGATGCTATTTGGTTGGTCTATGTCCCTAAGGATATTCAATTAACACGATTAATGGCTCGAAACCAGTATTCTGAAGAAGAGGCTCTTCAACGTCTAGCCAGTCAAATGCCTTTAGAAGAGAAGAGAGCATTTGCAGATAGGGTTTTTGATAATAGTGGGTCCCTTGATGACCTGAAAATACAGCTTTCAGATGCTCTTAAAGACTTGGCTCAGCCAAAAGTTCTTTGACCAGCCATCTTTTGACTAGGGAGTGGTATTGGTTTTGTACTTTGGTTTAGTTACAGAGTGTTTGATTAATGACTAATGTTATGCTGTTAGTTTTGCTGCTTGCACTATTGGATTTAAGTGCACTAATTAGTCTAAGGTATATTGTTTTTCTAGTCACTATTATTATTTTATGCCGTCACCAGTTTATTTTTAAGGTATTTGTTAGGAAGTGGCTAAGATAGATTAACATGATTTTATGTTATAATTGGAATAATAAGAAGTCACTATGGTCCTTAATTGGTTTGAAGGGGAGAAAGAGGTGGACATGGCAACACTAACAATTGCAAAGGGGAAAAGGCCTATTGAATTGCAATTAAATATGTTAAATCGACACGGTTTGATTGCTGGCGCAACTGGTACAGGGAAAACGGTTACTTTAAAAGTTTTAGCGGAACAATTAAGTTTGGCAGGGGTGCCGGTTTTTCTTGCTGACATTAAAGGTGATTTAAGCAATTTAGCTAAAGCTGGTCAAGTCAATGATCAATTACAAAAAAGACTAGATAAACTTGAGATTGGGGACTATCAGCCGCAAGCTTTTCCAGTACGTCTTTGGGATGTTTTTGGTGAGAAGGGATTACCCGTTCGAACAACCATTTCTGAGATGGGACCTTTGATGTTAGCTCGTCTTATGAATTTGAATGATACACAGACAGGTGTATTAACTATTATCTTTAAAATTGCTGATGACTGCGGGTGGTTATTGATTGATTTAAAAGATTTACAAGCTATTTTAAAAGAAGTAGCGGATCATGCGAGTGATTATTCAGGAAAATATGGTAATATAGCTAAACAATCAGTTGGTGCTATTCAACGGCAGTTAGTGACTTTGGAGCAGGAAGGAGCAAATCTTTTCTTTGGTGAGCCTGCTCTTGATTTGGCTGATTTTATTCAGTTAGATGTAGCAAGTGGTCAAGGGGCTATTAATATTCTTAACGCCACTAAACTTTTTAATTCTCCAACTCTTTACACTACTTTTTTACTATGGATGCTTTCTGAACTTTATGAATTACTTCCTGAAGTAGGCGACCTTGAAAAACCCAAAATAGTCTTTTTCTTTGATGAGGCGCATTTGCTGTTCAAGGATGCACCAAAGGTCTTTTTAGATAAAGTAGAACAAATTGTGCGTCTTATTCGTTCAAAAGGTGTTGGGATTTTCTTTGTGACACAAAATCCTTTGGACTTGCCAGAGACAGTGTTAGCTCAACTAGGGAACCGCATTCAGCATGCGCTTCGTGCCTATACACCAAAAGAACAAAAAGCCGTTCGAGTTGCTGCCGATACTTTTAGGCAAAATCCGGAATTAGATGTTGCAACTGTGATTACAGAGCTTGAAGTTGGGGAAGCACTCATTTCAGCTCTTAATGAAAAAGGGCAACCTAATATTGTAGAACGTGCTTATATTATAGCTCCAAAAAGTAGTTTTGAACTGATGTCAGATGGTGAATTGCTGAGCTTAGTTCAGGCTTCTCCCTATCAGAGTAAGTATGCTCGAAGCATTGATCGAGAGTCTGCTTATGAAAAACTGGCAGAAAAGGTTTTAGGTGAAGAAGCAGCTGCAAAAGAAGCAGAGTTAGTAAAGGAGCGAGAAAGAGTTGCAAAAGAAGCTGCTAAAGAGCAGGCTGCAGCTGATCGTGCTGCACGGCGACCTGTCGGCCGACCGCGTAAGTCAGTGGTAGAAAAGGCTACAGATGCTTTTATTAGTACTACTGTGAGGACTATTGGTCGGGAATTAGTGAGAGGACTATTGGGTTCTCTCAGAAAATAATGGATTCCTCTCAGCAAATTTTTCTTTCTATTTTAAATTATGTTATAATGGTCCAAGTAGATTTGGGAAAGAAGTGATGCTTTATTGATGAGAAAGTAATAGAAACTGTTAATTGGAAGCAGAATTTGAAAGTGGCTTGGCTCGGTACCTTCTTTACTGGGGCAAGCTTTTCGCTTGTCATGCCTTTTATGGCGCTTTTTGTTGAAGATCTTGGTGTGGCCAAAAATCAGGTAGAATGGTACGCCGGCCTTGCTGTTGCTATTTCTGCCTTGGCTTCGGCTGTTTTTGCTCCGCTATGGGGGCGTTTAGCGGACCGCTATGGACGAAAGCCGATGATGGTTCGAGCTAGTTTGATGATGACCTTTACTATGGGAGGCTTAGCCTTTATTCCAAATGTCCAATGGTTAATATTGCTGCGGTTACTTAATGGTATCTTTGCTGGTTATGTTCCGAACTCTACAGCATTGATTGCTAGTCAAGTCCCTAGGGAAAAATCAGGTTATGCCTTAGGAACCTTAGCAACAGGAGTTACGGCTGGTACTCTTATTGGTCCCTTAATTGGTGGTGTCTTGGCTGAAATGGTTGGGATTCGTTTGGTCTTCTTACTGGTCGGTATTATTTTGTTAATCTGTACTATGATGACCATTTTATTTGTTAAGGAAGATTTTGAACCGGTTAAGAAAGCACAAGTGGTGCCAACAGGTATTATTTTGAAACGGATCAAGCATCCTAAAATGATGGTTAGCCTCTTTGTAACTAGTATGATTATCCAAATCTCAGCTCAGTCTGTTGCCCCCATTTTAGCGCTTTATATTAGACATCTTGGGCAAGCTGAAAATCTCATGTTTGTTTCGGGCTTAATCGTGTCGTCCATGGGGGTATCTAGTTTACTTAGCAGTTCAATATTGGGAAAAGTGGGTGATGCAATTGGGAATCATCGTATGCTATTGTTAGCCTTGCTCTATAGTTTCATCATGTATTTTTTAACAGCTTTAGCTAGCACAAGCTTGCAACTAGGCTTGCTGCGGTTTGCCTATGGTTTTGGTGTGGGAGCTCTGATGCCAAGTATTAATGCCTTGTTGACTCGTATGACTCCTAAGGAAGGGATTTCGCGGATCTTCTCTTTTAACCAAATGTTTATGAATATTGGACAAGTTATTGGCCCCTTTATTGGGTCTAATGTTGCGATTTTATTGGGTTACCGTTCTGTTTTCTATGTAACTAGTATGATTGTTTTGATTAACCTGATTTGGTGTACCATCAACTTTAGAAAATATATATATGTTAAGGATATTGTGTGAGAGTTAAAATTAATTTAAAGTGTAGTGAGTGTGGAAGTAAGAACTATTTGACCAGTAAGAACAAGACTAACCATCCTGAAAAAATTAAGGTTCCAAAATATTGTCCCAAGGAGAGAAAAGTAACCTTACATATTGAAACTTAGTATGAATTGTGTTAGAATGGGTGAGACTATAGTGGAGGAATGAACATGTACAACTTACTACTCACAGTATTGCTTATTTTATCTGTTGTATTAATAATCGCAATTTTTATGCAACCTCAGAAAAACCCAAGCAGTAATGTTTTTGATAGCAGTGGTTCAGAAGCTTTGTTTGAGCGGACAAAGGCTCGTGGCTTCGAAGCATTTATGCAACGCTTTACAGCAGTACTAGTCTTTTTCTGGCTAGCTATCGCACTTGTGCTTGCTGTTTTATCAAGTAAATAGAGAGTGAGCTTGACAGAGTTGGTCTAGCTCATTTTTTTATGAGACTAAGCCGTGAAAATAGGGATATAAAAATAGAAATTTGGTAGTATGAAAGAAAAAATTATGATGTATTTAAAGGAGCACGGCAAATCAAATATTAATGATATTGCAGCTTCTTTAGGAATGGCGGGAGCTAAAAAATTTCCTAGCCTTATCAAAGAAATATCTAAGATGGAAAGTAAGCGACTTTTACGATTTTCTGATGATGGTTGTATCACCTTACGTAGACAAGGTGACAAGAAAAAGGAAATGACTATTCAGGGTATCTTTAGAGCTAATAAAGCAGGATTTGGTTTTTTACAGGTGACCGATACAGAAGATGACATGTTTATCGGAAAAAACGATGTTGGTTATGCTATTGATGGGGACCTTGTAGAAGTAGTTGTTAAAAAACCAGCAGATCGCCTAAAAGGCACAGCTGCGGAAGCTAAAGTCGTTGGCATTATTGAACGTGCCTTAAGAACAGTAGTTGGTAAATTCATCTTAGATGATGAAAAACCCAAGTATGCAGGCTATATAAAATCAAAAAATCAAAAAGTTCAACAAAAAATTTATATTAAAAAAGAGCCGGTCGTCCTTGATGGGACTGAAATCATCAAGGTTGATATTGAAAAATATCCAACTAGGGGTCATGATTATTTCATTGCGAATGTCCGAGATATTGTTGGCCATCAAGGAGATGTTGGGATAGATGTTTTGGAAGTTTTAGAATCAATGGATATTGTTTCAGAATTTCCAGAAACGGTTATTGCAGAAGCAAATGCTATTTCCGAGGCACCGAGTGCTAAAGATTTGATAGGCCGTGTTGATTTACGTAAGGAAATTACCTTTACTATTGACGGCGCCGATGCTAAGGATTTGGATGATGCTATTCATATTAAGCCTTTGGCTAATGGTAATTATGAACTAGGAGTTCACATTGCTGATGTCTCCTATTATGTGACTGAAGGCTCTGCTTTAGACCAAGAAGCTATTGCACGTGGAACTTCTGTATACGTTACTGATCGTGTTGTCCCAATGTTGCCAGAGTGTTTGTCAAACGGCATTTGCTCTTTAAATCCAAATGTAGATCGGTTGACTCAATCAGCCATTATGGAGATTGATTCTAATGGTAAGGTTTTAAACCATTATATTTGCCAGTCGGTCATCAATACGACTTTCCGAATGACTTACAGTGCTGTTAATGACATGTTGGCTGGTGATGAGGAGACCTTGCAAGAATATGGTGCAATTTCTGAGTCCGTTGAGCATATGGCCAAACTTCATAAGATTTTAGAAACGATGCGCCTTAAGCGTGGAGCTCTGAATTTTGATACTTCGGAAGCGAGGATTCTTGTCAACGAAAAAGGCATGCCTGTGGATATTGTTGTTCGCACTCGAGGAATAGCTGAGCGAATGATTGAGTCCTTTATGCTAGTGGCAAATGAGTGTGTAGCTGAGCATTTTGCGCGTGGGCACTATCCCTTTATTTACCGTGTTCATGAAGAACCAAAATCGGAAAAATTACAAAAATTTATTGATTATGCTAGTGTTTTTGGAATTCAGATTAAAGGAACAGCAGCAAAAATTAGTCAAGAAGCTTTACAAGATTTCATGGCTAAAGTTGATGGTAAACCTGGAGCTGAGGTCCTTAATATGATGCTCCTTAGATCTATGCAACAAGCGCGTTATTCTGAGACCAATCATGGTCACTATGGATTAGCTGCTGATTACTATACGCATTTTACAAGTCCGATTCGTCGTTATCCTGACCTATTAGTCCATCGGATGATTAGGGAATACAGCCAAGCAACTGAAGATAAGCGTGATCATTTTGCCATGATTATCCCAGAGTTAGCGTCTTCATCATCACGTTTAGAACGTCGAGCAATTGATGCAGAACGTATTGTAGAAGCAATGAAAAAAGCAGAATACATGGAAGAACATATTGGTGAAACCTTTGATGGGATTGTCTCTAGTGTCGTTAAATTTGGACTCTTTGTGGAGTTACCAAATACAATTGAAGGTTTGGTTCATGTGACGAGCTTGCCAGAGTATTATAATTACAATGAACGCACAATGACTTTACAAGGTGAAAAATCAGGCAAAGTATTTAAGGTTGGTCAAGCGATTCAGGTTAAATTAGTCAAAGCTGATAAAGAAACTGGTGATATTGATTTTGAATATCAAGCAAGTGATTTTGATATTATTGAAAAATTGACTAAGCCAAAGAAGAGAAATCAAAGAGAAGGTCAGTCCTCATCAGCTGGTCGTCGTAAAAAAGGAGGCAGAGCTTTAGCCCAAACAGATGCTAAGAAAAAGAAAACCTCATCTGTTAGAAAAGGTCAGGCAAAGTCTTCGTCAACTCATAAGCCCTTCTACAAAAAGGTAGCAAAGAAAAAAGTAAAAAGGAAAGGTTAGTTATGGCAAAAGGTGAAGGAAATCTGCTAGCACAAAATAAAAAAGCAAGGCACGATTATACCATCGTAGAAACGATTGAAGCAGGAATTGTCTTAACTGGTACAGAAATTAAAAGTGTTCGTGCAGCTCGGATTCAATTAAAGGATGGTTTTGCCCAGATCAAGCATAACGAAGCTTGGCTAGTTAATGTTCACATTGCTCCTTTTGAACAGGGCAATATTTGGAATCAGGATCCAGATAGGACGCGTAAGCTATTACTTAAAAAAAGGGAAATCCAACATTTGGGAAATGAACTAAAAGGTAGCGGTATGACATTGATCCCCTTAAAGGTTTACCTGAAAGATGGTTTTGCTAAAGTTTTACTTGGCCTTGCTAAAGGGAAACATGATTACGATAAACGTGAAAGTTTGAAACGAAAAGAGCAAGACCGTGATATTAGGCGGGTTATGAAAAGTATTAATACAAGATAATAAGAGCTCCCATTTGGGAGCTCTTATTATCTTGTATTATATGTTAAAAGGGGCTTAATGACCCTACTTGTGATTGATATCAATGACTTCTATTTTATAACCATCTGGGTCTTGGATGAAATAGTAAGGTGCTGATGTTGCTGTTAGTCCCTTAATATCTGTGACGGGATAACCTGCTTGAACATGTTTTTCATAATCAGCTTCGAATTGGTCAGATCCAATTGCAATATGACCATAGCCATTTCCTAAATCATAGGCCTCGTGATCATAGTTGTAGGTTAACTCTAATTCGTAGTCTTCGCCCTCTAAGGCAAGGTAAACCAGTGTGAAGTGTTTATCAGGAAAATCTCTGCGCCTTGTTTCCTTAAAAGGGAAGGCCTTAGTATAGAAGGTGATAGAGTCTTCTAGATTTTTGACACGAATACAAGTATGTAAAGCTTTCATAATAATCTCCTTTTTAGTCAAAATAAGTAATAACTTCTTCACGCGGTTTGCGACTTTGAGGGTGTTTAGGGTCTCGTAAGCGATAACCTAGTGATAGCATGCTAGCAATGCCTTCTTGTTCAGGCTTGATGATGCCATGTTTGGCTAAGATGCTATTAACCTTGTCATAATCAAAACCTTCAATAGGGCAGGAATCAATTCCTATTAGTGCAGCATTTGTCATCATGTTGCCTAAGGCAATATAGGTTTGTTTAGCAGTCCAATCAAAGAGAGCTCGTGGATTATCAGCCATTTTCATATCACGTTTTTGAAAGTCTTCATAGGTTTTTAAACGTTTTAAGATAGCTTCCTCTTCTGTAATGCCTCTTCTCACCAGACTCTGGCGCATTGATTCGCTGTCGTAGCGAGCATTACGTTCTGCTAGTAATAAGATAAAGTGGCTAGCCGTTTCTAGTTGGTATTGGGCGCCCCAAGCAACTTCTTTAATCTCAGCTTTAACGGTTTCATTAGTCAAAACAACAAAACGCCAGCCTTCTAAACCAACTGAGGAAGGGCTTAGCCAAGCAGCATCTAGGATAAGATCTAAATCTTCCTGGGGGATTTTCCGATTATTATAGACGCGTACCGCTGTGCGAAAAGTGTAATTGTCTCTAATGGCTTTTTTGATGTCCTCTGCCATTTTCCACCTCCAAACTTCTACACTCTTAATGATAGCATAATGGCTTTCTGAAAACAAAAATCTGATATGTCATAAGCTTTGCCGTTGAATAAAGGAAAAAGAATGCATTCCCATTTTTGTAACCGCTTGCTAGAATGGTCATAAGAACTGAGAGGAGGACGTCTGATGACAAAATTACCAGATTTATTTTTATGGGGTGGTGCTGTTGCGGCACATCAACTTGAAGGTGCTTGGAAAGAAGGAGGAAAGGGCATAAGTGTTGCAGATGTCATGACAGCAGGCCGGCATGGGATTGCGCGTGAAATTACCGATGGCATTGTTGAGGGTAAATACTATCCTAATCATGAAGCTATCGATTTTTATCATCACTATAAGGAAGACATTGCACTTTTTGCTGAAATGGGATTTAAGTGTTTTAGAACTTCTATTGCTTGGACTCGGATTTTTCCAAATGGTGACGAAGTAGAACCAAATGAAGAGGGATTACAATTCTACGATGATTTATTTGATGAATGTTTGAAATATGGTATTGAACCTGTTATTACCTTGTCACATTTTGAAATGCCCTATCATTTGGTAACAGAGTACGGTGGTTTTACTAATCGAAAAGTCATTGATTTCTTTGTTCGTTTTGCAGAAACGGTTTTCAGGCGTTATAAAGATAAAGTGAACTATTGGATGACATTTAATGAAATCAATAATCAAGCGAATTTTATGGAAGATTTTGCCCCATTCACGAACTCTGGTATTGTGTATAAAGAGGGTGACGATCGTGAAGCCATTATGTACCAAGCAGCGCATTACGAGCTTGTAGCAAGTGCACGTGCGACTAAAATTGGCCATGAGATTAATCCGAATTTCCAAATTGGCTGTATGATTGCTATGTGTCCTATTTACCCTGCGACTTGTAAGCCTTCAGATATTCTAATGGCACAAAAAGCTATGCAAAAGCGTTATTATTTTACGGATGTTCACGTCCATGGCTATTATCCAAATCATATTCTTAAGTATTGGGACCGTAAGGGAATTAAGATTGACATCACAGAAGAAGATACTAAGGACTTAGGTGAAGGCAGAGTTGATTACATAGGCTTTTCTTACTATATGTCCTTTGCTATTGATTCTCATCGACCAAACAATCCTCATTATGATTACTTGGAAACTGAAGATTTAATAAAAAACGATTATGTCAAAGCTTCGGAGTGGGGTTGGCAGATTGATCCTGAAGGTCTTCGTTATTCCCTAAACTGGTTTACCGATAGGTATCATTTACCACTCTTTATCGTAGAGAATGGTTTTGGCGCGATTGACCAGCTTGAAGAAGATGGCATGGTTCATGATGATTACCGAATTGAATACCTGGGTGCCCATATCAAAGAAATGATTAAAGCAGTTGATGAGGATGGCGTTGAATTGATGGGTTACACTCCCTGGGGTTGTATTGACTTAGTCTCTGCAGGAACAGGTGAAATGCGTAAACGCTATGGCTTTATCTATGTTGATAAGGATGATGAGGGAAATGGGACTTATCAACGTTCACCAAAACTCTCCTTTAACTGGTATAGGGAAGTTATTGCTTCAAATGGAGAGTCATTATAAAAGTGAGCTATTTTGATAATGATGAGCGTTGTTTTTTATTACAGTGTCAACGACTTTTAGAAAGTTGTTGAGTGCTTAAAAAAAGAATCCACTTTGGCTTTTTGTGGACTATGTATGGAAAGTATAAAAGATGTGACTATTTCTTTCCGTATTGATACGGAAAGAGAAGACCTTGTCATTGTAAGCGTATACAAATACAATTGGATTATACATAAAGATATTAAGTAGGAGGCAGATATTATGACTAAAGCATTAATTATTTGTGCCGGAGGTATGTCATCATCACTGATTGCTAGAAAAACTCAAAGCTTGCTTGCTGAACAGGGAATTGAAGTGGAAATGAATGCTGTAGGTGTCCCAGAAGGAGCAAAAAGGATTGCGGCGGCAGAATACGACTTATACTTAGTAAGTCCTCAAACAAAAATGCATTTTAAACAATTTTCTGAGGCAGCAAAGAAGGTTGGCAAAGCAATTGTCCAAATTCCACCTCAAGCTTATATTCCTATTCCTATGGGAATTGAAAAAATGGCTGCATTAGTTAAAGAAAACATCTAATTATTTTTCGGATTAAACATTCTGTATAATTAAGATAGGAGATTTTCCAAAAGGAGACAGTATGTTGGGCCAGAAAGAAAAACTTATCTTACAATACCTTTATCAAAATCGTGGCACTTTTGTTACCAGTAAAACATTAGCTGAGCACTTAGCTTGTTCTGATCGAACAGTTAGAACTTACATTAAATCACTTATTACATTTACCGAACAAGAAAAAGGACTGCATATTGTCTCGAAACAAGGACATGGTTATCAGTTAGATTTAGAAAATGAAGCTGATTATTTAAATATTGTTGCTGAAAATCACATTCAAGTTGGGACGGAAAATATTGATATTAATGACCGTCATCATTTCATCATAAATAAATTGATTTTTGAGCAAAAGGAAATATTATTTGAAGATTTGATGGATCAATTATACGTTAGTCGTTCTACTTTGTCTTCGGATTTCAAAAAAATTCGTCATGAATTGGCACATTACGATTTAAAAATTGAAAGTCGCGCCAATAAAGGAGTTTATGTGAGTGGTGCTGAGCACGATAAGCGCCACTTTATTATGGATTACTTCTTCAGCGGCTATTTTTTTAAGAATATTCATCAATATATTGGTGATGATTTTTTCAAACTTCCAATAAGCTTTGAGGAGCTGACCATCATCGTTTTAGATGAATGCAGAAGTCGTTATTTAAAATTATCTGATTTTGTAATCCAAAACTTGATTGTTCATATTGCTTTAGCAATTAAACGGGTTAATGATGGCTTTAAGATTTCACAACTTAAGATTGATCAGAAGAAATTTAAAATTGAGATTTTAGTAGCAACAACTATTTTGAGACGGCTTGAACAGGTAACAGGAATTGATTTTCCAGATGAAGAGATTAATTATATTGCCTTGCATTTAATATCTGAAAGTCTTCATACTGAAAATTTAGACAGTTTGGATCATATCAGTTTGAGGCAAGATTTGCTTGATGCGACAACTGAGCTTGATCATCGTTATGGTTATCGCTTTAGTCAAGATTTTACATTTATTGAAGGGCTTTTAAAGCATTTAGAGGTCTTACTTGAACGCCTACGTCATAAGGTTCGATTGGATAATCCTCTCTTAGATGATATCCAAAGACAATATAAGGAAACATTTTTAAGCTCACGTCGTTTAATGAGCAAAATGAATTATTTTAAAGATTTTGAGTTATCAGATGATGAAATTGCCTACGTGACCTTGCACTTGTTAGCAAGCATTGAGCGTTTTTACCAATATCATAAATTGAACACATTAGTTATCTGTGCCACTGGTTATGGCAGTGCTCAAATGCTTCGCATGCGTTTGGAAAATGAACTAGGGAGACATTTGAATATTGTTAAGTTGGTTGGTTATTATGATCTTACCGATGAAAGATTAGAGGGAATTGATTTAATGATATCAACCATTGATTTATCACATTTGGTTTTTCCAGTACCTGTTATCACGGTTAGTGTTTTCTTAAAGAGCGATGAAGTTCAAATGATTAAAAATCAGCTAGCTGAAATTGATTGTAAACACCATCGTGGCTCTCAAAATACGGAAATCATGACAGATGCCAAGATTTTCGACAATTACTTTTCCAAAGACTATTTTATGGTTTGTCAAAAAGGTGACAAAGAAAGTGTCTTAACGCAGTTGATTACGTTATTAGATACAGAAAGAGATGATCAGTATCGCCAGTCAATGAAAAAAATGATAGCCAGACGAGAGTCCATGAGTACGGTTATCTTTGACCAAGATATTGCTGTACCACATCCTATCAAAGCGATTGACAAACAGGGAAAAATTGGAGTTGCTATTATTCCGACTGGTATTTATTGGGAGGAAGAATTTGAAGCTGTAAAATTAGTCTTTCTGGTTTCACCGTCCATCTATCAAAATGACGGTTTAGCTGAAATGACTCAATTGCTTGTAGGTTTAACAGAATCTACTCAAACTAGGGAGAAATTGATTGCCTGTCAAGATTTTGAAAGCTTTAAACAGATAATATTGGATACAAAATAGGAGAACATAATGACAAATGACGAATTGCAAATGGCTGCTTTTGAAATTATCTTGAATAGCGGGAATTCAAGAACAGTAGTTCATGAAGCATTTGCAGAAATGCGAGAAGGGAACTATGATAAGGCCTCTGAACTGTTAGACGTCGCTAATGAAGATCTTTTACAAGCTCATAAGGCGCAAACTAAGCTTTTACAGGAATATGCTGGGGGTAGGGAAATTAAGATTGAAATTATTATGGTTCATGCCCAAGATCATTTAATGACGACAATGACATTACGTGAAGTTGCTATTGAAATGTTAGCACTCTATAAAAAGATGCAATAGTCTTACATGAGATGAAAGGAAGTTTTGAGATGAAGACAGTAGAAAAAGAGAAAATGGAATCCCTACGTCAAACAAGTGCCCTTAAAACAATGTATTATACTCGGTATTTTATGATTCGTTATGTAGTCACCTTTTTCTTTTTTGCAAACCTTTATTGGGTTATTATGCTTTATCTATCGAAAACTTCAGCTATCATTTTTATTCCAGTCTTATTAGGAATCTTTGCTTTTTTGGCTATATGGGAGCAATTTAAGATGTATAGCACTGACCAGAAAAAAGCCACTGTTACTAAAACTTTCTTTAAAACAACTATTGCGGTGAATAGTTGCTTACTGGTTATGACTCTTGCAGGACAATCCTATATTCTATACCCATTTTTAAACACTAGCTTTGCAAGCAGAATGGTGATAAGCTCACTTTTAGCTGTAGGCATCTTGTTATCATTTTGGATGTTAGTCAAAATTAACCGCATTAATGCCAATAAAGATAGTCAATATGCTCGTATTAATCGTTATTTAGCGTCACTTAAACCTAGCAAACATTATTAATGTCAATAAATGAGGAGGTAAGTTTAATGTTTGAATTTTTAGAGAAGTACCTCATGGGCCCCATGGGAGTGGTATCCACATGGCGTCCTGTGCGTGCGATTGTGGCCGCAGGGATGGCCAGTATTCCCCTTACAATCGTTGGTTCAGCATTCTTGGTTTTAGGAATTATTCCTACAGCTTTTCCATTCCCATTTGTCCAAGATTTATGGGCAAATTCATTCGATAAAATTGCTGCACTGACACTGATTGCTTATAAGTGTTCTATGGGAATTTTAACCCTTTACTTCGCTTTTGTTATTGGATTTGAATACACCAAAATTTATGCAGAAGAAGACGGGTTGAATCTTGATCCGATAAATGGGGGTCTGCTTTCAGTCTTTGCATTCTTTATGACAATTCCAGAAATTACTTTCTCTAAAGGGGCTATGGCATTAGTAGCTAATGAAACAACGATTAACGGATGGTCAGTAGGTGGAGATAGTTTAGCACGTCTTTCAACCTCAGGTCTTTTTACAGGGATATTGATGGCAGTACTAACTGTGCAATTATATAGACTTTGTGTGGTTAAAAATTGGGTAGTTAAAATGCCAGATGCAGTACCAGAAGGTGTATCTCGCTCATTTACGGCTTTGATACCTGCATTTGTTGTAGCTGTAACGGTAATTTTTATCAGTGGGATCTTTATCCTGTTTGGGACGGATATTTATAAAGTCATCGCTATTCCATTTGGCTTTGTTAAAAATATTACCAATTCCATTGGTGGGATTATCGTTATTTACTTTTTGATTCATGCATTATGGCTGGTTGGTATTCATGGTGCTAACATTGTTATGGGACTTGTTAACCCTATTCTATTAGCAAATATGGCAGAAAATGTTAATGGTGCCCACTTTGCCTTTGCTGGTGAATTTACAAATGCTTATGTTACTATTGGTGGTTCAGGTGCAACTTTAGGGGTATGTATTTTTATGGCCCTATTTGCTAAGTCAGAGCAATTAAAAATGTTAGGTCGTGCTTCAATCGGTTCATCACTCTTTAACATTAATGAACCACTTATTTTTGGACTTCCAATCGTTTATAATCCTTTCCTTGCTATTCCATTTTTACTATCCCCAGTAGTGACTGCCCTTGTAGCTTTTATTGTTGTGGATTTAAACATTGTTAAGAAAGCTATTATCCAAACACCATGGCCAACCCCAGGTGGTTTAGGGGCTTACCTTGGTTCAGGTGACATTAAAGCAGCTATTTTAGCTATTGTCTGTGTAGTACTTGCATTCTTGATTTGGTTCCCATTCATTAAATATTACGATAATAAACTTTTAGCTGAAGAAAGAGCTGTAGTAGCCGAATCAGCCAATCTATAATTCACTAAATACCTTAACTCGCTTAGTGAATTAAGGTATTTTATTAATGGAGGCAGCTAGTTATGGGAACATTAGGAATATCCATTTATCCGTCTAAATCGACAATGGTTGAAATGAAAGCCTATATTGATTTAGCAGTGAAATATGGTTATCAACGACTCTTTACATCCATGTTAGAAGTGGCTGATAATGCACAGGCGACTGTAGCTATTTTTACAGAAATTATCCAGTATGGTAATGAAAAAGGACTTCAAACATCTCTAGATGTTAATCCCAAGCTTTTTAAAGCTTTAGGCATTTCATACAATCAGTTGGATATTTTTGCGCAAATGGGGATTGCTAGCCTTAGGTTAGATGAAGCTTTCACAGGTTACGAAGAAGCCATGCTGACACATAATAATCTAGGCATCACAATTGAATTAAACATGTCACGCGGGCAACATTATATTGATATGGTTATGGACTTTGGTCCAAACCCAACTCAGTTAACAGGATCACACAATTTTTATCCACAAGCATTTACAGGACTGTCTTTTGACTATTTCCTCAAAACAGCCAAGCAGTATAAGGCCTACAATTTGAAAACTGCAGCTTTCATTGATAGCCCAGATGGTAAAATAGGGCCGTGGCCTCTCTCAGACCGTATGGTTTCCACAGAAATTCAAAGAGGTATGTCATTAAAAGCCCAGGTTTCGCTTTTGAAAATGTGTGGCCAGATAGACGATATGATACTATCC
Organism: Streptococcus pseudoporcinus LQ 940-04; assembly: GCF_000188035.1. GTDB lineage: Bacteria > Bacillota > Bacilli > Lactobacillales > Streptococcaceae > Streptococcus > Streptococcus pseudoporcinus. Next base: position 1,284,306 of record NZ_AEUY02000005.1, read on the forward strand.
TCAAGTTTATTATCTGAAAAGGACATCAAAACAGTAGCTGACGCCTATAAAGAGTCCTTGCCGACCTTTCCAGTTACAGTTCAGGAAGAATTATCAGCTCTAGAAAAAGAGATTCTGCTGGAAAATCAACACCTTTATCGAGGAGATAAATCTGATTACATGATTCGTTCCAGTCAAGCTCGTGTCACATACAAAGATAGATCTATCGAACCCTTTAATACTATCCCCATTAAACGTGGGATGATCACCATTGGGAACAATAATGCAGGTCAATATAAAGGTGAATTGCAGATTGCTCTGCAAGATAGGCCCAATAATGGTCGTCAAAATGTGGTCGCACAGCTTTCACCAGAAAATGATATTTTGCTTGAGCTCTTAAAGCTCTGGCAAAGTTTCATATTTATTGAAGAATAAAAAGAGAAGACCAACCTGTCTTCTCTTTTGCTTGAGCCTTAATGCTCATGCTAGTATTAGCAGTCAAAATATTGCAATTCTTTTCTTGTTTTGGTAAAGGCTTGGAAGCCTTCTTTGGTAACATGTCCGCAATCTTCAATCCGCACACCGACTTTTCCAGGAATATAGATACCAGGTTCAATAGAGAAGCACATGCCTTCTTGTATTTCCAGGTTGTTTCCTGCCATAATAGATGGAAATTCATGGACATCCATTCCTAGCCCGTGTCCTAAACGATGATTGAAGTATTCTCCATAGCCAGCTTTTTCAATAACAGAACGAGCAGCAGCATCAACTTCGGCAGCAGTCACTCCAGGCTTAACAAATTCTTGTGCTGTAAGTTGAGCTTCTAAGCAAAGGTTGTAGATATCAATCTTGAATTGATCTGGTTTTCCAACGGCAACAGTTCGTGTCATATCACTCGTGTAACCAAGTGTTTCAACCCCTAAATCAAAGAGCAGTAAGGCATTGTTTTCAATTTTATTGGTACCAGGAATACCATGTGGATTTGCTGCATTATGACCAGTTAAGACCATGGTTTCAAAACTCATTTTACTGATACCCTGTTTCTTCATTTCAAATTCAATTTGGGCAATAATGTCTGTTTCGGTTGCTTCTAAAGAGATATTCTCAAAACCAATTTGTACAGCCTTATCAGCAAATTCTCCGGCAATCATCATCTTATCAATTTCATCAGCAGATTTGAGCAGACGCATATTTTGGATAAAAGGGGTTAAATTTTCAAAATGTCCGCTAAATATCCCTTGTAAACCTTGGAATTTACTGACATTGAGATGATCAAATTCGGCATAGAGGCGTTTAGGGCTTGTATTTGGTAGCACCGCCTTGATTTTTTCCCAGGGATTTTCAGAATCAATGTAACCAAAAACTGGGAAAGTCACTAGCTTTTGAGCCCTAGCAACTTCTAGAGCTGGAACAAAGAGAACCGGAGCTATTTGATCATAGATAAAGAGAAACATTTGTCGCTCATGAGGGTCACAAGCAAAACCTGTTAAATAATTGACTGTAACAGGGTCAGAAAAAATGGCTAATTGCGCTTCTTTTGAGGTTAAAAAATCTTGTATTTGAGTAATTTTTGTCATGAACCATACCTTCTTTCTGCTACTATTTTTCCAAAAAAATGTTAAAAAAGCAAGTTTTCTTTTAAGTATTGAAAAAGTTTTCAAAAATGAGCAGTTAAGACTTGAAAGTGGTTTCAATTCGTGCTAAAATGACTTTGGAAGCGTCATTTTCACAATTAGAAAGGAAGATAAAGAATGAACACAGATGATACTATCACGATTTACGATGTTGCTCGTGAAGCTGGTGTTTCAATGGCAACTGTTAGCCGTGTTGTAAATGGAAATAAAAATGTTAAAGAAAATACACGTAAGAAAGTATTAGAAGTTATCGATCGTTTGGATTATCGCCCTAATGCAGTTGCTCGTGGTCTTGCAAGTAAAAAAACAACAACAGTTGGAGTAGTTATTCCTAATATTGCTAACGCCTACTTTTCAATCCTTGCTAAGGGAATTGACGACATTGCAGCCATGTATAAATATAACATCGTTTTAGCTTCAAGTGATGAAGACGATGATAAAGAAGTTAATGTTGTTAATACCTTATTTGCTAAGCAAGTTGATGGCATTATTTTTATGGGACATCATTTAACTGAAAAAATTCGTGCAGAATTTTCACGGTCTAGAACCCCAATTGTATTAGCTGGAACTGTCGATTTAGAGCATCAGTTGCCAAGTGTCAATATTGATTATAAAGCAGCTGTTTCTGAGGTAGTTGATATTTTAGCAGAAAAACATCAAAACATTGCTTTTGTATCAGGGCCATTAATTGATGAAATCAATGGTAAGGTAAGACTCTCTGGCTATAAAGAAGGCTTGAAGCAAAATAAATTGGACTATAAAGAAGGCCTTGTTTTTGAAGCTAACTACTCTTATAAAGACGGCTTTGAGTTAGCACAAAGGGTTATCAACTCTGGGGCAACAGCTGCCTATGTAGGGGAGGATGAACTAGCAGCAGGCTTATTAAACGGTCTCTTTGCAGCAGGCAAGAGTGTTCCAGAAGACTTTGAAATTATTACAAGTAATGATTCCCCAGTCGTAGAATATACCCGTCCAAATCTAAGTTCAATTAGTCAACCTGTATATGATTTGGGTGCCGTAAGCATGCGTATGTTAACTAAAATCATGAATAAAGAAGAGTTAGAAGAAAAAGAAATTTTGTTAAATCATGGCATTAAACGTCGTGGCACAACGAAATAAAGATACTGCCACTTGCTGGCAGTTTTTTTATAAGAGGGAGAACCGATGACAAATGAATTATTGTTTCAGGCCTTTGAATGGTATTTGCCAGATGATCACTATCATTGGAAAAGGCTCAAGGCCTCCATTCCAGAAATGCAAGAATTAGGGATTAGTAAAATGTGGTTACCCCCTGCCTTTAAAGGGACAGGTAGTAACGATGTTGGTTATGGCATTTATGATTTATTTGACCTTGGTGAATTTGATCAGAACGGAACAATTCCCACAAAATATGGAACAAAAGAGGACTACCTCAATCTTATTAATTCCTTAAATGAAGCTGATATTATGCCGATTGCTGATATTGTCTTAAACCATAAAGCCAATGGCGATCAAAAGGAAACCTTTTATGTGCTAAAGATGGATCCTGAAAATCGTCAACAATCCCTTTCAGAACCCTATGAAATAGAAGGTTGGACCGGTTTTAATTTCCCGGGTCGAAAAGATAAGTATAATGAGTTTAAATGGCATTGGTATCATTTTACAGGTATTGATTATGATGCTCGTCACAATGAAACTGGCATCTACATGATTACTGGTGATAATAAAGGTTGGGCGAGCCAAGAAGTCGTGGACAATGAAAAAGGTAATTTTGATTATCTCATGTTCTGTGATATTGATTTCAAGCACCCAGAAGTTCAGGAACATTTAAGAGAATGGGTGAAATGGTTTCTTGAAACAAGCGACGTTAGAGGATTTCGTTTAGATGCTATCAAACATATTGACGCTACTTTTATGAATCATTTCATTCGTTACGTGCGTGAAAATGTCGCTCCAGAGCTATTTGTTTTTGGTGAATACTGGAAAGATAGTGCCGATGCAACTAATCATTACTTAGAAGAAGTTGACATGCAGTTTAATCTGGTTGATGTTGCTTTACATATGAATTTCTTCCAAGCGAGCAAAAGCGGGAACCAATTCAATATGGCAACACTTTTAGAAAATACCATGATGCAAGCAAATCCAGAATTTGCGATTACTTTTGTTGATAATCATGATACTCAAAGCGGGCAAGCATTAGAATCTCAGGTTGAAGATTGGTTTAAACCTCTAGCTTATGGCTTTATCATGTTACGTCAAGAAGGGACACCATGTGTCTTTTATAGAGATTATTATGGTTATCAAGGGGAACATGGGCAAATGGCCTTTAAAGACACTATTAGCAAACTAGCTCAGTTGCGAAAAAAACTAGTCTATGGTCAACAAGTAGACTATTTTGATCATGCTAATTGTATAGGGTGGACAGAACTTGGTAATGATGAGACGAATGCTTGTTTAGCAGTTCTTATGACAAATGGGGATCGTGGTTGGAAACACATGGAAGTTGGGAAACTCTATGCTGGACAAACTTTTGTTGATTATCTAGGGAACTGCTCTGAGGAAATTATTATTGGAGAAGATGGCTGGGCTGATTTTATAGTTGAGCCAGGTTCCATTGCAGCTTGGATTCCCAAAAATGCGAGCATCTAACTAAAAAAATTAGCCTCTGGCTGATTTTTTTGCTATCTAGTGAAAAATCCTTTAAAATAAGCTATAATAGAGACTATGAAAGTCTTACTCTACTTAGAAGCTGAAAATTACTTAAAAAAATCTGGCATTGGCCGTGCTATTAAGCACCAAATAAAAGCATTAACTTTAATTGGTCAAGCCTTTACGACTAATCCAAAAGATGATTATGATTTGGTTCATATTAATACTTATGGACTAGCTAGTTGGCTATTAATGGTAAATGCACAAAAAAAAGGGAAAAAAGTGATTATGCATGGTCACTCAACCGAGGAAGATTTCCGTAATTCCTTTATTTTTTCCAACTTAGTATCGCCTTTATTTAGACGCTACCTTTGCTTATTTTATCGGAAAGCTGATGCCATTATCACTCCGACTATTTACTCTAAATCTTTGATTGAAAACTATGGTATTCGAAAACCAATTTATGTTATTTCAAACGGTATTAATTTAGAGCAGTATGGTGCAGATCCGCAAAAAGAACGTATTTTTCGGGATTATTTTCATCTAAAATCTGGACAGAAAGTCGTTATGGGTGCAGGGCTCTTTTTCAAACGCAAAGGAATTGATGATTTTGTTGAAGTTGCTAAAGCTATGCCTGATGTTCAATTTATTTGGTTTGGTGAAACTAATAAATGGGTCATTCCTGCTGAAATGCGACGGATTATTGAAAAGGAACATCCAGCTAATGTCATTTTTCCTGGCTATATAAAAGGGCCAGTCTATGAGGGAGCTATGACTGGTGCTGATGCCTTTTTCTTCCCGAGTCGTGAGGAAACTGAAGGGATTGTGGTTTTAGAAGCCTTAGCGAGCCGTCAGAATATTGTTTTGCGTGATATTCCAGTTTATTCGGGTTGGGTCAACCAAGAGAGTGCTGAATTAGCTAGTGATGTGTCAGGTTTTGAAGCAGCCTTGAGACGTATATTCTCTGGTGAATCCCATAAAGTTGAAGCTGGCTATCGGGTTGCAGAAAGCCGGAGTTTGGAAAAAATTGCTGCTGAGTTAGTAGACACTTATCAAAAAGTAATGGAGTCATAAGATGCGAATTGGTCTATTTACAGATACCTATTTCCCACAAGTTTCAGGTGTAGCTACGAGTATTAGAACTTTAAAAGATGAGCTGGAAAAAGAAGGGCATGAAGTGTATGTCTTTACTACAACTGATCGTAATGTTAAGCGATTCGAAGATCCTACAATTATTAGGCTACCAAGCGTTCCTTTTGTGTCCTTTACGGACCGTCGAGTAGTATACCGTGGCCTTATTTCCTCTTATAAAATAGCCAAGCAGTATGATTTGGATATCATTCACACCCAGACGGAGTTCAGTTTGGGATTGCTTGGTAAAATGGTTGCCAAGGCTTTAAGAATTCCAATTGTTCATACCTATCATACTCAGTACGAGGATTATGTGACTTATATTGCAAATGGTAAACTGATTCGACCAAGTATGGTTAAACCTATATTGAAGAGCTTTTTGAAAGAAGTGGATGGCTTAATTTGCCCTAGTCCCATTGTTTCAAACCTTATTGATGATTACCAAATTGCTATCCCTAAACGGGTCATTCCTACTGGGATTGAGTTAAAAAAATATATATGCAATGATATTTCAGATGATGATATCAGTGATTTGAAAAAACAGTTACAGGTTCGAGAAGATGAAACTATCCTTTTAAGTCTATCTCGAATCTCTTCTGAAAAAAATATTCAAGCTATTGTTAAACAGATGCCTGATATTTTAGCGGCTAATCCAAAAGTAAAACTTCTTATCGTTGGTGACGGGCCTTATTTAGAGGAGTTAAAAGATATGGCGACTGCTTTAGGTGTTGATGCTAATGTTATTTTCACTGGTATGATACCACATGATAAGGTTAGTCATTATTATAAGGCCTGTGACTTCTTTATCAGTGCTTCAACCAGTGAGACTCAGGGGTTAACCTATATTGAAAGTTTGGCCTGTGGTAAGCCAATTATTGCTCATGGCAATGCCTATTTAGATGAACTCGTTTCTGACAAAATGTTTGGGACCTTATACTACCATGAGTCTGATTTGGCAGATGCTGTATTGGACGCAATTCTTGAGACACCAAAAATGTCACAAGATTTACTTGAACAAAAACGTTATGAGATTTCTTCTGAACATTTTGGCCAATCTGTCTATACTTTTTATCTAGATACCTTAATTAACAAAAGTGAACGTGACAAACAGAAACTTAGTTTAAGAATTACGAGTTCTAGCAAAAGAGAATCAATTAAGCTTGTCCAATCAGCGCGCCAGCTACCGACAAGGGCTTTTAAAGCTACAGCAGTTACATCTGCGAAAGTAGTTAAAGCTCCTCTTAAGATGGTTAATGCTATTCGTGATTTCTTAGAATAGTCATAGAATTGCTAGCTGAGCTTTATCTGGAGAGAAGAAGAAGGTGGTAAAACTTCTTGAAGGGGCAAGTGATTTATGACATGTTAGTTGGCTAAAAGGGGAAAACTTTTTACTTTATCCTTCATTGTTCAGGTATTTTTGGAATCACTCTTGAAATTTTAGAAATTATTGTTATAATAACAAAGAAGACAAGTTGGTTTAGCAACATCTATCTAAGCGAGTGCTGGTTGGTGAGAAGAGCACATGATGCCTAAGCTGATACTCCTTCCAATGATTTTATGCAAACATAAAAGGGTGGTTCCCTTATAACCAATCAGAGGTGTCTGGCTTTTTGCCATACACAAATGAAGGTGGAACCACGTTGCGACGTCCTTTTTAGGATGGCGCTTTTTTGTTTTCAGAAGCGTGGAAGAAAGAATAAAGGAGAGAAAAATGATTAAGATTACTTTTCCAGACGGTGCAGTTCGTGAGTATGAATCTGGCATCACAACATTTGAAGTAGCCCAATCCATTAGTAATTCCTTGGCTAAAAAAGCTTTGGCCGGAAAATTTAATGATCAATTAGTGGATACGAATCGTCCACTTGTCGAAGATGGGAACATTGAAATTGTTACACCAGACCATGAAGATGCCTTTGACATTTTACGTCATTCCGCTGCTCATTTATTTGCGCAAGCAGCAAAGCGTCTTTTCCCAGATATTCATCTAGGTGTAGGCCCAGCCATTGCTGATGGTTTCTATTATGATACCGATAATCAAGCGGGACAAATTTCGAATGAAGATCTTCCTCGTATTGAAGAAGAAATGAAAAAAATTGTTAAGGAAAACCATCCCTGTATTCGTCAAGAAGTTTCTAAAGAAGAAGCCTTAGAAATCTTTAAAGATGATCCATATAAAATAGAATTAATTAATGAACATTCAGACGATGCTGCTGGCTTGACGATTTATCGTCAAGGTGAGTTTGTGGATTTGTGTCGGGGACCTCATGTGCCATCTACAGGAAGGATCCAAGTTTTTCATCTTTTGAATGTTGCTGGTGCTTATTGGCGCGGGAATAGTGATAATCCTATGATGCAACGTGTTTATGGTACAGCTTGGTTTGATAAGAAGGATCTTAAAGCTTATTTGACACGATTAGAGGAGGCTAAAGAGCGCGATCATCGTAAACTTGGTAAAGAATTAGATCTCTTTATGGTCAATCCAGAAGTTGGACAAGGGCTACCATTTTGGTTACCAAATGGTGCAACTATCCGTCGTACTCTCGAACGCTATATCACTGATAAAGAATTAGCTTCTGGTTATCAACATGTTTACACACCACCGATGGCTTCAGTAGACTTTTATAAGACGTCTGGACACTGGGACCATTACCGTGAGGACATGTTCCCAACTATGGATATGGGTGATGGTGAAGAATTTGTTCTTCGTCCAATGAACTGCCCACACCATATTGAGGTCTATAAGCACCATGTGCATTCTTACCGCGAGCTACCTATTCGAATTGCTGAGCTTGGTATGATGCACCGCTATGAGAAATCAGGTGCCCTATCTGGACTTCAACGGGTCCGTGAGATGACTCTAAATGACGGGCATCTCTTTGTAACACCAGATCAAATCCAGGAAGAATTCCAAAGAGCTCTCCAGTTGATTATTGATGTTTATAAAGACTTCAATCTGACAGACTATCGTTTCCGACTTTCTTATCGTGATCCTAATGATAAAGAGAAATATTTTGATAATGATGAAATGTGGGAAAAAGCGCAAAGTATGCTAAAAGCAGCACTAGATGAAATGGGAGTTGACTACTTTGAAGCAGAGGGAGAAGCAGCCTTCTATGGTCCTAAATTAGATATTCAAGTAAAAACAGCACTTGGTAACGAAGAGACCTTATCAACTATCCAGTTAGACTTCTTACTTCCAGAGCGTTTCGACCTTAAATACATTGGTGCTGATGGTGAAGAGCACCGTCCTGTCATGATTCACCGTGGGGTCATTTCGACAATGGAACGCTTCACAGCTATCCTAATTGAAACCTATAAAGGCGCTTTCCCGACATGGTTGGCACCACATCAAGTAACAGTTATCCCAATTTCTAATGAAGCTCATGTGGACTATGCTTGGGAAGTAGCTAAGCTTTTACGTGATAAAGGGGTTCGTGTTGATGTTGATGACCGTAATGAGAAAATGCAATACAAGATTCGGGCATCACAAACAGGTAAAATTCCCTACCAATTAATCGTGGGAGATAAGGAAATGGATGAAAAATCAGTTAACGTTCGTCGTTACGGAAGTAAAGTCACACAAACTGTAGCTATCTCAGAATTTGTGGATACAATTCTAGCTGATATTTCCCGAAAATCACGGCCAGAAGTAGGATAGACTAAGCCAGTTTAAACAGGAATACCTCAAAAGTGAGAGAAACCATCTCACCTTTGGGGTTTTTTATAATGATATAAGCTAATTATGGGAAGCGGTTGCAGGAAGCAAGTTAGGATGATATAATAAATTACTTATTAGCTTAGTAAAAAATAAAAAGTGGGGCTTGATAGATGGCAATGATTGAAGTATCACACCTTCAAAAAAATTTTATTAAAACCGTTAAGGAACCAGGTTTAAAAGGAGCCTTAAAATCTTTTGTTCATCCTCAGTTAGAAAGGTTTGAGGCTGTTAAAGATTTATCTTTTGAAGTTCCTAAAGGGCAAATTATGGGCTTTATTGGAGCTAATGGAGCTGGTAAATCAACAACAATAAAAATGTTGACAGGGATTTTGAAGCCCACTTCTGGATTTTGTCGTATTAATGGAAAAATCCCTCAAGAGAATCGACAAGACTATGTGAGAGATATTGGTGTCGTTTTTGGACAACGAACCCAGCTTTGGTGGGACTTAGCATTGCAAGAAACTTACACGGTTCTAAAAGAAATCTATGACGTTCCAGATTATCTCTTTCGCAAGCGTATGGCCTTCTTAAACGAGGTTCTTGAACTCAATGATTTTATTAAAGATCCTGTTCGAACGCTGTCGCTTGGACAACGAATGAGGGCAGATATTGCTGCATCGCTATTACACAATCCTAAGGTTCTATTTTTAGATGAACCTACGATTGGGTTAGATGTTTCAGTAAAAGATAATATTCGAAAAGCTATTTCTCAGATTAATCAAGAAGAAGAAACAACGATTTTATTAACCACACATGATTTAAGCGACATTGAACAACTTTGTGATCGTATCATTATGATTGATAAGGGACAAGAAATTTTTGACGGTTCAGTTAATCAGTTAAAACAAACGTTTGGGAAGATGAAGAGCCTTTCTTTTGAGTTAGAGTCTGGTCAAGATGCCTTAGTAAAGCAGTTGGCAAATCTCTATAAGTGGGAAGTGGCCTATCATGATCTTATTTTAGATGTCCACTACGATAGCTCTCTTTACCAGACGGCTGAGATTATAAGAAAAGTTATGTCAGATTTTAAAGTGAGAGATTTGAAAATGACAGATGTTGATATTGAGGAAATCGTTCGACGATTTTATCGAAAGGAGCTTTGACATGCTCAGTTTTTGGAGACGTTATAAACCCTTTGTAAGTTCAGGAATCCAACAGTTAATTACTTATCGTGTCAATTTCTTTTTATATCGGATAGGCGATGTTATAGGAGCCTTTGTCGCTTTTTATCTCTGGCAGGCTGTTTTTAGGTCTTCACAGCAGACTTTAATTAATGGTTTCACACTAACAGATATGACTTTATATGTCATTATGAGTTTTGTGACGGCCTTGCTGACAAAATCTGACAGTTCCTTCATGATTGGTGAAGAAGTTAAAGATGGCTCTATTATCATGCGCCTGCTTCGGCCTGTGCATTTTGCGACATCCTATTTGTTTATGGAGATTGGCGCTCGCTGGCTTATTTTTATTAGTGTCGGTATCCCATTTTTAGCCTTAATTTTAGTAGTTAAAGTAATGGCCGGTATCCCCTACCTATACCTGTTTTATACCATTTTTAGCTACGTGCTCAGTATTTTATTAGCTTTTTTGATTAATTTTTATTTTAATATATGCTTTGGCTTTTCAGCATTTGTCTTCAAAAATCTATGGGGCTCTAATTTACTGAAGAATTCTATTCTTGCTTTTTTATCAGGGAGCCTTATACCTCTGGCCTTCTTTCCAAAATTAATAGCTGATATTCTTAGCTATCTACCTTTTTCATCTTTAGTTTATACGCCGGTGATGATTCTGCTCGGGAAATACACAGTTAATCAGACAGTGGGAGCAATACTTTTACAAGTTTTTTGGTTAATTGTGATGGTGAGCCTATCTCAATTAATATGGAACAAAGTGCAATATCATTTAACAATTCAAGGGGGTTAGGATGCAAAAATTAGGACGGATGCATATTATTTTTATCAAACAATACCTCAAGCAAATTCTAGAATATAAGGTTGATTTTGTTGTGGGTGTGCTGGGGGTCTTTCTAACCCAAGGGCTTAATTTACTCTTTTTAAATGTTCTTTTTCAACATATTCCTTCCTTAGCAGGTTGGACTTTTGAGCAGATTGCCTTTATCTATGGCTTTTCGCTAATTCCAAAAGGGATTGACCACCTCTTTTTCGATAATCTTTGGGCTTTAGGTCAGAGACTTGTCCTTAAGGGAGAATTTGATAAATACCTGACTAGACCTATTAGCCCTCTCTTTCATGTTATGGTTGAAACATTTCAGGTAGATGCCTTGGGGGAATTACTAGTAGGAGTATTTTTATTAGTAACGAGTTTAGGCACAATTTCATGGTCCTTTCCCAAAGTGATACTTTTTATGTTGATTATTCCCTTTGCGACATTGATTTACACATCATTAAAAATAGCGACGGCAAGCATTTCTTTTTGGACGAAGCAGTCTGGCGCTATTACTTATATTTTTTATATGTTCAACGATTTTGCCAAATACCCACTGTCAATTTACCATTCCTTTCTGAAATGGGTGATTAGCTTTATCATTCCCTTTGCTTTCACTGCCTATTATCCTGCTTCCTATTTTCTAAGCGGAAAAAATGCCTTATTTAATGTAGGAGGAGTGGTGTTAATAGCCCTACTTGTTTTTGCACTCTCAATAAAGCTTTGGAACCTAGGACTAGATGCTTATGAAAGTGCAGGTTCTTAGCGACTGCTGCTTGATGAGCCTTTTTCATTTCACTACAAGTTAATTTTATTTTGACTGAGCATACTTTTTAACTACACATAAAACACTTCTGAGTCTAGTTTACTAGAGATCAACAGAAGTGTTTTTTGTCTGTCTTGATTTTGGAATACGGGAGCAGGCATTTTATATTTTGTATTGAAAATGATCAGATTGTGGCAAATTAATATAAAGTTTACCAAGCAAAGGCGTTGGTCGGTGCTTTAAGGTAGTCTAACCAAATGGGATCTTTTAGACGGGCTAGGGTCACTGAGATTCCAGCCATATCAAGGCTGGTCATGTATTTACCATTTTTGATATAAGCAATGTCTAGTCCTTCAAGTTCTAGTAATTGTCCTAAATCGTTTAGGAATATCCCTTGTTCTAATTCTGTTGTTGTTCCTAAGTTATTAGCTAACAAGATAAATGTCTCGTTTTCTTGCCAATGGAATTTTATCTGTAATTTATTGACAATTTCGACAGCCAAATGTTCAGAGGAAATAAAAGGCACAGTTCGGTAGCCTTCTTCCCCGTGAATGCCAATACCAAACGAGATATTCTCTTCAGGCAAATCAAAAAGTGGTAGTGCAGCGTTTGGGAAGCTAGCTGATTTGGTAGCAAAGCCAATAGTCGCTATTTCAGTGGCGAGACGAAATCCTATTTGCTCCAACTCTTCGAGCCCTGCTCCTTGAAGCGCAGCTTGTCCCAAAATTTTATGTAATAGAATCGTTCCTGCTAGTCCTCGGTGGCGCATCTGAAAATTTTTCTTAGGCTCAACGGAGATATCATCATGAGAAACAATGTATCTGACGGGGATACCTTCAAGCCGTGCTTGGTGAATAGCCTTGCTAAATTCTCGAATGTCAGCTTCGAAATTTTTGATGATGACAAAAACTCCCTTTCCCTTGTTGAGGAATCGCAGAGCTTCTAAGATTTGCTCAGAACCGGGAGGAGTGAAAAGATCACCATAGACAGCTGCTGTTAACATGCCGTCGCCAATAAAGCCGATATGTGCTGGTTCATGCCCCGAGCCTCCTCCAGACAGAATGGGAATGAGGTCTGAATGGTGTTCCCTATTGTAGATAATCGGTTTTTTAGGAACTTTAGCCAGATGAGGGTGTGCTAAAAGCATTCCTTTAATATAGTGATCAATCATCATATGCTTATGATTTGAAATCGTAACCATCTTCTTTCCTACCCTTCCGTCATACTAGCGAGAATTGTTTTTTTAATCAAATCTGTCTGTGGTTGCAGTTGTTTATCTGTTACAAATGCTCTAATCATATCTGCCAATGCTCTTGAATGATAGGTTTTGAGAAAAGAGCGATAATTGGTTTCCAGATTAAGTTTTGTTTTAAGTTCTTGTTCAGCAATAATTTTTTCTAATAAAACTAGGCAATAATCGCCAAAATAACTATAAAAATCATTCTGATCTTTAATCGCAAAAAGTTGCGCATAAAATGTTTTATTATTGCTAAAGTAAAAGAGTAACTCGTCTAATAGTTGAAAACCAGTAATGTAATTGAGGTTATTAGTAACCTGTTCTTGCAGTTCGGTTTCAAAAATCCAATCGAGGAGTTCATATTTATCAAGGAAATGGTTATAGAAGGTCTGTCTACGAATGCTAGCTTGGTCCATGATGTCAACGACAGAAATTTTATCAAAAGGTTTACGAGCTAGTTCTTTTTTAAAAGCTTTGGCGATTTTCTTTTTTGTAATGAGTGAAGTTGCCACCTTTAACCTCCTTAAACAGAATAACTTAATCTCATTATACTTTATCAAAAGAAATGAAGAAAGTATAAGGACAAATTCTTGATTTTGTCCCTTACATAAGATCTTATTTTTAGATAGAATGAAAGCGTAAACAAAATATACTTTATGGGAGGAAACCCGAATGAAAAAAATTATGAACCAACCAGAAGCGATTGTGCAAGATATGCTTGATGGTTTTGCCTTTATCCATTCTGATTTAGTGGAACGAGTGGATGGCTTTGATGTTATTGTCCGTAAAGCTGAAAAGACTGGTAAAGTTGCTATTATCTCTGGTGGTGGATCTGGCCATGAACCTTCCCATGCTGGCTTTGTTGGAGAAGGGATGCTTTCAGCTGCCATTTGTGGTGCCGTATTCACATCGCCAACACCTGACCAAATTTTGGAAGCAATTAAAGCTGCTGATGAAGGAGCTGGCGTCTTTATGGTGATAAAAAACTATTCTGGCGATATTATGAATTTTGAGATGGCGCAAGAAATGGCTGAAATGGAAGGGATTTCGGTAGCTAGTGTTGTTGTTGATGATGATATTGCAGTTGAAAATAGTCTCTACACACAAGGCCGACGTGGTGTAGCAGGAACCATCTTAGTGCATAAAATTTTGGGACATGCTGCGCATCAAGGAAAATCTTTGGAGGATATCAAACAATTAGCTGATGCATTAGTGCCAAATATCAAAACAATTGGTTTAGCATTGTCAGGAGCGACAGTACCAGAAGTTGGCAAGCCAGGATTTGTACTAGAAGATGATGAGTTTGAATATGGGGTTGGTATCCATGGTGAACCTGGTTACAAGAAGGAAAAAATGAAAACTTCTTCCGAATTAGCTAAAGAGCTAGTTGCCAAGTTAGCAGATGCGTTTCAACTAGAATCAGGCCAAAACTACGGTCTTCTTATTAATGGCTTGGGCAGTACACCCCTTATGGAACAATATGTATTTGCCAATGATGTAGCTAAATTAATGACCGAATATGGTATTAAGGTGGCTTATAAGAAGTTGGGTGATTATATGACGAGCTTGGACATGGCTGGTTTATCATTGACTCTAATTAAACTGGAATCAGACCAATGGTTAGAAGCTTTAACTGCTGAAGTGACGACACCAGCTTGGTAAAAGGAGGTTTTATGGATTATCAAAAAGTTTTAGAATGGATGCGTCTATTCAATGAAAAAATAAAGGCTAAAAAAGATTATCTTAGTGAGTTAGATACGCCTATTGGAGATGGTGATCACGGCGGTAATATGGCGCGTGGGATGGCAGCTGTTATGGAAAATCTTGATGGTAAAGACTTTGAAAAGGCTTCTGATGTTTATAAGATTGTTGCCATGCAACTGGTTAGCAAAGTAGGAGGAGCTTCAGGACCTCTTTACGGGTCAGCTTTTATGGGAATGGCTAAGCAGGCAGAAGACGTGTCGGTTGTTGACCTATTAACAGAAGGACTGGCTATGATTCAAAAACGTGGCAAAGCTGAAAAAGGTGAGAAAACAATGGTAGATGTTTGGATTGCAGTCATCGAAGCTCTTAAGAAGGATCAATTGACTAATGATGTCATTTGGTCCGCAGTAGAAGCAACCAAAGATATTATCGCGACTAAGGGTAGGGCGTCTTACGTGGGCGAACGTTCCATTGGTCATATTGATCCTGGTTCTTATTCATCTGGTCTGTTATTTGAAGCTATGTTAGAAGCAGAGGTGATATAATGTCAGATTTAGGTATTGTTATTGTTTCACATTCAAAAGGTATTGCCTCAGGAATTAGGGACTTACTAGCAGAAGTCGCAAAAGATGTCGCTATTACAAGTGTTGGCGGACATGAAGATGGTGGGATTGGTACCAGTTTTGATCAGGTTCAGATGGTAGTTGATCAAAATCCTAAGAGTCACTTATTAGCCTTTTTTGATCTAGGATCAGCCCGTATGAACTTGGAAATGGTAGCTGATTTCACAGATAAAGAGTTGTCCATTATGCAGGTACCTATTGTTGAGGGAGCTTATACAGCAGCAGCTTTAATCCAGGCTGGTGTTGATAAAGAAGTTATTTTGCAACAATTATCAGAATTAGAAATAAAGAAATGAGGGTTAAAGAATGTCATTTATTGGTGAATTATTAGGGACCTTAGTCCTCGTATTATTAGGTGATGGTGTTGTTGCGGCTGTTTGTTTAAAAAAGACTAAAGCAGAAGGAAGCGGCTGGATTGCCATTACTCTGGGTTGGGGACTAGCCGTTGCTGTTCCAGTTTATATGGTTGGCTTTTTAAGTGGAGCTCACCTTAATCCAGCAGTGACTATCGCACTAGCTTTAACAGGTGCCTTCCCATGGGGACAAGTACTTCCTTATATTGTAGCGCAGATGTTAGGAGCGATGCTTGGAGCAACCCTAGTTTACTTACACTATTATCCTCATTGGCAAGAAACTAAAGATTCAGCAACGATTCTAGGCTGTTTCTCAACTGCGCCGGCCATTCGTCACACATGGTCTAACTTTTTAGGTGAAGCTATTGGAACAGCAGTACTTGTTATGACAGTTATGTCTTTAGGCCCTAATAAATTATCCTCTGGTTTTGGTCCACTAATAGTTGGTTTAGTGGTTATGGCTGTTGGTTTTGGACTTGGTGGCACAACTGGTTATGCTATAAATCCAGCTCGTGACCTAGGTCCACGCTTAATACATGCTCTTTTACCAATTCCAAACAAGGGTGGATCAGATTGGTCTTATGCATGGATTCCAGTCCTTGCTCCTATTTTAGGTGGGGCTTTAGGGGCAGCTTTATATCAGATCCTTCTAACTAGCATGTAAATTGTTTAAGTTCAGGATTAGGTCGCTTAGTGGCCTAATCTTTTTTTGAAGGTCGCCAAAAGAGAAATTTAGTCATTTAAGATATAATAGTGACAAGAAGTTTTTAAAAGGAGGGGCAAATGGAGGTAGACCTTCACAAAAAATATGTGACAATCAAACAGCTATACCACTTGGGCTGGCCATTAGAAATCTTAAAACAAGTCGCTTTACAGGGCGATATAGACTATCGGATAGGCTCCCCTCTTTTTAGACGTTTTTGGGCTTACAGTAGTGAGACTCTAGAAGGCAAGGTTTTATTAAAACTCTTACTAGACATGGTCGGTATGCCAGATGAGTTGAGTGGAGAACCTGATGAAATAAGAGGTTTATTAAGTTGCTTTTATCCCTCTTTGAGACCGGATGATGGTTTTTGGTCAAGTTTGGCTAGCCTGGTTGATAAGACTTTCCCTAATAATAAACTTAGCCAAGAGGGAAAACTAGAAAGAAGGCTTCACCAATTTCGTTATGTCATTTCCAGTCAGCAAGCGCAGTATATTCGTCATCACTATCGACAATATCAGCAAACAGATGGCCAGGCCCTAGCAAACTATTTAAGAGATAAAAGGGGTCCTGCTTTTTGGCGAAGGAGGCCCGACTATTCATTGTCTGAGTCGTCACGCTTACATAATAAGTTGAAACTTATGGATAAACAGGTTATTTTTCCTGATCAAGAAGTTTCTCACAATATCAAAATACTAATGGGTTTCCATACGGAATTTATCTTATCTAGTAGGGGCCATTTTCTAAATGAACTTGATGCAGAAGTCATAACAGAAAACGGGATTGTTAATGGGGCTAGTTTTAATTATGGAACAGCTGGTCAACGCCACTGGGACTTAGATGTTGATCCCGTCAGCAAGCACGATCCCTTATTTAGACGAAAGGTCTTGAAAGGCTATCGTTCACCAAAAAATATCACGAAAAAATGGTCACAACGGCAGATCGACGATTATGATTTATCCTATTTTAATCGTAGGGGAGTCTTTGCTAGAAAGGGGTTATCTAGTTATGGACATGTTAAACGAAGACGTTTTGTCTTTTGCTGGCAAGTACGTCTTTTCAAATGGTTCAACCTTCTCTTTTGTAAAAAGAGAAATTGATTATCAGTTTCTCTCAGATTGAAGAAAAAGTCCCATGTCATAAAAGATTGAGGTCTCCAAAGGAAGTTTATACCTAAATCTTAAGTCCGAGAGCTAAAGATTTCTTGATGTCAGAAACTTATCGCTTCTGGTATTTTTGCTAACTCGTAACCTATCGGTTTGTGCTCGCTTCATTTAAAAAAAAAAGGAAAACCCCTTAGAAATGTTGAATTAGTAGCATTTCTAAGGGGTTTTATATGTACAATAATTCCTAGGCTTTTGGCTTTGACGATTGCTTAGGATTGTTTTTTTAAATAGTCTGATAAGGCCTTTCAGCAGTCTAATTAGCCTGTGCCCATTTTTTTGCGAGACGTCTTGATAGACTTGAAATGGTAAAGTTAATGATAAAATAAATTAGGGTAATCAAGGCATAAAGGGCAAAAACTTGGTTGGCTTGAAAGTAGTTTCCCATTAATATTTGACTCTTTCCAAAAAGTTCTTGAATAGCAATAACGGAATAGAGTAAGGAAGTGTCCTTGATGACTGTGACAAACTGAGAAATAATGGCAGGTAACATTTTCCGGTAAGCTTGTGGGAAAACGATCAGTAAAAAGACCTGACTAGGTCTTAGGCCTTGGGCGAGACCTGCCTCGGTTTGGCCATTGTCGACACCATTTAAACCTCCACGAATGATTTCTGCTAGCGCTGCTGAAGTAAATACAGTAAAAGCAGTGATACCAGCGGGTGTTGCCTTCACTTGAAATACTAAGAAAATAATAAATATCCACAGAAGGTTGGGAACGTTTCGGACAAATTCGATATAAAAGCTGGCTAGAAGTTTGACGAACTTGTTTTTTCCATTACGCATAATGGCTAATAAAGTGCCAAAAATGGTGGATAAAATGATGGAAATAAATGAAATGTACAAGGTAAGACCTAAGCCTTGAAAAATAAAGGAAAGGTTTGCAGCTGTAAATAATTGAGACATGAACTTTCCTCCTTGTTAGACTGAATAGGTTTTTTTGTTAGCTTCTTCTTTCCGACGTGCCCAGTTGGCAAGTGGGAAGCACATAATGAAGTATAAGATAGCTGCTCCGGCGAACGCTGGAACATAATTGGTGCTTTCATAGGCCCATGCTTTGGCGGTGAACATGATATCTGCCCCCGAAATAATGGCTACAATGGAGGTGTTTTTGATAAGGTTAACAACTTGGTTAGTCATCGGTGGTAGGATTGTCCGCACCGCCTGAGGTAGTACAATTAAGCTCATCGTCTGTTCATAGGTAAAACCTTGTGAAAGAGAGGCTTCAATTTGCCCCTTAGGAACAGCTTCAATACCTGAACGGATAACCTCAGCAATGTAGGCACCATGGTAAACACCGACACAAAGAATTGCAGTAAAGAAGCTTGAAAACATAATATGCCCCCTGCTTATGATTGCTAAGCCATAATAGACAAAAACGAGTTGTACTAAGAGCGGGGTGTTTTGATAGAGTTCAACATAGATTCGGGCGAAAATCCGGTGGCCTTTTTTCTTAGAAGTTGCTAAGGCTCCAAAAAGGATTCCCAGAATTAATGCTAAAATTAAGGCCCCGATCGACATGCCAAGAGTGTATAAAAAAGCTTTTGCAAAGAGAGGGAAATTTGCGAAAAAAGCTTGCCATTTTGAAAGAGCAAATGGACTTTCAACTGTTAGTAAATAGGTCATAATTAGCTCCTTTGGTCTTATTCAGCTTTAGCAGGTGTCAAATGGTATTTACCATAGATTTTTTTTAAACTACCGTCCTTTGACCACTTAGTAATCAATTCATTGATGTAGTTTGTCAAGTTTTGATTTGCTTTTGAACTAGCAATACCGTAAGATTGCTGGTTAAAACCATCTGATAAAATCTGTGACTGTTTACTGACATAGCCTGTTAGAATAGATTTGTCAACAGAAAATGCCTTAATCCGTTTGGCGTAAAGAGAAATGGCTAATTCAGGGTAAGATCCTAGTTGAACAAATTTAAATGTTAGCTTTTTGTTTCTAGCATATTCCTCAATGGCAGCTTTAGTAGTCGAACCTTGTGCAACACCAATAGTTGCGTGATTTAAATCTTTGATTGATGCTATTTTTTGAGAAGTATTAACGAGAAAGCCAATTTCATCGCGGTAATAAGGTTTAGAGAAGGAGTAGTTTGCTTGTCGTTCAGGAGTAATAGTATAGGTCGCAATGATAATATCCAACTGCCCATTATCTAAAAGAGCCTCACGTGTCTGAGCGGTTACAGCAGTAAAGACAGGCTTAACCTTTAGTGATTTAGCAATTTTTTTAGCTATATCAACTTCCATACCTTCATATTGCCCACTATTAGGGCTATAGTAACCAAAATTTGGCACGTCTTGCTTAACCCCTATTCTCAAAATACCTGATTTTTTAATTTTTTTAATAGCAGAGCTGTTTACCCACTTGTTCTCAGTAGCTTTGACACTTGGCAAGGTTAATTGAGAAAGACAGAAAAAAGCCAAAAGGCTTAAAAGAATCCATTTTCTTAGAGATGTCATCTAGGTTCCTCCTTATGGGCGAGATTTTTTCTTTGCTTGGACTTTTTCACTGGTATGGTTAATGATTTTACTTAGAAATTGTTTAGCACGGGGCTCTTTAGGATTATCAAAGAAACCTGCAACATCTGTCGTATCTTCTAAGACTTCACCGTCCGCCATAAAGATAATCCTATCAGCAACTTCCCGTGCGAATCCCATTTCGTGAGTAACGACGACCATATTAGTGCCATCGGCAGCAAGGTTTTGCATAACTGCTAAAACGTCACCAATTGTTTCGGGATCAAGAGCAGAAGTAGGTTCATCAAATAGTAGCAATTCAGGTTGCATAGCCAGTCCGCGTGCAATAGCAATTCGTTGCTTTTGTCCACCTGACAACATAGAAGGATAAGAATCTTTGCGGTCCCACATATTAACAAAGGTGAGGTATTTTTCAGCTATTTTTTCAGCTTCAGCTTTAGATTGTCCTAAAACTTTGATAGGAGCTAAGGTAACATTTTCTAACACAGTTTTATGAGGGTAAAGATTAAAGTGCTGAAATACCATTCCCACTTCTTTACGAAGGGTGACCAAATCTTTGGCAGAGCTATTAGCAATTTGGTGGCCGTTAACAATCAAGCTGCCATTTTCGATCTTTTCCAAGCCGTTAATGGTACGAATGAGGGTAGATTTTCCAGAGCCAGATGGGCCTAATAAAACAACGACTTGTCCTTTGTCAATCGTTAAATTAATATTTTTTAAAGCGTGGAAACTCCCATAATGCTTATTAACGTTTTTAAATTCAATGAGTGCCATAAGATTCTCCTTTATAATAAATGTTAGAAAATCTAACATATGAACAGTGGAATTATTTTATCATAGGAAAACTTATTTGTCAATATTTTCAGAATATTTAGAGTATCGTGAAGAAAATCACTCAAATAATAGCTTGCATTGTCTTTTGTCACTAAAATTTGGTATAATCATAAAGACATTAATATAGGAAGAGTGTACACAATTATTTTTTGAGGTCTTACCCTTATTACTAAAAGATAAATAGGAGAACATAAATTAATGAAAAAAATCCTCATTGTAGACGATGAAAAACCTATTTCAGACATTATAAAGTTTAATTTGACCAAAGAAGGTTATGATATCATGACAGCTTTTGATGGTCGAGAAGCCATCGCAGCCTTTGAAGAAGGTAAACCTGATTTGGTTATTTTGGATTTGATGTTACCAGAGATGGATGGTCTTGAAGTTGCAAAAGAAATTCGAAAAACCAGTCATATCCCTATAATTATGCTTTCTGCCAAAGATAGTGAATTTGATAAGGTCATTGGTTTAGAGATTGGTGCGGACGATTATGTAACAAAACCTTTTTCAAATCGTGAGCTCCTAGCGCGTGTTAAAGCCCATTTGCGACGCACCGAAACGATTGAAACAGCTGTTGCTGAAGAAAATGCTTCCTCAGGAAACCAAGAATTAACTATCGGTAATCTCCAGATTCTGCCAGATGCTTTCTTGGCTAAAAAATATGGTAAGGAAGTTGAATTGACACATCGCGAATTTGAATTATTACACCATTTAGCTAATCATATCGGGCAAGTCATGACCCGTGAACATTTATTAGAAACGGTCTGGGGCTATGATTATTTTGGTGATGTGAGAACTGTTGATGTTACCGTACGACGTTTGAGAGAAAAAATTGAAGATACACCAAGCCGTCCTGAATATATTTTGACAAGACGTGGCGTTGGCTATTATATGAAACAGCATGACTAGAGACATCGTTGGAAATTTATCTTTATTTGAATTAGCAATACTCTTCTTATTGGTATTTGTTGCTATCTATTTTATTTATTTAGCTGTTCGCGACTATCGTAATGCTAAAATTATCAGACAGATGAGTCACAAGATTCGTGATTTGATTAACGGTCGTTATACTGATGATATTAATAGCAAAGCAGATATTGAACTGATTGACTTATCAGAACAACTTAATGATTTGTCAGATGTTTTTCGTCTCACTCATGAGAATTTAGCGCAGGAGAAGAATCGTCTGGCTAGTATTTTGGCTTATATGAGTGATGGTGTTTTAGCGACTGACCGGACTGGTCAGATTATGATGATTAATGAAACAGCACAAAAACAGATGAACATCAGTCGTGAGGAAGCTCTTAAAAAAAATATCACCGATCTCTTGGGGAGTGACTCTCCTTATACTTATAGAGAATTAGTGTCCCAAACACCAATTGTTACCCTAAACCGTCGTGATGAGACAGGTGAATTTATCACACTTCGCTTACGCTTTGCTTTGAATCGACGTGAAAGTGGCTTTATTTCAGGCTTGGTTGTCGTATTGCACGACACCACTGAACAAGAAAAAGAAGAAAGGGAGCGCCGTCTCTTCGTTTCCAACGTTAGCCATGAGCTAAGAACCCCTTTGACTTCTGTTAAATCTTATCTAGAAGCGCTTGATGAAGGAGCTTTAAAAGAAGATATTGCTCCAAGTTTTATCAAAGTGTCGCTTGATGAAACCAACCGTATGATGCGGATGATTTCTGATCTTTTGAATTTATCACGAATTGACAACCAAGTGACAGCCTTAGCTGTTGAAATGACTAATTTTACAGCTTTTATGACGTCAATCTTAAATCGTTTTGATTTGGTTCGTAATCAAAATACGGTTGCTGGCAAAACTTATGAAATCATTCGTGATTATCCCATAAAGTCAATTTGGTTAGAAATTGATAATGATAAGATGACCCAGGTTATTGAAAATATCCTAAATAATGCTATTAAATACTCCCCTGATGGTGGTAAAATCCGAGTTAAAATGAAGACTACGGAGAGTCAGCTAATTATTTCCATTTCCGACCAAGGTTTGGGGATTCCTAAAAAAGATCTCCCTTTAATCTTCGACCGTTTTTATCGTGTTGATAAAGCACGCAGTCGGGCACAGGGTGGAACAGGGCTGGGATTAGCTATTGCAAAAGAGATTGTTAAACAACATAAGGGCTTTATTTGGGCTAAAAGTGATTATGGTAAAGGTTCGACCTTTACAATTGTTCTTCCTTATGACAAAGATGTAATGTCAGATGATGTTGATGAATGGGAGGACGATATTGATTAAATGCTAGAGCAAGAAGGATTTAAATATAGTATTTTAGCATCGGGGTCTACTGGTAACAGTTTCTATTTAGAAACGCCTCAAAAACGTATCCTTGTTGATGCAGGATTGACTGGTAAAAAAATAATCAGTCTCTTAGCAGAAATAGATCGGAAGCCAGAAGATTTAGATGCCATATTAATTACACATGAACATTCTGATCATATAAAAGGAGTCGGTGTTCTTGCTCGTAAGTATCATCTTGATATTTATGCTAATCAAAAAACGTGGCAGATTATTGATGATAGAAATATGATTGGAAAAATTGATACGACTCAAAAATATATTTTTGACCGTGATAAGGTCATGACCTTTGGGGATCTTGATATTGAAAGTTTTGGCGTCAGTCACGATGCGGCAGACCCTCAATTTTATCGTTTTATGAAAGATAATAAATCATTCGTTATGTTAACAGATACTGGATATGTGAGTGATCGTATGTCTGGCATTATTAGTAATGCAGATGCTTATTTGATTGAATCAAATCATGATATTGAGATCTTAAGATCGGGATCTTATCCATGGAGTTTAAAACAAAGGATTTTATCTGATAAGGGCCACTTGTCAAATGAAGATGGTGCTGGCGCTATGATTCGTAGCATCGGCAATAAGACTAAGAAAATTTTCCTTGGACACCTGAGTAAGGAAAATAATATCAAAGAATTAGCTCACATGACAATGGAAAACCAACTAGCGATGGCAGATTTAGCAGTAGGAACGGATTTTAAAGTATATGACACATCACCAGATACTGCTTGTTCCTTAACAGATATTTAAACAAAATGACTTAAAGATGAAAAAAGGCTGGTGGGACAAGCATCCCACAGCTTTTTTTGTTATAATAGGAGTGTTCTTTGCGCAGTTAACTAAAAAGGAGAAATCATGAAAAAACTTAAAGCCTTACTCAAGGAAACCTTTAATATTGTATTTAATGATCAGGACTTACTTGAAACAGCCTTTACCCATACTTCCTATGCAAATGAGCATCGTCTCCTAAACATTTCACATAATGAACGTTTGGAATTTTTAGGAGACGCCGTTCTGCAACTGATTATTTCAGAATATTTATTTAAAAAGTACCCAAGTAAGCCTGAAGGTGACCTTTCAAAGTTACGATCAATGATTGTTCGTGAAGAAAGTTTAGCAGGTTTTTCTCGCTTTTGTTCTTTTGATACCTATATTAAGTTAGGAAAAGGTGAAGAAAAATCAGGAGGTCGTAATCGTGATACTATTCTAGGTGACCTGTTTGAAGCTTTTTTAGGTGCACTGCTATTAGATAAGGGAATTGAAGATGTCCGACTTTTTCTCAATCAAGTTATGATTCCACAGGTTGAAAAAGGTAATTTTGAAAAAGTTAAAGATTATAAGACAAGTCTGCAGGAAGTTTTGCAGGCAAAGGGTGATGTCCAGATTGACTACCAAGTGGTTAAAGAAAGTGGCCCAGCTCACGCTAAACAATTCGAGGTCGCTATTTTGGTTAATCAAGAAATTATCAGCAGGGGAATCGGTAAATCAAAAAAGATTGCTGAACAAAATGCTGCAAAAAAAGCCCTTGAACACTTAAGTGAGGAATAAATGTTTTTAAAAAAAATTGAAATGCAGGGCTTCAAGTCTTTTGCAGATAAAACCAAAATCGAATTTGAAAAAGGTGTTACTGCAGTTGTTGGTCCCAATGGATCTGGTAAGTCAAATATCACTGAAAGTTTACGCTGGGCCTTAGGTGAGTCTAGTGCTAAAAGCTTGCGTGGTGGTAAGATGCCCGATATTATTTTTGCTGGAACTGAGAGTCGTAATGCTCTTAATTTTGCAGAAGTAGCTATTGTTTTAGACAACTCAGACGAGTTTATTAAAGATGCAGGAAAAGAAATCCGAGTCGAACGACACATTTATCGAAATGGAGATAGTGATTATCTGATTGATGGTAAAAAAGTTCGCTTACGAGACATTCATGATTTATTTATGGATACGGGTTTAGGGAGAGACTCTTTTTCAATTATTTCACAAGGACGAGTTGAAGAAATTTTTAACAGTAAGCCAGAAGAAAGACGGACAATCTTTGAAGAAGCAGCCGGAGTACTCAAGTATAAAACACGAAAAAAAGAAACGCAAAGTAAACTGACGCAAACTCAGGATAATTTAGACCGTTTGGATGATATTATTTATGAATTAGACACTCAAGTAGGCCCCTTAGAAAAGCAGGCAAAAGTAGCACGAGAGTATAAGCAACTTGAGGGAGAGCGTCAAAACTTACACCTATCGATTTTAGTGGCAGACGTCAGAAAAGATAAACAGCAACTAAGCCAGCTTCAAACCTCTTTGGAAGAACTGCAAGAAGGGTTGGCAGAGTATCATCACCATCGGGAATTGCTGGAAGCTCAAAACCAAAAACTCAAAGAAAAACGACAAGCTCTGAACCGCGAAACCGAAAGTAAGCAGGCAGAACTATTAGAATTAACACGAGCCTTGGCTGACCTTGAAAAACAGATTGATCTCATCAAGCTAGAAACAAGTCAAAAAAATGAGAAAAAAGCAGAAGCAAGCAGCCAAATCGCCGAGCTAGAAACTGAGATAAGCACATTAAGAATAGCTGAGAAGCAAAAAGTAGAACTTTTAGAACAGTTAGCAGTTAGTAGTCGTGAGAATGCAAAGGCTTTGGAAGAGCTTCAAGAGAACTTGCAGCGTTTTTCAGGCGATCCTGACCAATTGATTGAAAAGCTAAGAGAAGATTATTTAGCCCTGATGCAAAAGGAAGCAAGCTTATCCAATCAACTAACCTTGTTGACTTCTGAAATTGAAAAAGACAATCAGGAACAAGAGCATCAGCTCAAGGCTTTTTCTGAACAAGAAAAACATGTTGTTATGTTAGAAAAAGAGCACCAGGAGTTGTTAGTAGCTTATAATGAGTGTTCCCAAAGGCTTCAAGAACTATTGCAAGACTACCAAACTAAAAGAAATCAGCTACAAGTTCAAAAGGCAAGTTATCAAGACCAACAAGGAAAGCTTTTTGACTTATTGGATCAAAAAAAAGCTAAAGAAGCTCGATTGAACAGTTTGGAAGCTATCCAAAAAAATCACAGTCAATTTTATGCAGGCGTTCGTGCAGTTTTACAAGCAAGCAATCATTTGTCAGGCATCCTAGGTGCTGTCAGTGAACATTTGACTTTTGATAGGAAATACCAAACGGCCCTAGAAATTGCTTTAGGTGCAAGTAGTCAAAATATTATTGTGGAAAATGAAGCCGCAGCTAAAGAAGCTATTGCTTTTTTGAAACGGACAAAACAAGGACGAGCAACCTTTTTGCCGCTTACGACACTAAAACCGCGTTACTTGTCTGAAAGCCAAGAACGACAAGTGCAATCTAGTCAAGGTTTCCTTGGTAGTGCAGAGTCATTAGTGTCTTATGACAGTCACTTAGCTGTTATTTTTAAAAATTTGTTGAATACAACCCTTATTTTTGATTCTATTGACAATGCCAATAAAGCAGCTAAGCTTTTGCAATACAAGGTTCGCATCGTTACCCTTGATGGAACCGAGTTGAGGCCGGGTGGCTCGTTCGCAGGAGGAGCTAGTCGCCAAACGAATACCACTTTTATTAAGCCTGAAATAGACAGCCTTCAAGCTAATTTAATGGACTTGAACCAGACGCTTCTTCAGCAAGAAAAAGCAGTAGCACAGCTTCAAACAAGCTTACAAGAAGCGGAAAATCAGCTCTTAAAACTTAAAGACTTAGGGGAAAAAACTCGTCTAGAGGAACAAGAATTATCCTTTAAGGCAGATCAGTTGCAAGAACGGCTAGCTGATTCGCAAGAAATCTTAGCAAATATGACAAAGATGCAGTCTCAAAATAGAGAACGTGATTTCCAAACTGAGAAAAATGACTTGGAGCAAGAACTTGAAGTGATTAACCAAAGGAAAGAAGCCTTAAGTCAGGAAATTGAGAGTATTAAGAGCAATAAAGATACTATTAACCAGAAAAAAGCTGCCTTAACAGAAGAACTTGCCCAAGCTCGGTTAAGTCAAAGAGATCTGGCTAATGAAAAGCGTTTTGAAGAGACTGATCTTAATCGACTAGAAAAAGAGCGGCAGACAAAAGAAGAAAAAGTGACTCAACTAAAAGACTTATTGTCAAGCCATATTTCAGAAGAAGATATTGATCGTCTCCCTTCTTTAGAAGAAGGTTTATTGGAAATTGCAGAGCGTAAGACCCAGGTTGAACAAAAATTGGTAGGTCTGCGCTTTGAAACAGAAGACTATCAAGCACAGCTGGAAGAATTAGAAGTTAAGCTTCAACAAGAACAGTCTAAAAGTGAAATGTTTATCCGTCAGCAAAGCAAATTAGAAGCTGAACAAGAACAAGTTTCAGCACGTCTGCGTACCCATGCCAAGGTTTTAGCAGAAGATTTTCAACTTAGTTTTGAAGAGGCTCAAGACAAGAGCCATCAGGTCGATGATTTGGCTCAAGCAAAAGATAAGCTTGCTAAACTTCGCAGACAAATTAAAGCTCTCGGACCAGTTAACACTGATGCTATTGCGCAGTACGAAGAAGTTTCAGAACGCTTAACCTTCTTACTAGGTCAAAAAGAAGACCTTAACAAGGCAAAAAATATGCTTCTTGATACGATTCACCAAATGGATTCAGAAGTAAAAGCTCGCTTTAAAGTCACTTTTGAAGCCATTAGAAATAGTTTCCAAGAAACCTTTAAGCAAATGTTCGGTGGAGGTAGTGCAGATCTTATTCTTACTGATGGAGATATGCTAACTGCTGGTATTGATATTTCCGTGCAACCTCCTGGGAAAAAAATCCAGTCTCTCAACTTGATGTCTGGTGGGGAAAAGGCCCTCTCAGCCCTAGCTCTGCTTTTTGCAATCATTCGTGTAAAAACAATACCTTTTGTTATTCTTGATGAAGTTGAAGCAGCACTTGATGAGGCTAACGTCAAACGTTTTGGTGACTACTTGAATCGTTTTGACAAGGATAGTCAGTTTATTGTGGTTACCCATCGGAAGGGAACGATGGCAGCAGCAGATAGTATTTATGGGATTACGATGCAAGAATCGGGAGTTTCAAAAGTAGTTTCTGTTAAGTTGAAAGATTCAGAAAAACTTAGTTTTTTAAATTAAAGCTAGGTGCTAAGAAGAAAGTGGACAAGATGATAAAATTAGTTGCTACAGATATGGATGGCACCTTTTTAACTGAAAATCATACCTATGATAAGGAACGACTAGCAGCACTGCTTCCCAAGTTGAAAGCTAAAGGGATTACTTTTGCTGTTTCCAGTGGCCGTTCCCTTTTAGCAATTGAGCAATTGTTTGCCGATTTTTTGAGCGATATTGCCCTTATTGCGGAAAATGGTTCCTTGGTCCAGTACCAGAATCAGGTTATTTTTGCTGATTTTATGACTAAAAAACAATATATTGAGGTTGCTAAAAGGATTTTGGAAAATCCTTATTATGTTGAAACGGGCATGCTCTTTTCTGGTCAGAAAGCTTCCTATATTCTAGAGGGTGCCAGCCAAGATTACATTAATCGGATGCATTTATTCTATGAAAATATTAAAATAATCAGTGATTTTGATGCCATGGATAATGATTCAATTTTTAAAATTACCACAACATTTACAGGTGAGACAGTCCTGGATGGTAGTGCTTGGTTAGATCAGCAAATTCCTTACATTTCAGCTGTGACCACTGGCTTTGAGTCGATAGATGTTATTTTAGCAGAAGTCAATAAAGGTTTTGGTATGGCTCATTTATGTCAAGCCCTTGATATTAAAGCCGAGGAAGTTGTTGCCTTTGGAGATAATCTAAATGATTATCAAATGTTAGAGTATGTTGGTCATGCAGTCGCAACAGCTAATGCTAGACCAGAAATCATTGCTCTGGCTGACCAAGTTATTGGCCATTGCAATGAGCAGTCTGTTTTAACTTATTTAGAAGGGTTGGTGTCAGAAGATGACTTATAAGATTTTAGCATTGGACCTTGATGGAACACTTTTTAATAGTGAAAAAATTGTTAGTGATGCTAATAGAGCTGCTTTAGCTAGTGCTAAAGAATTAGGGGTTAAAATTGTAATTACAACTGGTCGTCCTTTAGCGGCTATTGGTAGCTTATTAGAGGAACTGGATTTGATCAGTGACGACGATTACAGCATCACTTTTAATGGTGGTTTAGTTCAAAAAAATACTGGTCAGGTTTTAGATAAAAGTGCCTTAACCTTTGATCAAATTGCTTTTGTTTATCAAGAGTTGAAGGCTTTAGGCTTGCCAACGGATATTTTAAGTGAAGGAATTGTTTATAGCCTTCCAAGTCAAGATGGGCGCAAGTCACAATACCATTTAGCTAATCCCTTATTAGAATTTGTTGAACTGGATTCTTTAGAGGCTCTACCAAGAGATATTATCTTTAACAAAATTGTAACGGTAACGGATGCAGACTTTTTAGATGCTCAATTGAATCGGGTCAAAGAGGAAACATTTGCCAACTTCGAATCCTTTAAATCACGTGACATTATTTTTGAGGTCATGCCTAAAGGGGTGCACAAGGCATTTGGTCTCCAGCTTCTTTGTCAGCACCTGGGTATTGCTGCTAAGGAGGTCATGGCGGTTGGTGATGAGGCTAATGATATTACTATGCTGGAATGGGCTGGTTTGGGAGTGGCCATGGCAAATGGGACCTCAGATGTTAAACAAGTGGCTAATGTCGTGACAAGTTTGACTAATGATCAGTCTGGTGTAGCTGAAGCGGTGCAAAAATATATATTAAGTGAGGAGAACTAATGGGACTTTTTGATAAATTATTTGGGTCAAAAAAAGCAAAAGAAAAAATTGATTTTCCAGATGTGACAGAAATTAAAGAGGCGGAGCCTACCAATTTAGCTGAAGATACTGTTAAAGACGGTTCTAGTGTGACTAGTGACCAAACAGAAAAACCATTACCAACAAGAGGTCAAAGCCAAGATGAGTCCATTAGCCTTGAACCATCAGAAGGTGAAAATGAAATAGAAGCAGCGTCGGCGCGGGCCTCTACCTATTCAAAAGCTGATGTTGAAAGTGACGTTTCCTCACATCATCAAGACATAATTGATCCAGAAATGGGGAATTTACAATCACAAGAAGGGGGTGCATTAAACTATCAATCTGAGCCAAAAGAGAATGATGACCATCAAGCAAGTGAAGAAAAAAGCACGAGCTATTCTAAGGTGGACGACTACTACCGAGATAAGGCGTCATTGGAGGAGCAAGCGCGTCAAGAGAAGCTTTCAAGTTCTGAGGATATGCCTATAGAAGATAAACAGGGCTCTTCACAAGTAGCAGAAGATCAGGCATTGATAGAAGAAAGTGATCAAGAAAAGTATGATCGCAGTCTGAAAAAAACGAGATCAGGCTTTGCTAGTCGTTTGAATGCTTTCTTTGCTAACTTCAGAAGAGTTGATGAAGAATTCTTTGAAGAGTTAGAGGAGATGCTAATTCTTTCAGATGTGGGAGTAACCGTTGCAACGACTCTAACTGATCAGCTGCGCCAAGAAGCAAAATTAGAAAATGCTAAAAAACCTGAGGTCCTAAGACGGGTTATCATCGAAAAATTAGTCGCTATTTATGAAAAAGATGGCATCTATGGTGAAAATATTAATTATCAGAATAAGCTGACGGTTATGCTTTTTGTAGGTGTTAATGGTGTTGGTAAGACCACTTCAATAGGAAAATTGGCCTATCGCTATAAAAGTGAAGGTAAAAAAGTTATGTTAGTGGCTGCGGATACTTTCCGCGCCGGTGCTGTAGCGCAACTCGTTGAATGGGGACGCCGCGTTGATGTGCCGGTGGTGACTGGCTCTGAAAAAGCAGACCCTGCCTCTGTTGTATTTGACGGGGTTGAAAAAGCAGTGGCACAAGAGGTTGATATCCTCTTGATTGATACGGCTGGACGTTTGCAAAATAAAGAAAATCTCATGGCTGAGCTAGAAAAAATGGGACGTATTATTAAGAGGGTTATTCCGGACGCACCACACGAAACTTTGTTAGCTTTGGATGCTTCAACTGGCCAGAATGCCCTTAGCCAAGCGAAAGAGTTTTCTAAAATAATGCCTCTGACAGGTTTGATTTTGACTAAGATTGATGGGACAGCTAAGGGAGGTGTCGTCTTGGCCATTCGTCAAGAATTGGATATTCCCGTTAAATTCATTGGCTTTGGTGAAAAAATTGATGATATCGGAGAATTTGATTCAGAAGAATTCATGAAAGGATTGCTAGGAGATATGATTTAACCACTGCTCCTAGAAAGATACATCTATGAAAAAGAAGACGGCAATAGCTATTGACTACTACAAAGATTTAGCTCTGCAAAAGCAGTCACAGCACCGGAAATTTTTGGCTCAATTAAAAAGGAAACCGCCCAAAAATTTAGATAAAATCGTTCAAGAAGTGCACTATGATGTTTTTCAAGAAATTGACTGTAAGGCTTGTGCTAACTGTTGTCAAACATTAGGACCATTATTCACAGAAACGGATATCAAGCGTATTTCTAAACATTTTCGAATGAAGATGGCAGCTTTTGAAGACCTTTACCTTGAAGTAGATGAAGATGGGGATAAAGTTTTTAAATCAATGCCTTGTCCCTTCTTGGGTGAAGATAAGTTATGTAGTATTTATGATGTTCGTCCTAAAGCCTGTCGTGAATTCCCCCACACAGACCGTAAGAAAATCTACCAAATTAACCATTTAACCTTGAAAAATACCTTAACCTGCCCTGCGGCCTATCTCTTTGTTGAAAAACTTCAAAACAGACTATAAATTGAAACGGGTCAATCTGTGACAATTAGCATGAAAACTTGGTTTGAGAGCCAAATGTGGAGCTGATATAATGAAATAGATATAAGTTGAAGAAAATGTAGAAAAGCTTATATCACAATAATTTTTAATAACGTTTTTGCTAGAGACGATTAAACTCATTGTAGAAGAATAGCCCTTTATTGAAAATAGCGGTGAAATTTTAGACCCCCTCCTAAAGTTCTATTATTGAGTTTAATCATGTGAAAAATATGAAGAAAGTGCGTTCCTAGTCCATAGGGACGCACTTCATCGTGCTTGATTGGAAAAGGGTAAGGAAAGGTTACAAAAAGCATGAGTTCTTGTAAAAAATTTTAGATCTTTTTAATGCCGAACACAAGATAGACTATTCATACCTTAGCCATTAGAATGACATGCTTTGTCATGATAGAGTGCTTCACAATTTGTTCAGCGGTTAGTAGGCAGTCATCTATTGTGACTTTAGGAAGTATATCATTTCGTCTCTGGTGGAAACGAAGGCTATAAATAAGGAGATTATGATGAAAAAATACAGTGCACTATTAGGGGGAATTCTGATATGCGCAGCGCTTTTTATGCAGGCACATACAGTACATGCTTCTGCGTCAGAATATTTAGACGAATTAGCAGACTTGCTTCGTCCTCGTTCGCATCCCTTAATTTCCATTTCGGTGGTGGGAGTTGATAAAGATACAAAAAGAGAGTTTTATATTCAAGGCTTAGACTTTGAAGTCACTTCTTATAAAGTTACAAAAAAAGAGTTGTTGGATGCTATCAACAGTAAATACCTCCACTCACGAATGGACAATCAAACCCTTGTTTTAGATTTCCAAACAGATGCAAAGCTTACAGGTCAAGACGGTAAAGTCCTTGAAGCTCAATCGGATGGCTCCGTAATGCTTCCCAAAAATGCTAACCTCCACTATAGGCTTTCTGGTCATGTTACTGTTGGTAAGACACCTAGCCTTCCGATTAAGAACCCAGTGGATCGCGTCTTAGTCCGAAGACATTTCACTTTTAAACCACTCAACAGTGATGGAAAAATGCTTGAGTCAGAATTAGCTATCCCTGATGTGAAAGAGGTTAATTCTGTACTTACAGTCGCTAATTTGAAACAATCAGCAGAAGAAGTGCTTAACAAATTGGATCCAGCTTATACTATTCTTGAAGTAGATGACATATCAGTAAAGCATGACGACCGTACCTTTACGACGATTGATGATGCAAATAATCCAGAATCTTCTTATACTGTCAAAGCCAGAGAGCATAAACCGTTTGATCCAGGAGATGATGAGTTACTAAGTGGAAACCAGGACACCATTAAGGAAACCTATACTATTATCAGAAAAGATTACTTAGATGACAAAGGAAATCTCAAATATGATCTTATTGATGTTCATTACATTGACGCCTCAAACAATCACTTGTTATTGAAACAGACCTATAGGTTGATGCCTTACGAGAAGCATCGCATAGACTTTAGTAATCCTTATGATTACCAATCACGTCATAAAATTCTTAGGGCTAGTCTTGATGATGATGGTGTTTCAGGCTACACCCTTACAGGAAGAGTTGACCAAGTGACTGTAGATGGTTCAAAACGAGTTAATGTTTACATGGTTAAGAGGGATCCCAGCCTTAGACCGTTTGATCATGCAGGTTACGATAATGGCGCCTCTCACACAGAGGCTTTAGAATATAGTTACCTGCGTGAACTAGGAGTACCTCAGCATGAAGATGCTAAGTTTGAACCATTGATAATTAAACCTAAATAAAAGAGTGAAAAACTCTACTGGTACAATAAGGAGCTGAATGAAAGGGGGACTTGTTTACCCAGTAGAGAAATATGCTTGAACTTATAAACAAACTTCTTTTTAGAGGTTTGTTTTTTAATGTTTCTCTCCTTTTTATCTAGACGATAGGCGGTTAGCTTTCCAATTAAGGAAAAATGAGTTATACTAGTAGCCATCAAAATAGTGATGACAGCCTGTCAATAGAACTCTTTTCTCTTTTGATTCTAAGCAAAGAGGCCAATAAGGTGATTCCTATGTTTTGTTATAGATTTTGATTGTGCGTACTGGAGAAAAGCTAACTTAAGTCTAAAGGAGATGTCAAGAAGGCTATTGGCCTCATCTACACCAACGTTTAGGCTTCTTTATGACAAAAGGAGTGGTATTAATGAATATAGTGATTGCTGGTGGGAGTGGTTTTCTTGGAAGTCAGCTTATTGAAGTTGCTTTACAATATGGTCATCAGGTTACCTATCTTTCGAGACGGAGAGGGAAAGGCTCTGTTTTTGAGTCTTCAAACCTTCATTTTATAAAGGGCGATTTATTGGATTCGACCACAGCGCCTTTTCCTATTCAATCCTTTGACCTTCTCATTGATTGTGTAGGGGCTATTAAGCCAAATCAACTAAGGAGCTTAAATGTTCAAGCAACAAAAGGAGCAATTAAACTCTGTAAAAATAAACATATCCCCAAGATAGTCTATATATCAGCTAATAGCGGTTATCCAGCATATCTGAAAAGTAAACGAGAAGCTGAGCAATTAATCAAAAAAAGTGGCTTAGATTATTTGCTAGTAAGACCTAACCTACTTTTTGGAAAAGAACGCCCTTTATCACTGCTTCAGGCAAAATGTCTATTCTTTTTCGCATACCTACCCTTTTTTGCTTCTTTCTTTAAAAAGCGTCAACCTCATGCTGTCAGGGAAGTTGCAGAAACCATTCTCCAGACGCTTGAAAACAATCCAAGCAAAAAGATTCTTACCTGGAGTCACAGCTGAAGTGGAAGTCTTGTCAAATCACTAAAAAATCCTTAAGTTTTCTTAAGGATTTTTTAGTGAGATAAAAGCGATTTAGAAAAACTATTTCCCTCTCTTTAAGGCGGCAAACATACCTAAGTAGAGTAGGTAATTACATGCTGCAAAAAAAGCAAATAAAAGGTAAACGTTAGTGATACCAATCGTCAGAGAAGGGCTGCTATTTGCCATAATGGCGGCTAAAGCTGTTCCGAGAGCACCGGCAAATTGCTGCATCATTTGGAAAATAGCTGTCGCATCAGCATTTTTGGAAACAGGTAAATTTTGAATAGCAGTAGCCAGGGTATTGTTGAAGGTCATGTTACGGCCAATAGTGAAAATGATATAGAGGAGAGTGAAAGGAAGAATCATAAAGTGAGATAGCATTATTGTAATGATTAATAAGGAAAGGAAGAAGAGGCTATTGCCAATATAAAGGGATAACTTGGCTCCTTTTTCATCATAGAATTTTCCAAGAAGAGGAGCGCATATAGCACCGAGCAAGGTACCAGGTAATAAGACCATTCCAGCGGTTGAACTGCTAGCAATCTTTTGTAAGACGATGAAATTTGGGGTGATAAAATTAATCCCTAAATTAATTAATTGAAAGGTAAAAAAAGGAATTAATCCAAAGCTGACAGAAGGGCGTTTTAAAATACGAATATCAAGAAAAGGGTCTTGGCGGTTGAGACTTTGGTAAAGGAAGATGGCAAAGCTTAAGAAAAAGATAAGGCCATAAATCCAATTGATGCCACCATCCTGCAAGCTTGAGATGATTAACAAGGCCATGGTCAAACTGACTGATAAGGCCATAAAGCCCAAATAGTCAAATCTTTCGGCCTTTCCTCTGGGAGAATCAATCAAATGGCGATAAGCAATAAGGCTGGCAATGATGGGGAAGGGGAGTATACAAATAAAAATCCACTGCCAGGCAAAATGACTAATCATAAAACCACCATATGTTGGCCCAAAGGCAGGAGCTAGACTGATAATTAAGCCTCCCAGTCCCATATAGGTTCCAATTTTCTTTTCAGGAACGCGTTCTAAAATAATATTAAACATCTGTGGCATGATGATGCCAGTTGCCACTCCCTGAATCACACGTGCTAGGAGCATGATCCAAAAAGAAGAGGTTAAAGTAGCCAGGGTCGTACCAAAAATCATTAAACTTGCCGCTGAAAAAAAGATCTGTCGTTCACCGAAATGACGTTTTAGAGCCGCGGAAGCCGTTGTCATAATAGCAACTGATAAAAGATAGATAGTTGTTATCCATTGTAAGTTACTTAAAGGTTGATGATAGATAGTCATCATTTTTGGGAAAGTAACGTTCATACTGGTCTCAGATAAAATGCCTGAGAAGCCAATCATAGCAATGGCAACAATGGCCATTAGCGTATCTTTACTAACCGTTTTTTCCTTGTTATTTTGCATTTTTCCTCCTTTTATAAATGATTGTTGTTTTATGGGTATAAGAACAAAGTAAAAAAGGGAAAGTGTCTAAAAATGTAACTTAGAGAGACTTTCCACTTTTTATAAGAATAGCTTAAAAAACACGGTAGACATAAGGATTATCTGGTTTACTGCTTTCCTTAATATCTTGGATATGTAAAACCGGTAAGGTTTGTTCTAAATCTTTATTATATTCTGTCTTAATCCGTCCCTTAACTGTTAACCAGGTATTGTTTGGATAGGAAACCTGATTACCAGTGGTTAATAAACCGTAGACGCCAGAGTCAGCAATACAGTGGATAATGCCAAAACGAAACAGAAATTGAGAGTTATCATGTCCAGGTTCATTATAAACAAATCCTGTATACTGGATATCACGATTGGTGAATTCATCAGGGTAAAGGTAAATCAGCTCCATCACTTCCATATAGTTCTCAGTTGTAATAGTCAGAGCTTTATCACCCTGATATTTTTTCAGTTCTCTACGCATTTCTCTTTGGTAGGCTGATTTTGTGAAATAAAGACTCGTATCAGGTTTTAAATATTGAATAGTGGTGCCGTCCTCACTGACTCCAGTTTTACTGGCGCCAGCTGCGAGAGGAAATGTGTACCCCTTAGCAGAAACCGTTGTAGAATCTAGACTGACCGTCGGAATCAGTAAACCAACCAGCACAGGAATCAGTAAGATTATCGGGCTTGTGAGGATAGCTAGTCTTCCTTTTAAATGACTTTCTGTTTTAATGTTTTTCATCCAAGTATAGAGTTGAACCAGAGCTAACAAAAAGGATAAAGCCATTGAAATATAGGCGAGATAGGAGTAGTGAGTATTAATGTATTGATCAAGCTTGCCAGAAAGCTCCAAGTACATGGTCAATTCAAAGTAAGCAACCAAGATTAAAAAACGAATCATCCAATCACCCCCACAAGTAAGCAATAAAGCGCAATGACAGCGACTGAGACGCTAATAAATTGAACAATAAATTTCCCCTTAAAAGCTTTTATCATCATCATTAAATTTTTAATATCCACCATTGGTCCAATTAATAGGAAGGCAAGCACTGGAGCTAGGCCAAAAGTTGATAATAAACTAGCTCCTATAAAGGCATCAGCTTCTGAACATAAGGACAAGATAAAGGCTAATACCATCATCACTAAAATGGCTGTTAAGGGATTATGGCCGACACTTGTCAGTATTTTAGTGGGCACATATATTTGCATGGCAGAGGCAGTCAGTGTCCCAAAAACTAAATAACGTCCCGTATCAAAAAATTCATCAATCGCATGAACCAAGGCTAAATAAATTCTTCTAGGCCACTTTTCACCCCTATAATTATGGATATGAATATCGTTTTCAGTACCTTTTAGGATATCATCATCAACTACAAATGCCAACATAATACCCAATGCAACAGCAACGATAATTGCTCCTAGTAAGCGTAAGGCTAAAAACCGCAAGGAATTCCCAAAAGCCGAATAAGTTGCAAATAGAACAATCGGGTTAATAATCGGAGCTGTCGCTAAAAAGGGAACCGCAGTGTAGCTTGGTACCTTCTTCTGTAAGAATCTATTAATAATAGGGATAATACCACATTCGCAGGAAGGAAAGACAAAACCAATGAAAGTCCCAAAAAGAATCCGGGGAAATTTAGATTTGGGTAAGTATTTCTGAACGATATCAGGTGTGACAAAAACTTCAATACAGCCAGAAAGGATGGTCCCTAGTAGGACAAATGGTAAAGCTTCAATAATAATAGATAAAAAGATAGCAAACCATTGGAGCATACTTGGAGGTAAGTTAGAAAATAGGTTTAACATGATATCCCTCCGTCAAGCTGCCAGTAAAAGTGATCAAGTTGAAGCAACCTAATCATTCTTTTTGTCCTTTTCAGTCGACTCATCTTTAGCTAGTGGCTCAATCAGTTTGCCTTCAGCATCAAGGTCAATTGGTTTATCAAAACTAGGTATGGAGGCAAATCCAGCCATCATTTTCTCAAGGTCATCATTTCTTTTATGGGTAATTGCCATAAGGTCACCAACTTTCTTTCAAGATACCTCTATTATACTATCATTTAATAAGAAATGAAAAGAATTAACCAAAAGTCCTTTCGAATGAAACTAAAAAATCATAGGATAGTAGAGAAAAAGCAACTTTTTATAAGTTAAATGATCGCAGATAGAGTATACTTATAGTAAATAAAAAATAGGATTTGCTCACTGAGCCTTTTCATTAGGTTCTAAAGATGCAGTTGATGAGTGTCTATACTACATGGAGAATCAAGTTTTTTCAATTCTAAAGGGTCTTCGAATTACAGATCATGACCCCTATGAAGCTGTTAGTCATGATTTAGAAGGCAATATCATTGAACTGACCATTTGGTGTGATCTTATCTCATAATTGAAAGCTGTTTATTTTTCTTAGAATAAAGAGAGAGTAACTGAATAAAGGAATTATTATGACTACAAGCGAAGAAATTATTCATTCATTAGGATTAAAAGCTCACCCAGAAGGAGGTTATTTTAGGCAAATGGAAAAATCCTCCAATCATTTTTTAATGGAGGGTAAGTGTAAATCTCTCTATACTAGCATTTATTTTTTATTAGAAAAGGGAAATCCTTCGCGTTTTCACCGTCTTACCTCAGATGAAATGTGGTATTTTCATCTAGGACAGCCATTAACGATCCATCTTTTATACCCTGATGGGCTCTATAAAAAGGTGGTTCTTGGCCCTGACCTCAAAAAGGGTCAGTGCTTACAATTTCGAGTTCCGAAAGGCATCATATTTGGCTCAACAGTTGAACAAGATTACGCCTTGGTTTCCTGTATGGTTGCTCCAGGATTTGAATTTTCTGATTTTGAACTTTTGAGCCAAGATAGCCTATTAAAGGACTATCCAGAACAAGAGGAGATCATTAAAAGGTTAACCTTGAGTAAGTAAATTGATTCGTGAAGTCGGACGGCTCTTTGAAAAGTTATTTCTTTAAATTGTGTTATAATGGCTTTTATAGGAGTATGCGATGAAAAAGCAAGTATTATTAGTTGATGATGAAGAACATATTTTACGGCTATTAGATTACCATTTACACAAAGAAGGCTATGAAACAGAATTAGCTGAGGATGGCCGCACAGCTTTAAAACTAGCGGTGTCAGAACATTATGATTTTATATTACTTGATATCATGTTACCCCAGTTAGACGGTATTGAAGTTTGTAAGCGAATCAGAGCTAAAGGGATTGAGACACCAATTATGATGGTCTCAGCTAAGAGTGACGAATTTGATAAGGTGCTTGCTCTAGAGTTGGGTGCTGATGATTATATGACCAAGCCGTTTAGTCCAAGGGAGCTTATGGCCCGTGTGAAAGCTATCTTACGTCGAACGGATAAGGAAGACAATCGTCAAAATGATAGGGAGAGATTTGCAGAAGAGTCGTGGATAATTAACGATTTCCTTATTTATCCTGAACGTCATGAAGTCTATAAAGATAAGATTCTTTTAAATTTGACACCTAAAGAATTTGAATTGCTCCTTTATCTGGTAAAGCACCCAAACATGACTTTAACGCGAGAAAGATTATTGGAACGTATTTGGGGTTACGATTTTGGTCAAGAGACGCGGCTAGTAGATGTGCATATCGGTAAATTACGAGAAAAGATAGAAGATGATCCCAAAAATCCAAAATGTATCAAAACCATTCGTGGTTATGGCTATCAATTTAAGGAGAAGCAGGATGAAGAAAAATCTTAAATGCCTAAAGGTCATACTAGGCCTAAGCTTATTCTGTCTTTTTCTTTCTCTCTTTACTAGTAAGGGGCAGTTAGGATTGCAGCTAGTGAGTGCTTGCTTATTACTTTTCTGTTTTCTTCCAGTAAAGGCGCTAATTGATTGGGAAAAGCAATTCCAAATACTGGAAACAGGACAATTGGTTACTCCAGACAGTTTTTTTCCTGAAAGCCAAGCAGATTTGAAGGCTGTCTTTCTTAGCTATCAAAAGATACAGAACCAATTGCAGGCTTATAAGGATGAAAATACACGCTTGTCTGGAAATTTAGAAGCACTCACTTCACATCTAACAATGGGAATGTTATTGGTTACGAAAGAAAAAGCAATTGTTTTGCATAGTAACTCTTTACCACATTTCTTTCCTGATACCAAAGTAAGCTTTGAGCGTATTGAAGATATTGCAAGGACAGATATTAAAGCGACCATAGCAGAGGCTTTTGATACTAAACAAACAATTAAGAAAGAGTTAAGCGGTTTTCACGATGGTGATTTAATTCTAGAAGTCACTGCAGTCCCCATTGCAAATCAAGAGGGTGATATTGTTCAAGTCTTAGTTTTATTATATGATCTAACAACTATCCGTTCTTACGAAAAATTAAATATGGACTTCGTCTCTAATGCTTCTCATGAGTTGCGAACTCCCGTTACTTCTATCAGAGGTTTCGCTGAAACTATCAAGCAAATGTCTGAAGATGACATCGAATTAAAAGAGGAATTTTTAGACATTATCTACAAAGAAAGTCTTCGCTTAGAACATATCGTGGAACATATGTTAGCCTTATCAAAGGTTAAAAATACCCAGTTACAAAAAACACAATTTTCAATTAATGACTTTTTACATGATATTGGTAATAGTATGAAACATCAACTGGATCAAAAAAAGCAAAGTTTAGCTTTTGAATTAACTCAAGATTTCGCGGTTGAGACTGATAAGTACCTCTTATCACAAGTTCTCCTTAATTTGTTATCCAATGCTATTCGCTATACAGATGAAGGTGGGAAAATTACCTTATCCACAGTTTTTGATGAGCAAAAGCTTAAAATAAGTGTCAGTGATACTGGTATTGGTATCAGACAAATGGAGCTGGAACGTATTTTTGAACGTTTTTATCGCGTTAATAAAGGAAGAAGTCGTCAGAGTGGAGGGACTGGCCTAGGGCTTTCAATTGTCAAAGAACTGATCCAGCTTTTAGGAGGAACAGTTACTGTAAGAAGCCAGCTTGGAGAGGGAAGTCAGTTTACCATAAGTTTGCCATATTATTTAATCGAAGAAGTCGAGTAATGAAGAAGAGTTTATTGAAACTCTTTTTTTTAATGTTCTTTGGTATAAGTTTTACGAAATCTTTACACTAATCACTACGAAATCTTTACAAATACTTGCTAGACTATAAGTGTAGGAAATCTACAGAAAAACTTTATCAAATATAAAAAGGTGATGATTATGAAAATGAAAAAAATGCTTACCTTAGCAGTTCTTGGTTTATCAGGTTTAGGACTTGCAGCTTGTGGTAATAATGCAGCTAACTCAGCTTCTTCTAAGAATGGTAGTAAGATTGAAGTTATCACACGTGAAAATGGATCAGGAACACGTGGAGCATTTACTGAAATTACTGGAATATTGAAAAAAAATAGTGGTAAAGAAGTAGATAATACCTCCAAGTCTGCCGTGGTTCAAAATAGTACAGAAGGTGTTATTTCGGCAGTTTCTGGAAATGCTAACGCCATTGGTTATATTTCACTAGGGTCACTTAATAAAAGTGTTAAAGCCCTAAAAGTTGATGGTGTTGAGGCAAGTGCAAAAACAGTCTTAGATGGAGATTATCCATTACAGCGACCATTCAATATTGTTTTTAATGATAGCCTTTCAAGTCTTGGAAAAGATTTCATCACATTTATTCACTCGAAACAAGGTCAAAAAGTTGTTACTAATCATAAATTTGTTGAAGCAAAAACGGAAACAAAAGAATATACCTCGCAAAAAATGTCTGGTAAATTGTCAGTGGTCGGTTCAACATCAGTTGCTCCATTAATGGAAAAACTAGCTGAAGCCTATAAAAAAGAAAATCCGGAAGTCACAATCGACATTACCTCAAATGGCTCATCTGCAGGGATCACAGCTGCTACTGAAAAGACGGCTGATATAGGTATGGTATCTCGTGAGTTAACACCCGAAGAAGGTAAAAAACTTAAACATGACGCGATTGCACTCGATGGTATTGCCTTAGTTGTTCACAAAGACAATAAAGCAAAAGACATCAGCATGAAGACAATCACCGATATCTTTACTGGTAAAGTGACTAGTTGGGATAAAGTCAAATAAGTCGATTGTTTTGTAAGGGGGGCTTGGATCTCCCTTACTTTCATTGTTTAGAAAGGAAAGCATGTGACAAAACAAGCTTTTAAAGAAGAATTTTTTAGAATCTTATTCTTCCTAAGTGCAGCAACTGCAGTTATTGCTATCTTGCTTATCTGTGTTTTCATTTTCATGAATGGCTTCCCATTTATTGGGAAATACGGAGCTAGCAATTTTTTATTTGGTAAAGAGTGGTCTCCCTCTAATAGTCCTGCAAGTTTTGGGATTTTGCCCATGATTTTGGGGTCTTTCTTCATTACTATTGGTGCCATTATTATTGGTGTTCCGACGGGAATTTTAACCTCTATTTTTATGGTATATTATTGCCCTAACCAGTTGTATACCTTTTTAAAGTCCTCAGTTAACTTAATGGCAGCTATTCCTTCCATTGTTTATGGCTTTTTTGGCTTACAATTATTAGTTCCTTGGATTAGAACTTTCGCTGGCAATGGGATGAGTGTTTTAACAGCTTCTATTCTATTAGGGATAATGATCTTACCAACTATTATTAGTTTGTCAGAATCAGCTATTCGTACTGTGCCAGTTACTTACTATTCTGGAAGTCTGGCACTTGGTGCAAGTCATGAAAGAACTATTTTTAGGGTAATCTTGCCAGCAGCAAAATCAGGGATTCTCTCAGCAATTATTTTAGGAATAGGTCGCGCTATTGGGGAGACAATGGCAGTTATTCTTGTTGCAGGTAATCAACCGATTATTCCAAGTGGGATTTTTGAAGGAACAAGAACAATGACCACAAATATTGTTTTAGAAATGGCCTATGCTTCTGGTCAACATAGAGAAGCCTTAATTGCCACCTCGGCAGTGCTCTTTATCTTTATTTTACTTATTAATGCCTGTTTCGCATACGTGAAAGGAAAATCAATTCATGAGTAAATATCTTTTAAAAGGATTGGTTTATCTTTTTACCATCCTCACTTTTGGCTCACTCTTTCTGATTATTGGCTTTATTTTACTAAACGGTTTACCAAGTATTACACCTAAATTATTTGAATGGACCTATACATCTGATAATGTTTCCTTAATGCCAGCTATTGTGTCAACACTTGTTTTAGTTTTTGGTTCCCTTTTAGTTGCCTTGCCAATTGGTGTTTTTGCTGGATTTTATCTAGTTGAATATGCAAAAAAAGGATCTATTTGGGTTAACATTATTCGGATTGCCGCTGACACACTTTCAGGAATTCCGTCAATTGTATTTGGACTCTTTGGCATGCTTTTCTTTGTAATCTT
The DNA here is from genome assembly GCF_000188035.1 of Streptococcus pseudoporcinus LQ 940-04. GTDB lineage: Bacteria > Bacillota > Bacilli > Lactobacillales > Streptococcaceae > Streptococcus > Streptococcus pseudoporcinus. Next base: position 1,327,931 of record NZ_AEUY02000005.1, read on the forward strand.
TCTCGGTTTCCAATATTCACTGCTATCTGGTATTTTGACTTCTGTTATCATGGTTTTACCAGTAATTATTCGGGCAACAGAGGAAGCCCTACTAGCAGTTAATGATAGTATGCGCCAAGCAAGTTATGGCCTCGGTGCAGGTAAATTACGAACAGTATTTAAAATCGTCCTTCCTGTGGCCATGCCAGGAATTCTTGCGGGGGTTATTCTAGCAATTGGTCGTATTGTGGGAGAAACAGCAGCCCTTATGTATACCTTAGGGACTTCTACTAACACACCGACTAGTCTTATGGCTTCTGGTCGTTCATTAGCCCTGCACATGTATATGCTGTCAAGTGAGGGCTTACATGTGAAAGAAGCTTATGCTACAGGGGTTATCTTAATTATCATTGTCTTAATAATTAATACTATTTCGAGTTTATTGTCTCGTTATCTTGTGAAAGGAGCATCCTAAGTATGGGAACTTTTTCCGTAAAAAATTTAGATTTATACTATGGGGGTTTTAAAGCCCTTAAAAATATTTCGATTGAGCTTCCTCAAGGAGAAATCACTGCCTTAATAGGACCTTCTGGCTGTGGCAAATCAACCTTCTTAAAAACATTGAATCGGATGAATGATTTAGTAGCAGGTTGCCATATTGAAGGTCAAGTTACTCTTGACGGAAAAGATATTTATGACAAAGATATGAACCTCAACACCCTTCGAAAACGTGTTGGTATGGTTTTTCAACAGCCAAATCCCTTTGCGATGTCCATTTATGATAATGTAGCCTATGGTCCCAGAACCCATGGTATCAAAGATAAAGCGAGCCTAGATGCCCTCGTTGAAAAATCATTAAAAGGAGCTGCTATCTGGGATGAAGTTAAAGATGACTTAAAGAAGAATGCCATGTCACTTTCTGGCGGACAACAACAACGGATTTGTATTGCAAGAGCATTAGCTGTAGAACCGGACGTCCTCCTTATGGATGAACCTACTTCAGCATTAGATCCCATTTCAACCCTAAAAATCGAAGATTTGGTTCAAAATTTGAAAAAGGATTACACCATCATTATTGTGACCCATAATATGCAACAAGCTTCTCGTATCTCCGATAAAACAGCATTTTTCTTAACAGGAGAAGTTTGTGAATTTGGAGATACCCTTGATATTTTCACTAATCCTCAAGATAAACGAACAGAAGACTACATTTCTGGACGCTTTGGATAGAGAAAGGACATACCATGAGAGATCAATTTGAGTTAGAATTACAAGAGCTAGAGCAACTTTTTTTGGAAATGGGAACAGCCGTCCTAGAGTCAGCTTCAAAAGCCTTACTTGCATTAGCTGCTAAAGATACAACCATGGCGGAGCTGATTATAAAAGAAGACAAGTTGATTAACCAAGCACAGTTGAAGATAGAATTAGCTTGTGCTCGCCTCTTAGCTCTGCAACAACCACAAGTGACAGATTTACGGTTTGTCTTAACGATTATGTCAGCTTGCTCTGACTTAGAACGAATGGGTGACCATATGGCAGGAATCGCTAAAGCAGTTTTGAACTTAAAAGAATCAGATGCCTTAGCTGTGATAGAAGAGCGCATCCATGAAGCTGGCCAGAAAGCTCTTAAGATGATGTCAGATTTACTAATAGTCTTTCCCAGTCATGATGCAGATAAGGCCGTTGCCATTGCTAATCAAGACCAGGCTATTGACAACTTGTACTACGCCATCTCACGAGAAATACTGACGGTCATGAAAGAACAAGAAACTTCCATTCGAAATGGAGCGCAATACCTCTATATGATTGGGCATGTGGAACGTTTTTCGGACTATATTTCTAATATTTGTGAACGTCTCGTCTACCTTGAAACAGGAGAGCTTGTTGAATTAAACTAATAAGGGACGCTGAAGGTGTCTTAGATTGAAGAAAAGCCTGATTTCATTAACAGGTTTTTTTGGTGAAAGCATAATTAGGTAGCTGGGACGGGAGATCAAACAGTCAGAGAAATAACTGTTTGGGCATCTAAAGGAACGCCATACCTAAAGCTTAAGCCTAAGGTCTAAAGATTTTTCAATGCCAGAAAGGATAAGTTTGGGGCATTTTGCTAGCCCGTAAAGTATTGGTTTGCTTACCTTTTGCGGGCAAGTCTTGCTAGAAGACAGGATGACGTCTGACACTAGTGTATGGTAAAAGTCGTTGCTACTTACTAAAAATCTACTTTGTCTACTTTTGAGATACTAAAAGACTCTTTTTATCTTTCACAAAAACAATTTTAATGATGTAAAGCAAGGAAATGTTAATTTAGTTCTAATAGTTAATTTATATTAAATAAATTACATTGAAATCAGCAAATAAGAATGTTATAGTAAAAGGTATCAAATAATGGACGACGCTAAAAAAATAAAACCTCTAAAGAAAGGGAATAAGAGTGAAAAAAGTCATTTTAGTAAGTGCAGCAGCGCTTACGATGGGAACAGTAGTATTAGGAACAGTAGGGACAGTAGAGGCGAATATATATGATAACTCTGATTGGACACCTGTTCAATCACATATTAGGGAAAAAAATGCCAAAAGAAAACGTGCAAAATCAGAAGGAGCAAAAAGAATAATAAGTCTTGAGGCAATGGTATCACATGATACTGATAAGTATATTTATGAAATTGTGACAGGATATATTAATCAGATTAAGAGAGCTAATACTGTAGAGGAAGTAAACAACCTTTATGACCAAGCCAAAAGTGAATACGAAACATACCTTTCAGAATAATTTTCTGCCCCTTAATGTTGTTTAACTATTAGCCTAGTTTTTACTAGGTTTTTTAATTCCCATTTTTTAAATGGTATGGCTAAAAATAGCTCTGTTGTTAACTAAAAAGGAGAGAGTTCTAGTCTTTAAGCCTTTCCCAAAATAAGTTGTGGTATAATATGACTACTATGGAAAAAAATATTATTGAATACATTTCAAATGATTTACAATTGTCACAAAAACAAATTGAATCCGTCTTAGCTTTGACAGCTGAAGGGAATACCATTCCTTTTATTGCACGTTACCGTAAGGAAGTAACAGGGAATCTTGATGAGGTCATGATAAAAGCCATCATTGATCAAGAAAAATCCCTAAGGAATTTACAGGAACGAAAAGAAACAGTTCTAGCTAAAATTCAAGAGCAGGGCAAATTGACAGATAGCTTAAAAGCTAGTATTCTAGCTGCTGAAAAATTAGCTGATGTGGAAGAACTCTATCTTCCTTATAAAGAAAAACGTCGCACAAAGGCCACTATTGCAAGAGAAGCTGGACTCTTTCCGCTGGCGCGGCTTATTCTTCAAAATGCTAATAACTTAGAAAAAGAAGCAGAAGGATTTGTGTGCGATACCTTTCCAAACCTTGAATCAGTCTTGTCTGGCGCTATTGATATTCTTGTTGAAGCCATGTCAGAAGATGTCAAACTTCGTTCTTGGGTATACAATGAAATTTGGACTTATTCATCAATTACGTCCCAAGTTAAAGATAAAACATTAGATGACAAACAGGTTTTTCAGATTTATTATGACTTTGCAGATAAAGTTTCAAAAATGCAAGGTTATCGAACGTTAGCACTTAACCGTGGGGAAAAACTAGGGATTCTAAAGGTTGGCTTTGAGCATCATTTTGATAAGATGATCCGCTTTTTTAGTGTTCGTTTCAAAGAAAAAAATGGTTATATTGAAGATGTTATTCAGCAAACAATAAAGAAAAAAATTGTACCTGCAATGGAAAGACGAATCCGAACCGAGTTGACAGAAGCAGCAGAAGATGGGGCAATTACCCTATTTTCAGAAAACCTTCGTCACCTTTTACTGGTGTCGCCACTTAAAGGGAAAATGGTTTTAGGGTTTGACCCAGCCTTTCGAACAGGGGCTAAATTAGCCGTTGTCGACCAGACTGGTAAATTAATGACAACACAGGTCATTTACCCGGTGGCTCCTGCCAGTCAAGCCAAGATTGCTCAAGCTAAAAAAGATTTAGCAGCTCTCATCTCGGATTATAAAATTGAAATCATCGCCATTGGTAATGGAACAGCTAGTCGCGAAAGCGAAGCCTTTGTAGCAGACGTATTGAAAGATTTCCCAAATTGTTCATATGTTATTGTTAATGAAAGCGGTGCTTCTGTTTACTCTGCTTCTGAATTGGCAAGGCATGAATTTCCGGACTTAAGCCTTGAAAAACGCTCGGCTATTTCCATTGCAAGAAGGCTTCAGGATCCTTTGGCAGAATTAGTCAAAATTGACCCCAAATCCATTGGTGTAGGACAGTATCAACACGATGTGAGCCAGAAAAAACTTTCTGATAATTTAGACTTCGTTGTGGATACAGTGGTTAACCAAGTTGGCGTTAACTTGAATACAGCGAGTTCAGTACTCTTGTCTCATGTTTCTGGTTTAAATAAAACCATTTCTGAAAATATCGTCAAATATCGAGAAGAAAATGGTCGTATTAAATCACGTGCTGAAATCAAGAAAGTTCCCCGTCTCGGTGCAAAAGCTTTTGAACAGGCCGCGGGCTTTTTAAGGATACCTAACGCTGAAAATATATTGGACAATACTGGTGTTCACCCAGAATCTTATCCAGCTGTGAAAGAACTTTTTAAACGGTTAGCCATTAGTGATTTGGATGATCAGGCACGCGCTAAGCTGAAAAGTATTGATATGAAGACAATGTCGCAAGATTTGGGGATTGGTCTTGAAACCTTGACAGACATTATTAATGATTTATTGAAACCCGGAAGAGACTTACGAGATGATTTTCAAACTCCTGTCCTACGTCAAGATGTCTTGGACTTAAAAGATTTAATCATCGGGCAAAAACTGGAAGGCACTGTGCGTAATGTTGTTGATTTCGGAGCTTTTGTAGATATTGGTGTGCACGAAGATGGTCTTATCCATATTTCTGAGATGAGTCAAACTTTTGTTAATCATCCTAGCCAAGTTCTTTCAGTCGGTGATGTGGTCACCGTTTGGGTTTCAAAAATTGATTTAGATCGTCACAAGGTAAATCTTTCCTTAATTGCGCCAAATGAATCTCACTAAGTATGTTCAAGTCGTTTCATTAGAAGATTTTGGCAAACCATTTCGACATCAAGCGGTATGGAATAGGCGCTTACGCTCGACTGGAGGACGTTTCTTTCCGCGAGATGGTCATCTTGATTTTAATCCCCAACTCTATCAAGAGTTCGGTGAACCCATCTTTCGCCAAATTGTCCGTCATGAGCTTTGTCACTATCATCTTTACTTTGAGAAAAAAGGATACCGACATCAAGATAAAGATTTCAAGGAGCTCTTAAGAAAAGTTGACGGCTTAAGGTTTGCACCCAAGAGCCAGCAAAAAGTGACTTACAAGTGTTATCAATGTCAGAATTGTCTACAGATTTATCAACGGAAGCGACGAATCAATACTAAAATCTATTTTTGTGGTCGCTGTCGTGGCCGACTACTTGAAATAAATCAGTCAAAAGGCTGATTTATTTTTCTCCTGGTAAGGATTATAATACTATTATCGAAGATAAAAGGAGTTTTATCATGGAAAGCAAATTCTATAAACAAAGGAAAAACAGTTTAATTGCAGGTGTTGTAGCAGGCTTGGCTGACAAATATGGCTGGGACTTAGCCATTGCCCGTGTCTTAGCGGCCCTTTTAATGTATTTTTCAGGTTTTGGACTAGTCATTTATATCTTACTAGCTATCTTCCTTCCTTATAAAGAAGATTTAATTGGTAGGAATGACGGGGCTAATGGTCCGCGTAAACGTAAAAATGCTGATCCAGCCAATGATAATGACGATGGCTGGTTTTGGTAAGAATAAGGCATAAACATAGATCAAATAAACAGGATAGATTTATGATTTTTAATGAAGCTATGAATATCTGCTAGAGTCTTTATTAGTTTAATAAAGGCTTTTTACTTATAGTTGTCTTAGGAAAATCCTAATTTTACAAGTCTTTGCTAGAGTTAAGGTTTTATCTTATGTTATAATGTAAAAAAGGAGAATTTATGACTGTAACAGTAAAAATGCTTGTTGATAGGCTTCGCTTAGAAAAGATATACAGTACTGATGACCTTCTGACCAAGGAAATCACAACCTCAGATATTTCAAGACCAGGACTTGAAATGACAGGCTATTTTGATTATTATTCCCCAGAACGAATTCAGCTTTTTGGGATGAAGGAATGGTCATATTTGACTAAGATGACCGCACATAATCGTTATTCTGTTTTGAAGGAAATGTTTAAAAATGACACTCCTGCAGTCATTATTGCTCGAGATTTATCTGTCCCTGAAGAAATGGTTCAAGCGGCAGAAGAAGAAGGTATCGTGTTACTAAGAAGCAAGGTGTCGACCAGTCGTCTTTCTGGAAGTATCTCTTACTATTTAGATTCCTTGTTAGCTGAAAGAACTAGTGTTCACGGTGTGCTAATGGATATTTATGGTATGGGTGTTCTGATTCAGGGTGATTCTGGTATAGGTAAAAGCGAAACAGGTTTAGAGTTAGTTAAACGTGGTCATCGCCTTGTTGCTGATGATCGGGTAGATGTCTATGCTAAAGATGAAGAAACCCTGTGGGGAGAGCCCGCCGAAATATTACGCCACCTACTTGAAATTCGAGGTGTGGGTATTATTGATGTTATGTCTTTGTATGGGGCGAGTGCGGTGAAGGATTCTTCTCAGGTGCAGCTAGCTATTTACTTGGAAAATTTTGAGGCAGGTAAAGTTTTTGACCGACTGGGAAATGGAAATGAAGAAATTGAATTCTCAGGAGTCAAGATTCCTCGGATTAGAATACCAGTTAAAACTGGTCGCAACGTTTCGGTTGTTATTGAATCGGCTGCTATGAATCATAGGGCCCGACAGATGGGCTTTGATGCCACCAAAACCTTTGAAGATCGGCTCACTCAATTAATTAGTAAGAATGAGGACATGTGATATGATTGATCCTATAGCGTTTCAAATTGGTCCGCTTGCTATTCACTGGTATGCTGTATGTATTATGACGGGCTTACTTCTAGCAGTTTACCTGACAACTAAAGAGGCCCCACGAAAAAACTTAAGCAGTGATGATATCATCGATTTTATTTTAATTGCCTTTCCTTTGTCTATTATAGGTGCAAGAATTTATTATGTTATTTTTGAGTGGTCATATTATTCACAACACCTTAATGAAATCTTAGCAGTTTGGAATGGTGGAATTGCTATTTATGGTGGTTTAATCACAGGGGTATTGGTCTTATTAGTCTATTCTTATTATAAGGTGATTAATCCTATTACCTTTTTAGATATTTCAGTACCTGGTGTCATGATTGCACAAGCTATTGGGCGGTGGGGTAACTTTATAAACCAAGAAGCGTATGGAAGAGCTGTTGATAACCTACATTATTTACCCCGTTTTATTCAAAAACAGATGTTTATTGATGGTCATTACCGGACACCGACATTCTTATATGAGTCACTTTGGAACTTTCTTGGCTTTGCCGTAATCATGGTCTTGCGACGTAAACCCGCTTTTTTAAAAGAAGGTGAGGTTATGGCTTTTTATCTCATTTGGTATGGGATTGGGAGATTGGTCATTGAAGGGATGAGAACAGACAGTTTGATGTTTCTCGGTTTTAGGGTATCACAATTAGTGTCAATTGTTTTAATGATTATTGGTTTAGTCTTTATCGTTATTAGACGTCAAAAAAAGGAAATTCCTTATTATCAAGCTTAAGGAAAAAAAGGAGAAAAACATGGATTTAGTTGGAATTGCACTTATTATTATTGCTTTAGCATTTGTTGCCTTAGTTATTTTTTTGATTCTGGTTCTGAAAAAAGTTTCTGAAACGATTGATGAAACGAAAAAAACAATTACTGTCTTAACCAGTGATGTGAATGTAACACTTTATCAAACCAATGAAATCTTGGCTAAAGCTAATGTATTAGTTGAAGATGTCAACGGTAAAGTAGCAACTATCGATCCTCTCTTTGTTGCTATTGCGGATCTTTCTGAAAGTGTTTCAGATCTTAATGTCCAAGCAAGAAATTTCGGTCACAAGGCAAGTTCAGCGACAAGTAAAGCCTCAACTATGAGTAAAGCAGCTATTGTTGGTAAAGTGGCCAGTAAACTATTTAATAAAAAAGGAGAAAAAGCATGAGTAAATTTTTGAAATCTTTAGTTATTGGTACAGCAACAGGTGTTGCCACAGCTTATTTTCTTAGTAGTGAAAAAGGTAAGGCACTCAAAGCGCGTGCAGAAAAAGCTTTTGAAGCTTATAAAGAAAATCCAGATGACTACCATCAAATGGTCAAAGAAAAAGGTTCTGAATATAGCAGTTTAGCTAAGGATACCTTTAATACCTATAAACATAAATTTGAAAATGGTGAGTTAACACCTGAGCAAGTTTTGGAAACTGTTAAGGAAACAACCAATCAATTCATACAAAAAGCTAGTCAATATTTTGCTGAACAAGCCAGTGATTCCTCTTCGGAAGCAGATGTCACATTATCAGAAGAGGATGTTATCATTAACTATGCTGACATCGAAAATCATTTATCGGCTACAGAGTCGGTAAAAACTAACGCCGTTGATGAAGATTTGGATAAGAAAAAAACCAGTGATTTAGAAGGAAGTACTCTTGGCACAGTAGATATAGAGGGGCCAATGTCATCAGAATCTTATTCAGAAACCCACAAATCATCAGAGTTATAAACAAAGATTTGATATAAAAAAGCGCCCCAGCAGCAGTGCTTGGAGTGCTTTTTTGTATCAAATGATATTATTCAGACAAGTTTACATTTGCTCTAGCTAAGGGAAAGCCTTGCCTGGTTACTACACTGACGTTATGAAAAAGGCCTTAGTTCAGTGTTATACGGAACTAGGGCCTTTGCCTTATGTGTTAGTCAGTTTTGTCCAATAGGACTTTTTAGGGTAGAAATGATTGTATTATTTTTGAAATTGCTAGGGTAGTTCCGTAGCTTAGTAAGCTAGAGAATAAGAAAGCCCATAAAGGAGCTAGGTGCATAGCGAGTAGGACAAATGCAAATAAAACAGTAACCATACTAAAAAATGCAATACGAGCAAAAAATAGTAGTTCTTCTAACTTTGATTTCTGACTACTAAGGTCTTGAAAATCTTGAAATTTGGGCTCGGAATCAATTGTTTGATTGAGGTAATCAAATTCATCTTGCTTTTTTAATGGTGATGGCATAGTCCTCTCCTTTCCTCTGAGATACTAAGTCATTTTAACATAAAAAAAGATTTTTGTCACTAAAATTTAAAAAATTTGCAAAATTAAGCACAATATCTCATTTTAGACAAGAAATATGCTCCAATTTTCTCTAAATTTGGTATAATTAATTCCTATGGAAAAAATAATCATTACAGCAACAGCTGAGAGTATTGAACAAGTTAAAGAACTTCTAGAAATTGGTGTGGATCGGATTTATATTGGTGAGGAAAATTATGGTCTACGCTTACCTTATAATTTTTCAGAAGCTCAAATGCGACACATTGCACAAATAGTCCACGAGGCCGGCAAAGAATTAACAGTCGCTTGTAATGCTTTGATGCATCAAGATATGATGGATCATATCAAGCCGTTTTTAGACTTAATGAAGGAAATCCAAGTCGATTACCTTGTTGTAGGAGATGCTGGACTTTTCTATGTCAACAAACGAGATGGCTACAATTTTAAATTGATTTATGATACATCAGTATTTGTGACTTCAAGTCGACAAGTTAATTTTTGGGGTGAACATGGTGCCGTAGAGACAGTCTTGGCTCGTGAAATCCCATCTGAGGAACTCTTTACCTTAGCAGATAATCTTGAATATCCTGCCGAAGTATTAGTTTATGGCGCATCTGTCATTCACCATTCGAAACGTCCACTTTTAGAAAACTATTATCATTTCACACATATTGATGATGAGGTTACAAGACAACGTGGCTTATTTCTTGCTGAGCCTAGTGATCAGGATAGCCATTATTCCATTTATCAGGATAAACACGGGACGCATATTTTTATGGACAATGATATCGATATGATGACCAAGCTTGGCCAGCTTTACGAGCACCGCTTAAGCCACTGGAAATTAGATGGTATTTATTGTCCTGGTTCAGAATTTGTCGCTATTTGTCGCTTATTTATCGAAGCCAAAAACTTGCTGGAGACTAACCAATGGAGCCTTGAAAAAGCAGAGCTATTGGATCAAAAGGTGAAAGCCTTACATCCAAAAGGGCGTGGCCTAGATACTGGTTTTTACGATTTTGATCCTAAGTTGGTCAAATGATTGCCTCATTTCTTCAAGAGTGAGTTTACTATTTCAGGGCTTGAAGAGATGATGCTTGATTCCTTTTAGATTTTATCTAACTATCTTGAAAATAGAAAGAATAAATGATGACACAATTGAAGAAAAGACCAGAGGTTTTGTCGCCTGCTGGGACACTTGAAAAATTAAAAGTTGCTATTGATTACGGTGCAGATGCCGTTTTTGTTGGAGGGCAGGCTTATGGCTTACGCAGTCGGGCAGGTAATTTCTCCATGGAAGAATTACAAGAAGGTATTGATTACGCACATGCTCGTAATGCTAAGGTCTATGTTGCTGCTAATATGGTAACGCACGAAGGAAATGAAAAAGGTGCTGGAGAATGGTTCCGACAGCTTCGTGATATGGGCTTGGATGCTGTCATTATTTCTGATCCCGCTCTTATCATTATTTGTTCAACAGAAGCTCCAGGATTAGAAATTCATTTATCCACCCAAGCATCATCAACCAACTATGAGACTTTTGAATTTTGGAAAGAGATGGGCTTAACACGAGTGGTTTTAGCCCGTGAAGTTAATATGGCTGAATTAGCTGAAATTCGTAAAAGAACCAAAGTAGAAATAGAAGCTTTTGTTCATGGGGCTATGTGTATTTCTTATTCTGGACGTTGTGTCCTTTCCAATCACATGAGTCACCGTGATGCTAATCGCGGCGGGTGCTCACAATCCTGTCGTTGGAAATATGACCTCTATGAGATGCCTTTTGGTTCTGAGCGGCGTTCTTTAAAGGGTGAAATTCCTGAGGAGTACTCCATGTCCTCTGTGGACATGTGTATGATTGACCATATACCAGATTTGATCGAAAACGGTGTTGATAGCCTTAAGATCGAGGGAAGAATGAAATCTATCCATTACGTGTCAACAGTAACAAACTGCTATAAAGCTGCGGTAGATGCCTATATGGAAAGTCCTGAAGCATTTTATGCTATCAAAGATGACCTAGTTGATGAACTGTGGAAGGTTGCCCAGAGAGAATTAGCAACTGGTTTTTATTATGGAACACCAACTGAAAATGAGCAATTATTTGGAGCGCGTCGTAAAATCCCACAATACAAATTTGTTGGTGAAGTGGTTTCATTTGACGAGACAAGTATGACAGCGACCATACGTCAACGAAATGTTATTCATGAGGGGGATAAGATCGAGTTTTATGGTCCAGGTTTCCGCCATTTTGAAACGATTGTTAAAGATTTACATGATGAAGAAGGTCAGAAAATAGATCGTGCTCCTAATCCAATGGCACTTTTAACGATTAGTTTACCCCAGCCTGTTAAAGCTGGTGATATGATAAGAGCGTGTAAGGAAGGCCTAGTCAATCTTTACCAGAAAGACGGTAGGAGCCAAACTGTAAGAGCATAAAAAAATAAAAGGTCTTCTTTAAAAACTAAAACTACCGTTTTTAAAGAAGACTTTGTCTTTTTACTGTTTATTGTTGGTTGAAGTCTTAGGTAAGAGGGTTACTTTTTCAATCTCATTTAAGGGAAGGATGGAAGTTAGATTATTCTGGCTATCATTAAGGATAACTTGACCTTCCAATTTATCATATTTCATTAAAGTCCCAGTGATACTTTTTTTGTGGCTAATAATATGAATAGGTGTTTGTTCTTGAAGTGCATTGTTGATAGTGGTAATCAGGTGGTTAGAGTGTAACGAAATAGATTGTTTATGCTGTGGTTTATTATCTATAAAATCGATGAGAATAGATTTAAGAACTGTTAAAAATGATTTCATAGCTAAATTCCTTTTTTATTGATAAAATGATTTTATAGTATTTTACCTTAAATAGGGAAAATTTAAAAGAAAATACATTTCAGTTTTTTTCGAATAATAAATAGGAGGCATAAAAATGGCAGAATTTACATTTAAAATAGAAGAACATTTACTAACCCTATCTGAAACAGAAAAAGGTTGGACTAAGGAATTAAATCGAGTTTCTTTTAATGGTGCAGAGCCTAAGTGGGATATTCGCTCTTGGAGTCCGGATCATACTAAGATGGGTAAAGGGATTACACTTAGCAATGAAGAGTTTAACCAATTAGTAAAAGCTTTTAAGGAATCCTAGTGACTGCCTTTCTAATCTAACATAAGGCCTAATAGCCTTATGTTAGATTGAAGACAAAGTCCGATGTCATAAAAAGATTTTCTCTTTATGATAGGTTACTTAGGGATCTCGGACAATAGTGAATGACTTTAGAACTCTATACTTAACTCTTAAGTATAAGGTCTAGAGACTTTCAAATGAGTCTGGGACAAAAGTCTAAGCTCAAATATAAAAAGCGAACAAGACAGTATTCTGAGTATCAGAAAATGAGTTTTGTTCGCTTTTTGGGTTTCATTTATCAATTGGAAAAATTAATGGCAGGGAATCTCAAAAATTAATATCTTTTTGTCCCAGACTCATTTTTTCGAGATTGTAAGCTATTGGTTTGTGCTCCTTTTACTCCTAAGCTTTGCTAGAGGAGTGAAGTAAGAGTGACGCTAGTCTAGGATAAAGGTAGTGGGTAGTTACTAAAGATTTACTTTATCTATATTCTACATAAGGCTAAATGGCCTTATTTTTTAAAATGGTCTGCCAATCCAATAAGGAAAATGACCATACCAACTCCTAAAAACGCCCATTTATGATAGAAGTACCCATAAAGGATAAAGATTGCTGCAGATAGATATGAAATGTAGGCTTTCTTCATGTTTTCTCCTTATGACAATTACAATACCACCTTATTGTAACACAATTGTTTTAAGGTGTCCTTAACAATCACAGTTAACCTCGCAACAGTCCAAATCAGTTAAAAACATTTGATTTTCTTTATATAAGGAAAGCGCATCATTATCTAAATCGATTTTTTCTCGTTTAGCTATCTCACAGATCAGCGGTAAAAAGCGTTGACGAAATTTGTAAATGTAACAAAAAATCGTGTCTCTTTGGCGTAAACTTGGTCCTATCAAAAAACAGTTTGTTAGTATTGTTGATTCATCTTTTTCTGTTACCTTGGGGAGTTGGTGCTCATCATAGTTAAAAAGTTGTTGGCCCTTAATGTGATGACAAGCATTGAGAAAACCAGTTGCTAATATAGGTTTATGTTTACTTTTGGCATAAGAACCGTCTGAAAAGCTAATATGGTAATAACCGTCGACTTGCTTAATTGCGACAGCCTTCTTCTTTTCTTCTATCTTAATCTTATATTGGGGATTTGACTGAACATGCTTTAATCTCTCCTTAGTAATTGGAGACAATGAAATACTAGGATCAGGATTGTCTTCCTTTTGCCCCAAGCTATCGGTAAAGAGATGAACTTGGTTACCTCGATATGCTAGGTGTGTTAAGGCATCACAGGCACTTTCATTACCTCCAATTATGATAAAAGGTTCTTCAGAAGTCACATGGAAATTCTCAATCTCCCCATAATGCATCCCTAGCTCTGCCCCTTTGATAGCACTTTTATTAGGATTTTGAAACTCCCCAGTAGCAATGATTAAATAGTTAGCCGTCAATTTTTCTTTTTGAGTTTCAACAATAAAAACTCCCTGTGATTTTTCAATGTTTTGAACATGGCTTTGAAGTTTGATAGGCAAGTGATAGTGAGCTGCAACTAGTTGTAGGTAATGAGCATACTCTTTTCCAGAAAGGTGTTCTTTTTCAAATGAAAATGCTGGTGATGTGTCAGGGACAACGGCATTTAAATCAGGGAAGCCAAAACCATTAGTGGTAAAAGAGGGTGTAATAAAATGTGTTGTTGTTGGCCATTTTAAAAAACTGTCTCCAATGACACCTTTTTCTAAAATCAGAAAATCATCAATGCCGACATTTTTAAGGCAGGCTCCAAAACCAATTCCGGCAGCACCAGCTCCAATAATTATGATACGATAGTTTTTCATTTTTCCTCCTTGACAAGCTTAGGGCTGAAGTATTATACTTAACCAGTTAACTAAAATAGTGTAACAAATTCTATTTTCTTTGTAAAGGAAGTGATGACATGTTTTTATTCGTTTGCATATTAGTGATGTGGTTGATGATTTTTGGTGTAGCACTGTTATATGTGTCAAGTTTGAAACCAGAATTGAGTTCTCCGATTATGTATCGGTTTCAACTTATTATCTTAGTTTCATCACTTGTGTGGATTTTATTTGCATTCGGCCTAACGTTTAAGGGGACATTATGGTCTCCATTTTTTTCTCATCCCGTAAATCTTAATAGTATTTTGGAGCTCTTATTTCAGCTTTGCTTTTGTTTGTATGCTATTGTTATGTTAATTGGTTCAGTTATTGATCGGATGCCGACTTCCTTATTACTGAAGGTTACTATTTTATGGATGCTTTTGGTTTACTGTCCCTTAGCTTTTTTAATCTGGAATCCTCATGGTTTTTTAGCTAGTATAGGGGTTAGAGACTTTTCAGGAGGGATGGTTGTTCATCTATCAGCTGGTCTTTCGAGTCTGATTCTTGCAAAGCAAGTTGGTAAGACACCACATCAACACCCTCAAGAAATCCAAGTAAAATGGCAATTTCTAGGTGTTTTACTGGTTACTTTTGGTTGGTTTGGATTCAACGCAGGTCCTGCAGGAGATTTTAATCAACTAGCAGCTATAGCTCTACTCAACAGCTTTCTAGCTATTATTTCTGGTGGCATTTCCTTCAGTATTGCAGAATATGTCTTGGAGCGAAAACATACCTTACCAGTTTTATTAAACGGTACAGTGGTAGGTTTGGTGACGAGTACCGCAGGTGTAGGGTTTGTTTCGCCTTTACAGATGGTTTTCATTTGTTTTTTTGCCTCTTTTGGAACCTATGCCCTCTCTTTTTTTATTGCAAAATATCTTGATGTTGATGATGTGGTAGACTCTTTTGCAATGAATGGAATAGGAGGATTTTTAGGAAGTTTAGGGGTTATTTGTTTTGATCCTAGCGTCCTACTTGCTCAATTGTTGTCACTAATTATTACTATTTTACTGTCGGTAGTAGGAACTTACCTTATTGTAAAGTTATGTCATTCTAGTAATAAGTTATAGTGATATGACTTGAATCATTAAAAAAGCCAGAGTTATTATTGTAAGCTCTGGCTTTTTCATTATGTCCAACTATACCAATACATGCTGAGTAGGATCAGGGCTGGTGTGTAGTTTATAGAATATGACCATGCTGGACAACACAACGACCATTTTTGTAGACCTGATAGATAAGGTTAGTTGCAAAAAAGTAGCACAGATAATCTATATTTGGTGCATCAAATATGGCAATGTCAGCTGTCTTACCCTTTTCAAATGAACCAACCTTCTCATGTCTTCTAATGGCATAGGCAGCGTTAATTGTAACAGCATTCAATACTTCAATGGGGGTTAGTCGCATCATAAAACATCCAAGCTGCATGATAAACTGCATATTAGCTGTAGGGCAAGATCCAGGATTGCTATCAGTAGATAGGGTAATTGCCATTCCTTTGTCAATCATTTTACGAGCTGGGGCATAAGTGTCCTCCATTAAACTAAACGTGGTAGCTGGGAGTAAATTACCAATAACATTTGCTTTTGCTAACTTTTCAATGCCCGCATCAGTAATCATCATGAGATGTTCTGCACTAGTCGCATTTAGGTCAGCAGCGACATCAACACCTCCAATAGCTGCGATTTCGTCAGCATGAATACGTAATTGGAAACCTAATGCTTTGGCTTTAGAGAGAAGGTAAGCGGACTCCTCAGCTGTAAAAACTCCTTTTTCACAAAAGATATCACAGAATTCTGCAAGGTTATCTGCTTTGACAATGGGAAGCATTGTTTCTACAATCAGCTTGAGATAGTCGTTGGAACGATTTTTATATTCCTTTGGGATTGCATGTGCAGCCATAAAAGTTGACACTAAATCAATTTGGTGCTGCTTATTCAGAGCCTTAACAACTTCTAATTGCCGTTTTTCAGTTTCCCATTCTAATCCGTAGCCACTCTTAGCTTCAAGGGAGGTCACGCCATGGAGTAACATATAATCTAAAAGCCTTTTTGATTTATTATAAAGTTCTTCAAATGAAGCCTTACGTGTCGAAGTGACTGTACTAAGGATCCCTCCTCCTTGAGCTAGGATATCAAGATAAGGAACACCATTTAATTTTTGGGCAAATTCGTGTTCCCGACTACCTCCATAGACAAGATGAGTATGACAATCAATGAGACCTGGTGTAGCAATCTTTCCTTCATAGGATTGGATTGAGGTATTTTTTCCTATTAAATGTTGCTCAGGTTGCCCTTTTCCGATTGCTAAAATTTTGCCATCTTTAATAGCAATATAGGCGTCTTCAATAATGCTTGCTTTTTTCATCTCTTGTCCCGAAAGGGGGTGACCAAGATCAATTGGACAGAATACTTGGTTAAAATGGGTTAATATGGCGTCAGCAATCATAATCATTTCTCCTTTTCATTAATAGATTCATCTAAATCATAGTTCAAAAACGTCAAATTTTGGTCAAAAAATAGGTTTTTATTCTTTCTAAAAAAAATATAGGCGATTTTAAAAAAACTAGACTAAAAATCGACGTCTCTTCTTTAAACTAAGTGTGAAAATAAACAATAGTCAAAAGATATAAGGAGGTTTACGATGACTTTTTATAGTGAAGCTGACATTGCCGCAGCTATGACGGTAAAATTGGACGATGTTTTACCTGAGAAAACGGTTTTTCAAGAAGGAATCAGACGGGCACCAAATCGAGGATTTCGATTGAGCCAAAAACAAACCGAAATTGCACTAAAAAACGCCTTACGCTATGTTCCACCAAAATTTCACAAAGAGATTATTCCAGAGTTTTTAGAGGAATTAAAAACCAGGGGACGTATTTATGGTTATCGTTGGCGTCCAAAAGAAAGAATTTATGGTAAACCTATTGATGATTACAAAGGAAATTGTACTGCTGCTAAGGCGATGCAGGTCATGATTGACAATAACTTAAGTTTTGAAATTGCCTTATATCCCTATGAATTGGTAACCTATGGTGAGACAGGATCAGTTTGTGCTAACTGGATGCAGTATAACATGATTAAGAAGTACCTAGAAATAATGACAGAAGAACAAACCTTAGTCGTTGAATCCGGTCACCCACTAGGACTTTTCAAGTCAAAGCCAGAAGCGCCACGTGTCATCATTACCAATGGTTTATTGGTTGGGGAATATGATAATATGAAGGACTGGGAGATTGCTGAAGAGATGGGTGTGACCAACTATGGTCAAATGACAGCGGGCGGCTGGATGTATATTGGTCCGCAAGGCATTGTTCATGGTACCTTCAACACTTTATTAAATGCTGGTCGTTTAAAACTTGGCATTGCTGATGATGGCAATTTGGAAGGCAAATTGTTTATCTCTTCAGGACTAGGTGGTATGAGTGGTGCACAAGGAAAAGCCGCTGAAATTGCCAAGGCTGTTGCTATCATTGCAGAAGTTGATGCTTCGCGCATTGAAACACGTCATTCTCAAGGATGGATCAGCCAAGTCGCCGAAACAACTGAAGAAGCAGTCGCTTTAGCTCAACAAGCCCAAAAAGCTAAAATGTCAACATCAATTGCATATCATGGTAATATTGTTGACCTATTAGAATATGTCAATGAAAATAATATTCGAGTTGATCTTCTCTCAGATCAAACTTCCTGTCATAATGTATATGATGGTGGTTATTGTCCAGTTGGTATGACATTTGATGAACGTACGAGACTATTAGCCAATGATAAAGATAAGTTTCATCACTTAGTTGATAAAACGCTCAAGCGTCATTTCAATGCCATTAAAGCTTTAACTTCAAAAGGAACCTATTTCTTTGATTACGGAAATGCCTTTATGAAATCTGTTTATGATTCAGGCATCTCTGAAATTTCTAAAAACGGCATTGATGATAAGGACGGTTTTATTTGGCCATCATATGTTGAAGATATTATGGGCCCCATGCTATTTGACTATGGCTATGGACCATTCCGCTGGTGTTGCCTAAGTGGTAAGCATGAAGACTTAGTAGCAACTGACCATGCTGCAATGGAGGTTATCAATCCTGAGAGACGCTATCAAGACCGTGATAACTATAACTGGATTAGAGACGCTGAAAAAAATCAATTGGTTGTGGGAACTCAAGCTCGGATTTTATATCAAGACTGTATGGGTCGTGTCAATATTGCTCTCAAGTTTAATCAGCTAATTCGCGATGGAAAAATTGGCCCTGTCATGATTGGTCGCGATCACCACGATGTGTCAGGAACAGATTCACCTTTTCGTGAAACATCAAACATTAAAGATGGTTCCAATATTTGTGCCGATATGGCAGTTCAATGCTATGCTGGAAATGCTGCTAGAGGGATGAGTTTGGTAGCACTGCATAATGGAGGTGGAACTGGTATTGGCAAAGCTATTAATGGTGGTTTTGGATTAGTGCTTGATGGTAGTGAAAGAATTGATGCTATTATTAAATCAGCTATTGCTTGGGATACCATGGGTGGTGTCGCAAGACGTAGTTGGGCACGAAATGAACATGCCATCGAAACATCTATTGAATATAACAAACTAAATGAAGGAACAGACCACATTACTATTCCTTACTTAGCGGATGACGAATTAGTCAAAGAGTCAGTATCTCAATTGTTTAAAGGCTGATGTCTTTGCGGGGAGTTAACGACAGTAACGGTTCAGTTTATTCCTCGCTTTTCCTTGTTATATTAAAATGTAAGCGGAAACATATCTTGTGTTGTCAATTATAAATCTAAAGGAGAAGAAAATGTCAAAAATTGTTGAATGTATCCCTAATTTTTCAGAAGGTCAAAATCAAGCCACTATTGATGGCCTTGTTGCAACAGCAAAGAGCGTCCCTGGCGTTACCTTATTAGACTATTCTTCTGATGCTAGTCATAATCGCAGTGTTTTTACATTAGTTGGCGATGAAGTTGTCATTCAAGAAGTTGCCTTTCGTCTTGTAAAATATGCTAGTGAACATATTGATATGACAAAACATCACGGGGAACATCCGCGAATGGGAGCAACCGATGTTTTACCCTTTGTTCCTATTAAGGATATTAGCACAGAAGAATGTGTAGACATTTCAAAAAAAGTTGCTGAAAGAATTAATAAGGAGTTACAAATCCCTATCTTTTTGTATGAGGCATCAGCTACCTGTCCAGAAAGAACAAATTTAGCAAAGGTTCGTAAAGGGCAATTTGAAGGCATGCCAGAGAAACTTTTAGAAGAGAATTGGGCTCCTGATTTTGGAGATAGAAAGATCCATCCGACTGCAGGAGTAACAGCCGTAGGAGCGCGGATGCCTCTTGTTGCTTTTAATGTTAACTTAGACACAGATAACCTTGAGATTGCGAGCAAAATTGCTAAAATTATCCGTGGTTCTGGAGGAGGCTATAAATACTGTAAAGCTATTGGAGTTATGTTAGAAGAGCGCCATATTGCTCAAGTTTCTATGAATATGGTCAACTTTGAGAAATGTTCACTCTATAGGACATTTGAGACGATTAAATTTGAAGCAAGACGATATGGGGTCAATATTATTGGTTCAGAGATTATAGGCCTTGCTCCTGCTAAAGCACTCATCGACGTTGCAGAGTACTATCTCCAAGTAGAAGATTTTGATTATAGCAAACAAGTTTTAGAAAATCATTTATTGGGTTAGAAAGGATATGAACAATGAAATTAGTTGATTTAACATTGACTGAGTTTGCTCAAGTCTTAGGGTCGGATAAACCTGCCCCTGGAGGAGGTTCTGCCGCGGCTTTATCAGCAGTTAATGGAATTTCTCTGACAAAGATGGTATGTAAGTTAACCATTGGCAAGAAAAAATATGAGAAGCATCAAGATCTTATGAAAGAACTTCATCAAGAAGCAAGCCGCCTACAAAAAAGCTTGTTAGATGCTGTTGATAAAGATACTGAAGCCTTTAACCTCGTTTCTGCTGTTTTTGCTTTACCTAAAGAAACAGATGATGACAAACTTAAGAGACGTGATGCTATGCAAAAGGCTTTAAAAGAGGCCACAAAATCTCCCTTTGCAATGATGCAAGAAATTTTTGAAGCGCTTGAAATCACTAAAAAAGCAGTCGGAAATTCTAATAGGAATGCTGCTAGTGATTTGGGTGTTGCAGCATTAGCTTTAAAAGCTGCTTTACAAGGAGCTTGGTTAAACGTTTTGATTAATATAGCAGGGATTAAAGATGAGGTATTTGTTAGAGAATACCGTCATAATGGTCAAGAACTTTTGGAAAGAGGTTGTCAATTGGCAGATGCTATTTATTCAGATGTGTTGAAATCATTATAGTAAAGGAGATACTATGGTTCTTTCAGATATAGACATTACTAGTTCAGTTGAAATGAAACCCATTGTTGACGTTGCTAAAAGTTTAGGGATTGATGAAAATGATATTACCCTTTATGGTAAGTACAAGGCAAAAGTTAATGCGCATCAATTGCAAACTTTAAAGGATAAGAAAGATGGGAAACTGATTTTGGTAACAGCTATTTCACCAACGCCAGCTGGTGAAGGCAAGACAACAACTTCCGTTGGTCTTGTTGATGCTCTTTCTCAGATTGGCAAAAAAGCAGTTATTGCTTTGCGTGAACCCTCATTAGGCCCAGTGTTTGGGATTAAAGGTGGCGCAGCTGGAGGTGGTCACGCCCAAGTTGTACCAATGGAAGACATTAATTTACATTTCACGGGAGACTTCCATGCTATTGGTGCTGCAAATAATTTGTTAGCAGCTTTAATTGACAATCATATTCACCATGGGAATAGTTTAGAGATTGACTCTCGTCGTATTACCTGGAAGCGTGTTGTTGATATGAATGATCGACAGTTACGACATATTGTTGATGGCTTACAAGGAAGGGTTAATGGTGTTCCTCGTGAAGATGGTTATGATATTACTGTTGCCTCTGAAATTATGGCTATTCTTTGCTTATCTGAATCTATCTCAGATTTGAAGGCGCGGCTTGAAAAAATTATTATCGGTTATAACTATAAGGGAGAACCGGTTACAGCAGGGCATTTAAAAGCAGCTGGGGCTATGGCTGCCTTACTAAAAGAGGCCATTCATCCCAATATTGTACAGACCTTAGAGCATACGCCAGCCCTAATACATGGTGGACCTTTTGCCAACATTGCCCATGGCTGCAATAGTGTCCTTGCCACTAAGCTAGCTATGAAGTATGCTGATTACACGGTAACTGAAGCGGGCTTTGGTGCTGATCTTGGTGCCGAAAAATTTATTGATATTAAATGCCGTCTATCAGGTATCCGACCTTCAGCTGTTGTACTTGTAGCAACAATTAGGGCATTGAAGATGCAGGGTGGTGTTCAAAAAGCAGACTTAGGGACTGAAAATGTTGAAGCGGTTCTTAAAGGGTTACCAAACTTAGACAAGCATTTAGAAAATATCCAAGAAGTTTATGGGCTACCTGTTCTTGTTGCTATTAATAAGTTTCCACTTGATACTGATGCAGAATTACAAGCTGTCTATGATGCCTGCAACAAACGAGGCGTTGAGGTTGTGATTTCTGATGTTTGGGCAAATGGCGGTGCTGGCGGTAAAGAACTGGCTGAAAAAGTAGTGGCATTGGCAGATCAAGACAATCAGTTCCGTTTTGTTTACGATGCAGACGATAGTATCGAAACCAAACTAACTAAAATTGTTACTAAGGTTTACGGTGGTAAAGGCATTACCTTGAGCCCAGCAGCCAAACGTGAACTGGCAGAATTAGAACGTCTAGGCTTTGGGTCTTATCCTATTTGTATGGCTAAAACGCAGTATTCCTTCTCGGATAATGCTAAACAGCTTGGTGCACCTAAAGATTTTACAATCACAATTTCAAACCTTAAAGTGTCAGCAGGTGCAGGTTTTATTGTAGCCTTAACCGGAGCTGTGATGACCATGCCTGGTCTACCAAAAGAACCGGCTAGTGAGAAGATTGATATTGATCATCACGGTAATATCACTGGTTTATTTTAAAAATAGAGAATATGACAGCTATCAGTATTATAAAACCGGAATCTTATTCTACCTCTCATTGGTCTGGGGGAAAAACAAAAGAATTATATATTTCCCCCAAAACTAGCCTATATCTAGAAAGAAATTTTGATTTTCGCTTGTCCTCGGCAACTGTGTCGCTATCAGAAAGCATCTTTTCTGACTTAAGGGGCTACCACAGGCTTATTATGACGGTTGATAGGTCAATGACTCTCCTTAATTTAGCTACTCATGAATTAAAGGAGCTTGATCCATTTGAAACATTTTCTTTTGAAGGAAGCGACCGGATCAAGAGTATTGGACAATGCACAGATGTTAATTTAATTTATAATGATAACTATTTGGGACAGATGGAGGCTGTTCATAAAACAAATAGGTCTATTTGTAGTAGTATGTCTATTCAAATGGTTTATACTTTATGTGATATGACTTGTACCGTTGATGGGCAAGGAGCCTATTTGCTGAAGGCTAATCACCTGCTAGTTATTCAAAATAGCTCTCTATCAACTCCTAGCAAGCTAGAATTATTACCTTTAAAACCGTGTCCAAAAGTTATAGCCATTTGGGCAGGTTTATCTTGTAAAAAGGATTCGGGTTACATGATTAAAGGCTCTTAAGGAGGAGCATTATTATGGATTCAAATAAAATGACGAAAGAAGAAAGAGAAGAGGCTAAATTTAGTTTAAGCGGTGCAACCTTGTATGGTATTAATGCTGTTATCGGCTCTGGTATTTTCCTCTTGCCTAGGGCTATTTATAAGGGCCTTGGTCCTGCATCAATCGCCGTTATGTTTGGGACAGCCATTTTGACCATCATGCTGGCGGTTTGTTTTGCGGAAGTCGCTGGCTATTTTGGGAAAAATGGCGGAGCTTTCCAATATTCCAAGCGAGCTTTTGGTGACTTTATTGGTTTTAACGTTGGTTTTCTAGGCTGGGCTGTTACTATTTTTGCTTGGGCTGCTATGGCAGCTGGCTTTTCTAGAATGTTTATTATTACTTTTCCTGCCTTTGAAGGTTGGCACATTCCCCTTAGTGTTGGGTTGATTATCTTATTATCCTTGATGAATATCGCTGGCTTGAAAACGTCTAAAATTTTCACCATCACAGCAACCATTGCTAAATTAATTCCAATCGTTGCTTTCTCTGCCTGTGCTCTTTTCTTCATCAAAAATGGACTTCCTAACTTTACCCCCTTTGTTCAATTGGAACCAGGTACTAATCTCTTAGGGGCCATCTCCAATACTGCTGTTTATATCTTCTATGGGTTTATTGGTTTTGAAACCCTCTCAATTGTTGCTGGGGAAATGCGCGACCCTGAAAAAAATGTACCTCGGGCAATCCTAGGATCAATCAGTGTGGTCTCTGTTTTATACATGCTTATTATTGGTGGAACCATTGCCATGCTTGGTTCTCAAATCATGATGACCAACGCACCTGTTCAAGATGCCTTTGTTAAAATGATTGGTCCTGCTGGTGCTTGGATGGTCTCAATCGGTGCCTTGATTTCTATTACAGGTCTTAACATGGGAGAATCCATCATGGTGCCACGTTATGGTGCTGCGATTGCTGATGAAGGGCTCTTACCAGCTGTTATTGCTAAACAAAATAAAAATGGCGCGCCACTCGTTGCCATCTTGATTTCAAGTGCAATTGCCATTGTACTCCTGCTCACTGGATCATTTGAAAAATTAGCGGAATTAAGTGTTATTTTTAGATTTTTCCAATACATTCCAACAGCTTTAGCAGTAATTAAAATGCGGAAACTTGAACCAAATACCCAAGTAGCTTTTCGAGTTCCTTTTGGTCCTCTTATTCCAATAATTGCCGTTATCATCAGTCTATTAATGATATGGGGAGAGAACCCAATGTATTTTGTATATGGTCTTATTGGGGTGATCATTTCTACTACTGTTTATTTTATTATGAAAGTACTAAATAAAAAATTTGCTTGATAGTAAAACTTGGCAATAAAAGAAAGATTATAGGGAAGTTTGAATAAGGAAAACTAATGATGGAATAAACACCATTACAAAACCATTATATTAGTTATTGCTGTATTTGATATAACTATAGTAAGTTCTAGAAAAGCAAGCGCAGCTACTTATTGTAACAGCCCATATACAGAATATTTGCGGGATCTTAGATCTCACTTGATAAAAGAGGATTATAAAAGCAGTTATAATCTGGTAAGTTGTGCAATTGCTGCCAACGAAGCTCCTAAAGGAATCTGCAGCTCTAATAGAATGCCTTCCTTAAATTCACAAATATTTTTAACTGATGAATCATTCATTTTAATAGCCATTTTATTGTATTAATAGGAGAAAAAACGATGACAAGAGTGATTAATTTAGATGGCGAAAGCCTTACCCTAGAAGACGTGGTTGCGATTGCTCGCCAAAGAGTAGCCTGTCGCATTGATGATAGTGCTGTTGAAGCCGTAAATGCCTCTCGTAAAATTGTTGATGACATTGTCAGTGAAAAACGAGTGGTTTATGGCATCACAACTGGTTTTGGGTCTCTCTGTAATGTTAGCATCTCACCAGAAGATACAATCCAACTCCAAGAAAATTTGATTCGGACCCATGCTAGTGGGTTTGGGGACCCGCTACCAGAAGACGCCGTTCGAGCTATCATGCTTATCCGTATCAATTCACTCGTCAAAGGGTATTCGGGTATTCGCTTATCGACCATTGAAAAATTAGTGGAGTTGCTAAACAAAGGGGTTCACCCTTATATCCCTGAAAAAGGTTCTCTAGGTGCTTCAGGAGATTTGGCACCACTTGCCCATATGGTACTGCCAATGCTTGGTCTGGGTAAAGCTTACTATAAAGGGGAACTCCTTTCTGGTCAAGCAGCCCTTGATAAAGCTGGTATCGATAAGATTTCTTTAGCTGCCAAAGAAGGATTGGCCCTTATCAACGGGACAACCGTTCTGACTGGTATTGGTGCCCTTGCAACCTATGATGCCATTCAATTATTGAAGTTGTCAGACCTAGCTGGTGCTCTTTCTCTTGAAGTGCATAGGGGCATCACTAGTCCATTTGAAGAAAACTTACACACCATCCGCCCACAAAGCGGCCAGTTGGCAACAGCTCGCAATATCCGAAATCTCCTAGAAGGTAGTCAAAATACAACGGTGGCCACCCAATCACGTGTGCAAGACCCTTACACACTACGCTGTATTCCACAAATTCATGGTGCCAGCAAAGACAGTATTGCCTATGTCAAATCAAAGGTAGATATTGAAATTAATTCTGTTACCGACAATCCAATTATTTGTAAAGATGGCCACGTTATTTCAGGAGGGAACTTCCACGGAGAACCAATGGCACAACCATTTGATTTCTTAGGTATTGCTATTTCTGAAATAGGAAATGTTTCTGAACGGCGTGTGGAACGTTTGGTTAACAACCAACTTAGTAAATTACCGTCCTTCCTTGTGAAACATCCTGGTCTCAACTCAGGCTTTATGATTACTCAGTATGCCTGTGCCTCCCTTGCTTCTGAGAACAAGGTCTTAGCGCACCCAGCTAGTGTGGATTCTATCCCATCTTGTGAAAATCAAGAAGACTTTGTCAGCATGGGAACAACTGCGGCTCGTAAAGCTGGCGAAATCCTTAAAAATTCACGTCGTATCGTGGCTACTGAAATCATGGCAGCTTGTCAAGCCCTTGATCTCAAAGCTGAAAATCATGAGCTTGGCAAAGGCACTCAGCTTGCTTATGATCTTTTCCGTAAAGAAGTCAACTTTATTGAACACGATAAAGAGATTGAAATTTACGATGAATTAAATAAAGCAAGCGCAATTATTGAAGATAAAAAATTCTTAGAAGCCATTGAAGCAGAAGTGGAACTATCAATTCAATACTAAGAGGATAGGGACTATGATAGGTTAGAACACTATCCCTGTCAATAAAGTTAAGAGTTTAATCACGTTTAGTTTTTTAAACTCTTACTTTTTTAGATTTGGATAACTATTTGCTTAAAGCAGGCTTAATAGACTTAATAGATAAGAGTAAATGAAAAGAAGGACGTTTAGCTTCTATTTCATTAAAATAAGCACAAGAGAGGAGTAGTTATGCTAACTGATTATTTTCCATTGATTCATAGCTATTATCATAGAAGTATAGATGATGATAATCTTTATAATGCTAAGTGGGGAATGTTAATTCAATTTTTAGATTTAAATGATTGTTCATTGAAGCCTTTTGAGGGAGTGCATTTTGGCATCATTGGTTTTAAAAGTGATAAAGGGGTTTATATTAATCATGGCCGTGTAGGAGCAGTTGAAGGACCAAACGCTATTAGGCAACAACTGGCTAAATTACCTTGGCATTTTGGACAGAATGTTCAACTCTATGATGTTGGGGATATTGATGCTCCCAATCGTTCATTAGAACAAATGCAGGAAAGTTTAGCAAAAGCTATTAAGCGTATGAAAGCACTCAATATATTCCCCATTGTTTTAGGCGGTGGTCACGGAACGGCCTATGGTCACTATCTTGGCCTGCAATCGTCAATTGCCCCCAAAGAGCAACTTGCTGTCATTAATATTGATGCACATTTTGATTTGAGACCCTACGATCAGACTGGGCCTAACTCAGGTACGGGCTTTCGACAAATGTTTGACTATGCCTTAACTCTTAACCAGATCTTTCCCTATTTGGTATTAGGAATACAAGAGCATAGTAATAATCTTTTTCTATTTGATTTTGTGGCTAAGTCAAAAGGAATATCATTTCTAACAGGTCAAGATATTTATCAAATGGGCTATGAAGAGGTTTGTCTCCAGATTGATTCCTTTTTAGCAGACCAAGAATACTTATATCTGACAATTGATATGGATTGTTTCTCCTCAGCACATGCTCCAGGGGTTAGTGCCATTCAATCATTAGGAATGGATCCTAAGTTGGCCTTAATTCTCTTACAGCATATTGCAGCAAGTGGTAAAGTGATTGGTTTTGACATTGTTGAAGTCTCCCCACCACATGATATTGATAATCATACGGCACATTTAGCAGCAACCTTTATCTTCTATATTACACAAATTTTAGCGCAAAATGCCTTGATGGCCTTGAAGTAACTAAAAAACATCTAGAATTTCAGAGTCTAGATGTTTTTGTGACTTATCGTTTTTTCTAAACTTTCTAACTCTTTAATATTCTGGCGATCACGGCAAGGATTTAAATGATGTTTAGAAAGTTCTAAGTAATAGGTGACTTCTCCCTTTAGGAGATTAGTGAGTTCTTGACAGTTCAGTGTGCCTGAGTTGATTTTTACTTTAGTCAAGGCCATGACATAATAAATCATTCCCTTATCTCTAGGATTAGAGTAGCGTGCCATTAATTCTTCTTTTTTATTAATGAGATCAATCAGTGGTTTATAGTTGCCTTTTTCACAATTGATAAGGGCTAAGTAAACTTCCAATTGAACTTCCTTCCATGGGAATCTGAGTGATTGTAAGTCTTTTTTAGCATCTGTTAAAATAGATTCAGATTTATCAATTTCTCCCAATTGATAGTAGGAAATCCCTAAACCTATATAAAATGAAATGATTGATGTTCGACTTCGTTTGTTCTGACTGAGTTGAATAGCTTTATTTTGAAATGCAATAGCTTTTACGAGGTTTCCTTTGATTTGCTCAATTTCAGCCAAATAGTCATAAGCTGCAGCTATTTGAATAGCATATTTGGACTGTAAGGCACTTGTTAAACTAAAGAAACTAATTGATTGGTCAAAGTACTGGCTTGCCTTTTGAATCTTGCCTATCATTAAAAAGTATAGCCCGCTGAGTCGCAATTGGATAGCTATTGCTTCATAATTATTAGCGTTGACAGCAGCATCTAAAGCAAGTTCGGTATAGTATTTCATTTCTGAAATATTCTCTACTTGAATACAGTAGTGGATAATTTGCCGATAACTTTCTAAGAGATAGTCTATGTGATGCCATTCTGTAGCAGCTGAAATCACTTTTTGTATATTAGCAATTCCTTTTTGGTATTGCCCAATACGAATAAGATAACACCCCTCTATATACAAGAATCGTATCAGTGATTCCTGAAATGATTTAACCGGCTCAAATTTGGGACTTAATTCTTGGATGGCTTGCTGAATTGTATTAAACTGTGTTTGAATAAGAAGGTGTCGCTTTCCATCAATACAGTCCGCTTCCAGTGGGTTTTGTGAATAGATTGGGAAGAGTTCATGCTGAAATTGGAGAATGGCCTCTAACTGATTCAATTGATGCTGTAAAGCTTGCAATGGTTCTTTAGCTTCCTGAAAATGGAAGGCGATTTCTTGGTACTGTTCAGCACTAAATCGTGTTTTTTTCATCGTGTTTTCAAGTTGTTTTGCAATTTGAGCGTGCAAGAGTCGTCTTTTAGCCACTGACATTTGCTGATAACAGTAATGAGCCATTAGCTTTTGTCTAAAAATTAGGCTAACTTCATCGCCGGTAATGATTTCTTTAATCACTTGCTTGTCACAAAGCGTTTCAATAAGGGAAATAGTCAATGCTAAGGGGAGATTCATAACTTCTGAGAGTGTTAAAAGACTAGCAGCCTGTCGGAAACAAGAAAGGTAACAGAGTAATTCTTCTTCATGGCTGTTGACTTGTTTTAATTTTAAGGAAAGTTTTGCTTCTATAGCAGGTGTTAAAATAGAAAACTTTTGACCTTTTAGATATTGGTTAACATATTCAGATAAAAAGAAAGGGTTTCCTTCACTCCATTGATAGATACGCTGGTAGTCCTTATAAGGAGGATTTAGGTCTGCTAATTTTTGTTCTAGATAGGTTAAACTTTCTTTTTCAGAAAGTTCCTTAATTTTGATAAGATCAAGTTTTTTCCGATTGATTAAGTGATTAAAAAATTGGTCCAGGTGGGGATTTGAGTTGAGATTTTTGGTAAAAATAAAGGCAATAGGGTCATCTTCAAGATGATTTACAAGTGTTTGTAATAGTGTAAGAGCATCGGGCGTAATCCAATGGATGTCTTCAATAAGAAGAACAGTCGCTTTTTGACGAGATATTTTCTTTAATATGTCAACCATAAAGCTTGTAAAAAGGTCCGCTGGAAAAACAGGAGTACTTAAATGTGGCTCTTTGAGAAAATAATTTGGAAAAAAGGTTTCATAGGCCCTTTTCCACTGACTAAGTGACATTAACTGATATTGTAAGATAAGGTCCTTCAAACTCTCAAAGATATCTTTTAAGATCTGTAAGGACTGTCTAGCTTCACCTTGGAAGCATTCAGAAGTAACAATTTGATAATGAGTGATTTGGTTTGATAGCACTTGTCGTGTTACCGTCCGCTTGCCAATGCCAGTTCCCCCTATTAAAATCAGAGTGTGCGACTTTTTTTCTTTATAAACTAAGTTAAAAAAAGTTTCTAACTCTTTAATCACGTCAAGTCGTCCAATAAAATCGTTAGTCGTTTTAAGAAAATTTTTGATTTTCTGTTGATTGCGATCTTTAGCAATGACCTCTTCGTAAATAGCTTGGGTTGCATCATTTGGCGTAATGCCAAGCTCACTATCAAGAAGGTTAGCTAATTTATAATAGGTTTCGATAACTTTTCCATAGCGATGATGCTTCTGATAGACTTTCATCAATAATTGATAATTTTTCTCTTCAAATTCATCAATGGTAATGAGTCCTTGAAGTCTCTCTTCAATTTCTTCTATCTTATCTTGTGTCATTAATGCGTCAATCTGCTGATAGCACGATTTAATGTAAATTTGCTCTAAATTAGTCCTCATTTTTGTTAGCCACAAATCAAAAGTTTCATTGGCTTTCAAGTAGAAATTCTGTAAAAAATCACCTTTATAAAGTTCTAAATTGTTTAATGGATTTTGTAAAAAATCACTGACATCACTTGTTACCTTCAAATCAGGATTAAAGATTAAAAGTGTCCTGTTGGGACTAATAATATAATTATCGCCTAACATTTTATTGACTTGATAAATAGTATTACGAAGATTTTTTTTGGCTGTCTTATTATCCTTATCTTCCCATAAAATACCTGCTATTTCGTCACGATTAGCAGTTTCATTGATGACCAGATAATAGAGTAAGGCATTAATTTTAGCAAATGCAAAGAAGATTTCATGGTTGTCTAGGTGGATAGAAGGATTTCCCAATAAGGTAAAGCGTAAAGTTTTCATTTGAAAGCGCCTCCATGTTCATAGTTCCACTATAAACCAAAAAAAAGTATTTATCAAGCTTACACTTGATAAATACTGCTTATTTCATAGTTGGGAAAAGGAGGACATCGCGGATTGAAGTGGTATTAGTAAGAAGCATACACAGCCTATCAATACCGATCCCAAGTCCACCTGTTGGAGGCATTCCATATTCTAAGGCCTCAACATAATCGTAGTCAATGCCAGTTGCTTCATCGTCGCCCAATTCTTTAGCTTTTGCCTGCGCTTCAAAACGTGATAATTGGTCAATAGGATCGTTTAATTCGGTAAAGGCGTTAGCATATTCCTTGGTCATGATAAATAATTCAAAGCGGTCAGTAAAACGTGCATCCTCCGCATTCTTTTTAGCTAATGGTGAAACTTCAACAGGGTGACCATAAACAAATGTTGGTTGAATCAATGTTTCTTCAACAAATTCTTCGAAGAAGGCATTGATAATATGGCCAACGGTGGTGAAGTGTGCTTCAAGAGGCACATGTTTCTCTTGGGCTAAGGCGCGAGCTTCTTCAAAGGACATTTCTTTCCAGAAATCAATACCAGTAACCTCTTTAATAGCATCAACCATATGAAGTCGTTTAAAAGGTTCATTAATGTGAATCAATTGCCCTTGATAATCAATAGGCCCCTCACCAGTAACTGCTTTTGCAGCGTGTTGGATAATTCCTTCAGTAAGGTTCATGATATCTTGGAAATCAGCATAAGCTTCATAAACTTCAATTGAAGTAAATTCGGGGTTGTGGGTAGCGTCCATACCTTCATTACGGAAGATACGGCCAATTTCATAAACACGTTCCATACCGCCGACAATGAGACGCTTTAAGTGCAACTCTGTGGCAATACGAAGCACCATATCAATATTTTGAGCATTATGATGTGTGATAAATGGTCGCGCCGCAGCTCCGCCAGCTTCATTATGTAGAACAGGCGTTTCAACTTCTAAGAAGTCTTTGCTATCTAAGTAACGACGGATTTCAGAGATGATTCTTGAACGAGTAACAAAGCGGTTAAAACTCTCACGATTTGAAATTAAATCCAAATGACGCTTACGGTAAATAGTTTCAATATCAGTTAAGCCGTGGAATTTCTCGGGAAGAGGACGCAGTGATTTTGATAAATGGGTGAGATGCGTTGCTTTAATGGATAGTTCTCCCATATCAGTACGCATAATCTCACCTTCAACACCAAGAAAATCACCTAAATCGGCCTTTTTGAAGATATCATAATTTTCATCACCGACAGCATCTTTACGAACATAGATTTGAATCTGTCCTTCCCGATCTTGGATATGTGCAAAGCCGACTTTACCTTTACCACGTTTAGTCATTAAACGCCCAGCAATAACCGCTTTCTCGTTAAGGTCATGTAAGTCTTCTTTTGTTTTTTCTGCATATTTTGCTTTTAATTGACCAGAATTAGCAGTACGTTCGAAACGTTTTCCAAACGGATCAATGCCTTTTTCAGCCAGTGCCATCATTTTTTCACGACGGACAATCTCCTGGTCATTTAATTCTTCAGTATGTTGATTTGACATGAGTTCCTCCAATAAGTTTTCCACTATATTGTAACATAAAAAGACTTGATAATACAGCCCAATTTCCCTATAAATCGTGTATTAGAAAGGTTGATGGAATTTGATTCTATCATTGAAAACCCTTGTAGAAAATAGTATAATGTGACAGATATCACCCAGAAAGAAAAGAGATCTATGATTACAGCTATTGTTTTTGACGTTGATGATACAATCTATGACCAACAAGCACCCTATAGAAAAGCTATGGAAAAATGTTTTCCAGACTTTGATATGTCTGCCATAAATCAAGCATACATCCGTTTTCGCCATTACTCTGATATTGGTTTTCCGCGTGTTATGGCAGGTGAATGGACAACTGCATATTTTAGATTCTGGCGTTGTCGTGAAACCCTGCTAGAATTTGGTTATTCAGAGATTGAGCAAGCAGAAGGAGCTTATTTTCAAGAAGTTTATGAACATGAACTTGAAAACATTACGATGCTGGATGAAATGCGGATGACTTTGGATTTTCTCAAGTCTAAAGGTGTGCCCATGGGGATTATCACCAATGGACCTACAGAACATCAATTGAAAAAAGTTAAAAAGTTGGGACTTTATGACTATGTTGACCCAAAATGTGTTATTGTTAGCCAAGCAACAGGTTTTCAAAAGCCAGAAAAAGAAATTTTTAATCTCGCGGCAGAGCAATTTGGCATGAATCCTCAAACGACACTGTATGTTGGTGATTCTTATGATAATGATGTCATGGGGGCTTTTAATGGCGGATGGCACTCCATGTGGTTTAATCATCGAGGAAGACGTTTGAAGCCTGGCATTAAGCCGGTTTACGATGTAGCAATTGACAATTTTGAACAACTTTTTGGTGCTGTCAAAGTTCTCTTTGATTTACCAGATAACAAAGTTATCTTTGATATGAATGATAAGAAAAATCCTATTCTTGAAATGGGCTTAAATAATGGTTTGATGATGGCTGCAGAACGGCTTTTAGAAAGTAATATCAGTATTGATAGAGTGGTTACACTTCTGAGATTGACTAAAAATCAAGAAAAAGTATTACGAATGAAATATTCTAAATAAGATCAAAAGGAGCTGCTCTCATAGCAACTCCTTTTATTATTCCTCATTTAGTAACTTATAAGTAGGACTTATCATTCCAGGTTAAGCAATTAAAAGTTTCAAAATCATCTGTTTCTAGGACTGTTAAGCTTAGATTATCCAGACCTCCCAAAGCCCTTAAAAGTGCAGGTTCATAGCCAAGCAGAGACCTGATAGAAGCTGTTAAATTAGCGCCATGGCCAACAATCAAGACGTTTTGGTAACCTTTATCTTTAAAATCCGTAATGAATTCTTTAACACGATTTGTGGTCTGATGAATAGATTCAGCCTCAAATTGACGATTATTAAATTTTGCTAAGTTGTGTCTAAAAGCTGCCATCTGACTGGGGTAGATAGCACTCATAGTAGCTATTTTGGCCCCTTCTAATTTTCCCAAATGCCATTCTCTAAGGGCTTCATTGTAATGAATGGTTAAATTAAGATTAGCCGCTTCAGCCAGCAATTGAGCTGTTTTTTGGGTCCTTCTTAAATCACTAGAGTAAATAGCGTCAAAAGGCACAGCTTGAAGGTAATGCCCTAATGCTTTGATTTCTTGATAAGATTCTTCTAAGAGAGGTGAATCGCCAGATCCACCTTGGAAGCGGCCTTCCAAGTTCCACTCAGTTTTGCCATGTCTAACAAAATAAAATTTCATAAGGCCTTATCTCCTAAATATGTACGATTTTAGCTCCGAAGGGGAAAAGGCTAATTCTAGCTAATTTGAGAGACTGAATAGCAAAAGGAATACCAATAATGGAGATACAAAGTAAGAAGGCAGAAGTCAGATGCAAGACTGCCAGTGACCAACCAACTAAGATTATCCAAATAATATTAAATACGATGCTAGTTGCAGACTGGTCAATGATAATCTCTTTCCCAAAGGGGAAAAGACCAAAATTTGCAATCTTAAAGCACTGTAATCCAAGGGGTAAACCAAGGACAGTGATACAAAGAAGGAGTCCTACAATGGACCAACTGAGCCAAGCCCAAAAACCCGAACAAATGAACCAAATAATATTTCCTAAAAATTTCATAATTCCTCCTTTATATCTGCAAATTGAGCTTTGACAAAATCAGCAAGCTCTTGACTATTAATACGAATGGAACGGCCGATTTCTCCGGCTGAGACAATCAAGTTGCCTTTTTCTTTAGCGATGAAGTCGATAAAGATGGGAAACTGATGTTTTTGATGAATACCGATAGGATTGTTAGCCCCATGTATGTAACCCGTTGTTTGCTGTAGCTTCTTTTGGGGAATCATGCTGACCTTTTTATTACCTGAAATTTGGGCTAATTTCTTTTCTGATAAGTGTTCAGTAATTGGGATTATCCCAATTAGCGGGCCAGTTTTATCGCCGATAAGCGCTAATGTTTTATAAATATCTGCTTTTTCAATACCTTCTGGCAATTCTTCCTTAAAAGCATTTAAGCTTAAACTATCGTACTCAATATGGGCTTTATCTAGTATTTGCTCAACTAGTGTTTTTTTAAGTTTTTTCTTCTTTGCCATAGATCCTTCCTTTAGAGCAAAATAAAAACGGTATAATAATATATTATACCATTTTTTGAAAAGTTCGGTAAGGCTACCTTTTCATTAGTCCTGGGGTGCAAAAAATTGCCTTTGCGTTCGGATTAAGATAAGGATGGCTATTGCTACAAGAATCAAAGTGAAAGCCCCTGCGGTGCCGTTTACAGTAAATGAATACCAGACTGGAGAGACCCCTTTTGGTGCATATGATCCCCAGAAAAGGATTCCGGCCAAAAAGTGCCAAAGGTAACGTGTCGCAGTAGCAATAAAAGCACCGAAGAGGGCAATGTTGGTTGCCTTTGTGGTATGTTGATCTGTAAGAGCTTGATGCAAACGACCTGAAAAGAGTCCTGCTAAGCCCATTGAAGCGAAGGCTAAAAGATACTCAATAAAAACTTGTGACATGCTCAGATAATAGACTTTTCCCAGAACAAAATGGAGTAATCCCCAAATAAGCCCAGATAGAAGTCCATATTTCAAACCACGACGTAGTGCAAAAAGAATTAGTGGAATGGCTCCAAATGAAGGACTAAACCAACTAAAGAAATCAGGAATAAATGAAAGTACCATAGCTAGTGCAGCAAATATAGCAGCTTCAACCAAATACTTAATATTCAGATTTTGAGACATAAAAAAACTCCTTTTCTTCACAAAAAGAGCCTGAAATCATGAGATAGAATTCAAGTTCACAATCCCTACGCTTGTATTAACAAGATCAGGTTGTTAGGATTTCGCACATGCGATCTCAGCCAAAGCACTCCTCTGTGACATTTTTTAATATTTGAGACTATTATAATCTTTTTGATAAATCCTTGTCAAGCTTGGCTAACTTAAGAGAACTCTTCTGTTTTAGAGTCTAGCATAACCTTTATAATTAAGTGACAAAAGAAAAATGGTAGCTTTGAATAGTAGCTTTTCTGAGCCTTTTATTCTTGGCAAAGAAAAAGAGGCTGGGACAAAAAGATATTAATTTTTGAGATTCCCTGCCATTAATTTTTCCAATTGATAAATGAAACCCAAAAAGCGAACAAAACTCATTTTCTGATACTCAGAATACTGTCTTGTTCGCTTTTTATATTTGAGCTTAGACTTTTGTCCCAGCCTCTGCCTTATTTAACTTTTCCGAAAAGTTTTTCATATGTTTTTTTGGTGTCCTTGTTAACCGCAATCTGGTTTAAATCCAATGGTTTAGAAAAACCAGATAGGTAGCCTTGTGAAGTATATTGATGTAAATCATAGTTTAATTTTGTGTTAGGAGCGGCCTCATAGTAGCCTGAATCGCTACCATATGTTGGAATCCAAACAGCATCAAAACCTTCCGTGGAAATGTTTTGTTCAGCCATGAAATAAGTTCCAATATAAAGACCAACGTTTTCAGCTCCTAATCGTTTCAGTTCTTCTCGAAAAGCTTTAACGCCTTTATTCATATCTTTCATGGTTGCTTCTTCCACATCAATCCAATAATAGGTTGGATTAAAGGGAGAGGCGTTTTTGTAAAAAGCTTGTGCTTCGGCACGCATTTCCTTAGTACTAGAGCCCAAGGCATAGCTATACACGGCAACAGGTACTTTTCTTTTTTGGAATTCTCTAATATGTGTTTTGAAAGATTTGTCAATTCCAGTGGTGTAGGCAGCATTATTTTTTGAAGTGATTTGTGATCCACCAAAAACACGCACTATTGCTCCAGAAATATTTTTACTTAAGGTATCGTAATCAATTTCACTAGGAAGCTGCCAACCTGAGACATCGACAATGGGATTTAAGATAAATTCTTCGGTGTCAGCAGTGCTGGAGCTTTTTGTCTTTTCTTTACTGGAAACAACTGGGACACTTGATTTGGCGAGCTGAAGCTCTTTTTCCTTTACTTGGTCTGAATGTGTCTTACCAATTATTAATAATAATGCAAACAAAAGAAAGAAAACAAGCACTACAATAGGTTTTATTCTTCTTCTCATTATTGATATTGTACCTTAAAAGGTTGAAAAAATCAAAATATCCTCACTATATTCTTATATTATCATACATTTTAAGCAGAATCAGGAAAAACGTTAAAGATTTTCCCTGATTTCTTTTTGGTCAACTAGGGGAATTATCTTGATTTAGACTTTTTGTCAGGTTAAAAACTAGAAAAGTTTTTCTAATTCTGTCATAATAGAGTAAAACAAAAGAAAGTAAGTTTATGTCATCCAAAAAAATTGCTCGAATTGCAATCTTATCGGCTTTAGCATTTGTTTTACGAATGGCTTTCAGTCATTTGCCAAATATTCAGCCGGTTACTGCTCTATTTTTTATTGCAACAATTAGCCTTAGCTACTATGAAGCCTTTTTAGTCATGTTTATCAGTATTTTATTAACGTCGATTTTATTAGGTTTTGGTCCTTGGGTATTTTGGCAAATAACGACCTATACCCTTATCATGGCTACTTGGCGCTTTCTTCTTTATCCTCTTAGTCGAAAAATTAAGTCCTACCGAGTGCTGATGCAATCCTTCTCAGCAGCTTTCCTTGCTTTACTGTACGGGTTTGTAATTGATTCTTGTTTTGCTTATCTTTATAGTATGCCTTGGTGGACTTATGTTTTGTCAGGGCTGACGTTTAATCTCTTACATGCCTTATCCACCTTCATTTTTTACCCTATTCTATTAATGCTATTTCGGAGGTTATTCAATGAAAAAATGGTCTAAACTTATCCTAATCTGCCTAAGTGGTCTTCTTTTTGTGGCATGTGGTCGCCAAGGTCAAAACATATCACAAGCTAAAAAAGAGGCCTATGTCCATCTTACTGTTAAAGAAGATACTAATGAAGTTGATGAAAAGGTCGCCTTTCAAGAGGGAGACACAGTCATGGATGTTCTAAAGGCTAACTATAAGGTCAAAGAAAAAGATGGCGACAAAGGCTGCGAATATCTTGAAGGTTAAAAAGGGAGATAACATTTATTTTTATTTGGATAAAGTCAAATAAAACCAACAAGCTAGAACCTAAAAGAGGCTGGGACAAAAGTCTAAGCTCAAATATAAAAAGCGAACAAAACAGTATTCTGAGTATCAGAAAATGAGTTTTGTTCGCTTTTTGGGTTTCATTTATCAATTGGAAAAATTAATGGCAGGGAATCTCAAAAATTAATATCTTTTTATAGTTAGCAATGAGGTAGGACTAGCAGCAGTAGCCAGTGATATCTTAGCTGCTTATTTGATCTGAGTAAGCAATAATTTGATCAACTGTTGTGCTAAGGAATTGAATAGTATCCTTTAATGGCTTTTCAGTTGAAATGTCTGCATTAATGAGCATTGCAGTTTCTTGAGGTGTTCTACTTCCTCCGGATTTGAGGAATTCGAGCCATTCCTTGGCACCTGTCTCAGAATGTTTCAAGTTGAGATAGCCTGCTGTCGAGATAACTAAGCCAGCTGAATAAGTGTAACTATATAATCCCATATAGTAGTGAGACTGGCGCATCCAGGTTAAGGCTGCGTCATTATCAATTTCAATAGCATCTCCCCAAAATTCTTTTAGCACAGCTTTCATGAGCTCGTTTAATTTTTCTGCACCAAATGTGCCACCATCTTCGATGAGCTGGTAGACCTTTCGCTGGAAGGCAGCTTCTAACAAGTGTGTGATGAAATTATGGAAGTAGGTATCAGTAAGGCGATGAGCTAGGGCAAAACGTTTTTGGCGAACATCTGGCAATTGATTTTCCAAATAATCAGAGAGGAGGAGCTCATTAAAGGTTGAAGGAGCCTCAACATAATAAGTTGACATATGGGTATTAAAGTATGATTGGTGGTTGTCTGAGAAAATAAATTGTCCTGAGTGACCAATTTCATGAATAAGAGTATAAACATCGGACATACGACCTGTCCAACTCATCAAGATGTATGGGTGAACCTTATAAGGATCGGCAGCATACCCTCCAGAATCTTTATTCTCATTTGCTGCGAAATCAACCCAGCGTTCTTTTTGATAACGAGCAATTTCTTGGCTATATTCTTCACCAAGTGGTTGAATGGATTTCATGACCAGGTCATAAGCGTCGTCAATGGACACTTCTGGATTTAAGTTATTGTCAATATCTAACTTCCAGTCGGCGAAGGTCATTTTTTCAAGACCGTTAACTTGTGCGACATGTTTAAGGTATTTTTGGGCGACGGGACCAAATTCAGTCATTATAAGGTCGATTTGTCGATCAAACATAGAGCGGTCGACCTCTTGTTCGGCCAGAAGATAGTCGAAGACAGTATCATAACCGCGCATATCGGCCATTAATTTTTCTGATTTGACTTTGGCGAGATAGGCTGCTGCAGCTGTGTTTTGATGCTTACGAAGCCCAGCTGAGAAGGAACGGAAAGCTTTTTCACGTATTTCCTGATTTTCATGATTTTGATAAAAGTTTTCATATGAAACAAAGCTATTCTTGTAATTTTTGCCATTAACTTCAAAGTCTTCCATTTCAAAATCGCCAGCACGCATTTTTGTATAAATATCATAAGGGGCATTTAAGACTTCGCGTAGGTTTGTCAGAGCTTTTTCGACTTCTGGGCTTAAGAGATGTGCTTTTTGCAATTTAGCTTGACGAATCACTGCTCTGAAATAGTCAATCTCTTCCAAGGCGTCTAGAATAGTAGAATCAGCTTGAGCCAAGCTAGAATCAAAGAAACTTAATGCAACGCTAGCCTTTGTGACAAAGTCTTCACCAGCTTGCGCGATAGCAGCAAACTCTTCATTTGAGAAATCTGTTGTTTGGGGCATAAAGGAATAGGTTCCAATGTGACTTACTTGGATGTAAATGTGCTCAAGTTCATAAAGGGCCTGTTCAAAATCCTCTTTTGTCTGTAAGTGTCCTTCATAGTTTTTTTTAAAAGTCTTTACATCTTCAAGTGCTTTTTCAATGGCTAATAAAAAATCTTGTCGGTCCTTGTAAAGTGCTGTTAAATCCCAAAGTTCCTTTTCAGGAAAACTAGAGCGTTTTTTGAGTTCCATGGTATTCTCCTTTAGTCGTAATAAGTCCAGTATAGCAAAAAAGAACTTAAACGAGTGTAAAAAGAAGAAAAAAACTTAGATGACTGCTCAGAGAAAAGTTTTGTAAAAACAAGGCTTATTTTCAAAAGGTCTTACAATTTAGTTAAAAAGTGGTATTATTGATTTAAGTAAAGTTTAAAGGAGTGAATGATTTGTCTGTGAAAAAGTTGGAGAGTAGTAACCATCACAAAATGATTACAGAAGAAGTTGCTATTTTACAAATGCTACTTGAAGAAGTTACACGATCAATGGCTGGTGATCAGGTCTATGAAAAAATTGAAACCATACTAGCTTTATCTGAGCAAAAAGATTCAATTAAACTAGAAAAAATGATCAAAGAGTTGTCTAATGATGAGATGGTAATAATTGCTCGTTATTTTTCAATCTTACCTTTACTTATCAATATTTCTGAAGATGTTGACTTAGCTTATGAAATCAATTATCAAAATAACACAAGTAAAGACTATCTAGGTAAGCTATCAAACACTATTTCAGAGGTTGCTTTAAAAGACGATGCAAAAGCCATTTTGGAGAAGGTCAATGTAGTACCTGTTTTAACAGCTCACCCAACACAAGTCCAACGGAAAACAGTTTTAGAATTGACAAATCATATTCATGACTTGCTCCGTAAATATCGTGATGTTAAAAAGGGTATTGTTAATCAAGAAAAGTGGCTGGAAGAGCTGCGTCTCTATATTAACATTATTATGCAGACAGATATTATTCGTGAGAAAAAGCTTAAAGTTAAAAATGAAATTACCAATGTTTTGCAATATTACAAGAGTTCTTTAATTCCTGCAATTACGAAATTAACGCGAGGCTATAAAGAATTAGCCAAAGAAAAAGGAATAGTCTTGGACAAAGCTCAGCCAATCACCATGGGAATGTGGATCGGTGGAGATCGTGATGGAAATCCCTTCGTCACCTCAGAAACATTAGAAACATCTGCTATGCTCCAAAGCCAAGTTATCCTCGATTATTACCTAGAAAAGTTAGCTATTCTCTACCGTAACTTCTCAATGTCATCAACACTAATTACGACTAGCAAGGAAGTAGAAGAGCTTGCCCAACTTTCGCATGATAGGTCCATTTATCGTGAAAACGAACCTTACCGGAAGGCTTTTCATTATATCCAATCACGCCTACAGGAGACACTTGTTCAAATAAGCCAAAAATCTGATAGTCCCTCCCAAACTCCTTCTTATTCTAATGCTCAAGAGTTTAAAAGTGATTTAGAAATAATTAGGACTTCTTTGGTGGATAATGGAGATGGTTCTTTAGCAGCAGGTGACCTGACAGAACTGATTCAAGCAGTTGACATTTTTGGATTCTTTCTTGCAAGTATTGATATGAGACAGGATTCCAGCGTGCATGAAACTTGCGTGGCAGAACTACTAAGGGCTGCTAATATCGTTGAAGATTACAGCGCTTTAAGTGAAGAAGACAAGTGTCGCATTTTATATAAAGAGCTTGCTGAGGATCCGAGAATTTTATCGTCAACGACTGTTGAAAAATCTGAGCTGCTGGAGAAAGAATTAGCTATTTATAAGGTGGCGCGCTACCTAAAGGATAAACTTGGGGAAGATGTTATTAAACAACATATCATTTCACATACTGAGAGTGTCTCTGATATGTTTGAACTGGCAATCATGTTAAAAGAGGTTGGGTTAGTTGCTAAAGATTGGGCCCGTGTTCAGATTGTTCCCCTTTTTGAGACGATTGAGGATTTAGACCATTCTAAACAAATCATGACGGCTTATTTAAGCTATGATATCGTTAAAAAATGGGTAGCATCAAACGCTAATTATCAAGAAATTATGCTTGGTTATTCAGACAGTAATAAAGATGGTGGCTATTTATCATCTGGTTGGACGCTATACAAAGCTCAAAATGACTTAACTAGTATTGGTCAAAAAAATGGAATTAAAATCACCTTTTTCCATGGCCGCGGTGGAACGGTTGGTCGAGGTGGAGGTCCTTCTTACGATGCGATTACTTCTCAGCCTTTTGGGACAATTAAAGACCGGATTCGATTAACTGAGCAAGGCGAAATTATTGAGAATAAATATGGCAACAAAGACGTTGCTTATTATAACCTTGAGATGTTAATTTCTGCCTCAATTAATCGGATGGTAACACGAATGTTGACCGATCCAAATGAGATTGATGGCTTTAGAGATAACATGGAAAATATTGTAGCTTATAGCAATAACGTTTACCGAGACCTTGTTTTTGGAAATCCACATTTTTATGACTATTTCTTTGAAGCCAGTCCCATAAAAGAAATTTCAAGCCTTAATATAGGGTCACGTCCGGCAGCTCGCAAAACCATAACTGATATTAGGGGGTTGAGAGCCATTCCATGGGTATTTTCTTGGTCACAAAACAGAGTCATGTTACCAGGCTGGTATGGGGTTGGTTCAGCTTTTAAACAGTTCATTGATCAAGAAGAAGGAAACATGGCAAAATTACAATACATGTATAAAAAATGGCCATTCTTTCATTCTCTCTTGTCAAATGTAGACATGGTTTTGTCAAAATCAAATATGAACATTGCCTTCCAGTATGCTCAATTAGCTCAAAATGATGAAGTCAGAGCAGTCTTTTATAGTATTTTAGATGAATGGCAACTCACGAAAAATATGATTTTAGCTATTGAGCAGCATGATGACCTGTTAGAAGATAACGAATCATTAAAGAAGAGTTTAGAATTTCGCTTGCCATGTTTCAATGTATTAAATTATATCCAAATTGAGCTGATTAAACGCCTTCGTCACAACCAGCTTGATGAAGATTATGAGAAGCTTATTCATATTACGATTAATGGTATTGCAACAGGTTTACGTAATTCCGGCTGACAGAAGCCAGAGTTTCAAAAGTTACTGTCTAGATTTCTCTGTAATCAGAACCAAATTATTTTCTAAAGAGAGCAAAAGCAACCATATTCTAGTTTAGGAGGAGAAGTTGTAGCTTTTCCTTTTTTCTTTTTTTTGCTTAAGAAAGATGGTATAATGCTTAAAGATTATCTGAGAATAGGGGAAATTATGAAAATTGATAAGAGGCATTTACTTAATTATTCTATACTCTTGCCTTATCTCATCCTGTCGGTCATTGGTTTGATAGTAGTCTACTCAACGACAAGTGCAACCTTAATCCAATATCATGCTAATCCATTTAAGACCGTCCTGAGCCAAGGAATCTTTTGGGTAATCAGTTTAATCGCCATTACGTTTATTTACAAATTAAAGCTAAATTTTCTAAATAATCATAGCCTTATGATATTAGTGATGTTGTTTGAGGCCTTCTTACTCTTAATAGCGCGTTTTTTTACTCAAGAAGTAAACGGAGCACATGGATGGATTATACTTGGACCAATTAGTTTCCAGCCTGCAGAATATTTAAAAATTATTATTGTCTGGTATCTTGCACATACCTTTTCCAAGAAACAAGAGGAAATAGCAAGATATGACTATCAGGCTTTGACTAAGCGACGGTGGTGGCCTAGACAGTCCAGTGATTTAAAAGACTGGCGTGTTTACTCACTCTTTTTAGTGCTTTTGGTTGCTGCACAGCCCGACTTAGGAAATGCAGCTATTATTGTTTTAACTGGAATCCTGATGTTTACTATTAGCGGTATCGCTTACCGTTGGTTTTCTGGGATTTTAACACTCATTACAGTATTATCAGTAACATTCCTTGGTAGCATCAAAGTAATTGGAGTTGAACGAGTGTCTAAAATACCTATTTTTGGCTATGTTGCTAAACGGTTTAGTGCTTACTTTAACCCATTTAAAGATTTGACTGACTCAGGCCATCAGTTGGCTCATTCTTACTATGCCATGAGTAATGGAGGATGGTTCGGCGTTGGCTTGGGAAATTCCATTGAAAAGCGCGGGTATTTACCGGAAGCGCAGACAGACTTTGTTTTTTCAGTTGTCATTGAAGAACTAGGCTTGATTGGTGCGGGTCTAATATTGGCCTTAGTTTTCTTTTTAATTTTACGCATTTTAAATGTCGGTATAAAAGCTAAGAAACCATTTAATGCGATGATGGCTCTGGGGGTTGGAGGCATGATTTTGACGCAGGTATTTGTCAATATAGGCGGTATTTCTGGAATTATCCCATCGACTGGGGTAACTTTTCCCTTCCTTTCTCAAGGGGGAAACAGCTTGCTGGTTTTGTCGGTGGCTATCGGTTTTGTCTTAAACATTGATGCCAATGAAAAGAAAGAAGAAATCCTCAAAGAAGCAGAACTTTCTTATAGAAAAACAGTCCATGATGAAAACGGTAAAGTCATTGACATTCGTCATTTTAAATAAAGATAAACGAGACTTTAAAGATTAGCTGTTTGCTAGTCTTTTTTTCACTGAAGACTATGTGAAATTAGAAAGTAAGGAGGATAGAGGAAAGCTTATTTTTTTAAGCTCCCTTAACAAAGAAAGAAAAGGCAAAAAGCATAAAATACTTGCTTTTTCCTTATAATTTGCTACAATAGTAAGGTAAAGTTAGACTGTAATGCCTACTGTCTATCTATAAAATATATTTTATTGGAGGCTTTTCCCAAAATGGCAAAAGAAAAATACGATCGTAGTAAACCCCACGTTAACATTGGTACAATCGGACACGTTGACCATGGTAAAACTACATTAACAGCCGCAATTACAACTGTTCTTGCACGTCGTTTACCAAGTTCAGTTAACCAACCTAAAGATTATGCTTCTATCGATGCTGCTCCTGAAGAGCGCGAACGCGGAATCACAATCAACACTGCACACGTTGAGTATGAAACTGAATCACGTCACTATGCCCACATCGATGCCCCAGGACACGCGGACTATGTTAAAAACATGATCACTGGTGCTGCCCAAATGGACGGAGCTATCCTTGTTGTTGCCTCTACTGATGGACCAATGCCACAAACTCGTGAGCACATCCTTCTTTCACGTCAAGTTGGTGTTAAACACCTTATCGTTTTCATGAACAAAGTTGACCTTGTTGATGATGAAGAATTACTTGAATTAGTTGAAATGGAAATTCGTGATCTTCTTTCAGAATACGATTTCCCAGGTGATGACCTTCCAGTTATCCAAGGTTCAGCTCTTAAAGCTCTTGAAGGTGATTCAGCTCATGA
The DNA here is from genome assembly GCF_000188035.1 of Streptococcus pseudoporcinus LQ 940-04. GTDB lineage: Bacteria > Bacillota > Bacilli > Lactobacillales > Streptococcaceae > Streptococcus > Streptococcus pseudoporcinus. Next base: position 1,372,722 of record NZ_AEUY02000005.1, read on the forward strand.
AGACATTATCATGGAATTAATGAAAACTGTTGATGAGTATATCCCAGAACCAGAACGTGACACTGACAAACCATTACTTCTTCCAGTCGAAGATGTATTCTCTATCACTGGACGTGGTACAGTAGCTTCTGGACGTATCGACCGTGGTACTGTTCGTGTCAACGACGAAATCGAAATCGTTGGTATCAAAGAAGATACTAAAAAAGCAGTTGTTACTGGTGTTGAAATGTTCCGTAAACAACTTGACGAAGGTCTTGCAGGAGATAACGTAGGTATCCTTCTTCGTGGTGTTCAACGTGACGAAATCGAACGTGGACAAGTTATTGCTAAACCAGGTTCAATCAACCCACACACTAAATTTAAAGGTGAAGTATACATCCTTTCTAAAGAAGAAGGTGGACGTCATACACCATTCTTCAACAACTACCGTCCACAATTCTACTTCCGTACAACTGACGTAACAGGTTCAATCGAACTTCCAGCAGGTACAGAAATGGTTATGCCTGGTGATAACGTGACTATCGACGTTGAGTTGATCCACCCAATCGCCGTAGAACAAGGTACTACTTTCTCTATCCGTGAAGGTGGACGTACTGTTGGTTCAGGTATCGTTTCAGAAATTGAAGCTTAATTTTAATTAAGTTCCCAGAATAACAATTAGAGTCAGACAACTCAGATTGTAAAGAGTCCTATGAAGGGCTCTTTTTTATCTTGCATTTTCAGGAAATAAGTTTGAAAGAAACATTTTCCTTGTGAAAAAATTCCTAAAAACTCACCATATTCTTTTATTAGCTCTTAAATTGTGTTAAAATAATAAATGTAAATAAAAAAAGAAGAGGTATGTGAAATGTCACGTAAACCGTTTATTGCCGGAAACTGGAAAATGAATAAAAATCCTGAAGAAGCTAAAGCTTTTATTGAAGCAGTAGCATCAAAATTACCTTCAGCTGATCTTGTTGAAGCAGGAATTGCAGCTCCAGCTCTTGACCTTTATACTGTTCTTGAAGCAGCAAAAGGTTCAGATCTTAAAATTGCAGCTCAAAATGCTTATTTTGAAGATAATGGTGCTTTTACTGGTGAAAATAGCCCGAAAGTATTAGCTGAGATGGGAACTGACTACGTTGTTATTGGACACTCAGAACGCCGTGACTATTTCCATGAAACTGATGAAGACATTAACAAAAAGGCTAAGGCTATTTTTGCTAATGGTTTGACACCAATTATCTGTTGTGGTGAAAGTTTAGAAACTTATGAAGCTGGTAAAGCAGTCGATTTTGTAGGTGCACAAGTATCGGCAGCCCTTGCTGGACTTACAAAAGAGCAAGTATCATCACTTGTCATCGCTTATGAACCAATCTGGGCTATCGGAACTGGTAAATCTGCCACTCAAGATGATGCTCAAAACATGTGTAAAGCAGTTCGTGATGTTGTTGCTGCTGATTTTGGTCAAACTGTTGCAGACAAAGTTCGTGTCCAATATGGTGGTTCTGTAAAACCTGAAAATGTTGCTTCATACATGGCATGCCCAGACGTTGACGGTGCCTTGGTTGGTGGAGCATCACTCGAAGCTGAGAGCTTCTTAGCTTTACTTGATTTTGTAAAATAGTTTGAATTAAGACCTTCAACACGTTTTGTTGAAGGTTTTTTCATATTAAAATGAGACAAAACAACTAAAAAAAGACAGGCTAAACTGTCTTTTAGTATCGTTTTAAAAGTTTTTTAATGCTTTTGATTAGCTTATGTTTTACGGGGTTTGGGTAATAGGTAAAAGTTCCAACGGTACATTCTACATGTCCTTTGAAGTTTTGTTTGAATCCTAGTACACCATCAGAACCATCAAAATATCCAGAAATTCCTAATAGGTTATAGCGTTTAATACCACGTTTTATAGCTTCTAGCATAACATACTCTTGAAGAATTGTTGGGGCATAAAACTTGTTGAACTCGGAATAGGAACCACTAAAGAAATAAGTTACTTCTTGTTGTGTAAAGACAAATAAGGCTCCAGCCAAGATAACATCTTGATCGCCGTATTTAGTAATTAATTCTTGAGCTTCGGCTTTTCGGACTTCGAAAGTTTGGAATTGACTTGAAAACTCTCTGTGTTGATTCTGTTTTTTCTCAGATTTGGGATTCTTAATCAGGTCATTTTCTAATTTATCTAGTTTAGCCCTTAATGTAGCTTGGTCTTTTTCCAAATTAGCATAATAATCCTTGAAATTTAAAGTAGCGACAAGAAATTGCGCCTTATCTTTGAAACTGTCGTAGAAATATTCATAGTATTCTAAGGGCTTGTCGTCATATTCACGGCGATCGGATGTTGAAGAAGTGACAGCCTTAAATAAAGGTAGTTCATCTTTTGTTAAGGCTTTGACTTTGATTCCAAAAGTTTTAGCTTTTTTGACTAATGGTTTTCCTTTTTTACTAAAGGAATTAATCAAGGTTTTTTCAGTGATACCAGTCAGGTCCTTCACATAGTGCCAATCATGACTGGTATAGCCAACTTTAGGTTTTGTATGCTCAAAACCAATATGAGTTAATAGATCAATATGATCTTGATCGACAGTAGTTTGAGGACTACCGTGATCATCAAAAACTTGATAGTGTGCATAAGGTTTAACAACAAATTCTATTACTTTGTTGGCTTTTGCATCCTTTTTAAGTTCCTTTAAGAAGGGTACTAAATAGGATTCATCTAAAAATAGTGGTCCATAATGAATTTCCATATGAATCCCACCAGCTACTGGTGTGCTAAAAATAAGAGCTGCAACTTGTAATTTACCTTGCTTATCTTCAAATCCTTTTAATTCAGTTGTATAGCCCCGCTTTTTAAGTAAAGTATTCATGTTGGTAGACTGTTCAAAGTAACGTTCTTTTACTGTCGAAGCAAAGGCTTCAAAGGCTGCTTCTGTAAGTGTGACTAAAGGCATTAGTGTTTGCTCCTTAATTTTTTACGTAGTTTATAAGCTAACATTGCTGGTCGGTAAAGCGGACTAACTGGAAGATCAAATTCCCCAGCAAACTCTTCGATTTGTGGGTTTAGTTTAGCTTTGAAAGCATAGAGCCCTCCGTCCAGTTGATTTTCGACACCACCCATATTTTGCCATTGACAACCACGTTTAAAGGCTTCCTTTGCTGTTTCAAACCAAGTAAGAAGAGGAGCTTGGTAAAACTTATAATCGTCATCCATTCCCGCGTAAAGATTTTCTGACGTTTCACCAAAGATGAGAGTCAATGTTCCAGCAAGTGGGATAAGATTATTTCCTTTTGTTTTTTCTTCTTCAATAAAGTTTAATTCAGCTTTTATCCGGTTCATAGCATCCTTATTTTCTTTAATTTTACCCTCTTTAGTTTTATCAGTAAATTTTGTTTGTTCTACTTGTAATTTTTTTAGCTGGTCTTCTAAGAGTGATTGCCTCTGGTTAAGATCAATTTTGGACAGTGTAATGTAGGAATTACCTGAGTAGGTTTCCATTAGTTTTTGGTAATAATCAAGGCCACGGAGATGAATGCCTTTGCGGGCCTCCGTTTTTTTCATTAGCTTAGCAAAATCTTCAAGCAGTTCTTGACCACCGATAGTAACGGTAACGCCTTTATTTTGCGCTGTTCTAATAGCTTGTTTCGTCTTTTTTGGTAATTGTGAGAGTTCAAAATCCTTAGCATAAAGATTAGCTTGGAATCTTGGTTGAATGGTTTCTCCTATATCTTGGGTGTAACCACTCCATTCCAGTCCCCTACTTTTTAAAAAGCTAATGGCTGAGAGAGTTAAATCGTTAGGCTCTACCTCAGTTATATCTTTTGATACAGGAAACTCTTTTAAAAAAAGACTAGGATCCCATTTGATAAAGAAGGCTTTTTGACGTTTACCATATTCTTTAAGTGAACGAATGACAAAATCAACCAGTTCAAAATTGGTAAAATCCATAATAGGACCACGTGGTATATAAATGAGCGTATAATTTAGCGGGAGATCCCTAATAAGCAGAGTAGCAGTGGCCACAAGTTGATTGTCTTCATAGAAACCCATTAATTCTTGTTTCCAGCTATCTTTGACACTTGCCCATTGGGAACTTTGTAAAATATTGCATTTAGGATGAGACAGCACAAAAGCATCAAGTTCTTTTGCAGAAATATCAACTTTATAAGAATACATTATTTTAAAACCCATTCACGTAGCGCATAGGCTACGCCACTTTCGTTATTTGATTTGGTGATATATTTGGCAATCATTTTTAATTCGGGACTACCATTTTCCATAACAACAGGGTTACCGACTACTTCCAGCATGGCCCGGTCATTTTCTGCATCCCCGATGGCCATAGTCTGGCTTTGATTAAGTCCCATTTTCTCAGCTAAATGAATAATGGCATTGCCCTTTGAAACAGATTTTAGCATAAATTCTAAGTAAAAAGGGGTTGATTTAACAATATTATAGTTATCATAGAAAGATGGTGGGATGTTTTTGATAGCCTCATCTAAAATATCAGGTTCATCAATCATCATCATTTTGACAATCTCTTTTGATGCCATTTCTTCGGGTGTTCTGTAAAATATTGGCATGTTAACAAGTCTTGCTTCATGAACAGTGTATTTTCCAATATCTCTATTTGCAGTATAGATTCCCTCTTTCGTAATAGCATGCATGTGAAGACCAATTTTACGACTGAGAAATTCAATTTCGAGGTAATCTTCATAGGACATTGTTGATTTGACAATTTCCTGTCCTGTTTCAGCATCTTGGACCAAACCGCCATTGAAGGTGATCACATAGTTCCCTTGATGATTTAAGTTAAGTTCATTGAGGAGGTGAGTAACACCAGCAATAGGACGGCCGGTGGCAATAACGACTTGAACGCCTTGAGCCTTAGCATCTTGGACGGCTTCGAATACTTGACTAGTAATTTTACGGTCATCCGTAAGAAGCGTGCCATCAATATCGACAGCAACTAATTTGATAGACATGGAAATCTCCTTGATTCTAATCATTCTTTTCAGACTAAAAATATCTATCTTCTATCATACTAAAAAAGACAGTATTTGTCATGGAATGAAACGGAATAATAGCTTGATATGACAAGGAAAACGCTTAATATATTAGAAATACTAATAATTAAAAAAGAGCAGTAGCTGCTCTAATTTGGAAATTGGAAATGTTCGTCAGTAATGTAGGAAATAAATTCTTCTTTAGCCTTGGCAAAGAGGTCATCTGCTTCTAGCATTTCCTTTGGAAAGTAAAAGCGACGATCGCCATAAGTTGTACCTGTCAGCGTCTTAACAATAGGTGACAAGAGTGAAAGTTCAGATCTACGGCCATCTTTATGGATCATTTCAATCTGCGTTCTTGGATTTTTCATCTCGGGGCGGTAAATATCATAGGGCAAGTCAAAATTAACATGTACACCAGTATAATACTCAGGATTAAAACCAACAGCTTCGACAAGTTGACGAAGGTGATTCAATTTATTTTCAGAAGCTTGATCAAAGGTCACTGATTTTAGAATTTTACGGTTAATAAAGCGGCAAGCCAAATCTGCTAAAATGGCATCTTGGCTCGTCATCCATTCTTGAAAGTAAGTATTTAAAACACCATCATCAAGTTTTAAATAATCTGCTAAGGTAAACTTGTTTTGCAAAAAAGGAATTAATCCTGGGGCTGTTTTAATAATATAAGCTGGATCTTTTTGATAAATACGTTTGGCTCTTTTGAGTAGATTTTGTAACGTTAGCTCAACTCCTCGACTGGCTGGGTGGAAATAAACTTGCATATACATTTGGAATCGACTGACGATATAATCTTCCACTGCGTGCATACCATTCTTTTCAAAAACAATACCATTTTCAACTGGACGGATAACGCGTAGGATGCGCATGAGATCAAACTGCCCATAATTTGCTGCTGAAAAATAAGAATCACGTAAAAGGTAGTCCATCCGATCGCAATCAATTTGGCTGGAAATGAGCTGAACGACCTGTTTATTGGGATAAGTATGGTTAATAACACTGGCTACCTGATCAGGAAAATCTGGTGAAACTCGTCTGAGAATGCTATTGATTTCCGTTTCGGGACTGGTGATGATTTCTTGGGTGATGGCTTCATGGTCTGTTTCAAATAGTTTTTCAAAAGTATGTGAATAGGCACCATGACCAATATCATGTAAGAGGCCTGCTGTCATCGTTAAGAGTGATTCTTCTTTATTCCATATATCGGAATACCGTTCTTCAAAAATTTCAGTGACACGTCTAGCAATCTCATAGACTCCAAGGCAGTGTGAAAAGCGACTATGCTCTGCCCCATGAAAGGTAAAGGCGGTCGTCGGAACTTGTTTAATGCGTCTTAGTCTTTGAAATTCTTTAGAATTGACTAAGTCATAAATAAGATCTTCGCTAATGTGGATATAGTTGTGGACTGGATCACGAAATACTTTTTCATTCATGCTTCTATTATAGCAAAAATTGCTAAAATGGGGAGAAATTGGTAGAATAGACACGGTAAATTAATAGAATGGAATTGCTATGAAGATAGAGATTAGAAATACTATTTTGATTGACGATCAAGTAGAAAAAATTAAGGAAGTTCAAAACTGTCAATTACATGACAAAGGCAAGCACCTTTACTTTGTCTATCAAAATGCTGAGGATGAGAAAGTGGTCATCAAGTGTAACGATCGTTCTTTGATGATTAACCGGTTTTCTAACCCTCACGTCACTATGACTTTCGAAAAAGGGGCCACACATGCTTTTAATATTCCAACACCTCTTGGGGTTCAGCAATTAATGACTGATACTGCTGACTATCAGTTTGATCTTAAGAAGCAAAAGCTAACCATCTCCTACCAATTAGTTCAAGCAGAAAGCTTGGCTGTTTTCGCAGATTATCAGCTAGAAATCCTCTGGTACTAATGATGTAAAGGAAAAGCGACCTCCTAGTTTGCCGTCTTTTCAAGCTTATTATGGAGTTGCAGATAGGGCATCGTCTGGTTGAAAGAGAGATTTAAGAGAGATGAGATCAACCATTATATTTTGAGGGTTTTTGTATAAAAATCTTGTTTTTTTAATGTTTTTTTACTATAATGGTTATTATATCAAGGGAGTAGCCGACGGTTTTTAACCGTGATTGCATCGTCACTACGGAATTTCGATTTCCGGTGCAATCTGAAACAGCGAGACTTGTTTAACTAAATTAAACAGGTCTTTTTCTATACAAAAAAGACCGAGGAGGATAAATACTTGTCTAAAGAACAAAGAAAAGACGTGTATTATACACAGTCCGAGGAGACAATCCTTGAGCAATTGCATTCAAGTAGAGAAGGGCTTTCATCCGAGGAGGCTAAAAGCCGTTTAGACCAATTTGGTCGTAATGAGCTTGATGAAGGTGAGAAACGAAGTCTCTTTATGAAATTCCTTGATCAATTTAAGGATTTAATGATTATTATTTTAATCGTGGCTGCCATGCTGTCTGTTATTACAGAAGGTTCAAAAGGATTAACGGACGCTATCATTATTTTAGCAGTTGTTGTTCTTAATGCGGCATTTGGTGTCTACCAAGAAGGGCAGGCAGAGGCCGCTATTGAAGCTTTAAAGTCAATGTCTAGTCCACTTGCACGTATTAGGCGTGACGGTCATGTCATTGAGGTTGATTCAAAAGAATTAGTGCCTGGTGATATTGCCTTACTTGAGGCGGGTGATGTTGTCCCAGCGGATATGCGCTTGTTGGAAGCTAACTCTCTTAAGATAGAAGAGGCCGCCTTAACTGGAGAATCAGTGCCTGTTGAAAAAGATATCACAGCTCAAGTTGCTGAAGATGCAGGTATTGGTGACCGTGTCAATATGGGATACCAAAATTCAAATGTTACTTATGGACGTGGTCTAGGCGTGGTCACTAATACCGGAATGTACACTGAAGTAGGACATATTGCTGGTATGTTAGCAAATGCTGACGAAACTGACACGCCATTAAAACAAAATTTAGATAATCTTTCTAAAATTTTAACGTATGCTATTTTGGTGATTGCTGCCATTACTTTTGCAGTAGGTGTCTTCGTCCGTGGACAACATCCATTGGAAGGGCTCATGACTTCTGTGGCCTTAGCTGTTGCTGCAATTCCAGAAGGATTACCAGCTATTGTAACAGTTGTCTTGTCCTTAGGAACACAAGTCTTAGCTAAGCGTAATGCTATTATTCGTAAGTTACCTGCTGTCGAAACTTTAGGTTCGACTGAAATTATTGCTTCTGATAAAACTGGTACTCTGACCATGAACCAAATGACAGTTGAAAAGCTTTATACAAATGGTTTACTGCAAACTGCTGGTTCTGATATTGACTTTAATAATAGTACTTTGCGCATTATGAATTTTGCCAATGATACAAAAATTGATCAATCTGGTAAACTAATTGGTGATCCAACTGAAACAGCCTTGGTTCAGTATGGTCTTGATCATGGTTTTGATGTTCGAGATGTACTTGCTTCAGAACCCCGTGTAGCAGAGTTACCCTTTGATTCTGATCGAAAATTGATGGCTACCATTCATAAAGGGGTGGCGGATGCTCCTTACTTTGTAGCTGTTAAAGGTGCTCCTGATCAACTTTTAAAACGTGTGACACAAATTGAAGACAATGGTAGTGTTCGGCCAATCACTGAAGCTGATAAAACTGCCATTTTAGACATGAATAAGTCCTTAGCCAAACAAGCTTTACGTGTCTTGATGATGGCATATAAGCATGTAGATACCATTCCAACTTTGAATACAGAATCAGTGGAGTCCGAATTAATTTTCTCAGGTTTAGTTGGGATGATTGACCCTGAGCGTCCTGAAGCAGCGCAAGCCGTTAAAGTGGCTAAAGAAGCTGGTATTCGCCCAATCATGATTACTGGTGACCACCAGGACACTGCGGAAGCTATTGCTAAACGTCTAGGAATTATTGACGAAAATGATACAGAAGACCATGTCTTCACGGGTGCAGAATTGAACGAACTTTCTGATGAAGAATTCCAAAAAGTTTTCAAACAATACTCAGTTTATGCACGTGTATCACCAGAACACAAGGTTCGTATTGTCAAAGCTTGGCAAAATGAAGGAAAAGTTGTTGCCATGACTGGTGATGGTGTTAATGATGCGCCGTCACTTAAGACTGCTGACATTGGTATCGGTATGGGGATTACAGGTACGGAAGTATCTAAGGGTGCTTCGGACATGGTTCTTGCCGATGATAACTTTGCAACGATTATTGTAGCAGTTGAAGAAGGACGTAAGGTCTTCTCCAATATTCAAAAAACAATCCAGTACCTACTTTCTGCTAATATGGCTGAAGTGCTGACTATTTTCCTTGCTACTTTGTTTGGTTGGGATGTTTTACAACCGGTTCATTTGTTATGGATTAACCTGGTAACGGATACCCTTCCAGCTATTGCTTTAGGTGTAGAACCTGCTGAACCTGGTGTCATGAAACACAAACCTCGTGGTCGTAAATCAAGTTTCTTTGATGGCGGTGTAAAAGAAGCTATTCTTTACCAAGGGGCCTTCCAGACAGTGCTTGTTCTAGGTGTTTATGCTTTTGCTTTAATGTTCCCAGAACATTCAACTTATAAAGAAATTCATGCTGATGCCTTGACCATGGCCTATGTTACTTTAGGTTTAATTCAGTTAGTACATGCTTATAATGTTAAATCAGTTTACCAGTCCATATTTAAAGTAGGACTATTCAAAAACAAACTCTTCAACTACTCAATTCCACTAGCATTTGTTATGTTAATGGTAACAGTAGTAGTGCCAGGATTTAACAAATTTTTCCACGTTGCTCACTTAAGTGCTAGCCAGTGGTTGGTTGTTGTCATTGGTAGTCTCCTTATGGTTGTTCTTGTTGAACTGGTTAAAGCTATCCAGCGTGCAATGGGGATGGATGATAAAGCTATTTAAGTCAATAAAAAACGATTCTAATTTCAGAATCGTTTTTTAGATTACCTTAGCTATTTCTTCTAGTTTGTTTTTCAAAACGATAGGTTGGAAGAAAAATAATTGGAATAAGACCTAAGTTGATAATGTTACTAATAGGAGAAGTAAGAGGTAGGATTTTTTGAAAGAGCAGGAGATATAAAAGATAAAAACACAAGTAAAAAATCCGAAGAGTTACAGTAAGTTTATTCTGTTTAAGAAGGATTAGTTCTTCATTTGAAACTCGGATTCTTGGATAATCAAAAATGTTGTAGCTTAATAAGCTGTTTTCTGCGGGTATTTCTAACGCAATGCTTTCATTATTGGCAATTTCAGCAACATATGTTTTATTCAGGCGAATAGCAATAGTATGTTTCAAAAAACTTTTCTTGCTACTTATTCTTTTAATTGTAATAGACATGTTTACCTCCAAAAAACTTACTAAAATAGTATACCATTTCTAAAATGGATTAGTGTCATTTATAAGGTAAGATATGGTAAACTAAGAGAAAGATAGGATTAGGAGAGACTATGACCACTATTTTTGCCCATCGTGGAAGTAACATAAATCGTCCAGAAAACACTATTGCTGCTTTTAAAGAGGCTATAAGAGTTGGAGCTGATGGCATAGAATTAGATGTCCATCGGACGAAAGATGGTCACTTAGTTGTCATTCATGATGAATCAGTTGATCGTACCACAAATGGTTATGGTTATATTCGGGACTTATCTCTAAAAGACATTAAAGAACTAGATGCCGGTTCTTGGTTTAATCCCCTCTATTTTAGAGAAAAGGTTCCAACCTTAGAGGAAGTTCTAGAGGTCCTTGTAGCAGAAAACTTTCGAGGAAGTTTAAATATTGAAATGAAGACAAATACCTATCATTATTCCGGTATTGAATGGGATATCGCAAAGGTGATGCGAGCCCGAGAGTGGCCTTTTAAATACCTTTATTCTAGTTTTAATATTAGAAGTCTCAAACTGATGAAACTTGCTGATCCTCCAATTGAGTTAGCAATTTTAGTAAGAAATAATCCGTTTCAGATCTGGTTTGGTAGCAGAAAGACTTTTATTAATGCCTTTCATCTTAAGAAATTTTGGGTAATGAATAGCAAAAGGATACTTGGCTATTTTCGTAAAAGGGTTAGACCCTGGACCTTGAACAAGGAAAAAGAAATGGAAGATGCTTTTCGCTCTAACCTTGCTGGCTTTATGACAGATAAACCAGAATTGGCTGTTGCGGTTCGTGACCGAATAATAAATGAAAAAGCAAAAGAAGGCTAGTTTGAAGTGACCCCCAAAAGTTGGACATTATATTTTAAGTTAAGGATTGAGTTCTGTATTGCACAGGACTTAGTCCTTTTAATGTAAGTTTGATTCGTTTAGTGTTGTAGTAGTTGATATATTCTGAAATAGCTGTTTTTAATGTTTCGAGGGAAGTAAATTCCTTCTCAAACCCATAAAACATTTCTGTCTTCAATGTTCCAAAAAAAGATTCCATCATGCCGTTATCTAAGCTATTTCCTTTACGCGACATGGACGGTCTCATTCCATGCTCCTCAAGAAAATGATGGTAGTAAGTGTGTTGATATTGCCATCCTTGGTCACTATGTAAAATAGTGCCCTGATAAGTTTGTTCAGGAAAAGCCTCGGAAAGCATCGTTTTAAGTTGTTGTAAGTTTGGCGAGGTAGATAAATGATATGCAATAATCTCACTGTTAAAGCCATCAAGAACTGGTGATAGATACAATTTTTGATCACTAGCAGGAATTGAAAACTCTGTGACATCGGTATAACACTTCTTAAGTGGTTGGGCAGCTTTAAATTGACGCTTAATGAGATTATCAGCTTTCTTGCCCACCTCACCTTTATAAGAGTTATAGCGACGTTTCGCACGGATTCTAGCTTTCAACCCAAGTTCTGTCATCAGACGTTGAACTTTCTTATGGTTAACTTTATAGCCTCGATTTTTAAGTTCGAGGTGAATTCTACGGTAACCATATCTCCCTTTGTTCTCAGAATAAATATCTTGAATAGCTTCTTTTAATTCTTTGTTTTTATCTCCCTGAGTTAGACGTTTAACCTGATAATAGTAGGTTGATCGAGACAGCTTCAAAATATTAAGTAGGATTCTTAAATCAAATACATTGATTAGTCCTTGAATGATTTCTGTTGCTCTTTGAGCCTTGCTTCGTCCCTCAAGCGGAGTTCTCTCAACTTTTTTAGTACGGCCTTCTCCGCTCTAAGGTACTCATTTTCATATTGAAGACGCTCTAATTCAGTCATTTCTTCAAGTTTTTTCTTTGGTTTGCGTCCCATCTTTACAGGTCTCCCTCTTGATTTCTCAAGAATAGTATACCCGTTTTTCTTGTATTGCGCTATCCAATTAGGAAGCATTCCCTTATTTGGTAATCCATAATCTAGAGAAACCTCTAGCTGAGACCTACCTTTCATCAGAACTTCGTTTATGATTTCCTGCTTTAGTTCAGGAGAATAATACCTACTTTTCCTTTTACAAACACTTTCCAATCCGTGTATATCAATAAGGCGGACCATGTATTGAAGGTTATACTTACTCATATTAAATGTTTGACTGATTTTAGGCCATGTCCAACCAGATTGTCGTAAGCGATAGATTTCAATTTTATCTTCATAACTTAATTTCATAGAAAAACACCCCAAAAGTTAGATTTGTTGTCTAACTTTTGGGGTGCAGTTCAGACAGCTATTCTTTATAATATTAAGCCAGATCATGCGGACTACTTAGGTGGAAAAGAGCTGACAATCAAAGCTTTAGCAGATAAAAGTAGCGGGAGAATTCTTGGAGCTCAGATTATTGGAGAGCAAGGTGTAGATAAACGAATTGACGTAATTGCCACTGCAATTTCATTTGGTGCAGTAGCAGAAGATTTGTTCCATTTAGACCTTGCTTATGCACCACCATTTGCGACAACGAAAGACCCCGTTCTTTATACTGGAATGGCGTTAGATAATGCAATAAGCAATGGAACACCTTTAATGACCCCAACTGAATTGATTGAGCGACAAGCAAGTGGAGAACAACTGCAAATTATTGATACTCGTTCCAAAAAACAATATGAAATTTCTTGTGTTAAAGGGGCTATCCATATTCCATTAGCAGAAATACGTGATAGAGTGGCGGAGCTAGATAAAAATGTAACAACAATCACGTATTGTAATAAGGGCGTAACTGGAAATGCTGCTCAAAATATCCTGTTAAACGAAGGATTTAAAGAAGTCTATAATTTATCTGGAGGAAATAAAAATTACCAGATAATTGCCCAAATGCTCGCCTCTAACTGATTTAATGATGAAGGGATTAAATAGATGACAGAAGAAAAAAGAGCGTTGGCAAGACTTGCTGGTATCTTGGGAGCTTTCCTCGCTGCCAAACTATTAAACTATCAAATAAATGTTGGTATATTTGTATATTTGTAAATTTTGTTATAATTGTTGTGGTTCTATATGTTTTAGCTAAAAAAAGAGAATCTAAAGCTAAAGAAGACAAAAAATAGTTTGTCGCAAATGCAGTTGCACCTTGACTGCATTTGTTTTTTGACAAAAGAAATATAAGTAAGGAGGTAATGAGTAAATGAGCTATGCACTAGTTTTAAAAGGCTTAAAAAAAGTATATGCGACCGGTGTTGAGGCGCTGCGTGGTATTGATTTAACTGTAGAAGAAGGAGATTTTTACGCACTGCTAGGTCCAAACGGTGCTGGAAAATCAACAACAATTGGAATTATTACCTCACTTGTTAATAAGACTGCTGGTCAAGTGAAGGTTTTTGATTATGATATTGATAATGATTTAGAGCGAGCAAAGCAACAGATTGGTCTTGTGCCGCAGGAATTTAATTTTAATCCGTTTGAAACGGTACAACAAATTGTAGTAAATCAAGCAGGATATTATGGTGTCTCAAGAAAAGAGGCACTGAAACGTAGTGAAAAGTATTTGAAGCAGTCCAATTTATGGGATAAAAGAAATGTTCGTGCCCGTATGTTATCTGGAGGGATGAAACGAAGACTTATGATAGCTCGAGCATTAATGCACGAGCCACGTCTGCTAATTCTTGATGAACCAACTGCTGGAGTGGACATTGAGCTTAGAAGAGAAATGTGGGCATTTTTAAAAGAGTTAAATGAAAGTGGCACAACAATCATTCTTACAACTCATTATTTAGAAGAAGCAGAGATGCTTTGTCGTAACATTGGAATTATTCAATCAGGTGAGCTAATTGAGAATACAAGTATGAAAGCACTTCTATCAAAACTACAATATGAGACTTTCATTTTTGATTTAGATAGCTACGACAAAAAGCCTGTGATAAAAGGTTATAAGCACTTTTTTGAAGATGATCTAACACTTGCTATAGAAGTTGAACGAAATCAGGGAGTTAATAATATTTTTGAGCAGCTCAATCAGCAAAATATCAAGGTTCTTTCTATGCGCAATAAATCAAATAGATTGGAAGAGTTGTTCTTAAAAATTACCGAAGACAAACATCAAAAGGAGGAGAAAAATGTTTAGTTTCTACTTTACAGCACTTAAAAGCTTAGCAGTTAAGGAAACCAACCGTTACCTACGGATATGGGTACAAACTTTAGTGCCTCCTGTTATTACGACCTCATTATATTTTGTTATTTTTGGAAAAATGATTGGTGGTCGTATTGGTGATATGGGCGGCTTCTCCTATATGGAATTTATTGTACCAGGTTTAATTATGATGTCTGCAATCACAAGTTCTTACGCAAATGTTTCTTCATCTTTCTTTTCTCAAAAATTCCAAAAGAATATTGAAGAGCTATTAGTTGCACCTGTACCCACACATGTTATTATTTGGGGATTTGTTATTGGTGGACTGGGTAGGAGTATCTTAGTTGGGACATTGGTTACAGTCATTTCTCTATTTTTTGTTCCACTTCATGTTTATTCATGGTTTATTGTGGTGATTACATTATTGATGACTGCAATTTTATTTTCATTAGCAGGCTTAATTAATGGTGTTTTTGCACAATCTTATGATGATGTTTCAATTGTACCAACATTTGTTTTACAGCCATTAACTTATTTAGGTGGTGTATTTTACGCCATTTCAATGTTGCCGCCATTCTGGCAGTCAGTATCGAAAATTAATCCAATTGTTTATATGATTTCAGGATTTCGTTATGGATTTCTTGGAACGACAGATGTACCAATTATGGTTTCAATTACAATATTAATCCTTTTTATCATCGTTCTTTATGCAATTTGTTATTATTTAGTAGATAAAGGAAAGGGATTAAGAAGTTAATAATTAAAAGACAGTTATTAGAATTAGCTCTTACCTCTAACATATTTGTGGAGATAAGAGCTTTTTTATTTTATTTCATGAAGATTGTACTTTAATGTATCAAAGAATTTGATTATGGTGTCCCATATCCCATGATATAAGGACTGTTTTTTTCATAACTTAGTTTAGCAATTTTGTCTCCTGAATTACCTTCAATTGTGTAAACAATGTTATTTTCTACTTTCTCAACAATTCCTACATGGTCGCTAACAGAATCACCATCCCAGTCAAAAAAGATGATATTACCACTTTTAGGCAAATTACCTTTTCCCAACCACTGATTTTTAGCTTTAAAACTTTGCAACAGAACCGTTCAGGATCTTGAGAATAGGGTCGCTATCTCAAAGATTGCAACAGACTACAATGTGACTAGGCAAACAATTTACCGAATAAAAAAAGAAATCGACCAACTAATTGTATGATTTCTTTTTTGAATCACGTAAACCTGTTTTTAGGATGATATTTATTGTTTTAGTAGTCACATTTACCACTCTAATTATAAATATCATCCAAGGAGATCCTATACTTCAAAATATAGATTTTACTTTACTTTTAATAGGCATGTATGGATATATTTTTCTCCTCCAAAAATATATCCACCAGATATGGCTTCAATTTTTAATTAGCTTTATTGCAGCATTTTTACTCTTCAAATGTTTAGTGATGGTAGCTATGCTGATTATACTTCTTTTATTGTCGTTGGTGTAGTAGCTTTGTTTTTAGCTTTTATAATGGTGGTGCTCATAAAAGCTCTCTTTAAAAATTCAAAATAATAATTTTTAAAGAGATGAAATTTATAATTTGAAGATCTTATTTTATTTCTCTGGAGCTTTTTATTATCTAAGGAAATCAAAGTATTAATGGGAACACCTACTTAATAAGGTTAGACTGTCATTTTAATATTTAAATGACGCATAGTTTGCTTCATAACTAGCGTTCAAAAAAACTAAAAATGTATCATAAAAAGAAGGCACGCTTATAAACATGCCTTCTTTTATTTGTTGTGTTATTTAACTTTCATCAATCGTAATCCGTTTAATGTTACTAAAAGCGTTGCTCCCATATCTGCTACAATAGCAATCCATAGTGTTAGCCAACCTGGTATGACTAGTAGTAGAGCTAATAGTTTTATACCTAATGAGAAGGTGATATTTTGCTTAATTACTTTTAGAGTTTGACGGCTAAGTCTAACAATGAATGGTAATTTTTGTAAATCGTCGCCCATTAGAGCAACATCAGCAGTTTCGAGAGCCGTATCTGTTCCTGCACCGCCCATTGCAATACCAACCGTCGATGCAGCTAATGCTGGTGCATCATTAATGCCGTCGCCCACCATTGCTACTTTATTATAAGTTGTCCGCAACGCTTTAATCGAATCTAATTTTTCTTGAGGCATTAGATCTCCTTTTATTTCAGTCACACCTAATTGCTTACCAATAGATTCAGCGGTTTTAGTATTATCACCAGTAAGCATAATAGTGTGTTCAATTGACAACTTGTGGAGTTCAGAAATAACGGCAGCACTTGAATCTCTTACTTCATCCGCGACAGCAATTACTCCTAAAATTTGTTCGTCAGTACCGAAATACATGGCGGTTTTCCCTTGTTCTTGAAATTGTCTGTATTGTACTTTGACCGCTGTTTCTTCGATTACTGATGCAGAAAACAGTTTAGGGCTTCCAATATAGTAACGTATGTTTTGATGTATACCTGTAAGTCCTTTACCTGTGATAGATTGGAAATCCTCGATTTGTATTGACTTGTAATCCACATTAGTTTTATCCGCTTCGTTTAAAATAGCAGAAGCTAATGGGTGTTGAGAAAGAGATTCCAACGATGAAATAATCGATAGATAATTTATATCAGTTTCAGAACTGGTTGCAATGAAATCCGTTACGACAGGCTTTCCTTTTGTTAAGGTTCCAGTCTTATCGAAAGCAATTGCTCTCAAATGACCAATTTCTTCCAGATAGACTCCGCCTTTTACTAAAACACCATTTTTTGCTGCATTACCAATAGCCGAAACAATTGAAACAGGTGTTGAGATCACTAATGAACAAGGACATCCGACAACTAAAATGGATAACCCTTGGTAAAGCCATTTATTCCAGTCACCACCAAAGAATAGCGGAGGAACAACCACTATCAAAAGGGCCATAATAATTATGAATGGCGTATAGTATTTTGCAAATTTATCTACAAAGGCTTGTGCAGGAGCTCGTTCTCCTTGCGCTTCTTCAACTAAGTGAATGATTTTGGCAATCGTTGTATCCGTTACTTTTTTTGTTACTTTGACTTCAAGAACACCTTCTTCATTTAGTGTTCCTGCAAACACTTCATCATCTAACTGTTTTTCAACAGGAACCGATTCTCCTGTTATTGCTGCTTGATTTACTGAAGAATGACCGTTGATAACAAGCCCATCCATGGCTATTTTTTGTCCGGGTTTAATGATCATAATATCGTCGATATCGATTTTATCGACACTGACTAATTGCTCTACATTGTTTCTCCTGATAAGAGCTTCTTTGGGAGCTATATCCATAAGAGAACGAATCGACTGTCTTG
This sequence comes from Streptococcus pseudoporcinus LQ 940-04, assembly GCF_000188035.1. Taxonomy (GTDB): domain Bacteria; phylum Bacillota; class Bacilli; order Lactobacillales; family Streptococcaceae; genus Streptococcus; species Streptococcus pseudoporcinus. Next base: position 1,390,571 of record NZ_AEUY02000005.1, read on the forward strand.
CTTTATCCATTGAAAATCGTTCCAAAGCTTCGCTAATAGCAAATAGTATTACTACAATAGAACCTTCGGCCCATTCTCCAATAAATGCGGCCCCAATAATTGCAATAGTCATTAAAGATTCCATGGAGAAGTCCAATTTGATCAAATCAGAGAACCCTTCTTTAAATAAATCAAATCCACCAATTATTATTGCCAATATATAAAGAGCTTTCGTTAATAAATGATCTTCGCCCAATGATAGTTGGGAAATCACAGCAACAAGTATAAAACCAAGAGAGATGATTAAAGCGATATTCCGTTTAATAAAAGACTCTTTTGATCTAACTTGTTCATCATTTTCTTGATCATCACGAATGATAAGATTTTCGAAGGCTCCCGCTTCTTCGAGTTCTTCAATTGTTGTTTGGCCTTCTACTGAAATCTTACTTGCACCAAAGTTTACTGTTGCACTCGTAACTCCTGGCAACTGCTTTACATTTTTTTCAAATTTACCTGCACAATTTGTACAGCTTAATCCTTCTATTCGATAGGTTTTTTCGGTCATTTTCTCACTCATGCTAGCACCTCTTCTTTAAAATTTACGCCAAGCTCCATAAGATTTAAGATTTTGATATTTTTAATAAAATAATAGACTAACTTACCATCCTTGTGACTATCAACTACTCCCAATTTTTTTAAGGAGTTCAGATAGTGTGAAGTTGTTGCGACCGAAGCATCAATGATATTAGCAATATCACAAACACATAGCTCATCTTCATGAACTAAAGCATGTACAATTTTAAGTCGATTTTCATCTGACAATATTTTAAAGAAACCACTTACTGACGGAGTATCAAAGTTTGCTAGTTTAGATTTAGCACGATTAACTTTGTCTTCATGAATACAAGTTATTTCACAAATTTCATTATTCATACGATCATTCCTTTACATTCAAATATTTTTTTGAATATATTATATCAGAACATTCATCTATATTCAAGTGAATGTTTGAATGTTCATAAAATGGTCATTTTCTGATCACATAATTGGTGTGATAAAATCAGACCAAACAAAAAAAACAGATTTACATTTTAAAACAATCTGTTTTTTTGTTTCAACTTTAATCTTCATTTCTCATGATATAGTAGTAAGTTCCGACTCCACATACAATTGCAACAGAACCAAGGAATGATATTTGAAATTATCTATTCTGCGAAACAAAAAAGACGATAAGTAGATAAGTATAGAAGGGGGCTGTCAAAAATGGTTCGAAGAATCACTTTTTGACTTGCGAGTTTCGGCGAGCATTTGTCTGCGCGGTTCGCAGACGCCGGCACGAAGTGGCGAGACCAGGAGAAAATCAAAACGATTGAGTTTTGTGTTTTCGGGCAGTATGCCAGCGTGTTTAGCGCAATCGAAGGGTGCGCTAAACACGCAAACCTAGAATTTTGCGATTATCTCAGAGAAGGTCACGGTTTTTTAACCGTGATTTTTTTGATTTTAAAAATATGGCAGACTATTAGTATGAAATATTGAATGACTAGAGCGTAAATAAATAGGAGGAAACGGGTGTTAAAATATATCAATCACGCAGGACGTTTATCAATATTAAAATTTAAAATCGTAATGGAACAGTTTGAAGTAGTAGATACCTATGAATGTTTTTATCTGATGCGGTTTGATGAGAATGGTCAACCGGATTGGTCAGACCCTACCATTGTGCAGGAAGGTTCAGTAGAAAGTGAGGTGACCGATGAAGGAACTGTTAACTCTTAATAAGATTTTATTTTCCATGATTGGAGGCTTGATTGGTAGTCTATTTGGAGAGTTGGATGGTATCCTATATGCCCTACTTGTCTTCATTATTATTGACTATCTAACAGGAATTTTTGCGGCAGTTGTAGAGAAACAATTGTCAAGTAGTATCGGTTTTCGTGGCATCTTTAAAAAGATAGCCATTTTATTTTTAGTTTCACTAGGTCATTTAATTGATACTGCAATCATCAAGCAGGGTGGAACGATTCGAACAATGGTCATTTTCTTTTATCTCAGTAATGAGGGGTTAAGTATTCTAGAAAATACCGTTCGAATTGGTTTACCAATATCTGAGAAACTACAAGCAATCTTAAAACAAATCAATGAGAGGTGAGAAGATATGGGAAAACATCTAGTCATTTGTGGTCATGGACAAGGGCGAACAGGCTATGATCCTGGAGCAGTGAATGCCAAACTAGGTATCACAGAAGCAGGAAAGGTTCGAGAATTAGCCAACTTAATGTCTAAGTACGGTGGACAACAGATTGATTTTATTACCGTACAAAATGTTTATGATTATCGGAGTATTACCAGTATTGGAAAGGGATACGACTCAATTACTGAATTGCACTTCAATGCCTTTAATGGTAGTGCCAAAGGGACAGAAGTCTTGATTCAGTCTTCCTTAGAAGCGGATAAGGAAGATATGGCAATCCTATCTCTTCTTTCACGTTTTTTCCAAAATCGTGGCATTAAGAAGGTAGATTGGCTCTATAATGCCAACCAAGCAGCAAGTCGTGGATACACCTATCGTTTGGTGGAAATTGCCTTCATTGATAATGAACAAGATATGGCGATTTTTGAGAACAAGAAAGAGGATATTGCGAGAGTTCTTATATCAGCTATAACAGGAGTTGAAGTCAAGACCACAGTTCCCTCGACACCCAGTTCAACCGTTGGGAGTTCAGGAACTCCTTCAAAACCAATCTATCTTGTTGGTGATAGTCTTAGGGTGTTGTCTCATGCGACTCATTATCAGACTGGTCAGAAAATCGCCAACTGGGTCAAGGGGCGCACCTACAAAATCCTCCAAGTGAAGAATGTGCACCATTCCAACAGTAAGAGAGCATATCTACTTGATGGAATCAAGTCTTGGGTGCTTGAGCAGGATGTAGAAGGAACAACCAAAGGCCATAGTGAGCAGACCTATCAAGCACAGAAAGGCGATACCTATTATGGAATCGCTCGGAAGTTTGGTTTAACAGCTGATGCTCTTCTTGCGGTAAATGGCTTGAAGAAGACGGATATTTTAAAAGTTGGACAAACTCTAAAGGTCAATGCGGCTTCAAGGACAACAACCGCTATTCCAACCAGTGTTGCAAGTCGAGTGGTTGCGTCAGCATTGTCCAAGGTCGGTCAAAAGGTGGCTGTTCCATCCAACCCTTATGGAGGACAATGCGTCAGTCTGGTGGATAAGATTGTACAGGAGTTGACCGACAAGGACATGGCTTACACCAATGCCATTGATTGCTTAACCAAAGCAAAATCCAATGGCTTTACAGTCATCAAAGATGCATGGGGAGTAAATCCAAAAGCTGGTGATTTCTATGTTATTAAGACGGACGGTCATCCTTATGGTCATATTGGCATTTGTATTACCGATTCAGATGGTACAAGCATTGATGGGGTGGAACAAAATGTCGATGGCTACTCTGACCACAACAAGAATGGTATCAATGACCAACTGGAAATTGGTGGTGGCGGTATTACTCGCCGAGTGAAACGTGTCTGGATGGGAGATGGCTCACTCTATGATGCGACTGGAACTGTCAAACTTGGTAAAGTTGTTGGTTGGTTTAGAATATCATAATTAAGTCTTAAGCCTGGTGGGAACATCAGGCTTTATTTTTTTTGCCTTTTTTTTCAAAAAGTGCGGAAAAATCTCTCCCAAACCTACCTAGTAAAGTAGGAGGATAATATGGACGTTAAAAAAATTAATAATGAGATGACCTACCAACTAACAATGATACAAGCAAAGGTACTTCTAAATAATGGAGCAATCACTATTGAGGAATTTGAACTATTTAGGCAGTTGATGCTTGAAAAATATCAACCGTTTATAAGTCAATTATCGACCTAATAACTGGATATTTTTTTCTATTAGAGTGATATATAGTAGCGAAAGGAGTGTATTAATTTGAGAACAGTTAGAAGAATACAACCCATAAAATCACCCTGCAAGCCAAGATTTAAGGTTGCGGCCTATGAAAGGGTTTCCGATAGTCGTCTTCATCATTCTCTGTCAACATAGTCTTAGCTCAGAAGGAGAATTGATGTTAACCCTCCTTGCCTCAGTAGCTCAAGAGGAGTCTCAAAACCTGAGTGAAAATATAAGATGGCGAATCCAAAAGAAGTTTGAAAAAGGGATTCCGCACACTCCACAGGATATGTATGGATACCGTTGGGATGGAGAACAATATCAGATTGAACCTAATGAGGCAAAAGTTATAAGAAAAGTCTTTAAATGGTATCTGGATGGAGATTCGGTACAGCAGATAGTTGATAAACTCAATCAGGAACAAGTCTTAACAAGGCTTAGTAATCCATTTACCGTAGCAAGTATCAGAGAATTCTTCAAGCAAGAAGCATACTTTGGTCGCCTTGTCCTACAGAAGACCTATCGTGAGGCATTCTCTAGGAATCCGAAAAGGAATAAAGGGCAACGCAATAAGTACATCATTGAAAATGCACACGAGCCAATTGTTACAAAAGAATATTTTGATTTAGTACTTCATGAGAAGGAGCGAAGATATCAGTTAATGAGTCAAGAAAGCCACTTAAATAAAGGTATCTTTCGTGACAAAATTTCATGTTCAGAATGCGGATGTTTGATGATTGTTAAAGTGGATTCAAAACAAGTTAATAAAACTGTACGATATTATTGTCGAACACGAAATCGATTCGGAGCATCATCATGTTCATGTAGGACGTTAGGAGAAAAGCGACTTTTGGCATCTTTTAAAAGCAAGTTAGACATTATCCCTGATAAAGAGTGGGTTGAAAATAATATTAAACACATCGATTATGATTTTGGTCAACGTATCATCTGGGTTATACCAGTAAAAGGAAGGAAATATCCTATAGAAATTAGAGAGGGGCGATATTAGTGAAGAAAGTAATTACTATTGAGGCAACACCAAGTATTATTAGGTCAAGTTCAGATGAATTCTCTTTGAAAAAGCGTAGAGTTGCAGGCTATGCCAGGGTATCAACTGACCATGAAGTCCAAGCAACAAGCTATGAATCACAGATGCGATACTACTCTGAATACATTAATGGGAGGGATGATTGGGAATTTGTTAAAATGTACTCTGATGAAGGTATCAGTGGGACAAATACAAAACTAAGAACTGGTTTCAAATCAATGGTGGAAGATGCACTTGATGGCAAAATCGATTTGATTATTACAAAATCAGTTAGTCGATTTGCGAGGAATACTGTAGACTCACTGACTACGGTTAGGCAGTTGAAAGAGGTAGGTGTAGAAATCTACTTTGAGAAAGAAAACATTTGGACATTAGATTCAAAAGGTGAGCTACTCATAACCATCATGTCTAGTTTGGCACAAGAAGAAAGTCGGAGTATCTCAGAGAACGTGACTTGGGGCTTAAGGAAACAATTCGCAGAAGGGAAGGTTCATTTTCCTTATACCAATGTTTTAGGCTTTAAGGCTGGTGAAGATGGGGCAATTGTAGTTGATCAGGATGAAGCCAAAACTGTTAGGTATATCTTTCAGCAAGCTCTTATTGGAAAATCACCATATCATATCGCAAAGGATTTGACTGAACAAGTTATACCTTCTCCTAGCGGCAAATCTCATTGGAACGCAACCACAATCAAGCGAATGCTTAGAAATGAGAAGTATAAAGGGGATGCCTTGCTACAGAAAACATATACAACTGATTTTCTGACCAAAAAGAAGAACATCAACAGAGGTGAGTTGCCTCAGTATTATGTGGAGAATAACCATGAAGCAATAGTAGATAGAGAGACCTTTGATGCAGTTCAACAAGTGCTCGAAAATAAAGGTAGAAAGTCGAGCACAACAATCTTTAGTTCAAAACTTGTATGCGGAGATTGTGGTCATTTCTTTGGTAGCAAGGTATGGCATTCAACCTCCAAATACAGAAGGGTGATTTATCAATGTAACGAAAAATACAAAGGCATTAGTAAATGTTCTACCCCTCACGTTACTGAGGAGGAGGTGATACAGTGGTTCATCTCAGCGGTAAATCAAGTATTAGATAATAGGATTGAAGTTATTGACAATCTATATGTATTACTATCCATTGGAAACCTTGAGGTAATTGACGAACAGATAAAGGTCCTTGAAACTGAAGCAGAAGTTGTCAGTCAGTTAGTTGCAAATCTAGTTTCGGAAAATGCCATTATAAGGCAAGACCAAGACAAGTACCTCAAAAAGTATAATCAACTGACTTCAAAGTATGAAGGTATAGTACAGGATATTGAATCACTAGAACTCCAGAGGATGCAAAAATCTAAAAGGAATAAGGAATTGCAAGACTTTATCGGAACTTTAGAAAAGCTGGGGAAAGTATTAACCGATTTTGATGAATTATTATGGGAATCACTAGTTGAGAGTGTCATGATTAACGAGGATAAGGGAGCCAAATTTAAATTTAAAAATGGAGCGGTTGTAGCAATTTAGGCTATGACCTCTTTGACATCTACAAAGTTTAATGTTAAAATTCATTCAAAAATATATTTTAATGAGGTGTTTTATGATTCAAAATGTTGTTACTTCAATAATCCTGTATTCTGGGACAGCCGTAGACTTACTTATTATCCTAATGTTATTTTTTGCCAAAAGAAAAAGCAGAAAAGACATCATTAACATCTATTTAGGACAATTTCTAGGCTCTGTTAGCCTAATATTGCTAAGTTTGCTTTTTGCATTTGTCTTAGATTATATTCCTAGTAAAGAGATTTTAGGTTTGCTCGGTTTGATTCCAATTTTCCTAGGCCTCAAAGTTTTGCTTTTAGGAGATTCTGATGGAGAAGCTATTGCCAAAGAAGGTTTGAGCAAAGATAATAAAAACCTGATTTTTCTAGTCGCTATGATTACTTTTGCAAGTTGTGGTGCTGACAATATTGGTGTCTTTGTCCCATATTTTACTACCTTAAATTTATCGAATTTGATAGTGGCTTTACTGACCTTTCTAGTCATGATTTATCTCTTGGTTTTTTCTGCCCAAAAATTGTCACAAGTCCCTTCTGTTGGAGAAACTTTGGAAAAATATAGCAGATGGTTTATTGCCGTTGTCTATTTAGGATTGGGGATGTATATCCTGATTGAAAACAACAGCTTTGACATGCTATGGGCTGTGTTAGGCTAGGAGAAAAAAATTATGAAAAAAGATAGTATCTGTCAAGTGGATGTTATAAATCAACAAAATGTTACAACCGCAACGAACTACCTTGAAAAGGAAAAAGTCCAAAAATCACTTCGCATTTTATCAAAATTTACCGATAATAAACAGATAAATATCATCTTTTATCTCCTTGCCGTCGAAGAACTCTGTGTCTGCGATATAGCCTGTTTATTAAATCTCAGTATGGCATCTGCCTCCCACCATCTTCGTAAACTAGCCAATCAAAACATCTTGGACACTAGAAGAGAGGGGAAAATTATATATTATTTTATAAAAGATGAGGAAATCAGAGATTTTTTTAATCAACTAGGATAACAACTATTTTTACTACTTTTCCATGATTATAGGGAGATTATATATGAAATTTTTGATGAAAATTACTCACAAGAAATACCTACTCGTATCAAATGTTTAAGAAAAAAGTATAATTTAAAGCAAAGCGACCTACGATTATATCAGCGTTTACAGACATTCAAGAGAAATCTCTTGGATGTCTTTTTTGGGCTAAAGCAAGGCTATGATTAGCCTTGGCAAATTTGCCTAACAGCTCCAAACCTGTCATCAAATGAAATCGATGAGTTATCAGAATGAGTCGTAGCCTTCATCTCACAGTATAGGTAGATGGCTAATTTCATTTTAAAACTTTCAGTTTTAAGGGACTGACCCCAAAAAGTGAGAATTTAATAAAAAGACTTGACATATTTCGTTTACATACGTAAACAACAAGGAGGAAAGGAAAATGAGCACAATAGAACTTAATACTTCTATCACAGATGCTGAATGGGAAGTCATGCGTGTAGTTTGGGCAAATGATCGAGTAACTAGTAAAAAAGTCATTTCCGTAATGCAAGAAAAAATGGACTGGACACAATCCACTATCAAAACGATCTTAGGTCGATTAGTTGGAAAAGGCGTACTAAATACAGAGCATGAAGGTAGAAAGTTTATTTACACTGCCAATATTGAAGAGACAGAAGCCGTAAGGGATTATGCAGAAGATATTTTTAACCGTATTTGCAATAAGAAAGTCGGAAATGTAATAGGAAGCATCATTGAAGATCATGTTTTAAGCTTCGATGATATAGATCGACTAGAGAAAATATTAGAGATAAAAAAATCTTTCGCAGTAGAAGAAGTGGATTGTCAGTGTACAGAAGGGCAATGCGATTGCCATGAAGGCTGTTAAAGAACTTAGAAGACGCGGTGTTGAAGTAATCATGATTACTGGAGATAACAAACGAACAGCCAAAGCGATTGCTAAGCAAGTGGGTATAGACAGTGTATTAAGTGAAGTATTACTTGAAGATAAAGCAGAGGAAGTCAAAAAACTACAAGAGGCAGGCAAGAAGGTAGCGATGGTTGGAGACGGCATTAACGATGCACCCGCATTAGCTCAAGCAGATGTCGGAATTGCAGTTGGATCAGGTACAGACGTGGCGATTGAATCGGCTGATATTGTCCTTATGCGTAATGATTTAACCGCTGTATTGACTATGATTGATTTAAGTCATGCAACGCTACGAAACATTAAACAAAACTTGTTCTGGGCTTTTGCTTACAACCTTGTAGGTATTCCAGTTGCGATGGGTCTTTTGTATATTTTTGGCGGACCATTGATGAGTCCAATGTTGGCGGGGCAGTCGCCGTGAGTTTCAGCTCCGTATCGGTCTTGCTCAATGCTTTACGGTTAAGACGATTCAAACCAGCAGTTGTTTAGAAAACACGTAGCTTATCTGGGATTTAAACTTCTACCTATTCTATATAATAGGAGAAGATAAAAAAAGGGGAATAAAATAATGAAAAAAGAAATCTTATTAGATGGCGTAAAATGTGCAGGTTGTGCGAACACGGTACAAGAAAGATTTTCAGCTATTGAAGGGGTTGAATCTGTAGAGGTTGATTTAGCGACTAAAAAAGCAGTACTTGAAAGTCAAACAGAGATTGATACCGAAACGCTCAATGCTGCTTTAGCAGAAACTAACTATTCAGTATTAAGTGCATAAAGTACGAATAACATTTATTCATAGATAGTAGCTAGAGATAAAGTATAGAACCCTTTTCGTGAGAATTATATGCAGTGTTAGATGAGAAAGTTCTAAAACTTTAAAATCAGTCTCTAATATAATAAGGAGGAATTAAAAATGAGAAATAACAAAAAACATTCGTCACATAGTCATCATAATCACGGCGACATGGATCACTCAAAACACGACCATAATGAAATGGAACATAGTCAGATGGATCACAGCAATATGGATCACAGTGAAATGGATCATGGCGCAATGGGAGGGCATGCCCACCACCATCACGGTAGCTTTAAGGAGATTTTCTTGAAGTCACTCCCATTAGGAATTGCAATCTTACTCATTACGCCTATGATGGATATTCAGTTGCCTTTCCAAATTATCTTTCCTTATGCAGACGTTGTAGCAGCTGTATTGGCAACAATTCTATACATTTATGGCGGAAAACCATTCTACATGGGTGCGAAAGATGAGTTTAATTCAAAAGCTCCAGGCATGATGTCCTTGATTACTTTGGGAATAACGGTTTCTTATGCCTATAGTCTTTACGCAGTGGCCGCTCGATATGTGACCGGAGAACATGTCATGGACTTCTTCTTTGAGTTTACAACGTTAATTTTAATCATGTTATTAGGACACTGGATTGAAATGAAGGCATTGGGTGAAGCAGGGGACGCGCAAAAAGCATTGGCTGAGTTGGTGCCGAAAGATGCTCATGTTGTTTTAGAAGACGATTCGATTGAGACTCGTCCTGTGTCTGAACTTCAGATTGGAGATGTTATCCGTGTTCAAGCAGGAGAAAATGTTCCAGCTGATGGTATCATTATCCGCGGAGAATCCCGTGTAAACGAAGCGCTTGTGACTGGGGAATCGAAACCAATTGAAAAAAAACCCGGAGATGAGGTCATCGGTGGATCAACCAATGGTGGCGGAGTCCTCTATGTGGAAATAAAGCAGACGGGCGATAAGTCCTTCATTTCTCAGGTTCAGACATTAATCAGCCAAGCACAAAGCCAACCATCTCGAGCAGAGAATGTGGCTCACAAAGTAGCTAGCTGGTTGTTCTACATTGCCGTTGTAGTAGCTTTAATCGCTCTAGTAGCCTGGATGATCATTGCAGATTTACCTACAGCCGTTATCTTTACTGTGACTGCGTTAGTTATTGCCTGCCCACATGCTTTGGGTCTTGCTATTCCCTTGGTAGTATCACGTAGTACTAGTTTGGGTGCAAGCCGAGGATTACTGGTTAAAAATAGAGAAGCTTTGGAATTAACTACTAAAGCGGATGTTATGGTATTGGATAAAACAGGTACTTTAACAACTGGTGAATTTAAAGTCTTGGACGTCACTGTTTTGAGTGATAAATATTCTGAAGAAGAAATTACAGGCTTGTTGGCGGGTATAGAGGCGGGCTCCAGTCACCCGATTGCCCAATCGATTGTGAACCACGCTGAAGCGAAAGGCATTAAGTCAGTTTCCTTTGACTCCATTGAAATCGTTTCGGGAGCAGGAATAGAAGGGGAGGCGAACGGCCACCACTATCAATTAATCAGCCAAAAGGCATACGGAAAAGCATTGCGTATGGATATTCCGAAAGGCGCTACTTTAAGTATCCTTGTAGAAAATAATGAAGCAATCGGCGCTGTCGCATTGGGAGATGAACTGAAAGAAACCAGCAGAAACTTGATCGAGGTGCTGAAAAAATACGGAATTGAACCACTCATGGCTACTGGTGATAACGAGGAAGCTGCACAAGGAGTTGCAGAAGTTCTAGGTATTCAATACCAAGCCAATCAATCTCCGGAAGATAAGTACAAGCTGGTCGAGTCCATGAAAAACCAAAACAAGACGGTTATCATGGTAGGAGACGGGGTCAATGACGCACCTTCCCTTGCCTTGGCAGACGTAGGTATTGCAATCGGAGCTGGAACGCAAGTAGCTTTGGATTCTGCGGATATTATCCTTACTCAGTCTGATCCAGGGGATATTGAATCCTTTATCGAGTTAGCAAACAAGACGACACGTAAAATGAAACAAAACTTGGTATGGGGAGCAGGCTACAATTTTATCGCGATTCCAATTGCTGCTGGCCTCCTTGCTCCTATCGGCATTACCTTGGGTCCGGCCTTCGGCGCCGTCCTCATGTCCTTATCGACCGTTATTGTTGCCATCAATGCTATGACATTGAAATTAGAGCCGAAATAAAACGAAGCAGGAACGAAAAAACACTGGCTGGTTTGACCCCCTTCCAGAATCGGGTCAGACCAGCCAGTATGCTGTATAAGGAAAATCATAGATCGATAAATTTTCGATAAAAACAGGGCTCCCATGCTTTCGATGGAGAGCCCTGTTTTTCTTATGAACCATAACCTTTTTAATCAACGGCTTGGGGCAGAGATTCGATATTTAGTAGTGAAGTACCCCAGGATTAGGAAGACTTCGATTAATCCAAAGGCCAAGAGGAAACTGTGCATAAAGAACTCGGCAGGTAAAGCTAAGATAATAGGATCAGTAGTGGCATTGAAGAGCCAGGCGTCATTGTTAAAGAAAACTTTATGGAAAAGCACAAACAGCGTGTCGAAGCTAACCAGGAGAGCCAAAAGGATAGCAAGGGGAATAAGGGTTCCCTGGCGGAAGTAGGGTAGGAGCCGCCAAGATTCTCGTCTCCTATTTAGATGTCGTACAAACCATAGCGTGCCCATTCCAGAAAAGATCAAGATCAGGTAGTCCAGCATAAAAAGCTTCTTGACCTCGAAAAAGTGGAAAAGCCCACTAGCCGAACTAGGGAAATCCGGCATATCCAATGCGAGAAACCATGGGATATTCAAATAGGTCAGGAGGATGCGGTAGTTTTCCAGAATCTGCTCCTTTGATAGACCGACATATTTAGGAATATTCAGATAATCAATGTCGAAAGCATATAAGGGAGTAACTATTTTACTCTCTTCAAAATGCAGAAAATATTGATTTAACATCAATAGCCATGGGGTATTTTAAATCTATTGAACAATTTCTATTTTCCTATATCTCTTTACATACCATAGAAAAGGATTCTGTAAACCGTAAAATATTTGCAGGAGCTAAACCGTTAGATACACTCTCTGACAAACTCCTTAATGATAGTTCAAAAGTTAAAAATATAAATCTTAAATCTATTACAAGTTTTTTTGGAGATTTTAACAGTCAGAAATTCTATCCACGTAATATGGATTTACTTGCTGATGGTATTGATGACGAAACGTATTATTATATTGTTGAGTCATTGTCAACTTTTGTAGGATTAAGAAATGGCTATTTTCATAAGCATAATTTAAATGATTGGACAACAATTGAAGAAACTAGAAACCATGCATTGTTAATTTTTTATCTAGTACTAGGAGGGTATAGAATATCGGAGCAAGATAAACTAGATCTCGGTTTGATTAAAACTGTAGAAAGTGGCTACTTAAATCTATGTGAGTATATTCATAATAGAAAAATTGATAATATGCTTGAGATACCAATCTTTTATTTTGGGAGAGATCGTAACGAGTTTGATTTTTACATTTCGAATAAAGACCCTTTTATCACAAATGACAGTAATCAGGAGCCAATTTATTCTGGAGCATATTTTAAACGACTTGGAAACTCAAAAAGTTTGTTTAAGCTAACAGATAGTAATATCCCTGAGGAAATCTGGGAAGGAAAATTAATAATTGGTCGGCAGGGACCTAGTTTTAAACCATCTGGTCCTTTGGAAAAATATTCGAAGATGGTAAATTTTTCAAAATAGAATAGCTTAGATTTTATGAAGATTAAAAATAGGAACAGTCAATTGAACAGTTCCTATTTTTGTGTTAAGTATGTAGTTGTTTTCTTATATGTATAATGATAGATTAGTGGATTCTCTTCTAAGGTTCTTACTTCAAATATGAAGAAGTGATCGCGGTTATCTTTGGACTTTTCCTTATTCAGGACAAAGTAATTCTTACGTGAAGTCGCCATTGTTTTGAGGATATCATCGGTCAGGAAGATCAATGGAATATTCATGTTGGAGTAGCGGTAGAAGTCACGTTCAAAATCTTGGTAGCTCTCGCTGTAATAGTCCATTTGCAGGTGATTACGCTGAAACTCAAGCTGATTCATAAAGCACCTCCTCAACAAGTTCAATACTAATAATGTTATGTACTTAAAGTCTTATGCAGTTTGGTTATTTTGTTATTAGAATTGGGTACTCCAAGTCTTTTTTTATGAATTTTTTTATTCATTCAAAAAAACACTTGAATTAATTAATGAAAAGGGTTATACTATATTCAAACAAATACTTGAATGATATTGAGGTGAGAATATGATTAAAAAAATACTTGTGAAATTTATTGTTATGACGAAGAAAAGGTCAATCGAATACAAGGTAATTTACAGACAGTAGATATTTCTAGTGTTGCCCAAATGTTAAAAGCTATTGCAGATAAAAATAGAGCAAAAATTACCTATGCATTGTGTCAAGATGACGAACTGTGTGTGTGTGATATTGCAAATATTATAGGTGTTACGGTTGCAAATACCTCTCATCACCTGCGAACGCTCCATAAGCAAGGGATTGTTAAGTTTCGAAAAGAGGGAAAACTTGCATTTTATTCCTTAGATGATGAGTATATCAGACAAATTATGATGATTGCATTGGCACATAAGAAAGAGGTGAAGATCAATGTCTAGAGGGAAAGCAAAACAGTCTGAAAAAGAAATGAAAGCCTATCGTGTTCAAGGATTTACTTGTACTAACTGTGCAGCCATTTTTGAAAATAATGTTAAAGAACTTCCCGGTGTTCAGGATGCGAAAGTAAATTTCGGAGCATCTAAAGTTTATGTTAAAGGGACGACAACCATTGAAGAATTAGAAAAAGCAGGAGCATTTGAAAATTTAAAAATTCGAGATGAAAAAGAACAAAGGGTAGGAGGAGAACCTTTTTGGAAGCAGAAAGAAAACATTAAGGTATATATATCAGCTCTTTTACTTGTAGTTAGCTGGTTCTTAGGAGAGCAGTATGGTGAAGAGCATGTTCTACCGACAATTGGTTATGCAGCGTCCATTTTAATCGGTGGATATTCGTTATTTATTAAAGGTCTCAAAAATTTAAGAAGATTAAATTTCGATATGAATACGCTTATGACTATTGCCATTATAGGAGCTGCAATTATTGGTGAATGGGGTGAAGGGGCAACCGTTGTTATCCTATTTGCGATTAGTGAAGCATTAGAGCGTTATTCAATGGATAAAGCACGTCAATCTATTGAATCTTTAATGGATATTGCCCCAAAAGAAGCGTTAATTCGACGAGGCAATGAAGAAATGATGATTCATGTTGATGAGATTCAAGTTGGAGACATCATGATAGTTAAGCCCGGTCAAAAGTTAGCAATGGATGGAATAGTGGTTAAAGGTACATCGACATTAAATCAGGCTGCGATTACAGGTGAAAGTGTTCCAGTAACGAAAATCACAAATGATGAAGTATTTGCAGGAACCTTGAATGAAGAAGGGTTACTTGAGGTTAAAGTAACAAAACGAGTTGAAGATACTACTCTTTCAAAAATCATTCACTTGGTAGAAGAAGCCCAAGCAGAACGGGCCCCCTCTCAAGCGTTTGTCGATAAATTTGCAAAATACTATACACCAGCTATTGTCATACTAGCTCTTTTAATTGCAGTAGTTCCACCATTATTTGGCGGAGACTGGAGCCAATGGATTTATCAAGGATTAGCTGTATTAGTGGTTGGTTGTCCTTGTGCCTTAGTAGTCTCAACTCCAGTTGCTGTGGTTACAGCAATAGGAAATGCAGCGAAAAATGGTGTATTAATTAAAGGTGGTATCCATTTAGAAGCAGCAGGACACTTAAAAGCGATAGCATTTGATAAAACAGGAACATTAACCAAAGGGATTCCAGCTGTAACAGACATTGTGACATATGGTAGAAATGAAAATGAATTAATAACCATAACATCAGCCATTGAAAAAGGATCGCAGCACCCTCTTGCTTCAGCGATTATGCGAAAAGCAGAAGAAAATGGATTAAAATTCAATGAAGTAACAGTAGAGGATTTTCAATCCATTACAGGTAAAGGCGTTAAAGCCAAAATAAATAATGAAATGTATTATGTGGGAAGTCAAAATCTTTTTGAGGAATTACACGGAAGCATTTCAAGCGATAAAAAAGAAAAAATTGCCGATATGCAAACTCAAGGTAAAACGGTGATGGTGTTAGGAACAGAAAAAGAAATTCTTTCGTTTATTGCCGTAGCCGATGAAATGAGGGAATCGTCTAAAGAAGTTATCGGCAAGTTGAACAATATGGGAATCGAAACAGTGATGCTAACAGGCGATAACCAAAGAACGGCAACAGCCATCGGAAAACAAGTTGGTGTTTCGGATATTAAAGCTGACTTACTTCCAGAAGATAAGCTTAATTTTATTAAAGAACTTCGAGAAAAACATCAAAGTGTGGGGATGGTCGGAGATGGCGTGAATGATGCTCCAGCCCTTGCGGCATCTACCGTTGGTGTAGCAATGGGTGGTGCTGGAACTGATACAGCTTTAGAAACGGCTGACATCGCCTTAATGTCTGATGATTTGAGTAAATTGCCATATACAATAAAATTAAGCCGTAAGGCTTTAGCAATCATCAAGCAAAACATTACCTTCTCTTTGGCGATTAAATTAGTGGCATTACTTTTGGTCATGCCCGGTTGGTTAACACTTTGGATAGCGATATTTGCTGATATGGGAGCAACTTTACTTGTAACATTAAACAGTTTACGCTTATTGAAAATCAAAGAATAGGTTCTAAAATGGGTGTCAACAATCGGATGCGATCATTGAAAACAATGTTATGCTTCAAAAGGGATATTAACAGGAAATATACAACTAAAGGACGCTTTAACTGAGCAACGGAAAAAGCCAAATTTCTCAATTGATGTTGAGAAATTTGGAGAATGTTTATACGATTAGTAAAGTTGGCTAAAATAATAAAGTTATTAATCTCATGGAGTATTTGAACTTGCAAAAAAATATTTATGAGTCATTGTACTGACCCCAAAAAGTTAGACAAAAAATATTATTGAAAGGATTTAATTCTATACTGAACAGGACTAAGTCCTTTTAGTTTTTCTTTAATGCATTTATTGTTGTAGTAAAAAATATACTCGGTGATAGCTTGCTCCAGTTGATCCAGAGACTTGAAAGTCTTCTCAAAGCCATAAAACATCTCTTTCTTCAAGACACCAAAGAAGGATTCCATCATACCATTATCCGTGCTGGTCCCTTTGCGAGACATGGAAGGATGTATGCCTTTACTTGCAAGAAAGCGGTGATAGACTTCATGTTGGTATTGCCAACCTTGGTCACTATGGAGAATGGTATTTGGGTAAGTTTCCTCAGGGAAGACCTTCTCAAGCATGGTCTTGACTTGTATGAGGTTTGGAGAGCGGGATAAGGTAAAATCAATAATTTCGCTATTATAGCCATCCAGAACAGGAGAAAGATATCTTCTTTTTTCTTAATTCTTTTTTTCTTGTCACTAGCTGGCAATACGTTCTTAATGACTTTTGGTGTTAGTGAAGCATAAGTGACAGTAGGACTAACGTCTTTCGAGTACACTACAAAGTAGAGCACACCACCTTCAGTTAGATAATGCTCCAAATTAATCCTGCTTAGAGGGTATCCAACATTTTCGTTATAATAATCATCACAACCTTTAAACTGAACAGGAATTCGCTCCAAAAAATCAATATTTCGTCTTTCTATATTTTTGTAAAAGTATATGTGACCATCCCAGATTGGTTATTTATCTCCCTCAGAAATTTCTCTGTTAATATGTTTTGATTTTTTTAACGCCATTTTTAAATAATCGACAGCATCTTCTTCAATTTGTTTAGATGATTTGGACATAATGCACCTCTTTGAAAATATTCCTATAAAAGTATTATATCAATTTTGTGATACCTTTTCCAAATCATCCCTGTTATCCTAATACCATTCCTAAGAAAATCAATCCTTGATTTTTCACTGGGGGTTTGGGGGCGGAGCCACCAAGTTATCTTATCGTTGGCTGTCAAAACTGGAAGGTTTTGGTCAGCTGGCGATATGATTTTTGGGATATTGTGGACACAATATCTGAGCTCGCAAAGACCTGAAAGGAAGATATTATGCAGTGCCGTGTCTAATACGAGGGCGGGGATATACCGATATTAAAGAATGAGGAGGATACAGGATGGGAAATCTAGTTAGAGAGATACGTAAGGAAGTCAATTTCTCAATAGAAGAGTATCAACAGATACAAAATTTTATGGAACAGGAGGGATATGAACAATTTTCCCCTTTTGCTAGAGGTAAATTATTGAAAATAGACCACCAACCATCTCAGCAGCTTGAAGAATGGATAAAATATTTACAGCACCAAAAAGTAGAACAGATTTACCGGGATGTACATGAAATACTTGTTCTGGCAAAGTTGTCTCAATCAGTTACTATGGAACATCTTGAAATCATCCTGACTTGTATCAAAGACTTGATGAAGGAAATTGAGGTAACTATTCCATTAAGCTATTCATTCAAAGACAAGTACATGGGGTAAGTTATTATGGAAAATCGTTATCGAACCAATGTGAAAAAGGTGTATTTGAGTGATCAAGAATTAATTATCCTCAATAAAAATCTTGCTCAGAGTCAGTGTCCAAACTTTTCGCATTATGCCAGAAAAACCTTACTCAATCCTCGTATGAATTTTATCACAATCGATACAAGAGGTTTTCAAGACCTGATTTTTGAAATTCGTAGGATTGGAAATAATATAAACCAGATTGCACGTTCGGTAAATCAAAGCCACCTACTTAGTCTTCAACAAGTCAAAGAATTGCAGCTCGGTATAGCAGAGTTAGAAACACAGTTACAACAAGATTTTGACATAAAGTGTCAGCGATTGAGAGAATTTTATGGTCATCACTAAGCATTATGCTGTTCATGGGAAAAAATACCGCCGTCAATTGATTAAGTATATTCTTGATCCTAAGAAAACCAGGAATTTATCATTGATTTCAGATTTTGGGATGAGTAATTATCTTGATTTTCCTGACTATGTGGAACTGGTGAAGATGTATCAAAATAATTTTCTTTCAAATGACCAACTCTACGACTCACGGTTTGATAGACAAGAGAAAAAGCAACAGAAAATACATGCTCATCATATTATTCAGTCTTTCTCACCTGAAGATAAATTAAGCCCAGAGGAAATCAATCGTATTGGCTATGAAACGATAAAAGAGTTGATAGGTGGTCAATATAAATTCATTGTTGCCACTCATGTTGATCAGGACCATTGTCATAATCACATTATTATCAACTCAATCAATAGCCAATCTCAAAAAAAGTTGAAGTGGGACTACGCTCTTGAAAGAAATTTACAAATGATTTCGGATAGAATTTCTAAAGTAGCGGGTGCTAAAATCATTCCACCTAAACGTTATTCTCATAGAGATTATGAGGTCTATCGACGTTCTAATCACAAATACGAATTGAAGCAGCGGTTATTTTTTCTCATGGAACATTCAATTGATTTCAATGATTTTATGCAAAAAGCTGAGCAACTAAATGTCAAAATAGATTTCTCAAGGAAACATAGCCGATTTTTTATGACAGATAGAAATATGAAGCAAGTCATCCAAGGAGATAAGCTGAATAAGAGAGAACCCTATTCAAAAGAATATTTTCAACGTTACTTTGCCAAGAAAAATATTGAACTGATTTTAGAATTTTTATTGCTAAGATCCAACTCATTTGATGATTTAGTTGAGAAAGCTCGGTTACTGGGATTAGAATTGAAGAGCAAGAAAAAAACGATAGATTTTGTTCTTTCTGATGGAAAAAGCTGCATTTCCATACCAAATAAGTCATTAAGAAAGAAAAATCTTTATGATACTACGTATTTTGATAGTTATTTCAAGGAACATGATGTGTTTGAAGTGCTTCATAATAATGAAGTAAAAATAGAATTTGAAAAGTTTGAGACACAACAGCTTTCAGAAATATTGACTGTAGAAGAAATAACCGAAGCTTATGAAACGTATAAAACTAAGAGAGATGCTGTACATGAGTTTGAAGTTGAGATCACGGAGGAGCAAATTGAAAAAATTGTGCTAGATGGTCTATTTGTTAAAGTTTGGATGGGTATTGGACAAGAAGGACTAATCTTCATTCCAAATCATCAACTTAATATCTTAGAACAAGAAAATAAGAAGCAGTATCAGGTGTTTATTCGAGAAACATCTTCTTATTTCATTTATCATAAAGAGGACTCAGAAATGAATCGATTTATGAAAGGAAGGGACTTGATTCGCCAACTAACGTTTGACAATAAGTCTTTACCTTATAAGAGACGAATAAGTCTGGTCAGTCTTCAACAAAAAATTGAAGAAATCAATTTATTGATGACATTAAACATTCAAAATAAATCCTTTCTAGAATTAAAAGATGAATTGGTTGGAGACATCGCACAGCTAGATATTGAATTGACAAATCTTCAAGACAAAAACACCACCTTAAACAAGATGGCAGAAGTAGTTGTTAACCTACAAAGTGATAATCAAGATACCAAGCAATTAGCTAAGTATGAATGTTCCAAGATGAATTTATCGCAGAATGTAACAATTGGACAGATTGAATCTGAGATTGAAATGATACAGAATCAGCTAGACAATAAAATCGAAGAATACGAAAATGCGGTTAGAAAGTTGGATGAATATGTAAGAGTTTTAAATATGGATAAATACAAGACAGACGATTTTTCCATTCATATTGAATAAATGTTCAAATTTCCAACATATTCTTGTTTATTTTTGTATAATGTATAATAAAGCTACTCTCAAACCGTCTAATTTGTAAAGAAATAAACGGTTTGGGAGTTTTATTTCTATTGTCCAATTAGGACAATATATCAAATTTCTCCTAGTTATCCTCTATACTTTTCCTTAGGAGAAAGATTGATGTACCGACGTTTAAGGGATTTGAGAGAAGACAATGATTTCACTCAAAAATACGTTGCCGAAAAGCTTTCGTTTACCCACTCTGCTTATTCAAAAATTGAGAGAGGAGAACGTATTTTATCGGCAGATGTAATAATAAAACTTTCAAATCTATATAACGTTAGTACAGATTATTTGTTGGGGCAAACTGACTTTCCCCACCGAATAAAGAATAATTTAAAATAGTCCCTCCTGATTTGTTCATTGACAATTGAATAATTCTAGGTGGGACTTTATTTATTTGTTGAGCAATAGAATGTAATGCGCCAGGAAATGAGCGAAAATCATTTATTCAAAAATAGGATGGTGACCTATCTGCCATAACACAAATAATGATAATGATACTTCTGACCGTTCAGGCTGCCATCGAAAAAGGACAGCGGGTGAAATTCCCATGATTGAACTAACCATTCAAATCCCATCTAGCGTGTAAAATAACTTAGTGATTTGAAGGAGGAAAGTGTATGAGAACTGCTACATATAAAGATTTAATGAACTTAGGATTTCCTGAACATACCTCTAGAGACATTATTCGTGAAGCTAAAAAAATTGCTGTAAAAAAGTTTGAAGAAGCTCGCAAAGTTGACCATAATGCGGTACAATTAAGTAAATCGCCCTTTGACAATCGAAGACTAGGTATCGCACCAGCAGAAATTGTGGAACAATTAATAGGGATTCCACTATCTAAATAACATTTAGAAAGTGAGAATCCAAATGGCAACAAAAAGTAGTAAAAAATACAAAGGTGTTTATTGTGATAATAAGGGAAAGATATTTTATCAGATTGATCTTGGAATCGACCCAGTAACTGGCAAAAGGGTACAAAAGAAAGCTAGAAAAAATCAATATGGTAAAACCTTTGAAACAATGAAAGAAGCATATGACGAATTAGTTCGTATAAAATATGAATTTGCCAACAAAGTCAGTTTAGAAAATTACAATATGACTTTTGAAAACTATATGAACAAAATTTATTTAAGAGCATATAAGCAAAAGGTTCAGTCTGTGACATATAAGACGGCTCTTCCTCATCATAAACTTTTTATTCAATATTTTGGTTTAAAGCCATTAAAAGCAATAACTCCTAGAGATTGCGAAGCTTTTAGATTGCATATCATAGAGAATTATTCTGAAAACTATGCGAAAAATTTATGGTCAAGGTTTAAAGCTTGTATGGGTTATGCAGAAAGACTTGGCTATATTTCAAATATGCCTTGTAAAGCATTAGATAATCCTAGAGGTAAACATCCAGAAACTCCATTTTGGACCTATGCGGAGTTTCAGACATTTATCAAATCATTTGACTTACATGATTATGAAGAATTGCAACGATTTACTGCCATCTGGTTATATTATATGACAGGTGTACGAGTGAGCGAAGGTTTATCTTTATGTTGGGAGGATATTGATTTTGATAAAAAATTTCTAAAGGTACATACAACCTTAGAGAAAGATGAAAATGGTAATTGGTATCGTAAAGACCAAACAAAGACTCCAGCAGGTGAACGACTTATTGAATTGGATGATATTACTATTGAAGTACTTCAAGTTTGGCGAAAAAATCAGTTTGCAAATCAAGATACAGATTTTATCATTTCAAGATTTGGAGATCCTTTTTGCAAATCAACCATTTGTCGCATCATCAAACGGAAAGCTCAACAGGTAGGAGTTCCAGTAATTACAGGAAAAGGTCTCAGACATAGCCATGCATCCTATCTAATCAATGTCTTGAAAAAAGATATTTTATATGTAGCCAGACGTATGGGACATGCCGATAAATCAACAACTTTGAATACTTACAGTCACTGGTTTAATGCTTTAGATAAAACAGTTTCTGAAGAAATCACACAAAATATCAAAAGTGCAGGATTGGATTCAATTTTATGCCAAAATTCCTGCCAAACTTCAAATTAAGAACTCAAACCCCTTGATATTGCACATTTAACAGGTTGTGCAATTGTTACTCTTAAATAATAGAGTGACGCAATTTGATTGCGAAAGCCTAGTTTTAAAGTCTTTACGATTATGTTAAAGCGATTAAAAAAGGGAGAATTCAATTGGATTTTCCCACAAATAAAGCTGGGATAAAAGTTTTTTAGATTATAAAAAGCATAGAGTCATCGTATGATAACTCTATGCTTTTTTTGTTTTGATTGATTTTTCTGTTCCATTAATAATTACTGAGCATCATTATTAACTCCATAGTAATCTTGGTCTGATGTTAATCTCCTCAAATCCTGTCTAGGTTTTCCGATAGTTAGTATAATGAAAACAATATTTCCTATCCTTAGGATAGGTGGCAAGAAATGGAAAGAGTGTCGTGGTATCGGGGGATTGGGGAGGATGAAGACTTTATAATAATGTTCTCTGTTGCGATTTGAAGGTTATAGTCTGCTTTGAGCAGGCTGTTTATGGTGTCGTCCAAAAGTAGCATTAAAGAAGTTGTTGCGACCATGGAAGAGATAATGCTATTAGGGCAACCGTTGAAGTTACATCAATGGTTGCCCTGTTTTTACAAGAGAAGAATAGATTTTTTAAAACGGCATCCGATAGAGTTAAGTTTTTCTTGAGGCAATTTCTGAAAGGTCTTTAATATTTAGCAGAAATTTGATCATTACCTCAATTAAGTATTAGGTGGTTATAAGAGGAAAGATGCTATTTGCCAAAGCGGAATATGCCATTGTGAAAAAGTCAGTTAAATGAGATAGAGATAGCTTCCGTAATGGATGAAGCTATTCTAAAAATGTATAGACTTATAGACGGTGTTAGGAGAAGATCTACTTTGCCTTAACATGTTTTTTGTAGTGTTCGAGATACTGTGATTTCATTTGGGATTCTCCGAGAATTTCAAAGATTTGCATGGCTTTTTCCATTTTTTCTATCCCTTTGGATAAATGATTATTCTTAAATTCCCAATATCCCCTGGCATAAACAAAAACGGTTTGTTCGTAGTAATTTAATTCTTTATCTAACAGTTTCTCTATTTCATTAATGAGAAAGGTACAATTATCAAATTCACTTTTATCAACACTAACGATTAAGCAATTTATTGCTAATTGTGTAACGAGTCTCTTGTTTGTTTTATTCATTGAGGAGTAGATATAATTTTTCAACATTTCTTTAGTAAGTAAAAAACAAGTATTATAATGAATCGTTCTGACACAGTTAGCTAATAGAATAATTTCGTAATAACCCCATTTTTCAATTTTAAAAAGGTAATCCGTTAACTGAAGCATTTCTTCGTCTGATGGCATAACACGGTTATCCAATGTATGTAGAATTGATTTTATCATTGTTCTTTCAAGCGGATTCAATTCATAAGGTGAAGTATTGGAAAGTAAGGCTGTAATCTTATCTTTATTTTGAGATGAATATTGCTTACGAATATATTGCACTAAGTTAGCAAAGAGGCTGTTTTAGGGTAATCATTATCGCGAAGAATAAGAAACTCATCTAAAGAAATATGCAATTTATCTAAAATATTGATAAGTCGGATACAAGATATTTCTGACTCCCCTCGTTCGAATCGCGAAATTTGTGATTTAGAGAGATGTTCATCTGCTACAGAAGATAAACTTACTTGTTTGCCTTTACGGACTTTTCTAAGTGTTTTACCAAGTTTAGATAACATAATTTTTCCCACTTTCCCAACGAAATTTTTGATACTTTTTATTTAGTATACAATAAATACACAACTAAAAAAACATAAAAGGAGAAGTGAGATGAAAGAAGTATTAAAATCCGCCCCAATTCTACTAGTGATCGTAGACATTATAATTATTGCTGGAGGTTGAAAACTTTAGACCTTCAGCAAATTTTTAAGGTAGTGAAAGACGTGTCAAAAATAATAGTAGCTTGTACATTATGAGAGTTATTTAATATTATTAAAAATTCAAAAAGGAGGAAGACAGGATGACATATTCTGCCTTAATTGGAAATCCCGTTGAGCACTCTATATCAGACTATTTATTTGAATATCTTAATGCTAATATAGGAGGCTTGAAAGATTATAAACATCAAAAAATTCTAGTTGAGTCAGCATCGTTAGCAGATAAAATGAATAGTCTGATAAAAGATCCCCAGTGTATCGGAGTCAATATTACCTTACCCTATAAGAGAGAGGTACTGCAGTACGTAAACCATTTAGATAAATCAATCAAAGTTATTGGCTCTGTTAATAATATTTATAAAAGGGGAAGTTGTGCCACGGGGACAAATACTGATTGGAAGGGAATCTATGAGACCCTAGTTTTCTTTGGTATTAATAAATTGGAAAAATGTTGCATTTTAGGGACAGGTGGTACTTGTAGAGCTGCTATTTTCGCCCTACAACAACTAAATGTTTTGCCAGTAATAGTGTACAGAGAGCCACTCAGTGAAAATACACTATGTTTAATGGAAGATTATCCCTATTTACATTATGTGTCATATCAAGAGATGCCTAGTCAACTTACTGAAATAGATTTAATCATAAATACGACGCCTGTTGGAATGATCACTAATGATGATCAACTGCCAATTGGTTTAGAAATGTTAGATTCTATAAATTTTCGTGATAAATCTTTTCTAGATGTCGTCTTTAACCCATTACATACTAAATTGTATAGGTATTTTAAGCATAAAGGTGCTAAAACAATTGATGGTCTATGGGTTATGATCTTTCAAGGCATTGCTGCATATTCCCTTTGGACTAATAAGAGGAATGAAGAGCACAACTTAAGTAAAGACGAGTTAGTGAGATTACATAGGTATATTGGAGGGAAACTAAAGACTAGATGACTTTTAAAATTACAATAAATCTGGATGAAATTTCGGATAATCTTGAAGATTCGTTAACATTTTTAAATGACTTATCAGTGACCAGTTGTGAGCTAAGAGTAATCAATGGTAAGAATCTTATACAACTTAATGATGATGAGCTTATTCATTTAAAAGAGACATTAAGGAGATATAATATTACTCCAATTTCTATTGCAAGTCCCCTATTTAAATGGCAGATAGGCACTCATAATACTGAAGATATCATAGATTTGTATGGTGTATCTTCCACTATCACAATAGACCAACAATGGCTATACCTTAGAAAAATAGTTTTTATAGCGCAATTGTTTGAGATTAAATATGTCAGAATTTTTGGAGGGATAGGTTGTTCAACAGAAGAGTTTTTAAAAAATGAACTTTTTTTAAATCTATTAAAAGAAGAAACACTCATTTTTTTAATTGAAAACGAGTTGGGAACATCAGTTAGTAGGGCTGAGGATTTACAAAAAATAGCAAGTTTTATAGATGACAAGTCAGTTAAGAACCTCAAAATTTGGTTTGACATAGCTAATTATTATAGACTTGATCAAAATGTTGAAGAAGCCCTTTGTCAATTTAAGGAATATATTTACTATATTCATTGTAAGAATTACCTTCCTGATGATAAGAAGGTAAGATATGTAGAGTTAGGAAAAGGCATTATTAACTTTAAAAAAGTTATTAAAAAGATTGGTCAAAACTTTACACATTTAATTTTTAGCCTTGAAACCCACGAAAGGGAACCCTCTAAAAAAAAGGATTCTGTAAAAAATTCTTTTTTGACTTTAACTAAATATATCAATGGAGATAAAAAATGACTTTAAGTTTAATTGAAATAGCAAATATCCCAGAAATTAAAGTAGGGGATAGAGTGGCAGAGGTTATTGCGGAAAGTCTAATTTCTGCAAACCTTTCTATAGAAGATAGAGATATTATTTGTATTGCTTCTAAAATAGTGTCAATTGCGGAAAATAGTGTCTTATCTCTTGATCAAGTGACACCTAGTCATTTAGCAAAACAGATTAACAAAAGAATTCCTCGAAAAGATCCTAGGGTTATTGAATTAATTTTGGAATTGGCAAACAGAGATCCCTCCTTACTAGATATAAGAGATAACTATATAGGCTGTAGATTGGCAAATGGCTTAAAACTGACAAGTGGTGGAATAGACAAAGTATCAGATAATGAGGTGGTAATGCTACCTAAAGATTCAGATAAATCAGCAAAAAAAATTTCGGAATATCTCAGCTTAAAATTTAAGAAGCAAGTAGCAGTTATCATTTCTGATAGTGATGGCAGAGAAGATAAAAGAGGTGCAAATCAGATAGCTATTGGAATTTTTGGGATTGAACCGTTAAGAAAAACAAAAGTGATAGACATAGCTACAGGGAAATGTAAGCTTCAAGAAGAGACTTTATGTGACATGCTAGCAAGTAGTGCTGGTTTATTGATGGGGCAAAGAGGTACTGGCATCCCTGCGGTTATTATCAGGGGCTTAGATTATGAATGGTCTGAAAACACTAGTATTAAGGAAGCATTAAATGGCTAGTAATCATAACTGTAAAAATATTTTAATCATTGGATTTGGTAAAATTGGGAAAATTAAGGCCAATAAGTGGCTATCACGTGGATACAATGTTTACGTCAAAGATTTGAAATTTTCCAACATGAAACTTCTTAATAACAACAGTGATGTATTAGATGACTTATCACGACATTATTTTACGATTGAAATCTGTACTCCGACAAACAATCATCTTAGGGCATTAAAAACTGTAATAAAAAAGTATCTCTATTCTTATATTAGCATTGAGAAGCCACTTTGTAATAGATTAGAAGATTTAGAAGAAATCGTTGCATTACTAAAAAAACAACCACATTTATGCAAAAACATTTTTGTCAGTGAACAATATTTCTATTCCAAAATTTTAAAAAAATTGTTACAGCTGGAGTCTTTCTCTTTCGATCAAGCCAGAAAAATAACAATCAATTTTTCTAAAGATAGACTTAAAGATAATGAGAATGGGAGATTTTTAGATAATGGGCTATTGGGCTATGGGATAGAAATTCCTCATATTATTGCTGTAATTTCTTATTTGGGGATTTCATTAGAGAAGTTCAAAAAAGGTATTTTTGTGAATAATCTTTATATAAAAGATCCAGACAGACACGATTATTCCATAGAGATTTTATCATCTGTTAATCAATCAGTGATTGGAGTTATCAGTAATTTGGGAAGTTTCGCAGTAAGAGATGGAAAGATTGAAAGGGGTGATGCAAGAACAGTAAGAAGAGTTACAATTGATGACAAAACAATAATATTTGACCCACATCCTCAACTCGAAAGATACAAGAGTGAGTTAGTGACTGGAACAAATACTTTTCAAATTCACGATGATATGATGGACACGTATATAAGTTTGTTAGAAGGAAATTCTATTCCTGAAGGTTGCTATATCAATAATGCAATTGAGATGACAAAATTATTAATGGCATTATATTCAGAATGTAACAAAATTTATTTATGAGGTGTAACTATGGATTTAAAAATTACAAACGGCTTTCATGACCCAAGTCATTTATCATACGAAGTGGTTGAGCGTAAAGGATTAGGTCACCCTGATACCTTAGCAGATGGAATAGCTGAACAAATTGAAATTGATTACTCTCTTTATTGTTTAGATAAGTTCGGTGTTATTCCACATCATAATTTTGACAAGATTATTATTCGAGGGGGACACTCTATTCAAGCTCTAGGTGGAAGTGACTTTATTGAACCCATTAAAGTGATTTTTCTAGGTAGAGCAAGTAAAGAATGCTTTGGAAGTCCTATTCCTCTATTTAAAATTCAAAAACGCGCTGCAACAAACTATTTAAATAGAATTTTGCCAAACTTAGATGTCGACAACTATGTAGAATTTGAGTCTTTGACCTCAAATTTCACTACAAAACGTAATTGGTTCTCTCCAGCTTCTATGTCAGACTTACCAGAGTATAGTGATGAACCTAAAGCGAACGATACAGCTACCATGATTAGTTATTGGCCTTTAACTATTTCTGAAGAATTAGCATTGATGATTGAAGGTTATTTTTATAAACTAAATCCTCAACAATTACCTAAGCCAAGATTTCCTCAGATGGGAGGAGATATTAAGGTAATGGTGGTGAGGAAAGCTACAAAATATTCTATTAAGATTAACTTACCATTAATCAGTAAATATTTCATGGATGATGTCGAATGTCAAACATATGCTAAAGAGCATGTCAAAAATATAAAAAAATATATTGAAGCTAAGTATAAAAATATTTTCTATACCCTATCATATCATTATTATATGACTAGTTCAGGATCTTGTATTGATTTTGGTGAAGAAGGGGCAGTTGGTCGAGGTAATAAAACTCATGGCATTATATCAAGTTTCAGGCCGAATACTATGGAAGCCCCTGCAGGTAAAAATTGTACTTATTTTGTAGGTAAGGTGTGGGGATACCTAGCTGATACAATTGCTAAAGAAATTTATGAAACATTCAAAACACCCTGTCAAGTTATTATGCAAGCCAATACTGGTTCAAATTTGTATAATCCAACTCACTTATTTATTCAAACACAAAATGAAGTTGACTATGATAAAGTATTAGAAATTACTAACAAATACTTATCTGTAGGAGCAGAAAATACAAAAATAATTTTAAAAACCCAACACTTTTTACCTAGGACAACTGTATATGAAGAATAAGACAATTTTGTACTTTGGCTTAGTTGAAATGACATTTGAAGTGCCAGATAGTATCTTTGAAAATATTAAAGAACAGGATAATTGTATTAAAGCTCAAGGTATAGAGATAAAAGTCCATGGCAAGTTGACATTAATAGAGAGCAAGCATCAATCTGTGAAATATGATGGCAAGGGGAATATCTTTGTTTTTGGACAAATAAAGAACTTTCAAAAAGGGATTTCCCTCTATTATATAGGTGAATATTTAGCAGAATGTCTTCTAATTGAAGCCAATCATTCTTTGTTAGTTCATGCTGCTGCCTTATATCATCCCGATACAAAAAGGTCAATTATATTATTTGGCGAAAAAGGAGCTGGGAAAACAACGGTTGCCTTAAGACTTTGCATTGAACATGGTTACCGTCTTATCGGCAATGATCAAATCATATTTGGTTTATCTAATAGAGGCCTAATTACCTATGCAGGAACTACTAAGGTTAACATTAGAAGAACAGCTATTTTATCAGATGCCTTACTATATCAATTATTTGGAGGCTATTTCAGTGTTTTTCCACCATCAGATAAGGCGAGTTGGGATGATAAAATGTCGATGTCTGCCAAAAGCCTAGGAGTGCTAGAATATCACTTTCCTGTTAAAGTTTCTAAAATTTATTACATAAAAACGGATCACAAACAAGCAGGTAGATTTCAACAAATATGGAAGGATAATTTAGCAAGTCTTATCCTAAACGAACTATTAGGAAGGCATGTCTCGGGTCAAGTTTCTTGTTTTCAATCTGATGAGGGAGAGTATTTTTCTGCAATGCCTTTAATTCACTATAAGAAAAATAACTTAGTTCGTGAAAAAATAGTAAAAACAATTTTGAACACATACAATATATATAAAATTGTTGCTAACACATCTGAAAAAATAGTGGAAGAGATTTTGGAAGATATGAATTAATAATAAGTGTAATTGAGTGGATATGGAAAGGAACTATTTCAATATGATTATTGTAGGTATTCCAACTTTAAATGAGGCTGATAATATAGGTAAATTAGTGGAAAAGATTGATAAATATTCAGTGGAACTAGGTCAGAATATTGTTATTATTAATTCTGACAGTAACAGTGATGATCAGACGTCAAAAATCTTTTTAAATACCCAGACATTCCATTCAAAAATTTCTCTTACTTCAGTTCATCGGGGAAAAGGTTATAATGTGAGGAATATTTTTGACTATTGCTTAGATCATTTTTCACATTTTGAAGGGGTAGTTTTAATAGATGGTGATGTCATTTCCTTAGATAAAACCTGGTTACAAAAGATGTATCTATCCATTAGAGAGGGTAATGATCTGATAGTTCCTAATTATGCTAGAAAATTTTTTGAAGGAAATGCGACAAATCATTTTATTTACCCTATATTGGTAAAATTGTTTGAAAAAGACGTACCTTATCAGTGTATTTCTGGTGATCTTGGGTTTTCGAAAAAATTGGTTCAAGAATTAATTCATAATTGTAACTGGCATAGGTATTCCAAAGGCTATGGCATTGATATTTTTTTAACATTAACTGCACTGCTGAAATCTTACAAAACCAAGGAAATTGATTTAGAAGCTAAAATCCATAAGAGAAGTTTTGAAAAAATAGAAAAAATATTTTTAGAGGTTTCACAAAGTTTTTTTGAAACTCTGACAGATAATTTTTCCTATATTAACAGAGACAAGTATCAATTAGTATTTGAAAGTCACACTAAGAGGTTTGTCGCTTCGAATGATAAGCCTTCCATTGACGAAATAGAAAAGTTAAAAATCAGAGCTTTACACTTACTAGATGTAGTAGAGGATAAGTATCCTCAAGGGATTGAAGCTACTGTGTGGCATAATAAATTAGCCGAGTCACTAAAAAAATTACCTAAGTTTAGTAGTAAAGAGCTTACAAAAAACTTATTACCTTACTATTTATTGAGGGTCTATAATTATCTGAAATTTAATAACTTTAGGAGTGCGTCTTCTGACTTAAATGAGATGACGCAAAATATAAAAAAATGCTATTGCAATAAAGAAAAATGCTTTGATCTTTATAACTCACATTAGATGTGATTATAGTATTTTAACAATTACTAATGGACTGTTATCATTGGAGACATTAGTAATTAGGAAGTGCTATTTCTGTTGAGGAATAGAAGAAAATATGACCTTATTCAACTTGATATTAGTAAAGAATAACTATCAAGTTGTTTAAGGTAATAAGCATATATAAAAATATTATCTTGGAGATAATTAGTTTGAAAGGAATATGTTGATGCTAAAACTATTCATGAAGACATTAGAAAAAATAAGTAAAACAAGCCCTAATAAAATTGCGATAAAAGATCAAGATAGAGTGCTTACTTACTATGACGTTGAAAAATTAACTAATACCATTGCTCATAAATTAGTAGAAAAGGTTGGAGAGAACCAGCGTGTAGTAGTTGCATTACCTCATGATATTAATCAAATTTTGATATTGATTGCGATTATTAAATCAAATAATTGTTACGTACCTATTGATTACGAAACTAAGGAAGATAAACTAAAGCAAATTTTTTCATCTACTAAAGCAGTGGTATATGTGTCAGATAGAGAAATTCCATGTTTATCTGGTATTGACTATTTAGATATCACAGAGTTCTCGCTAAAACAGTTAGATAAAGAAATAGAATCTAATCCGTTTATCTATTTGAAATCGCGAGATGCTTATATTTTGCATACTTCAGGAACTACTGGAGCCCCAAAAGGTGTCGTCGTTTCAATCGCAAATTTAGATTATATCCTCAAGAATATAGGAAGACTTACCCCCGTTACAGAAAATTCTAGTTTTTTATTTTCAACTCCATATACCTTTGATGTTTCTATGACAGAAATGTTAGGTTGGGTTATTGGTGGCGGTAGTGTATACTGTCTAGATTTAAAAGTTCGATCTAACTATAAAAGGCTAAGTGATATTATTATTCAAAACGGCATAAGTCATATGGCCTTTTCACCGGCAGCATTCCTAGTCTTTATAGAGAAACTGAATGCCATTGACTTAGAAAAGTTAAACGCAGCCCTTGATTACGTTGTTATTGCTGGAGAAAAATTTAATCCCTTGATTTATCATATTTGGAAAAATAATGGGTTAAATTTTAATTTAATTAATGCATATGGCCCGACAGAAGCGACAGTATATGCTACAGCATATGAACTTTCTGGCAATGAAGATGAGGATATCTCCATTGGAGTTCCTTTAGATGGGGCAGATTGTATCATTAAAGATGATCAAAAGAAAAATTATGGAGAACTTTATATTGGGGGAGAAGGAGTAGCAAAAGGTTATACGCTACCAGAACTTACGAAAGAGGCCTTCACTACAATTAATGGTAAACGGTACTATGCAACTGGTGATATTGTGTTTCGTAAGAGGGGACGGTTTTACTATGTGGGAAGGAAAGATAACCAAATTCAAAAAAATGGAATTCGGATAGAGTTAGAGGAAATAGAAAGAAGTATTGAGCAGAATAGTAACCTTTCTAAAGTCACAGTATTACAGATAGAAAAGCAAATTGTTGCATTTTATAAAGGTGCTATACAATCTAATAGTCTAAAAACGTACTGTCTAGAAAATATGCCGACATATATGATACCGAATTTATTTATTAAAGTAGAGGAATTTCCTTTGACTAGTAGTCGAAAAATAAGCAAGACTGATTTAATAGAACTCTTTAACAAGAAGAAAAAACATAATACAGTAGGTATAAGAGACTATAATCAGTTAGGAACTGATGGTAAACGTATTTTAAATCTGATTGCAGATAAATTGAAACTTAGTATAAAAGCTATCGACCTTTCACAAGATTTTTTTGAAAATGGTGGAGATTCACTTACCTTATTTACCTTTATTATAGAGTTTGAAGATAGTTATGGTGTTTCACTATCAATAGATGATGTTTATGGTAAAAGTATTTATTCTTTAATACAGGAACTGGAAAAGGTAAGAAAAAAGCAAGTACAAGGAATCAAAAGAATTAATTGTGTTGAGGAGAGTAAAAGTGTTTCTAATGGTTTACAGAAAGACTTAGACATTTTATACACAGATTACTTAATGGTTGATAACGAGGTACTTTCAAATTTTGAGACAATTCACTCTCAGAGGATTTACTATTATGATGGCTTTAAGAGCATAGTGACATCAACCTTTGAATATAAAAATTGTTCTGTGGAAAAAATTAAGCAGGTTGTACAGCAGCTAATTTGTTCGAATGATTTATTACATTCTAGACTGGCTTTCAAAGAAGAAATATTGAATTTTGAGATTATTAAGCCGAACCTTTCAATTCCAATTTTAAAAGTTTCGAATTCATCTGAATTAATGTATTTAGAAAAACTATTAGCGGAGGTTGGAGAAAGGCTTATTCCTAAATCCCGAAATGAGGGTGGGCAATTAGCGATGCCAATCATTATTTCGCAAGGGGGGTATGGAAAGGTTATTATTCAAATGGATCACTCCATATCAGATTTGGCAAGCATTAATGTGATAAAAAAACAAATTGGACATTTTATTAATAGCCAGGACGGCAAAATCGATAACGGAGAAAATTACCGTTATTATTGTAAGAAAATAAAAGAAGTTAATAACAGGCTTTCTTTAGAAAATAATCCATATCATCACTTACTCTTAAAAGAAGCAAAAAAAATTAAGAAGAGTAAAGCCCTCCTCCCAAATAGTAATTGTTCCTTATCTATAATACCTGCTCCGGATTATTCGAATACTTACAGTATTTTGTATATATCATACTTAGTTTTACAAAAGCTTAGTAAAGAATCTGGAAATAGTACCTTAATTCTCTCTACTATTTTTAATAATAGAGAGATAAAAAACTTAAATCTTCAACATTCGATAGGAGATTGTCATAGCTCAAGATACCTGATTTACAAAGAAGGTGATCATTTTAATGAACTATAAAAAAGAAATATAGAATTTTTAAGCCTTGCTGATGATAGTGTCATGTATTATAGACCAGGATTTATTTTTAATGAATATTATCCCAAAATATCAGAATGGCGCTCTAAATTAAAGCAGGATCTTGCTAATATTTCCTTGATATCTTTAAATTTTATTGGCGTCTTAGATACAGAAAAGAAGAACTTTTATTTAGAAAATTTTTCAGAAATTCCTGATTTCTTGAGTAAGAATTCTAAAATTTACATCACTTCTTTTAGATATAAAAATGATATTTATATTTTATCTAACAAAAATATGGAGTTGTGAACATCTTAAAAAGTAAGTCTAGTCTAAAAATTAAATGATAGGGGATAGTATGAAGATTACAGTTGTAGGTGTTGGATATGTTGGTTTATCCTTAGGATTATTACTGTCAAAAGAAAATGATGTGACCTTATTCGATAGTGATAGTAAGAAGATTGAGTTGATCAATAAGAGACAGTCTTTTTTAGAAGAGGCTGCAATTAAAGAATTATTACGGAGAGCCAAAAATATAAGGGCTACTACGTCTAAAGAATTAGCTTATAAGGGAGCTACTTTTATTATATTAGCATTACCAACTAATTTAGAAGATCATGCTTTAAATACTTCTGCGATCGATGCAGTTATTAAAGATATTTTAACCTTTAATAGGGAAGCAACAATTATTATTAAGTCAACTGTTCCTATTGGCTTTACGGAATATTTAAGAAAGAAATATTTTTACCACTCTATTATCTTCTCTCCGGAGTTTCTTCGTGAAGGTCTCACTGTTCACGATAATTTATATCCATCTAGAATTATTGTTAGCAATGAATCTAAACATTCTGAATTATTTTTAAATTTATTAAGAAAAGTAGCAGTTACTAAAAAACCACCCTACTTATTGACAAGGTCTTCTGAAGCAGAAGCCATAAAACTTTTTTCGA
Organism: Streptococcus pseudoporcinus LQ 940-04; assembly: GCF_000188035.1. GTDB lineage: Bacteria > Bacillota > Bacilli > Lactobacillales > Streptococcaceae > Streptococcus > Streptococcus pseudoporcinus. Next base: position 1,425,283 of record NZ_AEUY02000005.1, read on the forward strand.
ATGCCTACTTAGCTCAAAAAATTGCATTTTTTAATGAATTAGATACATTTGCTGAATTACATCATTTAAATTCTAAAAAAATTATTGAAGGGCTGTGCTACGATTCAAGGATAGGAAACGCACACAATAATCCTTCCTTTGGATTTGGAGGATATTGCCTTCCCAAAGATTCTAAGCAACTAGAATCTCATTTTAAAAATATTTCAGCCCCACTGATGACAAATATAAATAATTCAAATTTATCACGAAAAGTGCACATAGCAAAAATGATTTTAAGTAGAAATGTGACAACTATTGGGATTTATAGAATTAATTCTAAAACAGATTCAGATAATTATAGAGATTCTGCAATAATCAATATCATTGACATATTAAAAAATAATGGAAGAGAGGTTATCATATTTGAGCCTTTAATCAGAGAACAGACAATTTTGGGATGTCCAGTCATCAATGATTTTACTAAATTTACGACTAGCTCAGATCTTATTGTAGCTAACAGAATGGACGATCAGGTAAAAAAATATAGAAAAAAAGTCTATACTCGCGATGCTTTTCACAAAGACTGATGAAAGGATGATATGTCAAATGGCTAGTGGATTTCAATAGCCTTACTAAAGAGAAATTGGATTAAAGAGAAGTGAGTCTACCCACAGTGGCTAAATCTAAGTGAATCACTGGAGCTTTGGCAGTAGCTAACTGCACTAAATATAAGATAAGGAATATACAATGAAAACAGATGAGAAGATCAATTTTCGTTATTTAATAAGTAGTAAAGGCATATCTCAAGTAGGCAATATCATGTTTAATTTTGCTAATCATACATTTCTTGCTGGTCTTAATCCAACTTCTCTATCCTTAGTTGCAATTTACCAGTCCTTAGAAAGTATTATTGGCGTTTTATTTAATTTATTTGGTGGTGTAATCGCTGACAACTTTAAACGAAAAAAAATTATTATGGGGACCAATATCTTCTGCGGATTTGCTTGTCTAGCTCTCTCCTTCATATCTCAAGCATTATGGTTAGTCTATGCAATTGTAGGAACCAATGTTATATTGGCCTTGATGAGCGCTTTTTCTGGGCCATCATATAAAGCATTTACTAAAGAAATTGTAAGACAGGAAACTATTTCTCAATTGAATTCATTTTTGGAAACAAGCAGTAATGTTATCAAAGTAACGATTCCAATGGTAGCGATTTTCTTATATAATAGACTTGGAATACACGGAGCACTAGTGCTGGATGGGCTATCTTTTCTACTTGCTGCCTTGTTGGTCCACTTTATTGTCCCTATTAACGAAGAAGTGATATCCAAAGAGAAGATGACAGTAAGAGAAATCTTTGATGATTTAAAAACAGGATTTAAGTATATTTATAGCCATAAAACAATTTTTATCGTTATTGGTCTATCAGCATTTGTCAATTTCTTTCTAGCAGCTTATAATCTCTTGTTACCCTACAGTAGTCAGATATTTGAAAATATGTCATCTGGACTTTATGGGACCTTTCTGACAGCAGAAGCGGTTGGTGGCTTTGTTGGGGCTTTATTAAGTGGTTTGGTGAATAGACAACTGTCAAGTCAGCGACTGATGATGGTTTTAGCTTTATCAGGATTAATGTTAATGTTAGCCCCTCCACTCTATTTTATATGTCACAATACAATTGTTTTAGCTTTGTCCCCAGCACTATTTAGTTTATTTCTTTCTATTTTTAATATTCAGTTTTTCTCAATTGTACAAAGAGAGGTTGATAATGAGTTTTTGGGAAGGGTATTTGGAATTATCTTTACGGTAGCAATTCTTTTTATGCCAATTGGTACAGGAATTTTTTCAATGATATTGAATCCTAAAAATACCTATAATTTTTTTATAATTGGACTATCTGTTACATTGTTATCGCTAGTATTTAGTGGTTTGTTCAAAAAATATAACCAGTCTTTTACTGATAAATTATAAAAGTGTAAAGCCCCGAGTTTTTATTTAGTAACATAAATAGAAATTAGGGGCTTTTTGACATCTTTATTGGAACAATTTAGTTAAGTTGTCTTAATTTTATTGTTAAGCAACTTGACTTCTGTTTTAAAAAAGAATAAGATAAGTTATAGACGATACCATCGGTAAAGGAGATAACAAGAGTGCTATTAATAGATTCGAACAGTAAGTTTCAAATACCAGCCAAAAAAATTAATGCTTTGACGATTATTGTGATTAACGCTTTATTGCCGCTTGTGAATAGTTTGTATCCATCCCACAAAGGGATCATATTTTCACAATTAGTTAGTTTACTGGTTATCTTTTTAGCGGGTTATTACTTAAAACTTTTAAAAGCAACTGGTTTCCTAGTATTATTCTATAGCTCTTATATGCTGTCATCTATCTATTTTAACATTGGAATCCTGGCTTCATTTTTTAGAATGTCTTTATTATTTATACCTTGTTTTCTGTTAGCATGGCTTCTTTGTACAGAGTATAATTCTTCTGAATTATTATCAGCTCTTCAAGGCTTGCACTTGTCTAAACTATTTTTGATAGGCCTAATGGTAACATTGAGGTATATTTCGCTTTTTAGAAAAGAATTTCGACTCATTAAGGAAGCTATGCAAGTGAGAGGAGTTGACTTATCTTTCAAACATCCAGTGAGGACTTTTGAATATTTGTTGGTTCCTCAACTGTTTCGCTGTTTAACTCTGAGCAATGACTTAACCAGTGCTAGTTTGACTAAAGGACTGACAGTACCTTGTAAGAGGACAAGTTATTTTCTTTCAAGATGGTCAATCTATGATGTTCTCATTTTTATAATAGTTTGTTTAGGCTATGGAATGATTGTAGGTGGTGTTTTATGACTAAAGAAGTTATGCTAGTACAAGATTTGGGCTTCACCTATGAAGGCAATCAAAGGAGTACCTTGAATAATATCAATGTTAACCTAGATTTAGGTCAAATTGTTTTTCTAACAGGTAGGAGTGGCTCAGGTAAATCAACCTTACTCAACATTATTAATGGTATTATTCCAGAAGTTATTGAAGGGCAATTAATTGGAGATTTATGGATTGATGGGCAAAATCATTTAAAAGTTCATGAGCGCAACTTACTTCTAGGAAATGTTTTTCAGAACCTCAGAAGCCAGTTTTTCACGACTAATACGACATCAGAATTGGTTTTTGAGATGGAAAATTGCGGTGTGTCTCATCAAGATATGGTTAGACGTTTGAAAGCAATTAATAACAAGTTTAAGATTGAAGATCTTCTAGACCGTCATGTCATGACTCTTTCTTCTGGTGAACGACAGTTTTTGGCACTGTTAACAGCTTTGATGATCAATCCTAACATTCTTATTTTTGATGAACCCTCTGCTAATTTAGACTATGGTAACGTTATGAGATTGCGAGAGCAAATAGGAGCATTAAAAAAAGAAAAGAAGCTCATTATTATTGCAGACCATCGATGTTTTTACCTACAAGGAATGATGGACAGGGTATTGTTACTTGAAGATAGGACATTAAAAACCTACCTTTCTGAGGAAGATTTTTATCAGACTTATTATGGGAAACGTGATTTTGATTTGTTTAGTCATGTCTACCCACCTCGTGAGATTAGCCAAACAATGATTGAAACCGTCAAAATAAATCAAGTCTCCTACAAGCAAATATTAAAAGATGTTACTCTTAGTTTTTATCGGTATGAGGTTGCGGTGATTATTGGAAATAATGGTGCGGGAAAAACGAGCTTGGCTAAACTCATTGCTCGCTTGCTTAAGCCTTGTAAAGGAAGTGTTGAGGTGGAGAGTCAACCTTTATATATAATGCAAGAGGCAGAATTTCAACTCTTTAGTTCCTCATGTCTGAAAGAATTAGAAATAACTTGTCACGATAATGAAAAAAATAAAAAGGCGTTGCAATTAGTGGATTTATACGATTTAAAGGATAAACATCCACATTCATTGAGTGGAGGAGAAAAGCAACGTTTACAGCTTGCGATAGCTTTTGTGAGTTCAACCGATGTCATTATTTTAGATGAACCTACAAGTGGGCTTGATAAGGCATCAATGGAAAAGATTATTGCTATGTTGCAGTTATTAAAAAAAGAAAAAACCATCATCATCATTTCACATGATTATGAATTCATCAGAGGGATTGCTGATCGTATTATCTACATTGCTAAACATCAAATAGCAGACGATTTTTACCTAGAAGCTCAACATATTAGAAGACTAAATACAATTTATAATGAAATGGAGCAATTTTATGACAAAACAATTGAAGATTAAAGATTTTTTATTAATCGCTTTATTAACAGCACTTTATATGCTTATTTACTTTGCAACAATGCTCATTAGTACACCTTTGGGCCCTTTCGGTCATGCTATTAGTCCAGGTATATGTGCTTTGTTCTCAGGAACAGTGTTGTATTTCATGTCCAAAAAAGTTGGTAAAATGTGGCAGTTCACGCTGATGACATTCTTACTTATGGCTATTTTTACCTTGTTAGGTGGTGGCTATCTTCCATGGTTAATAAGTTCAGTTGCAATGGCTATTCTAGCGGATCTGCTAGCATCAAGTTCTAAAAATACAAGTCTTATCAAACTGGCAATTACTTCGGGATTGATGCATGTCGGGCAAGCTTGGGGAGCAATTATCCCATCATTGTTTTTTGTAGAAAAGTATAAGGAAGAGTGGATTCAAAGAGGGCAATCAGTAAAAGAGATGGAGGAACTCACTAAGTTTACGACTGGGATATGGGGGCTTATATCAACAGTGCTTGTCTTTTTGCTGGCTGTTGCGGGCGTCTATTTTGGCCATTTCATTTTGAGAAAACATTTTAAGGAGAATTAGTATGGCCACCTTGAAACGTCTATTTTATTATGCAAATGAGAAGAAAATGTATTTGATTTTTTCTCTACTGTTTTCAGCTATAGCAACTATCCTTTCTTTTATTCCTTATTATTATTTTTGGGAAATCCTAAAAGAGATGACAGGAAATGCAGATAAGCAGCACATTCAAAAATTTGCTCTATTAACATTTGGAGCAACCATATTATATTTATTGACTTACTTAGCATCATTATTATGTAGCCATATTTTCGCTTTTAGATTAGAGAGCAATATGAGGAAAGTAGGGCTTAAACACTTGTTAGATGCCTCTTTTTCTTTTTTTGATTTAAACTCATCAGGGAGAACTCGTAAAATTATTGATGATAATGCTTCTAATACGCACACTATCATTGCACACATTTTACCTGACTCAATCAATGCTATTTTATTTCCTATCTGTCTTGTAGTCCTTTCTTTTAGGGCTAACAGTTATGTTGGTCTCCTAGTAGTTGTTGCCATCGGTTTCTCCTTAATATGTCTCAAATCTATGTATAGTGATGCTGACATGATGAAAGAATATATGGGAGCTTTAGAGGACATTAATTCAGAAACAGTTGAGTATGTACGTGGTATCCAAGTTATAAAAATTTTTGATATGATGGTTGAATCGTTTGAAAAATTACATAAGTCTATTATTAATTATTCCCTTATGATTAATAAACAATGCCAAATGTTTAAAATCCCGTATGTTTTATTTCAATGTGGAATGATGAGTTTTGGAGCTCTGATTATCATAATAGCATTTGCTCAGCTCCAAATGTCAAAAACCATGGGCCAGGTCTTAAGTTTAGTTGTTTTCTTCATGACATTTTCAGGTTTACTATATAATGCTTTTATAAAAATGATGTTTTTTAGCAAAGATTATTCTGTCGCCAAAGATGCTATTGATAAGTTAGAAACTTTATTTACTGAAATGGACTCTAATAAGCTCGATTATGGAAACGTGACGGATTTAGAAACTAATGACATTGAATTTTCAGAAGTAAGCTTTGAGTATGAGACTGGCAGGCCTATTTTAAAAAATTTTAGTTTGAAACTTAAGGCTAATCATAAATATGCCCTCGTTGGTTCTTCGGGTTCAGGAAAATCAACAATTGCAAAATTAATTTCTGGATTTTATCCCATTACCTCGGGTCAATTAAAAATAGGTGGCCACGATATTAAAGACTATAAAAGCCGGGTTATTGAAAAAAATATTGCTTTTGTATTTCAACAGGCAAAGCTTTTCAAAACAAGTATTTTTGAAAATGTTAAATTAGGAAATCCTGATAGTAGTGATGAAGAGGTGATGAAAGCTTTGAAACTGGCGATGTGTGAGAGCATTTTAGACAAGTTTGAAGCAAGAGAGCAGACAATTATTGGTGCTAAGGGTGTTCATTTATCTGGTGGTGAAGTACAGAGAATTGCTATTGCAAGAGCTATTTTAAAAGATGCTCCAATTATTATTTTAGATGAAGCGAGTGCAGCCAGTGACCCTGAAAATGAATATGCCATTCAAAAAGCTTTTTCAAGCTTAATGGCTAATAAAACTGTTATAATGATTGCTCATCGTTTGACCAGCATTAGAAATGTTGATGAAATCTTAGTGATTGAAGATGGAAGATTAATTGAACGCGGAAGTCATGAGACTTTAATTAAACAAGGTGGTAAATATAAGCAATTTCAAGATTTGTATGCTCAAGCTAATGATTGGAGGTTATAAAGTGAAAGAAAAAATACAAGACTATTTTTCATTGACAAAAAAAGGTGCTGATAATGTTTTTAAAGCGGCCTTTTTATCATTGTTTAAATTTATGAGTTTTATGTTTCCTCCAATATTGGTACTTCTTTTTTTACAAGATGCTCTTAACAAAACATTGAAATCAATCACTTTTTATGTAGGAGTTTTGGTGCTTATTGTGCTTGTTATGTATGTGATTTTGGAAAAAGAATATAGCCAAACATATGATGCCACCTACGAAGAAAGTATTGATTTAAGAATTAATATTGCTAATAAATTAAAAGAATTACCACTCTCTTATTTTTCAACTCATCATTTAGCCGAGCTGTCCCAAACAGTCATGATGGATGTTAATAATATTGAGATGGTTATTTCTCATTCCTTAGGACAGGGACTTGGATTTTTGGGATTTTTTATTCTCATGACGATAGTGTTGATAGCAGGAAATCCAACCTTGGGACTATGTGTTACTTTACCTATTTGGCTAACAGTAGCTGCTATGTTCCTTTCCAAAGATTTGCAGACGGCTCTGATTTCGAAATACTATCAACGCTTATTAGATAATGCAAGCGCATTTCAAGAGGCATTTGAGTTACAACAAGAAATTAAAAGCTATTCATTACAAGATAAGATTGAAGCTGATGTTTTAGAAAAACTAAATGATACCGAGAGACTTCATATAAAAGCTGAATTTACTATGGCTTGTGTCAGTTCTTTAATAGGCATTCTACCTTTTTGTGCACCTGTTTTAACGGCAATTATTGGAGTTAGCCAATTCAAAGCAGATCATTTATCACTCTTATCCTATTTTGCTTATCTTATGGCTGCAACGACTCTGTCAAGTCAGTATGCGGGTATCAATGAGTTCATCTTGCTCTTTCTTTATTTTAGAGATAGTTTTTCACGCATACGCGATTTATATGCAGAGCCAGTGCTAAGGGGGCAAGAGACCAAGCTTGATTGTTTTGATATTCAGTTTAATGATATTGTATTTGGCTACGGTAAAGATAAGATTATTAAAGGAATGTCATTTCAGGCTAAGCAAGGTCAAGTTACAGCTTTAGTTGGACCGTCGGGGAGTGGAAAGTCAACTATCTTGAAATTAATAGCAAGGTTATATGATTATGACGGTGGAAGCATTACCATTGGTGGTAGGGATATTAAGGAAATAAGTCTTGGTGCTTTGTATGCTAATATTGCTATTGTTTTTCAGGAGGTTGAACTCTTTAATACTTCAATTTTAGAAAATATTAGAGTAGGAAGAAAATCAGCAACAGACGATGAAGTGCTAGCAGTAGCTAAATTAGCCAATATAGATAAGATAGTTGAGAAATTGCCCAATGGTTACCAGACACTTGTTGGCGAAAATGGATCGAAGTTATCAGGTGGTGAACGTCAACGGATTTCAATTGCTAGAGCTTTTCTAAAAAATGCTCCCATTATTCTTTTAGATGAAATGTCAGCTTCTATTGACGTGGAAAATGAGATGGAAATCCAAAAAAGCATCAATCAGTTGATAAAAAATAAGACAGTTATTACCGTCTCCCATCGTCTAAAATCAATTGAAAAAGCAGATCAGATTATTGTTGTGGATCAAGGTCACGTTGACAATTGCGGAAAGCATGATGTCTTAATCCAAACTTCCCAGCTCTATAAAGAGATGGTCAAAAAATCTAAATTGGCAGAGAACTATACGTATTAAGAAAAGGATAACTGTGGGTGATAATGATGCCGATCTTATGGTTAGCCTAGAAAGATGGAGCTAATAACTAATAGCTAACTTTTGTTTTTTCGTCCTCAAATAAAAGCTAGCTGATTTTAGTAATAACAATGTTTAGCGCCTTTCAAGACTTGTTAATAGGGCCAAATTAACATACAATAGATAGCAGTGATAACAAAATCATTCAGAAGGAAGGTTGCTATGGTCACAAGTAAACGATTAAGTAAGGCAGAACGAAAACGGGAAATTATGGCATCTGCTTCAAAACAAATTATTGCAAAAGGTTTTTCAAATACAACCATGGAAGATGTTATTGCTGGTACAACTATGTCAAAAGGTGGAGTTTATCATTATTATAAAAATACACTAGACATTTTTAAAGACCTCATGCTGGAAGGTTTAGCCTACAGAAATAAGATTATTCAAGAACATTTTGATGAGTGTCAAGCTGGATGTGAAACTGATTTTATAGTCAAGCAGCTAGTAGATAAAGTCTTAGATGATAATGAGTTGATGCCACTTTATGTGGAATTTTTAATTGAGAAAAGACGAAATCCAGAACTTGACAGTCTCTTCGAGTCTCTGAAAGAACAATCTTTAGTTGATTTGAAAAGGATAATGCCTATTGTTCCAACTGTCTTGAAGAAAAAAGAGTCTTACGATATGTTGACTGACGTCATCAATGGAATGATACTCGCCTCAAATGTACTTGGTGCAAGGGAGAATTTTAGGGCTAATCGGGTACTTTTAGAACGGTTATTTCGGTTACTTTTTGATAAATAAGGTGTTAAAAAATTAGGGCATCCCTGTTACTTGTCAGGGTATTTAGGAGATAAGATTTCGAAAAAAATGACTAAGCGTCTCAAAAGAAAAAAATGACTGTTGTCTTAAAAATCTCCTCCAAAACAGAATTGGAGGAGATTTTTTAAATGGGGGTTCAAGGACACTTCTTTAATGACATATTCTTAGTCTGTCTTGATATAAGTTAATAAGGCTTGGGGAGTTGTGTTAGGCATCATTCGTACTCTGTTTAGTGAGAGTAAACCATTTGCGGCGCTAGCTAACCCTTCATTAGTGGTTACCCCTAATTTATAATGGAGTTTTTTAGCAATATCAAGAGTGATCTCACTATAACGACCAGAAGGATAGGCAATTGCTATGGTTTCTTGACTTAAATTTTGGTCAAGAAAACTTTTTGAATCCTTCATTTCATGCTCTTGTGTCTGTGGATCTGACAACGAGAGATCAGGATGATTTACCGTGTGATCTTGGAATGACATTCCAAATTGTTTCATTTCTCTCATCTGCCCAAGTGTTAGATTCTCAGGTCGTTGGTTTTCAGTAAAACCAGTGATAACGTTATTGGTAGCTTTAGCCTGATATTTTTTTAAGATGGGAAAGGCAGTTGTATAGAAATCTTCCATACTATCGTCAAAAGTGAGCCAGACGACTTTTGAAGCTGGTAATTCATTTTGACTGAGGGCACGGTAAGCCTCTTGCGGGCTAAGGAAGTAGTAGCCTGCTTCTTTTAAAGCTTTAATTTGTTCCTCAAAAAGGTGAGGGTCAATAATTAAGTTAGCATTTGCAGTCTCCTCAGGTCCCATAACATGTATGGCATGATACATGAGGATAGGTATCTTAACTTGCTCTGTTTGTTTAGTCCAAGTTGTTTTTTCTTTATCAACTGTCGCTTTTTTCTCTTTGCTAGTATTTTGTGACTGACTCGTTTTGGCCTTGTTTTTTTGAACTGCGACTGGTAGGAAACCTTTGGCAAAGTTCTTAATCTCTTGGCGATAGGTTAGGCCAAATAAACTTAGTGTGGCAATGATGAGTAAGGCCAGTAAACGACTTATTAGTTTTTTTGTTGTAGATTTCTTTCGTCTCATAAGTATTTGCTCCTGTATCTAGATATAGTCATTATATCATTTTAAAAAAATAATTTAATACTATCAAAATATTTTTGTGAGAACTTTCTTCCATAATCTATTAAAATAGCCTAGAATTTGGTATAATATTCCAAATATTAATAATCACATCATTTCAAAAAGTGACAAGAACGAGGAGGTTTATAATGTCTTTAAAAATTGCTTTATTGGGCTTTGGCACTGTTGCCAGTGGCTTACCATTTCTGTTAGAAGAAAATGGTGATAAGATAAAAAGTGCTGCTGGTGAACAAGTCCAAATCTCTAAGATCTTAATTAGAAATGATGCTGAGAAAGCGCGCCTAAATGCAATGGGTTATGAATACCAATTTGTCACTTCTATTGATGAGATTTTGTCAGATAGTGAAATTTCGATTGTTGTTGAACTTATTGGACGGATTGAGCCTGCTAAAACGTATATTTTAAAAGCTTTGCAAGCTGGTAAGCATGTGGTAACTGCTAATAAGGATTTGATTGCTCTACATGGAAAAGAAATGAGGGATCTGGCAGAAAGGAAGGCTCTTGCCTTTTATTACGAAGCAGCAGTTGCTGGGGGTATTCCAATCTTAAGAACTTTAGCTAATTCTTTCACGTCAGATAAAATACAAGGTGTGCTGGGTGTTTTGAATGGTACTTCAAACTTTATGATGACCAAAATGGTTGAAGATGGATGGTCCTACAAAGAAGCTTTAGCTAAAGCCCAAGCCTTAGGTTATGCAGAAAGTGACCCAACAAATGATGTGGAAGGTGTAGATGCTGCCTATAAAGTGGCTATCCTAAGTCAGTTTGCTTTTGGCATGTTTTTGGATTTTAAAGATGTTAGCCATCAAGGGATTTCAACAATTACAGCTGAAGATGTGGCTGTCGCTCAACAACTAGGTTACGTCATTAAGTTAGTAGGAAGGTTGGAAGAAAAAACTAGCGGTGTTTGGGCTGATGTTTCACCAACTTTCATACCTGAAACCCATCCCTTAGCTAATGTAAATGATGTTATGAATGCTGTATTTGTTGAGTCTATTGGAATTGGTCAGTCAATGTTTTACGGACCAGGTGCTGGTCAAAAACCAACTGCAACTTCAGTTATGGCAGATATTATTCGTATTGCCCAACGACTAAAAGAAGGAACTGTTGGTAAACCTTTCAACGCTTTTCAACGCCCTGTCCAGTTAGCGGAAAAAACTGATCAGATTAGCCGTTACTACATGATCATCAATACACCAAAGCAAAATGGCCAGCTGCTCCGTCTTGTTTCTGTTTTTAGTGATCAGGGTGTCTCTTGCCAACAAGTTTTAGAACAAGAGCTTGATGATAATCGCGCTCGCCTTGTAATCATGACACGGTTGATGAATCAACTGCAACTAGAAGCTATCAAACAGCAGATTAGCCAAGAATCAGATTGGCACTTGTTGAATGTCTTTAAAGTATTGGGGGATGACCATGATAATTAAGGTACCAGCAACTTCAGCTAATATAGGACCTGGTTTTGATTCTATAGGGATTGCAGTTTCTAAATATTTAGAAGTAGAAGTACTAGAAGAAGCCACAGAGTGGTTTATTGAACATACGCTTGACGGCCTACCTAATGATGACCGTAATTTATTAGTCCAGACGGTTCTTCGAGTTGCCCCGAATGTCCAACCTCGTCACCTTATCATGCGTTCAGATATTCCTTTGGCACGTGGGCTAGGGTCATCTTCGGCAGTCATTATAGCAGGTATAGAATTAGCGAATCAGTTAGCAGATTTGCAATTGAGTATGGATCGTAAGTTTGAATTAGCTAACCAATTTGAGGGCCATCCAGATAATGTTGCACCAGCCCTTTTTGGACAATTTGTCATTGCTTCACAACTTGATAACCAGTTAGACTACATTCAAGCTCCTTTTCCAGCAGTTGGTTTAGTAGCTTTTATCCCTCATTATGAATTAAAAACATCTGACTCTCGAAATGTGCTGCCTAATCAATTGTCCTATAAGCAAGCTGTCTCTGCTTCATCTGTAGCCAATTTGGCTATTGCTGCTCTTTTAAAAGGGGATATGGTCAAAGCTGGACGGGCTATTGAAAATGATCATTTCCATGAGGTATACCGCCAAAAGTTAGTCAAGGAGTTTCATTCTATCAAAGCAAGAGCAAAGGCAGAAGGAGCATATGCAACCTATCTTTCTGGAGCCGGTCCTACAGTTATGACATTATGTCCCAAAGAGAAAGTAGGCTCCCTGCTTGAGCATCTTGGGGACTTGCCTTTAAATGGGGAGTTAGTTTCCTTAGAGATTGATAAAAAGGGCTTGCAAGTTTTTAAGTAGGAGAAATTTAGGGAAAAGTGAACTAACATCCTATCTAGGTGATAGATTAAAGTGGGGGGAGTTCTCTTATTAAGCGAGGAAGTTATGTTATATGAAGAAGCACTAGAATGGATACACGGACAAACAAAATTTGGAATTAGACCTGGTTTGAAGCGTATTTTCTGGGTCTTGGAAAAATTAGGAAATCCTCAAAATAATCTTTTCGGGATTCACATTGTGGGAACAAATGGTAAAGGTTCAACGGTTAATAATTTACAGCGTATTTTGACTGCTTCTGGTTATGACGTGGGTACCTTTACCTCACCTTTTATTATGGATTTCCGAGAACGTATCAGTGTTAATGGTCACATGATTAGTAAAACAGATTTAGTCATATGCTGTGACTTGATTAAACCATTGACAGAAAGAATTCCTCTTGAAACAGATTTAGGTCCGATTACGGAATTTGAAATTATCACAATTATCATGTTCTACTATTTTGGTAAACTGCATCCTGTTGATATTGCTATCATTGAAGCAGGCCTTGGTGGACGATATGATTCGACAAATGTCTTTAAAGCTTTTGCAGTCATTTGTCCCTCTATTGGTCTAGATCATCAAGATATTTTGGGTGAGACTTACGGACAAATTGCAGAACAAAAAGCTGGTGTCATAAAAGGTGGAGAAAAGGTTCTCTTTGCTATTGATAATGCAGAAGCTAAGCAGGTTTTCCTCGAAAAGAGCCAAACAAGCGGTAGCCAAGTCTATCAGTACGGAGTAGATTATAGCATGCAAAAGCTGGCTAATGGTTACCAATTTTTATCGAAGCAGGGCAACATTTCAGATATTACACTTGCCATGCCGGGGCAGCATCAGGTGGCTAATGCTGCGCATGCCATACAGGCGTGTCAATTGCTCAAAGACAAATTTCCTCTCACTAGCGATGACGCTATTCGTAAGGGCTTAGAGAAGAACTACTGGTTAGGGCGGACAGAATTGATGCTCCCTAATGTGATGATTGACGGTGCCCATAATAAGGAAAGTATTCAGGCCTTGGTCGATGTCTTAAAAACAAATTACAAGGACCGTCACATTCATATTTTAGTTGCTGCTATCAATACTAAACCAATTGAGCAGATGTTGGAACTTCTTCAAGAGGTAGGGGATTTGGAAGTCACAACTTTTAATTATCCGAAGGCATTTGAACTTGATGATTATCCCTTGCAATTTTCGCGAAATAAAAGCTTTAAGGACTGGTTGGCTAAAATGCAGGTTAAAGACAGTAAGGACTTTTATGTCATAACAGGTTCCTTATATTTTATTTCAGAAGTTAGACAATTTTTCAAAAAAACATAAGAGGCGAAGACAGAGAGGATTTTTGCAATGAATAGCAAAAAAGCAGAAGAAGCCATTTATCAGTTATTAGAAGCACTGGGAGAGGATCCTAAGCGTGAAGGCTTAAGAGATACTCCGAAACGTGTTGTAAAAATGTATCGGGAGATGTTTGCGGGACTGGAGATGGATCCTAAAAATGAATTTACAACTGTTTTTGCTGAAGAAACTTATGATGATCTTGTATTGGTAAAAGACATTCCTTTTTATTCCATGTGTGAACATCATTTGGTCCCTTTTTATGGCAAGGCTCATGTTGCTTATATCCCTAGTGGTGGCCGTGTCACTGGTTTGAGTAAATTAGCTCGTGCTGTCGAGGTGGCTAGTAAAAAACCTCAATTACAAGAACGTTTGACTAGTCAGATTGCAATTGCTTTAGAAGAAGCTCTACAGCCAAAGGGGGTTTTTGTACTAGTTGAAGCAGAGCATATGTGTATGACGATGCGGGGGATTAAGAAACCTGGCAGTAAGACGGTGACCAAAATGGCCAGAGGCTCATTTATAGAAGACCGCGAAAGCCAAAGGTATATTTTAGAATTAATTAAAGATAAGTAGGAGGAGCTAGGTTATGAAAATTGGTAAATTTTCAATTGCTGGGAATGCTACTATTATGGGGATTCTAAATGTAACACCGGATTCTTTTTCTGATGGTGGTTCCTATACAAGTATTGAAGAGGCTTTAGCACAAGTGGAACTGATGATTAATCAGGGGGCGACCATTATTGATGTTGGTGGGGAATCTACTAGGCCAGGCTATGATTTTGTGCCTGCCCAAGAAGAGATTGCGCGTGTTGTTCCAATTATTAAAGCTATTAAAGAAAATTTCAATATTTTAGTAAGTATTGATACTTACAAAACTCAAACAGCTGAGGCCGCCTTAGAGGCTGGTGCTGATATTTTAAATGATGTTTGGGCAGGACTTTATGATGGAAAAATGTTTGCATTAGCTGCTAAATGGCAGGTTCCTATTATTTTGATGCATAACCAAAAAGAGGAAGTCTACGAGGATGTTGTCTCGGATGTTTGCGCCTTTCTAACAGAGCGTGCAGATCATGCATTGCAAGCTGGCGTTCCCAAAAATAATATCTGGATTGATCCGGGTTTTGGTTTTGCAAAAAATGTTGAACAAAATATAGACTTGTTAAAAGGCTTAGATAAGGTTTGTCAGCTGGGTTATCCGGTTTTATTTGGTATTTCACGTAAACGGGTTGTAGACGCTTTACTGGGAGGAAATACCAAAGCATTAGAGCGTGATAAGGGAACGGCTGCTTTATCAGCCTATGCTATCACTAAGGGATGCCAAATTGTTCGCGTCCATAATATTATTGAAAACAAGGATATTATCACGGTACTAGAGAAGTTAATGTGAGGAAATATATGGATAAAATAAGATTAAATGGTTGCCGTTTTTACGGTTATCACGGAGCATTGGCTGAAGAACAGGTTTTAGGGCAGGTTTTTGTCATTGATTTGGAACTGGCTGTTGATCTGGTATCAGCATCAAAAACTGACAATTTAGAAGAAACGGTTCACTATGGACATGTTTTTGAAAGAGTTAAAGCCATTGTTGAAAGTCAACGTTTTGCCTTAATTGAAAGACTCGGTGGCGCAATTTGTGAGGAACTGTTTCAAGAATTTCCGACGATTGAAGGGATTACTATTTCTATCAGAAAAGAGAATCCACCTATTGCAGGACATTATGATTCAGTTGGTATTATTTTGGAGAGAAGAAGATGACAAAAATATATCTTAGTTTAGGTAGTAATATGGGAGACCGCAAGTCCTATCTCAAGGAAGCTATTCATCAATTAGAGCAGTTACCGCATACACACTTAGATAAAGTCTCTGCTATTTATGAAACAGTAGCTTGGGGGAAAACGGACCAAGATAATTTTTTAAACTTAGCAGCTTGTTTTGAGACTGAATTAGAACCGATCACTTTTTTAAATCACATTCACATCATTGAAAAGAATCTTGGTAGGGTTCGACATGAAAAATGGGGACCACGCACTATAGATATTGATATTCTGCTTTTTGGACAGGTAATATGTAAGACTCAAGACCTAACTATTCCTCATCCCTTTATGACACAACGAGCCTTTGTGCTTATTCCACTTTTGGAAATTAATCCTGATTTAAAACTTCAGGGAGAAAATCGTTCTTTATCAGGCTATCTTTCTGAATTACCACAGGATGATATCAAAAATGTGGTCAAAGTCTCATAATATCTTTTATTAATTATCGTTATTTTTAACAAATTTTGATATAATGGAATCGGCTCTGTGCCGATTTTTTAATGTAACACGAAATGATTCGGAAAGTAGATAATAATGATTGAAGAACTTGCCGGAATTGATATCCGGATTAATGAACCTTTACAAAAATACACTTATACCAAAGTTGGTGGACCTGCTGATTACCTAGTGTTTCCTCGTAATCGTATTGAGTTAACCCGGGTAGTTAAGTATGCTAATCAACATAAAATTCCATGGTTGGTTCTTGGCAATGCAAGTAATCTAATCGTCCGGGATGGTGGTATCCGTGGCTTTGTTATTATGTTTGATAAACTTAATTTAATAACGGTTGACGGTTATACCATTGAAGCCGAAGCAGGTGCTAACTTGATAGAGACGACTAAGGTTGCTAAATATCATAGTTTAACCGGTTTTGAGTTTGCTTGTGGTATACCAGGAAGTATTGGTGGCGCTATTTTTATGAATGCCGGTGCTTACGGTGGTGAAATAGCCAACATCTTTTTGTCGGCTAAAGTCTTAACGCCAGAAGGTGAGATTAAAACAGTGACAGCTAGAGAAATGGCTTTTGGCTATCGGATTTCTGCTGTCCAAGCAAGCGGTGATATTGTTATTTCTGCTAAATTTGCCCTAAATCCTGGGAATTTTGAACAGATTTCCCAAGAAATGGATCGCCTCAATTATCTTAGACGTTTAAAGCAACCGCTAGAATACCCTTCATGCGGGTCTGTCTTTAAACGTCCTCTTGGCCACTTTGCAGGTCAGTTGATTATGGAAGCAGGACTGAAAGGTTACCGAGTTGGTGGTGTTGAAGTTTCAGAGAAGCATGCAGGTTTCATGATTAACGTTGATCAAGGGACTGCGTGTGATTATGAGCAGTTAATTGCTCACGTTATTGCAACCGTCAAAACCAACTCGGGCGTTACCTTAGAAAGGGAAGTACGTATTATCGGGGAGGAGCTAACCTGATATTTGCTCAGATATTTTATGGAGGATTTATGACAATTGACTAAGCCAATTATCACATTTGAAAATGTTTCTAAGACATTTGAAGACAATGGTACTCAGGTACTAAAAAATATTAATTTTGAACTTGAAGAAGGTAAATTTTACACTCTTTTAGGTGCATCAGGGTCTGGAAAATCGACTATTCTGAATATTATTGCTGGGCTTATTGATGCAAGCAGTGGTGATATTTTTCTTGATGGAAAACGGATTAATGATGTGCCTATCAGTAAGCGAGATGTCCACACAGTCTTCCAAAATTATGCCCTCTTCCCCCATATGAATGTTTTTGATAATGTGGCTTTTGCCTTAAAATTAAAAAATGTTCCTAAAGCTGAAATAGCAAAAAGGGTTCAAGGAGCTTTAAAAATGGTTCAATTGGAAGGTTTTGAAAAAAGGCCTATCCAAAAATTGTCAGGTGGTCAAAGGCAACGTGTTGCGATAGCACGCGCGATTATTAATCAACCTCGGGTTGTCTTACTTGATGAACCGCTTTCAGCTTTAGATTTGAAATTGCGCACAGAAATGCAATATGAGCTACGTGAACTTCAGCAAAGGCTCGGAATTACCTTTGTATTTGTCACCCATGATCAAGAAGAAGCCTTAGCTATGAGTGATTGGATTTTCGTTATGAATGATGGTGAAATTGTTCAATCGGGGACACCCGTTGATATTTATGATGAACCGATTAATCATTTTGTTGCAAACTTTATTGGTGAATCTAATATCATTAATGGTATTATGATTGAGGACTATTTAGTGTCCTTCAATGGAAAAACCTTTGAATCTGTTGATGGGGGGATGCGTCCAAATGAACCAGTAGAAGTAGTGATTCGTCCAGAAGACCTACAGATTACTCTACCTGAAGAAGGGAAGCTCCAAGTTAAGGTTGATACTCAGTTATTCCGCGGTGTTCATTACGAAATTATCGCTTATGATGAGCTTGGTAATGAGTGGATGATTCATTCTACTCGCAAAGCCATCGAGGGTGAAATTATAGGCTTGTCCTTTAGTCCAGAAGATATTCATATCATGCGTCTAAATGAAACAGAAGAAGAATTTGATGCGCGGATTGAAGAATATGTGGATACTGATGAGCAGGAGGAGGGACTGATTAACGCAATCGAGGAGGAACGTAATGAAGAAAACCTCTAAGTTTTACTCGATTCCCTATTTTCTTTGGATTTTTCTATTTGTTCTAGCACCAGTTGCTCTCTTGTTTTATAAATCCTTTTTTGATGTCCAAGGTCATCTCACTCTTACGAACTATCAGATTTTTTTTAGTTCTTGGACTTATCTACGTATGGTTTTTAATTCCATTATTTATGCAGGAATTATTACCATAGTCACTCTTTTCTTATCTTATCCAGCAGCTTACTGCTTAACTAAGCTTAAGCACAGACAACTATGGTTAATGTTAATTATTTTACCAACTTGGGTTAACCTTTTGTTAAAAGCTTATGCTTTTATGGGGATTTTTGGTCAGCAAGGAGGGATTAATGCCTTTCTAACATTTGTTGGAATAGGCCCTAAACAAATCCTATTTACAGACTTTTCATTTATTTTTGTCGCTTCCTATATCGAACTTCCTTTTATGATATTACCCATTTTTAATGCTTTAGATGATATAGATGAAAATCTTATAAATGCTAGCCGAGACTTAGGGGCAAATGAAGTGCAAACTTTTTCTCGGGTGATCTTTCCTCTGTCAATGAGTGGCGTACGTGCAGGAGTACAGTCTGTTTTTATCCCAAGTTTAAGTCTCTTCATGCTAACACGCCTTATTGGTGGAAACCGCGTTATCACTCTTGGAACAGCTATTGAGCAGCACTTCCTAACCACGCAAAATTGGGGAATGGGTTCTACTATTGGTGTGGTTCTCATTTTTACCATGCTTGTCATTATGTGGGTAACAAAGGAGAAAAGCCAATGAAAAAATTTGTTCCAATTTATTTAACGTTTACTTTTGTTCTTCTCTACATTCCGATTTTATATCTCATTTTTTATTCTTTTAATAAAGGTGGGGATATGAATGGTTTTACTGGGGTAACATTGGAACATTATCGGACGCTTTTTGCTGATAGTCGACTGATGTCAATTCTCTTGCAGACTTTTGTTTTAGCCTTTTCAAGTGCTCTGATTGCAACCTTTATTGGTACTTTCGGCGCTATCTTTATTCATCATGCTAAAAAGAGATTCCAGAATTCACTCCTATCTACCAATAACGTTCTTATGGTTTCACCAGATGTCATGATTGGTGCATCATTTTTGATCCTTTTTACAACCTTGAAGTTTCAATTAGGGGCTTTTTCGGTCCTCTTAAGTCATATCGCCTTTTCAATTCCGATTGTTGTTCTGATGGTTTTACCCCGGCTAAAAGAAATGAATCAAGATATGATTAATGCTGCCTATGATTTAGGAGCCAGTCAATTTCAGATGATGAAAGAGGTTATGTTGCCCTTCCTTACACCAGGTATTATTGCAGGGTATTTTATGGCATTTACGTATTCATTAGATGACTTTGCTGTTACTTTCTTTTTAACAGGGAATGGTTTTACCACACTTTCTGTAGAGATTTATTCCCGTGCTCGCCGAGGTATTTCTCTTGATATTAATGCCCTTTCAACGCTTGTCTTTTTTGTCTCAATACTGCTAGTAATGGGCTATTATTATATCTCACTTGATAAGGAGGACAAGCATGCGTAAATTGTATTCTTTTATTGCTGGGATACTGGTCATTATTGTTGTCCTAGCAGGGCTCTCTTTTGCTATTCAGAAAAAGACAGGGTCTGCTAACCAATCAGATAAACTAGTTATTTACAATTGGGGTGATTATATTGATCCCGCTTTGCTGAAAAAATTCACTAAGGAAACTGGCATTCAAGTACAGTACGAAACCTTTGATTCCAACGAAGCTATGTATACCAAGATAAAACAGGGTGGGACAACCTATGATATTGCTGTACCGAGTGATTACACCATAGCCAAAATGATTAAAGAAGATCTTTTAGTAAAATTGGATAAAAAGAAACTAAAAGGAATGGACGCTATCAGTAAAGAATTTCTAGGTAAAAGTTTTGATCCTAAAAATGATTACTCAATTCCCTATTTCTGGGGAACAGTTGGTATTGTCTACAATGACCAACAAGTAAAACATGCTCCCAAGCATTGGAAGGACTTGTGGCGTCCTGAGTACAAAGATAAAATCATGTTGGTTGATGGTGCAAGAGAGATGCTGGGAGTAGGTTTGACTACATTTGGCAACAGCGTCAACTCTAAAAATATGGACCAACTAAAAGCAGCCGAAAAGCGACTTCAAACTTTAACATCTAATATTAAAGCTATTGTGGCCGATGAAATGAAAGGCTATATGATTCAAGGAGATGCCGCGATTGGGGTTACTTTTTCAGGGGAAGCAAGCGAAATGCTTGCTAATAATAAACATCTACATTACGTTGTTCCTACAGAAGGGTCAAACTTATGGTTTGATAATCTCGTCTTACCCAAAACAATGAAGCATGAAAAAGAAGCCTATGCCTTTTTAAATTTTATCAATGAGCCTGAAAACGCTGCTCAAAATGCAGAATATATTGGTTACGCCACTCCAAATATCAAGGCAAAAGCTATGTTACCAAAAGAGATAAAAGAAGACCCTGCTTTCTACCCAACAAATGAAACCATTAAGAAATTGGAAGTTTATGACAACCTAGGAAATTATTGGTTAGGTGTCTACAATGATCTCTATCTGCAATTTAAAATGTACCGTAAATAATAAATAAGACTATCCACTCGGATAGTCTTATTTATTATTCCCTGTCAGAGTAGTCTCTTGTTTCTGAACTTACCTCAATTAAGATTAAAAGAAGCAGTTGGAGAAGGATTTTTATGGTAAACACGGTAGGGTCGCCCCACTTTTGTATAAATCTGGTCACTGAGCAAGTAACTATTTTCTTCTAAAAAACTAATATATTTGCGGACGGAGACATGAGAGAGATGAGATTTCTTGGTAATATCTTGTATGGTAAAGTGATCAGCTAAAGTATCAATTGTATTAAGAACAAGCTGCATAGTAGTGTGTGAAAGCCCTTTTTCTAATAGCAAGGCTTGCCTATTTTGTGGGGACACTTCTTTATTATTTATCTTAAGAGAGTCAATGTGCTCTTGTTGCAAGGTGGATTGGTTTAAGCGTGTGAATTGTGCTAAAAACAAGTCAATACTTTCTTTGAAGCGTTCATAGGTAAATGGCTTGATTAAGTAGTCGACAATTCCCAGATGAAAACCTAGTTTAATGTTTTTACCATCATTGGCAGCTGAGATAATAATGACTTCACAATTATGGTGTTCTTGTCTGAGATATTCTAAAAAATGTAAGCCATTACCATCTTTAATATGAATATCTAATAGGACAAGATCAATCTTGAAGTGATGACATTTTTCTTTAGCGTCCTCTATGGTGCTACTAGATAGAATGCTATCAAATTGGTTTATTTTTTCCAAATAATTCCGATGAATAAAATCTACCATGGGATCATCTTCAATAATTAAAACATTCATGTTACTCTCCTTTATTATAGGGAATGGCTACTGTAAATTCTAGCGGGTAGGTGACAAGCTCTTTAGTTGACTTAGAGTGTGTTTTAAGAAGTAGTTGTTTGAAATAGTGGGTTTGTAATATAGTTTCGATATCTTGTGCAGCTATTAACTTATCATTAATTTGATAAGAACTAAAGAGTTTGTCATCTTGATAACTTAAAGTGATTGTGACAAATTTAGGCTTTAACGCTTTTAGCACATGAGTATGAAGGTATCTAAAAATCATTAAGACATTGTTTAACTGATTGTGGGTTTGATTTCTAGGGATATCACTGGTCACCTCAAATGCCAAATTAACGTTGAGTTCTTGAAACTTTTCTTGCTCCCCAATGAGGAAGCTTGCTAATAAAGGCTCTTTAATTAAAACAGATAATCGCGTGAAAAATTCTGATTCGGGCTCAAGTAGACTATCTAAGTAGATTTTGAGCTGATCAAAGTAAGAAATATCAACTAAACCATAGATCACATGCAGCTGATTCATAAACTTATGAGTCTGTGCCTGTAGGGCTGAAGCATAGGTTGTCGTGTAAACCAGCTGATCCATGGTATATATAGCATCTGAAGCATTACGAAGGAGGAGGAGATAACCTCGGAGATCTTTTTTCACAGAAATAGGTGAAATTGTAATAAGAAAATCCTCATCCTGCCATTTTAAAAGTTGCTCGTGGCCTTGATGTAAATCTAGACTAGGAAAGTTTGGGAAAATCCTCTCAATTTTCTGCCCTTTAAGATGCTCTAGATTAAGCTTTTGCTGGACTAATTGATTGGCTGAAGGGTTAACCAATTCAATATGATGTTGTCGATTAATAATAAAGACAGCATTTTCGATTTGATCCAGCATAGCATTGCGTTCTTCTAAAAGCTGATAGATCTCGCTAGGTTCTAGGTTATGTAATTGTTTTTTTAGTCTCATGGAGATAATCGATGTTACTAATAAACTAAAGACAAGAGATAGAATAACTGCCGAGGTGTATTTTTGCTTGGATAAGGTAACCACTTCATTTAAAGTCCTTAGTTTTATTCCAACGGCAAGGGCTCCTATTTGTTTGCCACTGCTGTTTTTAACAGGAATTAAATACCTCAGTGATTTTCCCAAACTGCCTTTAGCTGTTGAAATGACTTCCTTACCTTTCAAAACAGTCTTCTCATCACCACCTTGAAAAGGCTTGCCAATTTTATGAAGATTAGGATGTGTGTATCTAATCCCTTGCATGTCCATGACGACCACATAGTCTAAGTCATAAGCACTAGTAATAGCTTTGGTATAGGAAATAAGTGATTGATTGGTTTCCTTATTTTCAAGACTTTGAATGATTTGATCATTTTCAGATAACATTTTCCCGGTTGCCGTCAAAAGATGGCTTTCTTGTTGCTTGATAGAGCGGTAAGTTTCATGAATCGTAATTCCATAAAATATTGAACCTGTTACGATTATCATACTTACCAATACTAAGGACAAGCTAGCCCACAAAGATAGATGTCTTCTCATAAATCCTCCTATTATTTGAGTATATCACAGGAGAAGTTCTCGACCTAGTTTAAATTAATTAAATAAATTGAATTATTTTAGATAGTTAAAGAACTTAAATAAACTTCCGCTTAAGATTGATCTCTCTTATACTAAAGTTAACTAATAAAGGGAGGTAGTTTCATGGGGATAAGTCATGAAAGTGATGCCATAGGTAAAGCATCAGAACAAAATCAGAAGAAGTGGTTAGCCTTCAAAATAGGCTCAGTTCCATTACCAGTTTACCTAGTTTTTGCAACTTTAATCCTTTTTACGGCCTGGCTTCAACAATTGCCGGTTAATATGCTGGGAGGTTTTGCAGTCATTCTGACAATGGGGTGGTTGTTAGGAACTATTGGTGCCAATATTCCTGGACTGAAAAATTTTGGTGGTCCGGCCATATTATCTTTACTCATTCCTTCAATATTGGTATTTTTTAATCTCTTAAATCCGAATATTTTAGGAGCTACTAAAGTCTTAATGAAAGATGCCAATTTCCTATATTTCTATATTGCTTGCCTTGTCTGTGGTAGTATTTTAGGAATGAATCGAAAAATATTAATTCAAGGACTTTTTCGTATGATCATTCCTATGCTTCTTGGAATGGTGTGTGCGATGGCAGTGGGAACCTTAGTTGGTGTTATTTTAGGATTAGAGTGGCAGCATGCTTTATTCTATATTGTTACACCGGTCTTGGCAGGCGGTATTGGTGAAGGTATTTTACCTTTGTCATTGGGCTATAGTGCCATTACAGGCGTAGGCAGTGAACAATTAGTAGCTCAACTCATACCTGCAACCATCATTGGTAACTTTTTTGCCATTATGTGTACGGCCCTACTATCTCGTTTTGGCGAAAAACATCCTCAGTATTCCGGAAAAGGTCAATTAGTAAAGATTGGTCATGGTGAAGATATGGCTGATGCTCTCAAAGATCATTCTGGTGCTCTAGATGTTAAACTGATGGGTGGGGGTGTTCTAACAGCTTGTTCCCTTTTCATAGCTGGTGGGTTATTACAATATTTAACAGGTTTTCCAGGTCCAGTATTAATGATTTTACTGGCAGCCTTCTTGAAATATATAAATGTTATTCCACAAGAAACACAAAATGGCGCAAAACAACTGTACAAGTTTATTTCTAGTAACTTTACTTTCCCTTTGATGGCAGGGCTTGGACTTCTCTATATTCCACTTAAGGATGTCGTAGCAACGCTAAGTTGGCAGTATTTTGTTATCGTTATCAGTGTTGTTTTCACTGTCATTGCTGTAGGTTTCTTTGTTTCTCGTTTTTTGAATATGAATCCTGTCGAGGCAGGTATTATTTCAGCTTGTCAAAGTGGTATGGGAGGAACAGGAGATGTGGCTATCTTAAGCACTGCTGACAGAATGAACTTAATGCCATTCGCACAAGTTGCAACACGTTTAGGTGGTGCCATTACTGTTATTACAATGACAGCAATCTTAAGAATAATAATCAAATAGAAAAGAGGTAGAAAATGACAAAGGATTTTGGACAATTAGCCCTAGAGCAAGCAAAAAAATTTGGTGGTAAACTCGAAGTTATTCCCAAAGTGGCTATTGAAAATAAGCGTGATTTGAGTATTGCATATACACCCGGAGTTGCAAGCGTTTCGACAGCAATAGCTAATGATAAAGAGCTAGGTTACGAATTAACAAGTAAAAAAAATACGGTTGCAGTAGTTAGCGACGGTTCAGCAGTGCTGGGTTTAGGAGATATTGGAGCATTAGCAGCTATGCCCGTTATGGAAGGCAAAGCGGCACTTTTTAAAGCATTTGCTGGCGTAGACGCTGTGCCAATTGTACTTGATACAAATGATACCGAAGAGATTATTAACATTGTAAAAGCTCTTTCTCCAACCTTTGGAGGCATCAATCTTGAGGATATTTCGGCTCCAAGGTGCTTTGAAATTGAACAACGTCTTATTGAAGAATGTGATATCCCTGTATTCCATGATGATCAGCACGGTACTGCAATAGTAGTATTGGCGGCCATCTTCAATGCCCTTAAATTAATTGGCAAAACTCTTGAAGATGTCAAAGTCGTTGTCAATGGTGGAGGGTCGGCAGGTCTGTCTATTACCCGAAAACTATTAGCCGCTGGAGCCAAACAGGTCACTATTGTTGATAAATTTGGAATCATCAATGAAAAGGATGGTGACAAACTAGCGCCACATCATTTAGAAATTGCCAAACTTACTAATCGAGCCTTTCAGTCAGGTAGCTTAGAAGATGCTCTAGAAGGGGCAGATATATTTGTTGGCGTTTCAGCTCCAGGTGTCTTAAAAGCAGAATGGATTACTAAGATGGCTGAAAAACCTGTTATCTTTGCTATGGCTAATCCAGTTCCTGAAATTTATCCCGATCAAGCCCTTGCTGCTGGAGCCTATATTGTTGGAACTGGAAGAAGCGATTTTCCAAACCAAATTAATAATGTTTTAGCCTTCCCAGGGATATTCCGTGGAGCTCTAGATGCGCGTGCTAAAACAATCACTGTTGATATGCAAATAGCAGCAGCAAAAGGGATAGCAAGTTTGATACCAGATGAAGAGCTATCACCAACCCATATTATCCCTGATGCCTTTCAGGAAGGTGTGGCAGAAGTAGTCGCGAAAAGTGTTCGCCAAGCAGCTGTTGATTAAGTCTCTTCTGGCTTTACTTGATATTTCCTCCTAAATAGACTAGTGTTTGAAGAAACTTC
This sequence comes from Streptococcus pseudoporcinus LQ 940-04, assembly GCF_000188035.1. Classification (GTDB taxonomy): domain Bacteria; phylum Bacillota; class Bacilli; order Lactobacillales; family Streptococcaceae; genus Streptococcus; species Streptococcus pseudoporcinus. The sequence continues at coordinate 1,451,258 of NZ_AEUY02000005.1, forward strand.
TTTAAGCACTAGTTTTTTTGTATAGGTCTCCTTAGGACAAGGACTATTGATGTCCACATCCTTTTGTTCCTATTTTTTATATCTTTCCTTTAAAATTAACTTGAAAATAAAATGATAAAATGTATAATTAAATTAAGTATACTTAATTTAATATTAAAGTTAACTGAAGTTGATGAAAGTTTAATAAGTGATTTTAGAAAACAAGGGGGTTAAGGTGACAAAAAAATCTATTTATGCAAGACAAACTAGAATTCTACTAAATTCTAGTATTCTTTTACTGTTTGCTGGTTTGACAACAAATTCTTCAACGATTCTAGCAGATAGCTATGGAGGTGAAAGTAATGCTTCAGCGAGTAATAGACAAACTGGTAGCATTAGTAGCCTTGAGGAGATTAATGCTGACGCAGTTGAACTAAAGCATAAAGAAATAAGTGAAACAAGCAGCATAGAGACTGAAAATAGCTATTTGGAGACACCTTCAAATGTGCCATTAATTGACCAAGCTCATGCTATTCACAAGCAAGGAGAAACGAGTGAAGAGCACAAAAAATTAGATGGTAGGGGTGTGTTAATTGCTTCAATTGATTCTGGGGTTGATCTTACTCATGAGACTTTAAACCTGGATCATGACATTAGTGATCATCATTTAAAAGAAAAGACGGTTGCTTCTGGAGCAACAAGAAAAGTTCCTTATGTTTTTGATACTATTAGTGGTGATACTAGTATCAAAGATGATCAGACAGAACATGGTATGCATATTGCAGGTGTTTTGGTCGGGAACACTAAAAATGGTTTCAAAGGGATGGCTAAAAATGCCCAACTTTTAGCCTATCGAACTTGGAGTAAAGATAACAGTGAAGGGTACCAAGGTTCCAGTCAATTCTTTGCAATGGAAGATGCTATGAACCGAAAAGCAGACATCATCAGTTTGAGTATAGGCGAGGTAGGAACAGGTCGAAATGATGATATTTGGGCTAAGGTTTTAGAAAGAGCAAAAAAAGAAGATATTATTATCGCTGCGGCCATGGGGAACTACGGAACCTCTTCAATGACAAATTCCTATGATACCCTAGTTGATGAGAAATTCTCACTTCAAGATAGTTCTACCCTTTTATCTGTATCATCAAATGACTCTGTTTTAGGGGTCGGTGCTTACTATGATACTCACATGCACTTACCTCATTTAAAGGTAGGAGATTTAGATTTAGCTTACGAGAACGTCAATTGGCATAACTATTTCTTATTTAAGCAAAAAGAACAAGCTCAGATTAGCTTTGATACTGATATTATTGACTTGGATCAGAAAAAAGAAGGGACGACCATTGGTGGCAAAATTGTCTTGGTTAATCGAAAAAATGAGCAGATTTACCAGCAACTTGCAACAATTATGGAGGAAAAACCTAAAGGGATTATCTTAGTTAATGCTGCAACTACCACTACATACGGTAATTATAAAACCTTACCTGAAATACGAAGTACCCTACTCGGTGACTCAAAAGGTTTATTCCAAGCGACATGGGCAATCAGTATCTCAGCAAATGATGGGGAGAAGCTCCGCGATTATCTCAAAAAACAGTCTCAGAAGTCTTCACGTTTCATCATAGAGCGAGATCCTAAGCTGACTAAGGTCTTTGAGCATAAAGGGATTTCAGGATTCAGTACCTGGGGGCCAAGGCCTGACCTTGAATTAAAGCCGGACTTAGTTGCTCCCGGTGAAAATGTTTATTCATCAGGTAATGAGAATAGTTATTATAACGATAGTGGGACCTCAATGGCTGCCCCTCATGTTGCAGGTGCTAGTGCTATGCTATTGCCTATCATAAAACAATTTCAAGCAGAGTGGAACAAAAATTTCACTAAAATCTCGCTCATTCAGCTCAATAAACTATTGCTACAAAATACTGCTGATGTTTTGATTGATCATACAGTACCAAATGGTAAACCTCTTTTACCATACTCTCCAAGGCGTCAAGGGGCAGGAGCAGTCAACCTCTTAAAAGCATTGAAGACTAAGGTATTTCTATCAGATGAGAACTTAAAAGGAGCGATTAGTCTTAAGGACTTCACAGACAAGGAAAAAACATTTTCTCTTGTGTTGCATAATCTATCTGATAAAGAACAATTCTTTAAACTTGAAGCAAGTCCAATCTTAGGAAAAGTGACTTATGAGAATAAGAGACAAAATCTTGAAAAAACATTAGCTATCAAAACAATCCATTCTCGCCAAATTGAAGAAGCTAGTCTTCTTGCTCCTAGGTATGTGAGAATTGCACCAAATAGCCAGATGACTATTCCTATGACCTTGAAGGTCGGAAAAGCAAAAATGGATGAATTTATAGAAGGTTTCATTCACTTTAAGTCACTTAATAAAGAGCAAGCTGACTTGAGTATTCCTTTTTTAGGCTTCCATGGAGATTGGAATAGGGAAAAAATTGTTGACCCAGTTGCATGGCAAGATGGTAGCAAAACGAAAATGACTGGTATCGTTAAAGCTTATCCTATAGGCCTTGAAATTTTCGATTATGTTCCTTGGGGTGTTGACTATCAAAAATGGAAAGAAGATCATAACAACCTAGAGGCAGATCCACGTCATTATGTGATGCAATCCCTTGGCGGTATTGATAGTCATGCGCTAATGAAGCTTCGCCTAATCTTTATGAGACATGCTAAGGATTTTCAGGTCGAAATAACGGATTCAGCTGATCCTAAACTTGCAAAAACATTGAAAGTTCTGAAAGTAGGTCACTATTATCCTAAATTTATGGAAAGTGCCTATCAAGAATATCCAGACCGCTATCAACCAATGTTCGGAGATTACGATCCCGATCTTGAATGGGACGGGAGCCTTTATAATGCCAAAACGAATGATGACCAACCTATCAATGAAGGGTCATACTTTATCAGAATTAAGGCACGATTAGATGAAACGAGACCGTGGCAAGAGACCTATATTCCTTTCACTGTTGATAACACTAAACCAAAGGTTAGTCTTGTTCGTAATACCGATAAGGAAGTTCTTCTTGCGATTACAGATAAGCATCTAAAAAACGTTACTATCGTAACAGAAGATAAAGTAATTAAAGAACTTAAAGTGGATTCTGATGGTTATTATCATGTGCCTAAAAACAGTGGTGATGCTTATTCAGGCCATAGCCTAATTGTTGAAGACTTTGGTGAAAATAGAGTTGAATACGACTTACAGGAACTTCTAAAAGGCAACCTCAAAGAGAAAGAGTCAAAAAGACTTACTAAAAAATCGTTACTTGCTGAGACAAGTGTTCTTAAACCTAAGAAAAAACTTATCCCTCAACCGGGACATGACATTGAACCAGATAGTGATACTGAATGGGAAGATGATAGTCAGGAGTGGGAAACAAATGACAGTAATCCAAAAGAGTTCACTCACGGAACTGATTTTCACGATGGAAAGCTAACATCAGCTTATACAGAAGCTACAGCTTCTAATGACGTTGATATTGACTTTGATGAGAATGGAAATGCCTTTAGAACATATTATATTCATTTGCAAAAAGGACAGCACCTTTTTCTAACTAATACGAATGCCTTATATAATGCTAAGCAGAAAAAGAGTCTTTTTGCTCCGAGCTGGCAAGAAAGGTATGACTACCAGGAATCAGATTATAAAGATAGTCATTTTAAGGAAATAAAGGTTCCTATTTTTCAAGGTTCAAACACCTTAAATGTCAAAGCTTATTATAATAATGAACTTATTTCTAATAAAGGCTATGCCATCAAACTTGATACACATACTCCAGAATTGACTTTCCACAATACAAATATTCATTATTTCCATAAGGAAGGATTAGATGCAGAAGATAGAGAAGATCAGTTATTAGGAGAAATCACTATCCCAAATAATGTCTTGCGTTTAGCTGGAAAAATTAAGGATGCCCAAGACGGTTGGAAATTATTTGTTAACGGTGATATGGTTGATAGCCGTATTAAGGATGGGGAATACGATGATTATTTCCACCAGAATGAATCTGAATGGGCTTACGAGAAAGTTGTTGAAGATGGGGATTATGTTAAAGTAGTTATTTCTGACTATGTTAATAATAATACTTCCTATTTGTTTAAAGTTAAGATTGATCCTAAAACTTTAAATGACGGCTTAGACGAGCATCTATTAAAAATAAAAGAGAAAAAAGAAGGCTTACTGCTAGAAAATCAGAAAACTCCTATCAAAAAAGAGGATTTGGTAAAGCCAGTCCAATTAACTAACTTTAGTGGTAGGGGAATCACGAATGCTGAAGACTTAATATATGCCTTGGCTGCAAAATTACCAGACTACAGTATTCAAGTTCTAAGTCTGTCAATTGATCCACGGATACCAACAAAAGGACAGGCACTTATTCAATTACAAAAAGGACAGGCAATAGGACAATTTACGTTGAATTGGGAAAACTCAGCCCAGTCACAGCAAAAAGCTTCAAACACTTTGCCTGTAAATGTACAGTTTTCATTTGAAAGAAATAATCAAAATGTACAGACCTATTCAAGAGGTCTCGTTAATAGCTATAAACCAGGAAAAGCCAGTCAGAATATAGGAAGTCTGGTAGGAACAAGTCAGTCAGCTGTAGCAGAGAAGACTCTCCCTGAAACAGGTGAGAAGCAGTCAAATCTTTGGTATGTTTTTGCAGTTTTCTTTAGCCTCTTTTACTTTAAGTCCAAAAATAAAAAAATTAATAAATCAAACAAGTAAAGCTCAATAAAATAAGGATTAAAAGGGAAATGATCATGTCATTTCTCTTTTTTTAGATTTTTTAAAATCTTAATCGTCACTAGAATCTTTCTCCTTACTTTGATACAATATTAGGTGTTCAGTGTTTATAGAAAGTGAGGACTTATGGAAAATCATAAAAATGAATATGCCTTTTCAAATGAATCGATTATTTCGTTCGTTTGGCGAGGTATTTTAGTCGGTAGTATTGCTGGTGTTATAGTTAGTTTATTTAGACTTCTGATTGAAAAGTTATCACATCTTGTGGTAGTTATCTACCGGATGTCGCATGATAAACCAAGTCTAGTGCTAGCAATCATTGCTATGAGTGTTCTAATACTTCTAGTCATTAGTCAGTTTATTGCTTCTGAACCGGATATCAAAGGCTCAGGGATACCTCATGTTGAAGGAGAACTAAAAGGATTATTAGCACCAACGTGGTGGCCTGTCCTTTGGAAAAAGTTCATAGCGGGAGTTCTAGCCATTTCAATGGGATTTATGTTAGGCCGAGAAGGCCCCTCAATTCAATTAGGAGCAATGGCAGCAAAGGGATTGTCAACATTTTTAAAATCCAGTCGATTAGAAAAAAGAGTTCTCATTGCAAGTGGAGCAGCTGCGGGCTTGTCGGCAGCTTTCAATGCACCTATTGCAGGTTTGCTCTTTGTAGTGGAAGAAATATACCATCATTTTTCACGTTTAATCTGGATTACCGCCTTAGTTGCTAGCTTGGTTGCTAATTTTATTTCACTCCATATTTTTGGTTTAGAACCCATTCTTGCTATGCCAAAAGCAATGCCTTTTTTAGATTTGAATCATTACTGGCTATTAATTCTCTTAGGAGCTGTTTTGGGAGGTTTAGGATATATCTACGAGCGTATTATCCTAGTTATTCCAAACTACATTAGCAAGCTATGTAGTGTTCTGCATCTGTCTCCAAAATATCAAGGGCTCATTCCTCTTATACTTATTATCCCTGTCGGTTATTATTTTCCGCAGTTACTTGGTGGCGGGAATGGCTTAATCATTGGGCTCTCCATCAATCAAACGACATTAGTTACGGTTTGTTTATTCTTTATCCTACGCTTTATTGGCAGCATGCTCTCTTACGGAAGTGGTTTACCTGGTGGTATTTTTCTTCCAATATTGACCTTAGGAGCTCTTCTAGGTCTAATTTTTGGTCTCCTTTTCCAAAATCTCGGCTTATTGGAGCCTGGATTTCTACCTTTATTCATAGTTCTTGGCATGGCTGGTTATTTTGCAGCAATTTCAAAAGCACCGCTAACTGGCATGCTTTTAGTAACGGAGATGGTTGGTGATTTAAAACCTTTAATGGCTATCGCAGTAGTGACCTTTGTAGCATACTTTTTAATGGATCTCCTAAAAGGAGCTCCTATCTATGAAGCAATGTTAGAAGAAATGCCAATCATGCCACCGAGTGAATTGGTTGAACCAACATTAGTGGAGTTAACGGTTAGTGACCATATAGCGGGGCGCTATGTTAGAGATTTAAAATTGCCTGACAATGTTCTTATTACAACTCAAGTACATCATGGCCGATCTCAAGTAGTTTCAGGTGATACCTTATTAATGAGTGGTGCAACCATTTTTATGGTAGTCAATGAATCAGAAGTGGGACATATTCGGCAATTAGTCATGTCCGTATAAAGGTTTTATGCTTACATTGTCTAGTGGGATAATTCACAGCATAGTAAGTTATAATAAAATGCAGATTGAAGAAAAGTCTAAATGAGATTATTTTTTCAATCTTTTTTTGCCGGACTTGGCAATAAAAGCCTTTTAGGATACTGATGTCATAGTGTTTATAACAGTTAGTGGCTAATATTGAAGCTTGTAAAATTTCCAAAAACTTACCTTTTCATAAATTTATCTCTATTCTGAAAGTAGTCACTTTTAGGTTATATAACAAAAACCACCTTTTTGTTTTAAAAAGGTGGTTTCTTTTGCAACTTAGGTGGGTTAATCATTGTCCTGCCAACTTTAGGTTTGGTGTATTTTTTTCGGTATTGACTTGGTGTCAGTAAGTAGTAAGCTTTAAATTGCCGATTAAAGTTAGAGAGGCTATTAAAACCTACTTCATTAGCAATTTCAAGGATAGGTTGGATAGAATTGATAAGTAACTCACATGCTTTGCTCAGACGAACTTGTATGATAAATTCCGTGCAAGGTGTTCCAGTATGTTGTTTGAAAACCGTCATAAAATGGGTTTTACTATAGCCCATAGCATTAGCTAAAAAATCAATGGTGAGTGGTTTCTGATAATGAGTGTTAATATAGTCAATGAGTTGACGGATTTTCTCGTTTTTTCGATAAGTATCATCTGTGTGTTTACGGGTAACGTAATGATAGTAATAAAGAAGATAAAGGAATTCATGTAAGCGTGATTTTAGTAGGAGCTCAAAATGACGGTCTTCTTCTCTAGAAATAGCAAAAATAGATAAAAGACATGTTTTAATCTGATCATAACCCGCCATATGAGGTTTAATACAATGGACAAATTTATAGCTGCTATTTTGTAAGGGTTGCAGGTAGTGGAGGCTAACTTGATCAACAATAGAAGAACCGATCATATCTAAATGAAATTGAAAGGTATCCGTTACATGTGGATGTTGGGCAATGGGATGAATAGAATGCATACCATGTGGTCTGACTAAGATGATATCACCAGATTGACTATTAAAAAAATCATAATCAATATGATAGCGTGCGCAACCTTCACTAACATATGTGATTTCCATTTCTGGATGCCAGTGAAATAAAATATCCGGTCGTCCATGCTTAACTTCCTGATGAAAATAACGATAAGGTAGTAAATGGTGTTGGGGTTCATTCGTAGTTTGCTGGTCAGTCGTTAACATTTTAGAGTCTCCTAGATATCCTAATCATGTAATAGTATTATAACAGAACGATATTTTGAAGTCTGTATCAAAGTAAAAAATCCTAATAAAGACTTTGATGAAGAGTGATTAATGAGCAAAAACATGTCAATGACATTAGTAGCCTTAGTCGGCTAACCTGATGAAGACATTTGACTAAATTGTCTCTTAATGGTTTTCTGTCATTAAGGAGCAATTATCAGCTTTAGAGATGCTAAAACGGTTTCATTTAGAAAAGTCACCCTAAAGCTATAGCTAAGTCTTTCTTTTTGATATACTAGTTCTATAAATAAAGGGGGATCGTATGTTAGAAACTGTTTCGCAAGAACTATTAGCTTATCAAATGGATCGTTTAGATTCTTATAGAGAACTTAATCAAGCAGTGAAACCTGGTGGTATCGTCTTTGCAGGTGATTCTTTAATCGAGTTTTTTCCTATGAAGAAATTTTTAGGGCGTGACTTACCTATTCATAACCGAGGTATTGCGGGGATTGATAGCAAGTGGTTGCTTGCTCATTTAGATCAACACATCTGTGATTTAGAGCCCTCTCAGGCTTTTATTCTTATTGGTACAAATGACATCGGTCTTGGTGCGACCAATTTAGAAATCAAAGATAGGGTGGCGGATATTGTAGCAGAAGTAAAGAGAAAAAATAGTGAGACAAAGATCTATCTCCTATCCGTTTTACCTGTTTCAGAGGCTAGTCAATACCAAGAGACGGTTAAAGTTAGAAATAACGAAACTATCGATTACCTTAATAAGGCTTTAAATATACTACCAGGCATTGAGTTTATTGACCTTAGTTCTTCCCTTAAAAATGGCAATAATGCCCTAGATCTTCAGCTAACTAAGGACGGCTTACATTTGAATTTAGAAGGTTATGAAAAAGTTGCTAGGGTCTTGTTACCTTACTTACAATAAGTAAGTTTTAGAAAAAAGATGAAAAACTACACCAGATATTATCAAGCCTATAGAGCTAGCTTACTTGCACACCCTATCACGGCAAGTAAGCTAGGACGTGGTAAAATTAAAGTTTAGCAGCTTGTTTTCTAAAGCACAGAGTAATAAGATTGAGTCTATTCTCAGTCTTTTTTTATCCCTAAAACAAAGGATAGTATCAGAAAGTCAAAGTATGAGACAAGAAACCGTTTTAAAAAAATGGTACTCTTATCTAAGGTATGCCCAAGGAATTCCAAAAGGATAACCCCCTTCCCAAAGTTTTTTTGGAGGTACCAAAACTGAATGAGAAGGGTTCTTAGAGGAGAGAAAATGCAAAAAATATTTTATCTCATGCGCCATGGTCAAACTTTATTTAATGCTCAGGGTCGTATTCAAGGCGCTTGTGATTCGCCCTTAACTGCCTTAGGGATTAAACAAGCACAGGCAGCACGCGCATACTTCCAAGAAGAGGATATCATCTTTGATAAGGTTTATTCTTCTACACAAGAAAGGGCTTGCGACACAGCTGAACTTGCAAGTGGCCGAACTGATTTAATCCGTTTAAAAGGTCTAAAAGAGTGGAATTTTGGTGCTTTTGAAGGTCATCAAGAATACCTTAACCCTCATCTTTTTAAGGAGGATGGTTCAGGCTATCGTGATTACTTTGTGGCCTATGGTGGGGAATCCAATGTTGAAGTCTATCAACGTATGGCAGCGACTATTAAGAAGGCACTGGCTGACGAGAAAGAAGAAGAGAGATCACTTTTTGTCAGTCATGGAGCTTCAATAACCCAATTTTACCGCCATATGACAGTAGAGGCTCCTATTTTGACAAAAGGGATGTCAAACTGTGCCATTTTAAAATTAGCTTATGATGGTACAAAAATGCGAGTATTATCAGTTTATAATCCAATGGACAAAGAATACATATTTGACAGATGAAAAGAAAGTTCGAATTTTAACTATGACAGCCATTAACACTTTAGCCCCAGTCTTTTTCATGCTGATATTAGGGTATTTGGTATGATACTTTAAGTGGATTACCCCACAAGATAAATATGGCGCAAGCGCTATTATGTTTACAGTTTTATTCCCAATTTTAATTTTTCATTTAATGATGTAAGCAGAATTAAGGAGGGCTACTGTTCCAATTATTGCTTATACGCTAGCAGTTTTCATCTTGGCAATCCTGGTAGGAAAGGGGTTACGAGTTTTTATTGGGGAAGCGCAGTCGCATTTTGCTCCCTTCTTACTTCCGACAGTTGAAGGGGGAAGAGGCGCTCTACCATTATACTTATCCATTGTTGGTGTTACCAGTAATACAGTTATCTTTGATATTGCTGGTGCTATAACGGCATTTTTGATTATTCCTGTTTTAGTATCAAGGTCAGCTGCCAATCGGCCAGTAATAAAGAATTAGTGTTTTCTATTATGAAACACCCATTTGTAATTGCAATTTTTCTAGGCTTAGTAGGTAATAGGTGTCATTGGCCAGAGATAATCGTAACAAGTCCCATGATACCAGCTTATGAAGGAATCATTGGCCGAGCAACGGCTCCTATTGCAGGGCTGATTCTTTTTATACTCGGCTATGATTTGAAGATAAACCTAAAAACGATTAGGCCTTTGGCAAAATTAATTGTTGTTCGTTTTAGTTTTTATAGCCTTGTTATTCTTGGATTTTTCATCCTCTTTCCCAAATTTATGCCTAATGATCATTTTAAGTTGGCTGTTCTAATATATTTTATGTGTCCAACGGGTTTTGCATTGCCAGCAATAATTTCTCCTATTTTTAATTCTGAAGAGGATGAATTATTTTCGGCAACGTTTATTTCACTGTCACTTGTTGTGAACTTGGTTATTTATACACTTATTGTTATTTTTATGGTCCACTAACTTACTATATAAAAAGGAGAAAATAATGTCTACAAAACAATTTCCTAATAACTTTTTATGGGGTGGCGCAACTGCTGCCAACCAATTAGAAGGTGCTTTTGATCTTGATGGCCGCGGATTAGCTAACGTTGACTTATCACCAGTTGGCGAGGCTCGTCTTGATGTTATCACTGGTAAACGTAAAATGTTTCATTTTGAAGAAGGGTATTTCTATCCAGCTAAAGAATCCATTGATTTTTATCATCGTTATAAAGAAGATATTGCTTTGTTTGCTGAGATGGGTTTTAAAACCTTTCGTATGTCAATCGCTTGGTCCCGCATTTTCCCGAAAGGAGATGAAAGCCAACCTAACGAAGCTGGCTTAAGCTTTTATGAAGAAGTTTTTAAAGAATGTCATAAATATGGAATCCAACCTTTAGTCACCATTACCCATTTTGATATCCCCATGCATTTAGTAACAGAATATGGTGGTTGGCGTAATCGGAAATTGGTCGACTTTTATGGGAACTTAGTCACTGTTTTATTTAAACGTTATAAGGGACTCGTTAAATACTGGTTAACATTTAATGAAATCAATATTCTCCTGCATGCTCCATTTATGGGAGCTGGGGTGACTTTTGAAGAAGGTGAAGACCGTAATCAAGTACTCTATACAGCAGCCCATCATGAATTACTGGCCTCAGCTTTAGCAACAAAAATTGGTCATGAAGTAGATCCAGAGAATCAAATTGGCTGTATGTTAGCAGCTGGTAAATTCTACCCATTAACACCTAAACCTGAAGATGTTTGGGCGGCTATGGAAAAAGACCGTGAAAATTACTTCTTCATTGATGTTCAAGCACGAGGAGAATACCCAGAATATGCCTTGAAATTCTTTGAACGCGAAGGTATCAAGCTAACTTTTGAAGAAGAGGATGAGCTACTTCTAAAAGAAAATACGGTTGATTTTGTGTCCTTCTCTTACTATGCTAGCCGTGCAGCACAAGCTCAAAAAACAAATCAATCTGAAGCTAATCTTTTAGCTTCTTCAGATAATCCTTATCTAAAAACAAGTGACTGGGGTTGGGCAATTGATCCACTAGGATTTCGCATTACGCTAAATGATCTTTATGACAGATACCAGAAACCTCTATTTGTTGTTGAAAATGGACTTGGTGCTGTAGATATTCCAGATGAAGATGGTTATGTTGCAGATGATTATCGCATTGACTACTTACGGCAACACATTGAAGCCATGCGCGATGCTATCACAGAAGATGGGGTAAAAGTCTTAGGATATACCACTTGGGGACCAATTGATCTTGTGTCAGCAGGAACAGGCGAGATGAAAAAACGTTATGGCTTCATCTATGTTGATCGTGACAACTATGGAAATGGCACCCTTAAACGTTCTAAGAAAAAATCATTTAATTGGTATAAAAAAGTTATTGCTTCAAATGGTTCAGATTTAAACTAATTTTTAAGATATAGTTGCACAGTAAGGCTAAGAAGGTCTTGCTAAATGGTTACTCACCTTAGTAATCTAAACTGGCTTTGCTATTAGAAAAAAAAGAGAAAGAGGAGTGGCAGTTGGAAAGTTTCTTAATCGGGACAAAACCAACTGTCATTCTTTTTGATCTGCCTCGGATGTTCATTTTATCATTTTAGTGTATAATGAGTGAAAGGAGTTTTTATGCAATTTGAAAAGAAACATGTTTTGTATATTGTCGCAGCCTTTCTCATCTGTTTTACGATTCAAGCTAATTGGGATAAGGGAACAGATATCATCCAAACAGTTATTAAAACAAGCTTACCATTTCTTTATGGAGCAGCCTTGGCCTATATTATTAATATTGTCATGACTGCCTATGAAAATCTTTTGAATCGTCTTGTGAAAACCAATCGTTTTTTTCACTTAAGGCGTGGGATTGCGATGATTTTAGCCTACGCAACCTTTATTGCTTTGTTTTTTTGGATTGTTTCCATAGTCATTCCCGATTTGATTGCTAGTATAAATATGATGCTGTCTTTTGATACAGGATCTGTTAAACAGTATATTCATGATTTAAGTCACAATAAAATAATTGCTAAAGTGATTCATTATTTTGGTGGTGATGCCAAAATCACACAAACAGTCAGCAATTATAGCCAACAGTTGTTAAAACAATTCTTGTCATTTCTAACGAGCATCTTAACATCGATGACAGTGATTGCCTCAGCTATTATTAATGTCTTTGTGGCTTTTGTTTTCTCATTTTATGTCTTAGGTAATAAGGAACAACTTTGTCGTCAAGGCAATATTTTAGTTGATACTTATACTGGAATCTACGCCCAACGCATTCATTATATTGTGGGATTATTGCATAATCGGTTTCATGGCTTTTTCGTCGGACAAACTATCGAAGCAGTGATTTTAGGAAGCTTAACGGCACTAGGGATGTTCCTCTTTAAACTCCCTTTTGCAGCTACTATAGGAGTCTTAGTTGCTTTTACCGCCCTTATTCCAGTTGTAGGTGCTTATATAGGTGTTACAATTGGTTTTATACTAATTATGACACAATCTCTTTCGCAAGCTATTTTCTTTGTTATTTTTATCGTTATTCTTCAACAGTTCGAAGGAAATCTGATCTATCCGCGGGTAGTAGGAAGTTCTATAAAACTTCCTGGTATGTGGGTTTTAATGGCTATTACTATAGGAGCATCACTTAAAGGTATTGTAGGAATGATTATTGCTGTTCCTCTAGCAGCAACCTTTTATCAAATGATTAAAGATAATATCGATAAAAAACAGGCTATCAAAAAGAACCAAGTTTCCTAAAACGAGGTTCTTTTTTGTATGAAAGGATAACATTATTGTTAACGTAACAGAAATAGTTTAGCATCAAAAAAGTTTGCTTTTTTCGAATAATATAAATGGAGGTGTTACAATGTATTCCATTAAACTCGAGAAAGAAAGTTTACTACCTAGAGAAAAGTTAGTTCGCAACGGAGCCGAGCAACTCAGTAATCAAGAACTTTTAGCCATCATACTGAGAACTGGTAACAAGGATAAACATGTTATGGAGCTAGCCGCCACCCTCTTAAACACAGTCTCATCATTATCCGATTTTAAAAAAATGTCTTTACAAGAGTTACGACAACTAGTCGGAATTGGCAATGTAAAATCAATTGAGTTAAAAGCAATGCTTGAATTCGCCAGAAGAATCCAAGAATCTGAACAAACTAGCCAATATCAAATTTTGTCTAGCTTTCAAATTGCTAAGAAAATGATCAAACAGTTGGGAGATAAAGAACAAGAACATTTAGTAGCATTGTACTTAGACACTCAAAATAAGGTTATTGAAGAGAAGACTATTTTTATTGGAAGTGTTCGACGTTCAATAGCAGAGCCAAGGGAAATTCTGCATTATGCGTGTCGAAATATGGCGACAAGTATGATTATTGTTCATAATCACCCTTCGGGTTTGGTAAACCCAAGTGAAAATGATTATCACTTCACAAAAAACATAAAACAATTATGTGATCAAATCGGAATTGCTTGTCTTGACCACATAATTGTTGGAAAAAATAATTATTATAGTTTTCGTGAAAAAACCAATCTTTTTTGTGAATAAACTCTTGGAATAAAGTAAAATTTGTGAAGAGTTTATGATTGTCATTGAGCTTTTCAGTTGCTAATGGACGCTATCTTACTTATTTGCTTGATTCATAAAATAAAGTAAGGTTTGTAGTTCACTTGTTAAATCAACATATTGTACAATAACATCAGCTGGCACCTGTAAATGTACCGGTGAAAAACTTAGGATTCCTTTAATCCCTGCAGCAATAAGCTGATCAGCCACCTCTTGTGCCTGTACGCTTGGAACAGTTAAAATAGCTGTTTCAATATCTGTTTTTTCAACATGTTCCTTTAATGTAGACATGCCATAAATTGGAATTCCGTCAGCGGTAGTTGTTCCCACCATGGGATGATTATCGACGTCAAAACCCATTGAGATTTGCATCTTATTACGATCGTGGAAGCGATAGTGTAGTAGCGCACGACCAATATTACCACAACCTACAATAAGGACATTAGTTGTCGAATGATCATTCAAGAGATCAGCAAAAAAGTTCATCAATTTTGAAACATCATATCCAAATCCGCGGCGTCCCAATTCACCAAAGTAGGAAAAGTCGCGACGGACAGTCGCAGAGTCAATTCCCATTGCATCTGCGATTTGTTTAGAACTTGCTTTTTCAATCTGATCGGCATAAAAGCGTTTGAAAATGCGATAATATAAAGACAAGCGCTTAGCTGTTGCCTTTGGAATAGATTTATCAATTACCATTGTTTTGCTCCTTTGTTTATTATTCAGTATCTTTCATGATACTATTGTAACAAATACTTTGTGAAAAATGCAACTTTAATCTACTAGATAGGGCTAAATATTCCTAGTTAGCTTACTTATAAGAAAAACCTTCTTTTACAGAAGGCTCTTTTATAACATGAATAATAAAAAGGGAATTTTCTTAAGCCATTTAAACTCATAGGTAAGAGCTTAGTTTGCTTTCTTGGTAAAGATATCACGTTCGACTAAGCTATCCATTAAAAAGTAAAACTTATCTTGTAATATTTTATGTTTTTCTGACTTGAAAATATTCACCATACGTAAGCCAGACTGATCTGTAATGGCTAATTTAAAAGCGTTGAGCTCTTTATTAATCGTAATTTTCAATGGGAAGCCATCACCAGAGTTTGGGACTTCCTCTAAAAGGCGTGTCAATTCATAGTGTCCTACTTTTGTGACTGAAAAAGTTGTATCTCTTAGAGTGTATTTTTTAATTTTGGGACTTATTTCATATTTGTACCGACAGTCTGGTAAAGCAATTTCTTTTTCAAATGCCATTTGATACTCCTAAAATAGTTTTTAATTCTTCTGTGAGGGTTTGAACTTCCTCAAGTGTATTTTGTTCAGAAAATGAAATTCTGATGGCTTCATTTAGTCGAGCAGACTCTTTGCCATAGTAGGCTTCTAAAACGTGACTTGGTTCAACTGTACCAGCAGTACAAGCAGAGCCTGTAGAAATAGCAATATTTGCCATGTCTAAGCGTGTAAGTAAGAGTCCGTTTTGTTGACCAGGAAAGCCAATATTGATAACATGTGGAAGCGAGTTTTTTGATTTTGATAAGTAGTAGTTGCTATCAGAAAGATTAGTAATTAAAGTGTTTGCAAGGGTCTCAACGTGTTGAAAATTTTCTGTCATATTGTTATAAGCCTCTTGCAAGGCCTTTGCCATTCCGACAATACCAATAAGGTTTTCGGTACTAGCACGTCTTTTTTCTTCCTGATCTCCACCGTGTAAAAGCTGGTCAAAATGTTGGCCGCCACAGTAGAGGAAACCAACACCCTTTGGGCCATGAAACTTGTGGGCAGAGGCGGATAAAAAATCAATTCCCAGCTCTTTGGGGTTAATGGGAACCTTACCAATTATCTGAACAGCATCAAGGTGAAAGATTGCTTGATGTTGTTTCAAGTTTTTGGCTACTTCTTGATAGGGTAATAAATCCCCAGTTTCATTGTTAGCAGCCATCATACTAACCATAATAGTATCATCACGCAAGGCATCTTGAACCTGTTGACATGTAATGTGTCCATCAATAGGTTTTAAGTAAGTGACTTCAAAGCCGAAACGTTCTTCTAGATAAGCCATTGTGTGAAGTACTGAGTGGTGCTCAATGGCAGTTGTTATTAAATGCTTCCCTTTGTGCTGATTAGCAAGGGCATAGCCTTTAAGGGCAGTATTATTACTTTCAGTTCCTCCAGAGGTAAAGATGATAGAACGGCTTTCAACGTCAAGGAGGTCAGCAATTTCTTGACGACAAGTTCGTAAAATTTTACTAGCAGATCGTCCGAAAGAATGGACACTGGAGGGATTACCGAAAGTAGTGGTCATGACTTGAGTCATACTTCTGATAACAGCATCACTTAAAGGTGTTGTCGCTGCATTATCAAAATAGATAGGATTATTTTTTTCATTTGGGTGGTAGGCAAAAAGTGGGCTTAATGGTTTTCTTTCATGGATATTGATAATAGCTTTCGCAATTAGTTCACTAGCTGTAAGGTAGTTGACATTTACAGGTTTACGGTTTTTAGTTAGGACAGAGTCAGTAACAAGAATTTCTTTGATCGGGGTTGCTTCTAAAATATCAGCTGCACCACCAGCAAATAGACCGTGGCTAGCAACCGCATAGATATCAGTCGCGCCTTCGCGTTCTAAAATTTTAGCTGCTTCTGCAAAAGTGATACCTGTATTCAAGATATCATCAATGAGAATAGCTTTTTTACCAACAACATCACCAATGATGTAGCCTTCTTCACGCTCAGTTTCATCCTCTGAATAATCAATAATTGCAATAGGTGAATCTAAGAGTTCAGCTAAACTCCTAGCCCTTTTAATACCAGAATTTTTAGGACTGACGATAACGACATCCTCACCACACAAACCTTTTTCCTCATAATGTTCAGCAAAAAGCGGCGTTGTGAATAAGTTATCAACGGGAATATCAAAGAAGCCTTGTACTTGGACAGCATGTAAATCTAAAGTAAGGACGCGATCAATACCAGCTTTGGTTAGCATATTAGCAACTAGCTTAGCTGTAATAGGTTCGCGTGATTTTGAAACCCGGTCTTGGCGAGAATAGCCAAAATATGGCAAGACAACGTTGACTGAATTAGCACTAGCTCGTTTACAAGCATCAATCATGATGAGTAGTTCCCATAAGTTATCATTAACAGGAAAACTTGTTGATTGAACAATATAAATATCATCTCCTCGGACAGTTTCCTCAATGTTGATCATGATTTCACCATCTGAAAATTGACGTGAGGAAATTTTCCCTAATGGAATGCCAGATGCTTTGGAAATTTTCTCAGCGATTGGTAAGTTTGAGGTGAGTGAAAATAGTTTGATTTGCTTATCAGCATATCGTTCAGTCATGATAATGGTAGCTCCTTATATCTTCTTTAGAATGTGAATTTGCATAAAATTCCATTCAATTCCTAAATTGACAGTACTATTCTATCAAAAAAACAGAAAAATTGCATTTTTCTGTCGAGAATATTTTCAAGAGTTGAGGGTATTGCTAAAACGCGCAACTTTACTTTTGGCATACTTAAAGGAGATGTGATTTTCTTCTAAAAATCGTTCAAAATCAGCTTGGCCTTTTTCAGCATTTTGAACTTCAAGTTCCAACTCATAGTCAATAATAGAAGCATAGTGGTTACAATCCAAAGCCATTTTCCCAATAGGAGTAATGGTTTCCCGGCGAGTAGTTGTTAAGTAACCAAAGTTTTCTATTTTTGAAACATCAATACCTTCTGTCTCGATAAGGGTTTTGATACTACTTTGGGGAAAATGACCCGTTTTTATTATTTTTTTTGCACTAATCAAAGATAAGTCAATATTGTATTCCCTATTACCGATAGTTTCCGGAACTTTCAGTGTTAATTCAGCCTGTTCGGCAAATGTGCGGACTCGCAGGGACATGCGATGAGCTTTCAGGTCGAAATTAGGGGTGTCCATATAATAATTAGTCTGCACGACAGGGGTTACATGTGATAGTTGCTTGAGTAAGCCTTGGTACTCTTTTTTAGTGAGCAGAGTTTTATATTCGATTTCTAGGTTAGACATGTTACCTTCCTTTTATGCTATTTTATGCTATAATAAGTTGTTATTTCAATTTTATATCAAAGTTTCTGCTTTGACAAGAAAGGAGTAAGCTGTGGCAGTTGACTGGGAAGATTTCCTTGATCCCTATATTCAGGCGGTAGGTGAACTTAAAATCAAATTACGAGGTATTCGTAAACAGTTTCGAAAACAAAATCGCTATTCTCCAATTGAATTTGTAACAGGTCGCGTTAAATCTGTGGAGAGTATTAAACAAAAAATGGTACTCAGAGGTGTCCTTGAAGAAAATATTGCTCAGGATATCCAAGATATTGCAGGATTGCGCATTATGGTTCAATTTGTCGATGACATTGATGAAGTTTTGAACCTTTTAAGGCAAAGGCAAGATATGACTATCGTTTACGAACGTGATTACATTCGTAATATGAAAAGAAGTGGATATCGTTCTTACCACGTTGTTGTTGAGTATCCAGTCGACACCATTGATGGGCAAAAGAAAGTTTTAGCCGAAATCCAAATTAGAACATTGGGAATGAACTTTTGGGCAACCATTGAACATTCTCTCAATTATAAATATAAGGGTGAATTCCCAGAAGAGATTAAAAAGCGCCTTTCTCGGACCGCTAAAATTGCTCTTGAGCTAGATGAAGAAATGCGGAAGATTCGTGATGATATTAGAGAAGCTCAACTTCTCTTTGATCCGGGAAGTCGTAACGTAAGTGATGGTGTAGGAAACAGTGATGACACAGATGAATTATACAGATAATGTGATACGAGTTGCCATAATAGCTAATGGCAAATACCAAAGCAAACGTGTCGCTTCAAAACTTTTTGCCGTCTTTAGAGATGATCCCGATTTTTATCTGACCAAGAAAAAACCTGATGTGGTTATCTCAATTGGCGGTGATGGAATGTTATTGTCGGCCTTCCATATGTATGAAAACGAACTTGATTCTGTTCGTTTTGTCGGTATTCACACTGGTCATTTAGGATTCTACACTGACTATCGTGACTTTGAAATTGATAAACTTATTGAAAATCTACGAGAAGATAAGGGAGATAAAGTATCTTATCCTATCCTTAAGATTGTTTTGACTCTGGAAAACGGTCGCATTATAAAAGCGAGAGCTTTGAACGAAGCAACCATTAAACGTATTGAAAAAACGATGGTTGCAGATGTCTATATTAATAATGTCCGGTTCGAAAGTTTTCGTGGTGATGGCATGTCTATTTCGACACCGACAGGCAGTACAGCCTATAATAAATCTCTTGGCGGAGCGATTCTTCATCCAACTATAGAAGCCCTTCAATTAACAGAAATATCAAGCCTCAATAATCTTGTTTTCCGAACAGTTGGTTCCTCTTTAATTATCCCTAAAGAAGAAATGATAGAAATTGTACCACAACGAACAGGTATTTATACTGTGTCCGTTGATAATAAAACCTATAATTTGAAAAATGTCGTTAAAGCTCAATATTACATTGACAGCGAAAAAATTCATTTTGTATCAACGCCGAGCCATACTAGTTTCTGGGAACGAGTACAAGATGCTTTTATTGGTGAATTGGACTCATGAAGTTTGAATTTATAGCAGATCGTAGAACTAAAGTGAAGACGCTACTAAAAAGTCATGATGTATCAAAAGGTTTACTGGCAAAAGTTAAATATAAGGGTGGTCGTATTGCAGTAAATGGTATTGAACGTAATGCCATTTACTTATTGGATATTGGTGATATAGTTAGTATTACAATACCAAATGAACGGCCTTTTGAGAAATTAGAGGCGATCTCTCATCCTTTGGACATTGTTTATGAAGACGACCATTTTTTAGTTATTAATAAACCAGTGGGTTATGCCAGTATTCCTAGTGCTATTCATTCTAATACTATTGCTAATTTTATTAAAGGGTATTATGTAGAACAGGATTATCCTAATAAGCAAGTTCACATTGTAACTCGTTTAGATCGTGATACGAGTGGCTTGATGCTTTTTGCTAAGCACGGCTATGCCCATGCCCGACTTGATAAACAACTTCAAGCTCGAGCAATAGAAAAGCGCTACTTTGCTTTGGTATCTGGAGATGGACAATTGCCAGATCAAGGGGAAATTATTGCACCAATTGGTCGCTCAAAAGATAGTATTATTACCCGTACCGTTGACCCCATGGGTAAGTATGCTAGAACATCCTACCAAGTTGTGGGTCGCTATGCGGAAAATGTTCACTTGGTTGATATTAAGCTCCATACAGGAAGAACACATCAGATTAGGGTTCATTTTTCGCATATTGGTTTTCCCTTACTTGGTGATGACCTTTATGGTGGACGACTTGATCTCGGAATCACAAGGCAAGCACTGCATTGCCATTTTTTGAGTTTTCACAATCCGTTTACTGAAAATGTAAGCCAACATACAATTCATTTGACAGATGACTTTGAGAACGTTATCATAGATTTACAGAAATAAAAAATGAGGTATTAAAAAAATGAGTATTAGAAGCTTGTTTGGTAGTTTAAGAGAAAAAGTTGTAGGAAAACACGTTAAAATTGTTTTCCCTGAAGGAAATGATGAGCGTGTTGTGCGTGCAGCGGCACGTCTTAAATTTGAGGGTTTGGTAGAACCAATTATTCTTGGTGAGGCTGATGAGATTAGAGCCTTACTCACAAAACTAGGTTTTGCTGACCAAGACTATGCTATCATTAATCCAGTTGACTATCCTGAATTCGAAGAAATGAAAAAAGAATTTGTCACTATTCGTAAAGGTAAAGCAACAATGGAAGATGCTGATAAAATGCTCAAAGATGTTAACTATTTTGGTGTTATGTTGGTAAAAATGGGGCTTGCAGATGGTATGGTTTCAGGTGCTATCCATTCAACAGCTGACACCGTGCGTCCTGCTCTTCAAATCATTAAAACAAAACCAGGTATTTCACGGACATCAGGTGTTTTCTTGATGAATCGTGAAAATACAAATGAACGTTATATTTTTGCGGACTGCGCTATTAACATTGATCCAAGTGCCCAAGAATTAGCTGAAATTGCGGTTAATACTGCCGAAACAGCTGAAATCTTTGATATTGAACCTAAAGTAGCCATGCTCAGTTTCTCAACGAAAGGGTCAGGTAAGGCTCCCCAAGTTGATAAAGTAGCAGAAGCGACAAAAATCGCAAAAACCTTAAATCCTTCCCTTGCTTTAGATGGGGAATTGCAATTTGATGCTGCCTTTGTACCTGAAACGGCAGCTATTAAAGCTCCTGACTCTGATGTTGCTGGTCAAGCCAATACTTTTGTCTTCCCTGACTTGCAATCTGGTAATATTGGCTATAAAATTGCACAACGTTTAGGTATGTTTGATGCTATTGGTCCAATCCTTCAAGGTTTGAATAAACCGGTAAATGATTTGTCTCGTGGCTCTAGTGCAGAAGATATCTACAAATTAGGTATTATTACAGCAGCACAAGCTTTAGGAAAGTTTGAAGCTGAATAAGTATCTCAACTATAAAGAGTAAAACTTTGTTAATGGTAACAGAGTTTTACTTTTGTTTTAGGAGGATTAACAAGATGACAAAACAAATTGCTTTAGTAACAGGCGCTTCGGTAGGATTTGGCAAAGAAATAGTTTACCAGTTAATTGCAGATGGTTACCGTGTCATTGGCGCAGCAAGACGTATTGATAAATTACGTGAGATGGAATCCTACTTTGGGGCAGAAAAGTTCCTAGCCTTACAAATGGATGTCTCAGATACTAACTTAATTGACCTTGCCTTAAAAAAGCTGCCAATTGACTGGCAGGTGATTGATATCTTAATTAATAATGCAGGACTGGCTTTAGGTCTTGATAAGGCACAAGAAGCGGACTTTGCCAATTGGATGACCATGATTAATACTAATATCGTAGGTTTAACCTATCTAACTCATCACTTATTACCTAAAATGGTTGCTAAAAATACTGGTACAATCATTAATATAGGGTCAACAGCAGGAACAATTCCTTATCCTGGAGCCAATATTTATGGTGCAAGTAAAGCTTTTGTTAAACAATTTTCACTCAATTTACGTGCTGATTTAGCGGGAACAAAGATTCGGGTTTCCAATATTGAACCAGGATTGTGTGAAGGTACAGAATTTTCAACTGTCCGTTTTAATGGCGACCAGGAACGCGTGAATGCATTATATCAAGGAGCACATGCCATACAAGCTGTTGATATTGCTAAAACAGTCTCTTGGATTCTTTCTCAACCAGACCATGTTAATATTAATCGGATTGAAATAATGCCTGTTTCGCAAACTTATGGGCCACAGCCTGTTTATAGAGATTAAAAACATATAGCCATACTGGTAAAAGACAGTATGGCTATATTAGTAGTATCCTTAATTTGTTATGACTAAAGATTATCTGAGATTGAGGGCCCTGATGTCACATCTGACCAGCCAACGATGGCTTGTGCCGTTTCTTCGAGGTATTGGGCGAGGATAGGTTTTAAGTCCTGCACAATGTCTATCGTGCCGAGATAGTGACCATCTTTGTTGGTTAGACTATAATATGACTGAAAATAGATATGGTCTAAGGAAGCAGTCGGAAGGAGAAAATGTTTAGTTTGATTTTCGTGGCTACCTTTAAATTGACGATAGATCCAAGCTTCCAAATTCTCTTCTTCATCTTCAAAAAAGCTACTGTTAAATTGATGGTTATGGTATATGAAGTTACCACTTTTATCCGACAGTCGAATTTGATAAGGAAATAAATCCCATAAGGATTGACTGATACTTTGGTAAAATTGGTTTAAGGCGGAGCTGAGCTCTAGAATTATTTGTCCCTCTTTTAAACGCCCTTCTGTAATGAAGAAAGCTTTAGGTGTTAATTGTTCTGAAAAATAGAAAATGGGGTGGTCTGTTTCAAGTTCTACAAAAGAGAAGATGCCATCATATTTGGTGATATTAAAATCAGATGATGACGAAGCAAGTGTTATCTCGAAAAGTTCAGAGTAATAACTTGAAAGTGTTTTAAAGAATTCTTGTTGAAAAATATTTTTATCTGAGAAAATAGCGAGAATAGCTTGTGTTTTTTTCATAAATCCATAGTAACGAGAATAGCTTTAAAATGCAATTAATGCGCTTATGGAAAAGAGCAGAGAATAGTATTAGAAGTACTGATTAAAAGACTAGTTTGTCCAAGTATCATCATAGTATAATCGCATTGTAAAGTAGGAAGAGGTGACAAAATGACTCGAAAAATTATTTTTTTAGATATTGATGGGACACTGCTTGATTACGAAAATAAGCTTCCTAAATCTGCAGTTTATGCCATTAGACAGGCTAGAAAAAAGGGACACCTAATCTATGTCTGTACAGGCCGCAGTCGTGCTGAAATACAAAGAGATATTTGGGAGATAGGAATTGATGGCATGATTGGTGGTAATGGGGCTTATGTAGAACACCATAATAAAGTGATTATGCATCAGTTAATTCCCCTGAAGGAAGCTAAACATATTGTTGACTGGTTACATGAGCGAGGATTAGAATTCTATTTAGAATCAAATAATGGACTTTTTGCGAGCGAAAAGTTTCACGAAGTAGCACGTCCAGTTATGAGAATCTATTCTATGCGTCAAGGTAAAAGAACCGAAGAAGTTGCTGATTTAGAAGTGGAAGATGCCTTACATGGGTTGGTATATGGAGGCCCCTTATATCGTGATGACTTAAATAAAGTATCTTTTATTTTAAGAGACTATCAAGATCACTTAGAGTCGATAATAGAGTTTCCTAATTTAGAAGCTAACACTTGGGGTGGGCGTGGTGAAACAGCCTTATTTGGAGACTTAGGAGTCAAGGGTGTTACCAAGGTGCATGCTATTGATGTTTTATTAGAACACCTACAAGCTGATAAGAAAGATACCATTGCTTTTGGTGATGCTAAGATTGATATTCCTATGTTAGACTATTGTAACCTTGGTATAGCAATGGGAAACGGAGGCCCCGAGATCTTAGCAATGGCAGATATGGTGACAGATGATGTCGAAGAAGATGGACTTTACAAGGCCTTTAAAAAATTAGGGTTAATTTGAAAAATTAAAACCAAGTTTTGAGTGAGCATGCTCTTGATTCAAAACTTGGTTTTTATGCTTACATTAGGCAAAGTATTAGACTATTCCCCTGATGGCATATATAATAATTTTAATTAACCAAATGCTAAGAAGAGGATATGTTCTTTTATTAGGAGAAGACAAGTAGAAATGGTAAAATAGTCTTTAATACATAGCTGACTAATCCTAGTTACGAGAAAATTTAAGAAATGCCTTCTTATTATTCATTGAGATAAAGGGCCTCTTGATTTAGGAGCTACTGGTAGCTTACTTTTAATGTTTTAAGAAGGAACTATATGCTTTGAAGACAAAAATGGAGAAGATATGATACGTTTTAATAAAGTCTCAAAACAATTTGGGGATACTTTGGTCTTACAAGAGCAAAGCTTTCAAGTTAAGGACCGTGAGTTTTTTGTTTTAGTAGGGTCAAGCGGTTCAGGCAAAACAACACTGTTAAAAATGATAAACTGTCTGGTAAAGCCAAGTTCGGGCCAAATTTTACTCAATAAGACCCCGCAAAATGAATTGGACTTGCGCGAAATGCGCCTTTCAATCGGCTATGTCTTACAACAAATTGCTCTTTTTCCCAATCTAACTGTTGCCGAAAATATTGCTATTATTCCTGAAATGAAAAAGTGGACAAAAGAAAAAACACTGCAACGAATAAAAGATTTCTTGAATAAGGTAAACTTACCCGCTGAGGACTATATGCATCGTTATCCAAAGGATTTGTCTGGTGGGGAGCAGCAACGGGTAGGGATCGTCCGCGCCCTTATTTCACATCCTAAGATTTTACTAATGGACGAGCCATTCTCAGCCTTAGATCCTATTTCGAAAAAGCAACTACAGGATTTAATGCTTGATTTACATCGTGAATTCGACATGACTATTGTTTTTGTAACACACGATATCAAAGAAGCCACCAAGTTAGGGGATCGTGTTGCAATTCTTGATAAAGGGCAAATTATCCAAGTTGATACTCCAGAAGCTATCATGGCGAACCCGACAAACGACTTTGTAGCCAGTCTTTTTGGAGGTGACACAAATGACTAGTGTTATAAGAACCTTCCAAGAACGTTTTCCTGATTGGACTAAGGCCCTAGCAGAGCATCTGCAAATTTCTTTAATTGCTCTTTTAATTGCTATTTTGATTGGCATTCCACTTGCTAGTCTTTTAAGTAAAAGTAAGCGTTGGTCCGATATTGTTTTACAAATTACAGGCATTTTTCAGACGATTCCATCTTTAGCGCTTCTGGGCCTCTTTATTCCTTTAATGGGTATCGGTACCGTTCCAGCAGTGTCTGCTTTAGTAATATATGCTATTTTTCCCATTATTCAAAATACGATTACCGGCTTGAACGGAATTGAACCTAGTTTGGTTGAAGCAGGTATAGCTTTTGGGATGACTAAATGGGAAAGATTGAAAAAGTTCGAAATTCCTATTGCTATGCCAGTTATTATGTCAGGCGTCAGAACCTCCGCTGTTATGATTATTGGTACAGCGACTTTAGCTTCCTTAATTGGAGCTGGTGGACTAGGATCATTTATTCTTTTAGGGATTGACCGGAACAATACAGATTTAATTCTAATTGGGGCTGTCTCATCTGCTCTCTTAGCGATTTTATTTAACAGCATTCTGCACTATTTAGAAAAAGCTTCTCTTAAAAAAATTCTATTGGCTTTTGCTGTAATTGTCTTTGGGCTCTTGCTATCTTATAGTCCCAAGATAGTATCTCATTTTACAAAAAAATCCGAAACACTAGTCATTGCTGGGAAATTAGGAGCTGAGCCAGAAGTCTTAATCAATATTTATAAGGAAATAATTGAAGACCAGTCAGATTTGAAAGTAGAAGTTAAGTCGAATTTTGGTAAAACCAGTTTTCTTTACCAAGCCCTTAAGTCTGGAGATATTGATATTTATCCTGAATTCACAGGAACCATAACGTCAAGTCTTTTGACAAGTAAAACGGACTTGTCTACCAATCCTAAAAAAGTTTACCTTGATGCTAAGAATGGCATCGCTAAACAGGACAATTTGGTTTTATTGAAGCCTTTTGCTTATCAAAATACTTATGCTCTAGCTGTGCCAGAAGAATTAGCTAAGGAAAAGGGCCTTACAAAAATCTCAGACTTACAAGCTTATCAAGGCCAATTAAAGGCCGGATTTACCTTGGAATTTAAGGATAGGGCCGATGGTTATAAAGGATTACAAAGTAAATATGGCCTCACTTTACCAGTTTCCACAATGGAGCCCGCTCTTCGTTACCAAGCGATCAAAGCTAATGATATTCAAATAACAGATGCCTACTCAACAGATGCTGAATTGAAAAAATATCATCTTAAAGTTTTGGAAGATGATAAGCATCTCTTTCCTCCTTATCAAGGTGCTCCACTAATGAAAAAGGCTCTAATCCAAAAACATCCTGAATTGGAAAAGATTCTAAACCAATTAGCTGGTAAAATTACCGAAAGTCAAATGCAAGACATGAATTACCAAGTCTCTGTTGAAGGAAAAGAAGCTGGGGCTGTTGCTCATGATTTCCTAGTTAAAGAAGGACTAATCAAAAAATAAAAAAATTAAGATTGACAGCTATCTATTTTTGTTGTCAATCTTTTTTGCTATTCTCTTTCCTCGCTATTTTGCTCATGGTTATTCATCTCTTCTGATAGGTTACTTCTGGGTCAATGACCGACTTGCTAAAAAATACACAAGTAAAAACCGAACATTTATTTTTGTTTTATCAAAATATTTGACAAAAAATTATCGTTGATTTAGACTGTTAGAAGGAAAGGTAAGTTTTTACCTAGCGATGTCTCTATTTAGAGATTATAGGAAGGTCATTTTTAATAAAGATATGGGGTTAAAGCCCATCACCGTCTTTTAAAAGGAGAAGCCTTATGTTTAATGACATGCCTGTTTTTGATTACGAAGATATTCAACTGATTCCTAATAAATGTATTATCAATAGTCGCTCGGAGGCAGACACCAGTGTAAAACTTGGTAACTATAGCTTTAAATTACCAGTTATCCCTGCAAATATGCAAACGATCATTGATGAAAATATTGCCGAGCAATTAGCTAAAGCAGGCTACTTTTATATTATGCACCGCTTTGATGAAGAAGCTCGTAAACCCTTTATCAAACGCATGCATGATCAAGGGCTATTAGCTTCAATTTCTGTCGGAGTAAAAGCCTATGAATATGATTTTGTGACTTCCTTAAAGGAGGATGCACCAGAATTTATCACCATTGATATTGCACATGGCCATGCTAACAGTGTTATTGATATGATTAAACACATCAAGGCAGAGTTACCAGACACTTTTGTCATAGCAGGTAATGTTGGAACACCAGAGGCTGTCCGCGAACTTGAAAATGCAGGTGCAGATGCGACTAAAGTTGGTATTGGACCAGGCAAAGTATGTATTACAAAAGTAAAGACTGGCTTTGGTACTGGAGGGTGGCAGTTAGCGGCCTTACGCTGGTGTGCTAAAGCAGCTCGTAAACCAATTATTGCAGATGGAGGCATTAGAACGCACGGCGATATTGCTAAGTCAATTCGCTTTGGTGCTAGTATGGTCATGATTGGCTCACTATTTGCAGGCCACTTAGAAAGTCCTGGTAAATTAGTTGAAGTTGATGGTGAAAGCTTTAAAGAATATTATGGTTCTGCTTCTGAGTACCAAAAGGGCGAGCATAAAAACGTTGAAGGTAAAAAAATTCTTCTACCGACAAAAGGGCACCTAGCAGATACTTTGAGAGAAATGAAACAAGATTTGCAATCTTCCATTTCCTATGCTGGGGGTAAAGACTTAGACGGTCTTCGTCGTGTAGACTACGTTATTGTAAAAAACTCAATCTGGAACGGAGATTCTATTTAATTAGAACTTGAAATTCTCGAAAATCATGTTAAACTAGATTTTATAAAAAATTAAATATTCTACTTATTTATGTTGTGAATTGGCACAGCGTTTCTACAAGACACCGAAATGTCTAACAATAAGTAAGCGAAAAAGCTTGCTTGGTATCTTTACCGTGCAAAATAAGAGGGTAGTGTCCTTTTGTTTTGCGGCAAGCTTTTTTTATTTTTTGAAAGGGGTAATCATGAAATTATTAGAAGATCGTATCCTTAAGGATGGTGATATTTTAGGAGAAGAGCTCTTAAAAGTTGATAAGTTTCTCACTCACCAAGTTGATTGTCAACTAATGCAAGAAATAGGAAGGGTCTTTGCAGAAGTTTATGCAGAAGCTGGAATAACAAAAGTAGTGACTATTGAAGCATCTGGTATAGCTCCTGCACTTTACACGGCCCAAGCCTTAAAAGTACCGATGATTTTTGCTAAAAAACATAAAAACATGACCATGACAGAAGGGATTTTGACAGCAGAAGTCTTTTCATTCACCAAACAGGTGACTAGCACGGTCTCAATTGTAAGCAAGTTTTTATCATCAAGCGACAGGGTTCTGATTATTGATGACTTCTTGGCAAATGGCCAAGCTGCTAAAGGTTTGGTGGAAATCATTAAACAAGCTGGGGCTGATGTAGTCGGTGTAGGTATTGTCATTGAAAAATCATTTCAGCCTGGACGGAAACTATTGGAAGAGCTTGGCCTTGAGGTTACTTCGTTGGTAAGAATTAAAAAGTTCGAAAATGATCAACTGATTTTTATGGAGGCTGATGCATAGTGACAACAAGTAAAGAACATTCCCACTCACAATCTGCTATTCTTGGCTTACAGCATCTATTATCCATGTATGCAGGTTCCATTTTAGTTCCAATAATGATTGCTGGAGCTATTGGCTATTCCCCAAAAGAGCTAACCTACTTAATTTCAACAGATATTTTCATGTGCGGAGTAGCTACTTTCTTACAATTGCAACTTAATAGATACTTCGGCGTGGGTTTGCCCGTTGTTTTAGGCTGTGCCTTTCAATCAGTAGCTCCTTTGTCAATTATTGGTGCTAAACAAGGATCAGGAGCAATGTTTGGAGCTTTGATTGTTTCTGGAATTTTTGTCATTATTATTGCTGGAGTCTTCTCAAAGATAGCCCGTTTTTTCCCTCCTATTGTAACGGGTTCTGTTATTACAACTATTGGTCTATCACTCATTCCTGTTGCTATAGGAAATATGGGAAATAAGGCTGAAAAACCAAGTTTAGAAAATGTAACTTTAGCTATTCTTACAATCCTTATTATTGTTCTTGTTCAAAAATGTGCCAGTGGCTTTATTAAATCTATTGCAATTTTAATTGGACTTATTTCAGGGACAGTTATTGCTGCTATGATGGGAATTGTTGATACAGGAGCTGTTACTAATGCGCCATGGATTCATGTCCCTACCCCATTCTATTTTGGGCCACCAACTTTTGAAATAACCTCAATAGTGATGATGTGTATTATAGCTATTGTATCAATGGTTGAATCAACAGGTGTCTATTTAGCCCTATCTGATATTACTAATGAAAAATTAGATAGCAAACGTCTTCGTAATGGTTACCGTTCAGAAGGCATAGCTGTTCTCTTGGGTGGTTTGTTTAATACTTTTCCATATACTGGTTTTTCTCAAAATGTAGGCCTTGTTAGATTCTCTGGTATCAAAACACGTCGGCCTATTTATTACACAGCATCTTTTCTTGTTTTTATTGGTTTATTACCTAAACTTGGAGCAATGGCACAAATGATACCAAATCCTGTTTTAGGGGGTGCCATGTTAGTTCTTTTTGGAATGGTAGCCCTGCAAGGAATGCAGATGTTAAACCGTGTTGATTTTACAACTAATGAAGCCAATTTTATGATTGCTGCACTCTCGATATCAGCAGGAGTCGGTTTTAATGGGACTCACTTATTTGTAAGTCTACCAACAACAGTTAACATGTTTTTAACAAATGGAATTGTCGTTGCAACTGTAACGGCAGTTAGCTTAAACTTGATTTTTAACAGAAATAAAAGAAAAACTAAGTGATGGCTTAGTTTTTTCTCAATATAAAATAGTGAATGATTTTTTAAGACCTCTTGAGATAGCTAGTCTTTGATCTTTTGTGACGATAATACCTTCAATATCGGGTTCATGATTAATGATATTGAAAACCTTTGAGCTATTAAGGCCAAACAAGCGTGTCGTCCAGATTTCACAATCTAGTGAAGAATCCGCAATGATTGTTAAACTTGCCATGTCAGTTTCAATAGGGAAACCTGTACGCTTATCAAAGATGTGATGATACTCTTTACCTTCCACACGTAGTTTTCTTTCATAAATGCCCGATGTAACAACCGACTGGTTACGGATTTTTACAATGCCAAGGTTATGTCCTCGTGACTTTTGTGGGTGTTGAATACCAATATAAAAAAGGCCATCAGCTCTTTTAGGATTAGAGCCATGTACAAGAACATTTCCTCCTAAATTAATAAGGGCTGAGCTTATACCATCATTGATAAGATAAGCCATTATTTTATCAGCTATATAGCCTTTGGCGAGAGCTCCTAAGTCAATTTTCATACCTTCCTCAGCTAAATAAACCGTTTCTTTGTCTGAATCAATGTAAATATTACCTGGATTAGTGAGCGCCAATTTCTCTTTAATATCGTTTTCAGAAGGTATTTTGGCATCCGAGAAGCCAATTCGCCAGCTTTGAACAAGAGGACCAATAGCAATATTCAAATTGCTAGGATCCGCTAGACTTTGGGCCTTGCCGATGCTAATTAATTCTAATAACTCGGGATGAACTTTTACAGCATGCTGGCCGGAAGAATCATTAATGGTCATTAATTCAGAATCACTATCATTTGCACTAAAACGATTTTTATAGATGTCAAGTAACTCACAAACTGTCTTTATCTGTTCTACTGCCTTTTGCGATTCAATTTGGATATCAATAACCGTTCCCATCATGTGGACTTGCTTAGTAACTAGCATGCTCATCTCCTTTTACAGCGCTATAAAAAGAGGATCAAATCAGAGATTTGACCCTAAAGAATCTATGATTTTCGTTTCATTTCACCTTGGGGATAATAAGTTCCTTCTGGTAAATCATTTATAAAAACGTGGATATTTCCTTTGGGTGCTTGGGCAATACGCGCAACGACTTCAGTCACTTCGCGAGCTAGCTCATTTTTTTGTTCTTGACTACGACCTTCAAATAAATCAATTGTGATAAATGGCATTATTATGTTCTCCTCACATTTTTTCTTATTTTACCATTTTCTATCAGAATTGCATAGGAAAGTTATAGATTTACAATATCATTCACCTTAAAAAGCACCAAGTCAAATGATATTTAGGGGCAATTGCAATCGCCAAATGGCTTCATTTGTGGTAGAATAGTTTAGATAAATAAAGAAGGTAGGGACCCCAGTTTGGCTCAATTATACTATAAATATGGGACGATGAATTCTGGAAAATCCATTGAAATTTTAAAAGTAGCTCACAACTACGAAGAGCAGAATAAACCTGTTGTCATCATGACGAGTGCCTTGGATACTCGTGATGGTTTTGGTTTAGTTTCAAGTCGTATTGGTATGAAAAGAAAAGCAGTACCCATTTCTGATGATATGGATATTTTTGCTTATATCGCTAATTTGGATACAAAACCTTATTGTGTTTTGATTGATGAATGTCAGTTTTTAAGCAAGGCCAATGTTTATGACTTGGCACGGGTTGTTGACGAACTCCATGTTCCCGTTATGGCATTTGGGTTAAAAAATGA
This sequence comes from Streptococcus pseudoporcinus LQ 940-04, assembly GCF_000188035.1. GTDB lineage: Bacteria > Bacillota > Bacilli > Lactobacillales > Streptococcaceae > Streptococcus > Streptococcus pseudoporcinus. Next base: position 1,483,165 of record NZ_AEUY02000005.1, read on the forward strand.
TTTCCAGAACCAGCTCTTTGAAGGGTCAAAATACCTCTTACTCCTAGCTGATAAAATTGATGAGATTAAGACAATTTGTCAATATTGTAGCAAAAAGGCTATTATGCAATTACGAATGAAAGATGGAAAACCTATCTATGAAGGTGAGCAGATTCAAATTGGAGGCAATGAAAGCTATATACCTGTTTGCCGCAAGCATTACTTCCATCCACCACTAGACCAAAACTAAAGGAGAAAAACTAAAATGAATATTTATGATCAGTTGCAATCTCTAGAAGACCGTTATGAGGAATTAGGTGAACTCCTAAGTGATCCAGAAGTTGTTTCGGACACGAAACGTTTTATGCAATTATCTAAAGAAGAAGCAAGCACTAGAGATACCGTAACTGCTTATCGCCAGTACAAAGAGATCATTCAGTCCATTGCTGACGCAGAAGAGATGATTAAAGAGTCTGGCGGGGATTCTGAGATTGAAGAAATGGCTAAAGAGGAGCTAAAAGAATCAAAAGCTGCTAAAGAGGAATATGAGGAAAAATTGAAGATTCTTCTCTTGCCTAAGGATCCAAACGATGATAAAAATATTATCTTAGAAATTCGAGGTGCAGCAGGTGGTGATGAAGCGGCTCTTTTTGCAGGGGATCTGCTGGTTATGTACCAAAAGTTTGCTGAGAGTCAAGGTTGGCGGTTTGAAGTCATGGAAGCTTCCTACAATGGGGTAGGGGGAATTAAAGAAGTTGTTGCAATGGTTTCAGGTCAATCGGTTTATTCTAAATTAAAGTATGAATCAGGTGCACATCGTGTCCAACGCGTCCCCGTTACAGAGAGTCAGGGGCGTGTTCATACATCAACAGCTACAGTTCTTGTTATGCCTGAAATTGAAGACGTCGAATACGAGATTGACCCTAAAGATTTACGGGTTGACATCTACCATGCATCAGGTGCAGGTGGACAGAATGTCAATAAAGTAGCGACAGCTGTCCGCATTGTTCACATTCCTACTAATATTAAAGTTGAGATGCAAGAGGAGCGGACGCAACAGAAAAACCGAGACAAGGCAATGAAGATCATTCGAGCTCGTGTAGCAGACCATTTTGCCCAAATTGCTCAGGATGAACAAGATGCAGAACGTAAATCAACTATTGGTACGGGAGATCGATCTGAACGTATCAGAACATACAACTTCCCACAAAATCGTGTGACAGATCATCGTATTGGATTAACCCTTCAAAAATTAGATACGATTCTTTCTGGTAAAATGGACGAAATTGTTGATGCTTTGATTATGTATGATCAAACCCAGAAACTAGAATCTTTAAACAAGTAATGAATTATGCCAGCCAAATAACAGAATATGAGCATGCATTAGCCCAAATTGGTGACGATCCTGAAAACTTGTCCTATGTTTTCAGAGAAGTGAAAGAATGGTCCCTTCTGGACTTTTTACTACACCAAAATAAACAAATAACTGCTGAAGACCAGGTACTTCTAAAATCTATTTTTGAGCAATTATATAGAGGACGATCTCCTCAATACATCACCGGCAAAGCCTATTTTCGTGAGTTGATTCTGACTGTTAACGAGTCTGTTTTAATTCCGCGCCCTGAGACAGAGGAACTTGTGGAGCTGATTCTTGCGGAGAACAAGAGACATGACCTTCAGCTTTTAGACATTGGTACTGGTAGCGGTGCTATTGCCATCAGCCTCAAAAAAGAAAGACCAAGCTGGAAAGTAACAGCTTCCGATATTTCTCTGGAAGCCCTTGAGGTTGCTCAAATCAATGCTTTAAAGAATGGAACAGACATTATGTTTAGCCAGTCGGATCTTTTTAGTTCTCTTTCAGGAAAATTTGATATCATTGTCTCCAATCCTCCTTATATTGCTTTTGCTGATAAGGAAGAGGTAGGACGCAATGTTTTAGCTTCCGAGCCGCATTTGGCCCTTTTTGCAGAAGAAGAAGGCCTTGCAATTTATCGATCCATTTTAGAACAAGCAGAGCAATACTTATCGCCACAGGGGAAACTATACTTTGAAATTGGTTATAAGCAGGGACAGGCCCTTTTTGACTTAGTCAAAACCAATTTCCCAGAAAAAAGGTTTCGCCTTAAACAAGACTGTTACGGAAAGGATCGTATGGTAATTATTGATAATGGATAACCTAAAATCAATTATTGAAAATGGAGGGGCATTAATTTTACCGACTGAAACAGTGTATGGTTTATTTGCTAAGGCTATGGATGAGCAAGCTGTAAATAAGGTTTATGCCCTCAAACAGCGGCCAAGAGAGAAAGCCATGAATTTGAATGTAGCAGATTATCAAGCTATCCTAGATTATTCTAAGGACCAACCTGCTTACTTAAAGGAATTGTATGATGCTTTTTTACCTGGTCCATTAACTATTATTTTGAAAGCCAATGATCGTGTCCCTTTTTGGATTAATTCTGGTAAAGATACCGTTGGTTTTCGTCTACCAAAACATCCTGTAACAGCTCAATTAATAAGGTTAGCGGGACCTCTGATTGGACCTTCTGCCAATTTATCAGGCAGTCAAAGTGGCCGCCGTTACGCTGATATCATAAGAGCTTTTCATAATCAAGTAGAAGGTTACGAAGATGATCAGTTCCTAACAGGAGAAGATTCAACTATTATTGACTTGTCTGGCTCTAAAGCCAAAATTTTAAGACAAGGGAGTATAAGTGCTGCCCATATCCAAGCTAAGATTAGTAGGATTGTTTTTGAATAATCAATTCAGATTTAAAATAAGGAGAAAAAATGATTTTTGATAAGGATAATTATGAAGCGTTTGATCCAGAATTATGGGAAGCTATTCATGCTGAAGAAGAAAGGCAAGAGCACACTATTGAATTAATTGCTTCGGAAAATATTGTTTCTAAGGCTGTAATGAAAGCACAAGGCTCTCTTTTAACAAACAAGTATGCTGAAGGATATCCTGGTAAACGTTATTACGGAGGAACAGATTGCGTTGATACCGTTGAGAATTTAGCTATTGAACGCGCTAAAAAACTCTTCGGGGCTAAATTTGCTAATGTTCAAGCACATTCAGGCAGTCAAGCTAATGCAGCAGCCTACATGGCTTTAATTGAAGCAGGAGACACCGTATTAGGTATGGACTTAGCTGCAGGCGGTCATTTAACGCATGGGTCACCAGTTAACTTTTCGGGTAAAATGTATCATTTTGTGGGTTATTCTGTTGACCCTGAAACAGAAATGCTTGACTATGATGCAATTTTAGAACAAGCAAAAAAAGTGCAGCCTAGCTTAATTGTTGCGGGAGCTTCAGCATATTCTCGGATAATTGATTTTGAAAAATTCCGTCAAATTGCTGACCAAGTCGGGGCTTATTTAATGGTTGATATGGCCCATATCGCAGGTCTAGTAGCAACAGGTCTTCATCCAAACCCGGTACCTTTTGCTGATGTGACAACATCAACAACGCATAAAACCTTGCGGGGACCACGTGGGGGCTTGATTTTAACTAATAATGAAGACCTTGCTAAGAAAATCAATTCTGCTGTTTTCCCTGGTTTGCAAGGTGGTCCGTTTGAGCACGTTATAGCTGCAAAAGCTGTATCTTTCAAAGAAGCCTTAGACCCTGCTTTTACTGACTATGCTAAAAATATTATTGCCAACACATCAGCAATGGCGCAAGTTTTCGCTGAAGACGAACGCTTTCGACTGATCTCTGGCGGGACGGATAATCATGTTTTCTTAGTAGATGTCACAAAAGTCATCGAAAGCGGAAAAATGGCTCAAAATCTTTTAGATGAGGTCAATATTACTCTCAATAAGAATTCAATTCCTTTTGAAACGTTGTCACCTTTTAAAACCTCTGGTATCCGTATTGGCTGTGCTGCCATTACAAGTCGGGGTATGGGGCTAGAAGAAAGTAAAGCCATTGCTCACCTAATCATAAAAGCACTTGTTAACCATCAGGATCAAACTCTTTTAGACGAAGTGCGTCAAGAAGTTCGATCTATTACCGATCGCTTCCCATTGTATAGAAACTGATAAGATGTTAGATATTTATATACGTAAATTAATTATTCATCAATTTTCACCGAATGATACCGACTTATTCTTTAATGATAATGAACTCAGTATTACGCCTCGGATTGATGAGTATTTCCGCAAAAAATTAGCAAAAGTTTTCTCAGATGAAGCAAAACGAGGTCAGATAACTGATGCGAATACTTTTCGTCAATTAATAAGCGATGATTTTTTAAATAGCAGTAAGGCGGTCGCTCAAGCATGGAAAGAAGCCTTTGTTATATCGGAAAATCAAAAAACCAATGATTTAGTTTTTATTAGTTTTGAAAAGGACGGACAAGCCTATTTTGCTTTTTTAAGGATTACTCTTAAAGAATCTTTTGCTCATACCAATATTTCAGAAGAAAATCCATTAAGTATTACCCAAAATAACTTACCCAGTGCAACACAAACGCCTGATGAAGCTCTGGTGATCAACCTTGAAAGTAATGATTATTATCTGATTGAGAAAAGGGTTAAACATAACGGTAGTTTTTCAAACTATTTTTCGGAAACCTTATTAAAGGTTCAGCCAGAACAGTCTGTGAAAAAGTCAATCAAGGTTATTGAACAAACCGCACAGAAAATAGCAGAAAATTTCAATCAAGATGATTTTATTTTCCAATCAAAAATGAAATCGGCTATTTCAAAAAATCTTGAAGATGGTGATCACCTATCCCCCGAAAAGTTAGCTGATCAACTATTTGATAATAACTTGACGGCACGCTTAACATTTGTAGATCAAGTAAAAGAAACTATACCAGAACCTATTAAAATTAGTGATATTGACCATACACGACAACTCAAAAAGTTGGAGAGTCAGAAATTATCATTGTCCAATGGTATTGAATTAACAGTTCCAAATGCAATTTATCAAGATGCTGATTCGGTTGAATTTATCATGAATAATGACGGAACCTATTCTATACTAATTAAAAATATAGAGGATATCAAAAATAAATAAATGTTAAAATTTTTAAAGCGAGTCATTCTCTTAGTCTTTCTAATTTTTTCTATCTTTCAAATCTATGTTACTCATCAGAATGTAAAAAATGTTATGCGCTATAAACCTATGGTCGAAAAAACCTTAGCTCAACATGATACCGATACGAATCTTAATTTAGTTCTGGCTATGATTTATACTGAAACTAAAGGTGGATCAGCTGATGTTATGCAATCAAGTGAAAGTAGTAGCGGGACGACTAATTCCATAACAGATAGTCAAGTTTCAATTAAACATGGCATTAAACTTTTGTCAGAAAATTTACAATTAGCTGAAGATGCTGGAGTGGATTCGTGGACAGCTATTCAAGCTTATAACTTTGGCACAAACTATATCCATTATGTTGCTCAAAATGGCGGCGAAAACTCTTTAGCACTGGCTAAAAAATATTCAAAAGAGGTCGTTGCTCCGAGTCTTGGTAACACCACAGGAGAAACTTATATCTATTATCATCCCCTGGCTATTATTTCAGGGGGGCAATTGTATAAAAATGGAGGAAATTTCTACTATTCACGCGAAGTTCACTTTAATTTATACCTCATTAAACTATTTTCAAAATTTTAGTAAGATTAAATTTTCTAACACTTCTGATTTTCTTTAGAAGTGTTTTTTTACATAAATGTAATCTGTTCGGTTTTTCACAAATAAATATTAATAATTTCTCCTATCGTTTGTTATTTCACAAACATACTGAGATTTTGAGGCAATAAAAAGGTAAACCCTTTAGAAAAGCCCGTATATTAGGATTTTGAGACAATTTTACTTTTGTGAATGGACTAACAATCTGTAAGCAAATTCTTTGGAAGCGATTTTTAGCTATGCTATAATGTAATCCTAACATAAAATATTGTGAAATGAGGAACAAATAGATATGAGTAAAATCGTCGTTGTTGGAACAAATCATGCAGGAACAGCTGCAATAAAGACTATGCTCTCCAACTATGGATTAGAAAATGAGATTGTCACTTTTGATCAGAATTCAAATATTTCATTTCTTGGTTGTGGAATGGCATTATGGATTGGTGAGCAAATTGATGGCCCAGAAGGTCTCTTTTACTCTGATAAAGAACAACTAGAAGCCATGGGTGCTAAAGTTTATATGGAGTCACCAGTTTTAAATATTGATTATGACAAAAAAGAGGTTACAGCTCTAGTAAATGGCCAAGAACATGTTGAAAATTATGATAAGTTAATTCTTGCAACCGGATCACAGCCGATTATTCCACCAATTAAAGGGGTTGAGATCCTTGAGGGATCAAGAGAATTTAAAGCAACTTTAGAAAACTTACAATTTGTTAAACTTTACCAAAATTCATCTGATGTTATTGAAAAGTTAGAAAAACCAGGGATTAACCGTGTAGCAGTAGTTGGTGCAGGTTATATTGGCGTTGAACTGGCAGAAGCCTTCCAGCGGAAAGGAAAAGAGGTCATCCTTGTTGATATTGCTGAAACATGCATGGGTGGCTACTATGACCGTGATTTCACCGATTTAATGAGTAAAAACCTTGAAGAGCACGGTATCCAATTAGCATTTGGACAGGCTGTGCAAGCTGTTGAAGGAGATGGGAAAGTAGAACGTCTCGTAACTGATAAAGATAGTTTTGATGTTGATATGGTTATCATGGCAGTTGGTTTCCGTCCAAATACCGACTTAGGACGTGATCAATTAGATACCTTCCGTAATGGAGCATGGATTGTTGATAAAAAACAAGAAACCAGCATAAAAGACGTTTATGCTATTGGAGATTGTGCAACTATTTACGATAATGCAAGAGATGATATTAACTACATTGCCTTAGCATCAAATGCTGTGCGTACAGGGATAGTTGCTGCTCATAATGCCTGTGGACATGAGCTGGAAGGAGCAGGTGTTCAAGGATCAAATGGTATTTCAATTTATGGCCTGAACATGGTTTCAACTGGTTTAACCCTAGAAAAGGCAAAGGAAGCCGGTTATAATGCTTTGGAAGCGAGCTATAACGATTTACAAAAACCAGAATTTATCAAGCATGGGAATCATGAAGTAGCAATCAAGATTATTTACGATAAAGACAGTCGGGTTGTTCTAGGTTGTCAAATGGTTTCAAGAGAAGATATCTCAATGGGAATCCATATGTTCTCATTAGCTATTCAAGAAAAAGTGACCATTGAAAAATTATCTCTAATGGATATTTTCTTCTTACCTCACTTCAATAAACCTTATAATTACATCACAATGGCTGCTTTAAGTGCAGAATAAACTAGGTTACATAGGAGATAAAAAAGTGTCCCCACAAAAGGGACACTTTTTAAGGAGGAAAGATGAGACCCCTAATTTTAAATATAGCTATGAGTTTAGATGGTTTTATCGCTCGAACAGATGGTTCTTATGATTGGATTGAAGGACATGGAACAAAAGTTTATGACACTGCTTTGCAATTTGACAATAATGCCTTTTTTGCTTCCTGTGATACCATCGTTATGGGACGAAAATCACTCGATGATTGTCCTATCGAGCAGATCCAAGACTATCAAAAGAAAAGCTTCTATGTTGCTAGCCATCAAGACTTAAAATCAGATTATCCCAACCTTTCCTTTTCTAAAGATATAGTAGCTACCCTTAAAGAGCTCAAGCAAGAAGAAGGTGGGCCAATTTGGTTATTTGGAGGAGCAGATTTGGTGCATTCAGTACTTGAGGTTGATTTGATTGATCAGTACATTATTGGGATTATTCCCATCATTTTAGGTCAAGGGCGACCTTTATTTAAAACGTGTAGTGTGGAACATCAGTTACAACTGATTGAATCAACTGTTACTGATGGTATTGCTATGCTTCGCTATCAGAAAAGACCCTAAAAAAGAGACCCTATCAAGGTCTCTTTTGGCTTTTAGAGGCTAGTTTTTAGCGACAGAAGCAAATTCTTCTTTTGCAAAAGCCTCATCAATGATTTCTTTTAATTGCTTAGCAGAGGCTTGCATTTTTTGTAATTCTGCATCATTCAATGGGATATTAACCGGACGAACAACACCATAGGCACCTACAATGGCAGGCTGACCAATGTAACAATCTTTAACACCTTCATACTGGCCTTCTTGGAAGACAGATAGAGGAAGAACAGCATTTTCATCGTCAAGAATTGCTTTAGTGATACGAGCAAGTGCTACGGCAATACCATAGAAAGTAGCACCCTTTTTATTAATGATTGAGTAAGCTGCATCACGAACGGAAACAAAAATATCTAACAATCCCGTTTCATCAATATCACGATTATCTTGGAGCCATTGCTCTAATTTTACCCCAGCAACGTTAGCGTGTGACCAAACAGCGAATTCAGAATCTCCATGTTCCCCCATAATGTAAGCATGAACTGAGCGAGCATCAACTCCGATTTTATCTGCAAGAGCTTGACGGAAACGTGCAGAGTCTAAAGAAGTACCTGATCCAATAACACGTTCTTTAGGGAAGCCAGAAAATTTCCAAGTTGAATAAGTCAGAACATCAACAGGGTTTGCAGCAACAAGAAAGATACCCTTAAAACCAGAAGCAACAATTTGTGAAACGACTTCTTTATTGATTCGAAGATTTTTTTCCACTAAATCAAGACGAGTTTCACCTGGTTTTTGAGGAGCACCGGCTGTAAGGACAACTAAATCAGCATCATGACAGTCTGAATACTCAGCGGCATATATTTTTTTAGGGGAAGTGAAGGCAAGGGCATGGCTTAAATCTTCAGCATCTCCTTGAGTTTTTTCTTTAAAAATATCGATAATACCGAGCTCTTGCGCAATATTTTGTGTTACTAATGCAAAAGCATATGATGACCCAACGGCTCCATCGCCGACTAAGATAACTTTTTTGTGTTGTTTAGTTACAGTCATGTCTAAACTTCTCCTTAATTTTTTTGAGGGTAGGGTAATTACCCGTACAGTTTCATTTTAGCACTTTGTGAATACTTTGTCACTCAAATCAGCGAAAAAATGAAAATAGTTTTCTGATAGCGGTTCCAAGGTGAAAAAATAAGGATTTTATGATATAATGTTATAGAGTTTGACTAGAAAAGGAGCATTCCTTAAATGCAAGATAAAAATCTAATTGACGTCAATCTGACAAGCGAAATGAAAACGAGTTTCATCGACTATGCTATGAGTGTCATTGTAGCTAGAGCCTTGCCAGATGTTCGTGACGGTTTAAAACCTGTCCATCGTCGTATTCTTTATGGCATGAATGAACTAGGAGTCACCCCAGATAAACCGCATAAAAAATCTGCCCGTATCACAGGTGATGTTATGGGTAAATATCATCCTCACGGAGATTCCTCAATTTACGAGGCTATGGTTCGGATGGCACAGTGGTGGTCATATCGTCACATGCTAGTGGACGGTCATGGAAATTTTGGTTCTATGGACGGAGATGGCGCTGCAGCACAGCGTTATACCGAAGCTCGGATGAGTAAGATCGCACTAGAACTTCTAAAGGATATTAATAAAAATACTGTTGATTTTCAAGATAACTATGATGGAAGTGAACGTGAACCACTCGTTTTACCAGCTCGATTCCCTAACTTATTGGTAAATGGTGCTACTGGTATTGCGGTTGGAATGGCTACCAATATTCCCCCCCATAACTTGGGAGAGTCGATTGACGCTGTCAAAATGGTGATGGAGCACCCCGAATGTACAACTAGGGACTTGATGGAGGTGATACCGGGACCAGATTTTCCAACTGGTGCTTTGGTTATGGGACGCTCAGGTATTCACCGTGCTTATGATACTGGTAAGGGGTCTATTGTCTTACGCTCACGAACCGAAATTGAACTAACTAAAACAGGTCGTGAACGGATTGTAGTCACTGAGTTTCCTTATGGTGTTAACAAAACCAAAGTTCATGAACATATTGTTCGCCTAGCTCAGGAAAAACGGATTGAGGGAATTACCGCAGTCCGTGACGAATCCAGCCGTGAAGGAGTTCGCTTCGTTATTGAAGTCAAACGTGATGCATCAGCTAACGTTATTCTAAACAATCTGTTTAAGCTAACAAGCCTACAAACTAATTTCAGCTTCAATATGTTAGCTATTGAGAACGGCGTCCCAAAAATTTTAACTCTCAGACAAATTATTGATAACTATATCAGTCACCAAAAAGAAGTTATTACTCGCCGAACTCGTTTTGACAAGGAAAAAGCTGAAGCACGTGCGCATATTTTAGAAGGGTTATTGATTGCCCTAGATCACTTAGATGAAGTTATTGCAATTATTCGAAATAGTCAAACAGATATCATAGCCCAAGGCGAATTAATGAGTCGTTTCCAATTGTCTGAACGACAAAGCCAGGCTATTTTAGATATGCGTTTGCGTCGATTGACGGGATTGGAAAGAGATAAAATCCAATCAGAATACGATGATTTAATTGCTTTAATAGCCGACTTAGCTGATATTCTAGCTAAACCGGATCGAATTAGTGCCATCATCATTCAAGAAATGGACGAGATTAAACGCAAATACGCTGATCCTCGTCGTACAGAGTTAATGGTTGGTGAAGTATTATCACTTGAAGATGAGGATCTCATTGAAGTAGAAGATGTTTTGATTACCTTATCAAACAAAGGATATATCAAACGCTTAGCTCAAGATGAATTTCGTGCTCAAAAACGTGGCGGCCGAGGTGTTCAAGGGACCGGCGTTAATGATGATGACTTTGTTAAGGAGTTAGTTTCAACAAGTACACACGATACACTCCTCTTCTTCACCAACAAAGGCCGTGTCTATAGACTAAAAGCTTATGAGATTCCAGAATACGGTAGAACAGCTAAAGGTCTACCAATTGTCAACCTTTTGAAATTAGATGAAGAAGAGACGATACAAACTATTATTAATGCGCGCAAAGAAGACATTGATAATAAATTTTTCTTCTTCACCACTCGTCAAGGATTGGTTAAACGAACAAATGCTTCAGAATTTGGTAATATTAGGCAGAATGGTTTACGTGCTTTAAATCTTAAGGACGGTGACGAGTTAATTAATGTCTTGCTAACTGACGGTTCAGAAGATATCATTATAGGAACAAAGTCAGGCTATTCAGTCAGATTCGAAGAAGCAAGTATTCGAAACATGGGACGCTCAGCGACGGGGGTTCGTGGAGTTAAACTTCGTGATGGAGATCTAGTCATTGGTGCTTCACGGATTAGCGACAGCCAAGAAGTTCTCGTTATTACTGAAAAAGGCTATGGTAAGCGTACCAGAGCGACAGAATACCCAACAAAAGGCCGTGGAGGTAAGGGCATTAAGACTGCTAATATTACCGCCAAGAATGGTCAATTAGCAGGTTTAGTGACTGTTACAGGTCATGAGGATATTATGATTATAACCAACAAAGGTGTTATTATAAGAACTAGCATAGCTGATGTTTCTCAAACAGGTAGGTCTACAATGGGTGTTAAGGTCATGCGATTGGATCAGGATTCAAAAATTGTGACCTTTGCCTTGGTAGACCCTGAAGCTGAAAAAGATTTTGCTGAATTATCAACCTCAGACCTAGCATCTAGTCGAGGTATAGCCCCTGCTTCAATAGATAAAAGTGAGGATTAAGGATGACAAGAAGAAGAACAAGAAAAGAAAGGAAGAAAAGTGCGTCGTCAAAGTTCCGTACTTTATTTGCCACTTTTCTTTTGATCCTTGGTTTGGGGTTGCTTTTTAACAAGACTATCCGCAATACCATTATTGCTTGGAATTCAAATAAATACCAAGTTCAGCATGTCTCTCAACAGACTATTAAAAAAAATCAGCAGGCTGAGAGTACTTTTGATTTCAACTCTGTCAAAGCTGTTTCAACAGATACTGTTCTACAAGCTCAAATGGCAGCCCAAAAGCTTCCTGTAATTGGAGGTATTGCAATACCTGATGTGGATATCAATTTACCGATATTTAAGGGATTAGGTAACACAGAACTGATTTATGGCGCGGGAACCATGAAAGAAGAACAAGTTATGGGGGGAGAAAATAACTACTCATTGGCTAGTCACCATATTTTTGGTATGGCTGGTTCCTCTCATATGTTATTCTCACCTTTAGAACGAGCCAAGGTGGGGATGCCGATTTACGTAACAGATAAGGAAAAAATTTATCAGTATGATATCGTATCTGTAGAAACTATTGCCCCAGATCGCATTGATGTTTTAAATAATACTCCTGGTACAAAAGAAATTACTCTTATTACCTGTACCGATGCAGAGGCTACACAAAGAATCTGTGTTAAAGGCATATTAAAAAGAGAAATGCCCTATAAAGGTGCTCCTGACTCAGTTATGAAGGCCTTTAATCATTCTTATAACCAAGTTGCAATTGAATAAACTTAAAGAACAGGGGGTAAAATCCCTGTTCTCTTATTTGATTTAAGAAGGGAGAATAAAGATGAAACTTTCTGCAGTTCACCATGTTGCCATTATTGTATCTGATTATGACAAATCAAAAGATTTTTACGTTAATCAATTGGGCTTTGACATTATCCGTGAAAATCATAGGCCAGAGCGACATGATTATAAACTTGATTTAAAATGTGGAGATATAGAATTAGAGATCTTTGGAAACTCAACCACAGACCCCGCATATCAAGCTCCGCTCAAACGGATTGGTCAACCAGATTATGAGCGTGAAGCGTGTGGCTTGCGACATTTAGCCTTTCGAGTTAAAAACATCGAAAATTATATTAGGGAATTAAAATCAAAAAAAATTAAGGTTGAGCCACTAAGATATGATGACTACACGGGAGAAAAAATGACCTTTTTCTTTGATCCAGACGGACTACCGCTAGAGCTTCACGAGTAATTCAAACGGAGTTTGTACTCTATAGTAGCAAGCCAAGCCTTTTTGGGAAGAGAATTTTTTGGTGAGCTAATAATGGTTTATCAATTTATGGTAATTGACCTCAGTCTATAGCATGTTTTTAATGCACCTTTTAACAAAGAAGATGTTATAATATGAGAATAGATTTTTTCAAATCTATTCTCATATTGAAAAAAGGTTAAATCTACAGGATAAGAGGTAAACATGTCTATTAAGAAAAAACTATTACTGACTGTCACGGCATTAGCTAGTAGCTTTATAGTTTCGACTGCTTTTGCTGCTACAAATAATGTTCAAGGTGTTATTGATGAAGCCTATGTACAACCTGACTATGTTCTTGGTTACTCACTTGATCAAGCACAAAAAGATCAAACATTATCATTGTTGAACTATAACAGCGGTAAAGATACAAAGCTGAAAACGTTGACGACAAGTTCATATGCTAAAATTATGAATATTGCGGATGATTCAAGTATTCAACTGTATTCATCTGTTAAAATTGAAAAATTAGGCTCTAACGACATTCTAAAGGTAGCCATTGTTACTCCAGAAAATATTACCAAGGTCACTCAAGATATGTATCGTAATGCAGCTGTTACCTTAGGTATTGAACATGCTAATATCACCATCGCTTCACCAATCAGAGTAACTGGTGAGTCTGCATTAGCGGGTATTTATTACTCTCTTGAGGAAAATGGAGCAAAAGTTCCACAAGAAAATAAGAATTTAGCTCAGCAAGAATTATCAACTTTATCTGGTATCAATGCTGAAAATTCTGGTAAAAACGGCTATGATCCTGATAAACTAAATGTTGCTTTGACGGATATCAAAGCAGCAGTAGCTAAGGGTGGAAGTGGCTTATCTAAGGAAGAGATTAAAAAAATAGTTGATGAGACTTTAAAAAATTATGGCCTGAAAAATGCCATGACTTCTAATCAAATCAACTTAATCGTGAATTTTGCTGTTAATCTCTCTAATAGTGGTATCATTAGTAATTCCCATTTTACTGCCACCTTAAATTCATTGAAAGATTCCATTGTCTCTAAGTCTGGATCAACTTTTAAAAATATAAACCTTAATTTCGACTCTGCAAAAGCCGTTGAAACTGGTAAAGGTATCTGGCAACAAATTGTTGAATTCTTTAAATCCTTAATAGGATAAGCTTAAAAAGAGTGACTATGTTGCTCTTTTTTATCTCTTATCTGTCTTTGAGACCACCCACAAAAAATTCATAGAAGAGATAGAATTGGAAAAGTAGTGGTCTCCCCTAGTATCTTAAGTTACTGGCTTTCACTTTCGTGTTTTTCCTGGCCTTGACCATATTTCCTTATTGGTGGCTTCATTAAGCCAAGCTATGCTATATAATGATAACAATCAACCTTTTTGAAAAGATTGATTGTTATCATTTTTTTATTAATTAATCATCTAAAAATAGGCTACTATAGCTGCGAAAAGTAGTGCAGGCAACATATTAGCGACACGCATTGTTTTCCCCCAGATAATATTTAGTCCAACGCAAAAGATAAGGATAGAACCAACTAAAGAAAGGTTGGTTAAGGCTGCAGAAGTCATGAAAGGCTGTACGATCTTGGCTAAAATGGTGATTAGGCCTTGTAAGAAAAATACAGGAATGGCTGAAAAAACAGCTCCCCTTCCTAAAGTCGTCGTTAAGACAATGATAATGACAAAATCTAAAACACTTTTAGTCAATAAGGTAGTCGGGTTGTTGGAAATACCATCTTGAATGGGACCAATAATAGCCATAGCTCCAATACTGACTGTCAACGTAGCAGTCACGAAAGCATTTACAAAGTCGGGATCTTTATGACTACCTGTTTTGTTTTTTAACCAGTTGCCAAACTTATCAAAAAAGGCTTCAATATTTAAAACCTCACCGAGTAAGCTTCCTAAACACAAGCAAGCCACAACAAGCATAGCATGTACATTGGTCATACTATTGTTAGCAAACTTTAGCATACCAGGCATAGCTCCAGAAATACCAATAAATAGAACACTAACACCTGAAGCCATGGTCAAACCGCTTTGATGTCTTTCATTCAAATACCTACCAAAAAGCACTCCAAAAATTCCTGCTAAAAGAATCGAAAGGGTATCAATTATAGTTCCAAAACCAGTGAAATAGGTCATCTGCTGTAATCCTCCTAAAGCATCTATGGCTATTATACAATAGAAGGATTACTTGTCAACACAAAATCTAATAATTATAACTATATTAAAAATAAAGACTTTTGCCAATAATAGTAAAAGAAAGAAAAATCTAGCTATTACAAAATTTCAAACAATAGATACATATTAATACTATTCTCATTTTGCATAATATAAGAAAATAAGAATAGTAGTCACAATGGAATAAGAAAGCCTATAAGTGAGACTTAGCTGTGGTGAAATAGACTATTTTGAGAGCAAAAAATCTAGAAATAAAGAAGTAAACAGCAGTTTTAAATGAGACCTATTGTCAAAAAATACTTTTTTGAGCCTTTTTAAACATTTTACGGTATACTAAAGAAAAAAGGGAGGACTAAATTATGAAAACAATTAGGACACAACTAAATGACCCTGACTATGATATGCTTAAAGAAAGAGCGGAACTTAGTCAAAAAACTATCGAAGAGATAGCAGAAGAGTTCATTCATAATGCCCTTGTCAGAGAAGAGCAAGTGAAGACTGAGACTGCTGAAGCCAAAACAGAAAGAACCTATAAAGATCATGACGAGGTCCTGATTGATAATGCCAACAAACCCGAAAACCAATCTGTGACTGCACCAGAAATTGCTGGGGATATAGGGATAACGATTTAAGCTTATTAAAGAGAAGGATAGCTGCATATGATTGAATTACGGTCTGCTAAACTTAAAGATGCTAAAGAAGTGCTTCTATTGCAACGGCTTGCCTTTCAGCCATTGCTAAATCATTATCAGGACTTCAAGACTAATCCGGCAATGGAAAGTCTTGAAAAATAAAAGAAAAACTTTCCCAAGAAGAGACCTCTTTTATTATATTAAGAAAGAAAGTACCACACTGGGGATGATTAGAGTCGTGGATTTCAGAAATAAACAAGCCAAAAGAGTTGCGCCAGTCTTTATTCTTCCTACTTATCAAAATCAAGGATTTGCCCAAAAAGCTTTCCAATTAATTGAATAAAGTCACGGTTCATATCATTGGCAACTATCAACTATTAAAGAAGAAAAAGGAAATTGCCATTTATATAAAAAACTAGGCTATCGGCAAACTGGTTCTGAACTAGTGGTTAATGAAAAGATGACAATTGTCTATTATACTAAATAGATTGTATACTGCCCGCAATAATGCTACCCTGTTTTAAACAATAACAAAAGGCCACTCTCATAAGTGAGTGACCTTTATTTTTATTTTACACCAGCCATCAATTTGTCGATACGTGGGACATAGAAGAATAAGAGGAAACCAAAGACGATTGTTATAGTACCTACAATACCATAATAGGCCACTTCATTTCCCGGAGTGTAAAACTTCACAATTTGTGCGTTAATAGCTTGTGCTGATGCGTTACTCAAGAACCAAATTGACATCATTTGTGCTTGGAAAGCTTTTGGAGCCAATTTAGTTGTGACTGATAGGCCGATTGGAGAAATAAGCATTTCACCAACAATGACGATAGCCCAACTAACAATTAACCACATTGGACTAACCTTAGCATGAACTCCAAATAACATACCTGGTAACATCATCCAAACAAAGGATAGACCAGCTGCAATTAATCCATAAGCAAATTTCTTAGGTGAAGAGGGTTGTTTACTTCCCAATTTCGCCCAAATCCATGCAAAGAAAGGAACATAAAGCATGATAAACAATGGGTTAATACTTTGGAAATATGATGATGGGAAGTTGATATGTTGACCAAACAGGTTAAAGTAGAGACGTGTTTGGTCATCTGCGAAAAGAGCCAAGACTACAGAACCTTGCTCCTCAATTGACCAGAACAGGATTGAGGCAATGAAGAGTGGAATATAGGCCCAAACCCGCGACCGCTCAGTCTTTGAAATTTTTTGACTACTTAAAATTTTGAAAAAATAGTAGATTGGAATAACAATAGCAATAAATGTAAAGATATTAATAATACTATTGATGGTTAAAAGGTTTAGTAATTTAAGAATAATCACTAGTAAGACAACTAGAATAGCAGCTATTAAGGATTTTTTCTTTAAATTTTGTTTCTCAGCATCTGACAGGGGATCTGTTGGATGGAGGCTATCTTCTGAAAGGTATTTTTTGCCATCTCGAACATATTGGACTAAACCAAAGAACATGCCTATAGCTGCTAATGAAAATCCTAAGTGGAAGTTAATCTCCTGACCAAGGTAACCAACAATTGCAGGCGCAATGAAAGCACCAAGATTAATCCCAAAAACAAAAATACTAAAGCCAGCATCACGACGTAAATCTTTCTCACCATACAGACCACCAACCATATCTGAAACATTAGGTTTTAAAAAACCAGTTCCTAAAATGATCAAGGCAATTGAAGCAAAAAGTGCTGTTTTACCAAATGGTGTTGCTAATGCAATATGTCCTAACATGATAAGAATACCGCCATAGAGGACCGATTTACGACTCCCGAGGATTCTATCACTAATATAGCCGCCAATAATTGATGACAGGTAAACCAGGGAACCATAAATAGCCATAATAGAAGCAGCAGTTACTTTATCAAAACCTAGACCGCCTTGACTGACACTATAATACATATAATAAAGTAAAATAGCGCGCATACCATAGTATGAAAATCTTTCCCACATTTCTGTAAAAAAGAGAGTGGACAACCCACGAGGATGCCCAAAGAATGATTTTGTATCATTTGAATTCATCTCAATTATCTCCTTCATAATAACATCTTATAGCATACCTTAAATGAAGAATTATGTCAATTTTGTGAAAATTTTATAATATAAGTTTTTCCTGCATAAAGCCTCATCAACTTAATAATTATTAATTAATAAGTTTAGCAAAAGTGAAACTGATCTTATTGTTAACCTAAATAATCCTCCCAAATAAAAAAGCCTTTAAGCTTTTTACTTAAATGACCTTTTTAGAATAAATGGGGCAATAATAGTTGACAAAATAACAACTATTACCAAGGTAGAGTATATTTGATTAGATATTAATTTTTCAGCTAATCCAATTTGAACAATAATGAGAGCCATTTCCCCTCGGCTCACCATACCTCCACCAACTGTCAACGAATCCATTTTAGAAAATTGGAAGCCACGTGCTACCAAATAGCCAGGCAATAGTTTAGTAAGAACAGCTAAAATAGTGAAAAAGAGGATAATTCCAAGATTTGAAAGAATACCATTAACATTTAAAGGAAGTGCTATTGAAGCAAAGAAAATAGGGATAAAGAACATATAAGAAAGTTCCGAAATATCATGCATAATTTCTTCACCCTTGTGAGTTTGCCCAATAGCGAGGCCAGCAAAGAAGGAACCAATAACAGCACTCATTCCGACGCTTGTTGCTAATAGAGCCATACTAAAACAGATTAAAAGAGCCAAAAAGCTATCCTTTTCAAAGAAACTAACCTTAAATGTTAGACGATAAATAGCTGGAACAATATATTTAACTAAAACCATTAAAAATAGTAAAAAGAGGGCTTGCCCGAGCATTTGCCAAATTAAATGGTTACTAGATCCAGTGCCCTTCATGCTTGAGACAAAGAAGCTTAAAAGAAGAACAGCAATAATATCATCAGCCACAGCTGCACCGAGAATAACTGCACCTGTTTTGGTTTGAACTTTTTTATATTCTTGAAGAACTTCAACGGTTATAGAAACGCTGGTAGCTGCGAAGACGATACCGTAAAAAATAGAAGTCTCCATTTCGTATCCCATGATTTTAGTGACCAAAAAAAATAGTCCCACAGGAATGATAACACCAGAAATAGCAACGGCTAAGCTTGGTTTTAAATACCTTTTTAGTAAGCCTAAATCAGCTTCAAGTCCAGCTAAAAACATGAGTAAGATGACCCCTAATTCTGACAGAAAATGAATAATCTCTCCTTGATGGACTAAGTTCAAGAGACTTGGTCCTATGATAATCCCTACTAATAACTGTCCCACAACGGCTGGTATCGCTAGCTTTTTTGATGCTTCAATAGCCAAAAAACTGGAAATTAATATAATAGTAATCTGAAATAATTCTTGCATAAATCCTCCATAAATCTCCTAAATTGCATAAATCGTTACTATTATATCATGACTTTGTTAGCAAACAAAGTTCTATGTTCCCGAAAGCTTTTTAGAGCAAAAAAACTCAAGTCCTGGGACTTGAGTCTAAGAGAAATGAAAAGGGTTATTAGGATGCTTATAATATAATCAAGGAGCCTTAAAGAAACCTTAAGGCTCCTTAATTATGATATTAAGGCACCTCTCCCTACTATTCCCACTCAACTGTTGCAGGTGGTTTGCTTGTAATATCATACACAATACGGTTGACGTGATCAACTTCATTGACGATACGCGTTGAGATTTTCTTTAGGACATCCCATGGAAGTTGAGCAAAATCTGCTGTCATGCCATCAATTGAAGTGATAGCACGAATAGCAATAGTATAGTCGTAGGTACGACCATCACCCATAACTCCAACGGAGCGCACACCTGTATTTACAGTGAAATATTGCCACACATCACGATCAAGGCCAGCTTTGGCAATTTCTTCACGTAGGATAGCATCTGATTCCCGAACCGTTTCCAATTTTTCTTCAGTAATAGCCCCCATCACACGAATAGCTAAGCCTGGACCAGGGAATGGTTGACGCCAAACAATATTCTCAGGCATACCAAGTGCAATTCCAAGCTCACGCACCTCATCTTTGAACAAAGTATTAAGTGGCTCGATCAACTGGAATTGCATGTCTTCTGGAAGACCGCCAACATTATGGTGGGATTTAATTGTTTCAGCTGTTTCTGTTCCAGATTCGATAATATCAGTATAGAGGGTTCCTTGGGCTAGGAAGTCTACCCCTTTTAGTTTACTTGCTTCGTCGTCAAAAACATAAACAAATTCATTTCCGATGATTTTGCGTTTTTTCTCCGGATCATCAACACCAGCTAATAAATCTAAGAACCTGTCCTTAGCGTCCACACGAATGATGTTTAAACCAAATTTACCACCAAGCATGCCCATTACTTGATCACCTTCATCTTTACGGAGAAGGCCATGATCAACGAAGATACAAGTCAGTTGGTCGCCGATAGCTTTTTGTAAAAGTACGCCAACAACGGAAGAATCGACACCACCAGAAAGGCCCAATAATACTTTTTTATCTCCAACTGTTTCTCTAATTTTTTCAATTTCCATTTCAATGAAGTTGTCCATTGACCAGTCACCCCGAGCACCACAAATGAAAATTGCAAAGTTTTTAAGGATATCATTTCCATAAACACTATGTCTTACTTCAGGATGGAATTGAATCCCATAGATATTCTTTTCGGTATCTTCAATAGCAGCATAAGGACAATCTACGGAATCACCTACTAAGTGAAAACCTTCAGGGATTGCTGTAACGGCATCACCATGACTCATAAGAACTAGTTGTTCTTCTGGCGTATCCGCAAATAATTTAGATTCTGTTCGAAGATTTAAGGTAGATTGGCCGTATTCACGATGACCAGCTTGACCCGCAGGAAGTACTTTCCCACCAAGTTTGTGGGTAATCAATTGCATACCATAACAAATTCCTAGAATCGGGATACCTAATTCAAAGATTTCTGGATCAATACCAAAAGAATTTTCTGCATAGACAGAGTTAGGACCACCGGATAGGACAATGCCTATCGGCTTAAGCTCACGAAGTTCTTGAGCAGTAATTTTATGGCTCTTTAGTTCAGAAAAAACGCCAAACTCTCTAATACGTCTAGCAATTAACTGATTGTATTGACTACCATAATCAAGTACGATGATTTTTTGAAGGTCTTTCAAAATTGAAATTTCAGTCATTGTAATCCTTTCATTTCCACTAGATTCTGGACTAATGGTTTTCAACTAATTGTAGCATATTTTTAAGAAAATGGCATCAGCATTCCATTCCCAGAGAAACTCTAGCGTTTTTGGCAATTTCTTAAGTTCGAATAGTATTTCGGAATACCATTCGAAAAAAGCCGTTGAGAAGAATTTTAGACTCTTCTTTTTAACTAGTGGAATAATTGGCCTATTTGCCATAATTACTCAGATAATCTCCTTAGAATATGGTAAAATAATATCTATATCAGTCATAAAATCATACCTAGGGAGATGCGAGCATGTTACCAGCTTATATCAAGATTCATGATGCCATAAAAAAAGATATCGATGACCAAGTGTGGGCGATTGGTGATCGTCTTCCAAGCGAGCGTGATCTTGCTGACCATTTTGAGGTTAGCCGAATGACCCTTAGACAAGCTATCACCTTATTGGTCGAAGAAGGTATTTTGGAAAGACGTATCGGAAGCGGCACCTATGTATCTAGTCAAAGAGTCCAAGAGAAGATGAGAGGAACAACTTCCTTTACTGAGATTGTCAATTCTCAAGGTAAGAAGCCTTCTTCAAAACTATTGACCTATCAAAAGCAATTAGCATCAGATACAGAGATCAAAGAGCTTCAATTAGAAGCAACGGATTATGTTATTCGGATGGAGCGGATTCGTTACGCTGACAATGTTCCCTTGGTCTACGAAGTGGCTTCTATTCCTGAAAAATTTATTAAAGATGTTAAGCGTGAAGCTATTACTGAGCACTTTTTTAAGACCTTGGTAGCTAATGGTTATGAAATCGGTAAAAGCCGTCAAACTATTTATGCTAAAACTGCTAGTGAACGGATTGCTGGTTATTTAGCAGTGAATCGGGGACATGCCATACTAGCCTTAACTCAAGTATCCTATTTTACTAATGGAAATCCATTTGAGTACGTGCGCAGTCAATACGTTGGTGATCGCTTTGAATTCTATCTGGAAAATAATTAAGTAAGAGTTTGGTCACAAACTCTTTTTTATTTACCTGGCATAAAGGTCAGCTATTAACTGATATCCTACTGTTATTATGCACTAAGATATGGTAAAATGAAAATTATGGAAATTGAAAAAACAAATCGAATGAATGCCCTTTTTGAATTTTACGCTGCGCTATTAACCGATAAGCAAATGAACTATATTGAGCTTTATTATGCTGACGACTATAGTCTGGCTGAAATTGCAGAGGAATTTGGGGTTAGTCGTCAGGCGGTTTATGATAATATCAAGCGAACAGAAAAGATCCTTGAAACCTATGAGATGAAACTACATATGTATTCAGATTATATCGTTCGTAGTGAAATTTTTGATGAGATAATAACAAAGTATCCTGCTGATAGTTATTTACAAGAGAAAATTTCCATATTAACAAGTATTGATAATAGAGATTAAGAGGAGTAGTTATGGCTTTTGAAAGTTTAACGGAACGTCTACAGGGCGTCTTTAAAAATATTCGTGGCAAGAGAAAATTATCTGAGAAGGATGTTCAAGAAGTCACTAAAGAAATTCGCCTTGCCTTACTTGAAGCGGATGTCGCCCTACCAGTCGTTAAAACGTTTATCAAACAGGTACGTGAACGTGCAGTTGGTCATGAAATCATTGATACTTTAGACCCAACCCAACAAATTGTCAAAATTGTTAATGAAGAGTTAACCGATATCCTGGGGTCAGAAACAGCGACAATTGAAAAAGCACCTAAAATCCCAACAATCATTATGATGGTGGGGTTACAAGGAGCTGGTAAAACGACTTTCGCAGGCAAATTGGCCAACAAATTGATAAAAGAGGAGAATGCGCGTCCCTTGATGATTGCAGCCGATATTTATCGTCCTGCAGCCATTGATCAATTAAAAACCTTAGGTCAACAAATCAATGTTCCGGTTTTTGATATGGGAACAGACTACCCAGCGGTTGAGATTGTTCGTCAAGGTCTTACTTTAGCGCGGGAAAATCGCAACGATTATGTCCTGATTGATACAGCAGGTCGCCTACAAATTGATGAGAAACTCATGACTGAGTTACGAGATGTTAAAGCACTGGCCAATCCAAATGAAATTCTCCTAGTTGTTGATAGTATGATTGGTCAGGAAGCAGCAAATGTCGCTGATGAATTCAACAAACAATTAGAAATAACAGGTGTTGTATTAACCAAGATTGACGGGGATACCCGTGGTGGAGCAGCTTTATCGGTTCGCGAAATTACTGGTAAACCGATAAAATTTACAGGTACTGGCGAAAAAATCACCGATATCGAAACATTTCACCCGGACCGGATGTCAAGTCGGATTTTGGGAATGGGAGATCTTCTAACCTTAATTGAAAAAGCTAGTCAAGAGTATGATGAACAAAAGTCACTTGAATTAGCTGAAAAAATGCGGGAAAATACCTTTGATTTCAATGATTTTATTGATCAATTGGATCAGGTTCAAAATATGGGACCAATGGAAGATTTACTAAAAATGATTCCAGGTATGGCTGGAAATCCTGCCCTTGCTAATATCAAGATTGATGAGAAGCAAATTGCTCGTAAACGTGCCATCGTTTCTTCCATGACAAAAGCAGAGCGGGAAAATCCTGACCTGCTCAATCCAAGCCGCCGTCGTCGCATCGCAGCAGGTTCTGGTAACAGCTTTGTTGATGTTAACAAATTTATCAAAGACTTCAATCAAGCTAAGGCGATGATGCAAGGGGTGATGTCTGGTGATATGAATAAAGCTATGAAACAAATGGGAATTGACCCTAATCGCATGCCAAAAAACATGCCAAATAGTGGTGGTACTAACATACCCGATATGTCAGCATTAGAGGGCATGATGGGTGGAAATGCAATGCCCGATATGGACATGAGTCAACTGTTTGGTGGTGGCCTCAAAGGTAAAGTTAATGAATTTGCTATGAAGCAGGTTATGAAACGTCAAGCTAATAAAATCAAAAAAGCTAAGAAAAAACGAAAATAAATTTCCATGTCATAAGAAATTTAGACAGTTTTTGAATCATTAAAATTGAAAAGAGATAGGGAACTTAATTCTCAAAAGTTTAGCTTTTGAGGAGTCAACTAGCCCTTCTCTTTTTTTTGATTGCTTAACATGTGTTTATCTCTGAAGGAAGGTTTTTTGCTAAAAAGCGTAGATTTGTTAAATTGTTAGTCTGTTTAGTTTTTTTTAAGAAAATTTGGTTATTTTCTTTATAGTCAATGTAAAGAAGGGAACCAAAGCCTGTTTGATCTCTCTTTAAGCTCTTGAGGTCATTATAGGTTTGATGCATTACATTAAAAGAATGACGTTAACCCTCTAGTCTTTAAACCTCAGATGTAAAGGACGACTATTACTAAAGGAAGATGATATTATGCTTAAAAAATTTACGAGCCATTTAGGAATTTCTTGGTTAACCATTCTGTTTATTCTCCCCCTTCCCTTCCTATATACTTTGAACAATGGCTTAAGACAAGTACAGGTTCATAGTAGTCTTGGGATACTATTTGGTGCCTTAGCTTATGTATGGATGCTAACGGCCATTTATATTGCTACCAAACCTAAATGGATCGATCGCTGGGTAGGACTTCCTAGTGCTTACATGATCCATGGAGTGATAGCTCTCTTAGCACTTTTCCTAGCTTTTTTCCATAAAGAATTGGATTCATCGGAAGGATTAATTAAGTGGACTGGAGATTTTTCTTTTATTATTTTCTTAGGATTAGCAACTTATTCTCTGGTATTTATGGCTGGTTGGTTAACAACTCGTATTCCCTTATTACAAAGCATCAAAACATTCTTAGAACAATTGTTTAAGCATGAGCTTTCAGTTTGGTTACACCGACTTAATATAATAGCAACAGCACTTATTTTTATCCATATCCAATTAATCGATTATATTGTCAACATTAGTCCCTTTATCATTTTAATTTGGATTTACACTATTTTTGTTTTTGGTTCTTATATGTGGTTTCATTTTAGACCAAATGCTCACGGAGTCAGAGCAAATTTACTGAGCAACCGGGAAATTGCGCCAAGTATTAGAGAGCTGATTATTCAACTTCCCACAAAGTCTGGTTTGAAGTTTCGACCAGGTGACTTTGCTTTTATTTCCTTTCCTAAAATTTCCCAGATGGCAGAGCCTCACCCTTTTTCTCTGGTCAAAGCACCAGGAAAAGATGGAAAATTGTTTTTTGCTATTCGAGGCGATGGCGATTTTACCAAACAGTTATCTCTTATTCCAAACAATTCACTAGTTCGTGTCGATGGTGGCTTTGGAAAATACCAATCTATCATTAATTATTTTAAGCCCACGCAACTAATTCTTATAGGTGGAGGCATAGGAGTAGTCCCCTTATTTTCAGTGGTCCAAGGCAATCCTAATATCCCGGCTAGCTTTTTTTACACAGTCAAAAGCCAAGAGCAATTGCTTTATCAAGATAAACTGCTGGAGTTACAAAAACGTCCTAACACTAATGTCTACTACCAAGTTGGGCGCTTTAGCAAAGAACAGATTCTAGAATCTTTCTCTAAAAATACTAAAGATTACGTTTTTCTCATAGGTGGCCCTATCAGTATGGGAAGGTATTGGCAAAAGGTCATTCAAGCCAGTGGTGTTGATCCTGACCGCATTTATTTTGAAGAGTTTTCTTGGTAAGACAATATAAATAAGGCTTTACGCAAGGTAAAGCCTTATTTATATTCTGGTCAAAAGAGGAGGAGAAGAAGCTAGTATTAGCTAGTAGTCAGGTCATTCATAACAGAAATTTTTAGGCCTAGACCTCTAGAGGCATAAAATTAGCAATAATCTTCCCAATAATACGTGGATTTTCATCAAAAGGAGCAAACTTGTCTGAATATTTTTTATTTAGAGAAACCAGCCGCAAACCATTCTCTTCTCGGTAGACTTTTTTGATATAGGTCTGTCCGTCCCATTCAACAGCATAGATTGCTCCGTCATAATCAAAGCCTTCCTGTTTAATAAGAACAACTTCGCCATTGAGATAAGTGGGTTCCATAGAATCTCCAAACACCCAAGATGCAAAATCATAGTCTAATTGCTCATCGTAGAAGACTTCATCATAGTTGCCATCACCAAAGTATGAGAAACCACCTCCAGCAGAAAGACTCTCATAGACACGATAAGGGTAAAGTTTCTTTTTAGAAGTCGGTATAGCAATAACTTTAGTTTCTTTTGCTAATAACTTTTGTGAAAAACTTACTACCTTTTTTTGATTATGGGTATTCAATTGCTTGTAGGGCACAAGGATAGCGTGGTAGAGATTGAAATAATCTTCTGAAACTTGAAAAATATCAACTAATTTTGCCAAGTGTTTCTGATTAGGGCTATTTTTTCCTTGTTCCCAATTAGAAATAGTCATTTTATTGACTCCTATTTGGTGCCCGAGTTCTTCTTGACTCATTTTTTCTTTTTGACGAATAGCTTTTAATTGTTCTCCTGCAAACATAGCTGAGTGACTCCTTTTAGTAAAGTTATAACTTTACTAAGTATAACAAATCTTTTTTTGCATGACAAGTTTTTAGAAATAAAAATGAGTATATTTTGACAATTTCACTAATTAGTCGTATGATGAACGTAGCATATTTTTGTGAATTATTTCATCATATTTATGAAAAATTGATGTAGTCAAATAGAAGGAGTCCATTATGCTGACTATTGCTTACATTGGGAATGGAAAAAGTGCTAATCGTTACCACATGCCCTTTTCAAGACAATTGAAATATATCAAAATAAAAACGATTTTTTCTCCAACTCCAAGCCCTTGGGAACCTATTCCCGGAGTCGTTTACACAGATAAAATTGAGAATGTCTTAGAAGATCCAGACATCCAATTAGTTGTCCTCTCAGTTCCTCCTTCAGCCCATTATAGCCTTGCTAAACAGTGTTTATTAGCTGGTAAAAATACTTTAGTAGAAAAACCCTTTACTGAAACTGCCGCTGAAGCTAAAGAATTATTCAGTCTCGCTAAAGAAAAAGGACTTTTTATTCAAGCTTATCAGAACCGACGTTTTGACTCGGACTTCTTAACCGTTCAAAAAATCATTGATAGCGGTGTTTTAGGAGATATTCTTGAAGTAGAAATGCACTTTGATTATTTTCGTCCAGAAATTCCTGAAAATATAAAGGAATATTCGATTAACACGAGCTATCTTTACGGGCATGCTTGTCACACCATTGATCAAGTTCTTTCCTACTTTGGTATGCCAGAGTCTGTTCATTATGATGTTCGTCAATTATTAGGCAAAGGTCGTATGAACGATTACTTTGATTTAGACTTTTACTACGGGCCTAAAAAGGTTTCTATTAAATCAAGTTACTTCCGTATTAAAGAGCGGCCAAGTTTTGTTGTTTATGGCAAAAAAGGAATGTTTATCAAAGAAAGCAAAGACCGTCAAGAAGATGATTTAAAGCGTTTCTATATGCCTACTAATCCTGACTTTGGTATGGACAGTCCTGAGCACTATGGTACCTTAACCTATATTGATGACCATGGACTCTATCATGAAGAAAAAGTTATTTCAGAAGTAGGGAATTACGCTCGTATGTATCAAGCTGTCCATGATAGTATTGTCCTCGGCAAAGAAAAAGTTATCAAAGATGAAGAAACCATTCGCCAAATTGAAATTATTGAGGAAGGTATTCGTCATATGAACCAAAGCTGACCAAGAAGCCACTAAAAAGTAGCTTGGAAATAGAGTCAAGATATTTAGAGAAAGGTGCTTGCTAACCTTGAAAATACAGAACAACTTAAAGGAGAAAACAATGTTCACAGATACATTTTTAGAAGTACTCAAGTACGAAGGTCCCGTTTCTATTACTTCTTGGGGTAAGGAAGAACCTCACGTTACCTGCACCTGGAATAGTTATTTAGTTCTTAAAGAGGATGATATTATTCTTATACCTGCTGCCGGTATGAGAAGCACTGAAGAAGATGTCGCCTTTAACAATCAGCTAATTCTAACCCTAGCTGCCCGTGATGTTGAGGGGTTCAACGGTTATCAAGGAACTGGGTTTAGAATTAAGGGGAGCGCCAGCTTTCTGACAAAAGGAGCCTACTTTGAAGAGATGAAAGAAGAATACCCTTTTATTAGAAGTGTTTTGCAAGTTAAGGTCTCTGACCTCAAACAATTACTCTAATCACATAACCTAAAAAAGAATGGTAGGGAAATCTTTCTCTATCGTTTTTTCTAATTCTCTGGATAAATTTAGTTTACGGATATCATGTCACATAGAATCGGAGTGAAAGTAAATAGCATAAAAGCAATTTAAGATGAAGACTATGGATTCTTCACTTGACTTGAAAATTAGCAATTTTTTATCTTGATCTTCACGAGAACAAAATATTTTTCAGATAGTTGTCAAACTGACTAGATAGACCAATGAAAAAATGCCTCTCTCTAGTGATAAGGGAAGTTATTATCACACTAAACCCGCTACTATAAGTAATCTCAGCTATTTCTCTTAGCGCCAGCATATACGATGGAATGGGCAATGGAGTCCTCAGGACTTAAGTCAAAAATAATGATACGTTTGGCTGTTCCTGATGCTTGCTCTGCTTTTGCAAAAGCCTCACTAGATGTTTTATCGGCCCTAGCTTGGATACTTTTCTTGACAAAAGTGCCAGTTGTTTCAAGAGTTATTTCTTTATGGGCTAGCTCATTGCAGTTAAGAAAGCAGAAAAACCATTAGTAATCAAGAGTAATTGAGGTTTTTTCCTTGACTTGTAAGAGCTCTTATGGCATGATAGAGGTGTAAGTTAATTAGAATAAATCTAATTAAGAAAACTAAAAGGAGGCATTCACAATGACATTTGACTATAAGGATCACGGAAAAGAAAAGTATATCGTCAATATTGAAGATTATACCAAAGAAAATGAAAACTACCGGACAACTATTTGGACTGGCGAAAAACTTCAAGTTACCTTAATGGCTATCCAACCAGGTGATGATATTGGTCTTGAAGTTCACAAGGGCATTGATCAATTCTTACGCATTGAAGAAGGTAAGGGGCTTTGTCAAATGGGTGATGCCGAAGATAACTTAAGCTTTGAACAAGAAGTTTCAGATGATGATGTGATTTTGGTACCAGCTAATACTTGGCATAATGTCACTAATACAGGTGATAAACCTTTGAAAATCTATTCAATCTACGCTGGTCCTGATCACGTGCCTGGAACTATTCATCAAACACACGATGACGCTAAAAATGATCCAAACGAAGATTAACAACCAATTCATCTATAAATCCTAAATATTAAAAAACTGGGTTAGTTCTTGACTAATTCAGTTTTTTAATATTAACTTGGTAATTATTTTCGTGACTTTACATGAAAATTTAGCCTCAATAAGACAAAGTCATGATATACTAAAAACAAGGATATCACGAAAAAGGCAATCCTATACCTATAATACCTGTAAAGGCTAAAAAAGAGGTTTTTGCTAAATCCAAAATCTATCCTAATGACAATCTTATTTTAGGAAATTCAATATTAATGACGACAGATAAATACAACAAACATGTTTTAGAAGTTGCGACGCTAGCTGGAATTACAATGCTTGAAGCAAATGCTGAATGCTATCGTGTTGAGAATACTGTATCTCGCATTTTACAGGTTAGTCACCAACCGATAACAGAAGTTTTTGCTAATACAACTGGCCTTTTTATTACCCTAGATGGTCCAGACTTAGATGAGCCGATAACTTTTATTAAACGCATTACCCGAAGAGATACAAACCTCCGGAAAATTCACATTGTCAATCAAATTTCTAGAGATTTAACTAGTGGAAAAATAAGGATTGAAGATGCCTATAAACAACTCCAGCATATTGATGGAAAAAATTATTCTCCTAAGCTTATTTCTTATTCAACCTTGTTATTAGTATTAGCTTTTGCTATTTTACTTGGGGGACAAACAACCGAAATTTTACTTTCATTGGTTGCGGCCGTTTTACTCTTATTTTCTTACCGTTTAAAAGATTTTTTCCAACTTAACGACTTTATTTTCGGGACAGTAGCAACCTTAATTGTAGCAACGCTCATTCCGCTTATTATTCATTTGTTAGGAAAAAATAATAGCTCCTTTGATATTGTTGTTATCTCAGTACTAATGCCTCTATTCCCAGGGACAGCATTTACAAATGGTTTCAGAGATTCCTTTAAGGGGGATTATGGTGCAGGTGTTTCAAAAATTGTGGAAGCCTTAATCATTGCTATTAGTCTGGGAGTGGGAGTAGCATTGGGACTCTTTATTGCGAAAGGAATTTTGTCATGGCTATGATTTTACAAATTATAGGGGCTTATGTGGCAACGATAACATCCGGTATTATTTTGGAAATCCCACGTCACCTTGTTTTTCAAACAGGATTCATTGGCGCTTTGGGCTACACTATTTATTTAGTGGTTTTACCCTATTCTGATAATGCTTTAGCGACTTTATGTGGTGGCATAGTCATCGCCTTTTTATCACAACTGGCAGCAAGGATCTTAAAGTCTCCAGTGACAGTTTTTTATATTCCAAGTTACTTTCCCTTAGTGCCAGGAGCTGGAGTCTATAAAATTGCTTATTTTTATATCCAAGGAAATAGTCATCTAGCCGGAAAAAACTTTATCGAATCCATGCTGGTCTCGGGAGCAATTGCCTTATCAGTTTTCTTAGTTGATTCATTCCTAGAAATCTACAATACTTTAAAAACTAAAGGTTTTAAAAGTGATTAATCAAGACACGGCTATTGATGCCAAGTGTCTTGATATTTTAGTTTAAAGGTGTGCATCTTATCATAGAGCAAACAGTTAGTTGAGTTAGTCGAGATCAATTTAAGTAATTAGATTCTTATAACTTCTTTCCGAAAAACTATAATTTTCTTGAAAAACATATAAACCTATGCTATACTCCTATTATAGGAAATTCTTACTAAGACTAAGAACAAATGCCAAAAGAGGTTAGCAAGCAATGAGACGTGAACTGCTTTTAGAAAAAATTGAAGAATATAAAACCATGATGCCCTGGTTTGTTTTAGAGTATTATCAATCAAAACTATCTGTACCATACAGTTTTACAACCTTATATGAATACCTTAAGGAATACAAACGCTTTTTTGATTGGTTAATGGACTCTGGCATCTCAGATGTACCTAGAATTGCTGATATTGAACTTCATACTCTGGAACAACTAAGCAAAAAAGATATGGAATCATTCGTCCTCTACTTACGAGAGAGACCTTCTCTCAATACCTACTCAACTAAGGAAGGGGTCTCACAGACAACTATTAATCGTACTTTATCAGCCCTCTCATCTCTCTTTAAATATTTAACAGAGGAAGTTGAAAATGATCAAGGTGAACCCTATTTTTACCGTAACGTGATGAAAAAAGTTGCTACTAAAAAGAAAAAGGAAACCTTAGCATCTAGAGCAGAAAATATCAAGCAAAAGCTCTTTTTAGGTGATGAAACCATGGAGTTCCTCGACTATATCGATTGCGACTATGAAAATAAACTATCAAATCGAGCCAAATCGTCTTTCCGAAAAAATAAAGAACGGGATTTAGCTCTTATTGCCCTACTACTTGCTTCAGGAGTCCGCCTTTCAGAAGCTGTAAACTTGGATTTAAAGGATGTTAACCTTAATATGATGGTTATTGAAGTGATCAGAAAAGGTGGAAAAAGAGATTCTGTAAACGTTGCCACTTTTGCCAAATCTTATTTGGAAAGCTATCTCGCTATACGACAAAAGCGTTACAAAGCAGAAAAGCAAGACACAGCCTTCTTTTTAACCGAATATGGCGGAGTTCCCAACCGCATCGATGCATCAAGTGTCGAAAAAATGGTAGCCAAATATTCACAAGATTTCAAAATTCGTGTGACTCCCCATAAATTAAGACACACCTTAGCAACTCGTTTATACGATGCAACCAAGTCTCAAGTGCTTGTCAGCCATCAACTGGGCCACGCCTCTACACAGGTTACTGACCTCTATACCCATATTGTCAATGACGAACAAAAAGATGCCCTAGACAAGCTGTAATTATTTACATATCTATAGTTATGCAATCAAAAATAAATAATGACCACCAAATATACTTGGGGGTCATTATTTATTAAAAATGATTAAAGTCTACCACTAAAAATCAATTTGGTGTCAACGTCTTTTTCCCCTGCACTTTCACCCATATGAGTTTAATCAGTTACATTTAGATTACGGACGGAGACTAAACAGGAAAAGCCACTTGAGAAATCCCTCTTTTAAATAGTTGAGTTATAACCATAAGCTCTCTAAAACCTTTCCGCAGGAGAAATCACAACATCGGTCCCCTTGTCAATTCTGCTATCAATCTTAATATCGAGATTTAATTGGTTGAGAATATTTTTAGTCATAAAGAGGCCTAAACCAGTAGCTTTTTGATGTTCGTGGCCATTATAGCCAGTAAAACCTTCTTCGAATAAACGAGGTAAATCTTCTTCTAGTATTCCAATACCATTATCTGATATGGTAACACTATATTTTAATTCGATTCGAATCTGGCCACCCCGATAGGAATATTTAATGGCATTGTCAATTACCTGCAGTAATGCAAAACGTAACCACTTTTTATCCGATACAACTTGCCAATTGCCGGTTAATTTAATGCTTATATCTTTACTGAAACAAATGGGGCTCATCTCTTTTAGAATACTTTTGATGATGCTACTGACCTCAATCAGTTCAAACCGAAAATCATCTTTATTTTGGGTAAATTTAAAATAGCTTAATAGTTGATTCAAATAATTTTCAAGATAGAGGAGCTGATTCTGTAGGTCGTGTGAGCTTACTTGATTTGTTTGAACCATTAAAGAAAGTGCGGATAGAGGTATTTTCATTTGGTGGGACCAAATTTTAATGATTGCATCTAGTTCTTCATACTTTCTTTTTTCTTGATGGAGACTCTCATGGTGATTTAACATGAGAGTCTTAATTAATTTACGGTAAGCTTTTTCGCTAGGTTTCTCTAATCCTTCAAGTTCTGTTACATAAATAAATTCTTGTAATATTTCTATTTTCTTTCGAAATTTAAGATAAGTGAGAATAGTTACCACCGCTATCACACTTAGAGAAATGAGGCTGGCAGTAAGAAAATAGATAAGTGGTAGATGATAAAGGTAAAAAACCAGCAAATATAGTCCTATCAATAGCAAAAATTGCAGGTACCAAATTCTGTATTCTTTAAAAAATGATCTAATCATTGCAATAGATAGCCTACTCCCCTCACTGTATGGATATAATTAAAATTAATATCTGATAATTTTTTTCGTAGTCGGGTCATATTAACGTTTAAAGTATTTTGGTCAATAAATTGGTCACTTTCCCACAAAGTCCTTAACAGCTTTTCTTTGCTAACAACCGATTCTTGATTAGTCAATAACAAGGAAAGAATCTTGTGTTCAGTTGGTGACAGAAAAATTTTCTGATCCTCCTTAGTTAATGAACCATCAAAATGTAAATGGTAACCTTTATAAGAAAGACTATCATTCGCAAATTGATTTGCTCTTCGTAAAAAGGCAGTGATTTTAGCATCCAATATGGTTAAGGAAAATGGCTTAGTAATATAGTCATCTCCCCCCATATTTAAGGCCATAACAGCGTCCATCTCATCATTAGAACTAGAAATAAAGATAATAGGAGTCGTTACATGTTTACGAATCTCTGTCGTCCAATAAAAACCGTTAAAAAAAGGTAAGGTAATATCCATTAGGATAAGATCTGGTTTATAACTTAAAATTTCCTCTTTGATATCTCGAAAATTGCTGACACCCAATACTTGGTAATCTTTTTGCAGATGTGATGTTAGAAGAGAGATGATAGTAGCATCATCTTCCACGATATAAATTTTTGCAAGGTCTTTCATAATTTTATTTTACCAAAAAAGTAGCGAAATTTCGCTACTTCTCCTATCTTTCAACGATATTATAATAAGTCCGACTCGTTAAACGATAGATTATAAAATAAAGACAGATAATAACAGTAATCGTTATGGTACTAACCATATAAATCATTGGATTATTTGTCACACCAAAGAGAAGCAACATCTGTTTTAACATAACAAGAGCCACAATAAAATGAAGGACAGCAAAGGCGAGCGGTGTAAAAAAGACTAAAAATAGTTGAGAATTGATCGTATGCTTTACCTGCTTGGCACTCATTCCCACCTCTTGAAGAATCTTATAAGCTTTTTGATCAAGATGACCCTCAGTAAATTGTTTATAATAGATAATCAAAGTTGCTCCAAGTATAAAGCTTAAACCTAAAATAAAACCGGTAAATAGGAAGCTACCAAACATAGCATAAAAATCTTTTTTAAATTGCGCTCTTTCTTCCAAATGTCCCACATAATGGCCTTTAAGGCTTAATACACCTTGCTTATCCAAAATGCTCGATATTTCCTTTTTTGACAAGTCTCCCATCACAATATAATTAGGTTCAACGGGATACTTGGTTATTTGACCATAACGCTTAAGAATTTTATCAAATACTAGTTGATTCTTTACCACAACAACAGAAGGGTTATAGGTATTCACGGTTTCCGGGTGAGAAACTGATTTGAGATTTTCTTTAACATCAAAAGTTTGTCCAAGTAACGTAATTTTCTTAAATTGACTATCGCCTTTTTGCTTATAAAAGAGAATCTGGTCTTGCTTAAGGGCAGGCGCTTGATTGCCAAGTGCTTTAAAATCATCAGCCGTAATAAGGTAAGAATAAGATAAGTTACCATAATTAGGATTTTTCAGGTCAGTCTCTGTAACTGTCATCTCTTTACCCTTGCCTAGTGGGAAATTAATCATAGCACTAGTATAACGAGTAAAGTCCTTAGCTTGACGATTTAAGGGTTTTATAAATGCTTGATCAAAGTTCTTTTGTAATTCTTTTTCATTTTTACCTATAAGGGTTACTTTAGTATTTTTAGGAAAAATCATTTTTGTTTGATAGTCGATATTACTGTATAAAGCCGTTGTCGTAGCTATTGCAATAAAAGTCATTACTGCTAGTAGGGTAATATTGGCCAGACCAACAGCGTTTTGCTTCATTCGGAAAATCATTTGTGATGTTGAAACAAAGTGTTCTGGTTTATAAAAATAAGCCTTCTGCTTTTTCTTATATTTTAAGTACCATGTCAGAAAAGAAATATAAAACAAATAGGTTCCGATAATAACAAAGACGACAGCAATAAAAAAACGGTAAATGACAGCTAAAGCCGCTAGTTTGGTTGATGTTATTGATAGATAATAACCAATACTAAGAGAAATAATAGCTAAACTTGCTAAAATGACATTCCCTTTTGGTTCCATTTCACCTTGCTCTTGATCTCTAAATAGCATTAATGGGGAGGTTTTTCTAATTTTTACCAGACCAATTAGCGTAAGTAGCATAAAAATGGCAGCAAAGGCCATACTTGTCATGGCAAAAGCACTACTGTTAACTTGCAATTGTAGCTGATTATAGTGAATTAAATTAGCAAAGATGAGATAAAAAAGATGTGAAAAGACAAAGGAACTAAGACAGCCAATCACTACGATGGCTAGATACATCATCCATAATTCAAAGCTTAACACCAATCCTATTTGTTTCTTATTCATACCTAGAATATTATAAAGTCCGAATTCACGACTACGCTGTTTTAAAAGAAACTGATAACTATATATTTCCATAATAATAGCAAAAAGCGTCAATACTACTGCTGCTAGACCTAATAGAATCTTTCCATTTTGCATATCTATAGAAAGAGGACTTGTCATTATAATAGTCACAATATTATTCAGCATAAAAAGGACTGTACTGGCTAGTAAAAAAGGAGCCACTACCACTTTTGATTTTTTGAGATTATTCCAAGCTAATTTGAGATAGAACATGTTATTCACCCCCTAATAGACCAGTCATGGTAAGGGAGATATCTTTACTGAATTGAACCTTATCTTTAGTTCCACGATATATTTGATGGAAAATACGGCCATCCTTAATAAAGAGCACCCGTTTAGCATGACTAGCTGCATTTGCTGAATGAGTTACCATTAAGATTGTCTGTCCATCCCTATTAATATCTTCAAAAAGATTCAATAAATCCTCTGAATTACGATAGTCTAAAGCTGCCGTCGGTTCATCAGCTAAAAGTAATTTAGGGTTGGTAATTAAGCTTCTTGCAATAGCTACCCTTTGCTTTTGCCCACCCGAAATTTCAAAAGGACGTTTCTCCAAAAGCGACTCTATACGTAATTTAGGGGCAATATAATCAAGTCTCTTATTCATCTCTTTGTAAGATTGGCGATCAAGAACTAAAGGTAAAAAAATATTATCCTTAATAGATAAAGTATCTAATAAATTAAATTCTTGGAAAACAAAGCCTAGGTTATGTAAACGAAAACGAGCTAAATGGTTTTCCTTTATTTTGGTAATATCTTCTCCATTTAGAAAAACTGCTCCACGAGTTGGTTTCTCTAAAGTAGCTAAAATATTTAAAAGCGTTGTTTTTCCTGAACCAGACTCACCCATAATTGCAATAAACTCACCATTATCAATTTTAAAATCAATATCTTGTAAGGCTTTAGTCTCTTCCTTTGAAAATCGCGTCCGATAAACTTTTTCCAAATGTTGTATATCTAATAGCATAACTTTTACTCCTTGTCTCATTATACCTTTTTCAAGGGGAATGTGCCTTATGTATTCCCTTATTTCTCTTTTATTATAACCTTTGTAAAATGCGGTATACTTACAAGCTATGCCTGAAAACTTACAGTTTTGTAAGTTTCTCTAACTGAAAAAAGGCCTCCGTCTGCTATAATAGACTTAAGAAAAATTCAAGGAGAAGAGAGTTATGGCTAGAAAAGTTAAACTATCAAAATCATTGGGAAGGTTGGCCAAGGTGATATCTATTATTCCAGACACAACTGAATTAATTGGTAAAGGGATAGATAATGGTCGACCAATTGTAGAAAAATATATGGACCAGAAACAACAACGCGAAGAAAGTTTAAAAAGTCTAGACAATGTTATCAGTCTACCTCTTGCCCAAGCTCGTTCACATCTGGAAAAACAAGGTTTTGTTGTTGCTACTATTCCCGCACGTCCTAATAAAAAATGGTTAAAAGCCTCTCTTGATGAAGTTGTTATCATGTCACCAAAATCAGGTAAATTACCTCTCGGAAGTTTGGTTAAGCTTTACTATATCACCTATGATGTTTTAGAAAAAAGTCAAGAAATCCTTGATCAAGAGAATCTCCGTATTGTAGAAAGAAACCAAAAAATAGCTAGTATCTTTGAAAGTCTTAAGCATGCCAAGTTTCCTCTTCATAAAAAATAGGTTTTGGAAAAATTCCAAAACCTATTTTTAGTATGCTAGGAAAGTTTCTAACTCTCTAAGCGATCTTGCAGCAATAGCTTCATAACGTTCCTTTTTATCACGAATACGAGGACCTTCTAATTCTTTAATAATCCCAAAGTTAATATTCATTGGTTGAAAATGTTTGCTATCAGCATGCGTTACATAATGTGGTAAAGAACCAATAGCTGTTGTTTCTGGGAAGATAACTTCTGCTTGTCCCTTAAATTTCTTAACTGCATTGATACCAGCTACTAAGCCTGATGCGGCGGATTCAACATACCCTTCAACCCCCGTCATTTGACCTGCAAAGAATAAATTCTCATTGGCGCGTGATTGGAAAGTTTGTTTGAGTAGATTTGGAGAGTCCATATAAGAATTACGATGCATCACCCCGTAACGGACAAACTCAGCATTTTCAAGCCCAGGAATCATCTGGAAAACTCGTTTCTGCTCACCCCACTTCAAATGTGTTTGGAAACCAACCATATTGTAGAGACTTCCGGCAGCATTATCCTGTCGCAATTGGACCACTGCATAAGGTGTTTTGAAATGACCATCGCGTGGTCCGGTATAGTCTTCAGGATACTCTAAACCAACAGGCTTCATTGGTCCATATAACATTGTTTTGATCCCACGTTTAGCCATAACCTCGATTGGCATACAGCCTTCAAAGTATTTTTCTTTTTCAAAGGAATTGAGCGGTGCTTCTTCTGCTGTTGTTAAAGCTTCATGGAAGGCCATGAATTCTTCCTTGGTCATCGGGCAGTTAAGGTAGGCAGCCTCTCCCTTATCATAGCGAGACTTGAGGTAGACTTTGTCCATATTAATAGTTGATTTATCAATGATAGGTGCCGCGGCATCGTAAAAATAAAAACCATCACCGCCGTTTAGAGCATGAATTTTTTCAGCCAAAGCATCTGATGTTAACGGACCTGTTGCAATGACTGTAACAGCATCTTTAGGTATGTCTGTGATTTCACCACGGATAACCTCAATGAGGGGATGATTCTCCAGCTCAGCAGTGACAGCTTCTGCATAAGCAAGGCGGTCAACTGCCATAGCGCCACCTGCTGGAACGCGATGAGCCTCTCCAGCGCGCATAATAATGGAATCTAGACGACGCATCTCTTCCTTCAATAGCCCCACTGCATTAGTAAGACTATCGCCACGGAAAGAATTTGAACAAACCAGTTCGGCAAAGTTTTCTGTTTTATGTTGAGGAGTTGGTTTGACTCCTCGCATTTCGTAGAGCTTTACAGGAATACCACGTTTCGCAATTTGGTAGGCAGCTTCTGAGCCGGCTAAGCCCGCTCCAATAACGTTAATATAAGATTGAGACAATAGACTAATACCTCTTTGGAAAGTTTTCTTTCCACAAATCTTTCTTTAATTTTACTTGCTATATTATAGCAGAATTTTCAGCAAAAGCAAAAACCGAGAGTTTCTTTTAACATAACTATAGTTACGTTAAAAGAAACAGATCCAAGCTGCCAAGAAAACACTTAATATACTAAAAAGTGAACCGATTAAATAATACTCTGCGAAAGCTGGACTTTCTGAAATTTTATTATACCGAGCAATTGATTTAGCAGTAAAAACAAGTCCTATAGAAGCAAATTGTCCCATTATCATACAAATACCAATCACTATTCTTTCTAAAATACCAATTGTTGCTCCAGCTCCACGAATCGTATCCATCTTTTGTCCCTGTTCAGGTTGATATTTACTAAAAAAGATTTTAAAGAAAATATTAGTCGGTTTTGTTATGAGAATAAGGAAGAGAATTGTTAATAGTGACTTAGGACTTACCCATTGAGGTAAGGGAGCAGGTGCCAAAACGATACTTGTATAAACAATAATCATGATATGGAAAAACTGGTCCAACAAAAAAATCCACTCTTGCTTCCATTGTAATAATGTAATCACTTTAGGTTTGCAGAAATCAATGAGACCATGACTAGTCACTATAAGAAAAGTAATTAACCATATCTTAGGAATCAAGCAAGTCAGAATAACTAAGGGAACTGTGACACCAAGGATGTGATAAGCAAGATAAAGACTATTAGTGTCTTTCTTATCAGCTATTTTAGGAGTTTGAAAATGAAAGTCAGATAAAAAATGACAAATCAACAATAGAGTAAGTAGTGGATGAGATTGTAAAAACGGGGCTAGACCTTCAATCATTGTCTGTTTCCTTTCCAAATCTTTGCTTGATATATTGCTGGGTAGTGTGACGACTCCTTAAATATATTTTGAGGTTACTGCTTTTCAGACGTTTCGATAAGGCGCTTGAAGACAAACCTAGAAGATTACCTAATTGCTGTTGATTAAAATGTTCTTGGTAAATATCAGATATTAATAGCGCATGAAAAACCTCAAGCTGACTAGTTCGCCAATTATATTTGATGGCCTCGCCAGCTGATAACAAGCTATTCAGGAGAATATCATCTTCTATTTCTCCTGTTCGTATAGCAATTTGGGTAGTGCCATAGTCATTTTTTTGATGAACGAACTTAATAGCCTCGCGAGCGTGCCAATAAGCTGGGCCATCTGCTCCCATACTAACTTCTGGATTAATATGAGTCAGAATTTCGCCAACTCCGATTCCGTATCTCATTGGAATATCCCGCATCTGATCATTAATTAAATCAATTAGATAAAAGATAGGGGCATCAATTTTCATTAGTCCTTGAAATTCATCTCCAAGTGTAAGTGAAAAATTAGAAATAATATAAGGTTCAAAGAACTCATTTAAGCGATTTAAACAAATCTTCAATTGTTCTTGTACTTCTGAACGTTGAGAAAGTTGCTTGGATTGGATAATATCTCCAATAAGTGCTAAATAGGCCATTAGTTTTTCCTTTCTTAAGTTCCATTATAACAGAAAAAAGAGGTAAGTCCATTATAAAGGAAATTACTAAAAAAGTCCATTTTAATGGAAACAACTAAAAATATC
Source organism: Streptococcus pseudoporcinus LQ 940-04 (assembly GCF_000188035.1). GTDB lineage: Bacteria > Bacillota > Bacilli > Lactobacillales > Streptococcaceae > Streptococcus > Streptococcus pseudoporcinus. The sequence goes on from NZ_AEUY02000005.1 coordinate 1,523,366, forward strand.
CGTTAAACTGGACAATATTAGTCTATTTAACGGATATAGTATTAATTAACGCGCATTGCTGTAGTGCCAGTCTTAATGACATCAACAGTTGCGTTTAAGGCTCCTTCAACTAAGTTTTTAACAGCCTCGTCTGTATAATAGGCAGCATGAGGAGTATAGATGACCTTTGGATGGTGAATTAAATCAAGAAAGAGCTCATCAGTAATGTCTTTTCCTTGGAAGTTTTTAGGAACATAAGGACCCTCAAACTCATAAGTATCAATTCCAGCACCATCAAGAAGCCCTTGATCTAAGGCAGCGAGCAAATCAGCCGTATCAACCAAGGCACCTCGAGCCATATTTAAAAGAATAGCTCCTTTTTTAAATTGTTTAAATAATTCAGCATTGAAATAGTGACTATTATCAGATGTAGGTGGCATATGCAGCGAAACCACATCGGCGACTTGGATAGCTTCTAAAACCGAGTCTTTATACTCTAATACCTCTTTAGCAGCTGGGCTTTGATAAATATCATATCCTACTACTTTACAACCGAATCCTTTAAAGATTTTTGCAGTTGCAAGTCCGATACGACCCGTACCAATTATGGCAACAGTCATATCGCCAAGCACACGTCCTCTAATTGGAAGATCCCAAGTAAAGTTATGTTCTTTAACATTTGACCGGATGAGTTCTACTTTACGAATCAAGTTTAAAGCAATCGTTACGGTAAATTCAGCTATCGATTCTGGTGAATAGCTTGGGACGTTACTAATAATAATCCCATTTTCTTTAGCTAATTCGAGATTATACATATCAACTCCCGCACTACGTTGGGCAATTTGCTTAATTCCCATTTCTTTTAAAATAGGATAAATAGAATCATCAAGGGGTTCAATTTGAGCATTAGCAATCCCATCGAAACCTTGCACTTCTTTGACTGTATCCGGAGTTAGAGGGCCTTGATCAAGTGACAGTTCAACCTGATTAACTTTAGCCCACTGTTCTGCTAAAACAGCTTCTTCACCACGAACATTGAATAATTTTATTTTCATTTTTCTTCTCCTTAATCCTTAATTAGATGTCTAGTTTATAATCCTCTGGCTTAATGATTTTAAGTACTTTAATAAAGACATAGTTGAAGACGAAGCTTAAAACAATTGGAGCTATAACAAAGATAAGCATCACAATCACAATATTTACGAATGACCATCCACCTTTTGCTAGATTTAATGCATTGATAGGCCCAATCAAACCACTAATACCAAATCCTGCACTGGCAGGAGTCCCCTGGATATTAAAGATAGCTGTAAGAAGCCCAAGAACAGCAGCTGTAGAAAGCATTGGCAACATAATAATTGGTTTAGAAAGGACGTTTGCCATGGAAATTTTTGGTGAACCAAGCACATGAGCTAGGGAAGTTCCTTTAGAATTAACTGTCCAACCAGCTATACATAAGCCAAAACTTGCCGCACAAATTCCTAAATTAGCTGCCCCAGAACCAATACCTGACAGACTAATAGCCAAGGCAATACCAACAGTTGTAATTGGTGAAACAATTAAGAAACAGAAAATCATAGCAATTAAAATTGACATAAAAATTGGTTGTAAACCTAGTAAGCCGGCAATTCCCTGCCCAATCATGGCCGTAATCAACTTCACATATGGTAATAGGAAACGACCGACACCCCCAATTAATAATAAGGTCACGGTTGGAACGACAATCAAAGTAAAGGATTTGGTTTTATCAGATAAAAATTGGATTAAAAGCACACCAAGTGCAGCTGTAATCCCCATATTGATAATATCACCAGTTCCTTTGAGTACCATTATACCATTATTAAAGTTAGCAGCACCACCTGCGAACATCACAGCTAATCCTAAAGATGCTGATTGAATGGGAGCAAATTTAAAATTAATCCCAACAAGCATACCTATAACTAGCCCCATCATACTTGTCGCAAGCCCTGTTGCTGCAATAAGCGTAGCAAATCCGGACCACATTGGTAGCAAAGCTTTCATCAATTCCCCCAAAATTGCTCCGGGAATAAGAACGATAACAGTTCCTAAGGCTATACCATTTAATACATTCATTGTAAAAAGTTTAGCAGACTGTTTTTGAATTGTTTCTGACATTAAAATGCCTCCTCAAAATATTGTTTGTGATTTCACTAACTATATAAACTATAACATAGACAAAGTAAAAATAAAAATTAGTAAAAATTATAATACTATAACTTTTTGTAATAGATTTCACAAATTTATCTTGTCAGCCTAGAAAGATAGAGACAGCCCTAAAAAAAGATAGTGTTTTATGGTATACTAACTTTAGAAAAGGATTCATTATGGATATCAGACAACTAACTTATTTTATTGCTGTTGCCGAGACAAAAAATTACTCTCATGCTGCTAAAAGTCTTTTTGTCACACAGCCGACACTATCACAATCAATCAAAAAACTAGAATTAGAATTGAATACAACCCTGTTTTCACAGAATGGTCGTCAACTTCTTCTAACAGAAGCTGGTGATATTTTGTATGAACGAGGCAAAATTTTAATGGCTGACTTCAATCAGATTGTCGCGGAAATTCAACAACTTAATCAGGAAAAGAAAGAAGTTATCCGAGTGGGTTTGACAGCGCTTTTTGCTATTCAATTTATGAAACAAATTTCTACTTTCATGGCCACACATTCGAATGTTGAAGTGTCTTTAATCCAAGACGGATCTCGAAAATTACAAGATTTACTGGCAAAAGGTGAAATTGATATCGGGTTACTCTCCTTTCCAAGCCTTCGTAAAGATATCGTGATTGAACCACTACAAACATCCACAAAAGGCTATAAAGTAAGCATTGTCCTGCCTAAAGATCACCAATTGGCTCATCATAGCCACTTAAGATTAGCAGATTTAAAAGATTGTAAATTTGCGTCTTTAAATGAACACTTTATGCTAGGTGAAATGCTTCCTAGACGAAGTCGAGCACTAGGTTTTGAACCTAATATTGTTTTTAAACACAATGACTGGGAAGTTATTATTCATAGTCTAAAAAGTCTTAATGCGGTTGCCATACTCCCTAGTGAATTTGAAAGTCTAAGTAAAGTAGATGACTTAGTTTGGATTCCTTTCCAAGACAAAAATGATTTTTACCCGATTGGAATTGCCTATCGTCACGACTACTCCTTTAGTCCAATGATTGAGGAACTCTTATCGACCTTAAAAACTAATTAAAGGCATACTTAAAATGAACAAGACCTCCCTATAGGGAGGTTCTTTTATTAGGAGTGCGAAAAAAGAAAGTCAATTCAATAACTATACTTATGTTGCGAGTCCAAATGCCAAGTAATTGAGGCATTTTTTAAGTGGGACATATGATAGTCTAGATTCTGTTAAAAAATATTTTAGATTAAAATCTAACAGTAATATTCAAAAAGAAAGGGTACAGACTTGTAACCAGCACAAACTAAGCAAAAAAAAAGCAAGCGCGTTCACTACAACGTGCTTGCCCGTAAATTTAAAGTATTCCGTCCTAACCAAAAACTTGTGACAGATGTCAGTTATATCTGTACTAACTAAAAAATAAAAGTTAGCTCATTAGCTTTTTCTTCAATTCAAAATCAGTAAAGCTTAGTCTCTATTTGACTTTATCTTCTTTATAATCACAAGCTTCGTTGCTACATACTACTTGTTTACCGCCACCCCGAATTTTCTTCTCAACTAAGTAATCACCAGATTTAGGACAATCTCTTCCGATAGGAATATCCCAAGAAGTAAATTCACATTCTGGGTAACGATCACATCCGTAGAAAATACGGTTGCGTTTTGTTTTTCTTTCAATGACTTGACCCTTACCACATATTGGACACGTCACGCCAATTTCTTTAGTGATTGCTTTGGTATTGCGACAATCTGGAAAATTACTACAGGCATAAAATTTTCCAAAACGACCGAGTTTAATCACCATAGGATGACCACAAAGGTCACAATCAAAACCTGCAGGTTCATCTTTAATCTGGATTTTTTCAATTTCATCTTCAGCTTTTTCCAAATCTTTAACAAAAGGTTGGTAAAAGCTATCAATGACCGTTTGCCATTGACGATCTCCTGTTTCTACCTGGTCTAGTTTTGATTCCATATCCGCAGTAAAGGTAACATCAACAATATCAGGGAAAAATTCAACAATTAAGGTATTAACAATTTCACCAAGCTCAGTTGGTTCAAAACGTTTGGCCGCTAACTTAACATAATAGCGTCTTTGAATGACTTCTAGAGTAGGCGCATAAGTAGACGGGCGTCCCACTCCATTTTCTTCCAAGGTTTTGATTAATGTTGCTTCAGAATAACGAGCTGGTGGTTGGGTGAAGTGTTGTTCGGGACTTGTTTTCTCCTTTTTAACCACTTCTCCTTCTGACATCTCAGGTAGCATTTTATTCTTATCAGAATCATTATAGACCGCCATATAACCGTCAAATTTGATTTGACTACCATGAGAAGTAAAGACAACCTTATTTTGTTCCAGGGTTACTTTGACAGTGTCAAAGACAGCAGCAGTCATCTGGCTAGCAACAAAGCGATTCCAAATTAAAGTATAAAGTTTTAACTGATCTTTATTAAGGTATTTAGCAATTGATTCGGGCGTATGAAAAACACTTGAGGGTCTGATTGCCTCATGGGCATCTTGTGAACTACTTGCATTCTTAATGCGATTTCCGTGTTTTGAATAATGACTACCAAATTTTTGACTAATAAAAGTGGCGGCATCATTTTGAGCAACGGGGCTAATACGCGTCGAATCTGTACGCATATAGGTGATCAATCCTTGAGTTCCCTTGCTCCCTAAATTAATACCCTCATAGAGTTGTTGAGCAACCATCATGGTTTTTCGTGTTCTGAAATTTATTTTGTTAGCTGCATCCTGTTGTAGGGAGGACGTCGTGTAAGGTAATGGTGCATTACGACGTCTTTCTTTCTTTTCAACATTAGTGACTTCAAAATCATCACTGGTAATCCTTGACAATACTAATTGAACATCCTCATTAGTATGTAACTTCATCTTTTTGCCATCTAGGCTATAAAAGTTAGCTTGAAATTTATGTTTGCCTTTTTTAAAAAGACCATCAATTGTCCAGTACTCTTCAGGGATAAAAGATTTAATTTCATTTTCACGATCAATAATCAATTTCAAGGCTACTGATTGCACACGTCCAGCTGATAGCCCTTTCTTAACCTTTTTCCAAAGGATTGGTGATATTGAATACCCAACGATTCGATCTAGAACACGCCTTGCTTGTTGAGAATCAACTAGGTCCATATCAATTTCCCTTGGTTCAATAAAAGCATTTTTTACAGCATCTTTTGTGATCTCGTTAAAAACCACACGGTTCTTATCAGTAATATCAAGACCTAGAATATGAGAAAGATGCCATGAGATAGCTTCCCCTTCTCGGTCAGGGTCACTTGCCAGGAAAACTTTTTTAGCATTTTTAGCTTCCTTTTTTAAGGAATTAATAAGTGGCCCCTTGCCTCTAATATTGATATACTCAGGCTGATAATTATTATCAAAATCAATTGACATAGATGATTTTTTTAAATCACGAATATGACCAACTGATGCAACAACTTTGTAGTTGCGACCTAAGTATTTTTCAATTGTTTTGGCCTTTGCAGGGGATTCTACAATGACCAAATTCTTCTTTGTTGTCGCTTTTTTCTTGTGAGTGTTTTTTTTTGAATTTGTTTTAGTCTTAGATGCGGTTTTTGTTACCAATGTGTCACACTTCCTATAACTTAATGGTTAAAGCTTATAGAATAATATCCCATTTTTAGATAACTGTCAATAAAAAAATTCCATATAGGAAGAAAGTTATTAGTTAAAAAAGTTCTGTAAGCACATCCAAACCACTCATGATGCACTTTGCACCTTCTTGGATAAGTTGATTACAACCATCGGAAAAACTATCGCTAATATTTCCAGGAACAGCAAAAACTTCGCGACCATTTTCAAGGGCGTACCGGCATGTTATTAAACTTCCAGACCGGCTTTTAGCTTCAATAACTAGCACTGCTTTAACTAGGCCAGCAATAATCCGATTCCTCTCTGGAAAATGAATAGATAAAGGAGGATCATTTGGGCCATATTCTGTTAATAAAAGGTGATTAGACGCAATAAATTTTTGCAACCTCTGGTTTTCTTTAGGGTAATAATGATTGAAACCCGAGCCAATGACAGCAATTGTACGACCACCCGTTTTAAGCGCACAACAGTGTGCCGCAGTATCGACACCTCTAGCAAGTCCACTGACAATAATAAGTTTATTATTTAATTCTTCTATTATTTTTTGAGTTACTTTTAAACCTAATGGACTAGATTTGCGGGAGCCTACCACCGCTAGTTTTGGATAATTTAAAAGTTCTAAATCTCCTTGATAAAAAAGCAAAACCGGTGGATTATAGATTTCTTTTAAAAGCGAGGGATAATTTTTATCAAGGAGGGAAATACTAGGATACTGATTAAATTCTTTCCGCAGAGCTTTACTATCAATTGTTTTATAAGTTTCAATAAATTGTATAGGATCTGATGTCTCAGAAGCGACCGCCATATTCCGTAAAGATAGGGATTTACCATAAGTTTGGTAATAATTAATGACATTTAAAATGTGATGGTTTTTCAAACCTGCTTTTCGAAGTTTGTAAAGTTCAAAATTATTCATAGCTATACCTCTCTACTTCTACTATTCGCAAAAAATAAAAAAACTTTTACTAAAACAGTAAAAGTTTTTTAATTAATCTAGCCATTTAATAATTTTTGCTGGGTTACCAGCCAAGACAACATTATTTCCAAAAGACTTAGTGACGACGCTCCCTGCTCCTACAACAACATTGTCACCAAGTGATACTCCAGGTAAAATAGTAACTCCTCCCCCTAGCCAGACATTATCACCAAGTGTTATGGGAGCTCCATATTCTAGTCCAGCGATGCGTTCTTGTGCATCAAGAGGATGTAGAGGGGTCAATAACTGACAGTTTGGTCCAAACATGGCATTATCACCGATTTTAATCTTACAAACATCCAACATGGTTGTATTAAAATTGGCATAGAAATTTTCACCTACAAAAATATTGGAACCATAATCACAAACAAAGCCAGTTTCCATATAAATAGTTTCACCTGTTTTACCGAACCAATTTTTTAAAAGATGACTCCTTTTTTGACCATCTATCTCAGCATTAAAATCAGCAATGAGTTGCCGTGCTCTATTACGCATTTCTTTTAACTCTACATCACTTGCATCGTATAAGTCACCAGCAAGCATTTTTTCTAATTCAGTCATATTAATCTCCATATCTCAATCTAAAATAGTACCGAGACTATTGTGATCATAACATTGATTTAATAGGTTCAAAACTTTTTCGATGAATTGGTGTGACACCGTAGTTTTTTAAGCCCTGCAAGTGTTTTTTAGTACCATAACCTGCATTTTGGGCAAAATCATAGCCTGGATAAGTTTGATCGTAACTCATCATTAACTGATCCCTCGTTACTTTAGCAATTATAGAGGCAGCAGCTATGGATAAGGAGTTTGCATCACCTTTAATAAGTGGCATTTGCGGTATTGAAATATCTAAAGTCATCGCATCAATAAGCAAATAATCAGGAATAACCTCTACCTTTTTCAAGTTGTTAATGGCTTCTAGCATTGCTAGTTTAGTCGCTTGGTAGATATTTATAGTATCTATCATTTCATTATCAACAATACCTATCCCAATACCCATAGCTTGTTTTTTAATTTGTTCAAAGAGAGTAATGTGTTTAGATTTCGGAATTTTTTTCGAATCATTCAGTCCCTTAATTTTACAATTTTTGGGAAGAACAACACAAGCAGCTACAACAGGACCAGCTAATGGCCCGCGCCCAACTTCATCAATTCCAGCAATACAATGATAACCTTGTTGGTAGATGTCTCGTTCATAGCGAAACATATTTTCAAGTCGCTGCTCTTCCTTACGATTGGCTTCTATCACTTTTTTTCGACGGGCTATTGCTTTTTTTACACCTTGTCGCTCATCCTGCTCGAGTTTTCTCCAAAGAGGATCAGAAAGGTCCGTAACAGCCTCAAGATTGTCTTTAATTTCCTTGATTGTCTGAGTCATATGCTTCCTCCACTTGGTCTAAAGTAAAGGTTCCTAATTTTCCATCACGAACTTCTTTGATAAATAGGGTATAGAAGCGATCATAATCATCTCTGAAACCTAGTTTTTGTGTCATTGTTACGATGATATCAGGCGCTTCTGCTTCAAGGTTTATCCCTTTAAATCTTTCGAGCAGACGTTTAGGATAATACTCTTTAAAGTAATTGATGCCAAATATAGTAACGTCATCTAAAGGTAAGAGTTGATCTTTGATAGCACCTGTTAAGGCTAGTTTCAAACCAACTCCTTGGTCTTCAAATTTGGGCCATAAAATACCAGGAGTATCTAAAATCTCAAGGTCTTTATTAGATTTCAACCACTGTTGACCTTTAGTGACGCCTGGTTTATTACCAACAACAGCTACTTTTTTACCAGCTAACCTGTTCATTAAAGTTGACTTACCAGCATTTGGGATGCCAATAATCATTGTTCGTAAGGTTTCTTTTTGAATACCCCGTTGACGTAATTTAGTAATTTTATCGGACATCAGTGCTTTGGCAGCATCTGTCACTTTTTTGACAGTAGATTGCTCCTTTGAATTGATAGCTAGTGTTTTGATTCCTTTAGACTCATAGAATTGTTGCCACTCCTTTGTCCTACTTTGGTCGGCAAGGTCAGCTTTATTAAGTATCATCAATTTGGGCTTATCACCAACAATCTTTGTTAACATTGGGTTCTGGCTGGATAAAGGTAAACGTGCGTCAACTAATATTGTCACAAAGTCAACGTGTTTTAAATTTTCTTGTACTTGTCTACGTGCTTTAGACATATGTCCAGGGAACCATTGAATAATAGCCATTTATCGGCTCTCCTTTCCTAGTTTCAAATATGAGACTGGTTGATAGTATTTCTGCTTATTATATCATGAAATGGTTCCTTATCCTATTGTCATATTTTAAAACTGATATTTTTTATTGCATTTTTATTTTAATTATTGTAACATATAGTTATCATAACTAGATGAGAAGGTTGATAAAATGAAATATAATATTCTTCCTAATTGGGAAAATTTGCCCGAGATTGACTTGTACCTTGATCAAGTTCTACTGTATGTTAATCAAGTAGCAACTATTATAGAACCAAGTCAGCAAAAACCGTTAACTGCCTCTATGGTCAATAACTATGTAAAACACGGCTATCTTGAAAAGCCCTTTAAAAAAAAATATGCTAGGCATCAGTTGGCACGACTCATTGCAATAGCTATTCTAAAACATAGCTTTCCCATTCAAGATATTAGCCAGGTTCTACAAGGATTAAGAGGTAAGAAAGATTCTGAGCAACTCTATACTGCTTTTGTTAATTATTGGAACAGTGGACAAACTGATGGAGTTGATGACATTATCATTGCAGCATGTAAAACCGTTAAGTATTATTGCCTAACATTTTCATTAATGGAAAATGAATAAGGAGGTCGTTGCCTTGAATCAAACGTTTAAACAAAGTCTTCCCCTGTCATTTGGAGAAGAGCTTGCAAATGCCATAACACATGCTATTGGTTCTCTAGTCATGCTCTTTATTTTACCATTTGTTGCTATCTATAGTTATCACACTTACCAACTTAAAGCTGCTGTTGGCATCTCAATTTTTGTCATTAGTTTATTTTTGATGTTTCTTTCATCAACTATTTATCACTCAATGGCTCATGGAACACCCCAAAAATATGTTCTCCGGATTATTGACCATAGTATGATTTATATTGCTATTGCTGGCAGTTACACACCCATTGCACTCTCTTTGGTCGGAGGTTGGCTAGGTTATCTTATTATCATTCTACAGTGGGGAATAACCCTATTTGGTATTCTCTATAAAATTTTTGCTAAAACTATTAATGAAAAATTCAGTTTATTGCTCTACCTTTTTATGGGGTGGTTAGTTATCTTTATTTTACCGGTCATCATTACTCATACGAGATTGTCTTTTGCTATCCTGATGCTTTTGGGAGGCTTAGCTTACACGATTGGTGCTATATTTTATGCCAATAAAAAGCCCTATTTCCACATGATTTGGCATCTTTTTATTCTGCTAGCATCAGCTCTGCAATTTACTGCCATTGTTTTCTACATGCTATAATTAAATGAGTCTGGGACAAAAGTCTTCTTGACTAAAACAAAAAAGCAACGGTTTTTGCCGTTGCTTTTTGCATGGTTGCGATAGTCTTGATAAAATAGAATTGTCCAGAAACACTTTAGAAAGGCTATCCCCATGCATATTCACTATAACACAAATCAAACCACATTGCCACTTGAACTTACCTCTTGCTTACCACAAGACCACATTGTCTTCACCATTGAAAAAGTGGTAAATGAATTGGAAGAAAACTGTTTCGCTGGCTTCTACTCTACCTTTGGTCGTCCTTCTTATCACCCTAAACTCTTATTATCTGCTCTCTTATTTGCTTATACTCGAGGAGTCTTCTCTGGTCGCAAAATCGAGAAATTAATGATAGAAAATATAGCTATGCAGTATCTGACTGGTCAGCTGGTGGTCAGTTATCGAACCATTAATCGTTTCCGTGTGGCCAAAGGCATGGAAAACTTAATTAGAGATTTATTCATTGACTAAACCTTCGTCTCAAGATGGAGGACCTAGTCTCTCTGGACTGTCTCTATATTGACGGTACCAAGATTGAAGCCAATGCCAATAAATATAGCTTTGTCTGGAAGAAAGCAACAGCTAAATTCTCTGCCAAGCTTCAAACTGACCTACGCCGCTATTTTCAAGAAGAAGTCAGCCCTCTGATTCACGAGGCCATTGTTCTGGATGAACAAGAACCAGTAACTGCTGAGCAGTTAACCGCATTTGCTCAAATCATCGAGGAAGAATTGGCAGACTTAACTCAAGACATTGAGGAGGAACCTGTTAAAGGTCAGGATACACGCAAAGTTAAACGTCGAAAACTCAAGAAGGTCCTACGAAAGGTTAAGGATGATTTTTCAGTGCGAGCTGAGAAATATGAGACCTATCATTCTATCTTCGATGGTCGCAATAGTTTTTCCAAAACAGATACAGACGCTACCTTTATGCGGATGAAAGATGACCATATGAGGAATGGGCAGCTTAAAGCAGGCTACAATCTTCAAATCGCTACGGAAAATCAGTTTGTCCTTCATTATGATATCTTTCCAAACCCAACCGATACTAAAACATTGATCCCACTATTAGATAGTTACCCACATAATCTTAAGAGGGTTGTTGCAGATGCGGGGTATGGGAGTGAAGAAAACTTAACCACACTAGACAAATTTGGAGTTGAGCACCTGATTAAATACAGTATGTTTGATAAGGAGCAGAAAAGAAAGCAGAAACACTCTCCAAAAGCATCTCGATAATTGGCTCTACGATGACGTCAGTGATACCTACACACATCCTGATGGTTGGGATTATCATTTTGAATCTATCAAACATAGCAGAACAGCCACTGGATTCCAACAAGACATCAGGGTTTATCAGGCGGATTATCCTGATTTAGCCCCTCAAAAGTGTCTCTATGTAAACCAGAGATACCAAGAGTTGAAAAGAAAAGAGAGTCAAGCGCTTTTATCTGAAGAAGGAGGGCGAATCTTCGCACAACGGAAAGTTGATGTGGAACCTGTCTTTGGTCAGATAAAGGCTTGTTTGGGTTACAAACGGTGTAACCTGAGAGGGAACGTCAGGTTAAGATTGATATGGGATTGGTCCTCATGGCCAATAATCTACTGAAATACAATAGGAGAATGACAAAAATTAAAAACAGAGACTCACTCTAAATGTGAATCTCTGTTTTTATAGCTGAGAACTCTTTTTGTCCCAGACTCTTATTTATTGCTTACAAATACATGGACTAGTGTTATAATAAGGATGACTAGAAAGAAAGGTAATTCGTTATGGAGACAGTATACTTGTTTGTCAATCCTTTTTCCGGAAAGAAAAATGAAAAAGACCTTACGCAACACATTAAAGAGTCTTTCCTCCAGCATGGTTTTCTTGAGCAGAATATCACTATTGTCACCCCTGAATCAGCGTCCGATGCATTTGAAAAGGCTAAAGCAGCTTCTCGTAAGGGGATTGACTTGGTTATTCCACTTGGAGGAGATGGCACCATTAATAAAATAATAGGTGGCGTACACGAGGGTGGTCATCATACTAAAATTGGACTCATCCCCTCTGGTACTGTTAATAATTTTGCAAAATCTCTGTCCATTCCATTAGATCCTGATTTAGCCATTGATACCATTTTAAATGGGCAAGATAAAAAAGTGGATCTTTGTAAAGTCAACGAACATTATATGATTAGTAGTCTAACTCTTGGACTTTTAGCAGATATAGCAGCTAATGTAACTACAGAAGAAAAACGAAAATTCGGGCCCTTAGCTTTTTTAAAGGATAGCTATCGGATTTTAAAACGCAACCGTTCTTATTATCTCACCCTTGTTGATGATAATGGACAATTTGCTATTAAAACAAAATTCTTACTTGTGACCATGACCAATTCCATTGCTGGTTTTCCCTCTTTCTCACCTTCAGCTACAGTTAATGATGGTCTGTTGCAAGTCTACACTATGAAAAAAGTTTCTTTTATGAAATTTTTATTACATATTAATGATTTTCGTAAAGGGGATTTTTCTATGGCTGAGGAGATTACACACTTTTCAACTAAGAAGTTAAGCATCACCCCATCGAGAATTAAAACCTTGATTTTACCTAGAACACGTATTGATGGTGATAAAAGTGACATGGTGCCGGTGTCTCTCACAGTCTTAAACGAAGCAGTCACCGTTCGTGTTCCTCATTCTTAAAATCTACCCAAGCGTGTAAAAAAAGGGCCAAAAGCCCCTTTTGTGTCTTATCAAGTAGTTTTTTTAATGACAAACCTTCATTTATTTAGCTTTAAAATGATTTAATTGTTCATCAATCTTATCACCTGCCACATCTGAGTAATGGTCAATAGTTCCCTTTGCCTTTGAGAGAGAATCCTCAATTTTATCACCAGCCAAACCTGAATAGTGGTCTATCTTCGATTTTGAGTCCTCTAACTTCTCAGAAACTGTTCCTAAAAAACGTTCACTAAGGCCCTTAATGGTTTCATTTAATTCACCTATTTTCTCGTTACTTTCCTCAAGTAAGTCTTGTTTGTCCGTTTCTGATAGGCTAAGATAAGCAACAGCTGCTGCTGCAGCTCCGGCAATCAATGCAATAGTTATACCTTTTTGTCTTGTATTCATCATATCTATCTCCTATTTCATTTTGCGATCTTTCAAAATTTTTCGACTTAATTTGAAGACAGGGACAAGTAATAATAATAATTGAAGAACTTCAGCTATCTTTACTTTACGATGTTTAGTGTTGACAGCACTTCCTGCTTTAATGTTATTTCCCTTTAAATTCATACTAGACTCCTCTTCCATCTGAAACCACAGTTACTTTTTAACAGTCATCACTTTGTATTTTACCGAGTGTCAGTTCCTCTCTAAAGTGACCATGATAATTAATTTATTGTAGTTACTTTTGTTAATAGGTGAAACAACTTCTTTGTAATTTCCTTAACAAAGCTATTGTTATAACCTTATTTTAAAGAGACTACTCAATTAATTATTTATATTGTCATTATACTTTTATTTTGAATACTCGTCAAGAATTTTGCTGCTATATAGAAAAAAAGTTGACACAAATGGCCAACTTCCCTATCTCTATAGGTTAGAATCAAATGAGGTTAATTGATTGAAATCCCAGACATCTGTTACCCAACCTTCATAAAAATCAGGTTCATGACATACCATTAAGATAGACCCTTTGTAAGCTTGTAAGGCTCTTTTTAGTTCCTCTTTAGCATCAACATCTAAATGGTTAGTTGGTTCATCCAATACCAAAACATTATTTTCCCGATTCATAAGAAGACAAAAGCGCACTTTAGCCTGTTCTCCCCCAGATAGGACCTGAATCTGACTTTCAATATGTTTTGAAGTTAAGCCGCAACGTGCAAGAGCTGCTCTTACTTCGGCTTGATTTAAAGCTGGGAAAGCATCCCAAACTGCTTCTAACGGTGTTTGACGATTTCCTCCTGAAACTTCTTGTTCAAAGTAACCTAATTCAATGAAATCTCCCTGCTCAACTTGTCCTGCCAATGGCTTGATAATACCGAGTAAACTCTTTAATAAAGTTGATTTCCCAATACCATTAGCACCTGTAATAGCAATTTTTTGATTTCGCTCAAAATTAAGATTTAAAGGATTTTTTGTTAAAGGACGATCATATCCAATTACTAATTCCTTTGCCTGAAAAATATAGCGACTAGGGGTGCGAGATTCCTTAAATGAAAAGCTTGGTTTAGGCTTCTCTGCCTGTAACTCAATAATGTCCATTTTATCTAATTTCTTCTGTCGGGACATAGCCATATTCCGCGTAGCAACACGCGCCTTGTTACGATTAACAAAATCTTGCAAATCAGCAATTTCTTTTTGTTGACGTTCATAGGCAGCCTCTAATTGAGCTTTCTTCATTTCATGAACCTCTTTAAACTGATAATAGTTGCCTGAATACCTTACTAAATCCTGATTTTCAACATGGTAGACAATATTAATAACGTCATTAAGAAATGGAATATCGTGTGAAATGAGAACAAAAGCATTTTCATAATTTTGAAGGTAACGTTTAAGCCACTCAATATGCTCCGCATCAAGATAGTTTGTTGGCTCGTCTAAGAGAAGAATATCTGGCTTTTCCAACAATAGCTTTGCAAGTAGAATTTTTGTTCTCTGGCCACCAGATAATTCTGTCACATCAGACTCCATGCCAAAGGCCATAACACCTAGAGCTCTTGCTACTTCATCAATCTTTGCGTCTAAGGTATAAAAATCTCGTGATTCTAGGCGATCTTGCAATTCACCGACTTCTTCCATGAGACCATCGACATCAGCTCCTTCTTCTGCCATTGATAAATAGATAGCATTAATACGGTCTTCAGTTTTAAACAAATCATCAAAAGCAGTCCTTAAAACTTCACGAACAGTTTGTCCTTCTTCTAAGACAGTATGTTGGTCTAAGTAACCAGCTGTAACATACTTAGACCATTCAATCTTCCCTTCATCAGGTTGTAAATGTCCAGTAACGATACTCATAAAGGTTGATTTTCCTTCACCATTTGCTCCAACTAAGCCGATGTGCTCTCCTTTCAACAGCCTAAAGGAGACATTTTCAAAAATCGCCCTATCTCCAAATCCGTGACTTAAATTTTTTACTTCTAATATACTCATCTATTCATCCTTTACTTCACTAAAAAAGCCGTTAACACGGCATCAACTTACTGCCATTATGGCAAAAATCGGGATATTTGTCAATCTATGCCATTGTTGTAAAAGGCCAGATACGTTACAATAGAAAGAAAAATATAAAGCGACATAGGAATCATAATGATGACGAGTATTTACCAAAAAATTATCGATGATCTTGTAAGGGCAATTGAACAAGAAACACTTCAAAAAGGGGCTAAAATTCCTTCTATACGTCAGCTAAGCACAGAATATGGCTGTAGTAAAGATAGCGTACAAAGAGCCTTGCTGGAGCTTAAGCATCGTTGCTACATCTACTCTGTTCCTAAAAGTGGTTACTATGTGATTGGTAAAGTGAAAGAAATCCCCCTCCTTGATTTTAATTTAGCTGATTATAATAGCCTCGCCTACAAAAACTTCAAATTATGCTTAAATGAGACGATGACTCAAGATGAAGACTATCTCTTTAGTTACTACTCTAAAATCGAGGGCTTAGATGAATTATTGAGAGCCCTTGAAAAACATTTAGCAAACCATACTGTCTATTGCAAAGCCAGTGAGATTATCATCACCTCTGGAACTCAGCAAGCCCTCTACATCTTGACTCAGTTAGTTTCTTCAGAGTATAAAAAGTCAATCTTACTAGAAAAACCAACCTATAGCCGTATGGAAAACATGGTGAAAGGTCTAGGTGTCCCTTTTGAAACAATTGATCGCACCTTCCAGGGACTAGACCTAGATCGGTTAGAATCATTTTTTAAAAGTGGTAAGTTTAAATTCTTCTACACAATCTCACGATTTTCAAATCCTTTAGGACTTTCTTATACTAAAGAAGAAAAACAGGCTATTGTTACTTTAGCCAAACGCTATGATGTCTATATTATTGAAGATGATTATTTGGGAGATTTTACTGCCAAGAATGAAATGCCTCTTCACTATTTTGATACTGATCAAAAAGTAATCTACCTTAAGTCTTTCTCAATGAGTGTCTTTCCATCTTTGCGAATTGCTGCTTTAGTCTTACCTGAAAGGCTACGTAAGCCATTTCTTAACCATAAATCAATGATTGATTTAGACACCAATATTATCATGCAAAGGGCTCTCTCACTTTATTTGACAAATGGCATGTTCGAACGGAACTTTGAAAGGTTATATCATTATTTTCAAGAGAAAATGTTAACACTGAGTGACTATTTTTCAAAAAACTACCCACAAGTTAATTATCGACTAACACCTCAATTTGTTATTCTTTCCCTTCCCTCACAGGTCCCTATGATTAAAACCTTGCAGGAGGGAAGTTATGATTTTCAACGCTTACAAGGCTCCTCCTACCTTAAATTTCCTTTATTAAAGGTAAATCCAGAACTCTTAACTTCTCTTTTGTCAGACTTGGAAATGGGAACAAAGCAAAGAGAAAATTTAAGGTTAGAATCAAAAAAGACTTAGTTTTAGACAGTCTAGAACTAAGTCTTTTTCTTATAGTATAGCCTATCTATTTTAAACTATTCTTGAAAACAAGCCCTGCTTTATTTTGTTTGCTCAAAGCGGAGATGAACAATGATACTATCACCATAACCGTTTCTTTCCAGATCTCTTTGTAGACGATAAGAAATATAATGTTCAGCAATATTGATAAATCCTGCATCCATTAAACGATTTTCAACCAATGATTGAATCATATTAATAGTTGGTTTCTCAACTTTTGCTTCTTCTAAGTCTATAACAACCTTTTTGGTAACTTGTGCTAGGTTTTGACGCCATGTTTCATCAATAACATAGACTGTTCGAGCAGCTTTAATGATTGCTTGATAAATCTTATCTGGATCAAATTCAGCAACCTGACCATCACGCTTGATAATTTGCATCTTTTTCCCTCTTTTCATCTCTTTTCAATTTACTTACATTATGCTAATCTTTTCTAATTTTGTCAAGTTTTAGCGATTAGAAAAACTAATTTAATAAGTTTTAATTAAACATTTGACTTCTTCGCATTCCTGTTTTAACTCTTCTTTATTTTAATTCAAAAAGTAATTGCTTACTTGGCTTAACCAATCCCCGTTGGTGCAAAGCTTCAGCAATCTGAACGGAGTTCCATGCGGCACCCTTAAGAAGGTTGTCAGAAACTACCCACATATGAATGCCATTTTCAATATCTAAGTCCTTGCGAACACGACCGATAAAAGTCTCCTTACTGCCAACAGCATTAACCGCCTGCGGATAGACTTGCTCCTTCGTATCATCTTCAAGAACAGCTCCAGGAAAAGCTTGAATGGCTGCTTTGACTTCTTCAATCGGAGCTACTGTTGCGGTTTCAATATAAACGGACTCTGAATGAGCAGATAAGACTGGGATACGAACACATGTTGCAGAAACCTTAATGTTATCATCAGACATAATTTTCTTGGTTTCCCTTGTCATCTTCATCTCCTCATAGGTATAATCGTTATCAGTAAACAAGTCAATTTGAGGTAAGGCATTAAAAGCAATTGGATAATGTTTTTTGTCTCCAGCTGAAGGTAAGATAGAAGCCGTCACATTTTTAGGATCTAGTTCTTCATTAATGACTTGGCAATATTGCTTTTTCATCTCATTAATAGCAGACTGTCCTGCTCCAGAAACGGCTTGATAAGTGGAAACGATAATCCGCTCCAATCCCCACTTTTGACGAATTGGTTCTAAGGCAATCATCATTTGAATTGTCGAACAATTTGGACAAGCGACAACACCCTGATGTTGTTCAAGAGCATCAGCATTAACTTCTGGAACAACTAAAGGGACCTGCGGATTTTGTCTAAAATAGGAAGTATTATCTACAACAACTGCTCCGGCTTGTACTGCGTATGGAACATACTTGGCAGATGTCGACCCACCAGCAGAAAATAATGCCAAATCAACATCAGCAAAAGAGCTCTCTCTTGTTTCTTCGATTATGATTGCTTGCTCTTTAAAGGTCAACGTCTCACCGGCAGAACGAGCAGATGCCAGTAAACGTAGCTTATCAATTGGCAAATTGGATTCTTCAAGCATTTTTATCATTTGTGTACCTACTGCTCCAGTAGCACCAACGACTGCAATTGTATATCCCATAGGAAACCTCATTTTTAAATTTTTTGATATATTTGAATTTTCTAAATTTTATATAAATATATAAAATAGTCAGGGTTCTTTTTTACCTTTAAATCATATCAAGATAAAAAAAGATTCCTGTCAATTTGACAGGAATCAGGGGCACCCAAAGAATGTGATAAAAAGGTTCACACAATTTATCAAAGTCGGCTCCTGCCTTAATGACCTCCCCTGCGCAAATATGGTTAAAAACCATAATCGACTCATCGCATGATCCTATCATAGCAAAAAAATGATCATATTACAAGAGGGGGGCAATCGTTTTAACTAAAAGCCCCACTAGCTTTTGAATCCATGGCCGTCTCTTTAAGTAATCGTAGGTTACAAGCTTTGACTCCTTTTGCGTCTCTTGAAAGTCTTTAACAATATCTGCAATAGCTGATACACGATATAAATAAGTGGCACATTCGAAATGATGATATAAACTACGATAGTCTAAATTTATGGAACCAACAACGGCTTTTATGCCATCACTGACAAAAATTTTAGAGTGAACAAATCCAGGGCTATACTCATATATACTGACTCCTGAGTCCATTAAAGCTTTATAGTAGGTTTTCGCCAAAGCATAAGGAACTGCCTTATCAGGTTTTCCAGGCATAATGATGCGAATATCGACACCACGTTCAGATGCAAAGCGAATAGCATGCTCCATTTCACTATCTAAAATTAAGTAGGGGGTCATTATATAGACGTATTCCTTAGCATGATTAAGAATATCGATATAAACATTTTCCCCAATCTTATCCGTATCTAAGGGAGAATCACCATAAGGAATCAAAAAACCATCAGAAGCAAGTTCTTGTTCATGTTTTGATAAATAGGGTTCAATAGTAAGTTCTTTCTCTGTGATAGACCACATTTGTAAAAATAAGATGAGAAAACTATCTACAGCTTCACCTACCACTCTGAGACCAGCATCTTTCCAGTGCCCAAAACGTTCTATTTCATTAATATATTCATCAGCTAAATTAATGCCACCTGTATAGGCAATATCACCATCAATAACCACAATTTTACGGTGATCACGATAATTATAATAAGTTGAAATAAAGGGGGATAAGGGAAGGAATGCTTTGGCTTTTATACCAAGGCCTGCAAGTAGTTTGGAATAGTCTGAAGATAACGTAGATAACTCTATCATACCATCATATAAAACACGAACTTCCACGCCTTCTTTTACTTTTCTCTCTAATATTCCGAGAATTTCTCCCCACATCAAACCTTCGGCAATAATAAAGAACTCTAAAAAAATATATTTTTCAGCTTTAAGTAAATCTTCTTTTAACTGTTCAAAAAAAGTTTCCCCGCCAGAAAAATATCTTGTCTGACTATTATTGTAAACAGGAAAACTGGCTCGACTTCTCTGTAAATATTGCACTAAATGATAAGTTGTTGAGGTATTATCCTTCAGTATCTCAACAACAGCTTCATCATCTTTTAAATAGGGTTCACTTAGTTCCACTAGATGATGGATCCTTTTCTTTAAATCGCGGTAGCCCCAATCAAATTTAGTATAGATAAGTAGTAAGGAACCAAATAAAGGCGCAACCATAATTAAAATCAGCCAAGTTACTCTAGAGATAGCATCCATCTCACTATTAACAAGGTAAAGAACAATACAAATGGCAAAGATGATTTCAACAATTGTTAGTAAAAAACGATATTGTTCCATCCAGGCATAAGACAGTACTAAAAATAATATTTGCAAGAGAATTAAAAGGATAATCAGGGTGACGCGACTAAAGAGACCTCGCAAAAACCCCCGCTTACTTTTATGTAGCAAATGTTTCACTTTGATTTTATTATTTATTATTCAGTCCTCCTCTAAAATGCTACTAGGACTACTAGAATGGTTTCAACCAATGCTCTGCAAAATAGTAACCCTGATATTATAGCCTACATTTTACCTTCCCTTACATGTGTCGCCATTAGAAATACTTTTCTATGTCCTTGTCCTTATTAAGGACTGGCGTTTTCCAAGTGGCCAGTTTTTTTCTGTTAACTTTCTAAACTCTTAATCATTCTTAGAGGAATAAGGTTATAGGCGACTCGCTTTTATGATAACCATTTAATACCACTAATCGTCCCCATTGGGGCCATTTTTTGCTAACCTCTACTTTTATAGTTTATCAAAAATTGCCTGCTTTGTCTCTTAGTTTAGGTTTGATTTAGAATAGAGTAAAGCACGCTCTGATAGTAAAGGAAGGCACTTTATCAGCTTAAGAAAAACAGAAAAAACGGACTAGACATTACATTTTAGGGCTTTAAAATAATCCAATTGCAGTACCATTTTCCGAAACATCCATCTTTAGAGCCGCAGGTGCTTTCGGTAAACCAGGCATGGTCATAACCTCGCCTGTAAGAGCAACAATGAATCCCGCTCCAGTTTTGGGCACAAATTCACGAATCGTAATATCAAAACCTTTAGGTGCTCCTAGCAGAGTTTGATCATCTGAAAAGCTATACTGCGTCTTAGCCATACAAATAGGTAGTTTATCCCACCCAAATTCCGCAAATTGTCTCAGTTGAAGCTCTGCTTTTGGTGACAAGTTAACCGCCTGTCCGCCGTAAATATTTTTGACGATTTTAGTGATTTTCTCTTCTACGCTATCTTGCTCAGTATATAAAGCTTGATAAGTTGCCTTTTCTTCTTGGATAACCTTGACGACTGTCTCTGCTAGAGCCACTCCACCTTCAGCCCCCTTTGCCCAGACACTAGCCAGTTCAACTGGAACAGCAATCTCCCGACATAAGTCTTTTAAAATAGCGATTTCAGCATCAGTGTCAGCTAGGAACTCATTGATGGCGACAACGACAGGGATTCCATATTGACGCATATTTTCAACGTGACGCTTCAGGTTGGCAAAACCATTTTTTACAGCCTCGACATTTTCCTCACTGAGTTGACTTTTGCTAACTCCCCCATGCATTTTTAAGGCACGCAAAGTCGCAACAACAACAATCGCATCAGGTGCTTTTGACAGATTAGGTACTTTGATATCTAGGAATTTTTCGGCTCCTAAATCTGCACCAAAACCCGCTTCAGTTACTGTATAATCAGCTAAGCGCAGCGCTGTCGCAGTAGCTAGAATAGAATTACAGCCATGTGCAATATTAGCAAATGGTCCTCCGTGAACTAAGGCAGGTGTCCCATAGATTGTTTGTACCAAGTTAGGCTTGATAGCATCTTTAAGGATAAGGGTCAGCGCGCCTTCTACTTTTAAGTCACGCACATAAATCGGCTGACGGTCATAACTGTAAGCCACAACAATATTGGCAAGGCGTTCTTTTAGATCCTTAAGATCAGTTGCTAAGCATAGAATAGCCATAATTTCCGATGCAACGGTAATATCAAAACCATCTTCTCTTGGAACACCATTAACTGGACTTCCAAGGCCAACTATAACCTGACGTAAGGCACGATCATTGAGATCCACAACTCGTTTCCAAATAATACGACGTTGGTCAATACCAAGCTCATTCCCCTGTTGCAGATGATTATCAATTAAGGCTGACAGTGCATTGTTCGCTGTGGTAATGGCATGCATATCACCTGTAAAGTGAAGATTAATATCCTCCATTGGTAAGACTTGAGCGTAGCCACCTCCGGCGGCTCCTCCTTTAATTCCCATGACGGGTCCTAAAGATGGCTCTCTTAAAGCAAGCATAGTTTTCTTACCAATTTTATTTAAGGCATCCGCAAGTCCAATACTCATTGTAGACTTTCCTTCACCTGCGGGTGTTGGGTTAATTGCTGTTACTAAAATTAATTTCCCGATTTTATTTTCTCTGATGGCATTGATTTTATCAAATGACAATTTAGCCTTATATTTTCCATAAAGTTCAATATCGTCAAAATCAATACCAACCTTTTCAACAACTTCTGTAATTGGTTTAAGGGTAACACTTTGGGCAATTTCAATGTCTGATTTCATAGGACTCCTTTTTATACATGTCATTAGATACATTTATTATAACACAAGTGATAATGACTCCAATATTGGAGGGCTCTTTATTTATAACTGCTTAATTTGAAAGCAATTTTGACTTAAGGCCACTTTTATCATCTCAATAAGTTGATCAACGGTAAGAGGAGTTTCTAATAAATCAGAAAGATTGGCCATGCACTGACTGTTAATATTAGGAAAAGCTATTCTTGATTCTTGAGATTTGCCTTCTTTGTAAAAATGAGACAATAAGCGACATCTCTCTTCCTGATCACCGCTGACACTCAGATAGATTGAAATCAGAACAGCATTTTTCTTGCGACGCTGGGCAATACCAGCAAATTTTTTACCATCAATACTGAGATCATACTTACCAGGGCAATAGGATTGACTAATTTCCTCAACATCAATAACTTTTCCACTTGACTTGAGAGCTTCTTTTATCAAATCTACCATTATTAAATAACCATCTGCAATTCGAAAACTTGAGTCATCATTTTGACCAATTGGTAGACAAAGAGAAAAATTAAGAACACCACTATCTGAAACAACTGCTAAGCCGCCGATATTCCGAATAGCGACCTGATAACCTTGGTCCTCTAAGTATTTTTTAGCATTTTCAAAAGAAGGGAGCTGCCGATCTATCATGCCTAGAATAACCGTATTTTCCAGAGGCCAAAAATGCAGAAATACATGATTGGGATCATTATTAACTAGCTCTAGTATGCTTTGTGAGCTTGATAAAGCTGACTCAACAGTAGGGGACTTCCTGCTATCATCCAACACAGTTAATGGCAATTGATGAAAAAGATTTAAGCTCGTCATGTTTTCCTCACTTTAAGTGATTGTTTTTTATCTCCATCTATTTTAGCTTAATTAGAAGCATTATGCTATTAAAACCGATAAGAATATAAACCGTTACTTAGCTCTCTAAAATATGTTAAAATAAACTTATGAAAATTTTAATTACATCCGGTGGAACAACTGAAAAAATTGATTCTGTCCGAAGTATTACCAACCATTCTACAGGTAGACTGGGTAAAATGATTGCCGAAACTTTTTTAGAAAAAGGGTTTGACGTTACTTTAGTTACTACAGCTGCTGCCCTGAAACCTCAACAACATGAGCACTTAGCCATTTATCAGGTTACAACTGTTGCTAGCCTAGCAGAAACCTTAGAACCCTTAGTAAAATCTCATGATGTTTTGATTCATAGCATGGCAGTTTCAGACTACACGCCTGTCTATATGACAGATCTTGACAGTGTCAAAGAAGTTTCTGATTTAGATTCACTACTAACTAAAACAAATACAGAAAGCAAAATTTCGTCGCAATCGGATTACCAAGTTCTCTTTCTTAAAAAAACACCCAAATTAATTTCTTTGGTTAAAAAGTGGAATCCTGCAATAACATTAATCGGCTTTAAGCTTCTGGTTAATGTTGAAAAAGAACAGTTGCTCTCAGTAGCGAAAGAAAGTTTACTAAAAAATGAAGCTGCTTACATTTTGGCAAACGATTTAAGCCAAATAAATGAACAGCAACACCACGCTTACTTAGTTAGTTCTGATGATTGCATTGAGTTAAAAACAAAAGCAGAAATTGCTAAACTAATTTGTAGAAAGATTATTGACAATGACTAAAAATATTACATTAGCCGTTACAGGTAGTATCTCAGCTTATAAAGCTGCTGATTTAACAAGTATGCTAACTAAAGCAGGTTTGAATGTGACAGTACTTATGACTGAGGCAGCGCAAGCATTTATAACTCCACTAACCCTACAAGTACTATCTAAGAACTCTGTTCATCTTGATACTATGCAAGAAGATGATGTGACTATTGTCAACCATATTGAATTGGCCAAAAAGACAGATCTATTTCTAGTCGCGCCAGCTTCTGCTAATACTATTGCGCACTTAGCCTATGGCTTCGCTGATACTATTGTCACGAGTGTTGCCCTTGCTCTTCCCCAAACCACCCCAAAAATAATTGCCCCTGCAATGAATACTAAAATGTATACTAACCCTATTACTCAAGAAAATATCAAGCGCCTTGAGCGTACTGGGTACCAACAAATCCTACCCCAGTCGTCCTTATTAGCTTGTGGAGATACGGGAATGGGGGCACTCGCTGATATTAAAGATATCTACACTGTAATCCTTGACTTTTTAAAGAGTTAGCAGTTTTTAGATCTAAATTCATAACCTTACAGAAAAATTTTATGGAGAGTTTACTTAATGAATCGTCGAAAATCCTCTGAAGTCGCAACTATTTCAATCTTTTTTGCGATTATGTTACTGATACATTTTATCAGTTCTTTTGTCTTCAATATTTGGCCACTTCCCATCAAACCAACCCTTGTTCATATCCCAGTTATCGTTGCTTCAGTACTATATGGTCCACGAATCGGTAGTATCCTTGGGGGGCTTATGGGCATTATCAGTGTCATCACAAATACTATTATCTTACTCCCTACAAACTATCTCTTCTCACCATTTGTAGATCACGGTAATATTTTTTCATTGGTAATTGCCATTGTACCACGTGTACTTATCGGTGTGACACCTTATTTGTGTTATAAATACCTTGCCAATAAAGTCGGTTTAATAATGTCAGGAATTATTGGCTCACTAACCAATACTATCTTTGTTCTTAGCGGAATATTTATCTTCTTTGGCAGAGTATTTGATGGTAATATAAAGGCTCTTTTAGCGGGAATTGTATCCTCAAACGCACTTGCAGAAATGCTTATCTCTGCTATCGTTGTTATGGCTATCGTTCCAACCTTAAGCAAAATAAAAAAATAAGACCAAAAACCTCGCTTAATGAGATAAGCAAGGTTTTTTCTGAAAGATTTCAATTGAAAGAAATTTGCAAATTTCCACAAAAAAAAGTGATTTTTCGCCACGAAAATGGTATACTGTAAGCGTTTAAAAACTAATAAGGAGATAATGAATGACCTATACAGAAAACTTTGAAAAATGGCTAAATGTCCCTAATCTTCCAGATTATTTACATGATGAATTAACACAGATGGACGAAAAAACAAAAGAAGACGCCTTCTATACAAATCTTGAATTCGGAACTGCGGGCATGCGTGGCCTTATCGGAGCGGGTACAAATCGTATCAATGTTATCGTTGTTCGCCAGGCCACTGAAGGTTTAGCAAAATTATTAGAATCAAAAGGACAAGAGGTCAAAAATCGTGGTGTCGCTATTGCTTATGATTCTCGACATTTTTCATCTGAGTTCGCCTTTGAGTCTGCTCAGGTTTTAGCAGCACACGGAATCAAATCCTATGTTTTTGAGAGTCTTAGACCAACACCTGAGCTTTCATTTGCTGTTCGTCACCTAAATGCTTTCGCTGGAATCATGATAACAGCTAGCCATAATCCTGCCCCTTTTAACGGATATAAAGTGTACGGTGCTGATGGAGGGCAAATGCCTCCTGCTGATGCCGATGCCTTAACAGCATTTATTCGCTCCATTGAAAACCCTTTCTCTATCACCTTAGCTGACTTAGAGGATTCAA
The DNA here is from genome assembly GCF_000188035.1 of Streptococcus pseudoporcinus LQ 940-04. Lineage (GTDB taxonomy): Bacteria > Bacillota > Bacilli > Lactobacillales > Streptococcaceae > Streptococcus > Streptococcus pseudoporcinus. The sequence goes on from NZ_AEUY02000005.1 coordinate 1,549,384, forward strand.
AAGCAAATGGATTAATTGAGGTTATTGGTGAAGCAGTTGACACTGAGTATCTTAAAGAAGTTAAAAAAGTTAACATTAACCATGAACTTATCAAAGAATTTGGTAAGGATATGAAAATTGTTTATACACCGTTACATGGGACTGGAGAAATGTTAACTCGTCGCGCCTTAGAACAGGCTGGATTTGAGTCCGTTGAAGTTGTTGAAGCACAAGCTAAACCAGATCCTGATTTTTCAACAGTTGCATCACCCAACCCTGAGAGTCAGGAAGCTTTCGCCCTTGCTGAGGAACTTGGTCGTCAGGTCAATGCTGACGTTCTTGTTGCTACCGATCCAGATGCCGATCGACTAGGCGTTGAAATTTGCCAAGCTGATGGTTCCTATCAAAACTTATCAGGTAATCAAATTGGTGCAATCATTGCAAAATATATCCTTGAAGCTCATAAACAGGCAGGAACCTTACCTAAAAATTCTGCACTTGCAAAATCTATTGTTTCAACTGAATTAGTAACAAAGATTGCAGAAAGTTATGGGGCAACCATGTTTAGTGTCCTTACTGGCTTTAAATTTATTGCAGAAAAAATCCAAGAATTTGAAGAAAAACATAATTACACTTACATGTTCGGCTTTGAAGAAAGCTTTGGTTATCTTATCAGACCATTTGTTCGTGATAAAGATGCTATCCAAGCCGTTTTAATTGTTGCTGAAATTGCTGCCTACTACCGCTCTAGAGGCCTAACGTTAGCTGATGGTATTGATGAGATTTACAAAGAATATGGCTATTTTGCTGAAAAAACAATTTCTGTTACCTTATCAGGTGTTGATGGTGCCGCAGAAATTAAGAAGATTATGGATAAGTTCCGAAATAATGCCCCAAGCCAATTTAATACTACTAATATTATCCAAACAGAAGATTTTCAAGAACAAACGTCAACAACTAAAGACGGTATTGAAAAGCTGACAACACCACCAAGTAATGTGCTTAAGTATACCTTAGCTGATGACTCTTGGATTGCTGTGAGACCTTCTGGAACAGAACCTAAAATCAAATTTTACATCGCTACTGTAGGGGCAACTCTTTCTGATGCTGAGGTAAAAATTAAAAATATCGAAGCTGAAATCAATTCCTTTGTAAAAGATTAATCAAAAAAAGAAAGTTCTAGTTTTTAGAACTTTCTTTTTTTGAATTAATTTGATTTTCTTTTAAAGAAGGGTATCAAACTTAAGACTAAAGCTGAAATAAGAGATAGAGCTCCTAAAAGTTTATGCGTTTTTTGTGAGTCATTCGTGATCGGTAATGACTTTTCTTTTTCTTGTCCTTTTACGACCTTAGCTGCTTTAAAGTTAAGATCTTGTTTAGTGGTAGTTGCTTTTTTGGTAACTAATTCTGTAGCATCCTGATTCTTTTGCTCATCCTCATCTCCATGGATAAGTGGTTTTACAACAATTTTTTCCTTATTTAATTGATTTTCTTTATCAGGTAAAACTGGAGCTTGCTCACCAAGAAGAATCTCATCTACTTTATCGTTTCCTTTATTTTTAAGTAACTCTTCAAGTGTAATAGCGCTATAATTACCAGCTCTATCCTCTAGAACATAGTATAAGCGATCCATTTTGCTGATATCAATTGTAATCATTTCTCCACTCAACTCATCTTCAATTTCTGTTGGTATGATAAATTGACCATTTTCATCTCTATCAAAGAAAATAAAGTTAACTACTTCATCACCATATTTATAATAGAGACGATCACGATAAGCATCATTTGAATGATCACTAAACACTTTTGGAATCGTCAAACTTCTTGTCTCTGAATCAAAACTAATATTCTTAGGAAGTTCTGGTAAAGTCAAATCAACTAAAATATTGAAGTCCACAGACTGCTCACTAGCTCCCTTTGCAATCGGGGTATAGATAACACGATAAATATAGTTTCCTTCTTTCACGATATTACCAGAAGAATCTTTACCATCCCATTTTGTTTTCTCTAAAATACCTTGTTTTAATTCATTAGTATTGACATGTTTTTGGGCAAACGGTGTAACCTGGCTTTCCCAAATTGGTGTTGTTAAATCATCATTTTTAAAGACCTGTGCTTTAATATCTTTAGCATTTCTTAAGAAAATCCCTTTAAAGACAAGGCTATCCATATTATTATCACCATTTGGTGATATAGCAAGATAAGGTTTGCCATCTTGGAAATAGAAGCGTCTAACTGTATCATCACCTTCTTTTATGTAGGAACCAAGGAAATCTTCAATAGAAATTTCTGGAGAAAGTTCAGCTGAAAACTCTTCCGACTTACTTCCTTCCACTATTGACCATGGTGTAAAATCTGTCATCAATCCTGTAAAGTGGCTATTTTTAATTTGTTGAATACTATCAACTTTAAAGTCTAGTTTATCTTGACCTTCTTCTGGACTGTAATAGAAAGTACCTTCAAGGCTCTTATAAATTGGGCTATCTAGAGCTTCCAAATCAGCAAATTTTCCTTTAAAGCCAAGAAACGGAATGGAAAGTGCATTTTGAAGGCCATCATTTGTGTCAAAATGAACAAAACCATCCACAAAGTAACCATTAATCATTTCACTACTTAATTCAGCATCAAACTTACTAATGTCAATTGTGATTGTGACCTCTTTTACCTCATTAGGTGCAAGGTTAATGTCTTGCTTGTTCGTTTTGTATAATTCTCTAGGGCCAAGTGTTATTTTGCCACCTTCAGCTTTATCTGTAAGTACTGTAGCATAATACTTAAACTGCTTAGCTTGATTACTCATATTATGTAATTTGACTTTTAACTCAAATGTATCTGAGACATCACCTAAATTGATTTTTGCTAAACCATTTGTTCCTGTTACAAAGACTTCTGTAGCAATAGCTTTCTTGGCATCAATAGCACCCGCACCTTGAAGTCTCGGTGAGTAATAGGTATGATCATCTGGACTAATAATTGGGCTTGCTGTAGACATTAAGATATTTTTAACTAATCTTAATTGCTCTTGAGGGCTATACTGAGGGAATTTTTTCTTAACATATTCTTGCACCAGACTAACAATTCCCATCGCATGCGGACTAGCTGTACTTGTTCCAGACATCGAATCGTATGTATTGCCAGGTGATGGGGAATAAATTTCATAACCCGGAGCAGATAGGTCAGGTTTCATATTGCCATCTGCAGATAGGCCCCAACTTGAGAAGTTTGCCATTTGTCTACCACCAGGAACTGCTACACGTTTTTTCTTCCAGTCAAAGCTTAAAGTAGCCTTGTCTAAAGACTTAAGGTAATCAAAGTCTTCAAAACTGATAAAGCCCACAGGTAATTGTCCATGATAGTTTAAAGGTAAAAGAGGTCGCTTATAATCCTTATGGTGAACAAGAACACCCGCTGCTCCTTTAGATTGAGCAAGTTCAGCAGTTGCTTTTGAAGTTTTAACACCACCATAGTTTACAATGACAATCTTATCTTTAACGTCTTTATCACGGTAATCATCTTCTAAACCATCTCCAATGTTAACAAAATTCAGTTTTTTTCCTTTAGGGAAAGGACTAGCCACGGTTACTGCTAACTCTTTTGATTCATTGTTAGCTGTAACAGTAAAAACTTCACTTACGGTTTCCGGAGCAACATATGCTGCGATAGTAATAACATCATCTGTCGTTGCAGGTGTCCCAATAACGCCAAAATCAGGATTCTTAGCTAGAGGTTTTAGGGAAGAGCCTCCCATTGCAAAATCATTTCCAGCTGCAACAACAACTGCAACCCCTTTTTCCCTAGCAGCATTTAGAGCTCTATGAACACTTTCTTTTAATTCATCACTGGCTTTTCCGACATTCCCAAAACTCATGTTAATAGCTGTAGCCCCAAGAGCAATCGCATCCTCAATTGCTAAAGCATACAGATTTTCTTTTTCAGACATGACTTTCGTTTCCCCAATTTTTAAGAACATCAGTTGGGCTTCTGGAGCAACTCCCTCCATTAAAAGTTCATTTTTTTCACTTTTCATTGAACCTGTTGCAATACCAGCAACGTGTGTTCCATGATATAAATGATCACTATTAGTTTTTGATGAATTTACTCCTGAGTTATAATCATGATAAAAAACAAGCTTGTTATTTACCCATTTTCCTCTGTCAATTCCACGCTCTTTTTTCTTAGCTTCTAGTTCTTCTTCACTTTTATATTTTAAATCGCTGCTATCACTAGGCTTTAACATATCATGTGTCTCTTCAATTCCAGAATCGATGACAGCAATTAATGCTCCCTTACCTTTACCGGCTTTTTCCCAAAGATCTTTAAGGTTTGAGGGGTCAACTTGATCAATCAGTGGTTTTTCTTGTTCTCCAGAAACTGGTTCAGTAATCGTTTCTTTAGCCACTTCTTCTTTCTTACCAACTGGCCCAGTAGCTTCTACAGACTCAGTTGTTGCGTTAGCGGCAACAGCTTGCTCTACCTGCTTTGCAACGACTGCTTCTGAAGATGATTCATCAGCTGATATACTGCTTACTTGGGTTAATAAAACACTTGTCGCAGCAAGTGATAACTGAAGCATAATTAATTTTTTCGAGCGAATGTTACTTTTCACAATATGTTCCTCCAATAGAATGTCCGTTAATAATGATACATTATTATCATTTATTTAGCAATAGATTTTAAATAGATTAGATTTTTCATAAAATATTAACACTTTTATAGATCAAAATATAATCTTAAATAAGCAAAAAGCCCTGGAAATCCAGAGCTTTTTGCTTATTTAAGATTTAATCTTTTATTTAGATTTGATATAGTTAACACCATCTGCTTTAGGCGCCACTGCTTGTCCAAAGAAAGCGGCAAGAATGATGATGGTAAAGAGATAAGGTGCTATCTCTAAATACACTGTTGGAATTTTCTCCAACAAAGGTAGTTGAGCACCAATGACTGCTAAACTTTGTGATAATCCAAAGAATAAACTAGATAACATTGCTCCTACTGGGTTCCACTTACCAAAAATCATTGCAGCAAGTGAAATAAATCCAGGACCTAAAATTGTCGTTACAGCAAAGTTAACTGAAATGGATTGTGCATAAACTGCTCCTCCAATACCGCCAAGGAAGCCGGAGATCATAACACCATAATATTTCATTAGGTAGACATTTATCCCTAGTGTATCAGCTGCTTGAGGGTGTTCACCAACTGAACGTAAGCGTAGGCCAAATCGTGTTTTATAAAGAACAAACCAAGCAAGGAAGGAAAAAGCAACAGCTAAATAGCCAACTAAGGTTGTATCTTTAAAGAAAATATGACCAATGATAGGAATATCACTCAAAATAGGAAAGTCGAATTTTCCAAAAGAGGCTTGAATATTATCAGTTTGACCTTTCCCGTAGAAGACTTTTACTAAAAAGACTGCGAGGGAAGGAGCTAATAGATTTAAGACTGTACCAGAAACAATGTGATCTGCTCTAAAATTAATAGTAGCTACAGCATGGAGCAATGAGAAGATTAGTCCTACTAAACCGCCGACTAAAACAGCAAGCCAAGGAGTCGCTTTTCCAAAAGTATCAACAAATTCTAAGTTGAATACAATACCTGAAAATGCTCCCATGACCATAATCCCTTCTAATCCGACATTAACAACACCAGATCTTTCTGAGAAGGTACCTCCAATACTTGTGAAAATAAGAGGGGTAGCATAAATCAACATTGAAGATATTAACAATGAAAGAATTGTAACTAATGACATCTTATTTACCACCTTTCACAGTTGTTTTTTTACTTCTAATCATATAACGTTCAATTAAGTAGTGGGCCCCTACAAAGAAAATAATTGAGGCTGTCACAATTTTGACCAGTTCTGGAGGAATTCCAGCAACGTTCATACCAGGTGCGCCAACATTTAGGACACCAAAAAGGAAAGCTGAGAAAAAGATACCAAGTGGATTATTGGCTGCGAGAAGGCTTACTGCCATACCATCAAAACCAACAGCTAGAGAACTTGATTGAACAAAAACATTTCCAAACGTACCTAATCCTTCAACAACACCACCTAGGCCGGCTAGTGCACCTGAAATAATCATTGAAAGAATGATAGTTCTTTTGGCAGACATACCAGCATATTCACTAGCATGAGGATTTAAACCAACTGAGCGGATTTCAAATCCTAAGGTTGTTTTATTTAGTAAAAACCAAATAAGGAGGATAGCTATTAATGCAAAGAAGATACCAATATTAAGTCTTGAGTTATTTGTTAATTCTGATAGCCACGGCGTTTGATAACTAGCATTACGACTAACTTGAACAGAGGAATCAATACTTTGTTTAATATTTTTTGCGAAGCCATTTTGAATAACAGCGTTACCAGTATACAAAATAATATAGTTCATCATAATGGTTACAATAACTTCACTGGTCCCTAGAAAAGCACGTAAAATACCAGGTATTGCTCCAGCGATCCCCCCAGCGACCATCCCAATTATTACTGTCAATACGATCAGCAAGGGACGAGACATGTCTGGATGTGAGAGGGCAAACCAAGTGGAAGAAATCCATCCTGCCAAAGCTTGCCCAGAAAGACCAATGTTAAAAAAACCTGCCCGACTTGCAACTGTAAAGCCAAGGGCTATAAGAATCAGTGGCCCCATTGCTCTTAATATCTCACCGATATTTTTCACACTACCAAAAGCAACATTAAATAAGCCTTCGTAACCCCATATTGGATCATAGCCAAAGATAAACATAATAATTGCGCCAAGTACAAAACCTAATAAGACGGAAATGACAGGAACTGCAATTTTTTGTGCCTTTTTAGACATTTTCTTCCTCCTTATCAATTGAACCACCAGCCATAAGAATTCCTAACTCCTGTTTATTAGTCGTTTCTGGCATAACAATGCCTTGGATTTTTCCATCATGGATAACAGCAATTCGATCAGATAAATTCAAAATTTCATCAAGTTCAAAGCTAACTACTAAGACAGCTTTTCCTTTATCACGCTCTTCAATCAGACGTTTATGAATATATTCAATTGCACCAACGTCAAGGCCTCGAGTTGGCTGACTAACAATTAGTAAATCAGGATTGCGATCAACTTCACGGGCAATAATAGCTTTTTGCTGATTACCTCCAGAAAAGCCTCTAGCTGGAACTAATTCACTAGCACCACGTACATCAAATTCGGCCATCAACTGACGAGCATAATTATTGATTTTAGCATAATTTAAAATACCATTTTTGCTTAAAGGTTCTTTATAATAGGTTTGTAAGGCTATATTCTCTGCTAAAGAAAGATCTAAAATTAAGCCATCACGATGTCTATCTTCTGGAACGTGGCCAACTGACAATTCAGTAATTTTACGTGAGGAATACTGAGTAACGTCTTTACCTTTTATTGTAAGCGTACCAGATTTTATTTTACGTAAACCAGTAATCGCTTGAATCAATTCACTTTGTCCATTACCGTCAATACCAGCAATACCAATAATTTCACCAGCCCTAACATCTAGTGACAGGCCTTTGACAGCAGGAACACCACGGTTTTCATCAACAAATAAATCCTTAATTGATAAAACAACTTCCTTTGGTTCTGAAGGATTTTTAGCGGTTGTAAAAGAAATAGAGCGTCCAACCATCATTTCTGCTAATTCCTTTGAACTAACCCCTAAAACATTAGCTGTTTCAATTGATTTTCCTCTGCGAATAACCGTTACACGATCAGCGACGGCACGGATTTCATCTAATTTATGTGTGATAAGGACGATAGACTTGCCTTCTTTAACCAAGTTTTTCATAATCACCATTAATTCTTGGATCTCAGAAGGTGTTAAAACAGCAGTTGGTTCATCAAAAATTAGAATATCTGCGCCACGGTAAAGGGTTTTTAAAATCTCAACACGTTGCTGAGCTCCGACTGATATATCAGCAACTTTAGCATCAGGATCAACGGATAAGCCGTATTTTGTTGATAAATCTCGAATTTCTTTACTTGCTTTCTTTAAATCTAAACAACCATTTTTAACCGTTTCATTTCCTAAAATAATATTTTCAGCAACAGTAAAGGCTTCAACCAACATAAAATGTTGGTGAACCATACCAATTCCTAAGCGAGAAGACTTAGAAGGAGAATCAATTTGAACAGGTTTACCGTTAATCAAAATTTCACCTTCTGTGGGCTCAAGTAATCCAGCCAGCATGTTCATCAAAGTAGACTTACCAGCTCCATTTTCTCCTAGTAAGGCATGAATTTCACCTTTTTTGACGGTCAAATTAATATGATCATTTGCGACAAAATCACCAAATTTTTTTGTAATCTCTTTCATTTCAATGACATGTTGAGTCATAGGATCGCGCTTCCTTTCAATTCACACTTTTATTTCAGCAAAGCTTGCCAGCAATCGCAAGCTTTACTGAGACAAAAATTATCTCAGTCTAAAAGAGCGACCGACAAAGGTCGCTCAAACTTTAGGTTTATTTATCTGGAACAGTAATATTGCCAGAAATAATTTTTTCTTTAGCTTCTTTGATTGCTTTTATAGTATCATCTGAAAGGTTAGTTGTTGCAATATCAACACCACCATCTTTTAAACCATAAACAGTTGTTTTGCCACCGGGGAATTTTTTATCAACAACAAGTTTATTGATGAGTTGAACGGATTTACCAACTTTTTTGATTGAGGATGCAAGCACAAAGTTTGATTTTTTACCATCTTTAGATGTGAAGTTTCCTTCGTCTTTTTGGTCACGGTCAACGCCGATAACCCAAACTTTCTCAGCGTCAGTTTTTTTCTCGTTACGAGCTTTGGCTTCGTTGAAGACACCTGCACCAGTTCCACCAGCCGCTTGATAAATGATGTCTGCACCACTAGCATATTGTGCAGCAGCAATTGTCTTTCCTTTAGCAGCATCGCCAAACGATCCAGCATAATCGACTTTTACTTTGATTGAACTATCAACAGATTTAACACCTTCTTGGAAACCTTTTTCAAAACGTGTAATGACTGTCCCCTTCATACCACCGATAAAGCCAACCACTTTTGTCTTTGTCGTTTTAGCAGCTGCAATACCGGCGAGGTAAGCCGCCTCATTATCAGCAAACGTTACGCTAGCAACATTGTCTTTACCTTCAATAACATCATCGATGATAACATATTTAGTTTCTTTATTATCTGTTGCTGCTTTAGCAATAGCATCTTTAAGAGCAAAACCAATACCATAAACAACTTTGTAACCGTCAGCTGCTGCTGTATCCAGATTAGTTGCATATTCAGATTCACTATTTGATTGGAAGTAGTTAAAACCAGCCCCTTTCTTAAGACCCATTTTTTTACCCCAAGATTGTAAACCTTCCCAAGCTGATTGGTTGAAAGATTTATCATCAACACCACCAGTATCAGTAACAATTGCTACTTTTAAATCTGTTTTAGCATTTTTGCTATCAGATTTTGAAGGACCGCGATGTCCACATGCAGCTAAACTTACTAAAGCTACAGAAGCTAAACCAAGACCGATAAATTTCTTGTTCATGAAAATGAACCCTCCTAAAAATGTTTCTAGCAATCCCTTGCTGAAAAAATATATATAGCCTTATGGCTAAATAACAAGTTAAAGTCAGATTTTAAGATAAATCTGTAAAAGAATATGGAAGCAAATCCCTCACTGTTGTCAAAGTAGTACGACCATCTTTAGCAATAAGCGTTACTTTGGCAGTGGGTTCAAAAAATTCAGCCATTACTTGGCGACATGCCCCACAGGGAGAAACTGGTTCTTGCGTTTCTCCAAAAATGGCAATTTCAGACAATTCTTTATGTCCCTCCGATACCGCTTTAAATATGGCTGTGCGCTCTGCACAGTTTGTTAATCCAAAGCTAGCATTTTCAATATTACATCCAGTAAAGAGTTTACCATCACTGGTCAATAGAGCCGCGCCTACCGGAAATTTTGAATAGGGAACATAAGCATATTTACTAGCCTCAATAGCAGCAGACTCTAGCTTAGTAGCCACCATTAGATGTCTCCCCATTGATAATTTTCACACCAGCAGAGGTACCTATTCTAGTAGCACCTGCTTCAATAAAGGCTAATGCATCATCCAATGAGCGAGCACCACCAGCAGCCTTCACACCAACGTTAGGACCAACAGTTTGGCGCATCAATTTAACATCTGATACAGTAGCACCACCTGTTGAAAATCCTGTTGAAGTTTTAACAAAATCAGCGCCAGCATTTACTGCTAAAGTACAAGCTTTAACTTTTTCCTCATCAGTTAACAAACATGTTTCAATGATGACTTTCACAAGCTTGTCTCCACTTGCTTCCACTACTGCTCTAATGTCATTCTCTACATAATCATAATCGCCCTCTTTCATACGACCAATATTGATAACCATATCAATTTCATCTGCACCATTTTCAATAGCATTTTTAGTTTCAAAAGCCTTTGTTTCTGATGTAGTTGCTCCAAGCGGAAAACCAACTACTGTGCAAACTTTAACGTCAGAATCTCTTAAAGCCTGTGCACAGTAAGATACCCAAGATGGATTAACACAAACACTAGCAAAATCGTATTCTTTTGCTTCTGATAATAATTGGTTCAATTGTTCTTTCACACTATCTGCTTTCAACAAAGTGTGGTCAATATACTTATTTATTTCCATTAAAACACCTCAAGATATGACTTTTATGATCTCTTCAGGAGCAATTTGCTCTTTTCCTATTTTAACATTTTTTTCGAATTCTGTAATCACATTTTCACTTAAATCTTCACTAGAATAAATGACTGCGATACGCTCTCCAGCAAGAACTGAATCACCGACCTTCTTATCAAAAATAATACCAGTTTCGTAATCAAGTTGATCAGTTTTAACAGCTCTACCAGCTCCTAGTTTCATTGCAAATAAGCCAAATTCTAATGCTGGTAAGGCTGTAATATAGCCATCTGTTTTTGCAAAAATTTCAGTCTGTACTTCTGCACTTGACGGTCTGTAAAGATCAATTAAATCACCGCCCTGTCGATTAATCATCTCTTCAAACTTGGCTAAAGCATGACCTGAAACCAGATGTTCTTTAATCTCTTCTTTTGACTTTGAAACACCTGCAAGTTCTAGCATTAATTGACCCAGGTCACAAATGAAGTTTGTCACATCCTCACGACCTTCTCCTTGCATAATCTGAATTGCTTCCAATACTTCTAAACGATTCCCAATTGACCGGCCTAGAGGCTGACTCATATTAGTAATAACCGCAATTGTTTTACGTCCTACTTCTTTACCTAAATCAACCATTAAACGTGACAACTTTTCAGCATCTTCAATAGTCTTCATAAAAGCGCCATCACCAACGGTAACATCTAATAAGATACTGTCGGCACCAGCAGCAATTTTTTTACTCATAACAGAGCTAGCAATGAGAGGGATAATATCAACGGTAGCAGTGACATCACGCAAAGCATAAAGCATTTTATCGGCTTTAACCAACTTATCAGATTGACCAATGACTGAGAGCCCAATTTCTTGAACTTGTTTGATAAAATCATCCTGGCTAATGTTAATATTATAACCTTTTATAGATTCTAATTTATCCAGTGTTCCACCTGTGTGACCTAAACCTCTACCGCTCATTTTGGCAACAGGTACACCGAAACTTGCTACTAAAGGTGCAAGGTTTAAGGTTACCTTATCGCCAACACCTCCAGTTGAGTGTTTATCTGTCTTAACTCCTGGAATTGCTGATAAATCAATCTGCTCGCCAGATTTAACCATTGCCATAGTCAAATCTTTAGTCTCACGGGTTGTCATCCCCTTAAAATAAACTGCCATAGCAAATGCAGACATTTGGTAATCTGGTACAATGCCTTGAGCATAATTAGAAACTAACCATTCAATTTCCTGAGTGGAAAGTTCTTGCCCATCTCTTTTTTTCTGAATTAAATCAACGGCTCTCATCCTTTAATACTCCTTAAAATATAATAGCCTTTTTCTTTTTTTAGAATTTCCACATTGCCAAAGATTGATGCCATTTTTTCTTTAGCGCTTGGTGCTCCTTGTTTTTTCTGAATGACAATTGTGAGGTCACCATTTGAGTGAAGAAAATCGAAGGCTTTTTCGATAATCTCATGCACAACTTTCTTACCTGCTCGGATAGGAGGATTACTGATAATATGGTCAAACTGACCAGTGACATTTTCATAAATATTCGACTGATATATCGCCACCTCAACTTTATTATAGGTTGCATTTTTTTGGGCAAGCTCAATAGCACGGTTATTAATATCAATTAATGTCGCAATCACCCCTTGAGCTTTGGCAAGACTGATTCCTAAAGGTCCATAGCCGCACCCCACATCAAGTAAGCTTTCCCCTTCTCCAAAAGATAAGTTATTGAGAAGAACTTGGCTTCCAAAATCAATCATTTTTTTTGAGAAAACACCAGAATCTGAAAAAAAAGTGAACTCTTGGCCTAAGAGTTTAACATCTAATTTATGAACGTCATGTTGACTATCTGGATTTTCATCATAATACATTTTCGACATGCTTTTTCCTATCTATTTTCGATGCTTATCCATTCTAACATACTTTGAAATGGTTTACAAGACGCTTGTTTTTAACCCTTTCCTTCATATTGTTCGCTTTTTACGAACTTTCAAGATGATAACTATCTGACTATTACGAATAACCTAATAAAACGCTTACATACCTTATTTTAAAGGGATTATTTCTATATAATAGTCAATATTTTTTTCTATATTTTTTTTAAAATGGTATAATAGCACTATTGTCATTCAATAAGGAGCTATTATGAGCAATGAATTTATTAATTTTATAAAAATGTCTCGTCAATCATGGAAAGATCTTCACCAGCAGTCCCGCCCATTGCTAACCGAAGATGAACTAGAAACAATCACCAGTCTAAATGATAATATCAATATCACTGATGTTATTGAAGTCTATCTCCCTCTTCTAAACCTCATACAGATTTATAAAATTAACCAAGAAAACCTGTCTTTTTCTAAAAGCCTTTTTTTAAAAAAAGATGCTCATTATCGGCCTTTTATCATTGGTATATCAGGTTCAGTTGCAGTTGGAAAATCAACCACAAGCCGTCTGCTTCAACTGCTCCTAGCCAGGACTTTCAAGTCCAGTAAAGTAGAATTAGTGACAACCGATGGCTTTCTTTATCCTAACGCCTATTTATCAAAACATAATATCTTAAATCGTAAAGGATTCCCTGAATCTTATAATATGGAATTGCTTTTGAATTTCTTAGACGCCATGAAAAACGGTGTTACCACAGAAGTTCCAGTTTATTCTCATGAAATTTATGATATTATCCCTAACCACTTGCAAACTATTGAAAGTCCTGACTTTTTAATCGTCGAAGGAATAAATGTTTTTCAAAATCAACAAAATAATCGCCTTTATATGAATGATTATTTTGATTTTTCAATATACATTGATGCTGATAGAAACCATATTGAAAACTGGTATATCGAACGGTTTGAAAGTATTCTTGAATTAGCCAAAAATGATGCTAGTAATTTTTACACTGAATATGCGTCCATGCCTAGAGATGAAGCAATTGCTTTTGCTAAAGAAGTTTGGAAAAATGTTAACTTAGTTAATTTAGAAAACTATATTGAGCCAACTCGAAACCGTGCACAAATCATCTTGCATAAAGCACAAGATCACAAAATTGATGAAATCTTTATCAAAAAATAAATATGACTTGCCAAACAAGTATTATTCCTATATAATAGTGTAGTTAGATTAATACGGAGGTGAAAACATTGGCAAATATTAAATCAGCTATCAAACGTGCAGAACTTAATGCTAAAGCAAATGAAAAAAATTCTGCACAAAAATCAGCTATGCGTACTGCTATCAAGGCATTTGAAGCAAATCCATCTGAAGAGCTTTTCCGCGCTGCTTCTTCAAGCATCGATAGAGCAGAATCTAAAGGTTTGATTCACGCTAACAAAGCTAGCCGCGATAAAGCACGTCTTGCTGCTAAACTTGGCTAATAAATATCCAATGAAAACTCCACAAGGAGTTTTTTCTTTACGCAAAAGTGGTTAGAACCCCTGGTTCTAACCACTTTAATTTAGAGGAAGTTTAACCTCAAAGACACTCCCCTTGCCTTTATTATCATTAACAAGAATAGTCCCCTTTAAGGAAGTGACAATTTGTTGAGCCAGTGACAAACCTAATCCAAAGCCACCATGACTTCTTGTTCTTGCTTTATCTACTCGATAAAAACGGTCAAATATTTTCTTTTTATCAGCATCTCTAATCCCCGGTCCATTATCTTCAACAGTAATAAAGAAATATTTATCTGTATTTCTAACAGTGATTTTAATAAAACCTGATTCATCTGTATATTTAATTGCATTATCGAATAAAATTGTCATTAATTGTTTTAGAAGGGACTTATCCATTCTAATTGGCTTAGTAACGCCATTAACAGACTCAAAACCTTTTCCATAATCTTCAGCAATGAGTTTATAATTGTCAAAAATACCATCAAAAAAGTGACTCGATATTTCTACAATTTCAGGTTTAATACCATCATCCCGACGAGCTAAGTTCAGAAGATTAGTTGTTAATATTCTCATGTTTCGAACCTCTTCCAAGCTTGAGGCAATTGCTTCGCTATTATCCAAAATACTCTCATTGGGCTTGCGAAAAAGGGTTTCTAAACGATTTTGGAGCACAGCCAAAGGCGTTCTTAATTCATGACTGGCATTTTCAACAAACATCTTCTGTTTTTCATAGCTTTCGAGAATTGGTTTGTTACTCCAATTGGCTAAATAGATACTTGCCAAAATAGAAATAAGCCAAAATAGAATCATAATGATAATGATTATTTTTTCATAGCGTTCATTCGTTTTTTCAGATTGCTCTACGTTCACAACAGCCATTAAATAAGCAACAGCTGGGTAGTTGTTAGAATGAACTCTAACCGTAATAGTATGAAATTTTTCCTCATGACCGTAATAATTAACCAATTTCCTGGTTTTAATTTCGTTTAAATCACTCTTTTTAAAAGAGAAATTTTGAAAATTAGAAAGCGCATCAAAGGTATTAATCACCATACCATTAGCATTAAATAAAATAATATCAGTATTTGCGACGGGTTGATCACTATTTTTCCCCTTTAAATCATCTAGATTTGTTTTAAAATTGAAGTCTTGACCATCAAAATAGAAAGAGGAAATCCTTTCCATAGTTCGATTAGCATAGAGGGTTGAATGAGTCGCAACAGCTGTCAAGCTTGTATCTACTGATGAGTAAACGCCCACTTTCATAATTTGCAGAATAATAACCGTCATAACAACAAATATACCTGTAAAAACGGCAAAGAAATGAAAGAAACGGTCAAAATTATCTGATGTAATAATAGCTCTGTATTTAGTCATTGGCTTTTAAAATGTAGCCAACGCTACGTAAGGTCTGTAAGTTTGTTGCAAAATCAGTATCTTTTAATTTCTTTCGAATTTTAGACACATAAACTTCCACGACCGAGATAGTGGTATCACTATCAAAACCCCAAATCCGATCAAAAATTTGGGATTTCGGTAAAATAACATTCTGATTTTGAAGTAAATAGATGAGCAGATCATATTCTTTCCCTAATAGTTCAACGGCACTACCATTCACTTTCACAGCATTCCGATCAAGGTCAACTCTGAGATTACCAAACGTAATACTGTTTTCGTTAAACTTACCAGTTCGTTTAAGAAGGGCTTGAATGCGCATTTTAAGTTCTTCCAAGTAAAAAGGCTTGGTTAAATAGTCATCAGCACCTAATTCAAAACCATGTCCCTTATCATCTAACCCTTCTTTAGCAGTCATAATTAAAACAGGGGTCTTAATATCCTTTTCTCTAAGCTCTTTTAGAACTTGAAAGCCATTTTTTTCTGGGAGCATTAAATCTAAAAGAATTAAATCATAAACCCCACTTTCTGCTTCATATAAACCTTCATCTCCATCAAAAACTTGCATAACATCAGCAAAATCATCGAGAAAGTCAAAAATAGAATTCGATAAACTTAAATCATCTTCAACTAGTAATATTTTTATCATTGCACTTCTCCTATTTAGCATCACCGAAGGTTCTCATTCCGTTCAGTACTATTACTTTAAATCATATCATATTTTGCTTAATATTTTCTAAAAAAGTAATTGCAAAGATAGGAAGACCTCTGAACGTAGACAAAATAGATTTTTACCCACTACCGACTCTCTTTATCATACAATAATAACACTCTTGATTCTGTCCTTTAGCAAAGCTTGCGAGTGAGAGGAGCACAGACCGATAGCTTAGAAGTTAGCAAAAATACCAGAAACTTATCGTTTCTGGCATTGAGAAATCTTTAAATCTTAAACTTTCCTTTTCATCAATCAAGCTGTTTCCTTTAAAGAGAACAAGAAATTTCTAGTTTTTGTGGTTAACTTCTGATAAAGCTTGATGAACAGCTAGCTTTTCCCTTTCAATGAGAGTAAGTCGAGCTGAAATTTCATTAATACCCATTTTAATATTCCGATTGATTGCCATATCGTCTAACTTAGGCTCAAAGAAGGCTTGGTACTCATCAAGGCGTTTTTTCGTTTTGAAACTATTGGCAGGATAAATAACAAACTTATCAAAACTCATATCTCCACCTAAGGCTGCTTTAATCCACTGCCAATCTTCACGCGCCCATTCCCAGGTCGCTTCTTGTGTAAATTCTTGAGAAAGCAAGAAACGATACCACATTGCCAAATCTTGTGGTTTCACTATCGACTTGTCTTTAAGGCTAACTAGGATCCGACGGAGGGCTGCTTGGCTATGGGTTCTAGACATAGCATAGGCTAAATCAACCCGGATATTATTATCCGTTGTGGCTATATAAGTATCAAAATAATGGTTAACCAGTTCTTCTGTTTCAAAATACTTCATCTGGTTAAGGAGAACAAATCGTCTCGTAGCAGCTGGTAACTTAGTTAGATCATCAGCATGTGCTTCAAAGATTCCTTTCGCTACTTGGACAGCATCTTCATTACCCGCAGCAATCAGGTGACCTAGTGCAATTTGACGAACCATTTCTGCTTCATCTGTTTCACCTTTTACTTTCTCAAAGCCGTGCGCTTGATAATCGGCTTTAAAAATAGCAGTTACCAATTGGTTATAATCTGACTGCGCAGTTGACTCCTCATCAACAAAAGTGTCTAATCCAAGGAGAACTTGGTCAATAGCAGAAGCCACCATATAGGTCTTTTCTTCAGCTAGCTTAGCAATTAAGCTTACCAATTCTGCATAGGAAATTTGGCCACCTTCTGCCAACAGACGACGCTCTTGAATAATTTGGAGTAAACTCGTTTGATCTAGGTGTTTAAGGTCAGCTTCTATAGCATCAAAAACAGGCCCTTGATAGTTGCTAATATAGTGTGCTGTATTTTCGGTATTTAAACGTAATGGAACTGTATTTTCTGCTTGTAATTGACTGAAATTTGGAATAAGGAGTTCTTTTTCAGTCAGCATATCTGGTATTGCTTCCCAAGTTGCATTAAGAGGAATAGGCCAAATACGGTCTTTTTCATCATGTTCACCGATAAAGAATTGTTCTTGGCGAATATGAAGGTGATCATTTTCAACTGATAAGGTCACAACTGGATAACCCGGTTGTTCTAACCAAGCATCCATAAAGCTTGCGACATCTTTACCTGAACTTTCACTTAATGCATTCCACAAATCGCGGCCGACAGTATTACCATACTGATGTTTTTCGAAATAGAGAGCTAATCCTTTAGCAAAATCAGCATCACCAATCCAGCGTCTTAACATATGCATCAATCGACTTCCTTTTGCATAAACAATTGCTGGATCAAATAAGGTATTGATTTCGTCAGGATGATTAACAGCTACATGAACCGATTGAACACCATCAGTTGCATCACGTTTTAAAGCTAATGGGACACCTCCTGTTTGGAAGTCCTCAAATATTTTCCATGATGGTTCAATAGCATCAACGGATACATATTCCATCATATTAGCAAAGCTTTCATTTAACCAAAGGTCATCCCACCATTTCATTGTTACTAGGTTACCAAACCATTGATGAGCTAACTCGTGCGCGACAACTAATGCTACTTGTTGTCGACTTGAGGCAGTAGAATTTTTATCAACTAGGAGATAGATCTCACGATAGGTGATTAAGCCCCAATTTTCCATCGCCCCAGCAGAAAAATCAGGCAAAGCTAAGTTATAGGATTGTGGAATGGGGTATTTGACACCAAAATAATCTTCATAAAAGTCAATAACCCGCACAGCGATATCTAATGAAAATTCCAAAGCACTGCTAGGGTGCGCTTTTGTTGAGAAAATCCCAACCTCTGTACCATTTTTAGTCTTTGCTGTGATGCCCTGCAATTCCCCTAAACCAAAAGCTAAGAGATAAGAAGACATCTTGGGGGTGGTATCAAAAGTCCATAAGCCAGTTTCTTTTCTTAGGTCCACATTAATTTCTGGCATATTTGACAGAACTATTTCACCTTCAGTTTGATCAAATTTAATGCTAAGATCAAACGTTGCCTTTGCTTCTGGCTCATCAATACATGGAAAAGCTTCTCTTGCAAAATGGCTTTCAAATTGGGTAGAAATAACCTCTTTTGCTTGGCCATCAACTGTGTAATAAGATGGGTAAATACCAGTCATATTATCAGTGATATGCCCTGAAAATTCAATAACTAGCGTCATCAAGCCGGTTACTGGTAGCTCTATATGAAGCGCTTCATTTTCATCGTTTTTATGAAAATGAACATCTTCGTTATCCAATAAAACAGAATGAATGGTTAAGTTTTTTTGATGAAACGAAACATTATGATCAAGTGCTTCTCCGTTAATGGCAACGTTACCACTAAATGTTTTGCTTTCACGATTAATATCTAGAAAGATATTGTAGTTTTCTGGAACAAATTTCTCAATAAGATGTTCTACTGTCTTCATAAAACTCCTTTATTTATGATTAGAAAAATAGTGATTAGAAAAAAACTTTCTAACCACTATTATATCATACTTTATTACAATTCAATAATCTTTCCAGTCTTTAAGTAGACTATCCATTCGCACAGATTACGAGCATAATCACCAATTCGTTCAAGATACATTAAGACTTGGAAATACTCTTTGCCTGCAAAAGCTGCATCAGGAGTTTTCTTAATTTCTTCTACTGCTAATGTTTGAATTTCACGGTAATAATTGTCAATAACTTCATCATGAGCAGCAATTTCGTAGGCTTTGACATCATCACTGGTAATATAAGCATTCAAGGCATCTTCAACCATGTGTTTGACTGCTTTACCCATAAGATTAATTTGCTCCTCAACTAAAGGAATCCGTTCTTCACCCTTCATGCGGATAGTTGCTTTTGAAATAGATGAAGCATGGTCACCAATTCTTTCAATATCACTAGAAGCCTTAAGAACAGTAATCACTGTCCTTAAATCATTAGAAACAGGCTGCTGTAAAGCAATAATTTCAAGTGATTTTTTTTCTAACTTTGTTTCAAATTCATTAATAATAACATCTGCTTCAATGACTTCTTTTGCTAAATCACGATCATGGCTAACAAAAGCTCGAACTGACTTGTTTAGTTGTGCTAAAACTTCAGTTCCCATTGAATAGAATTGATTATGTAATTTATCTAATTCTTCTTCAAATTTCGTTCTTAACATTCTTTCTCCTTATCAATAGTGGTAACATTAACCAAATTTACCAGAAATGTAATCTTCTGTCTCTTTACGTTCAGGATTCATAAACATTTTCTTAGTATTGCCAAATTCCAACAAATCACCTGCTAAGAAAAATCCAGTCCGATCAGATAAGCGGGAAGCTTGTTGCATTGAACGCGTAACAACAACCATTGTATAATCTTTTTTCAAAGCAAAAAGAGTCTCCTCAATTTTACCAGCTGAAATAGGATCTAAGGCTGAGGTTGGTTCATCTAGCAGGATAATTTGAGGACTCGTCGCTAACACACGAGCAACACAAACACGTTGTTGCTGACCTCCAGATAGTCCTAGAGCTGAATCATGCAAACGATCTTTCACTTCATCCCAAATAGATGCCCCTTTCAATGAAAACTCAACAGCTTGATCCAAGACTTGCTTGTCTTTAACACCTTTAATCCGTAAACCAAAGACAACGTTCTCATAAATAGACATGGGAAAGGGATTAGGCTGCTGAAAGACCATTCCAATCTCTTTACGCAAATCAACTGTATCTGTTCTTGGACTATAAATATTATGCCCATTATAGGTAATTGTACCAGTAACAGTAACTTCTGGATTTAAATCGCTCATCCGATTAATAGCGCGTAATAAGGTTGATTTACCAGATCCTGAAGGTCCAATAAAAGAGGTGATTTCATTTGGATAGATATCAAGTGAGACATTTTTCAAGGTTTTCTTTTTGTTATAGTAAACAGAAAGATCATTTATTTTCAAAATAGGGTTTGACATGCTATTCCTTTCTATCCAAAGTGACCTGAAACATAATCATTTGTTGATTGACATTTGGCATTCTGAAAAATATTTCGTGTCTTATCATATTCAATCAAGTCTCCCAAATAAAAGAAGGCTGTATAATCACTAGCACGAGCAGCTTGTTGCATGTTATGAGTTACTATAATAATGGTATAGTTTTTCTTCAAGTCAAACATTGTTTCTTCTAACTGCATAGTCGCAATTGGATCTAGGGCCGACGCCGGTTCATCCATTAAAAGAATATCCGGTTTAACCGAGATGGCGCGAGCAATACACAAACGTTGTTGTTGACCACTAGAAAGAGTGAAGGCAGATTTGTGCAAATCATCTTTCACTTGATCCCACAAAGCAGCCTGCTTCAAAGAGGTTTCCACAATCTCATCTAATACTTTTTTATCTTTCAGACCAGCACGTTCATGAGCGAAGGTAATATTACGATAAATAGATTTAGCAAAAGGATTAGGTCGTTGGAAAACCATACCAATGTGTTTTCGAACTTCAAAAACATTCATTTCAGGTCGATTAATATCAATACCTTGATAGATGATCTCACCTGTTACTTTTGCTATATCAATCGTATCATTCATACGATTTAAGCTTCTTAAATAAGTTGATTTACCACATCCAGAGGGTCCTATTAATGCTGTAATTTTATTCTTTTCAAACTGCATATCAATGCCTTTGATAGCTTCCTTACTGCCATAATAAACATGTAAATCCTTAGTTGATAAGGCAAGGTTAGCATCAGAAAAGGTTTTAATATAGCGTTCTTCCCAATTATATTCTGTCATGTTTTCTCCTCTAGCTTATTTTGCCGCAGTCATTTTTGAATGTAATTTCTTACCAATGAAGCGAGCAGATAAGTTGAAAATTAAAATGAAGATTAATAAGACTGCTGCACTACCAGCAGATACTAAAGTGCCATCAGGGATAGTACCTTCACTATTAACCTTCCAAATGTGAACCGCCAAGGTTTCTGATTGACGGAAAATTGAAATTGGACTAGTCACACTAAGTGGATTCCAATTTCCCCAATCTAATGCCGGAGCGGATTGCCCAGCTGTGTAAATCAAGGCAGCTGCTTCACCAAAGATACGACCTGAAGCTAAGACGATACCTGTTACAATACTTGGTAAGGCTTCGGGAATAACAACATAAAAAACAGTTTCCCAACGTGATAGGCCTAATGCTAGACCTGCTTCTCTTTGGGTATGGTGAACATGTAAGAGGCTGTCTTCAACATTTCGAGTCATCTGCGGAAGATTAAATACCGTTAAGGCTAGTGCTCCGGAAATGATTGAAAAACCATATTGAAATTGAACAACAAAAATTAAATAACCAAACAAACCAACTACAACTGAAGGTAAAGATGAAAGAATCTCTATACAGGTCCGAATAAAATTCGTAAGTGGACCCTTTTTAGCATATTCCGCGAGATAAATACCTGCTCCTGTAGATAATGGAATTGAGATAATCAAAGTGATGATCAAGAGGAAAAATGAATTATAGAGCTGAATACCAATACCACCGCCAGCTTCATATGACGATGAATTGCCCGTTAGAAAATGCCAACTAATGTGTGGCAGACCACGTAACAAAATGAAAAGAATTAATGAAGCTAGAATAGCTACAATGATTCCAGCAATGGTGTATAAGGTACCAGTTGCTAATTTATCGACTTTCTTAGCGTTCATAGTTTCTCTTTCTCTCTTTCGTAATTAATTTTACCAATGAGTTAAAAGCTAAGCTCATTAATAATAGAACCAATGCAAGGGACCAAAGAACATTATTTTGAACCGTTCCCATAACAGTATTACCAATCCCCATTGTTAATACTGATGTCAAAGTAGCTGCTGGCGTTGTTAAGGACGTCGGCATAACAGCAGAATTCCCAACAACCATTTGAATAGCCAGTGCTTCCCCAAATGCTCTAGCCATACCAAAGATGATAGCTGTGAAAATGCCTGGACGAGCAGCGTTCAGAACAACACGCCAAATCGTTTGCCACCTTGTAGCTCCCATAGCCATACTGGCTTCACGGTAGTGTCTAGGAACAGCTTTCAAGCTATCAACAGTCATAAACGTTACAGTTGGTAAAATCATGACAAACAAAACACAAACGCCAGATAAAATACCAAATCCAGTACCACCAAAAAGGGTTCTGATAAAAGGTACAATAACTTGTAAACCAATAAATCCATACACAACTGATGGAATACCGACTAATAATTCAACCGCTGGTTGTAATAATTTAGCTCCATATTTTGGTGAGATTTCAGTCATGAATACTGCTGCCCCGATGGCAAAGGGCGTAGCCACTAAAGCTGATAAAATGGTAACCAAAAATGAACCACTAATCATCGGTAAAGCACCTAAAATTGGAAGACCATTCTTACCTTTGACACTCGGTTCCCATCTATTTCCAAACAGAAAATCAAAAATGTTGACCTTATCAACAAAGAAGGTAGATAGACCTTTTTGTGCAACAAAAATTAATATCATTGCAACTATAAATACAATTAGTCCCAAACACAGAAAGGTAAGAATTCTACCAAATTTTTCTAAACGTGAATTTTTAGAAGGTGAGACTAGTTTTTTCGCTAAATCCTGATTATTCATAATTCCCTCATTACTTTTTAGTTACTTTTCCATCGTGTGACTTAACGACTTTCATTTCAGTCATTGGAATATAACCCATGTGTGTTACAATTTTTTGCTGAACACTTTCAGATAACATATAATCTAAAAATTCTTGTGTTAGACCATCAGGTTTTCCGTAAGTATACATATGTTCATAAGACCAAATTGGCCAATCATTTGTTTTTACATGTTTAGCCGTTGGTGAAAAACCATTTAACTTGAGAGCTTTCACTGAATCATCAACATAAGAGAAGGCCAGATAGGAAATAGCTCCTGGTGTTTGAGAAACAATTGATTTCACCATTCCGTTTGAATCTTGTTCTTGACTTTGCTTGGCATTAACATCACCCATAATAACGTTATCAAAGGTGGCACGAGAGCCCGAACTTGCTGCACGATTGATGACTGAGATATTCAAATCCTGCCCACCGACTTCTTTCCAGTTGGTGTATTCACCTGAGAAAATGCGACGAAGTTGCTCAGTTGTTAAATTTGAAACTTTTATTTTCGGATTAACAATTACTGCTAAACCAGCAACAGCCACTTGATGATCCATCAGTTTACTGGCATCAATACCATCTTTTTCTTCAGCAAAGAGGTCACTGTTCCCAATTTGAACTGACTTTGATTGTACTTGCGAAAGTCCTGTTCCAGAACCGCCACCTTGGACATTAATAGTCTTCCCTAAATGATGCTTTCCGAATTCATCTGCTGTCGCTTCCACCAAGGGCTGCAAGGCAGTAGAACCAACTGCTGTAATGGATTCTCCCTTTTGAATCCAACTAGAACATGCCGTTAGAAAAACTGTGGTTAATGCTAACACACTTACAAAAAAGAACTTCTTCTTCATACTCATTTTAAATTTCCTATTCATTAAAAAGTAGAGGAGCTTTTAATAATAAACTCAACCATAATAGTAACATATCTAAGTAGCCATTTAAAGAGCTTTAACTCCAAAAGGATGATATTTTTTCCAGATTTTTAGTCTGGTCTTTACATAAAAATTAAGATAAAAAAAAGCATATTGAAACCTTAAATATCTAAATAACTTTCAAAATACTTCCATTCAGACTCAGGGAAAAACATCAACTTTTGTCTCCTTTGAAAATCTGGGGCCCTTCCCTCAAACGTTTGAATTTTATATCCTAACTTTTGACCAATTACTAAGGCTGCTGCATAATCCCACGGTTGAATATATGAGATATAAGCTATTAGTTCCTGTGTCATGACTTTTAGCATTGAAATCCCTGCTCCACCGTATATTCTAACCCCTAGACTATGACTGATTAAGTGAGTAACGCCATAATCATTGTTCAGATACAAGCCCGCATTACAGCCAATTAAGGATCTATCCAAGGGTTTATGACGATATGGCTCTATTTTTTGCTCGTTAAGATAGACATCAAAAGAGCCCCCTCCCGAAAGGAGCAAATCATTCATAACATCATAGATGAGGCCAAAACGGCCAATCCCTTCTTCGTAATAGGCGATCATTATGGCAAAATGATTTTTTTGAACCACAAAATTGACCGTCCCATCAATAGGATCAATTACCCATACATTCCCATCTGAAATTGAATGATGAACCTCACCTTCTTCAGCTAGAATATAATCATTTGGATAATGCTTTAATATACTTGAGATAAGAAAATCCTGTGTTTCTTGGTCAACATTGGTAACTAAATCATCATGTTTACTTTTAACTTGAATAGCAAGACTTTCAGACATCTTATTCTTAATAAAGTCTGCAGCTTCTTTAATTAATTTTTTGGCAAATGAATATTTATCTTCCAAGTGAAAAATACCCCTTCTCAAGTTCTTTAGCCTTCTTGACTACCTGGTAAGTCGAATAACCACTGCTTTTTTCAAAATCCCTATCAATCTGCTTCTCTTGCGATTTGCTAGGAACAATTTTTTTAAAAGTAGCATAGCTTCTCAGAAGTTGGCTAGCTTCTACCTTTGCTTCATAGGCTTTTTCAACCTGATTTAAAAAAGAAAGCACTGATGTAATTTCGTCAGTGCTCCAATTTATGTCAAGTGGATAAGTATAATTATCTGACATGTTATCCCTCAGTTTCAGCTTTAATCGTTGCTTGACGCAATTCCTGTTTACGATAATCCCTTGGTAAAAAAGCGCGTATCTCATCTTCATTAAAACCAATTTGCATCCTTTTTGTATCCATGATGATCGGACGACGCAATAAACTTGGATTTTCGGCAATTAAAGTAATCAAGTCAGAAATAGACAATTCATCAACATCAACATTAAGTTTTTGGAAAACCTTTGACCTTGTAGAAATGATATCCTCTGTACCATTTTCAGTAAAAGCCAAAATAGCCATTAACTCATCACGACTTAGTGGACTAGTAATAATATTATGTTCTTGAAAATTCACTTCGTGTTTTATAAGCCATGCCCTTGCTTTACGGCAAGAAGTACAGCTAGGTGATAAAAATAAGGTAACCATATTTTCCCTCTATCAATATACTTACTTTATTATACAAAAATTTAATAAAATTGGCTATCCTTTTTTTAAGTATAATTCATCACTATTTAGCATATAAAGACATCTCACTTCCAGTTTAATGCTATTTCTTTATCCACCCTTAACTGCTCTACTAAGTCTTCAATACCTTCAAATTTTGTCATTTCTCGTATCTTTTGTAGCCAGATGATTTCAATTGATTCCCCATAGATTTCCCTATCAAAATCAAAAATATTAGCCTCTAGTCTTAATTCTGTACCGCCAAAAGTAACATTTTTACCAATACTTGTCATTGATCTGTAGCGCTGACCATTGACAATAACATCTGTGACATAAACCCCATCGGCAGGCAAATAGGTTCGATCAATGGGAGCTAGGTTAGCTGTCGGAAATCCCAATGTACGTCCACGCGCATCTCCATGAACAACCATTCCTCTTGTGGAAAATTCATAACCTAACAATTGATTAACCTTGGCAACATTACCTTCTTTAATCAGCTCTCTTATCCAAGTTGAAGAAATTTTTCGGTTTTCATAAGAGATTTCTTCAATAGTAAAAACTGTTCCTTTAAAATTTCGGCGCAAATAATCAGAGTTGGTTCTATTGTGGCCAAATTTATAATCAAAGCCTACAACAATATACTTTGCATTTAGCCGACCAATATAATTTTTGATAAAGTCATCAGAAGTAATGTTTGAAAAGGCAGTTGTAAAATCAACAAGATAGAGATTGTCCACACCATAGTCAGCAAATTTCTCAAACCTTTTTTCTGGATAAGCGATATGTAGTAACAATTCTGGCTCAAAACGTGCAAATGCTAGCTTTGGTGACTCAGTGAATGTGAGTGTAACAATCTTGAGCGATTCTTTTTGAGCAATGGCTTGGGCCTTATCAAAAAGTGCTTTATGACCAAGGTGTAAGCCGTCGAAATAACCTAAAACTAGAACAGTTTCTTCTGGCTCAAAAATATCCTCTGCAACTTTAATGTGTTTTATATTCATTTTTCTCACTACTTCTACTCTCTCTACAGTTTAGAGAAAGACTTTTCTCGGTTTATAACCCTCTTTACATTTTTCAACAATAGCGACTAATTGCTCTTGATGAAAAACAGCTAAACTATCTTCCGAACTTGGTAATTGGATGCGTCGACCAAAAGACAGTTCTTTTGCTTCTTGTTCACTAATCATTAGTTTGGCTAATTCTGCAACACCATATTCAATAGGTAATAAAAAGGAATGATCATCCTCCGTAAGCATTTTATCAATAGCTGCCAAAGTGAAGGCATCTTCAAGCTGCAAACCCGCAGAAGCCGTTCGTTCTAAATAAGACATGTGGCTGGCATACCCTAGTTTTTGACCCAAATCGACCGCTAAAGTTCTGACATAAGTGCCTTTACTACAAGCAACTTTAAAACTAAAGTGGCATAGATTATTCTCATAGATTAAAGGACTAGTCCTCTTGAATTCACTAATGGTAACCTGTCTTTGTGGTCGTTCAACTTCCTCACCTGCACGCGCATACTCATATAATTTACGTCCCTTAACTTTAACAGCTGAATACATGGGTGGAGTCTGGATAATTTCCCCTTGAAAAGACGCCATCACCTCATCAACAAGTTCCTCTTCCAGAGGTCTGGTCACCGGCGTCTGCTCAACTAGAGAACCTGAGGCATCTTCAGTATCTGTTGAAAAACCTAAGGTTACCCGTCCTTCATAAACTTTGCCAGCATCAGTCATAAACTCCAAAACCCTTGTCGCTTTGCCGACCGCAATTGGTAAAACACCTACAACATCGGGGTCCAAGGTTCCACCGTGGCCAATTTTCTTTTCTCTAAGAAGACGTCTTAATCTAAAAACAACATCATGCGACGTCATTCCTGCTTCTTTTTTGACATTAATAATTCCGTTCATTTCTCAATCTTTCTAATATGGGACCTACACTCACATCATTATAACTGTTTTAAAACTTAATTGCCAAGAGAAAAAACTCCAAATTCGGAGTTTCACTTTCTTTAAAGGGGCAACTCCCCAAAATCGTCACATGTTATCCTTCTAGTTCCTTAAATTTATCAGCCATTGTTGGATTATGGCGGGTAAGTTTCTTGACAGAAACATCATCAAGTTTATTATTAGCAAGGCGGAGCTGATTTTCACTAGTCGTCAAGAAGCGCTTAACCTCTTCCATTCTTTTAATTGATTTATCAATTTCCTCAATAGCCTTTTTGAAATTGGTGCTTGCTGAGTTGTAATTCTTAGCAAAAGCTGTTTTAAAACTATTCAAATCTTCTTCAAAATGTGTAATATCAATATTCTGCTCTTTGACCAAAGCAAGCTCTTGCTTATATCGCAGTGCATTCATCGAAGCATTTCGCAAGAGCCCAATTAATTGTACAAAAAATTGCGGACGTACCACATACATTTTCTCATACTCGTGACTCACATCAACAATTCCGGTATTGTAATAGTCATTGTCTGCTTCAAGCATTGTCACTAAAACAGCATACTCACAGTTTTTTTCACGACGATCACGGTCAAGCTCCTTAAAAAAGTCACTGTTTTTATGTTTTGTTTTAGTCGTGTCAGCTTCATTTTTCATTTCAAACATTATTGATAAGATTTCTACCCCATTAGCATCCAACTCCCGATAGATATAATCTCCTTTGGAGCCGCGACTAGAAAGCTCATTATCTTTCGCAAAATGCGCATTGGGAAAAGCATAACTGCGAACTTTATTGAATTCTGTTTCAGCATAAAGTTCTAAACTTTCACCAATTGCTTTTGTTGATTGCTGCGCCTTGAAGTTTTTATAAAACTCAACTTGCTCATTGGCTGCCTTTAATTGAGATTGGAAATCACTCTTTAAAGAAGAGAGAGACAGGGCACTTTCTTTTTCTTGCAGTAATAATGCATTCTTCAAGCAATCCCGCTCCTTTTCCACACTGTTAAGGGCAGATTGTAGCTTGGCCTGATTCTCCAGCTCCAGTTTTTCTAGCTTATTTTTGAGGTCAGTAAGTTCTTTATCCTTATCTGACAAAGTATTAGCAAGTTCCAGTGCCTTTTGTGAAGCAATCTTATCCAATTTTCCCTGAAGCGACACAATTTCTTGATCTTTTTTAGCCAATTCTTTTTCTTGTTTATATGTTTCTTCTTTTAAAGTTTGCTCCAATTGATTTTTTAGTTGATGAATAAGCAAGTCTTTTTGACTTAATTCTTCTTGTAAGGTGTTTTGGGCTTTTTGATCATGTAGTGCCAGCTCCTTATAGAGTCGCTCTGTAATTTCTTTTTCAAATTCTTGACCACGAACTTGTGCTAATAGTTGACTATACTCTGACTCATTAATAGTGAATACGGTCTGGCAATGAGGACATTTGATTTCTTTCATACTCGTTTCCCATCCTAAGCTTATAGTGTTCCTATTATACCAAAAAAGACCTGAACTAGGTCTTCCAAGATAAGATTAAAAATGAAATTAATGGTATTCTTTGTAGTCTTCATAAAATTCTGTTTTTTCAAGAATAAACTGCTCTAAATCTTGCAAGATTTGAAAAATTTGCGACCGATTTTCAAATTCAAGACGCGTTTTCGGTAGTTCTCCCTGTCTATAAGTTTCTAATAAAAGAGAAATATCTTCACGCAACGTTAATGCAGAGTTTGTTTTACTAAGTTGTTCAGCTGTTTCATGAATGAAATGGGCTAACAAGATACTTTGACGGTTGCGTTCCGTTATTTTTTGGCAACTCTTAACCATCTTATCTACTATTCTTAGCTGGTGACGCCTCATTTCAAAGTAATGAACGTGGTAATTAGTTTGCTGAAAAACTTGATTATGACTATCCCTATAAACCAAGGCTAATGCTTGCCCTAATAGGATTTCTAATCGTTCTAAAGAGTTATAGAGCTGATTATCAAAGGTCGTTAATAAGGATGACTCGAGTTGAAAAAGCAAGTCTTTGAGCTCTCTTTCAATAATCACATGGTAGTGTTGTATCTCTTTTTTGGGAGCCCTCATATAGGCATTTCCTAACAAAGCAGTGCTTGTTCCCACAATGAATAGCAAAAATTCATTACTCAAAACCTGAAAGTTAAGACTTTTAAAAGCTAAAAGATGAGTGACCAAAACGGTTATCGGAACTAAGCCCGATTCTAGTTTCAACAAATAAAGTATGGGAATACTAAAACTCAAATAAACTGTGAACGCTAGCATTGAAAAGCCACATACTGTGAAAGAAAAAAAAGCAATGCAAAACGCCAAAAAGAAAGCAAATAAACGTTCTCGTGCCACCTTTAAACTTGTTTTCCTTGTATCATGCAAACTCAATAAAGCAATAATGCCCGCAGAAATGGCATAAGTCAAGTGTAGACTTTCAGCAATGAAAATAGCTAAAATGGTAGTGATAACCATTTTAATAGTTCGTTCTAATAGGGGCATTGGCTCATCCTTTATTAATATATACTTTTTTCAATGTCATTTTGTAAATGATGCCATTCTTGCTCAGCACGTTTAATTTTACGCTGATATTCGCTTAATCCTCTTAAATACTGATTAATCAAATAATCTTGTTTAACCAAAGGCATTGCGGGAACAGGTATTTCTAACAGTTCCTTGGTAGATAAATTAATAACATCTTTACCATGATCCGCACGATCAAGAAGTCCCTGACCAATATCGGAATCTAAGAAGAATTTGATATAATATCCTCTCAGTTTATCCAGTGGCCGTAAGACTGTAATGTTTGATGAGGCTACAACCTCTCGCTTTTGTTTTTGAAAGACACAAACTTTTTTGACTGTTCCTTTAGAAGCAATGAGAACATCGCCGTCTTCTAAAAAATAACGTAACAGTTGTCTACGTTCTAAATGAAAAGTACGGAGGTTCTGATAATTGATACCTGCTAAAGTCATGTCAGAGAGGTTAATCAAGGCAAATTCTCCATCTCCAACTTTACTACTTACGGCCTTACCCTTAAAACACTCAACGACCTCACCCAAGATAATCTTTTTTATATCGTTATTGAGGTAACTTTCTAGACATTCATCCATTTTCTAGTATCTTTCTATTATATTATAGTATTTTAATACTACCATTATTTTTATAATTGTTCAAGTTAAAAAAGGCTAGATTCAGAAATTCAAATCTAACCTTCATCATTAATCTACCGATTTCAGTGCTTCTAGCATAGCTAACTTTTGTAACTGATAATGTACCATAAGCCCAAGTAGCATAACAATCAACGAAATCGCTATAAGAGGAATAAAATAAACATAGCTATCCACCTGATGGCCGAAGCTCATATTAGATGACCCCATAAGACTCATTAATAATTGGTGTAAATACTTACCAGCAAACAAACCAAGGATCATACCAATAACACTTAAGAATGCTGTCTCTCGGTAAATGTATAAGGTCACTTCATAATCATAAAAACCTAGAACTTTTACCGTTGATAGCTCTCTGAGCCGTTCAGCAATATTAATAGCAGTCAAATTATACAAAATAACCAAAGCCAACATGAGTGACAGCACAACCAACAATGTCATAACTTCTCTTAGGGAGGACACGACAGACTTCACAGTTTCTACAATAAGAGTGTTTTGTGACACAGCTTGAACAGTTGATCGATTTAGTAGTTTTTTCGCGTAAGATTTTACAGACCAAGCATCTCCTTTATCTAAGCTAAGAAGATACCCTGGACGAAACTCTGCCTGACTAAACCGTTTTTTCTGATAAGCTTGTGACATAAACAGGTAATGACCTACGTTCATATCAGCTATCGCGACTACCTTAACTTTATAAGTCTGATTTGTCTCTGTTTTCAAAGACAGATTATGACCAGGACTAACCCCATAAAAAGAAGCTAGTTTTTTTGATAAAATAACCCCTTCTTTAGGAAGACTCAGTGTTTTTTGAGTTTTACTATCGCGCAGATTAATAAGAGGAGACAAGTTTGAATCAGAGGTCGCTATTAAAGTAACTGCCCTTTTACTACTTTGACCTTTTATAACAAGATTAGTGCTAAAGACAGTAATCCTTTCTTTCTCCTTTATCTCCTTATCTGTCAATAAAGATTGACTGAGATCACGATCTGCTCCTTCTTGACTAGTTTTGCCAATCACCATAATATCATAGGGCGTTAGTGTCCTAAACTGGTGATCAACTACTTTTGATAAGGAAGACTGAATCCCTAGACCTGAAAATAAAAGAGCTACAGAACCAGCAACACCGAAAATTGTCATGGACATTCTAAGTTTATAGCGGAAAATATTTCTAACAGTGACTTTGTAAGTAAAAGACAGTCTTTGCCAAATCAAAGGTATTCTCTCCAGAAAGATTTGCCCTCCCTTACTTGGTGGCTTTGGTAACAATAGCTGAGCAGGTTTTTGAAAAAGTTCACGGCGAACAATAATATAAACTGGAAGTAAAGCAGATAAAGACGCTAATAAATAGGCTAAAAGTGTATAAGTCCAATAGAAATCCATCTGAACCCTTCCAATGACCAACGGTTTGGTAACAATCTCAGCAATCATAGACGAAAGGAAGTAAGTCCCTCCCAAGACGCCCAGACTAGTTCCCAAAAAGCTTGCTAAAAATCCATAAGTCAGAAACTTAGTGAAAATAGCATTTTTCTTATATCCCAGGGCTAAATAAAGTCCTGAGTTGGTTCTCTCTTCATCAACAAAACGTGTCATCGTTGTAAAGGTTACCAAAGCAGCTACTAAATAAAGAACAACAGGGAAAATATTACCTACCTGTGAAATACTGGTCATTGAAGTATCATAGATGTTATAGCCATCGCCACCGGGTATTGTTTCTCTGTTATAAATAGTATAACTGGGCTTGGCTAATTGCTTGATGCTTTTTTGACTTTCTTTAATCTGCTTACCTTCTTCTTCAAGCTTAGCTTTAGCTACAAGGAGCTCATTCATGGCGGCCTTAACTTGTCCTACTTGTGGTAGTGATTGCAAAGATTTTTCTTTAATGGCAATCTCTTTTTGGGCCTTAGCAATCTGTTCTTCAGAACTCCTTATTTTCTTTAAAGACTCTTCTTTCAGAGAAGAAAGTCTTTTCTCAGCATTATCAGCAAAGACACGCTCAAGCCTTTTCTCTTTTTCTTCTAACTTTAATTTGTAAGCCTTTGAGAAGGCATCTAAGCCTTTCAAACCTTTAAAAGTTATCCTAGCAATGTTATTATCCATTTCAAAGTTAGAAGAGCTTAGAAAGCCATATAAGGCTAAATTACCATCACCAGCCTGTGAACTTCCCAAATTTTGCTTGGACCATATCTCTGATGCATTAACAAAACCAACAATTTTTAAGCTCTTAGACCTTATAAGTTTCTTTTTAGAGGTTTTCACTTCTATCATCTGTCCTAAACGATAGTTTTTTGCTTGCCAACTTGAAATCGCAATTTCAGATTCTTTTTGAGGTAATCTTCCTTTGGTAATAGATAACTTGGAAATCTTTTTAGGTATTGAAAAGAGTCGAATAGATTTTTGTGTCTCTATTATTTCTGCATCTAAAAGCCGTCCCAATTCATAGTCCATATCCGGAATACTTCTTAAATCTTTAAGATCCTCAGCCGAAAAACCATAGGAGGCGACTAGACTTAGGTCCATCACCTTGTTTTTATCAATGAAATGATTAGCTGTCTTAGCTAGGTCTGGACTGGTCACTTTAAGGCCAATCAAAGCAAAAGAACCTAAAGCCATTAATAAAAACAGTGAGATAAAACGCGTTTTAGTTGACCAAATGGTACGCCAAAGCTCTTTCCATAAGGTTTTATTCATTCACAAGTCTCCTCTCCTAATAATCAATAGCATCAATTGGTAGAGGCTTCCTATTAAGTACTGTCTTAATAACCTGGGCATCATGCATATAAATGACGCGATTAGCTATGCCCGCTAAAGCGGAGTTATGAGTCACAATAACAACTGTTGCCCCTTTTGTCTGAGCCATATCTTGAAGCAATTGCAATATCTGTTTACCGGTTTTATAGTCTAAAGCCCCTGTTGGTTCATCACAAAGTAGCAACTTAGGTTTCTTTGCAATTGCCCGTGCAATAGAGACACGTTGCTGCTCACCGCCAGATAGCTGACTGGGAAAATGATCCATTCGTTTGTCTAGACCGACTTCAGAAAGAACCTGACTAGGATCAAGTGCCTCATCAACAATTTCAACGGCTAATTCAACATTTTCTTTTGCCGTCAAATTTGGAACTAAATTATAAAATTGAAAGACAAAACCAATATCGCAACGCCGGTAATGAGTTAATTCTTTAGCAGAGTACTGCGAAATATCTTGACCATCAATGATAACCTGACCAGAATCATTGGTATCCATTCCGCCCAAGATATTCAAAACGGTGGATTTTCCTGCCCCAGAAGCTCCAAGAATAACGACTAACTCTCCTTTTTCAATCTCAAAACTTACCTTATCATTCGCATTTATGGTATTGTCTCCAATCTGGTAAACCTTACTAGATTTAATCATTTCAATATAAGCCAAAAGACATACTCCTTTTATCTGAACAGACTGTTGATTTAATTTTAGCTCTATTATATAATGTTGCTAATTAGCGAACAAGAACAAAACTGAAGCAAGTGTTGATTTAAGAGGAGGTAATCTAATGAGGAAGAGACAAACGGATACCCTAAACTATCTAAGAGAGGCTCTAATTGCTTTATTAGCTGACAAAGACTTTGAAACGATTTCGGTAGCGGACTTAACCAAAAAAGCAGGACTTAACCGCGGAACCTTCTATCTCCATTTTCGAGATAAATATGATATGATTAACTACTTCAAAGAGGAACATTTTGATAAGCTTTTTCAGGTTTTAGATGCTCCTGAAATCGCGACTAATACTAGAGAGTTATTAGTTCAAACCTTAACCGTTTTAGCTGATCAATTTGATTTTATTGCAGCTATTGCACAGTCCCAAAGTTTACATGTCAAAGAGACTCTCAAAGATTTTATCTATAAAGTACTCTTAACCTTAGAAGATTACCAAAAGATTGTCAGGCAACAATATGGCGGTATTCCCTTTGAATATGCCTTAGAGGTCTACTTAGCCAGCATTGAAAGTATCATCTCCTATTGGATAAAAACAGGTGGTCAGCAATCGCCCGAAGAACTAACAGATATTATTCTGAAAACTGTTGGCATATAAGCTCACAAAAAGCCAAGAAAGACTCTTCTTGGCTTTTTGTGAGCTCTATTGAATTGCTTTTAGAGCAGTGATTGCTGAAATATAATCTGGCTCAGAGTTTACATTTTCTAAATATTGTGTATAAACGATTTTATTGTTACTATCCAGTACAAGAACCGCGCGGGCAAGCAAATGCCACTCTTCCATCAATAAGCCATAGGACTTACCAAATGAATAATCATAATAATCGGATAACATGATTGCCTTGTCAAGACCTTCTGCACCACACCAACGTGCTTGTGCAAAAGGCAAGTCAACAGAGATTGTTATCACATAGGTATCTTCCAATTTAGCTAATTCGTGATTAAAGGTACGCGTCTGGGTAGAACAGATACCTGTATCAATTGAGGGAACGACACTGATGACTTTTTTCCCCTTAAAGTCGGATAAGGACTTTTTCTCTAAATTCGTAGACATCAAGGTAAAGTCTGGTGCTATCTGCCCGACTTGAAACCGTTGACCAGCTAACGTTACAGGTTTACCGATAAAAGTTATCATTGGCTTATACCTCCTTCAAAATAGCTCGAGACCCTACATTACTATCATCAGACGAGGCCTTTAAAAAAGTACTCATGACAGATAAGCTCTTTTAGAGGCCCATTGATAAATTAAAATAATTTTTCATCCTA
Organism: Streptococcus pseudoporcinus LQ 940-04; assembly: GCF_000188035.1. Classification (GTDB taxonomy): domain Bacteria; phylum Bacillota; class Bacilli; order Lactobacillales; family Streptococcaceae; genus Streptococcus; species Streptococcus pseudoporcinus. The sequence goes on from NZ_AEUY02000005.1 coordinate 1,584,837, forward strand.
GAATAGGCTGCTTCATCCCCAACAAAATAGATATGGTCCCCTTTTTCAATAACAGCATAAGGCCCAGGGGAAATAAGGAACTTCCCATCATGTTCTATAGCAACAACTGTTGCCCCTGTTTGATGCCATAAATTTAAAACACCAATTGATTTACCAAAATGAACCGTATCTTTGTTGACAATAATTTCATAAGGGGCCAAAGGGAATTGTTTACTAATATTTTGACTCTGCATTAAGAAATCGTTGACTAGTAGGGATAAATCATTTAATTCATCATTTTGCTTTTTGATATTTTCCCGAATTTTTTCTTTAATCACGGCTATAGAATGTGTTGACTCATATTGATTAATAAATTCTATAGCTTTTTCTTTAGATAAAACAATAGCACCGCTACCATGCTTGAGGGTTAATATTTTTAAATCAGCTAAAATATTAAGGCCTTTTCTTGCAGTTTCAGGTGATACGTTAAAAGTTGATGCTATTGTTGTCCGTGATTTTAACTTATCTCCAACTTCATATTCACCACTTGCTATTCTCTGAGCAACAGAGATAGCAATTTTTTGGTACTTTGAAGTTGTTACTTCATTTTTACTAGCTGTAGTCATTTTTCACTTCCTTACTATCTTACTCAAACAGTCTAATTAAATCACATTTCAGAAAAGATTTCAATAGCGTTTACAATATCTAACATAAAACAGAGAGCGGTTTTAAACCAGCTCTCTTGTCTTACCATTAAGAGTCATCTAAAAAACTAGTTAACTGTTTTCTCAGTATTAGTATTATTAGAAACGGCTTCTTTAACTTGCTCTGTCTTTGAATTTACATATTCAGAGGTAGAGCTTGCAGCACTTTCCACACGATCTTGGATGGTTACTTCTGCTGCTTTTTGCTCTTCTTTAGTTCTAATATCAACAACATTGACATTGACCTCCACAACCTTAAGGTGAGTCATAAGGTCAACATTTTGCGCCACAATTGCTTTTATCTGATCAACAATTTTTGGAATATCTTTACCATATTCAACAATCACGTTAAGATCAACTGCAACTTCCTCAGTACCGACCTCTACATTTACCCCATCAGTCACTGAATCAGTGTTTACAACATTGTTTTTAAGATTTGAGAAAAATCCACCACTAACGGCTAGAAGCCCATCTACCTTTTCAAGGGCATGCCCAACAATTTTTTCAATCACTTTATCATCGTAAGTTAATGTACTTTTTATATCGTTAGTACTCATAAGCTCTCCTCTACTCTTTAGTCTTATTTTTTAGGCCTTTCGCTAGACCATCAAGTGCATCTTTGGTATCAGCAGCAACTTCATCAACCTTACCAGTGGTTTTATTGACTTTACCTTCGGTTTCCAATGATTTGTCTCCAGAAAGTTTACCTAAAGATTCTTTAACAGATCCAGTAACTTGTTCCATTTTTGCTTTTAATTTTTCGTCTGACATATCTACACCTCTTCTACATATTTAATACTTTTAAACTATTTAACACGTGGTTCAGTTTGCATGTTTTCGTTTACTGTGGATTTAACATTTCCCACTTGTTTACTAGTAAATTCGCTTGTTGCATGTGCTGCATCAGCCACTTTATCTTGAAGGCTAACAGTATCAGCTTCATGTTGAGCTTTAGTTTTGATGTCAACAACGTTAACGTTGACTTCAATAACATCTAAATCAGTCATCTTTTTCACTTCAGTCTCAATGGTTTTCTTAATGTCATCAAAAATAGTTGGTACGTGTTTTTGGTATTCAGCAATAATATCCAAATCAACAGCTACTTGTTTTTTACCCACTTCAACTGAAACACCTTCACGAACTGTATCGGTGTTAACTAATTTATTTTTGATATTAGCAAGATAGCCACCACTAACCGCTAATAGACCATCAATATGAGCTACTGCTAAGCCAACAATTTTTTCAATGACTTTATTTTCGTAAGTTAGTTCACCACGAATAGTCGGTGTGTCTGCTACTTGAGTATTTTTGATAAATGTGTCAGTCATAATTATTCTCCTTTTTTAGATAAGTTATTTAGAAATAATCGTTTTAAGAGGAAATAATAAGCTATTTCTCTCAACGACGGCCGATAAATTGGTCAAAAATGCCTGTTCTCTTTGCGAATAAACCACCATAGACACCCAATACAATAAAAATGAGAGCTAGAAGGGTTTTAAATAGTCCGAAAGTCATTAGTAAAATAGCAAGTATCAAACCAATAATGCCACCAATAATGGGATATTTATATTTTTCAAAAAACTCCATCTTTATCTCCTATTCTACACGGTTACCTTTACCGTGTTTTTTTTCAGTTTGAGCAATGTCTTTTACATAAACTTTGAAGTTGACTGGCTTATCAATTCCGAAAAATTCTTTAAAACCAGTATCAATACCTTCTTTTATGCCACGGATTTGGTCACTCACAGCTACCCGTGAGTCTAAACGTCCCGTCACATCAATTTTAAACTTCCGCTTGTAAAGAGTTGCTGTGACATTTGGTTTAGTCATTAAACCAGCATTTTGAATGGCAGTGCGGACATAGGATTCAATTGCTGATTTTTTAAGAAGCAAGGAGCCTTGGTTTTTACTAAGTCGTACCTCAGTATAAGTACGAGGGTAAAAAATAACTACTAAAATAGCTATAATTGTTAAAGCTGCTAAAGCAACAGCTACCCAGTAAAAATAGTAATACAATCCTGGATTAAGGAAGCCAGGAACCCTGTCTAAATCCCAGCCAAACCAGTCATAACTTGAAGGCATTTCCAGATAGCCTTGAGTCACTCCCATTACCATAATAAAGATGGATAGGAGGATAAGGCCAAATAAACTATAAAATATTTTTAGTATCTTTGCCATACCTACCTCTTTCTTACTTTTCAATAGCTTTGTTAATACTTCTTGAAATTGTTAATGTATTAATTAAGTTTACTTAGTACAAAAGAAGTTACAATAACTACAATAACCGCACCAATAATTGACGGAATCAGTGCCATACCTGCTAGTGATGGACCCCATGTTCCTAGTAAAGCCTGACCGACCCATGCACCAACAAGACCTGCCACAATATTAGCGATCCAGCCCATTGAGCCACCACGTTTTGTAAGTGCTCCAGCGATTAGACCAATAAGGCCTCCAACGATTAATGTCCAAATAAGTCCCATAATTTTTCTCCTTCTTTACGAAAATGATAATAGACAATTTTTACTTTATCCAACTAACTATTCACTAACCCTAAGGTTTTGTAATTAGCCAATCTTACGTAACATAAATGATGTTACAGCAACAACAATCACAGCACCTATAATTGATGGGATCAATGCCATACCTGCCAGTGATGGTCCCCATGTTCCAAATAATGCCTGACCTAGCCAAGATCCGATTAGACCTGCTACGATATTAGCAATCCAGCCCATTGAGCTACCTTCTTTTGTGAGTGCTCCGGCAATTAGACCAATGAGGCCTCCAACGATTAATGTCCAAATAAGTCCCATGTTATTTCCCCTTAATATTTGATAACTATTTTACTTCACTTCATCAATCCTCACCTTGAGAGATTAATGAACTTTTCTTAGGATAAAGGAAGCAATCAAGACAACAATCACAGCACCTATAATGGATGGAAATAATGCCATACCTGCTAGTGATGGTCCCCATGTTCCAAATAATGCTTGACCTAACCAAGACCCTATAAGACCTGCTACGATATTAGCAATCCAGCCCATTGAGCCTCCCTTTGTAAGTGCTCCAGCGATTAAACCAATCAAGGCTCCAACTAATAATGTCCAAATAATACCCATAGTATTTCTCCTTCTATTAGTGCATTGCACCATGTATTTGTTGCAAGAATGCTTCATCACTCTATTACTAATTTTGGTTGAATAATAAGTGACTACATAAATTTAAAATCAAGTGTCAATAATTAAAAATAGAAATATATAATAGTGTAATTATTCATTTAAATCATATATTTAAAGGTTTTTTAGTAGTGACCACCCGTTTTTTTATTTATATTGTTATTATACCTCTTATGTTTTTAATTGCAAGGAAAAAGCACTGGATTTTTAAATTTTTTTATTTTTGAAATAGTAAAAGGCTAGGAATCCCAATCTGATGAGATTTCTAGCCTTTTATCTTAATTTACTTTTTCAATAGGAGCTACGCTTGCTAGTAACTTTTTCAAACCAACTTCTGGAAATTTAATTTTCAATTCCATCGTTTTACCCCTTCCAGATACCTCCAGAACTGTACCCTTCCCCCACTTTTTGTGCTGAGCAATATCCCCAATTTCCCACTGCACTTCGCTACTTGGCTTATTTTTACCAAAAGGTAAAACAGTCGACTTAATAGCTTGAGGTTGAGCCTGCGACTTACGCCCTTGAATAGCTTGAGATAAACTCATCCCTTGGGCAAAGTGTGTCTGGTTTTGGTGGGTCATTTTCACTCCAAAAGAAGTGCTAGTCGGGCGCGCTAAGCCCTTGTAAGTAAGCAATTCATCAGAAATTTCGCGTAAAAAACGAGTTGGCTGATTGTAGTTGGTTTTACCAAACAAAGTTCGTGTATTAGCATTTGTCAAAAAGAGAACCTCTTCCGCCCTAGTAATACCTACATAAGCTAATCGTCTTTCTTCTTCTAATTCACTCTGCTCTTCACTAGATCGTGATAAGGGAAACACGCCTTCTTCCATCCCGATTAAAAATACTATTGGAAATTCTAAGCCTTTAGCGGCATGCAGCGTCATCAAAGTCACTTCAGCTACGTCTGCCTTGGAATCATCAGTGTCAGCTATTAAGGCAAGGTCATTTAGAAACCTACCTAGTTTATCAAGTCCGTTTTCTTCATTACTAGTTGCACTTGCCTCATCAAAGTTTTTAGTAACAGATAAGAATTCTTCAATATTCTCAATCCGTGCTTGACTTTCTAATGTATTTTGAATGGTTAGAGCCTGTAAATAACCTGATCTATCAAGTAATTCTTGTGCCAAGTCAGTAATTGTCAACTGGTCTAAACGATTGCGCAAATCACTTAGAAGACTGGCTAAATCCATAATAGCTTGAGCAGCTTTACCTTTCAAAGGAGAGAGGAATAAATGGCTAGACGCTTCTAATAATGACATCCCTTGGTCATAAGCAAACACCCTTAATTTCTCAAGTGTACCAGGGCCTACACCACGTTTAGGTTCGTTGACAATCCTCTCAAAAGAAAGGTTATCAGATGGGTTGGCCACGATATTTAAATAGGAAATCACATCACGAATTTCTTTACGACTATAGAATTTTGTACCTCCAACCATTGTGTAAGGGATATTTGATTTGAGGAAGGCTTCTTCTATTGTACGAGATTGGGCATTTGTCCGATATAAAACTGCAAAATCTTTAAAACTTTTTCCCCTTTCCATACACATACTTGAGACCATTGACGCAATAAAGACTGCTTCTTCTCTTTCATCATTTGCTCGGTAGTATACAATTGGTTCACCACTGCTATTTTGGGTCCATAGTTTTTTATCACGTCTATTTTGATTATGCTTAATAACATCATTAGCAGCTTGCAAAATTGTCTTTGTCGAACGATAGTTTTCTTCTAATAAGACGACTTTTGCCTGGGGGTAATCTTTTTCAAAATCTAGTATATTCTGCATATCAGCGCCCCGCCACCCATAAATAGACTGATCAGCATCACCAACTACACAGATATTTTGGAATCGTGAAGCTAGCAATTTCACCAACTGATATTGGGCATGATTGGTATCCTGATACTCATCTACGTGGATATACTGATAACGTTGCTGGTAATAGGCTAAAACATCTGGATTTTGATCAAAAAGCCTTAGAGTCATCATGATTAGATCATCGAAATCCATGGATTCACTCCGTCGTAACTCTTCCTGATAAGCTTTATAAGAACGTGCAACAATTTGAGTATAAATATCAGAAGCTTGTGCTTCATAGGCCTTCTCATCTAATAAGTCATTTTTAGCATTAGAGATAGTAGCCAGGATTGAACGCTCACTCCATTTTTTAGAATCAATATTTAAAGACTTTAAAATACGTTTCATTAGAGTGCGCTGCTCACCGGGGTCAACAATGGTAAAATTGCGATTATAACCTATATGATCAGCTTCTCGCCTCAAAATCCTGACACACATTGAGTGAAATGTAGCAATTAAGGTATCTTGTGTTGCTGGGTTTAAAGCCAGTGCTCTTTCTCGCATCTCATGTGCCGCTTTATTCGTAAACGTAATGGCCAAAATATTCCAAGGGTTGATACATTTTTCATCAATCAAATAAGCTATTCGATGGGTTAAGACCCGTGTTTTTCCAGAACCTGCACCAGCCATAATTAAAAGCGGTCCTTCTGTTGTTTGAACTGCTTCTGTTTGTTTATCATTCATTCCATCCAATAAGGGATTCATTTTTACTCCTCATCACTCTATACATCTATTAACTTTAAAATTATACCACTTTCCCAGCAAATTTAAAAATAAACACAAAAGACTTGAAGACATGTCTCACGCCACTATAGGTTGGAATGTGATATAATAAAACCATTGATATTTAAGGAGAAGTAATGACCCAAGATCCTATTATTAACCTAAAACTTGCTAAACGAGGTCCTATTGTTAGTATTGTGGCCTACTTTATCATTAGTATTGCAAAGTTGCTAAGTGGTTACTTCCTTAACTCTAACTCTTTAATTGCCGATGGCTTTAATAATCTATCAGATATTGTTGGAAACGTAGCGCTCCTGATTGGTCTCCAGCTTGCGAGTCAGCCTGCTGACGCTAACCATAAATTTGGTCACTGGAAATTTGAAGACTTATCCAGTTTAATAACCTCTTTTATTATGTTTATTGTAGGCTTTCAAGTGCTTATTCAAACAATCCAAAATATGATTTTAGGTAAGCAAGCTCCTGTAGATCCCTTAGGTGCAATCGTTGGAGTTATTTCTGCAATAGTCATGCTACTGGTCTATTTCTACAACAAGAGCCTCTCAAAAAAAGTAAAATCCAGTGCTCTAGTTGCTGCTTCTAAAGATAATTTGTCAGATGCAGTAACATCAATTGGAACTTCTATTGCAATTATTGCTGCTTCCCTAAATTTGCCAATTGTTGATAGGATTGCTGCCATCATCATTACTTTTTTTATTTTAAAAACGGCCTATGATATTTTTATGCAAAGTGCCTTTAGCTTATCAGATGGCTTTGATAACAAGCATTTAAAGCAGTATGAGGAAGCAATCTTAGAAATTCCAAAAATAAAAGCTGTCAAGTCCCAAAGAGGCCGCACCTACGGTAGTAATGTCTACCTAGATATCGTTTTAGAGATGAATCCCGATTTATCAGTATATGAAAGTCACGCTATTACTGAGCAAGTAGAAGCTCTCTTAAGTGAAAAGTTCTCCGTTTATGATATTGATATTCATGTCGAACCAGCAAAAATTCCTGACGATGAATTGATTGAAAATGTTACCCTAAAAATTTACCGCAACGAAAAAATAATTCTTTCAAAAATACCTGGCTATGAAGAACATATTGCTGATCACTTTACCTTAATTGATCATACAGGAAAACTCCTTCATCGACAAAGTCTACTTGATAACCCGATTTTTTATCCTAGCAATTTTAAAAACTTCCATTTGCAATCAATTAGCCAAAAGACGAAGCTCATTACCTACGAACTTGAGGGCAATCTTCATACAAGCATTTGGCGTCGCAATGAGCTTTGGTACTTGATTTTTCATCAAATCACACCTAAAGAAAGACACCGACTAACAGCAAAGCAGTATAAGATTTCTAAAAGAAACTAAAAGACTGAGTAAATTGCCCCCTAACTATTAGCTAGGGTTCAACTTACTCAGCTTTTTAATATTATGAAGAAACGATATCGTATAGAATGTAATGTTTTTATTTTAAAGCAGTATCTAAAGCTTTTTGTAAAGTTACAATTTCCTGATCAACTTGTGCTACTGTTACGCTTGGATTAAGCTCTACTCCGACCGCATGAGTAATAGCTTTATTCAAGGTTTTATAAACTTCAAAACTCTTGACATTCAAAACTTTTTGATCCCGAACAATCCGTGTGTGCCAAATAGCCTTGTTTAGTTTTGCTTTAGTATAAATAGTAGCTCTGTCAGTTGGTTTTAAATCAGGGTATTTGAGAACAGCTACTTCTAATTGTTTAAGTGCTTCTACTTGCGCTTTTATAGAATCTACAGACGCAAATGGATCAGCAATTCGAATAAGCAATTTGGTAATGGCAAACCCCATATCAATATGTGCTTGTTCTACTTTATTTGCCAAATGATTTGTTGAAAAGACAATAGCTTGAACAACATCAGAAAGTGCTTCAACTCTGACACCGATTGAGTTTAAATCGTAGATAGTTACTGGGTTAGCTCCTAGAGATGTTTCAAGTTTGTTCACAGTCGTAATGGCTGTATTAACTGTTTGTTCACTAGGTGTTCCCTTAACTTCTTCTTTCAAAGCACGTAATTGGTCACCCTCCTGAGTTAGCCTATTAGCTAGTTGTGCTTTTTCTTGAGTGTTGATACTAGTTACTGCAGTTGTATTTTGGGCCCCATTAACTTGATCTGCACTTACAGTAGTAAGAACTGGTGAAAATAAAGCTATACTTGCAACTGAACCTGATAGATAAAGTATTTTTTTAATATCCATGGTGATTCCTCTTCTAAATTGATGATATATTGCAATATATGTTAATAAGTACTTACGCATGTATCATACTACTTATCAATTTCTTCGTCAAATATAATTTGAGTATCCTAACGGCAACAGAAGAAGCTTATAAAGTTAGTCTAATCATCATATTATTAGATTAAATTTTAAAATGGCAGAATAAAGACCGGTTTTCTAATTTTTTGAATTATTAAACAAACTTATCTTTGTGATAGCAAAGGGGGCTGAAATAAATGATTAAGCATGCTTAAATTATCTAAAATTTTAACTATGGTCTACTTTTTGTCTACAGATATATATGAGACTTAAATAATTTTTATTATAATTATTAAAATATTAAGAAATCCAAAAAAATACTCCTGATTCGTCCAATTTTCCCAGACAGATCAGGAGTATAAAATGATTAGACTAAAACTATTTTACTTGGTCGGTAGCAACATCCTCGCCGAACCATTTGTTAGAAATCTCTTGAAATTTTCCATTTTTGTAAAGGGTTTTAAAGCCCTTATTTATCATTTTTACTAAGGTTTTATCCTCTTTACGAACACCGACGGCAAAGGCCTCCCCTGCATAGTCACTCTTGGTCATATGGTATTTCTCTAAGTCACCTTCTTGCTTAAGATAATAGTTAGCATACACTTTATCAATTAACAAAGCATCTATCCTATTGTTTTTCAAATCAATAAAGCCTTGGGTGAAGGTTTCGTACTGAGTTGCATCTTGGCCTTTAACGCTATCCTTTAAAACTTTCGGATAACGCGTAAAGGCATCATAACCAGAAGAAGCTGATTGTGCCCCTAATGTTTTCCCCTTCATATCCGAAAAACTCTTGATATGGGCTGCGTTTTTTGATACGAGGACTTGTTCATTTTTCATATAAGGATTTGAAAAAGCAACCTTAGCTTGGCGTTCTTTGGTCACGGAATAACCATTCCAAATCATATCAATTTTACCATTTTTTAGTTCTGTTTCTTTTAAATCCCAATTAATGGCTTGAAATTTAACCCTAATCCCATACTCTGCAAAAACTGCTTTAGCTAACTCAACATCAAAGCCAGTATTCTTACCTGATTCATCTTTATAGCCCATTGGGACAAAGGTATTATCAAATCCTAGCGTAATTGTTTTTTCTTTCTTGTAAGTCTTCCAGGAATCACCTTTGGGTGCTTGGCTTTTACCACAAGCCACCAAAGAAATACTGACTACTACTGTCGTTAAGGTTATGACTAGCTTTTTCATAAATCCATTCCTTACCTTTCCCTCATTATTTAGGATTAACCCTTATAATCTGATCTGAGATGGTTTCAGCAAACTGAAGATCATGGGTGACAACAATTTGCGTAACCCCCATCTCCCGATTTTGTAAAATCAACTTAGCAACTTCATCACGTAATTCTGGATCTAAAGCACTAGTTGGCTCGTCGTAACCAATAATTTGAGGATTAATCATCATGGCTCTTGCTAATGCCACCCTCTGTTTTTGCCCTCCTGATAAAGAGAAGGGATAATCTTCAAGATGATCTTTAAGCCCTAGTCGTCCCAGTATGTCCTGAGCCTTTGCTACTGCTTCCTTTTTTCCTAAGCCCATGGTAAGGGTTGGTGATAAAATCAAATTATCCAAAACTTTTAAGTGTGGGAAAAGTTGAAAATCCTGAAACACAAAACCCAATAAATGACGGTTTTCTAAATGATCAATAGGAACTGATTCACCATTATAAATGATTTCACCAGAATCAATAGGTTCTAGGCCAGCTAACATCCTTAAAAGAGTTGTCTTGCCACCTCCCGAAGGCCCCACCAAAGAAAGAATTTGACCGTCGGCAACTCTTAAACTGAAATGATCAAATATCTGTTTATGGCCAAATTGTTTGGATATATTTTTAAGTTCTAACATATGGCCTCCTTATTTATAATAGTTAAATTTCTTTTCGATATGACGTGACAAGATAGTAACGAGTCCAATTAACAAAAGATATATCATCCCTGCAATAAACATGGGTGCTAAGGTTGCATCACGATTAGCCGCCGTTTTACTTGCCAGTAACAAGTCTCCCACACCTAAGACATAGACTAAGGAGGAATCTTTAACCAAATTAATCACTTCGTTAAAAACACTTGGTAGTACAATTTTAAAAACTTGTGGCAAAATGATGTAACGGATAGTTTGCAAATGATTCAGTCTCAGTACTTTTGCAGCTTCGTATTGTCCTTTAGGAATGGCTTCGATACCACCACGGAATATCTCAGCAAAATAAGCTGCGTAATTCATGGTAAAAGCTAAAATGGCTGCTGGCATTCTATCAAAGGTAATACCTACACTGGGTAAAACATAATAGAAAAAGATCAATTGCAAAAGCAAAGGCGTGCCTCGCATTATCCAGACATAGAGTGTTAGAAGCCACTGTAAGGGCTTAAAAGGTAGCTTCATCAAAAATGCCAATAAAGCACCTAATGGAATGGATAGCATAATAACAATGAAAAAAACTTGTAAGGTAACCTTAGCACCATCCAATAAGCTGGGAAGAACTTGTAAAATATATGACATTTATACTCCAATAGTGAAAATAGTTGTTCTCATTATACCAAATTATCTGAAATTTCGGGAGAACTTTGAATAAAAATACAAAATAATCAGTACTAAAATACTACAATTTTTTAACAAATTCTGACTTTAATTTCATAGCTCCAAAACCGTCAATTTTGCAATCAATATTATGATCCCCTTCAACCAGACGAATATTTTTCACACGCGTTCCCTGTTTAATATCCTTAGGTGCGCCTTTTACTTTAAGATCCTTAATAACCGTAACAGTATCCCCATCTTGAAGCTGAGTTCCATTGCTATCAAGTACTTTTAAAGTATCCGCATCTTCTAAGGCATCAGTTTGATCTGCTGGCCATTCAAAGCTGCACATTGGACAAATGAGCATCAGACCGTCTTCATAAACATATTCAGATTGACATTGTAAACAATTTGGTAGTGACATCGTATTATCTCCTATAGTATAACTATTCTGTGTTTTAACTATTCTACTGTAGATAAGCCTATTTGACAAGTTGAATGCGTTTTAAAAAATGAATTTTTTAAAGAAAAAGCCCCTCTGTCAAATAAGAGGGGAAAAATTAATTAAACTCTGGTCTCAATACTTGTAACTATTTCTTGAATAAGCTCACTATCTTCAAGCGAGGTTACGTCTGCAACAACTTTTTCTAAATTGTTTTCTGATAGCATGACTTGCAGTTGATTGCTCTGTTCATCGTTAGGATCTTTATAGTTAAAAACATAGGCAACTGTTTTTAAAAGCTTGTCATAGGGAAGTTGGCGCTCTTTAAGCTCACGAATTGGACGGATAAAGCGTTCGTCATAACCAAGTTTACGAATTGGTGTTCTAGCTACCCGAACCACATCATCAACAATATAGGGATTTTCAAACCGACTAATGATCACATCATGATAAGCTTCTAATTCTACTAAATCAAAATTCCATTTGGCCACTAACAGAGATCTAATTTCAGCTAAAACAGCCTCTAACATTTCTTTGACTTCTGGTAATTGCAAAGCTTCTAAGATTGTCTTAGCACCTGCGTGTGCCCCTGTGTAAGCTGAGGTAGCATGACCAGTATTGACTGAGAATAATTTACGTTCAATAAAAGGTTGGAGATCCTCTTCGTAGTGAACACCAGCAAGCCGTAATTCTTTATTTTTCATTCGACTTGTTTCAACTACCCATTCATTAAAAGGTTCAACAATAACAAATAAGGGGTCTTCATGCGTCTGGGCTGGAACAATTCTATCAACAGCTGTATTGGGAAAACCTATATAGGTATCTAGATAAGCTTCTGTTTCTTCTGATAAATACTTTCTGACTTCCTCAAGCAAGAACTGAGAACCACCAATCATGTTCTCACATGCTAGCACATCAAGAGGAGTTTGAACACCATTTGTTTGACGTTTTTGAATACCATCAGCAATTAGTTCTGCAATAAAGGGAAGGATATTAGGTCCAATAGCTGTTGTGACAATATCAGCATCAGCAATAGCTTCAACAACTGCTGTGGGATTTAACTGGTTATTAATACCAGCCACATTTTCTATCCTAATACGACCTTTACCATCTTCTGCAATCTCAATCTCATAAGCTCGTCTATCGTTTAAAGCATTAATAATTGCTTCATTAACATCTACAAATTGAATGGAAAAATTATTTGCTGCTAAAATTTCCCCAATAAACCCTCGACCAATATTTCCTGCTCCAAAATGAACTGCTTTTTTCATGACTTACTCCTTTTACTACGAATAGCTCATTAATCAACTGAATTTAATAAGGTAATGATTTCTTCTTCTGTTTTAGCATCAGCTAATTTAACCACATTATTAACATCGGCACAGAAGATTGAAATTTTTTGGATTAATTGCAAATGTTCATCACCAAGGCCTGCAATTCCAAACAACACCGTAACTATTTGAGGATTCTCTTGTGTTCCAAAGTTGACACCGTCCGGGACCTGCACTACTGTTAAACCTGATTTTTTTACTTTGGTTTTAGCTGCATCTGTTCCATGGGGAATAGCAATAAAGTTTCCCATATAGACAGATAGTTCTTGGTTACGATCAAGCATTGATTGGATATAAGCCTCTTCAACATAGCCATTTTGGTAGAGTATCTGACCACAATAACGAATGGCCTCTTCATAGCTATGAAAAGATTGGTTGAGTTTTATGAGTTCTTTTTGAAATTCCATGTTAATTCTCCAATTTTTTAATTTTTTCAGTAAAAATGTGATTTAATAATTGATAAATAATGTCATCATTTCCCTTACGATAGATTTCTGTATAAAGGTGGTTTTCAATTAAAGATTGGCTTATGGCAGTCATTAAATCTCTAATCTCATCACTTTCATTGAGTCGCGTCAGCATGACCAAAATCCGGTTAACCACCTCATCTTGCCCATTCATAGACTTGGCCTTTACTGGCTGGGCCAATTCAAAAACCATAAAGGTCGAATGCTCTACCTGGCTTGACTGAGTATGAACAAGAGCAAGATTAGTCTCTGGAATTGCCATTGGGCTTTCATGGAATCGCTCAATAAGTTTGTGAGCTAGATAATCCTTATCCTTTACCTGAGGGATATCAGCCATAATTTCGACAATTGTTTGTTCAAAGCGCGAGCTATTATAGATATAAGTGACTGCAAAGCTTTCTAAGAGAAACTGACTGGCCTCGAAATAATCTTTAAAAGAAAGATCAGACGGTAAAACGATATTGTCTCTTGGTTTAAAGTCTCGACTAATTTGTACCTGATTAAAAAACTTTTCTAAGTCAATCAGTTCATTTGGACTAGGAAAGGTCGAGACTAAATGAACCTGGTTATTGGCTAGTAATTTTGTCGATAAAACAGCATCGAATACCTCAAAATCACTCTTTGAAAGACTGTCAGTTCCTTTTGTTTGGATACTTTCAATAAAAGGAGCAATGTTCTTCAACCGGGTAATTAATAGCTCAGTTGCTAATGGTCTCTCATCAGTCAACAACAATAAACGAATCGGATAAATGTGTGGACTACGCCGCAAACTTGACGCGAAGTGGAGGGTAATGAGCTCCAACTCACTTTCAGTTCGAAGGAATTGCGGAAAAATTTCCATAACCAGTAATTTGATCAGGCGATGGAGATAGTCACTATGGTTTAGAGCTTGATGAGCTAAATCAGTAGTATGGCTATCAGTGAAAATAAGAGGTACAGCTAAGCTAAGACGAATATGGTTAAATAAAAATTTAAATAATTTGGGGTCTTTTGTAAAATTAATCTTAGTATAGAGGGCTACTTTATCAATCAAATTGGTGACATTGTAAAAAAATTCACTGTCAAAATTCTCTTGAAAAAGCGGTGTTTCTTGCCGCTTGAGCACTAATTGATCAAGCATTCTAGCAAAATATAAAATTTCTTGTAATGGGTAAAAAGTTTGTAATTCCCTTGAAAGCTCAGCAAATACTTTTTGAGAAAAATCAAGGGACAGTTTACTGACTTGTTGCTTCTCCTGAGGAACCTGCCCCCAATTACTTAAGGCCAATAAGAAGACAAAAAACTGAAATAATTTTGAATCCATCTCTGGTAATTCAGACTGGTAGCTTTGAAAAATCTGACAAGCTTTAGCTAAAGTTTTCTTGGGAATGAGGGAATAATGGCCCAGTTGTAACTGATAAAAATCAGATAGATTAATAGTGTTAGATAAAAGTATGGCTAGAAAACGTCTTCTTGAGATCGGAATTGGTCCAAGCTGATAGCCTTTTTGACGATTGATAGGGATATTAAAATCCGCCAAACGCTCTTCAATCAAGGCAATATCTTGAATAACAGTGACATTACTAACCCCTAAAATAACTTGTAGATAGTCATTTGTCACCCCTTGTTCATTGATTAATAAATGATAAGTGATCAGATTTAAGCGTTCACATTTAGTAAATGATTCCTGGCTAGTAAAAGACTGTAAGGCTTCCAAATTACCGCTTAAATAATATTTTTGGTCATCTTTATAGATGACTATATGTAATGGCTCTAAACTATCGGTTAAATCGTTTAAAACCCGATAAACTGTCCGCTTTGAAACCTTTAGAATATCACTCATATTATCAATTGAAAGCTTTCCATAGTTCAGGAAAGCTTTCAAAAGTTCTTCTTCTCGTCTTGTTAGTTGCATAAATTAATTATACACCATTTCTAACTTATTTAGAGATTCTCTCCACCATTTTATCGTATTCACTAGTCGTTACCAAACTGTCCACAGCAAGTAATGTCGCAGCTGGTGCCACTTCTTGTACCTGAGCCTGATTATCAATACTTGTAATAATCAGAATATGACTTGAGTTATGGTCAGCGAGTTTATGATTTTCGACCTTTGTTACTGGGATACTAATAGTTCTTGCTTTGAAAATTTCTTGTAAAGTCGCTTGTCCCATAGTAGCCGAACCCTTAGCATCACCGTAAGCAAAGACCACCTCATCAATATTATGTAAATCAATCACTTCTTGATTTGTGACCAAGTTGGTCTCAGACTTAGGAGTTTCTGGATGAGGCTTTTTTACAAGCTGTGCCACTATTTCATCATATTTTGGAGTAGCTAAGAAATTATCAACTGAAACATGGTTAGCACGTGGCGTTTTTTGGGCTGCACGTGGAGCAAGCTCTTGTTGCGTCACAATCAAGGTATTTGTCACATCAGTCAAATTAGAGATTGCTTTATTGGTTACTGGGATTGATAGTCCGGCCTTTTTGACCTTATCACGAAGGATTGAAGCTCCCATAGCAGAGCTTCCCATACCAGCATCACAGGCGAAGATGATTTGTTGAATAGCATCACCTGAGAACCTTTCTTGTATATCTGATACAGACTGACCTTTTGCCTCTGCTTTTGCTAACTTACTTGCTGCTTGCGCTTCTACTAAAGCACTTTCATCATCTTCTGTTTTATCTGCTTTCAGGATAACAGATGCAATTAAGAAGGAAACAATGGCTGCTGAGAAGACACCTGCCAATACCGAACTTAAATTATACAAGTAATTATCCCCTTTTGGCACCATTCCCCAAATAGCAATGATAGAACCTGGTGATGCTGGCCCTCCAAGACCTGAACCCAATAATTGGTTAGTAAATGTACCTGTCACACCACCACCGATAACAGCTAAGAATAAAGCTGGCTTCATCATCACATATGGGAAGTAAATTTCATGGATCCCGCCAAAGAAATGAATGATTAAAGCACCCCAAGAAGATGATTTCGCTGCTCCTTTACCAAATATTAAGTAAGCTAATAAAATACCAAGACCTGGGCCAGGGTTGGCTTCCAGTAAGAAAAGAATTGACTTACCAGTTTTAGCAACTTGTTCCGCTCCAAGTGGTGTAAAGATACCATGGTTAAGTGCATTATTAAGGAACAAAATTTTAGCTGGTTCAATAAGAATATTTGCTAAAGGCAAAAGTTTCATATCAATAATGCTTTGTACACCGTGACCAACCGCAGTGGTAAAAACAGCAACAAAGGGTCCTACAATTTTAAAAGCCAATAATAATAGCCCAAATCCAATTAAACCGGCAGAAAAGTTATTTACCAACATCTCAAAGCCAGGACGAATTTTTTCTTGGAAAGTGTCATCAAATTTTTTGATAACCCATCCACCTAAAGGTCCCATAGCCATAGCACCAATAAACATTGGTACTGTTGAACCTGCAATAGCACCAAAGGTTGCAATAGCACCAACTACTGCGCCACGTTGCCCATGAACAACATAGCCACCAGTATAACCAATTAGTAGTGGTAACAAATAGGTAATCATTGGTCCAACCGCAGCACCAAATTCTTTATTTGGCATCCAACCAGTTGGAATAAAGAGAGCCGTTAGAATTCCCCAAGCAATAAATGCCCCGATGTTAGGCATGACCATGTTAGATAAGGCTGTACCTAACTTTTGAATTTTAACTTTAAGTGAAGATTTTTGTTCCATCAGAACCGCCTCCTAGTTTATTTACAGTTTTATCATATCATGTAAGGGCTATCAGGGAAACTCAAACTTTGGCACAGAATTTGTGACAAAAAAAGATATCTAAAAAATAGATATCTTTTAATCTTTTATTCTACTGTTACAGCTTTTGCCAAATTACGCGGCTTGTCAACATCTAGTCCACGTTGTAGTGACGCATAATAAGCAATCAATTGCGTTGGAATAACCATTCCAATTGTTGCAAGGTAGGGATGAACCTTGTTAACGACGATATCATCACCTTCACGTTCAAGTCCTTCTTCAACGACCGTTAAGACACTTGCACCACGCGCTGCAACTTCCTGAATATTCCCACGTGTATGTGCTGCAACCAGTTCACTTGACGAAATCAAGCCAATAACTGGTGTTTTATCTTCAATCAGCGAAATCGTACCGTGTTTTAATTCACCTGCAGCGAAACCTTCACATTGAATGTAAGAAATCTCTTTTAATTTAAGTGAGGCTTCCATAGCAACATAGTAATCATTACCGCGACCAATATAGAAAGCATTGCGTGTTGTTGCTAATAAATTTTCAACTTTTGAGGCAATCATGTCTTTTTCTGATAAGGTTGCTTCTATTGATTGGGCAACAAGTGACAACTCATGAACTAAATCAAATTCAATAGCTTCCTTCTTACCATTTGCTTCACCAACCGCTTTCGACAAGAATGCTAATGCAGCTACCTGAGCAGTATAGGCTTTAGTTGAAGCCACTGCTATTTCAGGACCTGCATGTAAAAGCATAGTATAGGTTGCTTCACGAGATAAAGTTGAACCAGGAACATTTGTCACAGTTAAACTTGGAATTCCCATTTGGTTAGCCTTTACCAATACTTGACGGCTATCTGCAGTTTCACCAGATTGACTCAATAAGATAAACATGGGTTTTTGACTCAATAAAGGCATATTGTAGCCCCACTCAGAGGCAACTCCTAATTCAACTGGAGTATCTGTAAGTTGCTCAATCATTGATTTAGCAGCAAAGCCAGCATTGTATGATGTTCCCGCTGCAAGAATATAAATGCGGTCAGCTTCTTGCACTGATTTTACAATTGCTGGATCAATAGCCATTTGACCATCTTCACTTGCATAAGTTGAAATTAACTTACGCATTACGGTTGGCTGTTCATCAATTTCTTTTAGCATGTAGAAAGGATAAGTTCCCTTACCGATATCAGATAAATCTAGTTCAGCAGTGTAGGACTCACGTTCAAGAACATTCCCCTCATAATCAAGAACTTTAGCGGAGTCTTTTGTTAAGATAACAAGCTCTTTGTCATGGATTTCCATAAATTCACTTGTTTCACGGATCATAGCCATAGCATCTGAGCAAACCATATTGTAGCCTTGGCCAAGACCAATTAGTAAGGGAGATTTATTTTTTGCTACATAAATGGTATCTGCATCTTCTCTATCAATCAAAGCAAAGGCATAAGAGCCTTCAATAATTGACAAAGCTTTTTGAAAGGCTTCCAATACTGTAAGCTGATCTTCTTCCACAAATTTTCCAATCAGGTGAACAGCAATTTCTGTATCTGTTTGCCCCTTAAAGTTATGATCAGCCAAAAACTCTTCTTTTATTTGGAGATAGTTTTCGATAACACCATTGTGGACTAAAACAAAACGCCCTGTGGCTGAAGTATGGGGATGAGCATTCTCAACCGTTGCTTGCCCGTGAGTCGCCCAACGTGTATGACCAATTCCCGTACTACCAGCTACGTCAATTCCGATTTTAGCACGCAGATCAGCAATGCGACCAACAGATTTAACTAGGCTTGATTGTTCTCCGTTTGCTACAAAAATACCAGCTGAGTCGTAACCGCGATATTCCAATTTTTCCAGTCCTTGCATCAAAATATCTGTTGCATTACGATTCCCTATTACTCCAACAATTCCACACATAAATAAACACCAAGTAAGCTAGCTTACTTCTTTCTTCTTGTTTTTTAAATTGGTATAGTCTGCTTTCCTTATTAGAAAAGCTATGTTATTAGTATATAATAATGAATTTTTGTTGTCAAATATTATATTGGTATAGTCTGATTTAGAGGGATATCAGATAAGCCTTGTCAAGCAAAGAAGAGTAGACCTCAAATGTTTTCCTGACTATTCCTCTCTTTGGGAGATTTGAAAAGGCATGAGCCTCAGTAAAAAATAGAGACCATGCCTTTTAGTCTATTTATAAGAACTTGCTTTGCACTGCTTTAATCAACCTCTACAAACCCAAATTCATCAATAGGTAGTACTCGGAAAGTGACAACACCTTTAATTTGTTTTTTATCAATCAAGCCAAACTGACGGCTATCAGCACGGTTACGCCGATTATCATTTAACAAAAGATATTTCCCACTAGGGATAACCGTACTCTTTCCTTTTGAAATCGTAGATATATTAAAATCATCTGTAAAAAGACTTCCCACAGGTGAATGTCTTAAGTAATCATTTTTCAACTTTTCAATGTAAGGTTGGTCTTTGATACGATTATTTAAATAAAAAATATCGTCCATATAAGTTGCCCTCTGACCTGCGGTCGCAATCACACGACTGACATATTCTTTTTTATCAACTTTATAGACCACAAAATCTTTATATTGAGGCTCTACATTGTGTTTAATGGTAACCAAGTCACCTGCTTTGAGATAAGGATTTTCTGATTCTTTCGTAACTTCAAATGTAGAAAAGACAAAAATACTTAAAAGTGCTGCAACAATAGCCACAATTAAAACAATAATAATATTTCGAATAAAATCTCTTTTTACCATATTTGCTCCTAATCTTAGGTCTATTATAGCATGTTATGCTTGATAACAAAAGACTAGAACTTAGAAGAAGTCTATTCAATGGACAAAAAGATAGTCATTTTTGTGGGTCATTATCATCAATTTTACAAATTAATAAATGAGATATAAAAAGCCAACAAGACAGCATTCTGAGTATCAGAAAACTAATTTTGTTGGCTTTTTATATTTGAGCTTAGACTGTTGTCTCAGAGTCTTTTAGACGTTTTATTTAACAGTACGAACTCGCATGGTATTAGTTCCACCAGAACCAACTGGGACACCAGCAACAATAATGATGTTATCACCTGAGCTAACCATTCCTGACTTAAGAGCCAATTTTTCAGCTACTTCAAACATATCATCGGTAGAAGATGGTTTATCTGCAACAATTGGAGTTACTCCCCAATAAATCATAAGAGCTTTTTGCACTTTTTCATCAAAAGTAACAGCTAAAATATCTGAATCCGGACGGAATTTTGAGATAGCACGGGCTGTATTACCAGTTTCAGTAATTGTTACAACAAGTTTGATGTCCATAGAATGCGTTGCATCTTTAACTGCAGAAGCAATAACATCAGTCTTATTAGTACGTGGGAAAGTAGAAGAGTCTAAACGACCATACTCATTAAGAAGTGTTTGCGCATTTTTATCAATTGTCGCCATAGTACGTACTGCTTCTACAGGATACTTACCGTTTGCTGATTCACCTGAAAGCATCGTTGCATCAGTACCATCAATAACTGCATTAAAGACGTCCGAAACTTCTGAACGTGTTGCACGTGGTTTTTCAGTCATTGTTTCAAGCATGTTTGTCGCTGTAATAACTGCTTTACCAGCTGCGTTTACTTTTGTAATAATCATTTTTTGGAAAACTGGTACCATTTCAAATGGCACTTCAATTCCCATGTCACCACGAGCAATCATGATACCATCTGCTGCTTCGATGATTTCGTCAAGGTTATCAATACCTTGTTGGTTTTCAATTTTAGCAAATAATTGAACGTGGTCATTTCCAGTTTCACGACAAATCTCACGTACTTCTTCAACATCTTTAGCAGTACGCACAAATGAAATCGCAATAAAGTTCAAACCTTGTTCTAAACCAAAACGGATATCAGCATTATCACGCTCAGCTAGAGCAGGGAATGGAATCTTAGTGTTCGGAATATTAACACCTTTTTGTTTTGCAATAGTGCCATCGTTTTCAACGGTAACGATAAATTGACGTGTCGCAATGTCTTTTTCAACGACTTTCAATCCTAACTTACCATCGTCAATAAGAATCGTATGCCCCACTTCAACTTCATCATAGATATCTAAGTTACCGGCTACACTCAAAGCGATGACATCACGAGTAGACTTTATACCTTGTTCAGTAGCAACACGAATACGTTCACCAGTTAGGTAACTATATTCTTTAGCATCTTCTTCAAACAATTCTGTACGCATTTCTGGCCCTTTAGTATCTAAAAGGAAACCAACTTTTTTGCGCGCAATTTCTTCTGCGCGACGTACAGTTGCCATACGGTCACCTTGTTCTTGATGATCACCGTGTGAGAAATTGAAACGGAAAACATTTGCACCAGCTTCGATTAATTCAGCAATTTTTTTTGCTGACTCTTCAACGTCAAGTTGACCAGCCCAGTAGCCATCTTCACCAAATCTTTTTCCACCACGGATTTCTACCGCAGGACCAAGTGTTGCAACAATTTTTACACGTTTACTCATAATATTATGAAACTCCTTATTTTTTTGTCGACTATCGACATTTAACAAAAATTAACTATAGCTTACAGATTGCTTTTATCTTGAAAGTGAACGATTTAATTTAGCAAAATCAAGACGTGCTTTATGAGGATTATTAACAATAATCTTACCATCTTCAGCTAAAGTGAATAAAGCACCTTCTTCGGCAGTTCCAAGGATTGGGCTTTCGACTAGTTCCTCATTGTGAATACCCACTGCCAAACCACCACGGCCTTCTTTAAGAAGTTTCACAGCATGTGCTCCCAATCGTGAAGCCAGAACACGATCACGCGCAGTTGGTGAACCACCACGTAAAATATGTCCTAGGTTTGTTACACGTAAATCGCTCTTATCACCGGCAGCTTTGAGTTTTTCAGCAAATTCAGCACCACTCATAACACCTTCTGCAAGAACAATAATATGATGGTTTTTACCTTGTTTTTTGAAGTCATTCTCAATGGTTTCAGCAACTTGTTTAATATCAAAACCTTCTTCAGGTACAATAATCTGATCAGCACCACTTGAGATACCCGCCCAAAGAGCAATATCCCCTGCGTTACGCCCCATCACTTCAACAACAAATGTACGGCCATGACTTGAAGAAGTATCACGTAATTTGTCAATAGCTTCAACGGCAGTATTTACAGCGGTATCAAAACCAATTGTGAAATCAGTGCCAGCAATATCATTATCAATTGTTCCAGGAACTCCTACTGCAGGGAAGCCGTGTTCTGTCAAGCGCATTGCTCCATGATATGAACCATCTCCACCAATAACAACCACTCCTTCGATGTTATTTTTCTTAAGTTGTTCAATACCAGCTAGTTGACCTTCTAATTGCGCAAATTCTGGATAACGAGCAGAGTATAGGAAAGTTCCTCCACGGGAAATTTTGTCACCAACGTCTCTAGAACTGATAGGGAAAATATCACCAGCAACCAAGCCTGCATAACCATGGTTAACTCCATAAACTTCCATACCTTCTGAGATTGCTTTACGAACAACCGCGCGGATAGCAGCGTTCATACCAGGGGCATCACCACCACTTGATAAAACAGCAATACGTTTCATTTTTTTGGTACTCCTTTAATTAATTTAACGTTCCCATTATAGCATATTCCCTTGCAAATTTCTTCACTATTGGGCTAAAATTATCGAAAAACCGTTTTCACGACTAATTCTTTAAGAGCCTCCTCTAATTCTAAACTACCATCTACAAGAATATGGTTTAATTGAAGCGTTTCCTTGGTTTTTTGGTAATGAATAACAACAGGGTATTGACCTGTAAACTCCTCTAAAATTTTAGCAACCCTTTGATCATTTTCATGGGTGTCAAGGAGAATCCAGTATTTCTTTTGATTAGCTACTGTAATCGTTTGAGCAACAATCTGTAGACGATTGTCACGTTCCTTTACCCTTCCTTGGATAAATACCATCTGACCCTCTGTCAAAAGATAATTAAACTGCAAAAATTCTTGAGGAAATACCGTGACATCAATTTTTTTCTTGGTATCAGTTACAGTTAAGAAAGCCATTTGTTGCCCACTACTTTTCGTGCGGATAATCCTCACCTTTTCAATTTGAACAAGGATAGTATGTTCACTGTCTTTAAGAAGTTTTGTTATTGGAGTAAATGCTTGGTCTGTTTTTTCAGCAATTTCCAGTAAAGGATGTGGACTAAGACCAATACCAATATAATTTTCTTCTAACTGGTACTTTTCCCTATTTGAAAAATCATCACAGTCCGACCAGCTAAAAGAGGAATCAGCAAAGAGAGAGCCAAGTTCTGAAACAAAAATCAGTAATCCATCTAGATTGTTTAAAACTTTCCTACGATTGGACTCAAATAGATCAAATAAACCAACAGCAAACAAAGGTTCCAGCAAGTCTTTTTTCTGATACTTAGTTGGTAAGGCACTTAAAAAGGATTCAATACTCGAAAAAGGCCGCTTTTCAATAATCCAATAAGCCAAATCACGTGGAAGCCCCTTAATATTTTTTAAGCCCATATAAATCTTGTTGCTATCAATTTTATCATTATATGGAATGTTATTAATGGTCAATGGTACCACTTTAAAATCTGATTCTAAGGCATCACTGATGTAGTCACTATTGGAGTAATTCATAATGACATCAAAGAAAACCGCAGGATAATGTGCCTTGAAATAGGCCAACTGAAAAGCAAGAGCAGAATAAGCAAAAGCATGACTTCTGTTAAAACCGTAACCTGCAAACTTTTCCATTCTATTAAATAAAAGCCTAGCTGTTTCTTCAGAACGACCAAGCCTAGCAGCACCTTCCAGAAAGTCATTTTCCATTTTTTTCATTTCTGCTAGGTTCTTTTTGGACATAGCCCTGCGCAAGAGATCGGCTTTACCTAAGGTAAAACCGGCAAAAACTTGTGCAATTTGCATAACTTGCTCTTGATAAAGCATAATACCATAAGTTGGCTCTAAAATAGGAGCAATAACCGGATCAATTAAATCAATTTTTTCTTGCCCTCTTCTCCGCTTAATGAAATTATTAGTATAGTCGCTAGCCCCTGGCCTATTTAAACTTGTTGTCGCAACAATTTCTTCAAATCGCTTAGGTTTAATGCGTTTTAGTAAACTAATGGCACCGCTTTGCTCAAATTGAAAAATGCCCTTAGTATCTCCTTTAGCAAAGAGTTCGAGTGTTTTGGGATCTTCCAAGTCAATCTCTTCAATGATAATGTCTTTACCAAAGTCCTTAGCGACTTTCTCTTTCATCTTTTGCACAAATGTTAAATTTCTTAAACCGAGAAAATCCATCTTCAAAAGACCATTTGCTTCAACTGCTGGCGCATCATACTGCGTCACCATCATTTCTATCCCTTCTTTCAAAGGAATATGGTCTGTCAAAAGATCATCACTCATGACTATTCCGGCAGCATGAATGGACGTTTGCCTAGGGTTGCCTTCAATTCGCTTAGCTATTTCAAAAGCTTTTTGTAATTCTAAACGGCTATTGATCGTTTGGCGGAAACTAATATTTTTTTCGTAGATAGAGGTTAAAGTGTCTTTAAAAGCAATTTTTTTACTTAGATTGCTAATCTCATATTCTGGAACCCCAAACCGTTTAAAGACATCTCTAATAGCCTGTTTAGCTCCAAAAGTTGAAAAAGTGACAATTTGAGCAGAATGATCACTACCATAACGATTTCGAACATAGTGTAAGAACTCAGAACGATAAATATCCGGTAGATCAATATCAATATCGGGCATACTATAGCGTTCTTTATTTAAAAAACGCTCAAAAAGTAAATTATGCTTAACAGGATCAATTCCAGTAATATTTAAAGCATAAGCAACCAAACTACCAGCAGCTGAGCCACGGCCCATGCCCATATAATAGCCTTTACTACGTCCAAACCGGAGTAAATCCCAAACAATCAAAAAATAGTCATCAAACCCCATATCCGAGATAATTTGAAGTTCCTTTTCCAAACGTTCCTGATAAATATCTTGCCAGAGTCCTTTTTTCTTTAAACCATCTTCAGTTAATTCCTTCAGCTCTTCCTTAGCTGCTCTTTGGCGATTAAAGCGTGGTAATTTGAACTCATGGTCAAACTCGTAACGAATATCTTTTAATAAATCAGCCAAATGGTCATTAATACCTGGATAAAGCTCCTCAAACTTTTGAGCAATTTCTTTTGGATCTTTCAGATATTGCCCAGCTTCTACAACTTTCGTTTCTGACAACGTTACATTATCTCGGATAGCATGCAATACTTGCAAGGTCTCCCTTTCAGAATCAGAAAAATACCGCACAGTTCGCAAGGGTATTAGATTTTGCAGAGGGAGCGGCTGAACCAATTTAGTCTCCTCAAAAACACCAGTAAAATAAGGAAAACCAAGCTCTATACCGTGTAAATGTGGCTGATAAGGTAATATAACCATAAGGCCATCAAGAAAATCCTTGATGTGCTCTGGGGTAAACTCAGCCGACATCCGCAGAGTGGAAAGCTTCAAGAGGTTTTGATAGCCTAAATTATTTTTAGCAAGGAGATATAAAGACTCTTCCTTGCCTTGGATTGGATATTCAATTGCTAATCCTAAAATAGGCTGTAAACCGGCTTTTTGAGCTTTTAGGATAAAATGATAAGCAGCATATAAACAATCTTTATCCATGATACCAATTGATTGATAACCAATCCTTTTAGCTTCTGAGATGTAATGATCTAAATCAATTAAACTATCCATAAATGAATATACCGTTTTGGTATCTAATTGTACAAACATGGCTTCTCCTCTACATGATTTCTTCTATTATACTATGAAAATGGCCCTCGTGCTTTCTTTTTATCCTCAATCCCTGCCTCAATCTCGTTTTTTAGAAATTAATAAGTTGACTTTTACTACTTTTTTCTGTACTATTTATATAGTACAAGTGATAATTAATCACGAAGAGAGGAGACCGTATGTCTTGGAATTTTGATGAAAAATCGCCGATTTATGCTCAGATTGCACAACATATCAAAATGCAAATTGTCAGTCATGAGATCACTATTGGGCAACAATTACCAACTGTACGAGAATATGCAGAAACGGCTGGTGTTAACCCTAATACCATGCAACGAGCTTTTACCGAATTAGAACGTGAGGGCATTGTTTATTCCCAACGCACAGCTGGTCGTTTTGTAACAGATAATCAAGCATTAATTGCAGAAAAACGTCGTGAATTGTCTCGAAGCGAACTTGAGTCCTTCGTTAGCAATATGGTAAAAATTGGCTTTGATAAGTCACAAATTATACCAGAACTTGAAAATTTTCTAAAGGAGGGTTCTTAAGATGTCACAACTTTTACAGCTACACCATGTTTCAAAAGCTTTCAAAGGGAAAAAGGTTATAGATGATCTAACACTGACAATCCCATCTGGAAAAATCGTTGGCTTACTTGGACCTAATGGCTCAGGAAAAACAACTTTGATTAAGTTAATTAATGGTCTAATCCAGCCTAATAAAGGGGATATTGTCATTGATGGCTACCGTCCCTCAATTGATACAAAGAAAATTATTTCTTATTTACCTGATACCTCTTATTTGCGAGAAGACATGAAAATTTCAGATATCATTGACTACTTCAGTGATTTTTACGAAGATTTTGATGCTACAAAAGCTCATAGCTTACTTCGTGATCTTCATTTAAACCTAAATGACCACCTTAAAAATCTCTCGAAAGGGAACAAGGAAAAAGTACAATTGATACTTGTGATGAGCCGTAAAGCAAAACTTTACATTCTTGATGAACCTATTGGTGGCGTGGATCCTGCTGCACGTGATTATATTTTGAAAACAATTATTAATAACTACAGTGAAGATGCTACCGTTCTTATTTCAACTCACCTTATTTCTGATATTGAACCTATTCTTGATGAAGTCATTTTTCTTAAAGATGGACAGGTTGCTATTACCGGTTCAGTAGATGAGTTGAGAGAAAATCACGCGATGTCCATTGACACTCTCTTTAGAAACACATATAAAGTATAGGAGGAAGCAATGTTTGGTAAATTATTAAAATATGAATTCAGGTCAATAGGTAAGTGGTACTTTGGATTGAACGCTGGCATAGTTGCAATTGCTGCCATTCTATCCTTGGTTATTAAAATAGTAATCAAGAAAAATCCTGATGTTAGCCTTTTATCAAAATTCTTACCTTTTTCACTTATCCTTATTTTTGGAGCTCTAATTGCCGGCTCTCTCCTAGCTACTTTATTAATTATTATTAATCGGTTTAACAAAAACATTTATGGCCGCGAAGGTTATTTAACAATGACCTTACCTGTGTCAGAACATAAACTAATTCTAGCAAAATTATTATCCTCAGTTACTTGCAGTTTCTTTAACTTTCTGGTCTTAGTAGCAGCCTTCGCTATTTTAATCCTACCTCAATTCAATAAATCAGATCTTCTAAATGGCATGAACCAACTATTAAAAGTTGCTCCGCAACATATGAACCTTATCGCCTTTCTTTGCGTGACAATAGTATTATCAACCCTATCTAGTATCCTTGCTATCTATTTCGCCATTTCAATCGGTCAGTTATTTTCAAATCGCCGTGGCTTAAAAGCCTTTATGGCATACTTTATTATCCAACTTACTCTCAGCATTATCTTCACATACATCAACACAAACATTTTAGGACTTGAGTTTGATCAAGAGATTGACTTTACAACCAATTATTACTTCTTAGTCACTTCTCTAGAAGGACTCTTCCAAATCATTCTCTATTATTTCGGAACCCATTTTATCATGAAATACAAACTCAATTTACAATAATCCTAAAACCATTTACAAACGAAAAAGGTGGGCATCTGGCCCAACCTTTTTTTAATTAGTTAAAGAAAAATTTAATGATATCTTTTCCAAAAATGAAAAGGTAACTGTAACCAATGATCGATATCGGCTTTGCAATCATCATAATCGTCATAAAGCGTTTAACAGACATATTGGTTAGAGCAGTAATCATAACCATAATATCTGCTGGAGCTATCGGAGAGACCATACAAAAAATAAACAGCTTTTCATAACCAGGAGTCTCCAGTTTTTTTTCATACTTGTAGAAGGTTTTTTTATCAAGAAAAAGGAGAATAAACTTTTTCCCATAAATTCTAACCAATATAAATAAGATGTAACTCCCAATCAATATCCCAAAATAATTGAGCAAGAAACCTTTGATGGGACCAAAAATAAGAAATCCAAAAACAGTTGTTATACCACCAGGAATGACTGGAAAAACAATTTGAAAAATTTGGATAATAATAAAGATAAATGGACCCCAAAATTTATACTGGTTGATAACATCTTTCAAAACATTTTTATCATTAAATATACCCATCTTATACAACCAGAAAGCTAAAACAAAGGACCCTATGAGAGCTATAATTCCCAAAACTTTAAATAGTTGCTGAAAAAAGGCATAGGCTTTTGGATTCTTGATTTTCATGCTTTTATCATACCATAAGATAGATAATTTTGCCATACGAAACATTTTCTGATATAATAATTCTTGTAAGTTTTTCTTACCCTTTTAACAAAGGGGTTGTTACGGATTCGACAGGCATTATGAGACATGTTCTGCGACCCATCGGCAGATGTAAAATGCCAGTTAAATATAACTGCAAAAAATACAAACTCTTACGCTTTAGCTGCCTAAAAACCAGTTAGCGTGACTTCTACAAGATTGCTTGTGTCCTGTTAGAAGTCTCAAAATAGCAAGCTACATTTAAGGTATTGTCTACTACCTTAAAAAGAGATTTCTAGACTCGCAAGGTAATGGCTTGAGTTATGTGTCCTTACCTTGTTAAATCAAGACATAACCTATGGTTGTAGACGAATATGTTGGCAGGTGTTTGGACGTGGGTTCGACTCCCACCAGCTCCATTAAAACTTACTAAAACCCTTACCTAAGGGTTTTATTTTTTAGACCTTCACTATCACTTAACTTAAACTTGATCAAAATATCTTATAACAGTGACTTTATTAACGGAGAAATAATTTAAACTATGAAAAAACGTTCATTCATTCTGACAGCACTTCTTCCCGTCCTTTGCTTTAGTATGGTGGCCTGTGGCAAAAGTTCCGACAGTAAACCTTCATCTAAGGATAAACCATCTCTAATCGCCAAATCTCAAGAAGCAGCTCCTCATCAAGACAAGCGACTCGCTTTTGAAAACATTCACATTGCTAGTGCTGATCAAGAATTCAAAGGAGGATCCTCTATTGAAGATTTAACTAACTTGTTTGGAAGCCCAAGTAAACATGAAAAAAAACCTGCTGGTAATGTTACCCTTGATCATTACACTTGGACATTTGATAAGGTCACTATTCAAGCAAATATGTATCAAAACTCTACCATTGTCAAATCTATTGCCAATTTTGCCTTTAATAGAAAACCTAAAATTTCTCTAAAAGACTACAACAAACTTCAAAAAGGCATGACCTATAACCAAGTGACAAGAATATTGACAGAGCCAGATGATTATACTCATGCGAGTTCTAGCGACAAAATACAACGACAAGCTGTATGGATCAGCGGCTTAAAAGCAAATGCTCAAGGAAGTCATATTAACCTCCTATTCGAAAACGATAAACTTATCCAACTTAGTCAAAGAGGTCTCCTCAAATAGGACTGATATCATAGATAAAGAGGCTGGGACAAAAAGATATTAATTTTTGAGATTCCCTGCCATTAATTTTTCCAATTGATAAATGAAACCCAAAAAGCGAACAAAACTCATTTTCTGATACTCAGAATACTGTCTTGTTCGCTTTTTATATTTAAGCTTAGACTTTTGTCCCAGACTCTTTATTTTGGGGAAATTTTAGCCAATAAGCAAAAAAGCCTAATTTGTGCTCTACTCCAAAAGTTAGACAAATGATATTTCCCCTTTTTACTGAACTAATCTAGTGAAAGGGGTTTTTATATGAAATTAAGTTATAAAGATAAACTGGCAATTTATTATTTAAATAAGTTAGGTATTTCTTGAACTCAACTAGAAAGGCAATTGGAGCTAATCCCTAGTCATTTGAAATATACTATTCGACTATCCAACACGGCAGTCCATAAGACGCTTAAAAAGCTTGTCGGTAGAAATACCCATATTCATTCTTTGAGGACTACTTATGTTTTGTACCCAATCAAGAATAACATCAATGTAGTCCAAGTATCAAAATTGATTGGACGCACGAATCCCAATACCACTTTGACACTTTACTCTCACTTATTTAAGCAACAAGAAATGGAATCAGTAAATCAAATAAATCATATATTTAGGACAATAAAAAAGCCCAATTTAATAGGCTTTTTTGTATGATTTAAATCCACCTTGAGAGAATCGAACTCCCATCTCAAGAACCGGAATCTTACGTGATATCCATTACACTAAAGGTGGTAACACCATAATAGTATATCACAAAAATTACATTTGTGAAATAGAAATCATAAGTTTTGACTAGAAAAAAAGCTAAGAAAATCTTAGCTTTTAGACGTTATTATAATTCAATATCACCGAATAAATCAGCCATTGAGAATCCAGTTTGAGTTTCTGGTAATTCATAGTCACGTTTAGCTTCACGTTTTGGACGGCGTGGACGTGATTGGCGTTTTTCACTGTTGTTGCTGTCGTTGTCACCTTCAGCTTGTGCTGGGCGTTCTTCAAGAGCTTTGATTGAAAGTGATACACGTTCGTCAGCTGCATTCACCTCAAGAACTTTAACAGTAACTTCTTGACCTACAGAAAGTACATCTTTTGGATTTTCAACACGTTTGTGTGAGATTTGTGAAATATGAACAAGTCCATCAATTCCAGGTAATACTTCAACAAAAGCACCAAAATCAGTAAGACGTTTTACTTTACCTTCAACAACATCACCTTGAGCAAGTTTTTGTTCAACACCATCCCATGGTCCAGGAGTAGTTGCTTTAAGTGAAAGTGATACACGACCAGCTTCTTCGTCGATTGATAGAACTTTAACTTCAACTTCTTCACCGACACTTACAACTGATTTAGGTGAAACATTACGTTCATGAGATAACTCAGTAACGTGAACAAGTCCATCAACACCACCAAGATCAATGAAAGCACCAAAGCTAGTTAAACGAGCAACAGTACCAGTCACAACTGAACCTTCAGAAAGTTTTGAAAATACTTCTTCGCGAGCTGCTGCAGAAGCTTCTTCAATGACTTCACGACGTGACAAGATAAAACGGTTTTCAGCAGCATCAACTTCTTTAATTTTTGCGTCAAATTCTTGACCTACAAATTTTTCAGTATTGCGTACGAAACGAGTATCAATCATTGAAGCAGGAATAAATCCACGTAAACCTTCAAATTCAACTGAAAGACCACCTTTAACAGCGCGAGTTCCTTTAACAGTAACTACTTCACCTTCACGACCAATAAGTTTGTCCCATGCTTTGCGAGCTTCTAAACGTTTTTTAGATACTAGGAAAGTAACTGTATCAGTATCCTTACCTACAACTTGACGAAGAACAA
Source organism: Streptococcus pseudoporcinus LQ 940-04 (assembly GCF_000188035.1). Taxonomy (GTDB): domain Bacteria; phylum Bacillota; class Bacilli; order Lactobacillales; family Streptococcaceae; genus Streptococcus; species Streptococcus pseudoporcinus. The sequence goes on from NZ_AEUY02000005.1 coordinate 1,616,617, forward strand.
GCACTTCAACAGTGTCACCAGCTTTAACATAATCATTGATGTCAGCGTCACGATCGTTAGTCAATTCGCGAAGAGTTAAAACACCTTCCACACCAGTACCATCAATAACAACGTTTGCTTGACCGTTATCAACTGTTAAAACTTCCGCAGTGACTACATCACCAGGGTTTACTTCGCTAACACTGTTTAGCAAATCTTCAAATTCATTCATTCTAAAAAATCCTCCAACAAAAGCAAGCTGTGCTTGCTTTTGATAACAATATATTTTCTCAAGGTAACCCGCAACGACAACAACTCTTATCTTTGACGGTCTCAGACTCTATCTGATACCTCTGACTGGGGTAGCTGGATTCGAACCAACGCATGAGGGAGTCAAAGTCCCTTGCCTTACCGCTTGGCTATACCCCAAATAGAAATGGAAAGAGAGGGATTCGAACCCCCGAACCCGAAGGAGCGGATTTACAGTCCGCCGCGTTTAGCCTCTTCGCTATCTTTCCATAACAACAAAAACTATTCTACCATAGTTTTATTGCTCACGCAAGTGTTTTTACCCACTTTTAGTGATTCAAATTGTAGGTTTCAATGATACTTTCAACCGCTTGTTCCAAGGTTTTAAAGAAACTTTCAGCACTGCCGTTATTAACAACCACAAACCTTTCGTCAAGCTCTGCAATTTCACCGACAAGACGTTTTCCATTTAGTAACTGATAACCATTCACTAGCGTATTTTCAAGTGAAACCTTATGATCAAGAATTTGAATTTCAATTTTTTTATCTTTTTTACCCATTCTACACCTCGCTTTATCCATTTTACACAAAAAGAAAAAAGCTTGCAAGAGCAAGCTTTGGATTTAATCAACTTTTACAATCCAGCCTTCTGGGGCCTCAATATCACCAACTTGAATGCCTACCAATTCGTCATATAAGCGGCGAGTTACTGGTCCCACTTCTGTCTCACTGTAAAAAACATGTAAGTGATTGCGATACTGAATACCACCAATTGGTGAGATTACAGCAGCTGTTCCACAGGCACCAGCTTCTACAAATTGCCCTAAATCGTTAATTGGAACGTCCCCTTCAATAACAGTCATTCCTAGCCTCTTTTCAGCTAATTCGAGAAGAGAATATTTAGTAATGGATGGTAGAATTGATGGACTTAAAGGAGTGATAAACTCGTTATTAGCAGTAATACCGAAGAAATTCGCAGCACCTACTTCTTCAATTTTAGTATGAGTGGCTGGATCTAAATAAATCACATCAGAAAAACCACTTGCTTTTGCTGCTTTACCTGGTAACAGCGAGCCAGCGTAATTGCCTCCGACCTTTGCTGCACCTGTTCCAAATGGTGCAGCACGGTCATAATCTTCTGAAACAATAAAATTTGTTGGCATTAAGCCACCTTTAAAATAAGCACCTACTGGCATTGCAAAGATAGTAAAGATATACTCATCAGCTGGTCTGACACCAATAACATCCCCGATACCAATTAATAAGGGACGAAGATATAGACTCGCTCCTGTGCCATAAGGTGGCACATAATCTTGGTTTGCTTTGACCACTTGCTTAACCGCTTCAATAAATTGTTCTGTTGATATTTGTGGCATCAATAAACGGTCTGCCGTCGCCTGTAAACGAGCGGCATTACAATCAGGACGAAAGAGTTGAATAGACCCATCTTTTGTCCTATATGCCTTTAACCCCTCAAAAGCTTGTTGACCATAATGTAAGGCAGGGGCTGCTTCGGATAGATGTAATGTGGCATCTTCAGTAAGTTGTCCTTGATCCCATTTTCCATCTTTAAAATAAGAAATATAACGGTAAGGTAATTTATGGTATTCAAATCCGAGATTATCCCAATCTATATCAAGTGTCATATCGTATCCTCATTTCTGCTTTTATATATTGTATCGTAATTTTCGTGGAAAGCAACCAATGCCTAATTTTTTAATTTTCAGAAAAATACATTTAAACTAAAAAGAACTTCCGCCCTTTTTAGTCAAATCTTGCTGACAATACCTCTTGATCTGAAATAGTATCTGAAATAAAAGTACCGTTACTTGTACGTTCAGACACAGAATAGCCGCCTAAATCCACTAGGTATTCTTGACCTGTTTTGCTGATAACTAGCAATCTTAAGCTAGCTTCACTATCCGTTTGTGGATCGCTAAATAAATCAATAGTCTTATTCGAGGCTAGCCCCTTTACAGCACCAGCTAAGAAAACCCGATGAGGTTTATTTTTTAATTCTCTCAAAACCAATAGTCCCCTATTTGCTCGACTCGTTTGCGGGATATCCTCTGTTGCCACTCGCTTCAGACTGCCGCGTTGTGTCAGAACAAAGAAACTGTCGGTATATGCTAAGAAAGCGGAAGCAATGTAATCGTCTTTTTTAAGATTCATGGCTTTCACACCAGCTGTTTTTAAACCTTGAACGGGCACCTCTTCGTTAGAAAAACGAAGGGCATACCCTTGATGTGAAATCAGCATGATATCTTCAAAAAGGATAGGCTGGACAGCAATAATACGATCTTGCTCATTTTTGAGTTTAGCATACTTAAGCGATTTGGAGCGATAGGTACGCCAAGGCGCTAGCTCAGCTCTTTCAAAGCGCTTAATTTGACCTAGTTGTGTCACACTGTAGTAAGTGCCAGATTTAAAATCGTCCACAAGCTCGGCGTATAAGACTTTTTCATCATTCCCATAGTTGGTAATGGTTTGAGACAAGTGCTCACCAATTTCCTTCCAACGAATATCTTGTAGTTCATGCACAGGACGATAAATGACATTTCCTAGATCCGTGAAAATAAGAAGATGCTGGGTTGTTTTAGCACTGGCTACAAAAATTAAGCTATCATCATCACGTTTACCAATCTCTTCAAGGGTTGAAGCGTTGAACGATCTAGGACTAGTTCGTTTAATATACCCACCTTGTGTAAGGCTGACAAAGGTCTCTTCTTCTACAATCAAACTAGCAGTATCAATTTCAATTGTCTCTGCCTCTTTTTGCAATTGTGAACGACGAGGGTTACCAAATTTCTTTTTAACCTCTCGTAACTCACGCTTCATAACATTGTACATGGTAGCTTCATCGGCGATAATAGCTCTCAAAGTGGTGATTAAGTTCCCAAGTTCTTCTTCTTCATTTTGCAAAGTGACAATATCGGTGTTGGTCAGACGATACAATTGCAAAGTAACAATAGCTTCTGCTTGCTCTTCAGTAAAAGCATAGCTGATTTTCAAGTTTTCCTTGGCATCCGCTTTGTTTTCAGATGCACGAATCAGGGCAATCACTTCATCGAGGATAGAAATAACTCGGATCAGGCCCTCAACAATGTGAAGGCGTTTTTCAGCTTTAGCCATATCAAATTTGGAACGCTCAATAATGATTGACTTGCGGTGCGCAATGTAGGAGCTGAGTATCTTTTGAATACCGACTTGATGGGGAGTGTAGTTGTCAATAGCTACCATATTGAAATTGTAATTGACTTGTAAATCAGTATACTTCAATAAATAATTTAAAACTGTCTGTGTGTCAGCATCTTTTTTCAGCTCAATCGCAATCCGTAAACCAGATCTATCAGATTCATCACGAACTTCCACTATTCCAGGAACTTTGTTATTAACACGGACATCATCAATTTTCTTAACTAAAACAGACTTGTTAATCTCGTATGGAATTTCCGTAACGATAATCTGTTGTTTACCACCTTTTAGCTCTTCAATCTCTGTTTTAGAGCGAACAACTACTCGGCCTTTACCCGTTTCATAAGCCTTACGGATTTCATCCTGACCTTGAATAATGCTTCCAGTTGGAAAATCCGGTCCAGGTAAAAATTCCATTAATTTGTCCAATTTAGCTTTAGGATGATCAATTAAATAAACCGTCGCATCAATCACCTCTGCTAAATTATGAGGCGGAATATCAGTAGCATAACCTGCAGAAATACCTGTAGCTCCATTCACTAAGAGATTTGGATAGGCCGCTGGTAGAACCGTAGGTTCTTTTTCTGTATCATCAAAGTTCCAAGCAAATGGGACTGTATTTTTCTCAATATCTTCTAACAGATAACCTGAAATTTCCGATAAGCGAGCTTCCGTATAACGCATCGCGGCTGGGGGATCTCCATCCATTGAACCATTGTTGCCATGCATTTCAACCAGAATTTCTCGATTCTTCCAATCCTGACTCATCCTCACCATGGCATCATAAATAGAGGAGTCGCCATGAGGATGGAAATTCCCCATGATATTCCCTACAGATTTTGCAGATTTACGGAAACCTTTTTCAAAAGTATTTCCATCTTTATACATAGAATATAAAATTCGACGTTGAACAGGTTTTAGGCCATCTCTAATATCAGGTAAAGCCCGTTCCTGAATAATATATTTGGAGTAACGCCCAAAGCGTTCTCCCATGATGTCCTCCAAGGACATATTTTGAATGTTACTCATAAATTAAGGTACCTAGCCCATAAACTGAAAAGTCAAAATAGAAAATCGCTAGAAAGTCCTTATTTTATAAGATCTAGCTTTTTGACATAGCCTTTAGAGCAGGCGCAATTCCTTTCTGTTTAATTAGAAGGTTTTTGATTACTACTTACAGATTGGCCACAACAAAAGAATTCAGCTTTTGTTCAGTTCTTTTCTGTTTGTTTAAAAGGGGATTCAAGTAAAACAGTTAGCTCAAAGATACCATTAAGACTTAAAGTTTTTTCTGAATGGCCACTCAAAACATGATCCCTTACACAAAATATCAAGACAAGCTCTTGCAGTTAATGACCACCTGAACCTGCCTTGAAAAAACGATTATTTCTTATTAAACCATTTTTCAAGAAGAAAAGAGTTTAGTTAGAAAGTACTTGCCGAGCTTTTTTCCACTGGCGGTAATCCTCAATATCCTTGTAAACCAAATTCCAACAAGTCCCCACAACAAGGGCATCATCTAGTTGGCCAAGAAAAGGGATCCAGTCAGGAATAAAATCAATTGGAGATAGAAAATAGATTAGAGCACTCACAATAGCGACAATAGTTCTTCGAGGGACCCGTCTATAATCTCTTTTCCAATAGCTACGAACCATACTAATGAGAATAGGCACTGATTTTAATTCTTTTCTGATAAAGGGAATCCACTTAACTCTTTTTTCCAACTTTTCAAGGAAAGATTCCATTTTAGCATCATCTTTTAGTAAGCGATCAGCCTTATGATACCCTTTTTGCAACTCTTCCATAGCTTGCTTTTTATCAAAATGTGTTTTCATAGCTCTACCTCACAAATCTGAAATAAGACATCATCCAAATTAGGGACAGGCTTATTAATCACTACCCTAAATGTCTAAGTAAATTAATTATTATATACAATTATATAATATTAATCGTAAAGCGAGAAATTAAAAGTAACCACATTTTAATTTTAAGTAAGGTCTTCTTCTTTTTACCCCAGTATCGGTGTGCTTATCAGAAGACAGTGTTTTCCTCAAGCGTAAAGGTAACATTGTCTTCAATCCATTGTCTTCTAGGCGCTGCCTTATCACCCATTAAGACAGAGACACGTCTCTCAGCACGCGCTAAATCATCTATAGTTACACGAATAAGGGTTCTGGTTTCAGGATCCATAGTTGTTTCCCACAATTGGTCCGCATTCATCTCACCAAGTCCCTTGTAACGTTGTAGCATGGCGCCTTTACCAAATTCCCTCCGTAGATCTTCAAGCTCCCCATCTGTCCAAGCATAGGAAACCTTAGCCGTTTTGCCCTTACCTTTGGACATTTTATATAGGGGAGGTAAAGCAATATAGACATGTCCTTCCTCAACAAGCGGGCGCATGTAACGGTAAAAAAAGGTCAGCAACAAGGTTTGAATGTGGGCACCATCAGTATCCGCGTCCGTCATAATAATGATTTTGTCGTAATTAATCTCTTCAATCCTAAAATCAGCTCCAACACCAGCTCCAATAGTATAAACCATCGTATTGATTTCCTCATTCTTGAGAATATCTGTCATCTTAGCTTTTTCAGTATTCAAAACCTTACCCCGAAGCGGTAAAATAGCTTGAAACTTGCGGTCACGACCTTGCTTAGCTGAACCGCCGGCTGAGTCACCCTCGACTAAGTAAAGTTCATTTTTCTTTGCATTTTTGGATTGGGCTGGGGTTAATTTCCCAGAGAGCAGGCCTTTATCCTTTTTATTTTTCTTACCGTTACGAGACTCATCTCGAGCCTTACGAGCAGCTTCGCGGGCGTCACGAGCTTTAATCGCTTTACGGACTAGGTTCGTCGCTAATTCACCATTTTCTAGTAGAAAATAAGTCAGCTTTTCAGAAACAATTCCCTCAACAACTGGACGAGCGAGGGGACTTCCCAGTTTATCCTTAGTTTGTCCCTCAAATTGCAAATGTTGTTCAGGCACCAAGATTGATAAAACAGCTGATAAGCCTTCACGGTAATCAGATCCCTCTAGGTTCTTATCCTTATCTTTTAAAAGACTCGTTTTACGGGCATAATCATTCATAACCTTTGTAATAGCAGTCTTCAAACCAGTCTCGTGACTACCGCCATCTTTGGTACGCACATTATTAACAAAGGATAAAATATTATCAGAAAAACCGTCATTATATTGAAGCGCCACCTGAACTTGGAAATCTTGTTCCTCTCCTTCAACATAAATGACAGGGGTCAACGTTTCCTTATCCTCATTTAGGTAAGAGACAAAGTCTTGGACACCATTTTCATAGTGAAATTCTTCTGTAACAGCTTCTTCTCCACGTAAATCTGTCAAAGACATCTTGACATCCTTTAAAAGAAAAGCTGATTCTTTAAGCCTCTCTGCAATAGTGTTAAATTTAAAATCAGTCGTTGAAAAGATACTATCGTCAGGCATAAAAGTAACTTTTGTGCCCGTTTTACTCTTTGGAGCAGAAGCAATCTTCTTCAGAGTGGATACTGGTTTGCCACCATTTTCAAAGCGCTGCTTATAGACCGAACCATCACGAGTAATTTCAACTTCAAGCCATTTAGATAAGGCATTGACAACTGATGAACCAACACCGTGGAGACCTCCTGATGTTTTATACCCACCTTGTCCAAACTTACCACCAGCATGTAAGACCGTGAAGATAACTTGCACAGTTGGTATTCCCATCGCATGTTTACCAGTTGGCATTCCCCGTCCACTATCAGCAACACTAACTGAACCATCAGCATTAATAGTAACCTTGATTTCGTTACCAAAGCCTGATAGTGCCTCGTCAACAGCATTATCAACAATTTCCCAAATGAGATGATGGAGACCGGTTGCATCAGTAGAGCCGATATACATCCCAGGACGTTTACGAACAGCATCTAAACCTTCAAGAACCTGTATCGCATCATCGTTATAATTGGTTATGGATATTTCTTTTTTAGCCAAAATGACCTCCAGATTTTTTCATCTTTATAATCTTACAAGTTTTTTGAGAATTTTGCAAAATTATTTTTTTATTATCTAAAATCAAGTAAGATTGTCTCTTCTAAAAAAAGCTTTATGGTATAATAAACATTATGAAACTAACATTCTTAATTATTATTGCTTATCTCCTTGGTTCGATACCAACAGGACTATGGATTGGTCAGTACTTTTATCATCTTAACTTGAGAGAACATGGTTCTGGCAATACCGGCACAACTAATACCTTTCGCATCCTAGGTCTTAAGGCTGGGCTAGCTACCCTAGCAATTGATATCCTAAAAGGGACCATTGCCACCTTATTGCCAATCATCTTTGGGGTGACTTTTTTATCACCCATTATTTTTGGTTTTTTTGCCGTGCTTGGGCATACTTTTCCTATTTTCGCTAAGTTTAAAGGAGGCAAGGCGGTCGCAACCAGTGCAGGAGTAATTCTCGGCTATTCACCACTCTATGTGCTTTTTCTTGCCCTTATCTTTTTAGCCATTCTCTATTTATTCAGCATGATTTCACTATCAAGTATCTGTACAGCCATTATGGCAGTTATAACTGTGCTCTTCTTCCCCAGAATGCACTTTCTCCTGAGGCATCCAGATCCTATTTTACTGGTTATTGTCGTTTCACTAGCCACACTCATTATTTACCGTCATAAAGATAACATTCGACGCATGAGGTCAAAAACTGAAAATCTAGTTCCCTGGGGACTAAACTTAAGTCGGCAAAAAAAATCATAATCACAAAAATAATTCCCTTTCAAACGAGAGGGAATTTTAAAATGATTAAAAACTGTTTAGACTATGATTTTGAAAACTGACGGTTAAATAAAGGTAAGCCTAGGCTAACCAATCAATCGCTTCAAGACCATTAGCTTCGAGAAAATGATTAGTTCTTGAATAGGGATGACTACCAAAAAAGCCACGATAAGCCGATAAAGGACTTGGATGAGCACTTTCAATCACTAAATGTTTCGCATTGGTAATCAAGTTTTTCTTTTTCCTAGCATAACCTCCCCATAAGATAAAAACGACAGGGGTTTCTTTACTATTAGCCACCCTGATAACGGCATCTGTAAAAGGTTCCCAAATTAGGCCTGCATGACCATTTGCCTGGTGTTCAGGAACTGTTAAACAAGCATTCAATAAAAGTACTCCTTGCTTTGCCCAAGGCAGTAAATCATGATGATTGCGCCGTCCTATATCAGTCTCTAGTTCCTTTAACATGTTCTGAAGAGATGGAGGTGCGGGTAAGTCATCTGGCACAGAAAAAGATAGCCCCTGTGCTTGTCCAGGACCATGGTAGGGATCCTGACCTAAAATAACGACTTTTGTTTCCTCATAGGGTGTCTCAACTAAGGAACGAAAGACATTTTCACGTTTTGGGTAGATTGTTCCGGATTGATAAGCCCGATTTAAAAAATGATTGATTTTAGCAAAATAATCATCAGGAAGAGATTCTTTTATCATCTTATGCCAAGTTGAATGTTTCATAAGTCACCTTTCTTCTAGAGCAAAAAATTTCATTCTTTAGCTCATATTTTAGCATATTTTACAGACAAAAACCTCAGAAACCGATGATTTCTGAGGTTAAACTCTTTTTAGTCATTTGGAAGTTGTAACTTATGTTCAAGGTAGGCTTGAAAATTTTCGAATAAATAACAAAGGGACCAATAAATAAAAGCTACTAAAATGTACATTGACATGTAATCCCATTCCCTACCACCAACAATTTTGGCATTTTGAAAAATATCAGGAACAGTAATCATTGCCGCCAGTGATGAACTTTTTATCATATCAATAACAACATTTCCAAGAGGCGGGATTGCAATCCGGATAGCCTGCGGTAAGATAACCTTTTTTATAACTCTTTTTTGAGGCAAGCCCAACGCCTTTGCAGCTTCCCATTGACCTAAGGCAACAGCATTAATAGAAGATCTAAATATCTCTGAAATATATGCTGAACTCACCAAGCTAAAGCCGATATAAGCGCAGAGCAAGGCAGGTAATTGCAGGTTAAAATAGGGCATCCCAAAGTACAACATAAATAGCACAACAATCATAGGAACACCACGCATGATTGATACATAAACTTTCACGATTCTTCTGAAAAAGCCATGACGTGATCTTCCTAGGATTGCTAACAGAACCCCTAAACTGATACCAGTTAAAAAACTCAGTGCCGAGATTCCGATAGTATATGGTAGTCCCGAGAGCACAAACCAGAGACTGTCTTTCATTAATTGAAAATCAATAAATTTCATCGGCAACTATCCATTTCTAATTAATTAATCAACATCTGAAACGTCAATTTTCTTAAAGTCATATTTTTTCTCTTTTGACACATCTTGGCCAGCAAAAAATTCTTTTGATAGTTTTGTTAAAGTACCATCTTTTTTCATTTCTGCTAAAGTTTTATTGACTTTCTTTTGAAGCTTTTCATTGCCTAACTTAATAGCAAAATTTGCTTCTGAAGGGTTATAGTAAACACCTTTTAAGACTTTTACTGGGATGTCAGGAAGGGCTTTACTTGCCATTGATTGAAGGTAAAAATCGTTTAAGATGACATCAGTTCTACCGTTAGCAACATCTTCTAGATAAACATCATTGGTTACATTATCATAGATGACTAATTTAGCTCCAAACTTCTTAGCCACTTTCATATATGAAGTTGTTGAAGCTCCAGCAGCTTTTTTACCTTTTAAATCCTTTAATAATTTAATTCCAGAATCATCTGATTGACGAACAATCATTGAGCCAAAAGAATATTTATGAGCATCTGTATACAAGAATTTCTTTGCATTCTTACTGTCTTTTTCAATGGAATAACCAGCCATATCAACTTGACTACTATTAAGGGCTGAAAGCATGCCATCAACACCCATCTCAGTAAATTTAACCTTCAGGCCTAAACGTTTACCAACCTCTTTGATAATTTCAACATCATAACCTGTTAACTTATTTTTCTTATCATGGAATGATTGGGGGAAAAGAGTTCCTGAAGTTGCTACTGTCAATTCACCTTTTTTCTCAATTTTATCCCATTGAGCCTGACCTTGATCCTCTTTTTTTGAGGCACATGCCGTTAAAAGAAACATTGAAAAAGCCAAAGCTATATATGTATACATTTTTTTCATTAGAAAAAACACTCCTTTTTTTAATAACTTTAGTATACCATTATACCTTTTATTTCAGTCATGACAATGCTTACAAACAAAGAGAACCTAACCTATAATAGATTCTCTTTGTATTATATATTAGATTTTCATCTTAAATCGTCCAGCTTCTTCAAAGAGAGAAGCAACCTGTAAGAGCAGGTCTTCACGTCCCTTTGCTGCCATAAATTGAATACCTAATGGGTAGTTGTGATTAACCAAGGAAAGAGGTAAGGTTATTGCTGGCTGCCCAGTTAGATTAGCAAGTGGGGTATAGGGGTTGAGAGCTAGACCTTTTTTAAACATCTCTTTAACGAGCTGTAATTGTTCCTTGCTAGTATAGCTTTCAGCCTGAGCCAATTTTGCCATCAAATCCGAATCAGAATCAAGTTGGCCATGTTTGGGAGCAATGTCATGCGTTGTTGGCGTTATCAAGAGATCATATTCCTTATGAAAGCGAGCCATACAGGCACTATAGAGATCCCATTCAGAAATAACCTTAGAATAATCTTTGGCCTTTAAATTCTGGCCAGCTTGATAAATGGCCCAAGTCATTGTCTCCATGTCATTTTTTGTAAGAGAACGTCCAAGGGCTTGCTTAATATCATCAAACATAGCTGCAGTCTCAGCCGCATTCATAAAATAGTAAGAATCAATCAGAGCATCCATATCAAGGGGAAGAGAAGCAAGCCAAGTTATAGTATGCCCCTTTTTTTCTAAAAAGTTTGCTGTCTCTTCTAAAGCCCTATTGACCTCGTCAGAAAAAGGCCTTCCATCTACTTCTTTACTTAATATAGCAATAGTTAAGGAGCTAGTCTTTGTATTAAAAAGAGCATCTTCACTTAATAGAGGTAAGGGAAAGGGACCTTCAAATTGACACTCTTGCATATGAAAAAGGAAGGTTTTCGTGTCCCTTACTGACTTGGTTAAGGCAAAATGAACAGATGCCCCTTGCCAACCACGATAGGAATCAGGCCCTGTTGGGATACGCCCTCGACTGGGTTTTAAACCGATTAAACCATTAAAAGAAGCAGGAATTCGAATGGAACCACCTCCATCACTAGCTGCTGAAATGACGGTTATACCTGATGTCATTAAAGCAGCAGCTCCTCCCGACGATCCCCCAGCATTTCGACTAAGGTCAAAAGGAAGGTTAACAGCACCATTTGCTTTACTATCACTAATGTTTTTGAAACCAAATTCTGGAACATTCGTTGTACCTAAAATAATGAAGCCTAAATCCTGCAATTTCTGAACATAGCGGCTCGTCACCCTTGCATAGTTCTTTTGAAAAAGGACCGATCCTGAAGTCGCTAAGGAACCTGTCAAACTCTGACCTAAATCTTTAATAAAAATAGGAACACCTGCAAAAGGTAAATTCGAAAAATCACGTGTCCTTGCTTCTTCACGCGCCTCTTCATACCGCCTTGATACGATCGCATTTAAATTAGGATTATGTTTGTTGGCTTGAGCAATCGTTTCTTCTACTAATTCTAATGGTGTCACTCGGTGTGTTCTAACAGCATGGGCCATTTCTGTTGCATCTTTAAATGTTTTCATTCCAGTACTCTCCAGCTAAATTGGTATAGCTTCAGTATAAACCACTTTTTCTGCTAAATCAAAAGAAATCAAACGTGCTGAAAAGTGTTCGTAAGTTGCTATAATAGCTTCTTTCAAGGTTATTACATTTTCTTATGTCCTTAAACACTCGACTGGGCTCAACCAACTGATAAGCTAATCTTTCTTTTTATGACTCTCCTCTTTACGGATAGCCGTCCAGTAATGAGCGACTTCTCGGTAGCCTTGGTGTTCATACATCTGACGGTTCTCCTCTTGCGAAATGAGAATAGCAGCTTGAACTCCCTGACTAGCTTCTTTTTGTAATGCAGAGCCAACTCCTTTTCCACGGTAGGTTTCTAAAACACTAAAGTCATCCATCTCAATATGGTCACCATAATACCAAGCTGTCACATCTCCAATAATATTTTGGCCATCACGTGCGATAAAAATCTCAGCCCCTTCTTGAGGAAGGTTGACTTGCTCCCAATCATACATTTCCTTAGCAAAATTTTCGCCGTAAATGAAACGCTGCTGATACTTGTAATCAAGGTAATCCCTGAAAAAATGCTTACTTAGTCTCTCAATGGTAATGGTATTAACAACTTTCTCACTAAACTTTAGGTCACTTATAGGAGCTCTAAAAATAAGATGTTTTTCAATCTCAAACTGACTAGCTTCTAAATAAGTGCTCAAGCTTTCCCTGAGCTCCTCATTTTCAGGAAAAAAGACCATTGCATAGTCTAGAGGGTAATCTTTTTGCTCCTCTTTTAGATAGTCTAAATCTGCTATTACCTGCTCTAAAGAGGGCAGCGTCTTGTAATCAAGATAATTTGAATAGTAACGGTTTTTTAAATGAGAATCTTTAAAATGATAAAAACGCTCCGTTTCTCGGTAAGCCTGACTATAGTCAGTTAAAATAGCTTTATAGGTCATACAGAATTTCCCTTCCTTTGGTTGCATCCATTATACCAGGAGAAATGTGACTTAAATTCAAAAAGGATATTTTTCACTTCATCTGCCAGTTTTCTTGGTCTTCCTTAAATTTTTCCAGTAAAGCCAATCCTTCAGCGCTAATAAAGCCATTCTCTTTGGCCACTTGAATTAAGAGAGAATAGTTGGATAAGGTCTGCAGCTCAATACCTGCCTTATGAAAATTGGCTTTGGCCTTTGGCAATTCGTAAGTGAAGATAGCAAGGACTCCAAGGACTTCTGCCCCTTCTCGCATAGCTGCGGCTGTAGCATCAAGCACTGAACCACCAGTTGAGATCAAATCTTCAATGATTACCATCTTTTGCCCTTTTTCGATATGTCCTTCCACTTGATTACCCGCGCCATGTTTTTTTGGCTTACTGCGAATATAGGCAAAAGGTAGATTCATTTTATCAGCAACGATAGCACCATGTGGGATACCTGCTGTTGCTATTCCTGCGATGATCTCTACCTGAGGATAATGCTTTTTAATGATTCCTACAAAGCCGTCCTCAATTAATGTTCGTGTTTTGGGATAAGAAAGGGTTATCCGATTATCCGTATAAATTGGGGATTTTATGCCTGAAGCCCAGGTAAAAGGCTGCTCAGGTTTTAAATAAACAGCTTTAATCTCTAATAATTCAGCAGCAATTTGTCTAGCTAATGTCATCTTATTCTCCTTATTTCTCTTTAAAAAGCTTTTAGGCATTCCATTCCTGTTTAATAGCTTGATAGGCCTCAAAAGGATTTTGGGCTTGGGTGATAGGACGACCAACGACAATGTAGTCACTACCAATCATTTTTGCTTCTTTAGGCGTCATCACGCGCTTTTGATCCCCAACCTCTGCTCCTTGAGGCCGGATACCTGGCGTTACGCAGATAAAGCCTTCTGGTGTTACTTCCTTAATGGCTGTCACTTCATGAGCCGAACAAACCACGCCATCAAGTTGAGCATTGACTGCTCCTTTAGTATAATGACGAACCGACTCAAGTAATGACGTTTGAATGTTCTGATTCTGACGCATCTCTTCTTCACTGGTTGAAGTTAATTGAGTAACAGCAATTAAACGTGTCCCTTGACCAAGTCCCTGACGTGCCTCTTTCAGCATCTCTATGCCACCAGCAGCATGTACAGTAGTCATATCAATCCCCATTTTAGCCAGTACTTCCATAGTAGCTTTAACTGTATGAGGAATATCATGTAATTTTAAATCAAGAAAAATACTATGTCCTAAAGACTTAAGATAGCGAACTATTTCTGGACCAACAGCATAATAGAGTTCCATTCCAACTTTGACGTATAATTTCTCCTCTTCTGGGAAATGCTTTAAGAAAACCTTGACTTCCTCCAAATTGGGGAAATCTAGTGCAATAATGGGACCTTTTTCAGACATTTAACTTCCTCTCTATACAAAAAAACCTTACTCACAGAGAGTAAGGTCACAGAAAATAAAGAGCAAACCGCTCCTACTTTTACGATGTTAACCTTGAAGCCTCTCTGGACTTTTTAAAGGTATATTATTTCTGTTATTATATCTTATTTAAAAACAGGTGTCAAAGTAAATGGTTAACTTTCTAACAAAAATCATAGATAAAGATGTCTGTGGGCTAGTAAAAAAGCCCTGCTGAAAAGCAAGACTTGATGTTTATCCTTGTATATGTTCAGGACTAAACTGAGTTTCAGGAGCCATCTGTTTTGGACTGTGGTAGTGCTTACGAAAGGCCTCTTCTTCAATATTAACCATCTTGATTTGCTCATAAAGAACTGGTGGTACAGGTACTTCTTTTAAGGACATTGAGATGATTTTTAAAGAAGAAAAAACATCAATCAAGACTCCAAAGACCCGAATCCGCTTATCGCCCAGAATAGCTTGAAAAACTTCCTTAGATTGACACAAGGAAATTAAATCGTCCAGACCTTTGACCCATTTATCAACAATCTGAAGGGTTTTATTCATTAATTTGAAAGCTTTTTCTTCGTACCAAAAAGTGGATTCAATTAAGCGTTGCTGAAAGTCTAAGCCATTAATAGCGGCTACAATATCTCCTAGCTCAGACTGTACTAGAGCAGGCGGAAAACTTTCTCCCAAAATAGAAGGTGTTTTCTCGACCAGTAATAATTCATCTTTAAAGAGTGTCAAATAGTGAATACTGACCAATAATTTTTGAATTAAAACTTTGTGACCATCTTGTTCAGTTACACTCATACGACACCATCCTTTACCATACACTTCGCTCAAAAACTATATTATAAATATAACACAAGAAAATTAAAAGGGCAACGCTAATGCATAATAATTAAGGGATAAAAACAAGCTTTAATCACGGTGAAATAAGTCTCTCGTATATACCTTATGTTTAACATCATCCAAGCTTGAATCATAACGATTGGCAATAATAGCTTGTGATTTTGCTTTAAATTCAACTAAATCATTGATAATTTGACTTCCGAAAAAAGTAACTGATTGATCTAGACTTGGTTCAAAAATAATAACTTTAGCGCCTTTGGCCTTTATGCGTTTCATAATCCCTTGGATAGAAGATTGTCTAAAATTATCGCTGTTGCTCTTCATGGTTAGACGGTAAACACCGATAATAACTTCTTTCTCCTTTTCTGGATTAAAGTCGCTAGATCCTTGGTAAGCACCAGCCATCTCAAGTACTCTATCTGCAATATAATCTTTACGGGTACGATTACTATCAACAATAGCTGTCATCATATTTTGTGGCACATCTTTATAGTTAGCCAAGAGCTGCTTAGTGTCCTTAGGCAGACAGTAACCACCATAACCAAATGATGGGTTATTATAGTGACTACCAATCCGTGGATCCAAACCAACCCCGTCAATAATTGACTTGGTATCCAAACCTTTACTTTCAGCATAAGTGTCTAACTCATTGAAATAAGACACTCTTAGAGCAAGATAAGTATTTGAAAAGAGCTTAACAGCTTCTGCTTCCGTAAATCCCATAATTAAAGTATCGATATCTTCTTTAATAGCTCCCTCTTGCAACAAGTTAGCAAAGGCAATCGCCTTTTCAGTCAAGTTAGAGTCAGCTTTATCTGTTCCCACTATAATCCGACTGGGGTATAAGTTGTCATACAAAGCGCGAGATTCTCTTAAAAACTCAGGACTGAAAATGATATTTGCTGTATGATATTTTTCTCTAACACTTTCTGTATAACCAACTGGAATGGTTGACTTAATCACCATAATAGCATCTTTATTGACAGCCAAAACAGCTTCAATAACTGACTCTACGGCACTAGTATCAAAGAAATCACGCTTACTATCATAATTAGTTGGCGCAGCAATAATAACAAATTCTGCATCTGCATAAGCCTCATGAGCAACCAAAGTTGCTTTCAAATGCAATTTCTTTGTCGCTAAAAACTCTTCAATTTCTTTATCCTGAATAGGAGATTGTTTATGATTAATCATCTCCACTTTTTCAGGAACAATATCAACCGCTGTTACCTGGTGATGTTGTGCCAATAGGACTGCCATTGAAAGACCAACATAACCAGTACCAGCTACCGCAATTTTTTTCATCTACTAAATCCTTTTATATTTTTTAGTGAATTAATCACACCTGGATTAATAATGACTAATGATATTCCAAATAAAACTAGATAACTTAACAAACCTAAAATCCAATTTTGAATTAAAGATGTTAAATAGAAAATTGTTGTAAAAGCTAAAATCATTGTCAAATTAATTTTAGTATTCAAATTCAATTCTTTTGAGAGATACCTATCAACTACAACATACCAAATTAATACAGTAACAACTGAAGATGCCGCAATTGCTATCGGTGTTTTCCAAATAAGATAAGCTAATAAATTTAGAACAATGGATAGAACCAAAATGACGATACTTCTATTAAAATAGACAACGCTTTTTCCAAGAGTCTTGAAATAATTATTGATAATAACGGTAATTGTTGTTGTTATCGGCAGAGTTGGAAAAATAACTCTAAAAATAAAAAGCGAATCTATATACTTTGGTAATATTGATCTTATTAATACTCTCATTGGAAAGTAAAAACTAAGCATCATAAAAACTATAGAAACTGAAAGAAATGTAAACTTTTGATATTTATCTCCAATTTTAGTCACATCAGATCTCTTTAAACTTGGATACAAAACAGTTGAGAATGCAGCTGTTGCTAATGTAAGGATTGACAACAAATTAAAGGCAAAAGCATAAATTGCATATATTTTATTAGAGAATAGAATATTAACAAATTGTCTATCTAAAGTTAATATCAAAGTTGAAATTAAATTGGCAAACATCAAAGGAATACCAATTTTTGAAAACTGCTTAACTGCAGCTATTGTTTCATTCAAAGGTGTAGACTTCCCAAAAATTATCTCACGGTAGAGATAAATATACCAAACGGTAATGATAAAGTTTGCAATGATTACAAAAATGATATAGACTTTAAAATTCACACTTAATCCGTAGTGTTTAAATAAATATAACAATACGACTGTTAATATGTTAAAAATAGATTGGGCAATCTTTATAATTGAATATTCTTTAAATCGTTGAGTAATTTCTGAAATTTGTCTGAAATAACCGATTATGTTTAAAGATATCATATTAATTATCAAAGAAATGATAATAAACTCACTATTACCACTTCTTTCTAAAAGTGCTAATAGTAATAAGGGAATAGAGAATAAAATATGTACAATTAGATACCATCTAAAATAACTTCTAAAATCTTCTTTCTCTAATTCTTCGTAATCATTACCGCCATATTTTAAAATAATTCCGTCAATAATCCCGATACTAAATAAACCTAGATATGTTAAATATAAAGTAAACGTTTTAAAGTATCCAAAATCATCTATCGTAAGAATCATTGGTAATACTAAACCTACTAATAGTCCAGAAAATACAGTAAATGCGTTACTCATCAATACTGCAAGTAGATTTTTTAAAAATTTCATTTAATAGTAAACCCTTTTCTTTCTCACAACAAAATGTACTTTTTCAAAAATAAATTTTATAATTAAGTAAATAATCAAGGTTGCAATAATCGAATAAACTTTAGTTCTACCAATTGTAAACACACCTTGAAGTAACAACTTGTAATACCCTAATAAGATGAAACTATCACTAATGTGAAATTGTTTTTTATTAACTACAAGTGTAAATAAAATACCACACATTATCCCGATAAGAATTGTTCCAACATAGCCCCAGTCAGCATAAAGCCAACCTAAAAAAGTATAAAATCCACGCACCCAAATTCCAAGTTGATCAGAAAATTTTACACCTCCTGATAGTACACCAAAAGCATACTCACCTAGCATTGGTTTACGAATCGTGTTTACTTCTAGACCAAACATGTAAGGAGTTTGACCAAAATAATAGATAAGTGAACTTACAGCTGATGAAGAGAATCTCGAAATCGTAACCGAAATTAAATAAGGAATACTAGTAACAATTGTCAAAAGAAAAATAAGATTAATATATTTTCTACTCTTTTTATTAATATCCTGGTAGAAAAAAACATATAAGGTACCAATGAACATAATAAAGATAGCCATCATACCTCGAGAAGAAACATACATATCTATACAAAACTCAGTTAGTCCAACCATTATTAACAGTATTGAACCAAGCGTATACCTGTTGTTTGTTCTTAGTAAATTAAATCCAACAATAATTGCTAATAATTGAGTGTAATTTGTAAAAAGTATGGAAAACTTTTCAAAAATATTATTATAAGGAATGACTGCTTGATCTGAATTCATGACCAAACGATTACTTGCCCATTGTCCAGACGTAATAAGTGGAATAATTTTTCCAAGATAAACAAATACTGTAACAACTGCAAAGAAAAGAAATATTTTTGCAAAAATAATATAGTTTTCATGCATTTCTTTATCAATTTTTGCAGCATTGAATGACTTACTTTTACTGATAAAAGGAAAGAAAAACAAAATGAAAGCAACCACCATAAAAGTTACAAGGTCATATGTAATATTGCTGGAATCAAGAACGTAACTGTACTTAAGATATCCTCTAGTTGGAACTAATAACGTTATCAAAGATATAGCAAAATAAATGAAAACTAAGGCCAAACCTAATAAATTCGTTCTATTTATTATACATCCTAATAATAAAGTCCCTAACATAATTGAATACAAAATAATAGGTGTCATTTCAACTCTTTCTCATCTATTTTATTAATCAGATTCTCTAATTTAGGTAAGTTTGGATTTTTATCTAAATCAGAATAAAATAATTCAATATTTTCTCTAACAGTATTTTCCGATAATTTAGAATAGTCAAGTTTCATTAATAAATGGGAAATTTTATCAGAAAACCGTTTTTTAATCAATTTAGCAGGCACTCCACCATAAATTGTATAAGGTGGAACATCTTTTGTAACAACTGATCCAGCAGCAATAACTGCCCCCTTTCCAATTGTGACACCAGATAAAATAATGGCATTCGTTCCAATCCATACATCATCCTCAATTATTATGTCACCATTTGAAACTGCTTCATATTTTTCATTTAGAAATCTAACTCTAAATGGGTATGTCGAAATCTTATTCGTTAAATGCTCTCCGCATACAATAAATTGAACATTGGGTGCAATACTACAAAAGTGACCAATCTTTAACTTATAATTATCTGAATGATTAATGATATTTAAAACCCCATATGTAAATTTTCCAACTGAAATTAAATGATAATTTGAAACAGAACCTAAAACTGTCTTATTATGACTATTAGCTTTACGCCATTCCCTTTGGTTTTTAAATTTAGCATATCTACTTATAAAAAGATTAATCATAAATTTCCTCAATCGACTTTTTAACTGCTTCTAAGTAGCCAAGACCATATTTTAAATCTGGCTCTAAATGGTTACCTTCCCCCCATTCATTCCAAGATTTAATTATAACTTGTTGCTTCGATCTTGGCTTTGATCTCACTGTTTTTACAGTCTCTTTTAAGAGGTCAGCAAAATATTTTGGTTTTGCATTATCTAAAATCATTGCATTATTTCCAGAACGTGGAGAATGATCCCAGTTTGGAGCAACTACCGGAATGACATTTTCATCTTTTGCTGAATCATCAATCATATATTTAATTGCTTCTTTATATTTAAATACTGTCGGTCTTCTGAAAACTTTTCTTTTGATAAGTTGCAATACCTTAGAAATCGTTGTAAGCTCGTGATGAATATTTAAAGTGTTATCTTCGAAGACTGCATCAACTCCAATACTCATTATCTTGTCTTTATTAACTCCCGACATATCTTTACCGACAAAATAAAAGTCACTTAATCCTTCTTTTTTTGCAAGGTTACGCCAAGTATTAATAAAGCTAACAATTTCTTCATCCGCTAAAGGACTGTATATAATAAAGAATAATTTACCTTCAACTTTATAATATCGTTCATCTTTAAAGATATCTAAGTAAGTGTAAAAATATTTTTTATAGTCTTCGACTCCTAGATACTTTTGCTCAACTAAGAGCTCATTCGATCCTTTTTTATCCCATTGTTTCTTTTCCCAAGAGTGATTTGCCCAACCCAAGCAAAATGGAAAATTGATTTCTTTATCATTATAAACTTCTCTTATTGGATTTTGAAGTAGTTCTACTCCATCTCCAAACCAATAATTCCAATAACAAAATGCAGTGAGTCCATAATCTTTCGCAAGTTTTGCTTGCTCTTGTCTTGTTTCTTTTACTCGTAAATCATAAAACCCTAAATCAGCTGGTACGTGCGGTTGATAGTGATTTTGATATAAAGGTTTTGCTTTTGCAACATTGGTCCATTCAGTAAATCCTTTACCATACCACTTATCATTTTCTGGAACAGGATGGAATTGTGGTAAATAGAATGCAATATATTCTACCATACTATCCTCTCATTAATCTTTCTTTGAAATGAATGTTTTAAATTCATCATAATCTCTTATATAATCATTTTCATCGTAATATTCTGATGCAGCAACACATAGGACAGAATCTTTTTCTAGCCAAAGCATTTCTCTCCAAACAGGTTTATTGATAATAATACCAATTGATGGATCAGATAGTTCAATTTCTTCTCTACCATTTTCATCTTCTAGAATTAATTGAATTCTACCATAAGGACAAAACAGCATTTGCTCTAAATTTTTGTGAGCATGATATCCTCTTCTAATCCCTTCAGGAACTTTTGAAATAAAATAAATTCTTTTCATATCAAATGGTAAATCGTTCTTTCCTTCAAAGAAAGATAATTCCCCCGCGCCTAAAGTAGAAATTGTCTTCAAATTAATAACAGGACACCCAGAGACAACTTCTCTTTTATCAATAATATCTCCTTTTAATACTGAAAACCAAACAAGGTCTTCAATAGTAGAGTATCTTTCTTTTAATTCAGTTGGTACATCTAATACTTCATGAAAATTATGTTTAGTGTAAAATCTTAAAGCTCTACTATTACTTCTTGAAACACACCAATACACACACTCCAAACCATATTTATCAAAAGCTTGGTTTAATATTTCTTTCATTCCATACCATGAATATCCATGACCCATAGCAGCTCTACGAACAGAGATTGCTAATTCTGCAGCCTTAACTTCTAAATTAACATGTTTTAAACTAACTGTACCCATGTACTCATCGGTATCATTTGAAATTGCTAAATGAATATTTTCTTTATCGCTAAAACTCTGTTCAATAAAGTCTTCAGCATCTTTTATAGTCTTATTTTTGAAATTAGAGAATAGATTTTGGGTAACATTCTCATCATGCATCCATTCCAACATATTAGAAGAATCTTCAATTTTCAATTTTCTAAGGTACATATTAAATTCTCCTAATTAAAATTATTCAATGTAGTAATAACATAGCCAATTTCTTCATCAGTCATGCCATAATAAATTGGAATACTAATTTGAGTATCACTTATTAACTCAGCAACTGGAAAATCACCTTTTTTATATCCTAAATCTGAATAACATTCTTGTAAATGCACAGGAATAGGATAATGTCTATTCGTTGAAATTCCATTTTCATTCAAGAAACTTTCAAGTTCCGTTCGACGCTCTGATCTTATCGAAAAAACATGCCAAACATGACCATGTTCCTCAGGAACAGAAGGTAATACAATATTTTCATTCGTAATTTCATTAAGATATCTCTGAGCAATAACGTTTCTATTTTGATTCATTTTATCAAGGATTTGCAATTTCGCCAATAAGAATGCAGCTTGTAATTCATCAAGGCGTGAATTATTCCCTTTATAAATATGATGATATTTATAAAGGGAACCATAGTTTGCATAAGTTCTAACTTTGTCAATTAATTCTTTAGTATTACCTACAACACCACCAGCATCACCTAATGCACCCAAATTTTTCCCTGGATAAAAACTGAATCCTGATAAATCACCAAACGACCCTACTTTTTTACCTTTATAAGTTGCACCGTGCGCTTGAGCACAATCTTCGATAATATATAAATTATATTTATCGGCTAATTCCTTTATACCATCCATATCACATGGTAAACCATATAAATGGACTGGCATAATTGCCTTAGTATTTCCTGAAATCTGTGATTCAATTTTTGAAACATCAATATTAAATGTTTCTAGATCAGGATCAACTAAAACTGCTTTTGCACCTACATAAGAAACAGCTAAAGCCGAAGCAATATATGTATTGGCAGGAACAATAACCTCATCTCCTTCTCCTATCCCCAATGCTTTCAAAGCTAACATAAGAGCATCTAAACCATTTCCAACTCCGACACAATAATCTGTATTACAATATTTAGCAAATGCTTCCTCAAAGCCCTTATCTTCTTGACCACTAATGTACCAACTACTTTTTAATACTCTTTCAAAAGCATTATGTAATTCATCATTAAGTTCAGTTTCCATTGGTAAAAAGCTAACAAATGGTATTTTCATAACTTTCCTCGTTTCTTCTCAAGACTTCTTTTAGGTAGTTTTCGGCGACTTCTGTTTCCGAGAATCGTTTCGCGGTTTCTTGAGCATTTTTTTGTATTTCAAATTTGTCATCGGCTTGTAATTTTTTTATGTCAGCAAAAATGGTACTTAACATTTTTGAATTTCCTTGCTCACATAAAAATCCATTATGTCCATCCTTAATAATTCCATCAACACCACCATTCTTTGATGCAATAGTGATACAACCACTAAGCATGGCTTCAATATATACCATACCAAATACTTCATTCGAACTTATTAAAGCAAACACATCCGAAGAATTCATATAATCCATAACTTCTTCTCTGGAAATCCTTCCAAGCATTCTAATTTTATCCGAATGAACTGATGATTTAATATATTGACTAATTCTTTCCTCATCTGGTCCACCACCAATTATTATTAGTTCATCATTATCTTCAGCATGTTCATTAAAGGCATCAATTACTTCAATTAAGTTTTTTCGTTTAATCAAACTTCCAACAAATAAATATCTTAAGCCTTTTTTATCAAGTAAACGTTCTGAAATAGGTTGAACATTCATTACCGAGTTATCAGGAACTCCGGAATAACAGATAAATGGATCACTATCGAGACTTAAAAGTTTTTTTACCTTTTTACTTTCAAATAGTGATCTAGCACCTATTGCTTTAATATTCTTAATATTTTCTTGGAGTCTATATTTTTTAAGAGTCATTTCTGTACAATCCCCATGAAAAACAATTGAAGACATACAATCATAATCTCGAGATAAAAGTGAAACTAACTCAGTACTAGGATTGGCAAAATGTCCCATAACTATATCTGGTTTAAATTTCTTATTATCCAAAATTTGTTTTATTTCTCTACTAATTTTGTTTAAATAGATTCTAGTATATCCTTTTCCTGGAAGACATTTTAATAATGGTAGCCTAAAAATATTAACCCTATTCTCTACTCTGTGTATTTTTTTTCTAGAGGACATACTTGGAAAAATATTTGATGTTTTTCCCGCAAGATAGTCTTTTATCTTCGGTGGTATTAAATAAAACACAAATGGGAATTTGCTCGAACAATGAACAATTGTTACATTATGCCCTGCATTTTTCCAAACATCAGCAAAATACTTTACTGTTTTTGTTGGTTTGTTATCTCCAACATCATCAGGTTGAGGATATAATTGAGTGATGATAAGAATATTCATGTATATTATCTTTCTCGTTTATTTACAAATTTCAATACATCTTCAAATAAATCAACTAAGTGAGGTTGATCATAATCAAGAGCTGTTTTCCTTGCATTTTTACCCATCAATTCAAGCTCGTTTTCATCCATAGAATTAATTTTCTTGATTACATCTAAAAATGCTTCTTCCGATTGATTTTCAGTTACAAATCCACAATTGTACCTTTCAATCAAATTATAACCAAACTTAGCGTTACAAATTATTGGCTTAGCACTTGCTAGATAGTCAAAAAGTTTACTTTGACTTCCACCATATTTCATTAGGTTAACTTGCTTATATGTTAAAATATTAGCTGTTGAATTTGATAAAATTACAGGGATATCCTCTTTTAAAATTCTCCCATAAAATTTAATATTTTTTATTGATTTTTTTTTACAGTATTCAATTAAAAATTCTAATTCATCACCATTACCAAAAATATGGAAGAAGACATTATTTAACGTTGGATACTGCTGAATTTCTAATGCAACATCACAAATTTGCTTGATATTGTTTGCTTTTCTTATAGAACCAATATAAACGATATTTTCTTTATCTTTGTCAAAATCAACTGAATTTTTATTTTGTTTTAAATATTTATCAGACGATGCAATATCAATACCCATATTAATATGAAAAACTTTATCAAAATTAATCTTTGATTTATATTTTTGTTCTCTAACATAATTCGGGCCACCTTCCATTGAGAAAACAAGCGCATCTGTTTTAATATATGCCCATTTTTCAAGAAAGTATAAAAGTTTAATAATAGGATTTGTAGGATTGACGTCTGCATACTCTACAATACTCAATGGCCATAAATCTACAATATCCGTAATAATTGGTGTTTTTGGGAAAAAGAGTTTAGCAAAAAAATAAAGATAAGCTTCGCAAACTACAATTACATCTGGTTTAGATTTATCACTCCTAAGCTTTAATAACTGTAAAGCAAATGACATCATATTTCTGATTCTATAGAAACCATTACCAGCATATTTTGGAGTTTTTAGATATCTATATTTTACAGAGTCAACTATGTCATTATCAGATCCTAGTTGTTCAATCATATCAATAGCAGTATTATGTACTGTACTAGCTGAAATAATTGAAACATTGTAATTTCTTTTTGCTAGTTCCTTTCCCCAATTATGATATCTAAGCATTGTATTATATGGAGGTTGTTGTGCATAATGACAAAAAATCCAAATATTATCAGTCAATTATTAGTTCCTCTCAATTGTGTATCTGTATTCATTCATTTTTCTACCTTCAGGTGTTTCAAATGTTCTATACAAAACAAAACCATTTTTTTGGTAAAAATAATTTGCCTTTTCATTATTAATTGCATCAGTCGTTAACTCAATATATGTATATCCTGTAAGATCAACAATATTTGGAATACTTTTAATAAGTTGTGAACCAATGCCTGTGTTCGAAGTATTGGTTGTAACACCGATTGATGAAATTTCAATATATTTTTCTATTTTACTAGCTTGGCTTGGATATAAGAAAGCCCTTATTAATCTAATAATTCCTTTAGGACTCTTAACACAAGCTTTTAAACCATAATATCCAAAATATATCACTTTATATTTTATTAACCATTTATAAAAGCCACTCAAATCTTTAGAATAAGCTAGAAACCCAAGAACTTTTTCGTCTTCTCTAGCAATAATAATTCCAGATTGATCATGTTCTAAAAAACCTAAATATAAAGTATTTAGGAATCTTTTTCCTAAAAAGGTCAAAAAGAAATTTGGAAAAACATTTAAATGTATCTCAACTATTTGCTTAATTAATTCTTTTTCCTTCAACTCTTCAAAAACAATATTTTTATTTTGCATCTTAAATACTTTCTAAAATCGTTTTTAAATTATTAATGATATAATCAACTTCTTCATTGGTTAATTTAGTATGTAAAGGTAAAGTCATAGTATTATCGAAATATGTTAAGGCATTTGGAAAATCCTTAATATCAAACCCCATATTCCTATAGGCTGTTAACATTGGTAATGGTTTATAATGAACATTACAAGCAATACCTACTTCAGCCATTTTTTGAATAACTATATCACACTGTCCTCTTGATAAGCCATCTAAATGGACAATATAAAGATGCATTGATGATTTATATGAGTTATCTGTTGGTACGTGGACAAGTGGTTTAACAATTGTTCCATTAAATCCACTATTATATTTTTCAACGATTTCATTTCTTCTATTTAGTAAATCATTGTATCTTTCTAATTGTACTAATCCAATTGAAGCCATAATATCCGTCATATTGCATTTATATCCCGGAATTAAAATATCATATTCCCAAGAGCCTATTTTTGTTTTTTCAAGAGCATCTTTAGTTTGTCCATGCAATGAATAAATTTGAAATTGTTTATATAAATCATCGCTGTCAATTGGAAGGTTTGTATTCCAAGTCACGGCACCACCTTCAGCAGTAGTGAAATTTTTTACAGCATGAAAAGAAAAAACTGAGAAATCTGCAACTTGACCTATCATTAAGTTATTATATTTTGCACCAAATGCATGAGCACTATCAGATAAGATTGTAATGCGTCCTAATAATTCTTGAATTGTTGAATTTGGAACAAATTTTTCCTTTTCACTCTCAACAATATCAAACAATTTATCATAATCACATGGAATACCAGCTAAATCAACAGGTATTATAACTTTTGTATTATTAGTAATTGATTTTCTCAACTTATCATAATCAAATTGGAAAGAATTTTCTTGAATATCAATAATGACAGGTGTCGCACCAACGTGTTCAATAACACTACATGATGCCGTATATGTCATTGCTGGTACAATAACTTCATCACCTTTTCCTACTTCAAGAATTCGCAAAACTAATTCCAAACCTGCAGTAGCTGAATTTAAACATACAACTTTAGTTGTACCAAGATACTTAGCGATTCTTTTTTCTAGTAATTTAGTTTTAGGCCCTGTTGTAATCCACCCTGAACGTAATACTTCAGTCACCGCAGAAATCTCAGTTTCAGTAATATCTGGTGGTGAAAAAGGTATATTCATAGTTTTCATAATAAACTTCTTTCTATTTATTTAATTACACTAATAACCGTTGAAGCCATAATTTTTAAATCATCAAAAAAATTAAAGTTATAAACATATTCAATATTTCGTTGCATTTTTATGGGTAAAATTTTTTCAATATAGGCTTGATCTACGGACAATCCATTTTCTGAATATTTTTTAATGAGGATTTCCTCATCCTTAAATTCTATACTTGAACGAGAAGTAACTCCTGCAGGCAATAATAACGAAACTTTCATTTCATCTGTATAGTTAAGAACATATTTCAAAACTTCAGGTCTTGCTCCAACAAAACTCATATCACCTTCAATAATATTTAATAATTGGGGAATTTCATCTAATCTATATTTTCTGATTATGGATCCAACTTTTGTTATTCTAGAATCATTCTTTGTTGTAACGAGTGAGCCAATTTTATCAGCATTTGCAACCATGGTTCTAAATTTGTAAATTTTAAAGATTTTTCCATTTTTTGTAATTCGGTCTTGACGGTAAAAAATTGGTCCCTTATCTTCAAGCTTGATTAATACACCTAATATTAAAAATATAGGACTAAGTAAAATAACCATAAAACACGCTACAAATTTATCAAAAACTAATTTCAATATTAAGTCATTTTTTCTTTTTTTTAAGTATAATTCTGCTTTTTGTACTTCTTGGCAATTGAAATAGTCACTGTTCATTGATGAAATTTACTCCTGTTTAGCATTTTTAATTAAGGTTTCTTTGAGGCCTTTTTCAGATAATTGGCCTAAGCCATTGATAACCATTTCTACTTCTGCCAATGGTTTTGAGGTAACTTTACCAACAAAGATTTTATCATGAATTTGTTGGCTGACCCGTTCGTCGCTAGAAAGTAATTCTTCGTACAGTTTTTCACCAGGGCGAATACCTGATTCAACGATTTTGATATCATCTTCGGTGTGGCCACTCAATTTGATGACCTTTCGGGCCAAATCGACTATTTTAACGGGTTCTCCCATGTCAAGGACAAAGACTTCACCACCTTTTGCTAAGTAGCTGGCTTGAATAACCAAACGACTTGCTTCGGGAATGGTCATAAAATACCGTGTCATTCGGAAGTCCGTCACGGTTAGTGGACCACCTTTTTTGATCTGTTCTTTAAATAATGGGACAACACTTCCACGACTGCCTAGAACGTTTCCAAAACGGACAGCGGCAAATTGTGTTTTTCCTGGTTCATTTAAACCCGTAACAATCATTTCAGCAAAGCGTTTGGTGGCTCCCATAACATTAGGTGGGTTAACAGCCTTGTCTGTTGAGACCATAATAAAACTAGCTACGCCAGCTGCTTTAGTCGCTTCAGCAACATTTTTTGTGCCAAAGATATTGTTTTTCACAGCTTCTCTAGGATTAGATTCCATTAGAGGCACATGTTTATGAGCAGCGGCATGGTAAACCATATCAGGCTTATAAGTCGCCATAAGCTTAAAAATCAAGTCCCGATCTTGAATATCAGCAATGATTGGAACAATTTCGATAGCGTCCTGATAAGTGTCTTTCAGCTCACGATTAATCAGATAAATAGAATTTTCACCATGCCCCAGTAAGAGCAGCCGTCTTGGCTTAAATTTTGAAACCTGACGGCAGATTTCAGAACCAATAGAACCACCTGCACCAGTTACTAGAACGGTTTTACCATTGAAAAAATCGGACAATGATGATTGGTCTAAAAGAACTTCTTTTCGACCTAGTAAATCTGCAATATCAATCTCTTCAAATTTATTTAGGGAAACCTTACCCATCACAATATTTTCAATACTTGGCATATTGTTTACGGGCACATTTGCCGTACGACAAATATCTAAGATACTCTCACGCTCTTCCCCCGTTAAACTCGGGATAGCAATGGTTACTTGATTGACTTCGTAGTCAGCCACGATTCTAGGAATGGCTTGTTTATTCCCAAGAACTTTAATGCCATGCAAGTAGGTTCCGTGCTTGTTGATGTCAGCATCGACAATTCCGACAATTTCAAAATCTTTGCTCTTATTTAAGACTGTTTGGATGAAGACGCTACCACCTTCACCCGCTCCTACCACTAGAAGACGTCTTTTCTGGTCATTTTTCTTTTTTCGCATCTTAGGATTAAAATCGTGATACATGCGCCAAGTCATTCTTGGGATAATCACTAAAAAGGTGCTGAAAAGGTATCCCAGAAAGATAAAACGTCTACTAAAACTATCAAAATAGAACAAATCCAGTAAATAAGCCATCAGAGAGGCAACAAATAAGTTGACAATGATTTTAAAGATTATTTTGTAGTCTGTGAAGCGGTTGATGATTGAAAAGATTCGAAAGTGAATACCAAGAATGGTATAGACAAAAAGAGTCATCAAAAGAGTTATTATCACTTCGCTATTTGTCAAATCTTGACTATAAGCTAATAGAAAATGATAGGCTGAAATATGAGATATAGTAATCATCAGCACATCTAAAAAATACAAAATCACTCTTTTTTGACTTCTCTTCATTTGCTACTTTCTCTTTCTTGAACTTTTTCTTACATGTTTTCTTGGTTTTTCTTTTTTACCATAGTTTCCATATGAGCCGTAACTCCCATAGGAGTCAACGGTATGTTCTACTTTATTTAAGATGACACCTAGGAATTGGGCACCACTTTGCTCCATTTGTTCTTTGGCCTTTTGCACAAAGCGTCGCTTAATCACACCGGCTTCTGTAACAAGTACTGATGCGTCTGCTTTTTGGGCAACGATGGCCGAATCAATAACTAAGCCAATTGGTGGCGTGTCAATAATAATATAATCAAAAACCTCTCTTAAGGTGTCTATCATATAATTGAAGTTATTATTTTGGAGTAGGGTTGTTGGATTTGGTGGGACCTGTCCTGCAGGTATAATCATCAAATTACTAATATTAGTATGTGAGATAACATGTGATAAATCAGCATTCCCTGATAAATAGCTTGATAGTCCCTCATACTTTTCGTCTGATTTAAAAGTTCCTGACATCACGGAATTACGGATATCTGCATCAATTAATAGGGTTTTAAAACCTGCATTTGCAAAGGAAACTGCTAAATTGATTGAACTTGTTGATTTTCCTTCACCAGGCTGCACAGAGGTTAAGACAATTACTCTTAAGTCCCGTCCACTAAATTGGATATTGGTACGGATAGAATTGTAGTATTCTTCTGCTGCTAAAAATAAATCTCTTTTTGATCTAATTAAATCTAATTGCGCCATTCTTCACCTCTTACAATTTATCAGTATTTGGAACAGTACCTAAGAGGGTCATTCCAAGAACTTCTTCAATATCCTCTGGACGTTTGATCCGATCATCCAGAACTTCACCAACCACAATAACGATAATAGTAAGCAAAGCACCTAAGAAAAATCCAATAAGGGTATTACGTTGGATATTAGGAGATGAGGGACTGGTTGGAAGCTGTGCTTTTTCCAAAGGCGTTACATCTTGCACTTTGGTTACTTTTTTAATCTTTTCAGATGCCGCTTCGCGAATAGAATTAGCCAAGTCCTTGGCCTCTTGAGGATGGTGATTCGTCACAGAAATTGAAATCACCCGAGTATCAGCAGGAACTGTAACAGCAATCATTTTGCTCAATTGTTCCGGAGTTAAGGATAAGCCATCACTGGCAATGACATCTTGCATAACATCGCGTGACGTGATGATTTCTTTATAGTCATTTACCAAGTAGCCACCAGCTTGTAAGTCAGTCGCCGTAAGGTTGTCTGATTGTTGACGATTGATAACATATAAACGTGTTGTTGAGGTATAGGATGGTTTAATCAAGAAAAGCGAAGCCATTAGGGCTAGCGTCCCCACAAAGAGTCCCATGAAAAGAATCAAAAATTTCTTATTCCAAAGCTTTTTTAAAAGGCTAAGCACATCAATTTCTATTGATGACTGTTCAGTGTTATTCATAATATCTCCTATAAATATTCATTATTAATCAAGGTTTCAGGATTTGTTTTAAACAAAGCTCGCGCACGTTTTACCCCATATTCTTTTTCTACCAAGCGTCTTGCTTCTTTCATAAAAGGAGGGCGTTTTTTTAAATTGTGCATATCAGATGCGACACAGTGAACCACGTTTTCATCTAAAAAGTAAGCCGCACGTTTTTTAAAGACTTTTAATTTGTCGCCAAATAGCTTTGCCTTAAGGACATGGACACTGTTAATTTGTGTGTAACAGCCCATATTAATCAACTCTTTGACCCGGTCTTTGTTAAAAGCTAGGGCATCATAACGTTCAATATGAGCAATAATCGGCGTAACCCCCAACATAATCACTTGAGAAAGAGCAGAATGAATCTCTTTCCAAGGAGTAGCCATTGAGAATTCAATTAAAGCAAAGCGCGTACCATTCATTGTTGGCACTAGCTTATTTTCTAACTTTTCAAGAATATCATGGGTGTAGTAAAGTTCACCACCATACAGTAGTGTTAAATCTGGGAACAATTTTTCAGCTTCGCGTTTTACTTGTAAAAATTTATTAGCAATATCGTCTTCAGGTGTTTCAAACATTCCTTTGCGACGATGAGATGTCGATACAATAGTTCGAACACCTTGTCTGTAACTTTCTTCAATTAAGGATAGACTTTCATCTATCGTCAGTGGACCATCGTCCACATCGAAAACGATGTGGGAATGGATATCAATCATTGATTACCCTCCATTGTTGCTCTAATAGCATCTTTTGCTTGATTAAGGCTGGTATCATCTAACTTATACATGTATAAGGCCGAACCTGGCATCGCGTAAGACGGCAATTCTCCTGTTGAACCAGTCCCTGTAACGTCTTGCGATGCAATAGAAAAGTGAGCATTATCTTCTAATTGACTATTTGCGATTGTCATCATTTGATTAAGGCTTAGGTTGGTTTGAACCGAATTTTGGATACCTGTAATGATAGATGTTGCTTGATTTGGTGACTTAATGCTGCTTAGTTTATTAATAATAGCAGTCACAACACGTTCTTGATTTTTACCACGATCATTATCCCCACCTTCAAGAGCATGTCGCTCACGAACAAAGACAAGAGCTTGTTTTGAATTTAAAGAAATCCTTCCCTTTGGAAAATCAATGCCAGCCGCTGAGAAGGCAGTGTCGTTTTGAACTTCAATGCCCCCTAATAAATCAATCAACTCTGTAAAAGTGGTGAAATTAATCCGAGCATAATTGTCAATTTTAATATCATAAAGATTTTCTAAGGTTTTCATTGATGTTTCAACACCATAGATTCCAGCGTGGGTCAACTTGTCGAACTGGTTACCACCACCATCAGGAATCTTAACATAAGAATCACGTGGTGTAGTTGTTAGCAGCACTTTATGTGTATTCATATTGACGGTCATAATAATATTAACGTCTGAACGTGAGACGGTCGAAATTGGACCATAAGTATCAATACCACTGATGTAAAGATTATAAACTCCAGATTTATTAACTGGTTTTTGTGAATTAGGAATTGCTTTTTTGATTTTATAAGAATAGATTGTTTTCACCTTATCTGCGAAGTTTGCATCGTTTTGTTCAAGCAAAGCCATATAGGCACTGTTCATCACCATTGCTTCTGTGCTACCCGATTGCATGTCTTCATAAGCATTTTGATAAGAATTAACTTCTTTTGTCGCCAAATCAATATTTTTATCGCTCTTCAAATGGCTTAAAAGCTTTTTGATATTTGACTGGTCCATTTTTAGAGGAGCCTCAACTGCTTTTAAGGTCTCAACTGAAGAAATAGAACTATTTTTGGGAACAACAATAGACATTTCCACTTCTGAAAAGGAAGCTGTTTTGTTTAACTGTGCGGTTAAATCAATAGTAGACTTAAAAGTGAAGAGGACAAGCGCTAAGGCAATATTTACAATGATCATTCCCAACATAGTCAACCACTTTGCTTTTTTGCTCATAATCAGAAAGAGTGCCAGAAAAAAAAGAGCACTTAAGGCCACACCAATGATTACGTTTAAATGACGAAAAGCTAAAAAGTTATAAGTATACATCATAAAGGCCACAGTAAGCGATAATAAGGTATACAGTACAAACAAAGCGCTATTTATAACAGTAAAGGTTCCACTTCCTTGAGGTTTTACACGTTTTTGACGTCTTGACGATTCTGTCATGATTTTTTGTCTCCGAATTCTTTGAAATACACAGAAATATAGGTCAATTATAGCATTTCCAAATATAGATTGCAATTTCTAGAAACATCATTTTACTATAATTTTTAATCTTTTTAGCGCTTTCTCTAATCTAAATTAAAGATATTTGAATATACAGATATTTATAATTATTCCAATAAGCCTATTATCAAGGCAACCAAGGCCCTTTCCTTTCTTGACTTGAAACTTTAAAGTATTTAAGATAGACTGTCATTATGAGATTACAACAATTATATTACATTATTAAAATCGTTGAATGTGGCTCCATGAACGAAGCTTCTAAGCAATTATATATTACTCAGCCCAGCCTTTCTAATGCTGTCAAAGATTTAGAAAACGAAATGGGAATTGCTATTTTTAACCGAACTCCCAAAGGAATAACCTTAACAAAAGATGGGGTTGAATTTTTATCCTATGCCCGGCAAATTGTAGAACAAACGTCACTACTGGAAGACCGTTATAAGAATCATAATCGTAACAGAGATTTTTTTAGTGTCTCTTCTCAACACTATGCCTTTGTTGTCAATGCTTTTGTTTCCTTATTAAAAAAAACAGACCTGTCACAGTATGAATTGTTTCTTAGAGAAACAAGGACTTGGGAAATTATTGATGATGTCAAAAACTTTAGGTCTGAAATTGGTGTCCTTTTCCTCAATGATTATAATCGGGATGTTTTATCAAAATTACTTGAGGAAAGTCACCTAACTGCTCACACCCTCTTTAAAACACACCCCCATATTTTTGTTAGTAAAGACCATCCTTTAGCTAGTAAACCCTGTCTGTCTTTTGATGACTTAGAAGCATATCCTTACCTTTCTTATGACCAAGGCTTACATAACTCCTTCTACTTCTCCGAGGAAATGATGGCTAATGTGCCACACGAAAAGTCCATCGTCGTTAGTGACCGAGCTACACTTTTTAATTTGATGATTGGTCTCCATGCTTATACTGTGGCAAGTGGGGTTTTAAATAGTCAACTCAACGGTAACCAAATCGTAGCCATTCCTCTTGATATGCCAGATATGATTGATATTGTCTATATCAAACATGATAAAGCTAATCTTTCTACAATGGGTGAAAAATTCATTGATTATTTAAAAGACGAAGTCACATTTACCCAACCAAACATGCAAAAAGAACAGTAGAAAACTACTGCTCTTTTTCATCCTTAAGACCTTTCTCAATTAAAGCATTGATTTGATCGAAATAAAAAGGTTCTCGCTGGTAGCTTACACCTGAATAGGTTGCTAACTCGATAATTTTCTCTAGGAAAACTTGAGAAGAGAATTTCGTCGTGCGGTATAATTCTTCTTCATCAAAGGCTTTTATCAGATGGGCTAGCGGATTACGAACCGATTTTTCAAATTGTCGTAAGCTTTTAATTGTTTCCTTGATCTCATGAGGTAAGTCAGATAGGATTAAAAGATCCGTCAGACTCCGAGACGTGACGTTTCGGCTCTGCCTCTGAGACAAATAGGCTTGGAAAATGGGGAGATTGGCTTCTTGCATTTTTTGAAAATCCCAAGTATCATATTGATCATTTTTCGAGTCATGAATAAATGTGTCAAAATGGGGGATTTCTTTTTGGATTAAGGTTAAGAAAAGACGATAAAGAATTGGTGAGACAGCTCTCACAAAATCAATAATATCCCCGTTTTTCACCTTAACCTCTAAATCCAAAATATAATTAGCAATTTGTTCTTTCTCCAAGTCCTCATTCATAAGGAAAGTGACCTGGTGCTTAGCTTGTAAGTCTTTTAATCTGGCCTGATTGGCAATCATAAAAGACAGATTTAGTTCCCGTCTCTCTTTTAAAAGCTCTAACAAGAAGAAAGAATCAGGATTGATACTAGGGATTTCTTTGGCAATTTTAAAGGCGTGATTATAAGCATAGACATCCAAAAGGATGTCTATTGTTTTTTTAAGTTCAATCATTTGCAATGAGAGTTTCTAGACCTACCTGCATCATATCTGTAAAGGTCGTTTGACGCTCTTCTGCACTAGTATCCTCTGTTGGGTCATTTAAGTTATCAGAAATGGTCATAATCCCCAAGGCTTTAACATGATGTTGAGCAGCCAAGTAATAAAGGGCAGCTGCCTCCATTTCAATAGCTTTAACTCCTAATTTTCCAAGAGCCATATTTCGTTCAGGCATATTTGAATAAAAAACATCAGAAGAAAGCACATTACCAACATGAGTGGTCATACCCAGTTCTCTTGCAATATGATAGGCCTTATCTAAAAGACCAAAATCCGCAATTTGAGGGAAATCGAATTCAGGAAAGTCATTACGAATGATGTTTGAATTAGTTGCAGCGGCTTGGGCTAGAACTAACTCACGAACGTGCACCTCTGGGTCGATTGCCCCAGCAGTACCAACACGAATCAAGGTTTTTACACCATAGTCAACAATCAGCTCACGCGCATAGATGGAGATTGATGGCATTCCCATCCCAGTTCCCATAACAGATACACGGTGGCCTTTATAGGTTCCCGTGTAACCAAGCATACCACGGATTTCATTAAAACATACAGCATCTTCTAAAAAGTTTTCAGCAATAAATTTAGCACGTAAAGGATCGCCAGGCAATAAAATTTTGTCAGCAATTTGACCCTTCTCCGCAGAAATATGAATAGACATAATATGATAATACCAAGGGTCTTAAAAGAACTTAGCCACATCAAAAGCTAGTATAAAAGGCCTCTTTTGAAAAAGTCCTTAATGTCAGGTTAAACCAATAACCCCACCACCCTTGCCTTTCTTTTGGTATATTTGTTAATCAAAATAATAGTTTTATGTTAACGAGGGGCGAAGTTATTTTACAATTCAGCAAGGATTGCTTTTACTAAGCCTTTGAAATCTTCCTTAATGTGTTCAGTAACTGTTACAACTTCTTCATGGTTTAACTCAGTCTGGAAGCCAGCAGCAAAATTGGTAATAGCTGAAATTCCCAAAACTTTCATACCTGAGTGCGCAGCCACAATAACTTCAGGAACCGTTGACATTCCTACAGCATCTGCACCCATCATTTTAAAGGCACGGATTTCCGCAGGTGTTTCATAAGTTGGCCCAGTTACTCCGATATAGACACCACCTTCAAGCTTAATCCCAAGGGACTCTGCTACTTTGTTTGCTTTTTGACGATATTCAGCAGTATAGGCATCTGACATATCTGGGAACCTTGGTCCAAATTCTTCAAGGTTTTCTCCCATTAATGGGTTATTACCCGTCATATTGATGTGATCAGTGATTGCCATCAAAGTCCCTGGACCATAACCAATACCTCCGGCAGCATTAGTAACAATCACACCCTCACAGCCTAAAGCTTTCATCACACGAACAGGGAAAGTAACCACTTCTAATGGATTTCCTTCGTAAAAATGGAAACGACCTTGCAAAGCAATAACTTTACGACCGGACAAATCCCCATAGACTAATTTACCTGCATGACCAACTACAGTTGATTTCCCCCAGTTGGGAATATCATTGTAATCAATCACTATGGCATTTTCAATCTCATTAGCTAATTCTCCCAGACCAGAACCTAAAATTAGACCAAATTCTGGGGCTTGAACACCTTTAAAGGTTAAAAAATCTCTTGTTTCATTAATTTTTGTCATTAT
Source organism: Streptococcus pseudoporcinus LQ 940-04 (assembly GCF_000188035.1). Taxonomy (GTDB): domain Bacteria; phylum Bacillota; class Bacilli; order Lactobacillales; family Streptococcaceae; genus Streptococcus; species Streptococcus pseudoporcinus. The sequence continues at coordinate 1,653,784 of NZ_AEUY02000005.1, forward strand.
AGACATCTTTGTCTCTCCTTTTTATTTTGGCTGAACAACTTGACCATCTTCCTTAGTAAAAGGACTTGGCAATCTCACGGGTAAAATATCGAGTAATACTTCTGAAGGCCGGCAAAGCTTTACACCTTTTGAAGTAACTACAATTGGCCGATTAATCAAAATCGGATCTGCCATCATAGCATCAAGCAATTGGGAATCCGACCTGGTAGGATCAGCAAGATGATGTTTCTCAAACTCGGGAACAGTTGTTCTTAACAAGTCCCGCACTTGAACCCCCATAGCTTTAATCAGTTCCTGTAATTCTTCTCTAGTTGGCGGAGTCACTAAATACTCTACTATCTCTGGCTCAAGCCCTGCATGCTTAATCATGGCTAAGACATTTCGCGAGGTGCCACAATTAGGATTGTGATAAATACATACTTTTTCCATAATCCCAGGCTGATTAAACTAGGTCTGATAGGAATGATTGACCTATCATAGCTGTCTCAACACCAAAGTTTTCAGCAATGGTAGCTGAAATGTCCGCAAAGTGTCCTTGAGGGATTACTCCACTTTCTTTAAATGATGGAGAGTAAGCCAATAAAGGAATATACTCGCGTGTATGATCTGTACCCACATAAGTTGGGTCATTACCATGGTCTGCTGTAATCAACAGAAGATCATCTTCTTTCATGTGTTCCATGATTTCTGGTAAACGCTTATCAAATTCCTGTAGACAATCACGATAACCGGCTGTATCACGACGATGGCCGTACATAGCATCAAAGTCAACAAGGTTAGTAAAGGACACGCCTTTTTCAAACTCAGGTAATTGTAATGTCTTGACTAGTGTGTCTACACCATGACTGTTTGATTTATTATGGCCCATATCGTTGGTAATGCCAGAACCGTTGAAAATGTCGTTAATTTTACCAACTGCATAGGTTGAAATACCAGCATTAGCTAAGTTATTAAGAACTGTATCTTGGAAAGGCGATACCGCATAATCATGACGATTTGCAGTTCGTGTGAAGTGACCCGGTTCCCCAACATAAGGGCGAGCAATAATACGACCTAACAGTGCTGGGCGCTCTAAAGTAATTGAACGAGCATATTCACAGATTTTATATAATTCTTCAAGTGGAATAATATCTTCATGTGCCGCAATCTGTAAAACAGGGTCAGCTGAAGTATAGATAATCAATTCCCCAGTTTCCATCTGACGAGGACCAAAATCATCAATAACTGCTGTTCCAGAATAAGGTTTATTAGCTTCGCGAATAACTTTACGGCCAGAAAACTCTTCGATTTTGGTTAAAATTTCTTCAGGGAAGCCATTCCAAAACGTATCAAAAGGTTCTGTAATATTCAAGCCCATAATTTCCCAGTGGCCTGTCATAGTGTCTTTACCTAATGATACTTCTTCCAACTTGGTAACATAACCAATTGGATCTTCTTCTTTGGCAACCGTTTTTAATGGAGTCTCACGAGGAATATTCCCTAAGCCTATTTTAGCCATGTGGGGTACATCTAAACCGACTTTTTCTGAAATGTGGCCTAAAGTATCAGATGAGCTATCTGCAATACCAGCATTAAAGAACTTGTCAGAATCAGGAGCTGCTCCAACTCCGACGGAATCAAGTACAACTAAATGAATACGATTAAATTTGGACATTTTGTCTCCATTCTATGGGAGGTTACGGTTGGCTCCCAAAAACCTATAAAATGATGAACGAATTTAATTTTTAGCAGGTGCTTCAAGAACTTGAACACCCTCTTTACCAGCAACAATGACTTTGTTAACCATACCGTTAAACAAGCCGTGTTCCACAACACCTACAGTAGCATCAAGTATCTCAGCAAATGCAACAGGATTCTTAAGGCACTTCATGTCTAAATCAATAATGTAGTTTTGCATATCTGTCACTAGTTTTTGACCATCTTTCATACGAAAAGACGGACAGTAACCAGCTTTTTCGAAAACACGACAAAGACGTTCTGAACCGTATTGAACCACCTCAACCGGAACTTTGAAAGCTCCCAAATTCTCAACCATTTTTGATTCATCAACAACCCAGATATAATCTTTTGTTGGGGTAGCAACAATTTTTTCCATTAATAAGGCAGCACCGCCACCCTTAATCCCATTAAAGTCCTTGTCAACCTCGTCAGCACCGTCAACAGTAAGATCTATGACATCAATCTCATCAACTGATTTTAAAGGAATTCCTAGTTCTTGTGCTTGTTTAGTGGTCCTACTAGAAGTAGTCACACCAACAATCTGTAAACCCTCCTCCTTAACCCGACGTCCCACTTCTTCAACAAAGTAATAAGCCGTCGAACCAGTCCCCAAACCGACTGTCATACCGTCTTTGACATATTGCGCAGCAGTAACACCGGCAATTTTCTTAAGTGCTTCCATGATTCCTCCTGAATAGTTTTGCATGTTGGAATTACATTATACCATGAAAGCGCCAACTTGTTAATGAGATTCCCATTTTTTTCATCATTTTTAAATAGCAGAGCAGACAACAGATTGAACCAAAGCCTTGCTTTCTAAACTGACTTATTCTAAAATAAAGGAATGAGTATAACTAAAGAATTTGACACAATTACAGCCATTTCAACCCCACTTGGTGAGGGTGCAATTGGCATTGTTCGCTTATCTGGAACAGATGCCCTCAAGATTGCTAACACAGTCTTCAAAGGCAAAAACTTACATGAGGTTGCTTCCCATACCATCAACTATGGTCACATTATTAATCCAGACAATCAAGAAATCCTTGACGAAGTCATGGTAACTGTTATGTTAGCCCCTAAAACCTTTACCAGAGAAAATGTGATTGAAATCAATACCCACGGGGGCATTGCTGTAACCAATGAAATTTTACAACTTTTAATCAAGCAGGGTGCACGTATGGCGGAGCCAGGCGAATTTACAAAAAGAGCCTTTTTGAACGGTCGTGTTGATTTAACACAGGCCGAGGCTGTTATGGACATCATTCGCGCAAAAACGGATAAAGCCATGAACATTGCTGTTAAACAGCTTGACGGCTCCCTATCACAGCTGATTAACAATACCCGACAAGAAATCCTTAATACCCTGGCTCAAGTTGAAGTTAATATTGATTACCCTGAGTATGATGATGTTGAAGAAATGACAACAGCACTGTTACGTGAAAAAACACAACAATTTCAAGCCTTACTTGAGAATTTACTGCGCACAGCAAAGCGTGGCAAAATCTTACGAGAAGGCCTCTCAACAGCTATCATTGGCCGTCCTAATGTTGGGAAATCGAGCCTTTTAAACAACTTATTACGTGAAGATAAAGCCATTGTTACCGACATCGCCGGTACTACACGGGATGTGATTGAGGAATATGTCAATATTAAAGGTGTCCCCCTAAAACTCATTGATACTGCCGGAATCCGTGAAACAGATGATTTAGTGGAAAAAATTGGTGTCGAGCGTTCTAAAAAGGTTCTAAAGGAGGCTGACTTAGTTCTCTTAGTTCTCAATGCTTCAGAACCATTGACCACTCAAGATCGGCTGCTACTGGAATTAAGCCAAGAAACCAATCGCCTTATCTTACTTAACAAGACCGATTTACCAGAAAAAATTGAAACGGACCAGTTACCTTCAGACCTTGTCCCTATATCAGTCCTTCAAAATAAAAATATCGATATGATTGAAGATCGTATCAATCAACTCTTCTTTGATAATGCTGGTTTAGTCGAACAAGATGCCACCTATCTCTCTAATGCCCGCCATATTTCACTCATTGAGCAAGCTCTTCAAAGCTTACAAGCCGTCAATGATGGCCTTGAAATGGACATGCCCGTGGACCTCTTGCAAGTAGATCTTACCAGAACATGGGAAATCCTGGGAGAAATTACGGGCGATGCCGCACCGGACGAACTCATCACCCAGCTATTCAGTCAATTCTGCTTAGGAAAATAAAGCCTTGAAGGTATCCCTAAAACAAAGGCTACTCTAGGGCAAAAGGTAAGCCATTTTCACACTAATAACCTTGATGCGCACCCGCATAGCAGGTGGTTTGGTGGTTTATTATTTCACACCTTCGGAGGGAAACAGACTAAAAGCTACATATAATAATAAAAGGAGCCTTGATGAGGCTCCTTTTATTATTTAATCAACTCATAGATAGCTTCCGCATAGATAGCAGCTGATCTATAGATATTCTCTAATGGCATATACTCATTAGCCTGATGCATCGTGTTTTCATCACCAGGGAACATGGCTCCAAATGCTACGCCACGTTTAAGGAGACGTCCAAATGTTCCACCACCAATAACCTGTTCATAGCCTTCAAGTCCTGTTTGTTTTTCATAAACCTTAAGAAGTGTAGCAACTAATTCATCATCCATTGGCACGTAATGTGGCACATGTTCATGGCTAGATAGAGTCACTTCTTTGATTCCTTTAAGTTGTTCAAGTCCAACTTTGAGTACTTGAGCATCAATTCCTTTTGGATAACGGAAATTTAAGGCAATAGTGTTATCCTCTGAAGTCTTATCAAAATTAAAGACACCAGCATTCATACTTAAAGGCCCCATTTTATCATCTGTGTAAGCAAGACCAAGTTTTTTAGCATCAAAATCTTCGTGTAATGTTATACCAGCAATGCGTAAGAAAGCTTCCGCAGGGCCTTCAAATGAAAACTGACTCAAGAATTTAGCTAAAAGCGTTGCCCCATTAATCCCTGACTCAGGTGTAGAACCATGGGCTGACTTGCCAATAATTGTTACTTCTACTTCTTGACCATGGTCTTTAAGGTCACCTGTTACTTGATGGTCGGCTAAAAATTGTTCAAATGCTGCCGACAAGACATTAAAAGGATGAGCTGATTCTATTAAAGCGGTAGCTGACTCTGGAACCATATTTTCACGTAGGCCGCCTTTAAAACGGTTCAAGACAAAGGCACCGCTATTTTCCCCACCAAAATGAAGGTATTCAGTGATATTTCCTTTTTCACCGTTGATGATGGGAAACTCAGCATCAGGTGAGAAGCCAAAATCTGGGTCCTTCAAGCCATTATGGGCAAAATAGTAATCCATGTCACCCCAACCGGATTCTTCGTCTGTTCCAACAACGAAACGAACCTTTTTAGAAACTGGTAAACCTAGCTCTTTAATAATTTTTAAGGCATAATAACAAGCCAAGGTTGGTCCCTTATCATCTGATGACCCACGCGCATAAAGTTTATTATCTTTAATAACAGGTTCATAAGGATCTGTATCCCAACCGCTACCAGCAGGGACAACATCTAAATGTCCAAAAATACCGAGAACCTCTTCACCTTCTCCAAATTCGAAATCACCAGCATAGTTATCAATGTTACGTGTTTTGTAACCATCACGTTCAGCCATAGCTAAAAAATGCTCTAATGCTCGAACAGGGCCTGGTCCAAATGGGTGTTTGTCGTCAGCTAAGGAATCGTCACGTTCTGAATTAATCCGAAGTAACTGAATTAAATCTTCAAGCATTGCTTCTTTACGACTCTCAACTTCAGCTTTAAAATCAATCATCAATTAGTCTCCTTTATTTCTAAAAAAGTGGATAAGGTGTATTGCCATCAGACAACTTCCTTATCTTACTTAGTCAATTATTATTGCTATTATAACACGTTTGAACAGAATTTTCTTACCCCTTAACGGCGCTCAATTAATTCGTCGACCGGTAAACGATAGCTAGGTTCAACCACATCATCAGTGTAACCAACTGTAATCAAAATTTCTGGACGGAAACGCTTATCAATATCTAATATGTCATTTGTTTTTGTCTTATCGAAACCTAGAATCATATTGGAAGCAATATGTTGATCAGTTAAAGCTAAGACTAAATTCATAGCAACCAAACCAGAATTAAATGCTAAGTATTCTGCTCTTTTAAGATCATCAAATTTAGCATAACGTGGTGGTAAGGTTTCCATATAATAACCAATTAAGTCATCAGGTAGTGATTTGACACCTACCCTTGCTATCTTGCGTGATCTTTGAATCAAATCAGTATCTGAGAAGAGTGCCACAACATACTGGGCTTGTTCAACCTGTACTTTATTACCAAGAACCATATCCTTAGCTAGGTCAGCTTTTTTATCTTTAACAACAACAAACTTCCAAGGTTGAATATTATTAGCGCTAGGCGCCAAGGTAGCAATCTCAATGGCAGTTCGTAAATCCTTGTAGTCAACGGGTTTATCGTTAAAAGATTTTACAGCATGTCGTTTTTTGTTTAATTCGAGAAATTTCATAGAAAAAATTCCAATCTGTTTAAAGTATTTTCACACTTTATTCTATCATATTTTAGATTATTTGACCCTTAAAAAGTCACTTATTACTAATTAGTTCTTTTCGTTTACTAAATCCATTTTTAAATTTTAAACTGTAACTATAAAAGATAAGGAGGAAAAAACAATGTCTAAGATAAATGCATCAGATGCCATGATTAAGGTCATTGAAGAATGGGGTGTCAAAACCATATATGGTTTACCTAGTGGTTCTTTTGATTTCACTATGAATGTCTTACATAATCGCCAAGACACTATCAGATTTGTCCAAGTTCGTCATGAGGAAGCCGGTGCTTTGGCTGCGGTTGGTGAAGCAAAAGTTACAGGTAAGATTGCTGTTACCTTTGGTTCTGCTGGCCCAGGAGCTGTACACCTCCTGAACGGTTTATATGATGCAAAGCATGACGGCCTGCCTCTACTTGCATTGATTGGACAAGTTCCTACTTCCAATATGAATAAGTCATACTTCCAAGAGTTAAATGAAAACCCAATCTTTGAAGATGTAGCTGTTTATAATCGAACAGTCATGACTGCCGAGCAAATGCCCTATGTGGTCGATGAAGCAATCCGCCAAGCTTATGCCCATAAAGGGGTAGCCCTTGTTACTATTCCTAAGGATTTAGGTTGGCAAGAAATTGAAGATAAGTATACTAGCACAGCCAGCCACTACCAAAAACCAATCCTTCCTGAGCCAAGTCCTTCTTTAGTTGAAAAAGCGCTAGCCATTTTACAAGAGGCAAAACGTCCCTTGATATATATAGGTCTTGGAACTAAGGGAGCGCGTCAAGATATCATGGCTCTTGCAAAACAATTAAAGGCGCCTATCCTAAGTTCAGCTCCTGCAAAAGGTATTATCCCAGATAACTTTGATTTATATATGGGTTCTGCAGGTAGAGTAGCTACAAAACCAGGTGTCGAAATGCTACAAGAAGCTGATACAATTATCACATTCGGGACAGATATGCCATTCCAAGGGCTATTTACGCAGGAAAAAGCCAAATACATACAGGTAGACATTGATGGTACCAAATTTGGTCGTCGTCATCATGTTGACCTGGCTATTTTAGCAGACGCTAAGAAAACCATAAAGGCCCTTCTGGAAAAAGGAGAAGACTTACCTATTACAGACTGGTATCAGGTCGCTATTTCAAATAAAAAAAATTGGGAACAGTGGGTAAAATCCTTTGAAGCGGACACACAAGAACCCCTACGTGTTGAACCAGTCTTTAAAGCCATCAACGACTTGGCAACTAAAGATGCTATTTTCCAAATAGATGTCGGTAATGTTACCATTGATGCTGTAAGGTACTTAAAAATGAATGATCAACAAGCATTCACAACCAGTGGTTGGTATGCAACTATGGGCTACGCACTGCCTGCAGCCATTGGTGCCCAAGCAGCTTTTCCAAACCGGCAAGTCTGGTCAATCTCCGGCGATGGCGGTTGGACAATGAATATGCAAGATATTGCCACAGCCGTTAAATATAAGCTGCCAATCATTAACGTTATTTTAACCAATGAAAGTCTAGGCTTCATAGAAGCTGAACAAGATGATATGCCTCAGCCACATTCTGGCATTGACCTCATTGACATCAATTTTGGTGAGGCTGCAACCGCTATGGGAGCCAAAGGCTTTGAAGTACGAACCCGTGATGATTTAGAAACTGCCTTTAAGGAGGCCAGTCAAACAGACGGCCCTATCGTTATAGATGTTAAAATCGCAAATGAACGACCACTTCCTGTTGAACAATTAAAGCTAGACCCTAACACCTTTAGCCCAGAAACAATTAAAAGCTTTACCGAAACCTATAAGGCTCAAGGCTTAAAACCCTTCTCTCAACTTCTCAAAGAAGTTCAAGAAAGTCAAAAATAGTCTTTTTAAAGTAAGATAAAAGAACCTCTACTTATTCTATTGTAAGTAGAGGTTTTTTGTAAGGCTAACTATTAAAAGATGCCAGCAATGTTTGGGCGACTTTTTGGGGAATGCCCAAGGAGGTAATATCATCTAGACTGGCTTGACGAATAGCTGTTAGACTCTTAAAATGTTTCAAAAGTACTTGCTTACGCTTTGGACCAAGACCGCCTATCCCATCCAATTTTGAAGAGAATGAATTCTTACTTCGAACCTGACGGTGGAAGGTAATAGCAAAGCGGTGAACCTCATCTTGAATCCGATGAAGCAAGAAAAAGACCTCTGAATTTCTAGGAAGATCAATGACAGCTAATGGGTCTCCAAAAAGCAATTCCTGCGTCTGATGCTTATCATTTTTTTGCAAGCCGGCAATCGGAATGGAAAGACCGAGCTGACCATGGACCACCTCTTTTGCAATATTAACCTGACCAGGACCACCATCAATGATAATCAAATCAGGTGCGATAAGGTCATCTTTTAAAACACGACTATAACGCCTGTAGATTACCTCGCGCATACTGGCATAGTCATCTGGACCATGGACTGTTTTAATCTTAAACTTACGGTAATCTTTCTTACTAGCCTTACCATCAACAAAAACCACCATAGCAGCAACAGGACTTGTTCCTTGAATATTGGAGTTATCAAAAGCTTCAATTCTTTCAGGACGAGCTATCCCCATTAGTTGTCCAAGGCTTTCAATAGCTCCCTGTGTTTTCTTCAAATCTTTCTCTAAAAGGTCAAATTTTTGTTGCAAACTAACACGGGCATTTTTTGTTGCCAAGGCAACCAGTTGCTTCTTCTCACCCTTTTGGGGTTTGATGACTTTAGTAGGAACAATTGCTTCAACCAATTCTTGATCCACCTCAGCAGGAATAAAGATTTCTCTTGGGATAAAGTGCCTTTTATCCTGATAAAATTGACCTATATAAGTCAAAAAATCATCTTCTGCTTCATTATAGTAAGGAAACATATTCACGTCCCGCTGTATGAGTTTTCCCTGACGAACAAAAAAAACTTGCACGCACATCCAACCTTTGTCCACATAGTAACCAAAGATATCCCGATCTTTTAGGTCCTTACTCATTATTCGTTGTTTAGTTCGGAGCTTAGCTATCCCAGAAATTAAATCACGAAATTCCGCCGCCCGTTCAAATTCCATATTTTCAGCAGCTAGAGTCATTTTTTCTTTTAGATTATCAACAATTTTATCATCTTTACCGTTTAAAAAAAGCTTAACATCTTCAACCAATCCATCCCAGTAAGCTTTGTCAGTATGACAAATCGTATGAGCCTTACATTGCCCCAAATGGTAGTAAAAACAAACTTTATTGACTGGATTTGTGCATTTTTTAAAAGGGAAAATACGATCAAGTAACTTTTTAACTTCATTAGCTGTATAAGAATCTGGATAGGGACCAAAATAAAGGCCATCATTCTTTTTAATTTGGCGCGTAATCAGTAAACGTGGAAACAGCTCATTCGTGATTTTGATGAAAGGATAGGATTTATCGTCCTTGAGTTTAATGTTATACTTGGGCATATTTTTCTGGATCAGATTAATTTCCAAAAGTAGGGCCTCAGTATTTGACCCCGTCACGATAAACTCAAAATCAGCAATCTCTGACACCAACATCTCCGTTTTAGTGTCATGACTCCCTCTGAAATAAGAGCGAACACGATTTCGCAGATTTTTGGCTTTCCCAACATAAATAATAGTGCCATTCTTATCTTTATGTAAATAGCAACCAGGATTGTCTGGTAGCAATTCTAATTTGTGTTTGATCAGTTCATTCATGTCCTTATTTTACCAAATTTTTAAACTTTTGCCCCAAAAAAAAGCTGACCTTATCAGCTCTTATAAATCCGCAGGAAGCTACCTTAAGTATCTGTAACCTTTTTCATCACTGCCATCACACCACAATCACTACTACTCGACGTGATAAGGATTGCTACTTCCCTAACTTTCTTAGCCACATTTAAGGTGGGAATTACCAGCCATAGCCAACATTTCCTAATCCTTCTGATTATTTAAGAATATTCCAGACATATCAATAGCAAAGACTTTGAGGCCAAGAGTAACTCCTTTTCTTAAAAAAAGAAGGCTTAAAAGTTTCCCTCTAAGCCTTCAGTTATTTTAGTCAACCCTCTTATTTTTTTGGTGTGTAGATTAGGTGTTCGTTGACAAATGCGTTAAAACCTAGTTCACTCAACTCACGGCCGTAACCTGAATTTTTAATACCACCAAATGGCAGTTCTGGAAGTGAAGCCCAGCCTGAATTGATGAAGGACATACCAGTTTCAATTTTAGCGGCTACCGCTTCTGCATGTTCTTTATTGCTACTGAAGATTGTTCCACCAAGACCATAATTAGAATCATTTGCCACTTCAATGGCTTCTTCTTCTGAAGCCACTTTATAGATTTGGCCAACTGGTCCAAAGATCTCTTGATAGTAGATTGGATTATCTTTTGTCAAACCAGCAATAATTGTTGGCATGACAAAGTTACCTGGATGGTCAATAGCATCGCCACCGTAAACCAATTCCGCCCCATTGTCAACCGCTAACTTGATTTGTTTTAAAACATCTTCTTTAGCTTGAGCTGATGACAATGGTGCCAAGCTTGTTTCTGGGTCCATTGGGTCACCCCATTTAGCTGTTTTGAAAACCTTAGTCAACAATTCTTTGAAACGGTCATAGTCTTTTTCAAGGACAATAAAGCGTTTTGAAGAGGTACATACTTGACCAGCATTATATAAACGTGAGAAGAAAAGCACTTTTTCTAATTCATCCCAATCAGCATCATCAAGAACAATAAAGGCATCATCGCCCCCTAGTTCAAGGGTTGTTTTCTTCAAGTTTTTACCTGCTTCTTCCGCAATAGACGCACCACCACGTTCAGAGCCGGTTAAGCAGACCCCGACAATACGTTTATCAGCAATAATTGTTGAAACTTGATCATAAGAGACAAAGAGGTTAGTGAAAGCCCCCTTTTCAGCTCCCGCTTCACTAACTAACTCTTCAAAAGATTGAGCTGACCAAGGACAGATTGAAGCATGTTTTAAGACCATTGGATTACCAACGATAAAGTTTGGCGCAAAGACACGCATGATTTGATAATATGGAAAGTTCCACGGTTCAACCGCAAGCACAACACCTGTAGCTTGTTTGATGTAGTAGGCTTCGCCACTATCAGTAGCAAGTGGTGTTGCTTCTAAAAAGTGATCAGCATTATCAGCGTAGTAATCGGCAATATCGGCACAAAGCTCAATTTCACCTTGAGCTTCGGTGAAAAGTTTTCCCATATCTTTGGTCAAGATTTCCGCATACTTGTCCCGATCACGTCGTAAGATACTTGCAACTTGATGCAATTGCTCCTTACGTTCTTCTAAATGGTCATTCTGACGCCATTCCTTGTAAAGCTTGTGGGCTCTTTCAAGCACCTCTTCTAATTGTGCATCGCTAGTGTTCTCATATTCTTTAAGAACTTCATTTGTAAAAGGGTAAATTGTTTTATAAGCCATAATAAGCCTCCTTTTGTTATTAATTAAAGTCTATCAGAAAATGATACCGATTTCAAAAATACGCTATGGAAATCTAATAATTTCTAAAACATTTTAAACTTATCAAAAAAGGACTTAGCACTAAGCCCTATTGGACTAGGAAAGTCAGGACAAATATGCTAGTAATCCCTTAAAACAACTAGGTTTCATTTAAATGAAGAATGGCTAGGAGCTCTTGATAATGACTAACTTGATAGGTGGCTTGAACAGAACTTTGATTGTCTAAGCATTTGGGATTGTACCAAACCGTATCAATACCAGCATTGATCCCCCCTTGAATATCAGCAGTCAGACTATCGCCAATCATTAAAGCTTCTGCTGGATTAAAATTAGGAATTTGATCACCTATCCAGTCATAAAAAGCTTTATCAGGCTTTTGGCTGCCAGAGGATTCCGAAACAAAAACCTTTTCAAAAAATACTGCTAAACCTGATTTTTCTAAACGGCTAGTCTGAACCTGACTAAGCCCGTTGGTCGCTGCATAAATAGCAAAACCAGCTGCCTTCAAGGTCTCCAATAAGGCTTTAGCCCCAGGATAACTTTGTCCCTGGTTTTTAAGATGTGCCTGATACCTTTCTGCCAGATAAACACCATCAACAGTATGACCAAAATGCTCAAATAATTTGGTGAACCGGGTATTAACCAGCTCTTTTTTACTTAATAGTTTAAGCTCTAGGCCTCTCCACATTGCTTTGTTCATGGGACTATAATAATCTTTATAGGCTTGAATATCTGTTACTTTACATTCTTTTAACAAGGCAGTTAGTGCCATATCTTCTGCCTTATCAAAGTCCAGTAAGGTGTGATCAAGGTCAAATAATAAAAATTGGTATGTCATTGAAATCCTTTCAAAAGTAATCAAGAGAAATTTTAACCATTATAACACAAAAAAATAGTGAGAGAAAAACGACTAGCTTCTATTATCTCCTATTTGTCTAGCAATACTTAGCCTTCTTGCTATAACGGCTTATGTTCAACTACTGAAGACTTAAAAAAGAGCCTTTTACAGGCTCTTTCCTCTTATAGTGACTTGTTTTTTGACAAGAAGTTATCGAGACCTAATACACCACTTCCTGTGAAAACAAAAAGCAAGAAAACAAAGGCATACAAAGCTGCTAATTCGCCTTTATTGACTGAAGGCAAGAAAATATTTCCCGCTAAGCCATGAAACATGACGTATGCAACTGCCATTTGTCCAGAGAGTATAAAAGAAGCTAACCGTGTTCCAAGTCCAATCATTATCAATAAGCCTGCAAGCAATTCAATAAGGCCACCAATTCCCATTAAAGATGCTAAAGGAACCTTACCACCAAAAAGTCCAAAAACTTTATCTAAGCCATGGAACATTATCATATAACCTGCTACAATCCTCAATAATGAGATGGCATAGGGTTGCAAATAAGTCAATTTTTCTTTCATAAATAACTCCTCCTAAAGCTTGCTAGTTTATCACTAACTATTAATACTTTAGAAACCAGTTTACCTGATTTTAGGACAAGTTGTAAGTCTTATCATGAATTTTTCAGAAATCTTTAAATTATCACTTCTTTCTTATTCCCCAGCTTGATTCTTGAAAATAAAGAAGCAGCTCAGTTAAACTAAGCCACTTTTTAATAATCATATTTAATAATTTCAACCCGACTTATCACATCACCATGCATTTTATCAACTCTTAAAGCAAGGTTTTCCAAATAAACAACTGATCCAACCGAAACCGTCTTATGGTCAGCTTTTAAGTGACGCATGATCAAACTAGCTAGGGTATCTTCTTTTTCGCCTTGAATATGAGTTCGTGCCAGGATATTAACCATTTTCAACTTATAACTACCACGAACCACCATATGAGTCGCATTGTCCATTTTGACAAAGAGATACCTACGAATAGCAAACAAAACAGCTACAGCTATAATACCAAAGAGAAAGTTTAACATGTTAGGATGGTCAACAATCAACTGACGGGTTAAGGCAAACAAAAGGACTTCAATTACTGTTTTGGGACTAGGGTTTGAAATCATCTTTATCAACTCAATGCCAACTGCTAGTGCCATAGCTCTAGCCAGAACAAGATCAAATAATTCTAAATCATCTATACTACTAGACATAAAACCAGTCATATCTTGCAAAAGTGCAAAGGCAAAGAAAGCCATAGCAAGCATCAAGATGAAGGACAAAATCATCTCTAAATAGTCTGAAACTTCTTTTTCAAATTCTTGTAAATATTTTCTCACGAAATCTCCTTTTAATACTGATAAGTGACCCTGATTATACTATTAGTCTAACATAATTAACCTTTAGAAAATAGTTTACTGCTTATGCCCACCTGCCTTTTCAGGATAGGTTTTAAACCAGTCTTTACTTAGGTTTAAATAAGCCTGACTCCCCAGATTACCATTAATCCGATCATAGGCATGATTTGTAAAAGGAATGATAACCAGTTTATTTGGAATCTTCTTTTTTGTCAGAACTTGGGCCAAATGGTAGGTAGGCTCCTGAGGAACCAAGGTATCACGCTGTCCTGCCATTAACAAGGTTGGCGGACTTTGGGGTGAAATGGCATTTTTAGGCGTCAGTTGAGCATATTTATGAGGCAACTGATCCGGACGTCCTCCTAGATAGGACACAACCATATACTTGGCAATATCTCCCTTAACCAGGTCACTATTCTCATAAAAAGCTTTGGGACTGGCAACAGGATAGGACACCGCCACCGCAGTTATTTTGGGTAGTCTAGTACCGTCTGCCCATTTATAAACACCGCTATTAATTTTATAAGAAAGTTCAAGAGCTAAATTACCACCAGCTGAAACTCCCGTCGTGTAAAGACGTTCAGTCGAACCCCCATAATTTTCAATGTTGTTGGCAATCCAGGCAAAACCTTTGGTTAATTGTTTTTCTGTGCTATCAGATAGGTGACGCTCTTTATTAGAAAGGTTATAGTCTAAACTAACCACTACGTAATTGTCTCTGGCAAAACTTTTCCAATAGTAAGAATGAGAAGAGCGATGCCCTGCAATCCAACCTCCCCCATGAATATAGACAAGAACAGGCTTATTTTTTACATTATTTTCCTTATAATAGACGTTTAATTTGACATCTCCTAATTCCGAGCTACTATAAGTCTTAACATCTACAGAAATACCTGAAGTATCTTCTACCTGATAGGATTTTAAAAAAGAAATCCCACCACCTAACTGATTAACATGGGTCTGAATCATGAGAATGATATAAATGCCCATCATTAAACTCAGAGAAGCAATAATGGCATTAACAAGAGGCCACTTACTCTTCTTATGGCTTAATGACACATAAAGACTAATCAAGCATAAGATAAATAAGAGAGGAAGCCAGATGCGAACATAGGGCACCGTGTAATGGTTAGCAATGGAACCAAGGTAAGGAATGGGAAACAAAGTTGCTAGATTAAAAATAAAAACCGTAAAGACAATGATTTCTAAACTAAAAAAAACCACCTTTTTAAGCACAGCCATAGTCCCACCACCTTCGTACAAAATCTTTCTATTATTAATAGACTATCAAAAGTTCAGAGGTCCTGCAAGTCCTAGCTTTATCCCCCAAAATAAGACTAGAAAACAAAAAACTAGCCATTCTCCAATGACTAGTTAGACCTACCAAACCCCTAATAAAAC
The DNA here is from genome assembly GCF_000188035.1 of Streptococcus pseudoporcinus LQ 940-04. Classification (GTDB taxonomy): domain Bacteria; phylum Bacillota; class Bacilli; order Lactobacillales; family Streptococcaceae; genus Streptococcus; species Streptococcus pseudoporcinus. The sequence goes on from NZ_AEUY02000005.1 coordinate 1,669,196, forward strand.
TTGCATCAGAAGGCTCACAAAAGTAATTGCACCCCAACAACAAGCCCCTAGGATAATAGCTTTTCCACCACTTTTAACTAATGTCACTAAATTGGTATTGAGACCAATAGCCACCATAGCCATGACAATAAAAAATTTTGAGAGTATTTTTAAGCTTTCAAATAAAGCTAGGTCCATTCCCAAAGCTGAAATCATGGTTGTGATTAAGGACGCCACTAAAAAGAAAAGAATGAAGGTCGGAAAGGCTTTCTTCCAATTAAAATCTTTTTGAGCAGGTGACTCTTTCTCTTTTCTGACTTTATAAGAGGCTAATCCTAAGGTGATAGGAATAATAGCTAGCGTCCGTGTTAATTTAACAATGGTGGCCTCGTCCAGAGTATTAGCCTGGTGCAAAGCATCCCAAGAAGCTGCAGTTGCTGTGACTGACGATGTATCATTAACAGCTGTACCCGCAAAAAGAGCAAAGCCATGGTTAGACAAACCTAATAGTTGACCCAAACTCGGAAAGAGAAGAGCGGCAATAATATTAAAAAGAAAAATGACAGAGATGGCCTTAGCAATCTCATCATCTTTAGCACCTATGACAGGTGCCGTTGCCGCAATAGCTGAACCACCACAAATAGAGGAACCCACTCCAACTAAAGTTGCCGTGTGGGCATCAATTCGTAAGGCCTTTTGCAGGAAAAAAGCGACAAGTAAAGCTGTCACGATTGTTGATACAATGATAGGTAAAGAAGAAAGACCAACTGCTACAACTTGTGTCAGATTAAGACCAAAGCCTAAAAGAACCACTGCTACTTGTAAGATATACTTGGAAGTAAAGGCTATCCCATCTTGGCCTCTATCACGACGGTGGTAAAAGAAAGCAAGAAGCATACCTAATAGGATCCCAAAAACAGGACCGCCGATAATAGGCACAGCCTGACCTAAGAACCAGGCTGGAATAGCAATCATCAAACAAATGAGAACACCTGGAACCTTCTTCTGGATTAATAACATATCGTCTCCTTTTCTGCAGACTATTATAAAACTTTTAAGAAAGTTTGTAAATTGTAAAAAGCCTTGCATGTCTACAAGGCCAATGGTGATTAGAGCGCGCCAACAATTTGATGAGGTAAGTATTTCTCATCCAGAAGTTTCATCTCCTCTGCCGTCAATACTAGCTTAAAAGCTCCCATAAAATCATCCAAATACTTTTCTTTAGTGACACCAACAATAGGAGAGTGAATGCCTTTTTGCCAAAGCCATGCCAATGCAACCTGAGCTCGACTACATCCACGCGCTTCAGCCACTTGAGCAACCCGATTCACGATTTCCTTATCCTGCTCCTGTGTTTTATCATATTTTGACATCGCCGTCTGATCCGTTTTACTCCTAGCAGTGTCCGCATCCCAATCACGGACAAGGCGCCCAGCAGCCAAAGGACTATAAGGTACCAAGGCTACACCCGAATCCTGACAATAGGGTATCATCTCACGTTCATCTTCACGATATAGCATATTGTAATGGTTCTGCATCACAGAGAACTTGGTCCAGCCATTTTTTTCAGCTATATTTTGGGCTTTTTGGAATTGCCAAGCATACATAGCAGATGCCCCCAGATAATGAACTTTCCCAGCCCTAACCAAATCATTCAAGGCCGACATGGTCTCTTCAATAGGTGTATTATAGTCCCACCGATGGATGTAGAGCAAATCAATATAATCTGTCCCTAAACGTTCTAGACTAGCATTGACCTGATTAAAGATAGCTTTACGAGACAAACCCTTGGTATTACGGCCTTCATGCTGGCCATCACCAAAAAAGAGCTTTGTCGCAATAATGACTTCCTCACGATCAGCAAAATCTCTAATCGCACGTCCCAAATATTCCTCACTGGTTCCTGCAGCATAGGTATTTGCTGTATCAAAGAAATTGATACCTATATCCAAAGCTTTCTTAATAATCTTGCGGCTGGCCTCTTCATCTAATAACCAGCCTGAATGAAAGCCTTTACTAGCATCTCCAAAACTCATACAGCCTAAGCACAATTTTGATACTTCTAAACCTGTTTGGCCTAATGTCATATAATCCACTGGCAAACCTCCTCTAAAAAGATATGATAATAATCTCTAAAAACTGATCCTTCTGACCAAATAGCCTTAGCCCGCTTAAAAGCAGACTAAGTTTTTGGCCAGCCAACATAAAAAGCAATGTGGGTCCTAATTTCTAACATTTCTTCCTTTGTAACAGCGTTAGCTTTAGCACCTTGCAAATGCTGATCTGACTGTTACACATGCCCACCAGAAATGAGAGCCGATACACTTACAATAGAAGGCATTTTAGCTGATAGTCGCTCTTCACATGACCAGATTTGGCCAAATAAGATATGGTCACTACATTCCGCAAACTTAGAGGCAAATTCACCCTGGACGTCACGGCTCTAGTCACTTTTTCTGCCATTGGAAACCTTCTTTTGAGTGTTCAACACTTTGGTATTGCTGATCTGTGACTTCTTCATAAAACTGACTCTCCCCTGAGGTAATAGCAATGTGGGAAAACCAAGAGTCTTTACTTGTGCCATGCCAGTGTTTAACCTCTTTATCAGTAACCACCACATCTCCTGCTTTCAAAGAGCGTGCTTCTTTACCTTCTTCTTGATACCAACCTTGACCTTCTGTTACCAGCAAGATTTGGAAGCCATCTAAATGAACATGCCAGTTATTACGACAGCCTGGCTCAAACGTCACCTTACCTACTGAGACTTTTCCATCAGGAGACTTGGCTAATCTATTGAGAAAAGAGTGACCAATGAAAAACTGTCCAAAAGGATTTTTCTGGCCTATAGCAAAGTGCCCATTTTTCACTTCTTCGTCCATACCTATCCCTCACTTTCGTCCTTGTCAAACAATTCATGTTCCCTTGGGACCACCTTATTATGATAGTTTTCGATTTTATGATTAAGTCGATCCAAAGCCTTTTGCAAAGTATCTATACGACCTTCTAAAGCTTCTTTTTCCTCTTGTAAAATACTAAGGCGTGCTTCAATAGTGGCATCACCTTGCTCTACCAAACTAATATAATTAATTAAACTTTCAACAGAAACACCTGCACCGCGAAAGAAACGGACAAACTCTAAAACATTGACATCGTGTTCTGAAAAGTTCCGAATACCCGACTCACTACGAGCTACTGCGGGAATGAGTCCAATTCGTTCATAATATCGAATGGTATCAGCCGAAACACCAGTTAAGTTACTTACTTTTTTGATATGCATCCTCATCTCCCTTACTGATTAACAATTAGCAATGATTTAATGGCCTCACGGTGATCCATGGCCTCGTAGGCAGCTTGAATATCATCTAAGCTAAAGCTTTTAGTGAACACTTTACCTGGATTAATCTTTCCTGTTAAGACAGCTTCAAGCAGAACTTCTTTATCCCATCTTGTTACAGAAGCTATACCACCACGCAAGCCAACATTCTTCCAGAAAAGGTTATTGGTATTCATGACCTCTTTTTGTGGAACGCCGACACGACCAACAATAGCACCTGGACGCCCTAATTGGATGGCCGTTTCAATCGATAATTCTGTGCCAACACATTCCAAAATAGCATCTGCACCCTCACCATGTGTCAGAGCCATAAGTTTTTCTATGGCTTCTTCACCACGTTCAGCAATAATATCAGTCGCACCAAAGTCTAAGGCTAAAGCTTGACGATCTTTATGGCGACTCATAACAATGAGTCGTTTTGCTCCCAAAAGCTTAGCACCAATAACCCCACAAAGGCCAACCGCACCGTCACCCATAACTACTACAGTATCACCTTCTTTAACCTCCGCCGTTACTGCGGCATGATACCCAGTAGCCATGACATCTGATAGGGTTAATAAGGAATTGAGTTGCTCTTCAGAATAGTCTGATGGCTGGCCAGGAATTTTAACCAAAGCCCAATCAGCATTCGTGTAGCGAAGGTATTCGGCCTGATAACCATTATTTTTCCCAGGCACATGGTTGGTACAATTGCCATCAAAACCGGCTTTACAAGCAGCACATTGTCCACAACCATGAGTGAAAGGAACAATGACAAAATCGCCACTAGCAACATGTGTAACCTCAGACCCAACTTCTTCCACAATCCCAATAGCCTCATGGCCTGCATAAGTCCCTGATTCACGAGCTGAAATACCCCGATACCACCATAAATCCGAGCCACAGACACAAGCTCTGACAATTTTAATAATAGCATCACTGCCTGCCTCAATGCTTGGCTTCTCACGCTCAGTAATAATCATCTTACCGGGCTTAATAAAGGTTGCTGCTTTCATATGCTTACCTCGTTTCTCTTTCTTTCATTATGAACCTTAGAGTCAACTTCAAGTCAAGAGAAAATACTCATTTAAACTAATATGTCACCATTTTTTAGACTAATCTCTATTTCTAAAACCTGGTATCATCAGTCTATACTATTTCTAGCAACTACCATCATCACCACTATGATAACTTATCCTTATATAAAAGACTATCTAAAACAATAGCATGCCGCCGTCACCTCTTTTGCTAACCAACTGTTTTCATTGAAGTCGCAGATGATAATCTTCTTATCCCATTGATCAGCTAATGAATAGCCCCTAACTTTTCCAGTGAACACAAGCTGGACTCTCATTGACACTCTATAGAAGCTGCTTACATGGCCATAGCTAGTTGCTGTCGTTTTAACTAGCCATTTAGTAGTCTCAATGGCTTTATCTCCGACAATAATTTTCTAGCCAAAGTTAATTTTTCTAGCCTAGCCCTTAACATTTGACTTCTACCAGTCATCAAGATCACTTTTATCTTCTACAAGGCCTCATTTGCCTCCTTGATACTTCCATTCTATTCCTTGTAGTGGACTCTAAGTCAAGAGGAAAAATAAAAAGAAATAAAGCCTTCATCTTCATTTCTTCCTATTTGCCACTAAAAACTGGGAAAGTAGAATAGTTTCCGTAATCAGTAAATTGAAGCTTGTTCAGTAATGCCATATCATGTCGCGAAATGTTAAAGTCAAGCATCATATTGCTTAAGAGGTGCTCTGGATTCTCTGTTTTGGGCAAGGCAACCATGCCAAGTTGATGAACATATTTAATACACAAGGAAGCCGGAGAAACAGCATATTTTTTCGCCAATTCTTGGATTGTCTTATCTTTTAGAACCTGACCGTGAGCAATGGGTGAATAAGCCTCTAAAAGAATCCCCTCCCTTTGACAGTATTCAATTAAGTCAAAGGGAACGTTACCGACATGTGTTAAAATCTGGTTAACCGCTGGTTTTACCTGACCATTCTTCAAAATATTTTCAATATCTTCTCTTAAAAAATTAGACAGACCGATGGACTTAACTTTACCTGCTTTTTGGGCATCTTCTAAAGCTCGCCAAGCTTCTAAATTTCCCTGATCATAATCATTAGTCTTATCCCGCCATTTATTCCAAGGCTGTGGGCTATGGATAAGCATTAAATCAATATCATTGAGGCCTAGTTTATTTAAGGAAGCATCAATAGATGCAGTGACTGCTTGGTAGCTTTTAAGTTCAGCAGCCACTTTAGAGGTTAGAAAAATCTCTTCTCGAGGAAGGCCTGATAGAAATAGTCCCTTACCGACGCCAACTTCGTTGCCATAAGCTTGAGCGGTATCAATATGACGATATCCCAGTTTCAGAGCTTGTGATACAAGAACTTCCGCCTTTTCATCACTTATCAACCATGTTCCAACACCCAAACTTGGAATACGATTACCATCACTCATTTTAAACGTTTCAATCATCCTACTGCCTCCATTCTTTCCCTTATTATAGCATTGACCCCAGGATCCAGGTCAAGCAGAAAACATAGGAGTGAAAAAAGCTGCTATAATCTCTCTTACAACAGTTTTATCTGTGTTCTTTTTTTAAGAAATGGCCCATACGTTTTTCTATCTTTTTAGTTACTGCTCTTTTACGGTAACCAGTATAATCATGGATAAGCTGGCGAATTGATTTGAGCATGATCATTTTTTTAGCTTGATCAATGGAGCGCAAAGAACTGATAACTTTAAAAAAGGTAGCAAATGCTTTTTCATCAAAAGAGAAAGCATTTAAACTCGTGATTCCACTGGAAATCAGTGTGTCAAAAAAACTATCACAAACCAGTTTCAAGTCTTGTTTTGATAGTTGCTTAGTCCAGTCTTTAAAGGTTTTCTCTAAACTAAGGCTTAGTTCTGTTTGACTTGGAACAGTAACCAAGCTCCCTTCTGGGTCTACCTGCCAGTTACAGGTTTTATGTTGTAAAAGGCCATAAGCTAAACTCTTAACAACTTTAGGTTTGACATCACAGTAGAGCATAACCCCAACTATGGATTCTTGTGGTCTTATAATGACTAGCCTACGACGGACTGCTTTATAAGCCTCCCTCTGTAAGAGTTTCTCTGGTAAGCCTGGCGAATCTAAGGCATAAATTTTTTTAATCTTTGCTTGAAAAGGAGGCAAAAGAAAACAGGAAGCATAAAGAGCTAAGTTTCCTCCCTTTGAGTGGCCGGTCACAAAAACCTCCTGAGAAGGGTGCGATCCAATGTAGGAACTAAGGTAGGAAATGGCAGAACGCTGAGCTGGAATTTCCGACATATAAGTAAGCTTGAAATCTTCTTTCCAGCCAATCACACTATCATCTGTTCCTCGAAAAACAATCTGAACATGATTAATACTAGGTATGGTAAAGACCATTGCAGCAAATTGTTTCTCAAATTCTCTATCAACCTCGTTAACGTAGTGGGATAAAGCCAAATCTTGAAAACGTTGAGAGCCTTGCATGGCCTCAAACAATTCTAACCTCTCCTTAGTAATCAAATAATTATAAATGGTCTTTTGACAGTCAAGAGAGGTAGCTTTTTTGATGTCTTTAATGCTTATCTCAGTCTTTTCATCAATCCTTATTCCTGCCAAATCATCAAAAGAAAGGTAGCCAATTTCATTAATCGCAATAATATCCAACTCATTCAAGGGCAAACTTTTAAATGATGCCTTGGACTGCTTAATAATATAATCCCTTAATACAGGCAAGCCTTCACCTTCTTCCTATTGAAATCATATTTTCTCTATTATTTAAGAAACCTGAGCTAAAAGAGTTCCCTTAAAGCATTTTTCCCATCTGAATTTGCTGAGGCCTGAAGCCAGCATTATCATAAAACTGATAGGCACCCTGACTGCGACCATAACTCTCAGCAAACTGTAACAGTTTTTGACCAATTCCTCGATGGCGACTTTCTTGCGCAACACACAAATCATCAATGTAGAGAGATGTCTTAGGATAAGGTCCATTCTTGTCACAGATTTTAAATTCTAAAAAGAGATGACCCAGTACTTTTCCATCTTCTTCATAAACAAAAATCGGCTTATCCAGATTTCCTAGACGCTCTACCAAATCTTCCAAACTAAATTTTAAGGATTCAGGCTTAAATAAGTCCGGTCGAACCTCATGGTGAACCTGTGAAATCTCACGTAAAAGCGCCTCAATAGCCGACAAGTCTTTTCTTTTTCTGCTAAAGGTATCATTTCTGTCCTTGCTAAATGGCTAGCGCAGCCCATCCCACTCAGCATAAAATTCTTCTAAGTACAATTCTAGAAACTGATGCCTTTGCTGAGCTAATTGACGGCCAAAGTCAGTATTCATGCTATCTTTAAGCAGTAATAATTTTTCATAAAAGTGCATAATGGCCGTGTCTTGACCATTGCGGTATTGCGCCACTGTGAGATGAGTGCGAGCTTGTCGCTCAGGGTCGTGGATCAACCTTCCTTTATAACCAGAATAAGCCATACAACGCGCGATCCCAATAGCCCCGATGGCATCCAGCCGGTCAGCATCTTGGACAATTCTAGCCGAAAGAGAGGCAAGTTTTTGACCCTTACCTGCTTTGAAAGAAATATGTCGTGTAATGTATAAAATTTCCGCAATGTCATCTGCACTAAGTTTTTTAGACAGTAAAAAGTCCGCCACTTCTTGATCTGCAGCTTGCGGGTCGGCAGTCAGTTTCTCATCGGCCATATCATGTAAAAGCGCAGCCATTTGACAAATAAAAGGGTCTGCCCCTTCAATCTCAGCTATCTTTTTAGTGCTATTAACCACGCGCACAATATGCCACCAATCATGACCACTGGCTTCGCCAGCAAGTTTTGCTTTGACCCATTCTGCTGTTTGAGCAAGGATGCTTGCTTGATTGGCCTTCATCTGTCTCTTCCTTCCTCATTTGTAAAGAGATCTAAGTACTGGGCATAGCCTTCTGCTTCCAGCTGATCATAAGGGATAAAGCGTAGTGCTGCTGAATTAATGCAGTATCGCAAGCCTCCTCTATCTTTAGGACCATCATTAAAAACATGTCCCAGATGAGACTGAGCCTTGCGGCTACGCACCTCAACCCGGTGCATGCCAAAAGAAGAGTCCTCGTGATTAGTAACAAGTCTATTCTCTACTGGTTTCGTAAATGCTGGCCAACCGCAACCTGATTGGTATTTATCCAGTGATGAGAAGAGAACCTCCCCACTGACCACATCAACGTAGATGCCCTTTTCAAAAAAGTTATCATACTGACCTGTAAAAGCTGGCTCTGTTGCTGCCTCTTGTGTCACCTCATAGGCTAGGTCACCAATGCGTTTGCGTAAAACTTCCTTGTCTTCCATGACTAATCTCCTTACTAGAATTGACGTTTTTATTATTGTAACAAATTCTCTTTTGATTGCCTTCACAAAAAACTTTTTGCCTCTTATCCTCTTTCTCCCAACTTATCAATAGGTAAACAATAAAAACCCACCATTGCAGTGGGTTTCATTTCTTATTTTTTACTATCTTCATCCATTGATAGAACGCTTAAGAAGGCTTCTTGGGGAACTTCTACAGAGCCGATGGCTTTCATCCGTTTTTTACCAGCTTTTTGTTTTTCTAAGAGTTTACGTTTACGAGAAACGTCCCCACCATAACACTTAGCCAAAACGTTTTTCCGTAAGGCTTTGATGTCAGAACGAGCAACAATTTTTTGACCAATAGCTGCTTGAATTGGCACCTCAAACTGCTGGCGCGGAATAATCTTCTTTAATTTTTCAACAATTAATTTACCCCGCTCATAGGCAAATTCTCTGTGAACGATGAAACTCAAGGCATCAACTTTTTCAGCGTTGAGCAAGATATCCATTTTAACCAACTGTGACTTACGGTATTCTGAAATTTCATAATCAAAGCTAGCATAGCCTCGAGTCGATGATTTTAGCTTGTCAAAGAAGTCAAAAACAATTTCTGCCAGAGGAATCTGATAAATAACATTGACGCGGTTATCATCAATATAATCCATGGTCACAAAATCGCCGCGCTTCCTTTGGGCTAATTCCATAACGGCCCCGACAAATTCCTGAGGAACCATGATTTGCGCCTTGACATAAGGCTCTTCGATACTATCAACCTTAGTTGGATCTGGAAATTCGGACGGATTTGATACTGCAAGCATGTCACCATCTGTGGTATTAATGTGGTAAACCACAGACGGCGCTGTCATGATTAAATCAATATTGAACTCACGTTCCAAGCGTTCTTGAATGACATCCATATGAAGGAGGCCCAAGAAACCACAACGAAAGCCAAATCCTAAGGCTTGAGAAGTCTCTGGTTCAAACTGCAAACTGGCATCGTTTAACTGCAACTTCTCCAAAGCTTCGCGAAGATCGTTGTACTTATTGGACTCAATAGGGTAGAGACCAGCAAAAACCATAGGATTCATTTGTTTATAGCCGTGCAAAGGTTCAGCAGCGGGATTGTTGGCAAGCGTGACAGTATCACCTACACGGGTATCTGCCACGGTCTTAATAGACGCAGCAATATAACCCACGTCTCCAGTCGCTAAAAATTGGCGGCCTACTGTTTTTGGCGTAAAAATCCCAACCTCCGTAACATCAAAGGTTTTACCATTAGACATCAACTGAATCTTATCACCAGGCTTAACAATACCATTGATAATGCGAACCTGTAAGATGACCCCTCGATAGGCGTCATAAGCAGAGTCAAAAATCAAGGCTTGTAAGGGAGCGTCCACATCGCCACTTGGAGCAGGAACCTTATCAACAATTTGTTCCAAGATTTCTTCAATGCCTATCCCCGCTTTGGCCGAAGCCAAAACAGCTTCAGAGGCGTCTAAGCCGATCACATCTTCGACTTCCTGACGGACCCGCTCGGGATCAGCAGCTGGTAAATCAATCTTATTAATAACTGGTAAGATTTCTAAATCATTATCCAAGGCCAAATAAACATTGGCCAAGGTCTGGGCTTCAATCCCCTGTGCTGCATCAACAACCAAAACTGCTCCCTCACAGGCAGCCAAGGAACGAGAGACCTCATAAGTAAAATCAACATGGCCTGGAGTGTCAATCAAGTGCAAAATATAAGTTTCACCATCTTTAGCAGTGTAGTTTAACTCAATAGCATTAAGCTTAATGGTTATTCCACGTTCTCTCTCAAGATCCATAGAATCCAAAAGTTGAGCTTGCATTTCCCGCGAAGAGACGGTTTCCGTCTTTTCTAAAATACGGTCGGCTAAGGTTGACTTTCCGTGATCAATATGAGCAATAATCGAAAAATTTCTGATTTTTGCTTGGCGCTGTTTCAATTCTTGACTATTCATTTTTTATTTCAATTCCTATACACATTTTTCGTTATCCCTTATTATAGCAAAAAAGTGCCAAGACTGCTATAAGAATAACAGGTCAAAGCCTAGGAGAATTGTGATTAAGAAATGTGATTCTTTAATTAAATACCTATCATATGATAAGCTAGCTGTTACAAAAAAAGGGGACAACATTCCTTAACTATTCTGATATAATTGCTTTGATAAAGAAACCAGCCCTGACTAGAGAGGTTTGGTCGACTAAAAGTTATTAAGACAAGCGAGAAAAAAACTGGCAATACTAAATTTGTCTATCTTTGTCATTGTGATCGGCCTAGTAATTGCTATTGTAAACTTAAGCAAAGAAATAAGCGCAAACTTTGACCAGTTCGGTTATTTTTAAGATAAATAAATAATCAGTCACCTTCTTAGAAGGTTCACTCAAGCAGTTGTTGGAAGCAACTGCTTGAGTCTTTTTTAGTGACTTTTAGACTATATATAATAGTGCTCAGACCAATTTTTATTTATTATTGGGGGCGATTTGCCCGGGATAAAATGCACAATTGTCTAATATAAAAAAACTTCTCTCCAAAATTTTTTCCCAATTGACTCCTAATAATAAAACAATTAAAATTAATTTGAAAAAAATTAAAGGAGAATGTGTTATGTCTAAACACAAAGCTTATCTGGCAACTGCTGCTCTACTTACTTCTTTATTATTAAATAATAGTATTATTAATGCAGATAGCACCAATAATACGAATTCAGGGACGCCACCTACTTCCTCAATGCAGATACCTCCTAGTAGCTCTGTAAAGGACAATTCCTCTGCTTTAGATACGACTACAAGAACTGAAACTACTACTCCTCAAGCATTAACTAATATCACTCCAACAATTAATGATTATGATTCTCACTCAGATACTTTCACTGTTGAGGCAAAAGGCGATTCTACCACCAAAACGATCAAAGGTTTTAGAGTTGCGATTTGGTCTGAAGAAAACGGTAACGATGACCTAAAATGGTTTACTGTGGACAGAATAACTAATAACTCAGCACAAGTAAAATTTAATGTTAAAGATTTCAACTACAAACCAGGTAATTATATTATCCATGCCTATATTGATTACACTGACGGGACTACTTCAGGCACTAACTTTGGAACTCGAAATATAAGCGTTTACAATCCAACAATAACATCTGATATTAATAATATTATGATAAGGGCCAACCGAGCAATTCCTGCCGGTGTCGAAGGGAAAGTTGCGATTTGGTCCAAAGCAAATGACCAAGACGATTTAAAATGGTACACAATAAAACCGGATGGAACATTGGATATTCCATTATCTGAATTAAAGGGTGGCATGGGTGACTATAATGTGCATGTCTATTTTAACCAAGACAATCAAAAGGTGTATGGTTTAGCATCGACTGTAACCATTAATCCTGTTCCTCAATCTTTGTCTATTAGTAAAAAAGATAACTTAACTTATGACCTTATATTATCTAATGTTCCAAGTTACTACAAAGATATTAATATCCCCGTTTGGTCAGAAGCTGATGGGCAAGATGATCTTGTATGGACTGCTGCAACTAAAATATCAAGTAATCAATATAAAATAACCATTAACTTAAGAGATCATAAATATAACCTTGGTAAATACAATGTGGGGGCTTATGCCACAAATACCATGACTGGAAAAACGAATCAAGGACTTACTTCTACTACCTTTGAAACAGATAAAACATTTGTTGGAGTAGACAACTATAATGGTATTAACGGGAAATTTGATGTTGTTGCAAGTCCTGTCGACAATGAAAAAGCAGTTAAAGCTATAAGAGTAGCTGTTTGGTCACAAGCCATGCAAGAGAATTTATTTTGGTATCAAGTAAATGAAAAATCAGCTAACGGTCTCTTTACTGCTCACGTTGATGTAAAAAATCATAAAAATATAGCTGGAACATATCATGTTGCAGTATATGTGGATCATACAGATGGAAGTACAACTGGCTACAACCTTACAGACCAACAATTATCTTCAGTTAAACTAGGGGTCAGCTATTCAGGAGTTAATTCTTATACCTTCCCTGAACAATATCGTGGGCTTCTTGCAAACCCGCTTCCTAATGGTCAAACATATCCTGGTAATGCCTATGCACCTGGTCAATGCACTTGGTATGTTTACAATAGATTTGCTCAATTAGGTATTAACATCTATGCTTATTTAGGAAATGCTAACCAATGGCCTAGCAATGCCCTAATTCAGCACTACGGTATTGGCAAGACTCCTAGAGTTGGAGCTGCGGTTATTTTCCCTAAGGATGGGAATGGTTGGGGTCATGTAGGTTTTGTAGAACACGTGAATGCTGATGGCAGTTTCTTATTCTCAGAATCTAACTACAACAATGCACTTTATCAAGTGCATTGGAGAGAAAGCTGGGTAACAAGTGATTTAATCTTCATCTATCCATAATAAAAAGGGCTTACTGCCCTTTTTATTTTATTCCTATTTGATTTTTTTGAGTCAGTTTTCCATCTGTAAAATTTAGAGTCATATTTGCTTTATCATTCTCACCCTTGATGTTGGAATACCATACACCAGTAGTTTGTTCACTTCCATTCATGACCGTGGTTGCTAATTCATCAGGTTGACCATATTTATCAGTAACAATTTCATAACTTGTCTTTGTTTTTATAGCATCAAAGTCATCAAGACTAATAACCTTGTCTCTTTTATATAAAAAACCAGTAATGGCCTTACTAACAACCTTATTATTTATAAAACCAACATCAATCCTTACTTTGCCAGTTTTCCACATCAGAGTTTCTACTGTATCATTTTTTGTTGCTGATGTCTCTTTACCTAATAATTTGACAACTTCATCTTTAGAGCTGCCGTCTTTACCACCTTTATTAAAATCCCCTACCTTAACATGTGTTAAAGAGTTTTTCATTTTTTCGCCCTTAGTCATCTTTTTCGCCGATTTTTTAACAATTTTGCTAGTAGATATGTTTCCTTTCGAAGCATCTGTAGAAGAGCAAGAAACTAATGTTAGCGAACTAATGATTAATAAACCATATAATAAGTTTTTCTTCATAGGTATGGAGCCCCTTTCTTAAACTATTTTTTATTATATCACATATGATTTAACTTACTTATTAATAAAAGTAAAATGCCTACCTAACAAGAATCACGCACATGATGCTTGTTAATATTTTCTTCTAAACAACGAACAGTATTGAAAGTCTTCAATTGGTCTCTTTGTTAACTCAGAAAGTAGTTTGATAGCCTCTTTCCTAGCTTTTGTTTGTCGTTTCTTAAATTGGCTAACTGCTGATCCCGATACCTGTCAGCTTTTTGTCAACTCTTTTTAACTCAAACTCAAACTGTATCAAGTTACTGAAAAATCGTTTTATTTTGTCCAAAATAAATTTCCATATTGTTAATACGCAGTCCTTTTTTTGAACCATTAGCTTCTCAATAGTTTCTTTGTAGGCAATCCTTAAATTTCTTGCCAGGGTCCTTATATGACTTAATGAGAGATTGTGTTTTACACAAGTAGCCTTAAATGACCAATAAACGACTCCATTAATAAGGGTCTCTGAACTCTTTGGAAGCTAGATTTTTTTTAAACTATAATTTTGTCCCAGTTACAAAGGACTCTTATCTCTAAATACGAATAATTTACTTAAGACATAGTTCAATACAATAATTAATACTTGTCCCAACAGTGTTTCAATCGTGTTAACCATGTGAATATCATTTTTTACAAATTGGCCGATAAGATAAGGAAACTTCTCTACCAATAGATATGCCAAGGCGACGTCTAAAAGTAAGGTAAGTAATCTAGCAGCAAAGAACTTTATCAGACGTTTAAACCAGCCCTCTCGTGCCTGTTTAAAGACAATAATATCATTCGTCACAAAAGCAAAAAGAATGGATATGATGCTTGCTAAAGTGGCTGATAGACTTGCCAGTGTGGTTAGGTTAAATATAATCACGCGCATAATCACGTAGACTAATGTGGTCATCACACCAAAAATCAAATATGATATAACTTCATTGTTTAAAAACTTCTTTATCACTTTCATCACTACTATTTTTCTTTCTTTTCTAGGCAGCCTACCCGCCTATTTTTAGGATATTGACATTAGGCCTTTCTTCTGTTTGCCCTAGGGCTTTCTCGTTTTGTTTATACTGGATTGCTCACGCTAATATGTCTGGAAACATTTCATCTACTTGTTTAGTTCTTTCAATATAAAACAGAAGTTGTAAAATCAAACTATTAAGAAGTTGAAGAAAGCTAAGATAAAAATGACAGAAAGAATATGGGAAGGCAGTTCTTTTGCCGACACAAACTTGCTTAATGAGTTGTTATTGATCTTATCCCAAACTCTTAAATTGCGATCAGAACAGTAAGTATGATACTTATAGTCAAAACGATAAATAGACTTCCCCTCATTATACACCATAATACCCGCAACTATAAAGACATAAATAGATATTGTAAAAAAGTAAGCAAACTAAAAGGGGTAAAACATCGTTCAGTATATACCCTTTCTTTAATATCAGCCACATTACAACCGAAAATAGCAATTCCCTAACTAAGGAAAAGTAACAAAAGGAAGCAAAACAGAAACCAAAAAGCTTCCTTCCTACGCTTTATGCAAACCTTATGTAGTTCATTAGGTTCATATAAGTTAGCTTTAGCTCATTCACATTTAGTATTGTTATCATACTTTTCTTTAGTGCTGATGCTATCTCTTGAATTAAAGCAGTATTTTTATTTACAAGGCCATAAAACTAAGAAAATAGTACTACTAAGAAGAGCTAACAAAAACAATAACCTGTTAGCATTGAAAACTTTTGACACATAAACTCTGTAATCAGAATAACTAAGTAAGCCACAAGCCCCAAAATGAGTCTCTAAATCGGGAAAAGATAGTTGCTTTTCCGCTCAGATATCTTATTGTCGGATATTTTGTCAGTTCTTTTCTTAGTCATAGGTAAAAAGGCAACACTTTTCTGTACCGATTCTTCAAGCACTGCTTCAAATACTAACACTTCGGTTTTATCCTAATAACTGAAACGGAGCATGTTCAGCCAACGACAGATAGATGAAATACTGTATTTTCCTTTGTTAGCAGTATTGCTTTCCTTTTTATGTCATACTTTTACTCCTTTAGCTCTACAATTGGCCTAAACACCTTTATTATATCGTGTCTGGAATTATTTTGGTGTAAGCACCGCTAGCACCCGCTGATGTGAATGGTTGATTATTTCCCACCTTCTGTGTGAAACGGTCTAAAAGACACACAAAGCGAAAAACGATAGAGTTCATCTACCGTTTTAGTTACTGTCTTCAGTTGCCCCACCAAACCAAAGTTCTATTTCACGCCGAGCAGAATCTAGTGAATCAGAACCATGAACACAATTCATCATCGGAGCATTAGCTTCCGGCGCCTGAGCAAAATCTCCACGAATGGTCCCTGGCAAGGCATCTTTGGGATTGGTTTCTCCCATCATAGTACGCCAAGACGCAATAACATCACTACCTGAAAGTATTCCGATTAAAAGAGGACCGCTCATCATGTAATCAAGCAAAGAAGGGTAAAAAACTTTACCTCTTAGATGCTGGTAATGACTATCCAAAAGCTCGCGACTTGGTCTTATCATCTGCAGTTGCTCTATTCTAAACCCTCGTCTCTCAATGCGCCTTAAAATCTGCCCCATTAATCCCCGTTGAACACCATCAGGCTTTATCATAAAAAATGTCTTCTCCATTAACAGTCTCCTCTTATTTTTTACCATTATAGCAAAAAATGTAAGGGTTTGCATAGAAAAATCAACAAGCCTTTATCACTGATAACGTTAAATCACCTCATTGGAATTATTCAAAATAATATAGCTCTAAAACACTCCAGTTCCAGATCCAACTCCAGATCCAGTTTTGGAATCATTCAAAATAACATAGCTCTAAAACTTACTCATTAAGTATATCATGAAAAAAGAGTTTTGGAATCATTCAAAATAACATAGCTCTAAAACTGGTTGCTACGAGTAAACTCAGCACGTAAGGTTTTGGAATCATTCAAAATAACATAGCTCTAAAACTCATACTCCAACCACATTGAGATTTTATCAGTTTTGGAATTATTCAAAATAACATAGCTCTAAAACGTTCTGCCGATACACGATTGAGCGCCAGCTGTTTTGGAATCATTCAAAATAAGATAGCTCTAAAATTATTTATCTTTTTACCAAGCTGATTTACTAGTTTTGGAATCATTCAAAATAACATAGCTCTAAAACCAGTTTAAACTCGCTGTTATGAAGCAAGTCGTTTTGGAATCATTCAAAATAACATAGCTCTAAAACCTCAGTTAATTCTGGGCGGTTTTTTGTGTGGTTTTGGAATCATTCAAAATAACATAGCTCTAAAACAAAAAATTGTACCTGCAATGGAAAGACGAAGTTTTGGAATCATTCAAAATAACATAGCTCTAAAACCTCGCAGAAAATTTTTCCGCGAAATTCATACTCACACTATTTATCCAATACAAATCCTCAACTTCGAAGAATTCATTTTTTAAAGTTACTTCCTCATCTATTATACCATATTGTAATCTAAAAGGAAAAAATCATCATCTAAAATATATTGTGGAAAATCATATAATTGACGGGGTTCTAAAAATAAAACACACTCTTGCGATAAGTCAATATATTCAAATAATTGTTTTTACTCTTCTTGATTAAGGTAAGAGCCGCAATTAACAAAAATAAGTAATTTTTTCTTATTTAGATATTTGAAAATTTGAAGAATTTCAAGGCATTTCTCAAAGATAGTATCGCTCCTTGTTTCAACTTTAACTCCTAAAGCTTTAATCAATTCAAGAACAGTAATCTCATCATATTCTAAGTCAAGTTCATTTTCCAGATATTCAAAGGCAATTAATTCTGTGATAGTTGCTGCTAACTTATCAACCATTGATTTCACTTCTGGCTTTTCATTTAGTTGTTCTTCCAAATCTGCATGAACCATTTTTAATAATCCAGGCGCATTCACATCATAGCCTAAAACATCTGTTATAATCATTATTTCTGATTCCTTTAATGCTTTTAATTTTTTGTCAAACAATTTCAAATGACTTGTTTCTGTGTATTGATAAAAATAGCTAACCAAAGTAGCATAAAGTGAAACATTTTCAATAGCCAAAATAGTATGTGATTCAAGTGGTAACGGCTGGTCAAGAATTGGTAAATTAAGATTCATCACAATAGTCTTCACCTAGAAAAATAATGCGACTATCAGAATTTGCGATAGCTGTATTTCTGCTGCCATTCAAATAAATCATTCGCGCAAACTGTTTTTCTGTAACTGTCAACAAAGTAATAGTTCCTTTTTTAGGATTATTTTCTTGAAGCCGGTCTATCATAGCTAGGTTAGCAGAATTATTAAGCAGTAATTTACTATATATTGAAAATTGGTGCATTATAAACCCTTCACTTAAAAGAAATTTACGAAATTTGCGATATGCTTTCCGATCATCAACTGTATCTGTTGGCATATCAAACATAAGTAACATACGCATATACCGATAACTCATATCCTAAATTTAGGAACTCCTTCTCCTCCGTTATTAAGCGCTTTCACAACTTTCTTGGTATAGTCACTAACAATATTCGATAAATACATTTCTTTATGATAATAACTATAGGTATTTGAAAAAATTGCAAATAGCTGCCGTTTCATCTGAACAAAGCTAAGACTTCTATTCTCATAAACAATCTGATCAACAATTGGCCGAAAGGGTTCCATGATATCACTAGCAAAATTAAAATGATTGAATTGATTGGAGTGTTTCAAACCAAATTGCGTCATACAGCCAGTCATAACCAACTCACGCGCAAACAGACTCAATAAAAGGGTATAACCATAATCTAAACCGGCATTAATCACATTATCCTGATGTCTTGAAAAATCTCTTCCAAAAAGGGTGTTAAAATAAATACGTGCTGAGTGCCCCTCACGATTACTTGGATCAAAAACTTCCAAACCATTGTATAACTCAATAATAGACTGTGATTTTTCATAGTAACCACAGGCACCTAAAAATAAACTTTGATTTAGTATTTTTTGTGCTATAATCTGAGTCCAGACCTGTGCCTTTAAATCATTACTCCAACTGATTTGCTTAGATAACTGTAAACTTGAGTCATGTCGACCGTAAAATGGTGTTAAAACAGCTGTTGGTAATCTTTTATCATCGCAAAAAATAACAAGAACATTTTCATCTACTAGTCTTTTTATAAGCATAGTAGTCAAAACAATATCAGTTGTCTCAAGTAACAAGACATCTATCTCGGACAGGTGGATTAATTCTGTCCGAGAAGTATCCTTAAATATTAAATGATTATTTTTATAAGATAATTTTGAATGTGAATTTACCACAAGAGTTCGCCAACCCATTAGTCACCTCCAAATCGGCTTAAATCAATACGCGTTTCATATAAGCCTGTTATTGATTGCTGAATCAATATACCATTTAAGACATCACTTGATGTGGTATACCGCTTACGATCAATTGTCTCATCAAAAAATACAAATGTTGATGGAGCACCTAGACTAGTAAATATAAATAAATTCAGCATATTTAAGGCTTGCTCATTTATGCTATAGGCCTCTTTTTTCTTATAGAGGCTGATAATTTTTTTTAAGTTATTTTCTGCTTTAATATAGCAAGTCGCATGCTTCACAACAATATCCAAAATCTCATCGAAATAGTGTAGGTGTTGCTCAACAAATAGTTTCTTTTGTTGCTCACTCTCTATTTTAGATGATAACTTATCGTAACGTGAAGCCAAATATAAAAACTTCATATATTTTCCAGATAAGGCTAATTCATTGCCTTTTTGGAATTCATTAGCACTAGCTAGAAGCCGTCTTCTACCATTTTCCAGTTCAAATAAACTATATTTCGGCAGTTTGATAAGCAACTTTTCTTGAATATCTTGATAACCTTTCTTTTCTAGAAAGGCAATATTATCCTTTTCGTACTCAGCTTGTTCCATAATAGTAATGCCAACTATTTCTTTAACAGTCTTTAATTTCTGAGCTTTTCTTTTAGCAACCTTAGCAACAACAAAAATTGAATAAGCAGTATTTGGGCTATCAAAACCACCATATTTTTTAGGATCCCAGCCTTTTTTACGTTCAATTAATTTATCAGAATTACCTTTTGATAAAACGCTCTCTTTTGAAAAAGCACCCGATTGAATTTCCGTTTTCTTGACAATATTTACCTGCGGATAGGATAAAACTTTTCGGATCGTTTTAAAATCCTTGACCTTATCCCACACTACCTCGCCAGTCTCTGTATTTGTTTCAATTACCGGTCTTTTCATAAGAGTCCCATCTGCTAGACTTAGTTCCTCTTTAAAGAAATTCATGATATTAGAGTAAAAGAATACTTTTGCGGTGGCTTTTCCTAGAGATGGATCTGATTTGGATATTAATTTTACTAAGTCAAAGTGCTTATAATCGCCATAGACAAACTCAGCTTCAAGTTTCGGATATTTTTTAAGAAGGGCTGTCCCTACAACCGCGTTAAGATACGCATCATGGGCATGATGATAATTGTTGACTTCACGAAGTTTATAAAGACCAAAATCTTTCCGAAAATCTGATACTATTTTAGATTTTAGGGTAATAATCTTAACATTTCGGGCAAGCTTTTTGTTTTGATTACTTTTTGAATTAAAGCGGCTATCTAATAGTTGAGCAACATGTTTTGTAATTTGTCTCGTTTCAACAAGTTGCCGTCTAAGGAATCTCGCTTTATCTGAATCCGCCAGTCCTCCACGTTCTGCTTTTGTTAAATGATCAAATTTTTGTCGTGAGATAGCGCCATTGGCAAGCTGTCTTCGCCAAACCCTATCTTTCATATCCCTAACAACTTCTATACTTGGAACATTATCTGATTTACCTCGATTTGCTTTTTGTGTTGTTAGCACAAGATTATCAATTGAATTATCCTTGATAAAACTTTGCGGAATAATGTGATCAATATCATATTGACTTAGATTATTAATATCTAAATCTTGCCCTGTATACATATCTTTTCCATCTTGTAGCAGATACAAATATAAACGATTGTCTTGAAGTGTTAAATTAGTTATCCTTTCGCTATTATCTTCTAAAATCCTGCTTCCTGTCTTTTTATGTACCTCTTTAATTTTTTTTAATCGCTGACGCGCATTTTTTAGCCCTTGGGCTGTTGTCTGATTCTCACGAGACATCTCAATGACAATATTATCAGGATTATGTCCCATGACTTTTACGATTTCATCAACAACTTTTAAACTCTGCAAGATTCCTTTCTTTATAGCTGGGCTACCTGCCAAATTTGCTACTGCTTCTGTCAGACTTTCTCTTTTAATAGCTTTTTTCTGTGCATCATCAATTAATTTTTCAAAGTCTAATGAGCTATCATTAATTAATTGTATAAAATTACGATTAGCAAAGTCGTCAGCTTTTAAAAAGTCTAGAATCGTTTTACCACTTGCTTTATCTTTCATGCCGTCTATTAATTGTCGAGATAATCTCCCCCAGCCTCTATAGTGACGTTTTCTTAATTTCTTTAAGACTGATTTTTCAAAAAGGTTAGCATATTTTGCTAGACGCTTTTCAATCAGTTTTTCATCTTGGAAAAGCGTTAAAATTAAAACAATTTCTTCAAGAATTTCTGCATTTGCTTCATCATCTAAAAAGGCTTTATCTTTGATTATTTTTAGTAAGTCATTATAGGTTCCTAAAGAGGCATTAAAGGCTCCCTCAACTCCCGTAACATCAACATTCTCAAGACCTTCAATTTGACTAAAATATTTTTCTTTTAAGTCTTTGACTGTCACCTTCCGAGTTTGCTTAAATAAATGGTCAATAATAGCTTCTTTTTGTTCAGCAGATAAATAGAGAGGTTTTGTCATATTTTCTGCTATGTACTTAACTTTAGTAAGTTCATTATAAACTGTAAACATTTCATAAAGCGGACTATGCTTAGGTAAAACCTTTTCTTCAGGCAAGTAAGTATCGTAGTTAGTCATGCCTTCAATAAAAGCTTGTGCTGAAGCCTCTTCGTCGACCACATCTTTAAAATTCCAAGGAGTAATTGGCTCATCTGATCGTCGTTTTAGCCAAGCAAAAGAACTATTACCTCCTTTTGCAAGAGGACCAACATAATAAGGAATCCTAAAGCACAATAATTGTTCAATTTTTTCTTTCTGTTCTGCTAAAAAAGGATAATATTTCTCTTGACGTCTTAAAATAGCATGAAGTTCCTTAAGGTGGATTTGATGAGGAATAGAGCCATTATCAAATGTCCTTTGTTTACGTAAAAAGTCATCACGATCAATTTTAGCTAGAAATTCATCTCCTCCTTTTAATCTTGAAAGAATAGGTTTAATATATCTGTAAAAATCTTCTTGACTGACCTTCCCTTCAATATAGCCCGCATAACCATTTTTCTTAGCATTAGAAAAAATTTCCCAGTATTTTTCTGGCATCTGCTCTTTAACTAATTTCTTCAAGAGAGCTAGATCTTCCTGATGCTCCTCATAACGTTTAATCATTGAAGCTGATAAGGGAGCTCTTGTATTTTCATCGCTTAGTGTCAAAATATCCGAAAGAAGAATAGCATCTGACAAATTCTTGGCAGCAAGAAATAAGTCCGCATAGTGATCGCCAATTTCCGCTAATAAATTATCCAGTTCTTCTTCATATGTATCCTTGGTAATTTGTAATTTAGCATCTTCTGAAAGACCGAAATTAGACTTAAAGTTAGGCCTTAAGCCTAGAGCAAGTGCTAAGAGGTTGCCAAATAAACCATTTTTCTTTTGACCAGGAAATTCAGAAATCAAGCTTTCTAATCTTTTAGATTTACTTGTTTTTGCTGTTAATAAGGCTTTTGCATCACACGTTTCTCCCGCAATAGGTTCCTCTTCAAATAAGAGATTATAAACAGTCACTAATGCTATAAATAATTTTTGGACATCTGTATTTTCTGAGTTTAATTTCCCTTCAATTAAAAAGTGACCTCTAAACTTAATGATATGTGATAGAGCAAGGTAAATCAGTCTTAAATCTGCTTTTTGATCCCTATCAGCTAGATCTTTTCTCAAATGATAAATAGTCGGGTAAGTCTTGTGATAGGCTCTTTCTTCTTTACTATTTCCAAAAATAGGGTGCTTATCAAATGCTTTGTCTTGATAATAGAAAAAAGACTCTGATAAGCGTTGAAAAAAAGTATCATCAACTTTAACCATCTCAGTAGCAAAAATATTCTGTAGCTGGCATAACCGGTATCTTCTTCTTGTATACCTTCGTCTATTTGTTCGTTTTAAGCGTCTTGCTTGCGCTGTTTCACCACTATCAAACAAAACTGTTCCTAACAAATTTTTTTTAATGGTCTTACGATCAGTATTTCCAAAAACAGTCATTTTTTTAGCAGGCACTTTGTAATCTTCATTAATAACAGCCCAGCCGACACTATTTGTCCCTATATCCAAGCCAATTGAATAGGAATATCTTTTTTTCATGAAACTCTCCTTTATTTTTGTTATCGCTTACATTGTACCTTTTTACTCGTAAAAAAACAACCTTTAAAAGGGTATATACTACCTTAACTCTTTTAAAATAGCGGGAATATCTTTGATAATTAATACGATATCTTTTATCAGAACTAAAATCGGCTGGTACTCTTTTATTTTTTTCTTGACAAATTAATGAATACAGGTTATCATTGATGTATTGGAATTATTCAAAATAACATAGCAACAAGTTAAAATAAGACTATTCGTCAACACCTTGTAAAAGTGCGCACCGATTCGGTGTTTTTTTTGTGCCTGCTTCTGGATGTGAGCCTAACCTGCATTGATACTACTAAAAAAACAAGCACTTCAACGCGCTTGTTTTTTGTTTCTGTCTATTTTGCTACCTAGCCAGTAAAGACCAAGCAGGAAGGCTTCATAGAGCGTAAAAAAGAGGATAAAGCAATGCATGAAAAAGCTTTCTGGCAAAATCCAAATAACAGGATCCGTCAAAGGATCAAAGACCCAGTTATCCTTACCCGCAAAAAGAATTTTATGGAAGAAGACAAAAAACTGGTCAAATCCTAAAAAGGTTGCAAAAAGAGCAAGGGCAAAGGGCAATAAGATAGCCATTAGGAGCTGCCGACGAAAGAGTCCTAAGCTTTGATGCTTGATGGTTTGACTAAGAAATAGCAGAGCAGGAATGCTAGTGACCAGAAAGAGAGCTTGTGTCAGTTGAAAGAGGCCTTTGACATCAGCAAAATGGGCTAGGCCGGCTTTTGAGGCTGTGAAACTAGCAAAATGCAAGTCCTTGACCAAGGGGTTGGTCAAGTATTGCATTAACCCATTAAAGTTGTTAAGAATTGACTTTTTTGTCATATAGACGGTTTGACTAATCTTTAAATAATCCACTTCCAGTGGATAAGCTAACCAAGCCAAGTAAATGGTTAAAAGAACTGATGCTGACAAAAGCCAGATAAAAGTGCTTACTAAACTAACTTTTTCTTTCATCACACGTCCCACTCATCTAAACTAGCGACAACATGATGAGGTTGAGTAGGCAAGGTCGCCACTTCTTCAGGCTTAGTAAAGCCTGTTGTCACCAATAAGGTTGCGATATCATTTTGGATACCAGCCATAATATCTGTCAAATAATTATCTCCCACCATCAGAGCCTCTGAACGATCAACCCCTAAAATGGCTAAGGCTTTGTTCATAATAATAGCATTAGGTTTCCCAATAAAAACAGGCTGAACGCGAGTTGCTGCTTCTAATAGGGCCACCAAAGAGCCTGCACCCGGCATCAGTCCTCTTTCAGTTGGGATATTCAAGTCAGGATTAGTGCCAATAAAGAGGGCACCTTTAGCAATAGCCAAGGTCGCCCTTGCTAACATATCATAGGTTACTTGCGAGTCCAGCCCAACAACAACATAGGCTGGATTTTCTGTGTCTTCCTGATAACCAGCTTCGGCAATGGCCGTTTTTAAACCCGCCTCACCAATGACATAAGCCGTCTTACCACGCTTCATGTCATTCATATAATCCACAGTCGCCATGGTCGCCGTATAAATGCTCTCCAAACTAGTCTCAACCTGAAACTGTTCAGCCAACATGGACTGGATCATCTCCGGCCTCCTCGTGGTGTTATTAGTGACCAGTAGATAAGGAATCCCCTTTTGCTGCAAGCGTTTGATAAAGTTTTCACCAGCTGGAATTCTCTCTTTTCCTTTGTAAATAGTTCCGTCTAAATCGATTAAATAGCCTTTATAGCTCACTCTGTCCTCCTTATTTTTCAATCTTTTGCCATTGAATAATGGCTTGCGCATTGACCTGACCATCTGAGACGATTTCATGTCGTGTGGTTAAATCCTCTTGCACATAAAGTGACCTGATCTGGCCACCTGGTGCTACTTCTTTAACATACTTAAGACGTAAACTGACAGGATTATGGTGTCTAAGGAAATCATAGCCCAGACTATCATAAATCCAATCTAGGTATTTGCTATTGTTAACATGTCCATTCATATCAATATCAAAATAACGGACATGGTAGTCTTTTGACTTAGGGTTTTCTAAGGGTGCTGCTTTAAAAGCACGCCTTATCTTCTTAACAAACTCGGTTTGGTAAGGCGCCACCACTTCTTCAGGAATGGGGGCTACCTTACGAGTCTCAGGATTCATCAGGGCAAAGTAGGTTAAAATATCAGCCAACT
The DNA here is from genome assembly GCF_000188035.1 of Streptococcus pseudoporcinus LQ 940-04. Lineage (GTDB taxonomy): Bacteria > Bacillota > Bacilli > Lactobacillales > Streptococcaceae > Streptococcus > Streptococcus pseudoporcinus. The sequence goes on from NZ_AEUY02000005.1 coordinate 1,694,628, forward strand.
GATTGCCCTCTTGGTCATAGATATCAAACTGACGGTAACAGAATAATTTGTTGTAGGAAAGGGCTTCTGTTTGAATGGTGATGGTTTCATTAAAAAGGGGTAAACGCTTAATCTTAACTTCATAATCAGTGATAATCCAGACCAATTGAAACTGTTCTAAAAGATAAGCGTCGCTACGGCCTAAGAGCTGTGATTGGCGGCCTGAAACCGTCAAACAGTAGGCTAATAATAAAGGCAACTTAGCATCGTGCTTAACATCACATAAATCAAAAGGCATGGTAAAGCTTTCTTTGTAGGGTAATCCCATCTTTATTCTCCTATTTCAAGATAAATTTTTCAGCAACCGAGTCTCCTAAGAAGAGGCCTCGTCTGGTCATACGCACTCTTTGCGGGTCATCAACCAAAAGGCCTTGAGCTACCAGTTCCTCAACTATCCGACCATACCTTTCTTTAAAAGTAAAAGGAAATTTCGCTTCAAATTGAGCAATGGAAACACCTGTTTTTTTTCGCAAGCCTAAAAAGAGTTCTTCTTCCATCATCTCCTCTAGGGTCAAAACTTCCTCTGTCAGACGGGCATTGCCTGCTTGAACGGCCTTGAGGTAGTGTTGGATAGGCACACGATTACGATACCTCATCCCGTCTAGATAGCCTGAGGCACCTGCGCCACAGCCATAATACTCATCATTGTTCCAGTACATGAGATTGTGCTGGCTGTAGTAACCAGGTTTGCCAAAGTTAGAAATTTCGTAGTGTTCAAAACCATGAGCTTCCATCTCTTGGATAATGTAGTCAAACATTTCAGCTTCTAAGTCCTCAGTTGGCAGGTTTAGTTTACCACGTCGCATCTTGTTCATAAAAACAGTGTGGTGTTCTAAAATCAGGCTATAAAGACTGAGATGGGGGATATCTAAAGCAACGGCCTTGGCTACATTTTCTTTGACTTGCTCAAGGGTTTGGCCCGGCAAGGCATAAATCAGGTCAATGGAAATATTGTGGAAACCAGCGGCCTTTAGACTGTCAATAGTCTCATAAATCTGAGCTTCATTGTGGCTCCGACCAATTTGTTTAAGATGCTTATCATTGAAGGTTTGAACACCAAGCGACACACGGTTGACAGCCGATTTTTGTAAGACAGCAATCTTTTCAGCATCAAGGTCGCCCGGATTGGCCTCAATGGTGAATTCTTCCAAATTGGCTAGATCAAGGTCACGGGTCAATTCTGTCAAGAGATAGTCCAATTGTTGAGCACTAATAGCTGTCGGTGTCCCCCCGCCGATGTAAAGAGTTTTTAAGTGCTTAATCTGGTAAGAACGAAACTCAGCAATAAGAGCCTGAAGATAAGCATCCACAGGCTGGTTTTTGATAAAGACTTTAGAAAAGTCACAATAATAACAGATTTGGGTGCAAAAAGGAATATGTACATAAGCCGAACTTGGTTTTTTAATCATAGTCTTATTATACCATTTTTACGGGATAGGTCACAGGACTAAGATCACTTCTTAGAAAGGGAGGGAGCACTCACAAGCTTAGTCATTCTCACAAAATCATAGACAGCACCATTAGTCACCTGATCAAAATGCCCCTCCTCCTCATAGCCACACTTAAGGGAGAGCCTCCGCCCCCTTTGATTAAAAGCAGCCACATTTACAACCAGCTTCTCAACCTGATAGGTCGCTATCACATAGTCTTCAATAGCTTTTAGGAAGTCTGGACCATAGGATTGCCCAGTCCACTCTGGTGCCATACCTAAACCTATCTCCAAGTCCTCACCCTGTTTTTCAAAGGAGGCAAAGCCAAAGAGAATCCCATTTCGAATCACCTGTACATAAGCCTCTTGACCAAGATCTGGCCTGAGCATTTTCTCATACTCATCTAAAGCAGCAGTCAGATTATAAAAATCATAGGGACTTGGGTACTGCCAATCATGAGCAATCCTTTCAATAGCCTCTTGACTAAGGGGCATCAGATAATACCAAGGTTTATCCTGCCAAACCTGAAAAAGTTTACTAATATACTTAAGTCGCCTGCCCTGGATAGCATAATCCTCTGTCTGATAGATGTAGTCTATGTAACCTTTTTGATATTCAGGGATAATGGCCCTAAAATAGGCAGAGGCTTTGGGATCTAAGCGCCTAAGAATGTCTTCTCTTTTACTATGCAAACTTGTCTTCTCCTTTCTCTTGTCATGTCCTTATGAAAAAAGTGCCGTAAAGACGACACTTAGAGATTAAGCAATGCCAATTTCACGACGAACAACGTCAGCAATGGTGTCAACATAATAATCAACAGCTTCATCAGTTGGGGCTTCAGCCATCACCCGAAGCAATGGCTCTGTACCACTTGGTCTTACCAAGATACGGCCGTTGCCCTCCATCTCAGTCTCCATTTTTTCAATGATGGCTGCAATGGCTGGAACTTCCATGGCCTTATCTTTCATGCTGTTTTCAACACGGATATTGACTAATTTTTGGGGATAAATGGTCACTTCTGCGGCTAATTCTGACAGACTTTTACCTGTTTCTTTCATGACCTTGGTCAATTGAATAGCTGTCAGCTGCCCGTCACCAGTTGTGTTGTAGTCCATGATGATGACGTGACCAGATTGCTCGCCACCAAGATTATAGTGTGAGCGACGCATCTCTTCAACCACGTAACGATCACCAACTGCGGTGACAGCTTTCTTAATACCATGCTGATCCAAGGCTTTATGGAAACCGAGGTTTGACATGACTGTTGTGACAATGGTGTTTTGCGCAAGGAGACCTTTTTCTGATAGATACTTCCCAATGATAAACATGACTTTATCACCGTCAACAATCTCCCCTTTTTCGTCAACAGCTATTAAGCGGTCACTATCCCCATCAAAAGCCAAACCAATGTCCGACCCATTTTCAAGGACCAAGGCTTGTAATTGTTCGGGGTGTGTTGAGCCGATGCCATCATTGATGTTTAAACCGTCTGGACTTTCGCCAATCACCGTGATATCAGCCTGCAAATCAAGGAAGATATCACGAGCTGTGGCTGATGCTGCTCCATTAGCTGTGTCTAAGGCCACTTTCATGCCTTCTAGGTCAAGCCCTGTTGACACTAGGAATTTTTCATATTTGCGTAAGCCTTCTGGATAGTCAACCAGACTTCCCAATCCTTGAGCACTTGGGCGAGGAAGATTATCTTCTTGAGCATCAAGTAAGGCTTCAATTTCTAGTTCTTGGTCATCAGCTAATTTAAAGCCGTCACTACCAAAAAACTTAATGCCATTATCAAGCGCTGGGTTGTGACTAGCTGAAATCATAACGCCTGCGCTAGCATTTTCAGTTCTCACTAAGTAAGAAACACCGGGAGTCGCTAAAACGCCTAACTTGTAGACTTCAATCCCTACTGACAAGAGGCCAGCAATTAGGGCAGATTCAAGCATTTCACCAGAAATCCGTGTGTCTCTAGCGACAAATACTCTAGGGCGCTCTGTTTCATGTTGGCTGAGCACGTAGCCACCAAAACGGCCTAGTTTGAAGGCTAACTCGGGTGTTAACTCAACGTTAGCTTCTCCGCGGACACCATCTGTTCCAAAATATTTACCCATAATTTATCCTTAAGCGTTAAACGCTTCCTCCGTTTCAATTTTCCTTTGATATTATCTATTATTTCTTTTTGGTTGTCAACTGAACAGTCACCGAGGTCGGTTCTATCGAAACGTCATCAGCCTTTAAGACAACTGTTTTATTGCCATCTTTAGTGACGTCTGAAATATCGACTTCAGCTAGGATCTCATAAATGTTATCCAAGACTTCTCTTGGTCCAGAGATAATGGCTGTTTGTTTTGATAATTTCGGTGTAATGGCACTGAGATTACTGTCTAGATGACCGACCATAGATAGTCTAATAGGAACTTCTTTTGTTATCTTTTTAATAGCCACCTTGAGGTTGGTTTTAGCTGGGCTAATGGAGCTTGCTAAAACAGTGCCATCAGCAGAAACGGCCTGCAGAGTAACCTCACCACTATAGTCAGCCGATAGTCTAACATCATCAGGTAGCTTGGCCACAACGTGATCAATCATATCAATCTTAGACTCATCACTAGTTACTTCCACCTTACGAAGACTCGTTGAGATTTCAGCAATCTCATAGCCTGGGGTGATTTGCTTAGGATCGGCGCTGCCACTAACGGAGAATGTTTTGGTTTTCTTTTTGCCGATGGTCACGGAAATCTTATCAGGGGTCACTTTAGCCGCTACCCCTGAAGGGAGGTTAGTCACCTTTAAGGGGACCGTTACCTTACCTGGACTACTATCACTAAGGTCAGCCACGATTTTAAAATTACGGGTGTCACTGTTGACTTCGGAATCGAGCTTGATCCGGTTCGTTGAGGTCAGATAGACTTGAGCCGCATAAGAATACTCACTAATGAAGTATTTATCACTGTCATATTTAAGGTCAATCGGGACATCTGTCAGGCTGTGAGTATAGGTTTCAATCGGGCTATAAATTTGACTGTTGGTGTTTCGCACATTACTAGAGGCTGCTGTCAAAAAAAGTGCAACCGCAAAAAAGATTGACACTAAACCAAGCCATAAACGACTGTTTAAAAATTTCTTCATCTCTATTTACCTCTCCACCATTTTTTATACCAGACATTTCTCGAGCCTACTTCTGTGATTAGGTATGAGCGTAAAACCTTTTCAAAATCGGACTTGCTTAAATCATGTAAAAACTCTCCCTTACGGGTCACAGAAATACCCCCTGTTTCTTCTGAAACAACAATGGTGATAGCATCTGAGTTTTCAGACAGACCAATAGCCGCCCGGTGCCGCGTTCCAAACTCTTTTGAGATGGACATGGATTCTGACAGTGGTAGGTAAGAACAAGCAGAGACGACTTTTTCACCAGAGATAATGACCGCCCCGTCATGCAAGGGAGTATTAGGGATAAAAATGTTAATCAGCAACTGATTAGAAACATCAGCATGCAAAGGAATCCCCGTTGAGATATACTCTTGCAAGGTCTGTGTTTGCTCAATGGCAATCAGGGCCCCAATCTTACGGGGACTCATATAGGCAACAGACTTGACAATGGCATCGACCAGACGCTCTTCACCGCTCATCAGTTCCTTTGGACGAAAAACCTGGGTTGAACGGCCAAATTTTTCAAGCCCTGTCCGTATCTCCGGCGCAAAGATAACCACCCCTGCAATAACCCCGTAGGTAATGACTTGGTTCATCAAGTAGGTAATGGTGGTCAGACCAATCCACTCGGCGATAAAACGCACAATAATAAATAAGAGTACCCCCTGAACCAAGGACATGATTTTGGTGCCTGCTAGAGCCTTAATAAAACGGTAAATGGCATAGGCAACAATGAAAATATCCAGGAGATGAATCGTCAGCATTTTGGGGTCATCAAACAAACTTAAGATAAACTTGGCATCGATATGGCTTAGGTTACTCATAGGTCTCGCTTTCTATGTGAAATAGATATCATATACATTATATCACGTTTCCTTAAGTTTTTCTGTATCTAAATTTATGAATTCTATGTTAAAATATAAACATGAAAATGAAAACTATAATGGGCATTGCTGCCGGAAAAACGGCCCAGGCCCTTCTTAAAAGTATGGGTCGAGGGTCGACCTACCCAGGAAAACTAGCCTTAACATGTGACCCTAATATCCTTGATAGCCTCGCTAAGGATTACGAGATTGTTGTTGTCACAGGAACTAACGGTAAAACCTTAACCACTGCTTTGACCGTGGGCATTTTAAAAGAGGCCTTTGGCGAAGTAGTGACCAACCCTAGTGGGGCCAACATGATTACTGGCATCGTCTCCACCTTCTTATCAGCAAAAAAGACCAAGACAGGCAAAAAAATAGCTGTCTTAGAGATTGATGAAGCTAGCCTACCAAAGGTTACCCAGTACATCAGGCCCAGCCTCTTTGTCTTTACCAATATCTTCCGTGACCAGATGGACCGCTACGGTGAGATTTACACCACCTACCAGATGATCTTAGACGGCGCTAAAAATGCCCCACAAGCAACCATCTTAGCCAACGGCGACAGCCCGCTCTTTGCTTCCAAAGAAGTGGTCAACCCCGTCCAATACTACGGCTTCAAGACCCAGTCTCACCAACCTCAGTTGGCACACTACAACACTGAGGGGGTTCTTTGTCCCAAGTGTGAACATATCCTACACTACAAGGAAAATACCTATGCTAACCTGGGCCACTACATCTGCCTCAATTGTCACTTTGAGCGCCCTCAACTAGACTACCAACTAAGCGCCCTAACAGAACTGACCAACCAGAGCTCAGCTTTCGTCATTGATGGTCAGGACTATAAGATTAATGTCGGCGGCCTTTATAACATCTACAATGCCTTAGCAGCCGTCGCTGTTGCAGAGTACTTTGGAGTCTCACCCGAAAAGATTAGAGCTGGTTTTGACAAGAGCCGAGCAGTTTTTGGCCGGCAAGAGACCTTTACCATTGGGGATAAATCCTGCACCCTCGTTTTAATCAAAAACCCTGTCGGAGCCAGCCAGGCCTTAGAAATGATTAAACTGGCCAAGTATCCCTTTAGCCTCTCCGTCCTCCTTAATGCCAACTACGCTGATGGCATCGACACTTCCTGGATTTGGGATGCCAACTTTGAGTTGATCAATGACATGGACATCACTAACATCACTGCTGGTGGCGTCCGCCACTCCGAAATTGCACGGCGTTTGCGGGTCTCTGGCTACGATGAAAACAAAATCACCGAAACAGCAAGCCTCCAAGAGGTCTTTGACAAGATTAAAAACCAAGAGGCAGACCATGCCTATATCCTAGCCACCTATACCGCTATGCTGGCCTTCAGGGAGCTCTTAGCCAAACAAGACCTCGTTAGAAAGGAGCTGGCCTAATGACCTATACCTCACTCCAATCACCGGCTAACCGCGACTACCGCTATGACCTTAAGATCGCCCATCTCTATGGAAACTTACTCAACACCTATGGCGACAACGGCAATGTCCTCATGCTCAAGTATGTGGCCGAAAAACTAGGCGCCAAAGTAACCGTTGACATCGTCTCTCTCGGTGACCATTTTGACCACAGCTATTATGACATGGTCTTCTTTGGTGGCGGCCAAGATTACGAACAAAGCATTGTGGCTAAAGATTTACCTGCTAAGAAAGCAGCCATCTCCCAGTTTATCGACCAAGATAAGGTTATTTTAGCCATCTGCGGGGGCTTCCAATTGCTAGGCCAGTACTATGTCCAAGCCAACGGTGTCAGAATTGACGGCATCGGCGTCATGGGTCACTACACCCTCAACCAAGAAAACAACCGCTTTATTGGCGACATTAAAATCTACAACCAAGACTTTAAGGAGACCTATTACGGCTTTGAAAACCATCAGGGGCGGACCTTCCTGGCCCAGGACCAAAAACCGCTAGGACAGGTGATCTACGGCAATGGCAATAACAAGGAAGACAAGACCGAAGGCGTCCACTACAAAAATGTCTTTGGCTCCTACTTCCATGGCCCCATCTTGTCACGCAATGCCAATCTAGCCTATCGCTTGGTAAGCACGACCTTAATGACTAAGTACGGCCCAGACATTGACCTAGCTGCCTACCAAGACATCTTAGCCAAAGAAGTAGCCGAAGAATACGCTGATGTCAAAAGCAAGGCCGCTTTTGACCAGTAAAAGACAAAAACCCCTAAGGCATTATCCTTAGAGGTTTTTTTGACCCTATATAAATCAGAAAAGGACTGATTTAGTCTTTTTTGCGTTTGAAGCCTGTAGCAACCACACCTGCACCTGCCATAACAGCTAGAGCTGCCGCAGTGAAGAATGGGTTAACGTTATCGCCTGTTGAAGGCAATTCTTGGCTAGCCATTTGGCCTTGACCATTTGCTGCTGCCACAGCTACTGGCGCATTAAGGGCTACTGGCATACCAGCTCCATTGCCTTGACCATTATTAGCTGGCGCATGGTGACCATTTTGACCATTCATGCCATCACGGCCTGGTTGACCATCTTGACCATCGCGACCGTTGCGACCTGGAGCACCTGCTGCACCATCTTTACCGTCACGACCGTTGCGACCGGCTGCACCGTCTTTACCGTCACGGCCTGGTGCACCTGGTTGACCATCTTTACCGTCTTTTCCATCGCGACCATCTTTACCTGGCTCACCATCTTTTCCATCACGAAGAGTAATTTCATACTTAGTACCATCTGGATTTAAGATATAGAGAGAATGGCTACCATCAGAATGATCTTTGGTTTTAATAAGTGGAGATTGTCCATCACGGCCATCGACACCATCTAAACCATTACGACCATCGCGGCCATCACGACCATGACGGCCGTCTAAACCTGCGCGGCCGTCTGCACCATCAGTACCATGTTGGCCATCTTGACCTTTACGTCCATCTTTTCCATCACGGCCTTTAGCGCCGTCACGACCGTTACGACCTGCTGCACCATCAGTACCGTGTTGGCCATCTTTTCCATCACGACCGTTACGGCCTGCCGTACCATTTTTTCCATTTTTACCATCACGGCCTTTAGCTCCGTCAGTACCGTTTTTACCATCGCGACCATGACGTCCATCTACGCCGTCTTTACCGTCCTGACCTTTTTGGCCATTTCTACCGTTCTTACCATCTTTACCATCTACACCATCTTGACCATCGGCTCCTTTCTGACCCGGTTTACCTGGCTTCCCTGGTTTTCCTGGAGCACCATCGCGGCCATCAGCACCTGGAGCTCCATTATTTCCTGGTCTGCCTGGTTTTCCTGGATCTCCTTGTCTACCATCAGCGCCATCACGACCTGCTACACCAGGAGCTCCATTTTTTCCTGGCTGACCGGCTGCACCATCTCGACCTTGAGGCCCTGAAGGTCCAGTTTGGCCTGGTAATCCAGGTTCCCCTTTAGGACCTATTGGACCTCGTGCTCCTGCAAGCCCTGGATTCCCCTGTGGCCCAGGAACTCCTGGAGGTCCTGAAGGTCCTTGTGGGCCCGGAACAAAAATATACCCAGAACCACCATATGGACCATAACCATAACTACCGTAGTCTGGATATGAACCACTGAATGGTCCTACTTCTATCTCAGGGTAAATATATGGATGTGGACTTACTCCTGGGCCGAATCCCGGAGCACCAGGAACAAGAGCATGTGCTGTGTTACTTTGTAATCCGATAGCACATACTGCTGCTAAGAGGACTGAAGCTGCTCCCAAGCGGTATTTAGGCTGAGCAAAACCTTGCTTGTCAGCAGCGTTTTTCTTCATGTCTGTCATGATTGTGTTCTCCTTTATCTACTCTTTCTTTTTGAACTGCTGTAAACAGGGAAAGAGCTTATCTTAATCTTAGTTATGATAAGTTTTCAGGACAAAAATCCTTTTTGCCATATTATTATAAACAAAACTCATTTTAGCCTTAAAAACTTTTAATAACCGTTACTTATGATGCCATGATTTGGTCTTAGCGACATGATTTTTTCGCTATTTTTTTGTATAAAACGGTAAAAAGATAGCGTTTCTAAGAATTCTTATCTTTTATTCATTTATATTTCATTTTATTAATTTGTGATTTTAATTTTACTGCTCTCTGTGCTAAATTGGTCTTAGGAAAGACAGTTGTCTATGAGTGAGTCCTATTATCCTTTATAGGCCGGAATACTCAATATTTTATCTGATAGCAGGTTGTCACAACGATTAAAACCCTATCTTTTTCATTTATATCCTACTCCCTAAGGTTTCCGGTCCCAAGCACACATAATGCTTAACGCCATCCCTCACTTATAGGCAGTTGCTTTCTGATTTTTTGATGTGAATCTTTGATTTGAATTTGAAATTTAATATGACTAGTAAGATGATAAATACCCATTTAGTTAAAGGACGTGACCCATTGATGCAGGATCATCCACTCTTAGAAGCCTTGCATAGCTGTTTGAAATTACCCATTATTATTTTGAATCATGACTTAAAGCTGCTTAAGGCTTTTTTTCATGCTTCTTGCCAGCCTAGCCTGACCACTGACTTGCTGGACGAGCTGGCTTTGCTTCGCAACCGTAAGAGCTTATTGCCCTTTACCTTATTAACCGCCCCTTCTGGTTTAAGTTTAGCCCTTTACCCCTTTCAAGACTATTTCTTTTTATTTGGTCCCTTTCAGTTGGCTCAGAACCTGACAAAACTCTCCAGCTTAGCCCAGACCTATCCCATCAATCAGAAATGTCTGGACCTTAAGATAGAGCTTGAGACTTACCAGGTCATAGAGACTAGCCACCTGCTCCATCTCATTCACTATTTCTTTACTGATGAGGTCCATTCCCTTAAGACTGAGCAGGCCCAGATAACCAACCAGATCCTGCTTGATATCCGTAAAGGCCTCTCTGAGAACCTCCTCCAAGACTATCCGTCAGAAGAAGAGGACCAGGGTTTTGACTTTGAGTTTGAACTCTTGGAAAGTATCAAAAAAGGCGACCTGCAAAAGGTTCGCCTCTTCCTGAGCCAAGATTTGACCCCCTCCTCCTATCATAAGAATCTACGCTCGGAGAAAAACTATTCCATTATCCTCTTTGAAAAGTTGTCGCAACTGGCTATCACGACCGGCGTTGATTACCACTATGCCCATCATTCACGTGACTATTACATCGACAAGTGTGAAGCCTGCCAAAAAACCTCGGAGGTGCTCCTGCTGAGAGAATCGGCCATTATCCTCTTTACCCAAAAGATTGGCCAGTTTAATAGCCATTCCTATCTGATCTCAAATATCCTCCACTACATTAACCAAAATCTATCCAAAAAATTACTGATCGAAACCATTGCTAAGGAGTTTAATTTCAGTGAATCCAACATTCGTAAACTCTTTCGCAAGGAAATGGCCTGCTCTATTCAACAGTACATCAGTCGCAAGAAGATCGAAGAGGCCAAGATTCTCCTGCGCCAGCAAAACAGCGTCACTGACATCAGCAATAGCCTGGGTTATTCTGATGCTGCCCATTTCTCACGAAGCTTTAAGGCGATGGTCGGCATGTCACCCAAACAATTCCAAACGGCCCCTATCCGGGACATTATTTAAAGACAGAAAAAAGCACCAAGCTTACTAAAGTTAGCTCGGTGCTTTTTTCTTAAGCCACGATGGCTTTAGCCACTTCTTCAACCGTCATACCAGAGAAATACTGTCTGGTATCAATGGTTTGGAGTTTTTCAAGGATATCTTTATAGTCGTACTTGCTACCAATAAGGAGCTTCTCAATGTCTTGAACATCTTTAATCCCAAAGAAATCCCCATAAATTTTAATATTTTTAACGATGGAATTTTCAACATTGGCAAAGGTATTAATCTTACCAGCCGCATAGCGGACATTGCGCTCAATGGTGTATTCTGGAGCCTTACCATAGGTCCAGTCCCAACTACCAAACTGCTCATCAGCAGAGGCCTGAATCTTGGCCAATTCAGCTTCTGATAGGACATATTCAGTCATTTCTGGATAGGTTTCCTTCATTTTTTCGAGGATCTTATCGGAAAACTCTGTTACCGTGATTTTTTCTGGCAACTCGTCAAGAATGTTAGTGACACGTGCCCGAACAGACTTAATCCCTTTAGAAGCAATTTTATCCTTGCTGACTTTTAGGGCATCTCCAAGCACTGTCATATCAACGTCAAAGAGAAGACAGCCATGGTGCATCATACGACCTTTGTAATAGGCTTGCGCATTACCACAGAACTTTTTCCCATTGATTTCAAGGTCATTACGGCCAGTAAACTCAGCCTTTACCCCAAGATCAGCCAAGGTTTCAATAACCGGTTGTGAGAAGGTCTTGAAATCAAAGGCACCCTCAGCCGATTTGTTAGAAATAATGGTATAGTTGAGGTTGTTCAAATCATGGTAGACCGCACCGCCCCCTGATAAACGGCGAACAACATGAATACCGTGCTGATCAGTGTATTCTTTGTTGATTTCCTGGATAGTGTTTTGGTGTTTACCAATGATGATGGCTGGTTCGTTAATCCATAGGATAAAAATCTCATCTTCAGAAAGCAATTCTCTAAAAGCATAGGCTTCTAAAGCAATATTGTAGGCGGGATTATTACTTTTATTAACAATGTATTTCATTTTTTTCTCCTGCTATGATAATCTTATGACTCTATCTATTTTAAGGCAAAGTAGGCCAAAAAACAAGCCTTTGGCTTGTTTAGGAACCTACCAGCCCACCTAAGCTGCTAAAGAAAAAAGTAAGGGCATAAAACCCTTACTTTTTCTAGGGCATCAATGCCCCTTAGTCCTAGAAACTTATATCCATGAAATAGCTGTCACTACAGTCTGACGGTACCTCTTATAAGGATTGTTTCTATTGACATGAAGCGTAGCTGGAATAAAATATCCTCGTTTTTTATCCTTTTTAAGACCGATAACCACTGTTTTCTTTTTATCATATTTATAAAAAACCACACTCAATTTCATTGTATTTCTACTTAGATCCTTTTCTAAAATACAAACCTTAAGCTTAGCAGCATAGAATATTTCATAAAGAAACTCATAATTTTGAATACGAGGTATGATATCAAAGTAGTTTTGATGTTTTTTATAATTTTCTAACACAAACTTATCACTTGCGACCGCTTCAATCCAAGTGGACGCTCGGTAGTCTGTCTTTAATTTATGTATCCCTAAAAGATGAAATAAATCATTTAAGGTAAAAGAGACGAGAAAAAAAGGCATTTGTTTATATCCCGTCTCAATCTTACATTTTTTACTATCGAAATTCAGATGATAATCCTGAATGATTTCTTTTAGGTCCACAAGTAATATAACTTTCCATAAAAATAAAAAAGCACGGGCTGGATATCCTCCAGCCGAGGCTAACGATTAGAATGACAACTTCTAACTCCCTATCTTGTGCTTCTTAGGCTAATCGCAAGGGAACAATTATTAAGCTTTGCCAAGCCACACGATGTGCTTCAGTCGTGCGTCTGTGTCACCACAGATAGTCAGATATAACGAACGAAAGGGGGTTAATTATCCAATTCATTCATCACCATTATCACATGTCTTACTTTTTTTGTCAACTCTAAAGAAATGATCAAAAACTGCCATTGAGGTGAGAGATCACTTGGATTCACTGCCAAAGACACTCTTATTTCAAAAGAAAGAAGAGAATCAGGATCTAAGAGGTCTAACCGTGATTGGGCCAAAGATAAGGCCTTTTACCAGTTCACCTCTTCTCACCTAAGCAGCTAAAGAAAAAGTAAGGGCATAAAACCCTTACTTTGTTAGCGCTTTGCAGGCTAACATGGCCTGCTTATTTTCTTTTTGGTGGGTTATGGATAGCTTCACCTAAAACGTCAGCAAAGGCTTCGTACATCACTTCTGAGAAGGTTGGGTGACCATGGATAGACAATAACAACTCGTCAACGGTTAATTCTGCTTCCATGATGGTTGCTGCTTCGTTGATCATCTCTGCTGCGGCAGGACCAATGATATGAACACCTAGGATTTCATGGAATTTAGCATCAGCGATCACTTTAACGAAACCATGTGCTTCGTTTGAAGCAATGGCACGTCCATTACCTGTGAAGCTGTTACGTCCTACTAGGATATCTCCATATTTAGCACGGGCATCTTCTTCAGTGATACCAACCATAGCCACTTCTGGGTGTGTGTAGACAGCCGCTGGTGTGAACTCAAGGTTAGCTTTACGGACATTACCGTGCATAGCGTTTTCTGCTGCGACTTCACCCATACGGTAAGCAGCGTGTGCCAGCATCTTAGTGCCGTTAACGTCACCTGGGGCATAGATACCAGGGATAGATGTTTCTTGATAAGCATTAACTTTGATACGGTTACGGTCCATCTCAAGGTTAAGGTTTTCAAGTCCGTTCATTTGTGGCACACGTCCGATAGAAAGGAGGGCTTTTTCAGCAACAACTTCTTCACCATTGTTAAGTTTCAAGGTCAATTGGTTGTTTGCTTCGACGATTTCAGAAACTCCAACTGATGTTTTGATCTTCATGCCTTTTTTGGTTAGGATTTTTTGCAATTCAGTAGATACTTCTTTATCCATAGCAGGGATAATGCGGTCTGCCATTTCGATAACGGTAACGTCTACGCCGTATGAAGCCCAAACAAGACCAAGTTCGATACCTACGACACCACCACCCATAACAGCAAGTGATTTTGGCATTTCACGTAGATCAAGGATATCATCTGAGGTTAAAACAAGCTTAGAATCAATCCCTGGAATGTTGATGCGAGACACTTTAGAACCTGTCGCAAGGATAATGTTGCGACCTTTGATGGTTTCAGAACCGATGCTTACCGTTTTATCTGGGTTAACTTGACCAAGGCCATTAAAGATGGTTACTTTGTTAGCTTTAAGGAGACCTTTGACACCACCTGTTAGGGTTTTAACAACAGAGTTTTTGAACTCAACTGTTTTATCCATGTCGATGGTGTAGTTTGTTGATGCCAGGTTGATTCCGCGACCAGCTGCAATTTTCAAGCCATCAAGGATTTCCGCATTTTTGAGGTAGGTTTTAGTAGGGATACAACCAACGTTTAAGCAGGTACCACCAAATTCAGTTTTTTCAACGATAGCGACTTTTCCGCCTAGTTGCGCACCACGGATAGCAGCATAGTAGCCAGCAGGTCCACCACCAATAACCACAATGTCATATTCGTTATCAGCAAGTGGTGCCTTATCTGCTTTAGCTGCAGGGGCGTCTGATTGAGCAGGTGCTTTTGGTACTTCAAGACCAGCTGCTTCAAGGTCAGCTGTCGCTTTTTCAGCTGAAGCACTTGATGAGCCTTCTTGGATTTCTTCGCCTTCTGCACCGATGTAACCAATCACTTCTGTGACAGGAACAACATCGCCAGCTTGACGAACAATTTTTAAGAGAACACCCGCATCTTCTGCTTCGATTTCCATATTGGTTTTGTCTGAGTTGATTTCTAGTAAAATGTCACCTTCTTTAACAGTGTCACCTTCTTGTTTTTTCCACTCGATGATTTCGCCTTCTTGCATGTCTACACCGAGTTTTGGCATAATAATTTCAACAGCCATTCTTTTCTCCTTTTATTAACTCCTACAAAGGGACTGGTCCCTTTATATGCTTATATCATTATAACCTTTATTGCCTAAACTGACTATCTCATGTCACCATTAGATCAAAAGTCCAAATGGGTTTTCCATCAAGTTCTTAAGATCAACCATGAATTTAGCACCATTCATACCATCAACGATGCGGTGGTCAATTGTTAAGCACATAGCCATGATTGGACGCGCCACAATCTCACCATCAACAACTGTTGGTGTCGGAATAGTTGCACCCACTCCTAAGATGGCTGAGTTTGGTTGGTTGATAATTGGGTTAAATGTTTTGGTTCCAAACATTCCTAAGTTGGTAATTGAGAAGGTAGAACCTGACATTTCAGCTGCTTTTAACTTACCAGCTTGCGTTTTCTTGATGACATCTTTAGAGGCTACCACAAATTCTGCTAGTGTCATTTTATCAGCGTTATGAACAACTGGCACAATGAGACCATCGTCTAAGCCCACTGCGATACCAATATTGACAAATTTGTGCAATTCAATCTCTTGGGCATCGTTGATCAATGAAGCATTCATGTAACGGTGTTCAGGTTTCATCAAGGTTTTAACAACGGCCATACCAATCAAGTCGGTGAAGGATACTTTAAGACCTGTTTTTTCCATAATTGGATCAATCAGTTTCTTACGAAGCGCCATCATTTCTGTCATGTCAATATCATAGTTGAGGGTAAATGACGGAGCTGTCAGGTAAGAATTTGTCATACCTTTAGAGATGGCTTTACGCATTGCTGACATCTTGATGATTTCAACGCCTTCAGGGAGATCTGCTTTTGGTTTTTCAGCCACAGCTGATTTTGCAGCAGGTGCCTGAGCAGGTTTGGCAGCTTCTGTGAGGGCAAGGATATCTTCTTTCATGACTTTGCCTCTAAAGCCACTGCCTTTAACACTTGCTAAATCAATACCAGCGTCGGCGGCCATTTTACGGGCCAATGGTGACGCTTTAGGTTGAGCATTTTTGAAGTTTTCAACGTCGCCAAGGTGCACACGGCCTTTTGGTCCTGAACCAGGAACTTGACCTAGGCTTAGGCCCATCTCTCTTGCAGCTTTACGAGCGGCAGGTGTGGCACGGACATGAGCATCGTCGCCTTGTGGTGCTGCTGTTGCTGGTACTTCAACTGCTGGACGTTCAACAGCTTCTTTTGGAGCTACTGTTGGGGCAGCATCTGCTGAATGTGGGGCAGGAATTTCGGTTGCTTTTTCACTTGAAGCAATCGTTTCCCCTTCTGCTCCGATGTAGCCGATAACTTCTGTAACAGGGACAAGATCACCTTCGTGACGAAGGATTTTTAAGAGAACACCTGCATCTTCTGCTTCGATTTCCATATTGGTTTTGTCTGAATTAATTTCAAGAAGAATATCACCTTCATTGACGGTATCACCTTCTTGTTTTTTCCACTCGATGATTTCGCCTTCTTGCATATCAACACCGAGTTTTGGCATAATGATTTCGACAGCCATAATTTTCCTTTCGTTTTCTCTTTTCTAAAAATAGTCAGTGACCCTTGATCGTCCGCTACTATTTTTATCAACGAAACAGACTGAAGGAAGCCTCAGATTTGAGACTTCTTTCCTTTGTCTATTCGTTACCGTTTTTAGCCATTTTATGAATAGCTGCTTTAATTTTTTCAACATCTGGTAAGATAGCTTGTTCTAATACACGTGCGTAAGGAACTGGCACATCTTCACTTGCTAAACGAACAATTGGATGGTCAAGATAATCAAATGCTTCACTTTCTGTAATCATGGTTGCAATCTCACCAGTATAGCCACCAGTTTTGTAGGCGTCATTGACTAACATCACTTTACCTGTTTTCTTAACAGATTCAATGATTAATTCTTTATCAAGTGGCACTAGGGTACGTGGGTCAAGAACTTCCACATTGATACCATCTTCAGCAACTTCTTCAGCAGCTTGAAGGACGCGTTCTAACATACGGCCATATGAGATGATGGTTAAGTCTGTTCCTTCACGTTTGATTTCCCCTTTACCTAATGGAATATAGAAATCTGGATCTTGGTTAACTTCTTCTTTTTTACCATAAAGGGCTTTTGGTTCCATAAAGATAACGATATTGTTATCTTGGATAGCAGATTTTAGAAGACCTTTTGCATCGTTGGCATTACCTGGTGCCACCACTTTGATTCCTGGAATGTGTGTCATCCAAGCTTCAAGGGATTGTGAGTGCTGTGCTGCTGATCCGATACCTGACCCTGATGCGACACGGAAGGTTACCGGTGTTTTCAAACCACCACCAAACATGTAGTTATTTTTAGCACCATTGTTAACGATAGCGTCCATCATGATTGTCAAGAAGTCCATGAAGGTTACGTCAACGATTGGACGAAGACCAGTAATGGCAGAACCGATAGCTGCACCTGAGATAGCTGCTTCTGAGATTGGGGTATCTTTAACACGTTTTGCTCCGAATTCTTCAATCATTCCGACTGATGTTCCGAAGTCTCCACCATAGACACCCACATCTTCACCCATAAGGTAGATATTTTCATCTTTGCGCATTTCTTCTGTCATGGCAAGATTTACGGCTTCACGCAAAGCCATTAATTTTGTTTCACTCATTATTTACTCCTAGTTTTAATCGTATTTCTGTTAGTTTTTGGCAACTAATAACGGCTAAATCCGAACTTAGTCAACCCAAATATCTTCGTAGGCAACTGAAAGTTCTGGGTCTGGACTGTTTTGAGCATATTCATAAGCATCGTCAATTTCTTGTTTTACTTGTGCTTGAATAGCATCCAATTCTTCATCAGTGGCGATACCTTCTTTTGTGAGGTAAGCTCTGTATTTAAGCATTGGATCTTTTTCTTTCCAAGAAGCAACTTCTTCTTTTGTACGGTACTTACCTGCATCGGCAGTTGAATGTCCAAACCAACGGTAAGATTCTACTTCAACGATTGCAGGTCCATTGCCACCACGGACATGTTTAACTGCTTGATCCATTGTTTCATAAACAGCCATTAAGTCGTTACCGTCTTCACAATAAAAACCAGGAATGCCATAAGCTTCCGCACGTGTGTATAGGTGAGGTGTGTTTGTTGCATTGTTAATGTTCATTGAGATACCGTAACGGTTGTTGATAATGAAGAAAATAACTGGTAGTTTCCATGTTGCTGCCATGTTCACAGACTCGTGGAAAGACCCTTCGTTTGTTGCACCGTCACCTGAGAAGGCAACAACAATGTTATTTGTCCCTTTATATTGTTGTGTTAAGGCAGCACCTACTGCTAGGGCGTAGCCACCACCAACGATACCGTTAGTTCCGTAGTTTCCTTTTTCAAAGTCAGCTAAGTGCATTGAGCCACCGCGTCCTTTAGAAACACCTGTTGCTTTACCAGCTAACTCAGCCATCATTTTGTTCAAATCCATGTCTTTAGCAATTGATTGCCCATGTCCACGGTGATTTGAGAAAATAATATCATCATAAGTTAAATGTGCGACTGCACCAACATTGGCCGCTTCTTCACCTACTGAGAAGTGAGTCATCCCTTGTACAAAACCCCGACGTACAAGTTTGTTAATACGTGAATCGAATTCACGGATACGTTCCATTTTTAAAAACATATCCAAATGTTGTTCTCTAGAAACTGTTACCATTTTGGCCTCCATTTTTTCATTTTACCATTCAATAGTAACCTATTTTTTCACAAGTTGCAAGTTTTTAAACCGCTTCCTATGCACCAATAGACGCATTTCACGCCAAAACCAATAATGTGAAATTGATAACAAAATCTGTTTCGTTTTTTAATCTATAATATATAACAGTTTAAAAAAAGGATTGCTTTAGCAACCCTTTTTGTCTGACTTTTGTGACCTTTAGAGATCCAGTTGTGTACCAATTTCCTCCCACTGGTCCATCAAGGTCTGCTGTTCTAGTTCATACTGATCCAGCTCTTTTTGACAGTCCATTAAGAGGCCTGGGTCATTTGTTGCGACCATTTTCTCAGAGATTGCTGCCATGTTGATGTCAATGACTTCCAAACGGTTTTCAATTTCGGCTAAGCGTCTGCTTAATCTGCGCACTTCTTTTTGGTTTTCTTTTTGCTTTTGGTAGTCTGTATTGGGAAGAGATGGGTCAGTGACTAGAGGGTCAGTCGTGGTTTGGGTCAGTCGTGCTAATTCTTCTAGCTCGGCCTTTTTCTCGATATAATAATCGTAGTCTCCCAAATACAAATGAGATCCGGTCTCTGTAATCTCCAAGACTTTGCTAGCAACGCGATTAATAAAATAACGGTCATGGCTGACAAATAAGAGGGTACCATCATAATCAATGAGGGCATTCTCCAAGACTTCTTTACTATCAATGTCTAGGTGGTTGGTCGGCTCATCTAGAACAAGGAAATTGTTATTTTCCATGGATAACTTGGCCAGTAAGAGGCGAGCCCGTTCTCCTCCTGACAAGACGCTGACTGATTTTTTGACATCATCGCCTGAAAAGAGGAAAGCACCTAGGCGCTTTCTAATGTCTAGCTCTGGGGTGGTTGGAAAAGCATTCCACAATTCATCAAGGACGCTGTTCGTTTTGGTGAGCCGTGATTGAGTCTGGTCATAATAACCCATCTCTAGGTTAGCACCATATTTAATCTCTCCTTTGATAAAGGGAATCTGTTTGACGATCGATTTGATCAGCGTCGACTTGCCGATACCGTTCGGTCCGACAATGGCAATGGCATCCCATTTTTGAACTTCAAAATCAATGGGTTCAGATAAGATTTGTTGATGATAGCCAATGGCAGCTTGCTGAACATTGAGCACCTGGTTACCTGAGGGCTTTTCTGCGTGAAAAGTCATCTGAGCCCTTTTATTGCTGGCATTTGGTTTTTCCAGACGATCAATTTTCTCCAACTGTTTACGCCGTGCTTGGGCACGCTTGGTGGTTGAGGCTCTAACGATATTTTTTTGCACAAACTCTTCTAGCTTGGCAATTTCTTTTTGCTGTTTGTCATAGTTTTTTTCTTGATTGGCCAGCTTTGCAGCCTTCAAGTCAACAAAGCGTGAATAATTTCCAACATAAGTATCCAAACCGTTTTTCTGCAAATCAAATGTGACAGTGGCCACCTTGTCTAAAAAGTAACGGTCATGGCTAACGATGAGAAGAGCTCCCTGATAATTGGATAGGTAATTTTCTAGCCATGCGATGGTCTCAATGTCTAAATGGTTTGTTGGCTCATCTAAGACTAATAAATCTGGTTTTTCCAGGAGCATTTTAGCTAAGGCCAGTCGGGTATTTTGGCCACCTGATAAAGCAGAAATAGGCATATCCCACATACTTTGGTCAAATTTAAAACCATTTAAAATGGCTTTGATGTCCGACTCATAACTAAAGCCGTTACGAAGACGAAAGGACTCTGTTAGGTGGTCATAGTCCTGCATGAGCTTTTGCAAGGCTTGGCCACTCAGCTGTCCCATTTGTTTTTCCATTTGTCGTAACCGGGCTTCGTCCTGACGAAGTTCCTCAAAAACGGCTACCATTTCCTGGTAAATGGTATGATCTGATTCAAAACGGCTATCCTGTGCTAAGTAGGATAGGCTTAGGTCTTTTTTCTTGTTAATATCGCCACTCGTGGGACTTTCTTCCCCCACTAATAATTTTAGTAAAGTTGACTTACCAACGCCATTTGGACCAACTAAGGCAATCCGATCCCGCTCAGCAATTTGAAGGCTGACATTCTGAAATAAAACATCTCCTGAAAACGAACGTTCAATTTTAGTTGCTTGTAAAATAATCATACTGTCATTGTAGCAAAAAAAGCCCCGTTTGGGGACATTTTCGGTTATTATTTCGCTCTAAAAACTCCGATTAGGTCTTTTAATCATTTTTAGCATAAAGACGTCTAACACGCGCCACATCTGCGGCTTGAATGCCATAAAAGGAACCTGCTGTCTGCATGACAGATGCTTGATCATCAGTATGTTCTAAGCCGATAGCGTGTCCCAATTCATGCTCTGCAGTATGGACAATCCGATCACTGCCATAACCATAGCGTTCATCTAATAAATAATAGGCATTTAAATAGACTTTAACACTCTTTATGGTTTGTGTCACTGGCTGGCTCTCAACATCAGCTAGACCAGCTGCATTGGCTGATTTGTCATTGGATTCATCAGCTATAATGTCTGCTTTATGGCTATCATCAACCACTGTAAAGCGGAAAGCTCCGCTACTATTCCAGTTATTTATGGCAGCCTGATAAGCATTATGAAAAATAGGATTAGTGGTTTTGATATAGACCTTGGCCTGGTTATCAGGCCACTTAAGACCATGCGTGTGATGAAGATGGTCAGCATTTAAACTTTCTTTAACCTGCTTTTTAGCCTTTGTCTCACTAGCATTCCAAGCATTGTATAGTCGCACAACTTTGTCGCTGATATCTGAAATCTGATTAGCAAGGGCTGAATCGCTGTGATTAGCATAATAAAGGAGGCCAAAAACAAGAATGGCCAGAATGAGAATCGTTTGGAGAAAGCCCCAGATTATCCGCCAAATCACTTGTAGGATTTTCAAAGGCAACCAGAATAAAACTTTAAAAAATTTCTTCATGCCTGGTCTCCAAAACTCATGAGAGTCTCTCTTCTTTAACATAATGGATCGGTAACCATTCTAAAAGCACTTCTAGTTGTTGGTTCCAATAGTACCAATCATGGGTTCCATGATCCTTTTTATAGCTAATATCAAGACCAAGTTCTTGCAATTCTGCTATGGCGCCTTCATTAGCCTCAAAGAGAAAATCTTCATAACCACACCAAGCATAGAAATGCGTTTGTAAATCCGATTCAGGAACCATAGCTCTTAATTGGTGTTGCTCAATCTGGGCAGCCTCCAAATCACCAAAAATCCCACGCCAGTACTTGATAGTGCTATCATCCAACTTATCAAAAACAGCCTCAGGTGTTGTTAAAGCTCCAGAAAAAGAAGCTGCGTAAGAAAAACGATTGGTTTTTAAGGCGATTTTATAGGCCCCATAGCCTCCCATAGAAAGGCCTGCAATAAAGGTTTTCTCACGTTTTTGGGTCATATTTGGGAAAAAGCTGCGCAAAACCTCTGGTAATTCGCTGGCTATCGCTTGGTAATAAGAGAGACCAGAAGCTGTATCTGTATACCAGCCCAAATCAGTTGAGGGCATCACCACAATCAGATTAGTATGTCTGAGCAGACGTTCAATATTGGTTCTTT
Source organism: Streptococcus pseudoporcinus LQ 940-04 (assembly GCF_000188035.1). Lineage (GTDB taxonomy): Bacteria > Bacillota > Bacilli > Lactobacillales > Streptococcaceae > Streptococcus > Streptococcus pseudoporcinus. The sequence continues at coordinate 1,716,917 of NZ_AEUY02000005.1, forward strand.
TTTGCCAAGAATTTTCATTTCCACCCATTCCATGAAGAAGGTATAAGACGGGAATATCAGTATCTCCTTGTTCCTCTACAGCTAGTGAGGATTGATCAGGATAAATGACATTTACTTGTCGTTCCATCTCTAACACTTCTGAGCGGTATTCAATTGCTATCGTTGCCATATAATGCCTTTCTATTAATTTCAATGATGAAAAATGAGTGAGATGGGTCAAAGCATATAAGCTGACTATCTCACTCATCAATTGTCAAAGGGTTACTAATCCTATGCTAACTAGTCTCCCTTATTTGTAGCTTAACGGACCTCCATGACTACTGGAAGAATAGCTGGACGACGTTTGGTTTGTTCAAATAAGAATTTCGACAGTTCGTCACGGACAGAGCCCTTAAGTTCTCCCCAATCAAAATTGTCTTGTTGCAAGTAATTGCCAACTGTGGTGTTGACTAATTCTGCACTTTCTCGCAAGATATCACGGCTCTTTTTGACGTAAACAAAGCCACGTGTATTGACCTTAGCTTTTGAAATAATTTTCTTTTCACGCTTATTAACAGTGATGACAACGATAAAGATCCCATCTTCTGATAAGACTTTGCGGTCACGAAGAACGATATTGCCAACATCTCCGATAGCATTCCCGTCAATCATGACGTCACTAGCGGGAATCGCACCTTCATGCAGGAAGCCTTCTTGATTGAGGACCATAATATCACCACGTTTAACAATGTAGATATTTTCTGGGAAAAGGCCTATCTCCTCAGCTAACTCAGCATGGGCTGCTAAATCACGGTATTCACCCTGAATCGGGAACAGATACTTGGGCTTGATTAAGTTAAGCATTAACTGCAAATCACGGCCATTAGCATGGCCTGAAACGCATAGATTTTGGGTAATCAGCTTGACTGACCCGCCTGCTTTATAAATAAGATTTTCAACACGCGCAACCATAGCCTCTTTGGCAACATTTGGTGTCGTTACGATGTAGACCAGGTCACCTTTTTTGATATTTGCAAAACGATGACGGCCTATTGCCATTTTTTGCAAGGACACAATAGGCTCACCCATTCGGCCCGCTTCAAGAATAATTAATTCCTGGTCTTCATATTGAGACATTTCTTTTGGCTTGATTAACAATTTTTCGTCAGTCAGCCTTAATTTTTTCAGACGGATAGCCGTGCGCACAACATTTTCTACATCACTACCAGTCAAAACCACGCGTCTGCCCGAAGCTGCTGCTGAGTCAAAAACCTGCTGGATCCGGACTAAATTTGAAGCGACTGCCGCAATAATCACACGACCTTCTGCGTCGCCTATGACCTGGTTCATCTCATCACCAACTTCAGTTTCACTGGCTGTTTGCACAACCGAAGTGGCATTGGCAGATGCTGATAGTAAAGCAAGAACACCCTCTTTACCAATCTCGGCCAAACGAGCTAGGTCCGTTTGGTAACCTTCACGTGCAGCCTGGTCAAATTTAAAATCACCTGTATAGACAATGTTTCCACGGTCTGTACCGATAACCATACCCAGAGTTTCTGGGATTGAATGGGTAGTGCTAAAGAAAGAAACCAAGCCATCTCGGAATTCAATCTCGGTTTCACTATCGACAATGTGGAAATTGTTAAATTTCTTAGTCGCATTATTGCTTTTGACAAATAGTTTAGCTAATTCAATGGTTAACTCAGAGCCAAAAACAGGCACAGGAACTTCTGCTAACAGGTAAGGCAAGGCCCCAATAGCGTCGGCATGGCCGTGGCTTAGGAATACACCTTGTACCTTATCTTTGTTTTCAATAAGGTAATCCAAATTAGGGATAACAAGATCTACTCCTAATTGCTCGTTCTCTGGGTATTTTAAACCAGCATCTAAGATAAAAATCGAATCATTTATTTCTACCAAGTAGAAGTTCTTTCCATATTCACGAACTCCTCCCAAGGCGATAATTTTTATATCACTCATGATACTCCTTTAAGATTATTTATTACAAACGGTCCTTACATGGTAAGTCGAATTACTGTTTTGTAGCTTTGCTACACTCCATAATAGTATACCACATTTTCACCTTTTTTTGCCATCTCCTACCTCAGAAGTGCCAACTATTCTCAAAAAAAGCCTTGAAAAAATCAAGACTTCTCTTTATGTCTTATTCAAAAAGCTGATAATAATCGGCGATACTGAGTTCTGCTTTAGCTTTTTGAGCCAAATCCTTAATGATTTTACCGTCTTTCATGACGATTAGCCGATTCCCATAAGTCAAGGCATCTTCCATATGATGGGTAATCATCAGTGCCGTTAGCCGATCCTCACGGACAAAGGTATTGGTCAAGTCCATCAAGGCTCGACTGGTTTTGGGGTCTAGGGCAGCTGTGTGTTCATCTAAGAGTAGCAAATCTGGACGTTTGAGAGTGGCCATGAGTAAACTGAGTGCCTGACGCTGACCTCCTGAAAGTAAGCCCGTAGGCGTCTCTAGGTGATTTTCTAAGCCATTACCTGTTTTAGCTAGTAGTTCCAAGAAATGGCTACTTCTGGTCTGTAAAGAACGTTTTATCAATCGCCGTTTGTCGCCACGTTTCTCGGCAATTAAGAGATTCTCTGCTACAGTCATTCTGGGTGCCGTACCCATTTTGGGATCCTGGAAAACCCGTGCTAAATAATTTGCTCGGCGTTCAGCCCCCATGCGCGTCACATCATGTCCTAAGATTTTGATTTGCCCCTTGCTTAAAAAGAGGGTCCCTGCAATCACATTAAACAGAGTTGACTTACCCGCACCATTTCCCCCTAAAATAGTGATGAAATCATGCTCATAAATGGTGAGATTGACCTGATCAAGAATAGTTTTAACATCGTCAAAACCATTGTTAACAGTTAAGGAAGCGTCAATTAATTCAATAATTTTTTTCATCGTGATAAGGTCACCCCTTTAAAAAATCGCTTACGCAGCACAGGCATGGTCAAACAAAGAGCTAGCACAAGTGCACTGAAAAGTTTCAAATAATTGGTATTAAACCCTAAAGCAATCACGGTTGAGATAAGAAATTGATAAAGGACAGAACCAACTAGGATAGCAATCAAACGCTCCAAGAGCGTCAGGTTAATAGAGTATAACACTTCTCCGATAATGATACTAGCAAGACCAATAACAATAACCCCTATCCCCTTAGAAACATCAGCATAGCCGTCTTGCTGACTGACAAGTGCTCCTGATAAACCAATTAAAGCATTTGAGACAACTAAGCCCATTAATTCCATGCGATCTGTATGAATTCCAAAGCTTTTAGCCATATCACGGTTATCACCTGTCGCGATATAAGCTTGACCTAAATCCGTATAGAGAAAATAAATCAAGAGGAAAATAATAACAGAAACGGCTAAGAATCCCATGAGTAATTGGTTAAGATTTGCTGCAAATGGCAAATAATCTTGAATTCTCTTAATATCTTGAAGTCCTAAGTTAGCTCGCCCCATCACCATTAACATGATTGAGTTACAAGAAGTCATGACCAAGATTCCTGCTAAAATGGTCGGAATGTTACCTTTCGTATATAAAAGACCAGTTATCAAGCCCGCTAGTCCACCAGCCACCATTCCCAACAAAGTGGCTAAAAAAGGGTTCATTCCCATATTCATGGCGGTTACTGTTACTGCACCACCTAAGGGAAAAGAGCCCTCAGTGGTCATATCGGGAAAGTTTAAGATCCTAAAGGTAAGATAGATACCTAAGCCTAAAATCCCCCATAATAACCCCTGTGAAACAGATGAAATAATCATTGGTGCCTCCTATTTTTTATCAAGAATATCTGCTGTCTTTGCCAAGCTTTCAGGAATTGTTATCCCCAAACGATCAGCAACTTTTTGGTTGATGACTGCTTTTCCATTATCCACAATTTTGACCGGAACCTGACTAACCTTCTTACCCGCCACTAGTGCCTTGATTTGTTTTGCCGTCTCTACTCCTAGTTGGTATTGATTTTGTGACACTGAGGCAAGACTGCCTGCCTCTACCATGGTATCCACGCTAGAGTAAACCGGGAGTTTCGCAGCATTGCTAGCGCTAATCACAGCCGAAAAAGCAGAAGCAATGGTATTATCTTGCGGTAAAAAGATAGCGTCAACTTTTCCGCTTATAATTGACATCGTAGAGGGCACTTCATTGGTTGAGGGAACGGCATAGGGAAAGACCTGATACCCTTCTGATCTAGCATAATGGGTAAAATCCTTCACCTGTGACAGGGAGTTGTCTTCATTACTAGCATATAAAACAGCAATATTTTTGACTTCTGGCGTCAATCGTTTCATTAGAGAGACTGTTTGCTTTAGTGGCACACGATTGGATAAACCTGTCACATTGGCCTCTGGTTTACTCAGGTCTTTGACTAATTTGGCACCTACTGGATCCGTAACGGCAGACATTATAACTGGTATCTCTTTGGTAGCAGCTGCCAATCCTTGAGCAGCAGGTGTCGCAATACCAACCAGGATATCACTTCCCTTGGTAACCAGCTGATGACTCATGGTTTGAATCTTGCTCTGATCCCCTTCGGCATTCATGAGCGTGACCTCAATTCTTTTTCCAGAAATAGGCTGCCTTTGTAACTCATCTTGGATCCCTTTTTCAATTTGATTCAATGCTTCATGCGTTACCAGTTGCAAAATGCCCACCTTAATCAGGCTTTTATTTTTAAACGAACTTGGTCGGTTGCCCTTATCCAAAAACAGAGAAGCCAAAACCATGGTCACAATGATAATCAAACTGGCTATTAAAGGTTTACTTTTCACATTCTATCTCCTACTCTTTTCTCTATTTTATCAAAAGAAAAAGCACTCAGTAAGTTATCTTACTAGCGCCGCAATCCTTCTATTATCAGCGCATAGATAGCTTTTTAGAAGTGCTCTAAAAGTCGTATCTATGCCAAATCCATAAACACAACTTTATCTATGCCAGCTTTGCCATTTTGTCATAAAGCTATGGTTATTCATCATGGATTTTCCTTTCTCGCTTTTTTATCATTATAGCTTAAATTCAAAAAATTGCAAGATAAAATGGTTATAATGAACGAGAAGGCGAAGAACAACAATATGCGGAGGAATTGTTCAAAGGAGCTATCAAAGAAGAAACCAACAAAAATTGGTACCAATGCTTGGGAGATAGCATCCAAGACCAGTGGTGGAATTTTAAAGGCTGGTTGAGAGGCTAGTGACTTTCCTCAGTGACACTAATCATGCTATAATAAACCATAGGGCAAACTAAAAGCGCAGTATCTAAACTACGCTAGTTCTTGCCTGCTGAACTCATACTGTAAAGGACCTGTAAAGGTCTTTTTTTGTTCACCTTTTTGTGGACTTTTGAGGGAAGTCTAAGGAAACTTAAAACCTATATTTTTTCAAAAACACAGTCATATCAAGCCTTAAGGACTGTCATCGCTCTGTAAAGACTACCAAACGAAGCCCAATAATAATAACCGCATAACTGGTGCCTCCTTTAATTCTTTTAACTACATCAGAAGTGAATACAGTATTAAATAGACAATTTGTTACGCATTATGTACAATGGCAACGTATTTTTTACATTAATTAGGGAAGCTTAACAATGGAACTTGGGTGAAACTGTTGAATTTATTAGGCATTCAAAAAATATTCCTATCAAACAAGTCTGCGGTGATTATCTTACAAGACAAACCTATTACCGCTTTATCAAAAATAATCTTGATATCTCTTCCAAAAAGTTACTTTATATTTTAGACAATTTTAACGTCAACGTAGATGAGTTTTACAGCAGAGAGTTTGAAGGCTTTATCAAAGGTTTTTCTTGGCATAATGACTTTTCTTCGTTTCCACTTAATTTTGTGTCTACTTTATTATACCAAGTCCAAATACCATCGTTAGTCTTTTTTGGTGTTTTCGAGAACACTACATTCCTGTTATTGACAATCATAACAGTCAAATTATAGCCCTTTTAGTCATCAAAGTAATAGCTATTTTACTTACTATCATGATTAGTCACGCAGAAACAGGTGGTTAGCTACTCCTAAGCTACTGTGATGATGGAGACAATCCTTTTTGTCGTAGGCACAGTGGCCGCTGGGAGAAAATGAGCCATAATGTTCTAGGTTGTATTCTGCAGGGAGGTAGGTTGGGTCCAAGTCCAAAGCCACTCGAAAATGTTTCATGGCTAAAAGGTGGTCACCTTTTTCTTCCAGTAAGATGCCCATCAGATTATGGGGTTCAGGGAGATGAGGATTCTTTTTCATGTCATCAGCTAGCAATTCAAAACAGTCATCATATTGTTTCTTTACAAGTAAGGCCTTGGTCTGGTTAACGAGAAACTTTCGGTCTATTTGTGTCTTTTTTACGAATCGCATCATCAATACCTCTTTTTCATGTCTATTTTTCATTTTAATCACTGCGCATTTCAGTCAATCATCACTTGCGACCACAGCGATAGGTCTTTTAAAAGGGTGTTGGTTTAGTTCTTTCTTGATAGCCAGGTTAACTTCTAAAACAGATACCCGGTCTTCGCCTAGGAACCCCAAAACCTTTGTTGCTGTATGTGCGTTAATGATTTTCTCTAGCCTAGCTGGACTAATCCCTGTTTTTCTGGCAATACGAGGAATTTGTAGTTTGGCACTTTCGGGACTAATTTCTGGGTCTAGTCCTGAACCCGATGTTGTTACCAAGTCAGCAGGTATATCTTTCACTGAAACGGTTGGGTTTTCTTTTAGGAAAAGTGCCAGTTCCTGTTGGACCCGTGCTTTTAGTTTGGGATTACTAGGAGCCAGATTCTGGGAGCCAGAGGTAATCACAGGCCTTTGTCCACTTGCTACTTCCTCACAAGAGTAAGTGTTGTAATGAATGGCAGATGGTCTGCCATGCAGAAAAGCTGCTGACGAAAACTCTTGACCGATTAAGGCTGTTCCAATTGGTTCCTCATGCTGCTTAATCTGGCTACCATTGGCTTGGAAAGGAAAGAGAAATTGCCCCAAGCCCGTAATCAGCAAAGGATAAATGATGCCACAAACCGCCCCAAATAAAAGCGTTAAGCGGACAGGTCGTTTGATGTAACTGCATATTTTTGTCATGGTTGTTGTTCATTCCTTTCATGTGCAACCTATGGAAAGTCCAGCTCTTTTAGCAAGCAAAGATAGACCATTCCTAAGCTGTTCTTTTCCTGAATGTCTTCTAGTATTAAACTGTTTTCTTAGGATAAGCTCAGCAGGTGCAAAAGTGGGGCAATACCCATATCAATGATTTTGATGCCAATAAATGGGATAAGGACACCGCCTAAACCATAAATCAACATATTATGGGCCAAGACTTTTTCTGACCGTTGAGGCTTGTAGGCAACGCCCTTCATGGCAATTGGGATTAAAAGGGGAATAATGATGGCATTGAAAATCAAAGCTGATAAAATAGCGCTGGAAGGTGTTGCTAATGCCATGATATTTAGCGCTTGCATGTGTGGAATGGCCACCATAAAAATCGCTGGAATAATGGCAAAGTATTTGGCAATATCATTAGCAATTGAAAAGGTGGTTAAAGCTCCTCGTGTCATTAATAATTGCTTTCCAATTTCAACAATATCAAGAATCTTGGTTGGATCGCTGTCTAAATCTACCATGTTAGCAGCTTCTTTGGCAGCACTTGTTCCAGAATTCATGGCAATCCCAACGTCTGCCTGAGCTAGGGCTGGTGCATCATTAGTGCCATCGCCTGTCATGGCAACCACTTTTCCTAAGCGCTGCTCTTTTTTGATGGCTTCAATTTTGTCTTCTGGCTTGCATTCAGCAATAAAGCTATCAACGCCTGCCTCTTGAGCGATGGTTGCTGCGGTAAGAGGATTATCACCGGTACACATAACGGTTTTAATGCCCATTTCTCGTAAGCGGGCAAACCGTTCAACTAATCCAGGCTTGATAGTATCTTTGAGATCAATCACGCCTAAGATAACCTGACCATCAGCTACTGCTAGAGGGGTCCCTCCCGCTGAAGCGATCCCTTCACTAATAGCCTTCAAATCTTTGGGGATCACACCACCTTTTCCTTTAATATAATGGCTGATAGCGTCTGTGGCCCCCTTACGTATCATTCTCCCATTGGTAAAGTCAAGGCCACTCATGCGTGTTTGGGCAGTAAAATCAATAAAGGTCATGTCTGCTGAAATAGGAGGAATAATTTCCCCATGCTCTTTGGCAAGGGTAACAATGGATTTTCCTTCTGGTGTGTCATCTTGTAAAGAACTGAGCGTAGCTGCTGTCATTAGGGTCTTTTGGCTCACACCAGCAACAGGAACAAACTGCGCTGCCATGCGATTTCCAAAGGTAATGGTCCCTGTTTTGTCCAAAATCATAGTATCCACGTCCCCACTAGATTCCACTGCTTTTCCTGACATGGCAATCACATTGAATCGTGTGACGCGATCCATGCCTGCGATGCCAATTGCTGACAGGAGGCCTCCAATCGTTGTTGGAATTAAGCACACGGTCAAGGCAACAAGGGTGGTAACTGTAATCTTGATGTGCAAAGCATTAGCAATTGGGTACAAGCTCCCAATGACTATTAAGAAGATAATGGTTAAGCTGACTAGCAAGGTATTCAAGGCAATTTCATTAGGGGTTTTCTGCCGAGAAGCGCCCTCCACCAAAGCAATCATTTTATCTAAAAAGGACTCCCCAGCACGTGAGGTCATTTTCAATTTGAGCCAGTCACTTGCAAGGGTTGTTCCTCCTGTTACGAAGGCAAAATCACCACCAGGTTCTTTGACCACTGGAGCTGATTCTCCTGTAATCGCCGATTCGTCAACAGAGGCAATCCCTTCAATCACTTCGCCGTCACCAGGAATCAATTCACCAGCCTTAACCAGAACGATATCCCCTTTTTGAAGGTCAGTCGCTTCAATCATTTCTTCATGAAAAGTTTGGCTGGCCTGGTCAAAATGAAGTCGGCGGGCTGTCATGTGTTCTTGTGTCTTTTTTAAACTTTCGGCCTGTGCTTTTCCTCTTCCTTCTGCAATGGATTCAGCAAAGTTAGCAAATAGTAAGGTCAAGAGCAGAATTCCTGATACTATACTGTTGTATAATTGACTGCTTTGGCTGACCTGCTGAACGCCAGCAGGGATAATCGCTAAAAAGAAGGTCAGCACAAAACCAACTTCGACCACAAACATGACTGGATTTTTAATCATATAGCTAGGACGAAGTTTTGTGACCGCCCCTTTGAGAGAACTGCGCAATATCTCTTGCGTTAAAAAATGCGTTTTCCTTGAAATCATAATAAACCTCATTGTGTTAAAAATTCAGCTAAAGGGCCTAGTACAAGAGTTGGTAAGAAAGTCAAAGCTGATATTATCAGCACTACCATCCCTAAACTAAGGGTAAAGGTCCCTGTTTCTGTTTTTAAAGAGCCAAGGGAAGCATTCACAGGCGACTTCGTCATTAACGACCCAGCAACTGCCAGCTGAAGAATCAAGGTTACATAGCGTCCCAAAAACATGGCTAATCCTGTGGACACATTCCAGAAGGGAGTATTGTCTTTCAATCCTTCAAATCCTGATCCATTATTGGCAGAAGCTGAGGTAAACTGATAAATCACTTGTGATAAACCATGAAAGCCTGGATTGCTGACACTGCTAAGCCCCGCTGGTAATAAGACTGCTAAGGCTGAAAACCCTAGAATAATCACAGGATGGACCACGATGCCTAAGGCAATTAAGGTCATCTCCTTACCTTCAATTTTTTTCCCTAGGTAAACAGGCGTCCGTCCAATCATCAACCCACAGATAAAAACAGTCAGCAAAACGTACAGCATCATATTCATTAGGCCAACACCCTTACCACCAAAGATAACATTGAGCATCATGTTCACCATAGCTACTCCGCCACTCAGAGGCGTCAAAGTATCGTGCATGTTATTCACAGAACCCGTTGTAAAAGCCGTTGTTATTTCTGTAAAGAGGCCAGACATGGGAATACCGAACCGAACTTCCTTGCCCTCCATGTTTCCCATTGATTGGTTCAAGCCCAACTGATGTAAGAATGGATTGCCTTTACTTTCTGACCACACAATAAGTGCTAAACCCGCCAAAAATAAGAAAGTCATAACCAGCAAAAGCGGTCTTGCTTGTCTGCCTAGTTGCATAGGCATGGGATTTGAAGAAGCTTTCTGTAAGGGAGGAAGGGGATGGGATCCTTTTCTCTGCGCTGCAACCATATAGCCAAAGGCCACTAGCATTGCACCCGGCAACAACATCATTGACAGCATTTCTATAATATTGGTGATCACATTAGGGTTTTCAAAGGGAGCTGCTGAATTCGCCGCAAAAAAACCACCACCGTTGGTTCCCAAGTGTTTAATGATTTCAAGAGAGGCAACTGGCCCCATTGCAATGCCTTGCAACTTGCCCTCCAAGGTGGTCACGTCTAACTCTTTTGCCAATGTTTGAGGAACCCCTTGTGAAATAAGCACCAAGGCTCCCACGATAGAAAAGGGAAGCAACACCCGAGTAATCACACGCACAAAGTCAACATAGAAATTCCCCATGTCTTGGTATTTTCCTGAAACTCCTCTGATAAAGGCCATAGCAGCAGCATAGCCCGAAGCAGCTGAGGTAAACATCATAAAAGTAATGACCACCATCTGACTAAGAAAAGACAAATCCCTTTCACCAACGTAATCTTGTAAATTCGAATTGGTGATAAAGGAGATGACCGTGTTAAAACTCAAGCTGGACTCTAATGGACCCACACGGTTGGGGTTCAAAAAGAGAAAAGCTTGTGTTCGTAGAATCACATAAGCCACTAAGGCCATAACAGCATTGGTTAAAACAAGAGCCACAGCATACTGTTTCCAAGTCATGCCTTTTTTGTCCACATCAAGCAACCTATAAATGCCCCGATCAATAGGATCCATGATAGGATCTGCAAAGGTTTTTTGCTGGCTGGCAATATGGTAAAGGTACTTTCCTGTTGGTAATATGAGAAGACAAGCTATTGTTAAAACAAAGATGATTTGTAACATCTCACTTTCCTCCTAAAATCGCTCTGGGTGTAACAGAGCATAAAACAAATAACTGATTAAGAAGCCAAAAATGATTCCTAATATTATCATGGTCTCACCCTCTCTTTCTAATCGCCTTTGAGCCGTTTGTCGCACCAGGCAATAAAGCCAAGCACCAACAGAAAACTCAGAAACAAAACAAACAACATTATGACATCTACTAGCATCATATCCTCCTTCAACAATGTGATTATTCTAGCACTAAAGAAATAAAGGTGGTATAAAGATTAAGTATGCCAGATAAAGATAATGTAAAGATTGACCCATTAAAAAAGCCTGAGGCAATAGGTCCTCAGACTTTTTTAAATAGCTGCAAAGGCATCACCTATCAGGTGAATGACATTCTGTTTAGCTTATTTATTGGCACCATCTTCGATTTTGACGAGACGATAACCAATGCCAATATGGGTTTGAATCATTTTGGGGTAACCAGACCCTAATTCAATTTTTTTGCGCAGCGTATTCACAAAAACCCGCAGGGCTGAGAAGTCTTCCTCATAATAGCCCCAAATTTCCTTGACAATAAAGCGATAGGTCAAGACCCTATCGACATTCTCTGACAACAGACAAAGCAACTTATACTCAATCGGGGTCAGGTGAATTTCTTGGTCAGTAACAAACACACGATTGGATAAAAAATCAATATGTAGCCAGCCATTGCTAAAGGCTGATGTTTCAGAACCATAGTCACCTTGTTGGTCATGTTGTTTTGCCCTCCTAAGGTTGGCTCTTAGGCGAGCTAAAAGTTCATCAGCACTAAAGGGTTTGGTCAAATAATCATCTGCCCCAGCATCAAGGGCATCAATCTTATCATTTTCTTCCCCACGGGCACTAACAACAATAATAGGCAGTTGCGAAAAGCCACGAACCTTGTCAATAATGTCTTTGCCATCCATGTCTGGAAGACCAAGGTCCAATAATAATAGGTCTGGGAGTTGCGAAACAATCTGACGCAAGGCAGCCTTCCCTGTCTGTACTGCCACATAATGATAACCCTCAACTTCCATTGTCAAGGACAAGAGTTTGTTAATGGAAGGGTCATCTTCACAAATTAAAATCTTAACGTTTTCATTTTTCATGTAATACTGGCACCCCCACTAATGGTAACGTAAAGCCAATGATAACCCCTTTAGGGATGTTGTCATGAACATAAATGGTTCCTCCATGTGCTGTAATGATACTCTTACATAGGGATAACCCTATTCCCAATCCTCTTTTACCATCAGCTGACGCATTTTCTGACGTGTAAAAAAGGTCAAAAATCTTTTCTTTTGCCTGGTCGCTAATACCAGGCCCATCGTCAGAAACCTCAACCACCAGATTCTGGTCTTTTCGCTTACTGGTCAATGTAATCCGTGACCCTTCAGGCGTGTATTTAACAGCATTATTGATGATATTAATCAACACTTGCACGATTAAGGGACCATCCATTTTGGCCATTAATAAGTCATCTGATAAGTCCAAAATAAAGTTATGGTGCTTGAGGTGTCGATCGACATGTTTCAAAGCCTCCTCAACCATCTCATCAAAAATATTGGTGCTTAGCGAGAGGGTCATGTCATTATCCAATTTGGTAATTGACAATAAATTTTCAATCAGATTAATCAACCACATGGAGTCATCGTAGATATAGGTGGCTAATTCTGTCAGCTGCTGCTTCTCTAAGGTCTCACCCGTTTCCATCATTAATCTTGCCTGACCCGATATGCTTGTCAGTGGGGTTCGCAAGTCATGTGAGATGGCCCTTAACAAGTTAGCCCTTAGCTGTTCTTTTTGCATTTTAAGTTCTATTTTTTGTTGTTCTTCACGTAATCTTTCTTTTTCTAAGGCCAGGGCGGCTTCTCCTAGAACAGCTAGAATCACAGATTTTTCAAATAGGTCAACGGTCGCCTTGTCATCCATTAGGATACCAATAATAGCAAAAACATGGTCCTTTTCTCTGACAGATAAATACAGGAATTTGGCAGCCGACAAGGTATTTGTTGTTGCTCCGGCTCGTTTATTATTATGTAAAACCCATTCAACCACTCCTCGCTCATTGAGCTGGTCATAGTCGGTTAAGGTCTGCAAAGACTGACTGGCGGAGAAATACTTGGGATCCTCCAAAGTGCCAGCTATTACAGGATAAATCACCACATCACGATCCAATAATTTTTTGACTTGAACGGCTAGTTCTTCTAAAATAGCTGGAATAGTGTCTGCCTGAGACAAGCCTTTATTGGTTTGTAACAAGAGTTCTGTTCGGTAAGATTTTTCAGTAGATAATCTTGCCTGTTCTTGAATCCGTTTGATAAGACTAGAAGTGATTAAACCAGCAATCAGCATGATGATAAAGGTGATGGGATAATTAGGACTAAAGGCTACAAAGGTATAGTAGGGCTCTGTGAAAAAATAATTAAAACAAAGGACGGATAAAATAGAAGAAACCACACTGGAGAGTTTTCCTTTTGTCCAGACGGCATTGACCTGAACCCCTAAAATATAGATGGTAATAATATTATCAACACTGAAGTTCCAGTAACGGAATAAAAGACCCGTTAGGGTTACTAGCAGCAGCATCGCCAGTGTTTTAAGCAAGTCACTGAAAGAAAATTGCCATTTAGGAATCCAAGAAACAAAGGAAAACTTATCATGGTAAGGCTCTTTTTTTCCTCTGGCATTGGGAATCACAAAGATATCCAAATCAGGAACAGACTGGCTAAGTACTTCCACAATATTTTCTTTAGGCCAAATGGTTTTGTCACTGCTTTTTCCGACCACCAACTTGGAAACATGGCTCAATTTGGCATAATCAACAATCTGCTTGGACACATTGTCAGCATCCACAATTGACACTTTGGCACCCAACTGCTCTGCCAATTCCAAGTGCTGACGTAACTTGTTATCAGCTTTCTGATTAGGAGATTCCCGATCTAAACTGCCGATATATAAGGCTGTAAAGTCTGCATTAAAAGCACTGGCTAGCCTTGAAGCGGCACGGATGACATGTGAAGCGTAGGGAGACGGTGACACACAGACCAAGACATGTTCCTTGGTTACAAGACTGGCTTTGACTTTTTCTGATCGGATAGCGCTTTGATTAATCTGATCGGCAGCCTTACGTAGAGCGATTTCTCTTAAAGCTATTAACTTTTCTTCAGTAAAAAAATGGTGTTTGGCCAGATTAGCTTGCGATTTAGCATAGATTTTCCCTTTATCCAGCCGTTCAAGTAAGTCTAAGGGCTCAATATCCACCAATTCAATCTGATCGGCCTGATTAAAAACAGCATCTGGAATCCTCTCATTAACTTGAATTCCTGTAATGGTTTCAATCACATCATTTAAACTCTCAATATGTTGAACATTTACAGTAGTGTAAACATCAATCCCTGCGCAAAGCAGTTCCCTAATATCTTGGTATCTCTTTTTATTGCGCGACCCAAAACAGTTCGTATGGGCTAATTCATCCACTAAGATAATGCGTGGTTGGCGTTTTAGAGCAGCGTCAATGTCAAATTCCTTTAAGGTAATGCCTTTATACGTTATGCTTTTAGGAGATAATTGCTCAAGTCCAGCTAATAAAGCCATTGTTTCCGGTCGATTATGAGGTTCGATATAACCTGCTAACACATCTACCCCAGCTTTTTTAGCTTTCTGAGCTTCGTTAAGCATGGCATAAGTTTTTCCAACCCCTGCTGCATAGCCAAAATAAATTCTTAACTTTCCTGTTTGCATAGCACCACCTTAATCAACTGATCTTCCCTTTACAAGGAAGTCATTTCTACGGTATTATTATAGTCTTGTTTTTTAATTTTCACAATAAAAGACTGTCGAAGGCTACTTTTTAGCATAGTCACTTACTAAACTTGACCTTATCTGCCTGCTTATTGGGGAGGTCAAAGCATTTTTCTAAATCGGAAAATGAGTCCTGAATGGCTGGACAGAAACCTAGTGCTTTTTTGGTTATCACTGCTTCCTATGTTGAGACAATACTTTTCTGACTTGTCTAGCTGCTTTTATGCTATGATAGGATAAAGGAGGATGATTTGGACTAACCAGATCAATTGTCTTGCTCGCCGATTAAAACGACTTCGTTCTAGTAACCTTCCGCAAGGAAATAGTTGGCAGATGCATTAGAAATGACGTTGGGATTTTATGCCTAATTCAGCCTGTAAGAGAAGTAACACTAGCAATGACTCATCCGAAATTTTAGACAGGCTAACATTACGACGGTACTTGAGAACATTAGGACAATAGTCATGATAGAGTCTTGAACAAATTTTTGATAATTGCTTAATATTCCATTGTAAGTGATGAGATTTACAAGTAAGTTATATTTCACTAACTCTTTCTTTAATTTGATAATTTTATCCTTACCATAACCAGTATCTTGCATCAGTTCATTATTAGGATAAATAATATAGACATCACCGTGTTTATCTACAAAATTTCCTGTTTCTTTAGCTGTTTGAAGAGATAATTTCAAACGATTATTAATTAGCATGTAGAGAAATTTTGCTTCCGCACATAATTTTTTATAATAGTTGGTTCCAACTAAAACTTTAGGTAATTGATAATGGATTTCTGTCGCTTGGACTTGGATTAAACTTTTTCTTCCATACGCCATATTTAATACCCCATTTGAAATGAGTTGAGATTACAAGCTAGCTGATTTTCTGGTGTAAAAGTGATTATCCGTTGTATTTCTAGCAGTGATATAGCAGCATCAGCTTCATATCTGGTCAATTGTCTAACAGACATCATTTCTTGAATGAGTTCTTGTCTTGTCATTAAGTTTGTTCCTTTCTCTTATGTGCTTTAGTATTTAAATACTATTGTTCAATATCTTCCCTTTTTAGATGTCAAACCCTTTGTCTCTTTCTTCCTGAATCATCTTACCCTCCTAATACATCACTCATTAACTCCGGATAAAATTCCAAGGCTATCTTTTACCTTATAAATTGGTGTTACTCTATGTTTTTCCCCTTAAATGAGAGTATCGGTGTATAGTCCCCTCCTTCAGGGTAATGATAACGAATGATTTGGTTGTAAGATTCTAATGCTTCGATAACATATCTATCCGATACGGTAATAACAATACAGTCATCCAGTGGTTGGAAGGTTAATTCCTTAAAGAAACGTTCCGCTCTGCCATTATTTTCTAAGACTGTAAATTCCAGAGATTGTATCAAAAAATTATAGAAACAGTTATCTAAATCTTCAGTCATAATGTCTTTTCCTAGAATGTACATTTCTAGGGAACCTTTCTTAATCCCTGTTTCCTGACTAACTTGTTCTACAGTTTTATGCTTTTTAAGCATTAATTGCTTTAAACGATTTTGTAGCACCTTCATCTCCTTCATTAATTTGAATATCGTTATCTATCATCAAATTCTCTCCTTAATCTTTTTGAGAATAACCTGTTCTTTTTTAGCCAATTCTAATATACTTGTAGAATCTCTTCCTTTTGGTGATTGATAGAAGATAGCTCTTGAACCCATTTTGTCAGAATTAAGGGTTCTGCTTTTATTAAGTTAGGCTCTTTTTCATATCCCAATAGATATCCAACTGATACTCTAAAATAATCGGCTAATATCGCAGCATTCCTAGCATTAGGTATTCTAGTTCCTTGATTATAGTTTCCAATGGTAGAGTAGTTTATTCCCGTATCCTCGCTTATTTCTCTCAAGGATAATTTTCTGTCCTTGACTAGTATTTGAAATTGAGTCTCTCTAGATTCCACAGGTTCAAACTCGGTTTCCAAACCCAATAAATACGCTGGAGAAACACCAAAATAATCCGATAGGATTTTGGCGTTTTCAAGGCTAAGATTGGTCTTTCCGTTTTCGTATTTGCCATATTGAGATTGATTAGTATTGATAACTTGTGCTAACTCAGCCTGAGTTAATCCTTTCTCTTTTTGTAGTTCTTTTAGTCGATTAGGCATAGCAAGTCCTCACTTCAGCAAGCCCAAGTAATTAAAAATCGTATACATTGATGCCAAAGCATTTATGACAAAGAGAAACAAATCTAACAAATAAGGTTCCCTCTTGTGATAGTTACTGATAAACATGGGGTAGAAGACAAAAGCAAAACTAATGTTAAAAATAATCAATGGGCTCATTTGTCACTCCTAAAATTACATAACCATCTTTTAGACCGATAAAGTCCGATAAAATATAAGTTATTTTTCTAACAATACAGCGATAGGGATAGGTGTATCCTTTTTTTGGGATCATATTCTCTCAATAACAGTTCATCGCCAACTTTAAAATCTCTATCGTTATAGCGATATTCAAATGTCTTTGTCCCATCCATAATGGCCTCAAAATACTCTGGATAACATTTCAGCATGTGTTGTGTCACTTCTTTTCCTCCTCTTCAGCTTCAATAAACTGAAGTTCAATAAGCTTATTACTGGGTTGTAAAAGTATACGTCTCTTCCACTCTTGCTTTGTGTGCTTTACTTTCCACAATGGAATTACACCAAATAGATATAGCCGTGCAGTATAAAGAATCTCATCGTCTCTACTCTTCACAATGAGTTGCCTCCTTTTTTTAAATACTGATATCATAAATAATGATTAAGAAATACCAAATACTCACAAAAATAACAGGAGGATACCAAAACCAGTAAAGTGGAATGTTACGTTTCAATAGCAATAGAACTATAGGGCTATACATTAAGAGACTTACTGCTAAATCTAGCCAGAAAGTTGCCCAAATTAAAGTTGTTATCATTTTTCAGCTCCCTTCAGAAAAATGCGAGGAATACCTCTATGGGCATTACTACTTTTATCAAACTCTTCGATTGGTTTTTCGACCACGCTATTATCTTCATCAATTCAGGAGCACTAGCCTTGGCCATCATTCTAACTAATAAGAATCACTATCAACCTTTGATTGAGACTAGGTACCAACATATACTAAATGAGAGATTTTATTTCCATTTCTCAAATGGGTTTACTATTACTTCAGAAAGCGTATTACAGGTATCACTAGACCAGATTGATACAGAACGAAGGTTAATACCGATAAGAATAAAGCAATGGAGACTCTGTCCTTATCTACATTGGGGTCTCTGTAAAGAATAATCCCCCAGACTAGATTCAATAACAATAGTAATTGGCCGGCATATTGGCTTGTTTCAGCAAAGTTCATCGTTTTATGCTCCTCACACATAACTCATTAACTCTGAGTTCAAGTCCAAAGTAAGCCATAAAGCTTCTTCTTGTGTGAGTTGCTTGACATGACCCCAGGTTCCATCTCGTGAATGTTGGTAGTAGGGATAAGTACCATGTTTATTTCTAGGACTCAAATCGTGAACAATACCATTTTCAATAACTTCCCAAAGTAGACTAGAAGGTTTGTAATAATAACCATTTCTTAACCAAATTCTGTTTAGATCATCATATGGAGATGCTTTCTCTTCTTTAGGAAAAGTTTCAGAATCTGAAACAGCCACTTCTTTCTCTTCATCAAGATCTATCACTTCAAATATATCTAGAGTATCAATATCCATAACTATTTCTAAATTATTTGACATCTATATTTTTCCTTTCACTAGTTTTAGACAATGAAAAAAGAGAACGAAAAATTCGTTCTCTTAAGCTATAGGGTATTCAATTTTACGTTTCCCAAAACTCTAGACACTTACTGGTTATTTCTTTTCCTACGAACTTTCTGATATGATATAATGGAGAGATTAGAAGACCGAAAGGGGAAAACATGTCATTTGATGGCTTTTTCTTACATCACTTAAGTAAAGAACTTTCTGAAAAACTTCTTTTTGGCAGAATCCAAAAAGTGAACCAACCCTATGAAAGAGAATTAGTATTAACCATACGCAACCATCGGCAAAATTTTAAAGTATTACTATCAGCGCACCCTGTTTTTGGACGTCTTCAAATCACCCAGAGTGAGTTCAAAAACCCAGTTGTACCAAATACCTTTACCATGATCATGCGTAAATATTTACAAGGTGCAGTGATCGAGTCCTTGAAACAAATTGAGAACGACCGAATCATTGAAATTGGGGTCTCTAATAAAAACGAAATTGGTGATGCCATTAAGGCAACTCTAATCATCGAAATCATGGGTAAGCACAGTAATATTATTTTGATTGATCGTCATCAAGATAAAATTATCGAGTCTATCAAACACCTTGGATTTTCGCAAAATTCTTACCGTACCATTTTACCAGGTGCTACCTACCGAGAACCTCCTAAAGGCAGAGGCTACAATCCTTATCAGATTTCCGATGAGAAACTCTTTGAAATCTTACAAACAGAGAGTTTAGATGCTAAAAACTTACAAAGCCTTTTTCAAGGACTTGGTCGTGACAGTGCCCAAGAATTGGCAAAGCAACTTGATAGAGACCAAAAACTAAGGGCCTTCCGACAATTCTTCGCAGAAGAAACGCGTCCTACTTTAACCGCAAACTCATTTGCAGCTATCACTTTTTCCGATAGTCATGCTTCCTTTGAAGACTTGTCTAGCTTACTAGACTACTACTATTTAGATAAGGCCGAACGTGACCGCGTTAACCAGCAGGCCAGTGATTTGATTCATCGTGTTCAAAACGAGCTAGATAAGAACATCAAAAAGCTAGCTAAACAAGAAGCTGAACTTGCTGCCACAGAGAGTGCGGAGGACTTCCGCCAAAAAGGTGAACTCCTGACAACCTATTTGAGTCAAGTTCCTAATAATAAAAGCTCGGTTAAGCTGGAAAACTACTACACTGGACAGGAGATTGACATTGCACTGGATTTAGCCCTAACGCCCAACCAGAATGCACAACGCTATTTTAAAAAATACCAAAAATTAAAGGAAGCTCTTAAACATTTATCCGGCTTAATTGCTGAAACAAAGCAGAGCATCGCCTACTTTGAAAGTGTTGACTATAACCTTTCACAGGCTAGTCGCGATGAGATTGAAGACATTCGGGAAGAATTGGTTGAAGCTGGTTTCATGAAAGGCCGTTCAAGAGATAAGCGACACAAGCGTAAAAAGCCTGAACAATACCTAGCCAGCGATGGCAAAACCATCATCATGGTTGGCCGAAATAATTTACAAAACGAGGAACTGTCATTCAAAATGGCTAAAAAAAGTGAACTTTGGTTTCATGCCAAGGATATCCCCGGAAGTCATGTTATTATTAAAGATAATCTTGATCCTAGTGACCAGGTTAAAACAGATGCTGCTGAACTTGCTGCCTACTTCTCCAAAGGGCGTCTCTCTAATCTCGTTCAAGTAGATATGATTGAGGCTAAAAAGTTACATAAACCAAGTGGTGCTAAACCAGGTTTTGTAACCTATACAGGTCAGAGGACACTACGCGTTACACCTGAAAAGGCTAAAATAGAATCCATGAAAATAACTTAAAAACTGAGCCTAATGCTTCTTGTAGGTCACTAGCTTGACTAGTTGCCTTGTGAGAATGCCATTAGACTCAGTCTTTTTATTCTGATTGATCAATATCTTTTCTTAGCTGTTCAACATCAAAGTCAGCTTCTCTAAAAGCTTGGCTATTAACAGGGAAATCCTGGAATAAGCCATCAATTTGGCCAATTTCAGCTTGGCCATTTAAAAGCTGAAAATCTAAGACATGGCCACCAAACTGCTTATCATCAGATAAGAAGTGTAAATGATAACCGGCTACACTAACCCCATGAAAGAGTTCAGGTGTCCAAAAACCCAGCAGGGTTCCTGAGACTTCTTCTCTTGTAAATTCTGGCTGTGATTGTGCAATTTCAGCAAAAGATTTCCCCAGAGGTGATTTGGGAATCATCCGCACATGCATGTCTTTAAACTGTCCCTTAATTTTGATGGAATGAAATAAATTGTAACTGGTAAACTTGCTTTCTAACCATTCTTTAAGCTCAGCGTCAGATAGGGCTTGGTCAAGGGAAAACCTTTGATCTGCTCGGTGTCTGGCCACTGCTGCGTAGGGGACTCTTGCCTTCTTATCTAAGGCTAGGACCTCTACTTTACCTCCAGTGCCTCTTGCTTGATAAGCCTGTCCATCTAGGATGATTAATTCCCCATCAATCTGATCTAGTGTGCCAATGCCTAAATCGCCATGTTCTAATAAATGGTTCAAAGACATAGTACCTTGATATAGGCCAGCCATCAGCGCTGCTAGGCTATTATGTTGAAAAAGTATTGTCTGCCTCATAAAATCACCTTCTTAGTAAAACTCGTCTGGCAAGATGGTTTCGCCTAAGCGACCATTATCCTTGTAATCAATTGGAATATCAATGAGCACTGGGCCATGTTCTGATTCTTTAATAGCTTGCGCCAATCTTTCATTGAAGGCCTGTTTACTATCCACACGGTAACCCTTAGCACCAAAAGCTTCTGCATATTTAACAAAATCAACATGACCTAGTTGAACACCTGCTGAGCGGCCGTATTTCATTTCTTCTTGGAATTCTACCATATTGTAGCGGCCATCATTCCAGATGATGTGTACAATCGGTAATTTCAAACGCACCGCTACTTCTAACTCTTGGGCCGAGAAGAGAAAACCACCGTCACCCGATACTGAAATAACCGTTTTATTAGGACGTACCAAGGCTGCTGAGATAGCCCAAGGCAGGGCAACCCCTAACGTTTGCATCCCATTTGAAAAGAGCAAATGGCGGGCTTCATAAGACTTAAAATAGCGGGCCATCCAAATATAGTGACTACCAACGTCAACAGTGACGGTCATCTCATCACTGATTTGTTCTTGTAAGATATCCATAACATCTAAAGGATGGATTAAGCCATCTTTTGATCGGCGATCAAATTTGAGGTCACCGTCTAGATTTTTCTTTAGGTTTTGCAAATAGTCCACTGAACCTTGGGGTAAAGCATAGCCATTGATAGCCGGCAAGAGAAGATCCATAGTCTCAGCAATGTCACCAATCAACTCACGCTCTGGTTGGAAATAGGTATCAATCTCAGCTTGGGCCACATCGATAACAATAACACGCGTTGAAATTTCAGCATTCCAATTACGTGCTTCATATTCAATAGGATCATAGCCAACCGCAATAACCAAATCAGACTTCTTCAAAAGCATATCTCCAGGTTGGTTTCGAAATAGACCGACACGACCAAAGAACGTTTCATCTTCAAGTTCCCGCGAGACAATCCCTGCTCCCTGGAAGGTTTCAACAACGGGTAATTTAACAGAATCCAAGAGACGACGAATGGCAGCTGTTACCTTCTCATCTGAGGCTCCGTTTCCTAAAAGTAGAACTGGCAAGACAGCATTACGGATAGCTTGCGCCAGATAATTAATATCCTCTACTGAAGCAGATCCCAGTTTCGGAGCTGTTAAAGGCTTGATAGCTTTAACTTTTACAGGGCTATCTGTCACATCTTGAGGAATGGAAATAAAACTAGCGCCGGGTTTTCCTGACTTGGCCTTACGATAAGCATTTGCAATTGTTTCAGACAGGGTGTCAGCATCATGAACTTCAGCAGAATATTTAGTGATAGGTTCTAGTAGTGCTACATTATTCATGGATTGGTGAGATCTCTTTAGGAGGTCACTGCGTTTCACTTGGCCACCAATTGCCAGCACAGGGTCCCCTTCTGCTGTTGCAGTGACTAAACCAGTTGCTAAGTTTGAAATCCCAGGTCCACTGGTGGCAATAACCACCCCTGGTTTTCCGGTAATCCTACCAATAGCTTGAGCCATAAAGGTAGCATTTTGTTCATGCCGTGACACTATTAATTGAGGGCCCTTATCTTCTAGGGTATCGAAAATACGGTCAATCTTTGCGCCTGGAATGCCAAATACATACTTAACGTCATGGTTAATGAGGCTGTCTACAACTAAATCAGCCCCATAATTTTCTTTTATATCTGTCATGATTATCACTCCTCTATTTCACCATATAAAGCCATTATAGCACTTGATCATGTAAAGGTCTTAAAATGAGCACGTCATTTTCATATTTTCTGAAAATAATTGATTCTCTCAGAGTAACTCTTCTAAAAATTGTTGCATATTGATATCATCAGGAACCATGGCGAGGTAAGACTGGCTAACAGCTTTAGCTTTTTCCAACAAAGCAAAGGCACGTAAAATATAGGCATAATCTAGTAAAAATTCTGGATTGTCTTTAAGATCGTCTGCTAATTCTTGATAAAGGCTTAGTGCTTTTTCTTCTTGATCAAGGGCTTGGTATGCTTTTGCTAAATTCCATTTGGTCAAAAGATTATCCGTATCCTCTATGCCTAAAGCTACCACCTCTTGATAGCGCTCGCTATCTAAGTAGAGTGTTGATAAGCGCATCATGACTTCTTCTGGATTGTCCGTGATTTTTTTGGCTTCTAGCAAATACTCCTCTGCCAACTGATGGTCATGTGTCTCAAAGGCTAATTGTGATGCTAATAGCAATAGTTGACTATCAAAGGCATTTTTTCTTAGTGCTTGTTGCACTAACCTCAACGCTTCTTCTGTTTTGTGTTCCTTGTGTAGACTTTGGGCATAGCCATATTCATAACCCTCAAAATCAGGATTCATGGTCTCCAGCTGTTTAAAGTATAAATTAGCCTTTTGATAGTCATCTTGGTCATAAAGGATCGTTGCTAGTTCATAGACCGTCTCGTCATCGTAGGCTATTTGGACAGCTTTTTCTAAAAATTCAATGGCTGCCTCAAATTGACCAAGTCCAGCATAGGCTCTTCCAATTCGTTGATAAGTTGAGACACCTGTGCTTTCTAATATTTCTCGATTGTCTAAGAGTGCGTAGTGATTGATAGCCGTTTGAAATTGACCCAAGTCTAATTCCAATTCAGCTAAGCCAAACCTTATCAGAAGGTCATCGCTTAAAGTTTGGGCTTCTAGAAGCTTTTCATGAGCAACGTCTGTCAATCCTTCCATATCATATAAATCAGCCATAATCAATAAAGCATGAAGATAGTCTGGACTTTCAGGTGAAATCTTATCCAAATATAAGAAGGCTCCTTCAATGTCATTATCTTCTGCGACTATTTGTGCCAAATTTAGGTTTACTTCAGGATACTTGTCCTCAAGTTGCTGATAAAGTTTTTTGGCATGTGGTAGAAAGCCAATACTCTCCAAGTAAGCACCTAAGGCTAATAAACTGTCATCATCATCACTTGCTAAGGCTTTCTTAAAATATTTTTCTGCATGGTCCAAGTCTTGTTGCTCAATAGAAGCAATCATTTTCTCACTATTTAACACGTTGCTCTTTCTCCTCAACAATAATCTTGTTATCTATGTAAAGATTACTTACTGACTTATACCAGTCAAAAAGTTCTTTCACAATCACCTTTAGTGAAGCATAAATTGGAATAATCAAGAAGACACCCCAAACCCCAAACATAGCTCCTGAGGTTAAGAGTAAAAACATAATAGTGATTGGATGAATACTCAATTTGTTACCCAAAACTAGCGGAGTTACAAAGCGGCCTTCAATGGTCTGTTCAATGGTAAAGATTAAGAGAACTTTCACCAACATCAGTGGGCCTTGAACTAAAGCCATGATGACAACAGGCACCATCGCTAAAAAGCTCCCTAAATAAGGCACCATATTTAGCACTCCGGCAACAATGGCAAAGGTAATAGAATATTTCAGCCCAACCAGACTAAACATGATAGCAAACATAAAACCTACAATAATAGCGACGGTTACTTGCCCCTGCACGTAGCCTGCTAATTGTTTATTGATGTCTCCAAGCACACGTGAAATAGGAACTCTTACTTTAGTTGGCAAAACATTAACTAAGCCATCTTTCATTTTGCTACTATCCCTTAAGAAGTAGAAAATGATAAAAGGGGAGATAATAATTGAAACAGTAATTCTTGCAATAGCACTAGCGAATGATCCCGCCCACTCAAAAGCATTTTTTGAAAATGTTTCAGCGTAGTCAATAGCCTTTTTGCTAATGTTGGTCACCATGTCTTGTAACTCTGTACGATAACTCACTAACCAGTCATTTTCCAAAAGTTTATTAGCCTCTTTATTAACTGTACCGATGTATTTAGGAAGGTCCGCAATAAAGGTGGTAATCTGATTACCAATCATTGGGATTAAACTTGCAAAAGCCCAGACTAGCAGGCACAAGATTAGTGCAAAAACAATAGCAATTGACGTTGTCCGATTAGGACCCAAGTTTTCAATACCATCAACCAAAGGTTTGGTTAAGTAATACAAAATGGTTGAAATGACTAATGGTAACATTAAAATGGTTAGGAAAGAGCCCAGTGAAGCAAATAAAAATGAGATTTTAGTAAAAACAAAGATGATTACAAAAATCAAAAGTAAGACGAAAAGGCTCACAACTGCTTTATTGTTTAAAATCCACTTATAAAACCAGCTATTTTCAATTGGATGATCTGTTTTTTTTATCATTAAGTTATTTTTCCTCTCAATTATGTTTCACTTTTAAAGCAGGGTCATAAAAATGAACCTCTTTATCTAATAATTGGTGATTGTCACCATATCTAAATTTAGCCGAGAAAAAGGGGCGATCCTCTAAAATCCATTTAAAAATATCGTAATCACCTTCCCAGGTTGGCTTAGATAAGACCTGATCATAGGGCACCCACTCTAAGGTTCCTTCTCGAGATTCCTGATCTGAGATCAACTGACCACTAAAAGCCGTCACTTTAAACACATAGGTATACCAATCATGACCAGGTGTAAAATCAGGAAAGGTGATTACTCCTTTAAAAGTCATCTCTTCAACCTTTAAGTGGGTTTCTTCATAAATTTCTCTAATAGCACACTGATCAGGGCTTTCTCCTGGCTCAAGCTTTCCTCCGACGGAAATCCATTTCCCTTCGTGGACATCGTTTTCCTTTTTATTGCGATGTAATAACAAAAGTGATTTCCCATCGTCAATGTAACATATTGTCGCTAATTTAGTCATTTTAACATCCTTTTTTTCTTTGTTACTATTATACCAATATCAGTAAAATATGCTATCATTAAATGACTTGGAGGATAAAAATGAAAAAAGACGTTTATTTTGGCACTTATACTCAAAACCAATCTAAAGGCATCTATAAGGCGCAGTTTGACCAAGAAACAGGAAGTTTGTCTGACCTTGATATTATTATCCAAACACAATCTCCCACTTACTTGGCCTTATCCCAAAAAGGAAATCTTTATAGTATTGTCAAAGAGGGGAACAAGGGCGGTATTGCAGCCTTTAATCCAAAGGGGCAACTGATTAATCAACTTGTCTCAGAAGGCGCTCCGCTGTGTCATATTGCTATTGATGAAAGTAGGCAGCTGGTTTACGGAGCCAACTATCATAAAGGGGAGGTCAGTGTTTACCATATTCAAAAAAATGGTGGCCTGAAGTTGGCTGATTTGGTGACCTTAGAAGGTTCTGGTCCCCATCTTCATCAAAAGAGCCCCCACGCTCATTATGTCGGCTTAAGCCCAGACCACTATTTGATAACCTGCGACTTAGGAGCTGATAAGGTTAGAAGCTATGCCATTTCCCCAAAGGGCCATTTAAACCTAATCACAGAATACCAGTCCCGCCCTGGCTCAGGTAGTCGTCACTTGGTTTTCCACCCCAATCAAAAAATTGCCTACTTGCTGTGTGAACTGAGTTCAACTGTGGAAGTCCTTATTTACAATGGGTGTGGCTATTTTGAACGGCTCCAAACTATAGGGACCTTACCCAAAACTTACGACGGCTTCAATGCAACAGCTGCTATCCGTATCTCAGCTGATGGCAGGTTCCTCTATGTCAGCAACCGTGGCCATGATTCAATTGCTTGTTTTACTATAGAAAAAGATGCTCAATTAAGTTTGCTTGATATTGTTCCCTGTCACGGGAAAACGCCCAGAGATTTCAATCTGAGTCCTGATCAGAATTATCTTCTTGTGGGGCACCAAGATAGCAACCATGCGAGTGTCTTTAAACGTGACCAGAAAAGCGGTCGCTTAAGTCTATTAGACAAAAGCTTTTACCTACCCGAGGCCGTCTGTGTCTTATTTGCCTAATTAAATCACAAGCTTGGCTTATGGCGCTCCACTAGATTTAAAAAATGATGACACTCTAAAAAAGGTAGAAAGCATGAAAGCACAATAACTTTTTGATCCCCTTAAAGCACTGTCTGTCAAAAATGATTTGGCAGGTGCCAAAGATTTCATGACTGAAAACAAAGATGCTCTAGGTAGCTATTTTGAAGAAGCAAAAGGCTTACTCGAAAGCCCAGAAGGCCTTAATGAACTCTGTCATAACATGGAAGGATATTTAAGAAATAAAAGTAGAGTGATATTCTTGATAATACCACTCTACTTTATTATTTTTAACCAGCCGATGACAGGACTAGAAATGTCTTTGTCTATGTATTTGATCAACCATGTTCTTTAATAATATAAACAGGCCGTTTTTTGGTTTCTAGGAAAATTTTAGCAACATACTTGCCTAAGATACCTAAGCACAGTAATTGAAGACCACCAATAAATAGAATAACAACAATAATACTTGCCCAACCATTTACACTGCCACCAACTGTGAGTTTTCGGATAATAACAAAAACAATGCCAATGATTGAGATGATGAAAGACAAAATACCACTATAGGTCGCTATGCTAAGCAAAGCTTCTGAAAAATTGATAAAACCTTCCATTGAGTATTTGACCAGCTGCCAAAAATTCCAAGAGGTTTTTCCAGCAACCCTTTCTCTATTTTCGAAAGAGATATAATAAGTATCGTAGCCCACCCAAGCAAAGATTCCCTTGGAGAAACGATTGACTTCTCCCATCTCAAGAATGCTGTCAACTACTTGTCTTGTCATTAGACGAAAATCTCTTGCTCCATCAACAATCTTTGTATCAGAAACAGAATTGATTATTTTATAAAATATTTTTGCAAAAAATGTCCTTATAGGTGGCTCACCTTCTCGATCCTTTCGGCGTGTTCCAACAATATCGTAACCCTCTTGTATTTTTTTATACATGTCTATCAGCAGTTCTGGTGGATCCTGTAAGTCAGCGTCCATGACCGCGATATAGTCACCTTGTGCATGTTCTAGACCTGCTAACAAAGCACTTTCTTTGCCAAAATTGCGGGAAAATGAGAGATAATGAACGTTACTTATTTTTGAAGAAATTTCTCTTAAAACCTCTAAAGTTTTATCCTTTGAACCATCATTTACAAAAATATATTCAAAATCAAGATGATTTGATAAGTGTAACTCAAATTTTTGAGTTTCTTCTAAAAATAATTTAATAGATTCTTCTTCATTATAACAAGGAATTATAAGAGATAATAATTGTCTTTTAGTTTGCATACTCTTCCTATCTATGGCAATTTAGTTACTGAGGTGATAATTCTTTATTTGTTTTTTAAAAAATATAAAAATTAAAACGATTATCCAAGATATTGTTTCTACAATAAACCCAATTTTTTGCAACTTTGTTTTCTCATAAGTTACTTCAACATGTCCACTTCTATTTACTTCTAAAACTGCTCTACCGTTCTCTAAAACTTTTTCTTTAGCTTTTGGCCTATGCTCTAATTGTCTTGATATCATTTCTTTATTTGATAATTTCATCTGGTCAAGCTTTGGCTGACTTCCAATCGCACCTTCACTATAGTTTGCAACTAGGCCCTTGTACCAAATTCTAGGCAAAACAATACGAGTCTGAGGATGATTGACTTTAAAATCAAATGATAATTTATTATATTCCTCTTTCACATTTGAAATAGTGTAAGATTTAGTCTTTTTCGGAACATTTAGGAGAAAATTTGTGTTATTTGCATCCTTATAGTTAATATCAATTGTCAAATATTCCATTCCAGAAAAGCCATCCAACTCTCCACTGCCATAATATAAGGATTTCATTCTTTGTTCAAGTCTATTGCTAAATTCCTTTGAATCAGTTTGGTTTCTAAAAATGACAATTGACGAAAAGAGAGAGAGAGCAATTACAAAGGAATAGAATGCTTTTTTTACTGATTTCTCTTCTATGGCAAATGCGAGAATGATTAAACTAGGTATAAAGGTAATAATCCTTGTAGGCCATTGTAATATCCCTAAAATGGTGTACTTTAGTTCATTCCATGGTAAAACACTAGATGAAAAAATAAGTAAAATTAATACTAGTAAGAATAGTTTTTTACTTGTAGTGGAAATATGTTTCCATTCTAGTAGGATAGAGATAGCCAAAAAAGATATAAAAATAATTAATGGAGATGCTACTGCAATTGTTGTCGCCGATGTCGTTGTATTAAATAATGACTCAATAATTTGGTAAAAACTTTTTGAATTCCCACTCATTCCCATGAAAGGTCTGGTCGTCCAATTTGCAAAGAAAACTTGAGACTTAGATTGTTCAATGAATTGGAAAATAAAACCAATACTTAATATTAGAGCAATTATGATAGATTTTACAAATTCAACTATTGAATGCGTTGTTATTTTATCAAAGAAAATAATTAAAAAAATGACTACATTTAAGGCTAAAATAACAGTGGAAATAATATGAGTTTGAACTAATAATGCAACTACAATCCCTAATAACAAACCTGCTTTTTTCTTTTCAAAAAGGATTAAATATAAGGCCAGTAGTAAGAAAGGAATTAGTGCTGTACTTGCTATCATCCCATAGCCGAAATTACAATAAACTAATGGGTTTAACATAGCTACTAAAAGTGCCAAAAGTGAATGGTTATTGATCTTCCTAAAAAAATAATATGAGCCCGAACTTCCTACAAAACTAATAATAAATGCATAAAGAACAACAGATAGTTTTATCGATTTTGTAACTATAAATAATAGGGACGAAGGGTAAAGCAACCATTGACCGTAAAACATTGGCGCAGCATATCCAATACCATTTCCAAACAGATAATTTAAGTTTGGTAGAAGATCAAAATTTCTAATTGACTGTGCTAATCCAACAATTCTAGCCATATGAAATTCAATATCCGAGTCGGCTCTATTAATAACATTGTTCGATAGAAATACTAATACTAAACAATAGAAAAACAGTATTAGATAAGGTCTAATACCATTTAACCTGAAGTTCCACTTTAATTTTTTACTAATATTTAACTTTTCCAATTTATTATCTCAGTTCCATAAGATTAAGAAATCACTTCTTGCGTTTTAGCGTATTTAGCTTCAACTTCTGCTTTTTCGGCTTTCCACCAATCTTCATGTTCTCTATACCAATTGATGGTTTCTTCTAAGCCTTGTTCAAAGTTTGTAAATTCTGGGGTCCAGCCTAACTCCTGACGCAGTTTACTTGAATCAATAGCATAACGTAAGTCATGGCCTGCACGATCAGTAACATGGTCATAGGCATCTTTTGGTTGGCCCATTTTTGCTAGAATTAATTCTAACACTTCTTTATTGTTTTTCTCACCGTCTGCCCCAATTAAATAGGTTTCACCAATACGGCCTTTGGTTAGAATAGCCCAAACTCCAGTTGAATGGTCATTCGTATGGATCCAGTCTCTGACATTTTTTCCTTCACCATAAAGCTTTGGTTTTATTCCTGACAAGATATTGGTAATCTGACGAGGGATAAATTTCTCGATATGCTGGTAAGGTCCGTAATTATTAGAACAGTTTGAAATGGTTGCCTTAACCCCAAATGAACGCACCCAAGCTTTAACAATCAAATCAGATGCTGCTTTTGTTGATGAATAAGGTGAAGAAGGATTGTACTTCGTTTCAGCAGTAAACTTCTCACCTTCTCCTTCACCATGACCTGGCAAGTCTTCACGCAAGGGAAGGTCACCATAAACTTCATCCGTAGAAACATGATGAAAACGGATATCATACTTACGAGCAGCTTCCAGTAAGGTATATGTCCCAATAAAATTAGTATGGATAAAAGGACTAGGATCGTTCAAGGAATTATCATTATGACTTTCAGCAGCATAGTGAACAATGGCATCTGCTTTGGCAGCTAATTGGTCAACTAAAGCTGCATCGGCAATATCACCAACGACTAGTTCAACGCGATCACCTAAGATAGCTTCAATATTAGCCTTATTCCCAGCATAAGTAAGTTTATCTAAAACTGTGACATGAACATCTGGGTGATTGTTATAAACATAGTGTACAAAGTTTGAACCGATGAAGCCTGCTCCACCAGTTACGATGATATTTTTGTATTCTGACATGAATCTTTTTTCTCCTAACTTTAGAGTAAGCCTCTAAAACACTTTTATGATAAGTCTTCTTTCTGTAATGGTTTAACATCTTTTAAGAAAGGGTGGTTTTTATCAGCATCTGACACTTCAGCTGCCTCTAAATTTTCCCATTGAATGCCCAAACTTGGGTCTGCATAGTTCACAAAGGCATACTTTGGTTTTAAGTCTAATGCCCAGTAGTCATTCACTAAATAGCTATAAGAAACTGTTTCTGACAAAACTTGGAAACCATTTGCCACACCACGCGGAACAAAGATTCCTTTTGATGCATCAATAATGGTTTGATAAATATGACCAAAGGAGTCGCCTTGACGTAGATCCACCCAAGTTCCCAAAACTTTGCCTTGATCAGCTACTGAAATGTATTTATCCCAAGGTTCAGCATGTAAACCTCGGAGAACATTTTTCCGTGAAAAAGAGACATTGTTTTGCAGTTTACCTGCTGTAAAAAAGCTTTCAGGAAAACCTAGAGGAATCATTTTCTCCTTTTGAAAGTTTTCCTTAAACCAACCGCGGTTATCACCACGAACCGGAATATCAAATTCTAATAGGCCTGGAATGGCTTCAATAGGGTGACAAGTTAATTCTTTATCAAAAAATTGTTCTGACATTAGGCTTCTCCAATCAAACGCAAGAGGTATTGACCATACTCATTTTTCTTCAATTCTTGTGCTAAGTTGTGCACATCTTCTTTACTGATGTAACCCATACGATAGGCTATTTCTTCAAGGTTGGCAACTTGAGCATTTTGCAAACGTTGAACTGTTTCAATATATTGAGATGCTTCAAGTAAGCTTTCGTGAGTCCCTGTGTCTAACCAAGCAAAACCGCGTCCCATCAATTCAACTGATAAGTCGCCACGGTCTAAATAGGCTTTATTAATATCTGTGATTTCTAACTCACCACGAGGACTTGGTTTAATGTTTTTTGCAATGTCAACGACATCGTTATCATAGAAATAAAGACCAGTTACTGCATAATTTGATTTTGGCACTGTAGGTTTTTCTTCAATTGACACGGCATTCATCTCTTGGTCAAATTCGACCACTCCAAAACGTTCCGGATCTTTGACTTGATAGCCAAAAACAGTCGCCCCTTTTTCTTTTGCGGCAGCCTTCTGTAACATTTTTGTAAGACCGTTGCCATGGTAAATGTTATCGCCTAAAATGAGAGCCACATGGTCGTCCCCGATAAAGTCTTCACCAATAATAAAGGCTTGGGCCAAACCATCAGGACTTGGTTGCTCAGCATAAGACAAAGAAATGCCGAATTCACTACCATCACCTAGCAAATCCTCAAAACGTGGTAAATCTTGGGGAGTTGAAATAATGAGGATATCCTTGATTCCAGCTAACATCAATGTTGATAGTGGGTAATAAATCATCGGTTTGTCGTAAATAGGCATCAATTGTTTTGATGCAGCACGTGTTAATGGATAAAGGCGAGTCCCAGACCCACCAGCAAGAATAATACCTTTCATGCATAATCTCCTGTTTCTTATAGTCTCTAACATTCTATCATTTTTTAGGTTTGATGTCACATTTTACTGTATTTTACATAGTTTTGGATGGGATAGTTGGTCATATCCAGTATTTTTTTGTCCTGTAATAGCAAAGCTACCAGTTCGCGTCCAATCAAAGGACCTACTGTTAGACCAGAGGAGCCAAGCCCACTAGCTGCAAAGATTCCCTTCATACCAGGTACCTCTCCGAAAAATGGCAAAAAATCACTAGAATAAGCCCGTGTGCCAACCCTTACTGCTTGACGCAGAGTCCCATTTAATTCTGGATAGTAAGCTTGTGCTGATTCTTCCAGAGCTATCAAAAGGTCCTCATCAACTGACAGATCAAAAGCTTGATCATTTTCATGACTAGCACCGACAGCTAAATGCCCATTAAAAAAAGGAATGAGATCTATTTCCCCTTCTGGCATGACCACTGGTAGCTGATCAGTAACTAGATTCCTTAGTTGGTAATCAATGAGTTGCCCTTTTTGAGGACGAATATCAACTTGATAACCTAATGGTTCAAGGACTTGCCCGAGCCAAGCGCCAGCACAGAGGAAAACATGGTCAAAACTTTGCTGCTGAATCGTAAAAACCTTGCCCTCTGTTATTAGGGAAACCTTGCCAGTCACTAGCTGATAAGGGGTGGCTTTTAATAAGGTTTGGCAAAGTTCCGCACCATCAACACGTGCACCACCTTCTGCAAAAAGAAGACGCTGAAACCCTTCTAGGCCTGGAAACTCTTTGGCAACTACTTCTTTATCAAGAATTCTCACATCACCAATTAAAGGAGCCTCTTGTCGGCGGCTCTCAGCTAAGGCTTTTAATGCTTCCAATTTGCTGTCATCTTTTTTGAGAAGATAGACGCCATTTTGCTGATAAAAGCTTGTTTTTATTCCTTCTTCGGCTAAATCTCTTACTAGGGTTTGATAAAAACTTGCGCCCTGACTAGCTAGTTGATACCAAGCCTTGTTTCGTCTTTTGGAAAACCAAGGACAGATAATACCAGCTGCTGCCTTAGTTGCTTGCCCATGGCCATCATCAAAAATAGTGACATCTGCAATGCCACTTCTGTGTAAATAATAAGCTACAGTGGAGCCCACAATCCCTGCTCCGATAATTGCTATTTTCATAGAACCCTTTCTAGCCTAAAGCGACGTCTAAAATCATCATCAGTATAAAACCGAGCATCAGCCCCATGGTGGCAATATCGGTATTCCCATTCGTCTGCGATTCAGGAATCAGTTCTTCAACAACCACAAAAAGCATTGCTCCAGCTGCAAAAGACAGAGCGTAGGGCAAGACAGGCATCATAATCATGACTAATGTGGCACCTAGAACTGCTCCAAAGGGCTCAACAATAGCTGACATGGCTCCCCAGTAAAAAGCGTTGAGGCGACTCTTACCGTCTGCACGGATAGGAATTGATAAGGCTGCTCCTTCTGGAACATTTTGAAGACCAATACCAATAGCTAAACTTAAAGCACCTAAAAGGGCTAGCTTAGAAACACCAGAGTGTTCCAAAGAGCCAAAGGTCACACCAATTGCTAAACCTTCGGGAATATTGTGAATGGTAATGGCTAAAAATAAAAGGGCTGTTTTTGATAACCTTTCTCAGGTTTCAACCCTTCCATTTCAGACATCTCTTTGTCCAAATGCAAATGAGGAACAAGAGCATCAATACTTCTAATAAAGAGAGCTCCCATCAGGAAACCAACAGCAGCTGGTATCCAAGACCACTGTCCATAATCAGATTTGGCATATTCAATAGATGGCGCTAATAAGGACCAAAATGAAGCTGCTATCATAACGCCAGCCGCAAAGCCCATCATCACATCTAAAAGCTTTCTGCTAATCCGTTTAAAAAAGAAAACAATAGCTGCTCCTAAGATGGTACAGCCCCATGTAAAGAGACCTGCTAAAAAGGCTAGAAAAACTGGATTTTGGTTAATTAACCAATTCATAAAAAACCTCACCGTTACAAATGACTAAATGGATTGGTGGAAACCTGACTAGCTAAAATCGTTAGTGCCCAATTTTCAGCAAGTTGCCATTCTGTCAGCTTTTCAACAATCTTCTCAATAAACAAGGCCTCAATATGATGGCCAGGATCAAGGGCCAGTAAGCCCTCCGTTAGCATTTCCTGAGCTTTATGGTAATAAATATCCCCTGTTATGTAGAGATCAGCATGCTTTTTAATAGCATCTTGGTAAAAATCATCACCAGAGCCCCCACAAATAGCTACACGTTTAATGAGCGGATTATCGTGATTGTATCGTATCAAGCGAACAGCATCCAAAGCAAAAACATCCTTGACTTTAAGGGCAAAGTCTTCCAAATGAATAGGGGTAACGTTGCCAATCCGACCGATCCCATAACCTTCTTGAGTCTCAGATAAATAGTCCCTGTCAGCAATATCTAAAAGGTGGCAAAACCAATCATTTAAACCACCAGGGACAATATCAATATTAGTATGACTAACATAGACAGCAATGTCATGTTTAACCAAATCCAGTAAAATATTACGCTGAGGACTAGCTACTAAATCTTTAAGCCCTTTAAAAATAGGGGCGTGCTTAGTGATAATCAAATCAACATCGGCAGCTATCGCTTCTTGAACAGTTTGTTCTCGAACATCCAATGTCACCATGACCTTATTAATTTCTTGTTCGAAACTCCCAACTTGTAAACCAAACACATCACCAGCCATTGATAATTCTGGGGGACAAAAGGCTTCATACTTTTTGATAAGATCTCTAACTTTCATAGATTAGCATCTCCTTTATATTTTTCATTTTTTGGGAAATAGCCGAGCGGTCCAGTTGCTTATCTTCTGGGATACAAGAGAGGGCATAAGCCAATTTGTCAAGCTCTCTTTGCCATTTGGCTCTAAAAATGGACGATTTTTCTTTTGACAAGAGGGGACCAAAACGATAGTCTAAATCAGTCAAGGGTGCAGAGCCGGGTAGAGCTTTGATAATCTCATAATATTTCCCATTTTCTTCCAAAATACTTTCAGCTGTGATGGTAAATTGATTGGCTGCCAGCCAGCGGCGCAAGTCATCTTCACGATTGTTAGGTTGTAAGACAAGTGTTTCAACACCAACCAACTTTTCTTTTCCTGCTTCTAAAATCT
This sequence comes from Streptococcus pseudoporcinus LQ 940-04, assembly GCF_000188035.1. Classification (GTDB taxonomy): domain Bacteria; phylum Bacillota; class Bacilli; order Lactobacillales; family Streptococcaceae; genus Streptococcus; species Streptococcus pseudoporcinus. The sequence goes on from NZ_AEUY02000005.1 coordinate 1,752,748, forward strand.
CAGCAATAAGACGACCTCCCATACCACAAATGGTAATGGTTTTGATGTGATCATCAAGGGTCATGGCCTCTAAACCACTGGCCAGACGAGCTTCTATTTGCTTATCTAGACCAGAAGCCTTAATATTTTTTTGAGCCGATAAAAAAGGGCCTTGAACAACTTCGCCTGCAATAGCAGATTCAATGTCTCCACGTTCAACTAAGGCGATGGGTAAGTAGGCATGATCACTTCCAATATCAAGTAACTTACGCTTATGAGGGATATAGTCTGCCACCATTTGCAGACGCTTTGATAAAATTGTCTCCATTATCTCATCTTTCTAAGAATTACTTGCTCTATTATATCAAAATAGTGGCTAAACTAAAAGAAAGCCTTGTTAGGCTTTCTTTGACTGTTCTTTGTAGTAGAGACAATAGCTTTGCAAGGGACAAATCTCACACTTAGGTTTTTTGGCTAAACAATGGTAACGGCCAAAGAAAATCAGCCGGTGATGGGTAATAACCCAATCTTTTTTGGGCACTTTCTTCATCAGGTCAGCTTCTATTTCAGCTACGCCTGCATCTTGGTTAGATATATTCAATCTTTTTGCGACTCGGGCAACATGGGTATCCACCGCAATTGATGGAATACCATAAACTTCTCCTAGAACAACATTCGCGGTTTTACGGCCAACTCCTGGCAATCCTTCTAGTTCTTTATGGGTCTTTGGTATGTGACCATCAAAGTCTGCTAAAATTAACTGGGCTGTTTTAATGATATTTTTAGCCTTATTCTTATAAAGACCTATTGTGCGCAAACTGTTCTCTACATCAGTCAAATCTGCATTAGCCAGGTCCTCAATGGTCGGATACTTAGCCCAGAGAGCAGGTGTAATTTTGTTGACAGCCTTATCAGTTGTTTGAGCAGATAAAATGACAGCAATCAACAAATGAAAAGGAGTATCCCAGTCTAATTCACCCTTAGCTTCTGGAAACATCTGGCCAATAATGGTTAAGACCTGGCGCAATTTGTCACGTCCAATTTTCATTGCTCACTCCATAAGTTCATGGCAGACAAGAAGTCCTCTGACACAGAGACGTTAGAAGGACTGGTTGCCTCACGTTCTCTTTTCCGTTCTTCTACTTGATAAAGATTAGTAATGCCTTCCTTCCGCCAATTTCTAAGAATTGCTTGAATGTATTTCCAATTGGTTTTGCCATTAAAAACTGCTTCTTTCAAGGCTTCTCGCACCAGTTCAATATCTGTTTTATCTTCTGAAATCGTTTTTTCTAAGTCTTCTAGTTCAAAAGGACTTAAAAATCGGCCCAACTCACGTTCAAACTCTTCAACTATCATCTTGAACTGGTTGGGTTCATCTTGAAAAGCTTCCACTTGACTTTGTTCTTTTGCCAACAATTGATCAAGTTTAACAAGAACGGGACTAGCATCAATTAAGGTTTCGATCTCATCAGCAATTTTTATGGTTTTCATATTCAACAACTCTTGATTGCTCAAATTAGCAATTGACTTATTGACTTCAGCGACTGATTTCCCCAGGGCATTAGCAATCTGACTGGGCGCTAATTCTTCTATTCGAGTTGTATTCTGTAAGTAAAAGAATTGCCATACTAAAAAGTCATCGGCATTAGAAAAAATATCTTTAAAATGAAAAAGTAAGGCACTTGGGTAAACCAAATTGCCTGACTTATAACTATCGTAATAACTCATAATACCTCTATCAAGGTTTAAACAAGTAAACCTCTTCTATCAGTGTGTCGCCTACTTGATTCATTAACCAGGGAAGTTCATCAAAACTTTATAGTCAATATCCTTCAAAGCATTGCGACCATTTAATCCGTCTAATTCAATAATGAAAGCACAACCTGCAACAATACCGCCAAGTTTTTCAACCATTTCAATCGTTGCTTTAACAGTACCACCCGTTGCTAATAAATCATCAACAATCATAACTCTTTGTCCTGGCTTAATGGCATCTGCATGCATGGTTAAGGTATCTATCCCATATTCTTTTTCATAATCTGCTGAAACAACCTCACGAGGTAGTTTTCCAGGCTTACGAACAGGTGCAAAACCAATCCCCAATTCTACAGCGACCGGGCATCCAATAATAAACCCACGCGCTTCTGGTCCTACAATCATATCGATTTCTTTATCAGCTGCATATTGGCAAATTTCTCTAATCGCGTAACTATAGGCTTTACCATCAGCCATTAAAGGAGAGATGTCGCGAAAAATAATGCCCTCTTTGGGATAGTTTTCAATTGAGGCGATATAAGGTGTTAAATTCATAATTAGTGTTTTCTTTCTCCTTAGCTTAAAGCATAAAATCAAATACTCTTAATTATAGCACGAAATAGATTTTTCGTAAACGAAACACCATTCTAAACAAATCATTTCTAGTCCTAAATTTTACCCTAATCCAGTCCCATCAAAAATGCATAAATGTCTTCTGGTCTTGCTAGCGCCATCAATTCTTGAAATTTAACCAAACTTTTTAAGTCTTGATAAATGCGACTTTCAGCAATGTCTCTCTTAGTAGCATCTTTATTAACTGACATTAGGCCATCACTAATAGTTACAAAATCTAATTCTTGGAAAATTTGAATCATTTTCACCAACAAGATTTTGTCAATTTTCAAGTAGTCACTCAATTCTTGTAATTTAAAACGCACATCAAACTCAGGGAATTGATAAATAGTTTTATAAAGGCGAGCAAATTGCTCCTTACTGCCATAACCTGTTAAATAATAAGGTTTCTCAATGATGTTTTTAAAGTAAATCTGCTTGTAATCTTGTTTTTGAAAAGCCTTTTTTAAAGCCATCTGATCATCAGGAACCTTATCAAGGACAATTTCCTCATTGAAAGGGTCTTCAGAATATAGCGGTACTCTCTCTGGTATGCCTGCACTTTTAGCACGAATATCAATCAACTGGAGGCCAGTAACCCGTGCATCTACCAATATCAATTGCAAAGTGGTCTTACCGTTCCAAGAGTTAACAGATAAGGTTACTAGAAGTTCTAAGCCTCTCGCTTGTTGGAAATCTTGTAGTAAATGCCCTTGGTTGAAGGCTAAGAGATCAGTTGCTACAGGGCCTTTTTGAAGCCGAAGCTTGAGATGAGCATTATGGCTTCCTAGAGTTCTAGCTTGACCTAGCTGAAAATCTTTTACTAGAAAAACGGGCTTAGGATTTCCCATACCAAATGGACCAATACTCTGTAGACTTCTTAAGAGGTCTATCGATAAATGCTCCAAATCTAAGATAGCATCAACAGTTAAGCTATTTTTTTGGTTACAATCAATTTGATTTTCTTCAATAAACTCACTAAGTGCCTGGGACAAAGCGTCTAAATTGTCGACAGGCAAAGTCATTCCAGCTGCCCCAGCATGACCTCCAAATGCTGTCATCAATTCCCGCTTAGCATTTAAGGCTTCAAAAATGTTGATTGCATCAATGCTACGAGCTGAACCTTTAGCGTAACCATCTTCACAATTTAAAACAATAACAGTCTGACTAATCTCCTCCATAATGCGACCAGCAACTATCCCCAAAACACCTGGATGCCAGCCTTCTTTTGCCAGAACCTGAACAGGCTTACTAAGATCAACCATTTGTAAAGCTTCATCATAAATGGTTTGAACAAGTGTCTTTCGTTCCTCATTTTTAAGGTTAACCAGTTCAGCAATAGCTAGAGCTTCTTCTTCATCAAATCCAGTTAATAAGTCAATGGCTGGATTAGGATCGTCAAGACGGCCTAAAGCATTTAACTGAGGTGCAATTTTAAAGCCAATAACATCTTCATTAAATTGATCAAGATCCACATCAGCTAAGGCCATTAATTCTTGAAGACCAAGCCGCTCAGTCTGACGTAAAATAGACAGACCATTTTTAACCAAAATACGATTTTCGCCCTGAAGACTAACCATATCAGCTACTGTTCCAATTGCGACCAAATCTAAAAATTCTGCCGGAACCCCTTCTAGCAGAGCTGTTGCTAATTTGAAAGCAACGCCACAGCCAGCTAGGTATTTAAAAGGGTAATCAGCGTCCGGATGCTCTGGGTGGATAATCGCGAAGGCTTCTGGCAAAGTATCGGGAAGACCATGATGATCCGTCACGATAACATCAACTCCCTGGGCTTGCGCGAAAGCTATTGCCTCATGACCAGAAACACCATTATCAACTGTTATAATGAGAGAGATAGCTTCCTGCTGGATAAAATACTTGTAAACGCTAAGGTTGGGCCCATAGCCGTCCGTAAAACGATTTGGTAGGTAAACCCTTACCTCAGCTCCCATCATTTCAAGGGTTTCTTTCATGATAGAAGCTGAAGTCATACCATCTGCGTCATAATCACCATAGACTAAAATCGTTTCGCCCTTTTCAATGGCTAGTCGGATTCTGGTCACAGCTTTTTCCATATCATTAAGCAAATAGGGATCATGTAACTGAGATAAATCAGCATGTAAGAAGGCCCCTACTTGCTCAGGTGTCTGAATCCCACGCTCATAAAGAATTTGTGCGCTTTCTGGGGATAATCCTTCTTTTTTGGCAAGTTGAAAAAAGCCAGAATCTGGCTTCTCTTCTTGTATTTCCCATTGATACTTCGCTTTTATCATTTATAGTTAAAAACCTTTCTTGCAAGATAATCTGACAGTCTCGGAAATAGGGTATAAAAAAGATGTGTGGCTGCCAGTGTCCAAGGTAAGTTAAGTTCTCGCTTATTATTACCAAGTATGGCTACCGTTTTCTTGGCGACACTGGCTGGGTCCAAAGCAAACCTACTAACACTCTTCAGGTATTGGCCTGAGGGATCAGCCTGATCAAAAAAGCCTGTTTTAATTGGTCCAGGATTAATGGTTGTGACATATACATTTTTTTCAGCTAATTCTAAGCGCAAAGCATTTGAGTAACCAATCATCGCAAATTTTGTTGCTGCATAAATACTTGATTTACTAGTTGCCACTAAACCAGCCATGGAAACAATATTAACAATATGCCCAAAATTCTGCTCTGCCATTTTAGCACCTATTAGGCGGGAAAAATCAATAGAAGCTAGGGTATTAATCCTAAACATCTCTTCAATTTCGTGATGTGTGTATTGGTCAAAGGACTTGAAGGAACCAAAACCAGCATTATTAATCACTATATCAATTGTTGCAAATTTCTGATAGATCTCAAGAAGTAAGCTTTCAATAGCTTGCGCATCCCCAATATCAATTTGAAAACACCTTTTGTTGGGGTAATCATGATACAAGGTTTCTAATTTTTCTTTATTGCGACCCAATAGGAGTAAAAAATCTGTCTTTGGTAGCTCCTTTATGATAGCCTGGGCCAAACCTCCTGAAGCTCCCGTTATAAGAATCACTCTTTTTGTCATTGAATCTTAACTTCCTCTAAATCTTTAACTATTTTAACATTGGCAAAAATGGCCGCTGCATCTTTCTCCATTTGACGACAATCACGTCCCAAAAAGCGAGCTGAAACATGATTCAAAAGCAAGCGCTTCACACCAGCATCTCTTGCAATTTGTGCCGCTTGTATGTTGGTTGAATGTCCATGATTGCGCGCAATCTTATCATCACCTTTTCCGTAAGTTGATTCATGAACGAGAACATCTGCATCTTTTGCTAATCTCTGACTGGCTAATGATTTGCGCGTGTCACCAAGTATCGTTACAATCTTCCCTTTTTTCGGGGCCGAAATGAAGTCTTGGGCATGGATTAGACGGCCATCTTCTAAGGTTACATCTTGGCCATTTTTAATTTTCCCAAATAGGGGCCCAAAAGGAACCCCTGCTTCTTTTAAGGCCTCAGCATCAAGTGTGCCTTCTAAATCTTTTTGAACAACACGGTAGCCTAGACAAAAAATGGTATGAGCCAAACGTTCAGCATACACTGTAAATTTATCCGTTTCAAAAATTTTACCTAACTTATCCTCAGTCAATTCATGGTAATGAATCTTATAAGGCAGGCGGGAGCCTGATACCGATAGGCTATTTTGAACAAAAGATTTAATCCCTAATGGACCGAAAATAGCAATGTCTGTTTGTTCTTCACTAGCCTGAAAAGCTCGACTAGAAAGAAAACCTGGCAAACCAAAAATATGGTCTCCATGCAAGTGAGTGATAAATATTTTTTCAATTTTTCTAGGTTTAATTGTCGTTTCAAGAATCTGTCTCTGTGTTCCTTCACCACAATCAAACATCCAAATTTCGTTAATTTCATCCAGCAGTTTCAAGACAAGGCTCGAAACATTCCGCTGTTTGGCTGGCTGACCAGCACCAGTTCCTAAAAATTGTAATTCCATAGGTCCTATACTTTCTCTTGATTGATATAAATTTGGCATTCTTTTTGCTGGAATGCATAATATTTGTTCCCCTGATATTGCTGACTAAGAGCGACGACTTCTTGGGCATTATAGCCTGATAAAAGGATAAGCTGACCAGATTGAGTGCCTTTAGTCAAGAGGGCACCTTCTAAATCGATCTCCTTGGCATTCTCAAATGGAAAAGGCCTTGGTTGCATTTTAATCATACCCGCTTCAAGAAAAACCACATAGTGGGGGAAAATTTGAGCAAGCTCAAATAAGAGGGCATCAGATATAGCTTGGATACCTTCTGAAAAAACAAGCGCTACTTCTTTAGCATTCTCAAAAGTCAAACCAAAAGAACGTCCTGAAAGATTTAAACGTACAAACGGTTTTTCTTCTAAGAAGCTTGGTTGCTTTTGAAAAAGCTCAAAAGCCTCACTAAGTTCAAAAAAGTAATCAGTTGCTGCCTTTGGAGATTGTTTTTGATAAATCTCAGCAAAATAGGCATTAATGACACTTGGTGGTGGTGTGATAACTTTTAATTTTTGGTCATGGCTTAAAGGCTTCAAAATTGTCTCTAAGTAAGCTCTGTCAAGTTCTGTAAAACCACCCAGTTTCATAGCAAGTGCAACATAATCAATCATAAAATTCTTCTAATCTCCATTTATGTTTAGGGTTAATATATCCTGAAATCTCTTCAACTTCCTCTTCAAAATGATAAGGGTCTAGTAGCGCAATTTTATTTAAATCATACAATTTATAAGCCTTTTCTTGATGCACTTTAAGCGTAAAGGGTTGATATAAGTCCCGAATATGATCACTAATAATCCGTCTCAATAGCAATCTACTTTCAGGATCCTTGGCTGATAATCTTACGTTTGGAAATGCTGTCGCAGTGAGATGATCCGCTTGATCCATTTTATTGTAGATAACAAGACGAGGGATATCGAGCATCTCTAAGTCTTTCAAAATAGCTAGAACGACCTTTTCCTGTTCAGAATGATTTGGATCACTGGCATCAACAACATGCAAGAGTAAGTCTACATAACGACTCTCTTCTAAGGTTGATTTAAAAGCCGCCACTAATTCTGTTGGTAAATCTTGAATGAATCCAACGGTGTCTGTTAAGGTTGCTCTAAATTGATTTTGTATGTAAATTTGCTTTGTCGTAGCGTCCAAGGTCGCAAAGAGCTCATTAGCTTCATATTGACCATCATCAGTCAAGACATTCATAATTGTTGACTTACCAGCATTGGTATAACCAATCAAACCAATTTTAAAAGTGTCAGATTGTACTCTTCGTTCACGAATCGTTTGACGATTTTTTTCAACAATAGCAAGTTGTCTCTCAATATCAGAAATCTGATGCCTAATTGAACGACGATTCAGCTCTAGTTGACTTTCACCTGGTCCACGACTGCCAATACCACCTGCTTGGCGACTGAGCATAATCCCTTGTCCGACTAATCGAGGTAACATGTATTTCAGTTGTGCTAAGTGAACCTGTAATTTGCCTTCGTGACTACGCGCACGCATGGCAAATATATCTAAAATTAACTGCATACGGTCAATAACTTTAACTCCTAGTATTGCTTCTAAATTTGCATTTTGTCTGGGCGTTAGCCGATTATTGACAATGACAGTATCAATGGCGTCAGCATCAATCATCAGTCTGATCTCCTCAAGTTTGCCGGAACCAATAAAGGTTTTACTATCATATTTTTCTCTTTTTTGGACATAAGAGTTAAGAACCTTAGCACCTGCTGTTTGGGCTAGACTAGCTAGTTCTTCCATGGACATATCACTATTTTCTGTAGTCTGTAAGATAACACCTACTAGGATTACTCTTTCTTGCTCAACTTTTGTCTCTGTCATCACCATAGGCTAACCCTCCAAATTTCGTAACCTTTATTATACCATAAAAAGTCCCACTACTTGCAACATTAAATGCAGTGGTTATGAGCCTTAATCTTCTAAAAAGGCGGTCACTTTCTGCTCAATAGCCAAAGGGTAGTCACTAGCAGAAATGGGATAGAAGTCTACCGCCATTCTGTTTCGAAACCAAGTTAACTGCCTTTTGGCAAATCGTCGCGTATTCTGCTTTAAATGAGCACTTGCTTCTTCTAAGGTCTCTTCGCCCCTAAAGTAGGGGAATAATTCTTTATAACCAATGGCTCTACTTGCTTGTGCAGTCGGGTAATGATCAAAGAGCCACTTGGCTTCCTCTAATAGCCCAGAAGCCAACATCCTATCAACTCTTTGATTGATTCTATCATAGATAAGCTCTCGTTCATCATTTAATCCAATAATCATACTTTGATAGGGAAAAACCTGATTGCTTAAGTCCTGACCAAAGCGCTGTAATTCTAAGGCCCTGATAGCACGTCTACGGTTCAATTCAGGAATAATTAATCCCTCCTTTTCTACCATGGCGAAGATTTCTTTCGTTTCCAAAGTTTCTAAATCCTTACGGTAGCTTAAAAGAGCTTCCTGGTCAAGATTTCCACCTAGATGGTATCCCTCCAGTAAACTTTGTAAGTAAAGCCCAGTCCCTCCTACAATGATCGGAAGTTTTCCCTTTGCTAAAATCCTATTGATCGCTTCTTTGGCATCTTTGACAAAATCAAAGGCAGAATAAGTATCAGTGACCTCTCGAATATTAATGAGGTGGTGAGGGGCTGCTTCTTGTTCTGCTGGAGTCGCTTTTGCTGTTCCAATATCCAAATGACAATAAACCTGTTGACTATCACCTGAAATAATTTCACCATTAAACAATTGTGCTAACCTTATGCCCAGCGCTGTTTTTCCAACTGCTGTTGGGCCAACGATGACAAGGATTTTTTCTTTATTTGACATAATCTTCTTTCTTGTTTTATTCTCTCAAAAAAATACCTTTTTCTTGATATTTAGAGGAAAATTCGTTAACATATATTATAACATAAGTCTTAAATTGAACAGAATTCACGCCTTATAGAAAGGGAAAATAGTTATGTCTAAGAATTATCAATTCGCTAAAGGTTTAGCAACTGGTGTCCTGGCTACTGCCGCAACTGTTGCAGGTGCGGTCTTTGCAGTCAAAAAAACAATTATCGAACCTGAGGAAGAAAAAGAAGCATTTGTAGAAGAAAATCGTAAAAAAGCAGCACGTAGACGTGTTGCTCGCTAAATCAAAAAAATCTAAGCACTGGCTTAGATTTTTTTGATTTCTAGACTATGAATACCAGGGTCAGGGGGGCTACTAGAAGGGAAAATAGCTTCCTTTACAGCTTTTAATCTCCTCCTAAACTATAAAGAAGAGACTCAAACAGAATCTCTTCTTTACGGCTAAACTGTTTCTAGCTCTGGCAAATGCTCACCAATTGCTTCTAAACGGCTAGCCCATTCTTGACGGCTTAGCCCATTTTCGGCGACATAGCGATTCCGTTCATGAGCTCGACATTCTGGCGAACACCCACGGACATATTTGGCTTCATTAGCCTCTGAAGCAAAAATTTGCTTGTTACAGAAAGGGTTAGCACAATTAACATAACGTTCACAGGGTGCATCATCGAAATAATCTCTTGCAATTACTGTTGGATTGACATGATTAATCGGCACTGCAATACGTTCATCAAAAACATACATTGCCCCATCCCAAAGCTCACCTTGAACTTCTGGATCTTTACCGTAGGTTGCAATTCCACCATGTAACTGACCGACATCTTTGAAGCCTTCACGAACCATCCAACCAGAGAATTTTTCACAACGAACACCACCTGTACAGTAGACAACAACCCGTTTTTCCATGAACTTGTCCTTATTATCTCGAACCCACTGAGGTAAGTCACGGAAATTACGAATATCTGGGCGAATTGCTCCACGGAAATGCCCTAAATCATATTCGTAGTCGTTACGCGTATCTAATACAACGGTATTTTCATCTAAGAGGGCTTCTTTAAATTGCTTAGGATTCAAATACTCACCAGTTAATTCTAAAGGATTGACATCTTCATCAAACTCGTTGTCTTCTAAGCCAAGGTGAACAATTTCTTTTTTGTAACGAACAAACATTTTTTTAAAGGCTTGCTCGTCTTCTTCATCCATTTTAAACCATAAGTCGGAAAAGCGTTCGTCACTATGAACCCAATCCATATATTTCTGAGTAGTCTCATAATCTCCAGAAACAGTGCCGTTAATGCCTTCATCAGCGATTAAGATCCGACCTTTTAAGCCAATTGATTTACAAAAAGCTAAATGTTCCGCAGCATATTCCTGTGCATTTTCAATAGCAACATATTTGTAGTAGAGTAAGACTCTAATTTTTTCTGACATGATATCTCCTATGTTATCAAAAGTTTTACACACTATTATACCGTCAGTAAAGGATGAGACGCAAAAAATAAGCTTGCTCAATAGTTCACAAAAGTCGAAATAATTGACTCCAAAATTGAAATATGACAGAATGGGGCTACATCAATAGTTAGTAAAAAGGAGACCTTATGTCCTACGAACTTTGTCTTGAATATGGCACTTATCCCCTTACTGTTCTTAATGCACAGCTTGACCAGGATAATGCCATTCCAAGATTTATCAAAGACAATCAAGCATTGTTAGATAAATTAGACCGTGTAAATACACTCTTTCATGAACTTTTCTTAACGATTGAGTGCCAATTCCATTATATTGGACATGAATTTCCTGAAAAAAGACAAGCCATTGCGCAGCTATACCAAGAAATCGTTCAAGAGTTACAAGAAAACTATGCTGAGCAAGAGATTAAAATTCACCGCCTTTTAATCTCTTAACTCTTGACCAGTGAGCATCCCATTTCATTTTAAACATAATAAGAAAACCTCAGTCCTATACAACTGAGGTTTTTAGGTATGAAACTAATTTGAATGCCAGATTTCTTGATTATATTGCTCAATCGTTCTATCTGAAGAGAAGAAACCTGCTTTAGCAATATTATTTACAACTTTAGTCATCCACAATTCCTGATTCTCGTAATCAGCTAACATTTTTTCTTTTACATCAATGTATTCTGCCAAATCAATCAGGGTCATGAACCAGTCTTTATTGATAAGTTCTTTGTAAAGACGTTCAAGTCTAGACTCATTTCCTAGTTCAAGCAATTTTGGACTAATAATAAAGTTAACGGCATCCTTGATTTCTGGGTGACTATCATAATAGTGTTTTGAAACATAGCCACCGTCAGCATACAAGTTAATAATTGTATCTGAATCTTTACCAAAAGTATAGATATTATCCATTCCTGCTAATTCTGCAATTTCAACATTAGCTCCATCCATCGTTCCTAAGGTTAAAGCACCGTTAAGCATAAATTTCATATTACCGGTTCCAGATGCTTCTTTTGAGGCTAAAGAAATCTGCTCAGAAATATCACTTGCTGGAATTAAATGTTCTGCTACTGTCACATTGTAATTTTCAACCAGGTGAACATTAAGATAAGGACTAACCTCTGGATCATTATTAATTAATTCTGATAGGCAAAGAATTAAGTGGATGATATCTTGGGCAATGATATAGGCAGGTGCTGCTTTACCACCAAAGATAACCGTAATCTTACGTTTTGGAAGATTGCCTTTTTTAATGTCTAGGTATTTGTGAATAACATAAAGGGCATTCATTTGTTGACGTTTATATTCATGGAAACGTTTGATTTGTGTATCAATAATTGAATTTTCATCCAACTCAATCCCTTTATTATCTTTCAGGTAACGTTTCAAGGATAGTTTGTTCTGATGTTTGATTTCTGCCAATTTGGCATGAACTGTTTTGTCATCAGCGAAGGCTAACAATTTCTCCAATTTTGAACTATCTGTAAGATAATCATCACCGATAAGTTCTTTAATATAATCAGCTAAGTCTTGATTAGCAAATTCTAACCAACGACGGAATGTTATCCCATTAGTCTTATTATTAAATTTTTCAGGATAAAGGTCATAGAACGCTTTTAATTCACTGGTCTTCAAGATTTCGGTATGAAGGGCTGCTACTCCGTTGACACTCGTTGCAAAATGAATATCCATGTGTGCCATATGAACACGACCAGATTCATCAATGATCTGAACAGATTTATCAGCGACTTGTTTCGCAATCAAATCATGTAATTTTTCAATAATAACAACTAAATGAGGAACAACTTCATTCAAATAGTCTAACGGCCATTTTTCAAGAGCTTCTGCTAAGATAGTATGATTTGTATACCCAACCATTTTCTTAACAATTGACACTGCCTCGGCAAAATCAAAACCATGCTTTTCAGTTAATAAACGAATCAATTCTGGAATAACCATTGACGGGTGAGTATCATTGATTTGAACGTAAGCGTAGTCTGCCAAATCATGTAAGTTTGAACCACGTTCAATTGCTTCATCAATTAGGAGTTGGGCCGCATTTGACACCATGAAATATTGTTGGTAAATACGAAGTAACTCGCCATTGCGGTCAGAATCATCTGGATACAAGAATAGCGTTAAATTCTTTTCAATCTCAGTTTTATCAAATGAAATGCCGTCTTTAATTAAGCCGTAGTCAACGCCTTCAATGTCAAACAAGTTTAAATAATTTTTTGTTTCACATTGGTAACCCAGAACATCAATGCGATCTAAACGAGATTTCAGTGTGAAATTTTTGAACGGAATATCGTAGGAAATATTTGTTGGAACCAACCATGATTGGTCTTCAATCCAATAGTTAGGTTCTGCTTCCTGTTCATTATGTTTAAAAACTTGCTTAAAGAGTCCACAGTGATAATTGAGACCAACCCCTTCACCATTGATTCCTAAACTTGAGATAGAATCAATGAAACATGAGGCTAAACGTCCCAAACCACCATTCCCTAAAGATGGTTCTAATTCCACGTCTTCTACTTCAGCCATGGATTTGCCAGCCTTAGCTAATTCTTCCTTGATTTCTTTATAAATACCCAAGTTAATGAGGTTGTTTGATAATAATTTACCAATAAGAAATTCTGCCGAGATATAATAAACCTTACGCTTTGCAGTATTCTTAGCTTTATGAGCAGCGGCCTCTTTGACATAATGGAGTAGTGACAGATAAATGTCTTCATTTTTTGCTTGGGATAATGGTTTTCCAAGACGATTCTCAGTGTAAGTTGTGAAAGTTGACATTTTTACCTCTTTTCAAAAATTTTAGTGTGTATTCGCTCGACCATAACGTTCTGTTAGTTGGGTTAAGTAAGTTTTATGGTCATCAGTTAAGTCATCTGCCAGCATGCGCCACTGCCAATTGCCACCGACAGTATTTGGCATATTCATTCTGCTCTCAGCAGGCTTATCTAATAAATCTTGCATACAAAGGATGGCGTAATCACAGACTGATGCAAAGATGGTACGTAACATAGCCTTAGTAATAGGTTCCTGATCAGATTTAGCAAGATAAGCATTGACAAATCGTGCTTGCTTAACAGTCAAGTTTTCATACCAGCCATTGATAACTTCATTATCATGAGTTCCAGTATAGGCAATATTGTTCCTATCGTAATGATGGGGTAAGTCAAAACTTTGACTTGTTTCATCATAAAGACCAAATTCTAGTATTTTCATGCCAGGGAAGCCGGTAGCTGCTAATAGTTTCTCTGCTCGAGCATCAATGTAGCCCAAGTTCTCAGCAATAATTGGAAGTTCCCCTAGCGCATTTTTCACGGCTTCAAATAGTTCAAAGCCTGGTGCTGAAGCCCAGTGGCCATTTTTAGCAGTCTTATCTCCGCCAGGAATTTCCCAAAAGTCAGAGAAGCCTTTAAAATGATCAATACGAACAAGATCATACATTCGGCAACTTTCTTGAATACGGAAAATCCACCAAGCAAAATCTGTTTTGAGATGATTATTCCAATCATATATGGGATTGCCCCAAAGCTGGCCATCTTCACTAAAGCCATCTGCTGGAACTCCTGCTATATAGAGTGGTTTTTTGTCTTGGTCCACCTTAAATAATTCAGGCATTGTCCAAACTTCAACACTATCAGCGGATATATAAATAGGCATATCACCAATAATTTGGATCCCCTTTTGATTAGCATATTCTTTCAATGCAAACCATTGCTTGAAAAAGAAATATTGACAAACTTTATGGTAATTGATAAGGTCCGCTAACTTCTCTTGATAAGAAGCCAACACTTTCTGATCACGTTTGACAATAGCCACATCAGGCCAGTCTTGTAGAGCTTTATTGCTAAAATGTTCTTTAATGGCCATAAAATCTGAATAGTCTGCTAGCCAACTTGCACTTTGTACAAAAGTTTCTAACTCTTTTTTCCCATCGGCTGACGCTAAAAAATTGGCAACGGCTTTTTCTAAAATAGGACGCCTTGCTGAGAAAATGGTAGCGTAATCAACGGACTCAGGATCAGATCCAAAGAAAACGCCTGTAAAATCTGATTCTTTCAAATAACCTGCTTCAACTAAGAGATCAAAATCAATAAAATGGGTATTACCAGCAACAGCTGAAAACGACTGGTAAGGAGAATCTCCAAAACTGGTTGTTGTTAAGGGCAAAATTTGCCAGTACCTTTGCTTGGTCTCTTTTAAAAAATCAACGAAATCATAAGCAGATTTACCAAATGTACCAATTCCAAATTGACCTGGTAAGGAGCTGATATGCATGAGGACTCCACTTGCACGTTTATTCATTCTAATACCTCTCATAATAGTGACTATGATGAGATTATAACGCAAGCGTTTGCGTAAGTCAATAAAAAAACAATATTTTTTCAAATACTGCTTTTCTTACTGTTTTTTAAATTACGAACACTCTCTCTAATCTTGAGTGTAAAGGGCACAAAAATTTTTTGACTAAGTGACTGTTCTTTTGAACTGATAATATCCATCAACTGCTTAAAACTTGTGATTCCCAAATTCTCAACATTAATATCAAATGTTGTTAAGTAAGGATGAACCAACTTACAATAAGTTGAATTGTTAAAGGTAATGATGGAAATATCATCTGGAACTTTCAGGCCATGGTATGAAAGTAATTGGATCATTCGGACACTTAAAACATCACCTATGACAATCAAAGCAGTTGCTCCAAAATCAAAAATAGTTTCGGTGAGTTCTTCGACACTTATTGGATCACTACGGTCAAAAAGCAACATTGGTTTTGATTCCAAATGTAATTTCATACAGCCCTTAAGGTACCCAATATAGCGCTCAGATGCGACTTCTGATTGGAGATCATCTGTGATAAATAAAATGCGTTTATGACCGTTATTATGTAAATAATTAATTGCTGTTTTGGCCATTAACTGATTATCATTATCTATATAAGTGATATTATTTTCATCACCTTCAGGTGCTCCGACAATTACAAAGGGGATTTTATTAGCCATTAAATAGTGGCGAACAGGATCATTTAACTCAGAATATAAGATAATAAAACCATCAACCCTCTTTTGAAGGTGCATCAATTTAACTTGTTCTTCAAGGGCTTCGACTGAATTACCAGTTGCGATAGAAATGGTAAAGTGATATTTCTTTGCTTCATTAGTAATCGTTGATAGTATTTGCATGAAAAAAGGCTCTGACAACCGATCAGTAAAGGTTATTGGGGGAAAGACCAAACCAATGTTATGCGTTAAGCCACTGGCTAATATTTGCGCCGCAAGGTTTGGAACATAACCCAATTCTTGCATCGCTTTTCGAACTTTCTCCTTTGTTTTCTCAGAGATAGATTTATTATCTTTTAAAACCCGACTCACAGTTGATGGGTTTACTCCTGCCTTGTGTGCAACATCTTTTATTGTTACCATTCATACCTCTCATATATAAGAACACTTGTTCTTATTCTACTGTGTTTTTTTCCATTATACAATTATCCTTAGAAAAATCAAATCCTCCCTAAAAGTTTTAACAAATCTATTTTTTTGATATTTTTTTGAAAAAAATCAAAAAAACTATTGACAGAAACTGCAAACGGTTGCATAATAGACTTATAAAATATTTCTTAGGAGGAAATGGCTATGAAATCATGGCAAAAAATTATCGTCAGCGGAGCAAGCTTAACACTTGCAAGTACTCTTTTGGTAGGTTGCTCGTCAGGTTCAAACGATAAGAAAGAATCTGCTTCATCAGACTCAAAAACAATCAAATTATGGATTCCAACTGGATCTAAGAAATCTTATGCTGATACTGTTGCTAAATTTGAAAAAGATTCTGGCTATAAAGTAAAAGTTGTCGAATCTGAAGATCCAAAAGCACAAGAAAAAATTAAAAAAGATGCCAGTACTGCTGCTGATGTATTCTCCCTTCCTCATGATCAATTAGGACAACTTGTTGAATCTGGTACTATTCAAGAAGTTCCTGCCAAATATACAAAAGATATTACTAAAAATGACACAGAACAAGCCATTGCTGGTGCTCAATATAAAGGCAAAACTTACGGTTTCCCATTTGGGATTGAATCACAAGTCCTTTTCTACAATAAAGAAAAATTAAGTGCTGAAGATGTTAAATCATATGAATCAATCACGTCAAAAGCTACTTTTGGTGGAAACTTTAAACAAGCTAATTCCTATGCTACTGGTCCTTTATTTATGTCCGTAGGCGACACCTTATTTGGTCAAAACGGTGAAGATGTTAAAGGAACAAACTGGGGTAATGATAAAGGTGTTGCTGTTCTTAAATGGATTGCTGACCAAAAAAATAATAAAGGATTTGTTAGCTTAGATGCTAATAATACCATGTCTAAGTTTGGTGATGGCTCAGTTGCTTCATTTGAATCAGGGCCATGGGACTATGCAGCTGCTCAAGGAGCTATCGGTAAAGACAAGCTCGCTGTTGCTGCCTATCCTAAAGTAACCATTGGTGGTCAAGAAGTTCAACAAAAAGCCTTCCTTGGTGTTAAACTTTATGCAGTTAACCAAGCCCCAGCTAAAGGTGATACAAAACGTATCGCAGCAAGCTACAAACTTGCTTCATACCTAACTAACGCTGAAAGCCAAAAAAATCAATTTAAAACACGTAATATCGTTCCTTCAAACAAAGAAGTCCAATCTTCTCAAGAAGTCCAATCCAATGAACTTGCAAAAACAGTTATTACAATGGGTTCATCTTCTGATTACACAGTGGTTATGCCAAAAGTTAGCCAAATGAGTACTTTCTGGACAGAAAGTGCAGCTATCCTTAGCGATGCTTATAACGGCAAAATCAAAGAAGGTGACTTCCTCGCAAAATTACAACAATTTGATAAAGATATCGCTACAACAAAATAATAATTGTTGAACACCACAAACAAGTTCAGGAGTTGTTAATCATCAGATTACTCGGTTGTCTTCTCCAATAGGGAGTGGATCTAGGTCTCAGTACTTATAGGGATTTAGACCACTCCTACTTGTTTTTTATTTAAATGCTTAGCTGCATGCTACGTAAACTTTTAAGTGATTTAAAGGTTTACGTAACATTTAGCTATGTTAGCAAAACTATCCTATACAAAGGAGAATATTTATGATACAAAAAAGCTTGGTACCAGAGGTCAGTGTGACTGACGCATTAAAAAAAGGTAGTTGGGATATTAAGCTATCTGCATTGATTATGGGGTTTGCCAATCTTGCCAATAAACAAATCATTAAAGGTTTACTCTTTTTAATAAGTGAAATTGTTTTTCTAATTGCCTTTGTCAGCCAAATCATTCCGGCTTTTAAAGGTATTATCACCTTAGGAACTCAAACCCAGGGTATGGTTACTAAAACCATTGATGGGATTAAATTGCAAGTTGCCGTAGAGGGCGATAATTCCATGCTAATGCTTATCTTTGGGTTAGCAGCAATCATTTTCTGCTTAGTCTTTGCTTACATCTATTGGTGTAACCTCAAAAGTGCTAGAAACCTCTATCTTCTTAAAAGTCAAGGCGAGAAGATCCCTACATTCAAAGAAGATTTTCTCACATTAGCCAATGGTCGTTTTCACATGACCCTAATGGCTGTGCCATTGATTGGGATCCTTCTTTTTACCATTTTACCACTGGTTTATATGATCTGTTTGGCATTCACAAACTTTGATCATAATCACCTACCACCTAAATCACTCTTTGACTGGGTTGGCTTTACAAATTTCGGTAACATTTTAAGTGGTCGCATGGCAGGTACTTTTTTCCCTGTCTTCTCATGGACACTGATTTGGGCTGTTTTTGCTACCGTGACTAACTTCTTCTTCGGTATTATTTTAGCCCTGTTGATTAATACCAAAGGCTTAAAATTGAAAAAAATGTGGCGGACAATTTTTGTTATTACTATCGCCGTTCCACAATTTATTTCATTATTGATTATGCGTAATTTGTTAAATGATGAAGGCCCAATAAATGCCTTACTCTATAAACTTGGGCTTATCAAACATGCCTTACCATTTTTATCTGATCCATTATGGGCAAAATTCTCAATTATTTTTGTTAACATGTGGATTGGGATCCCCTTTACCATGTTGATCGCTACTGGTATTATTATGAACCTACCAAGCGAACAAATTGAAGCTGCTGAAATTGATGGCGCAAGCAAATTCCAAGTGTTTAAATCCATCACTTTCCCGCAGATTCTCTTAATTATGACACCAAATCTAATCCAACAATTTATTGGTAATATTAATAACTTTAATGTTATTTATCTCTTGACGGGCGGCGGACCAACAAATTCACATTATTATCAAGCTGGAACAACTGATCTTCTCGTCACATGGCTCTACAAACTGACCGTTACCGCTGCTGACTACAATCTAGCCTCAGTTATCGGTATCTTAATCTTTGCTGTATCTGCAATTTTCAGTTTATTAGCTTATACTCGTACGGCATCATACAAGGAAGGAACTGTTAAATAATGAAAAATAAACGTCGATTCCAACTTGGTTTAGTTTACACAACCTTAACAATACTTGCTATTGTATGGCTGTTTCCAATTGTTTGGGTTGTCCTAACAAGTTTTCGTGGCGAAGGAACAGCCTACGTTAACTACTTCCTTCCCAAAACTTTCACCTTAAACAATTACATCATGTTATTTACCAATGAGTCATTTCCTTTTGGTCGTTGGTTTGCTAATACTTTTATGGTCGCTTCAGCCACCTGTATCATTTCTACCTTCATTACAGTGGCTATGGCCTACTCCCTCAGCCGGATTAAATTCAAACATCGCAATGGTTTCCTTAAATTAGCGCTTGTTCTTAATATGTTTCCTGGCTTTATGAGCATGATTGCCGTCTACTATATCTTGAAGGCACTAGGTTTAACACAAACCTTAACCGCACTTGTACTTGTCTATTCAGCCGGTGCAGCTTTAGGATTCTATATTGCTAAAGGATTCTTTGATACCATTCCATATTCCTTAGATGAATCAGCAATGATTGATGGGGCTACAAGGATGGATATCTTCTTTAAGATAACTTTACCCTTGTCAAAACCTATCATTGTTTACACAGCTCTTTTAGCATTCATGGGACCTTGGATTGACTTTATCTTTGCCCAGGTTATCCTAGGTGATGCCACAAGCAAATATACCGTTGCTATTGGACTCTTCTCAATGCTACAAGTTGATACTATTAATACTTGGTTCCGCGCTTTCGCTGCTGGCTCTGTATTAATTGCAGTACCGATCACTCTCCTCTTTATCTTCATGCAAAAATATTACGTTGAAGGTATTACAGGCGGATCTGTTAAATAGATCTCAAAAGAAGTTAAGCTTAAGAGACTCTATCAGAAATAGGCAAAGCACCTTACTTTAAAGTAACTGATTAATAAAAAACCTAGAAACCTGAACAAACAGGTTTTCTAGGTTTTTTATATTTCTCTAAGTAAGTAACTAAAGTTCTATATACATAAAAAGAGAGGGACAGTTGTCCTCTCGAGGTTTCGTTTTTGATATAGCCATTAGAAGGAAGCTTTTACAATGATTAGCTTCTTTTTGACTTAGGCATTTGCCCATTTTAAATTACTAGGGAGTATTTGTTACTTTTGTGTTTTTATCTTCTTTACTGGCTACAAAAGGTTTTTTCGCCCATTCTCTGGAATAAAAGTAAGGATTCATTTTATAGTGGTTAGTGTGTTTTTCTACTTCTAAAAAGGGTTGTACCATTTTATCAACTGCTAACCAACCATTCCAGCCCATATGAATAGTATCTTCCATAAAGTAAGGCTCACCACCTTTATTTGAAAAGTCGGCGATTTGCTTAAAACCTTGTGAGTTTAACTGATATTTTATTTTATGAACTGCATCTAAATATTTATCCTGACTAAGTCCAGTATACTTAGCCCAGAGCTGATTAACTGGCGGAATAATAAAGAGAACGTCTGTATTTTGTTTAGCAAATTCAGTTAATACTAGTTGGAAATCATTGTATTCTGGGGAGTTAATATAGACGTTGTTCCGCTGGAATGACCGGTATTTCGCAAGGTCCGGTGCAATCCGTGTACTATAAAAACTATTTTTAATTCCAAAGGCGTTATTATTGGTAGCTGCTTCCCCACGTTTAATAGCCAACTCTGTTAAGTGATTATAAGAAAATTTCTTTGGAAGCCCTTTAACACGTGGCATAATACGAGTATCAAAAGTATCTGATTTAGCTAAAAATGAAAAAAGTGACTCTTCTCTTAAAGAGATATTATACTGTAGTCTTAGTGTATATTTATCCCAGAAACTCAGTGCTTGCCCTAAACTAATTTTCTTTAATAATTTGGCCTTTGCGACATCAGGATTCATTTCCAACATGCGTTTAGCAGCAAAGCGGTAGGCGGTCTCTTCTTGGTTTGCATGTAGCAAAAATTCATATATCTGAGTTTTTGAAAGGTAAGTTTGAATAGCACCTGAATCAGTTCCCTGAGGTGTAAACCACTGTGGCGATATGACAAAGACTGCTTTTTTGTTTTTAAGGTTATTGATCATCTGTTGCATACCATAGTAATGCACCAAAGATTGTGATCCACGATTACCTAACAGATATGGACGATAGCTTCGCTGGTACTTTTCAGCAATAATGGATGGATGCATACTATCCATTCGACTCCATTCACTAGAACCAAAAAAAGGAACAAAACGATGTTTAGGATCATCTAAAGCTTGACGCTTTACTAAGCTGTTTTTAAAACTATTATTTGTAATAGCAACAGCACTTCTTTTTTCAGCCATCAGTGAATGGGGTAAACTACTGGGAAAAGCAAATATGGTAACTAAAACTAGCATTAAAGCCGCAACTAGGGGCCCTAATATATAAGCTAATTTTTTAAGCATTTTGAAGTTCCTTTACACCTTCAACAATTTTTGAAACGGTATTCCAATCTTCCCGTCCAAATTCTGATATGGGAACCTTAATATTAAAGAGTGACTCTAATTCAACAATGAGTTCAACTGTTCCCAAACTGTCTAATACGCCAGCATCAAACAAATCTTCATCTTTCATATCTGAAACATCTTCCATAAAAAGACGATCAAAAGCATCAATAATAGTTTCTTCAATAGTCATAATCATTTTCCTTTTTTAATAACGCATAGGGTGGATCCAGAAACGATCCAAAAATCCTGAGAATAATAGTAACGAAATCATTACTATATGAAAAGTTACTGCAATCGATAGGTAATGGTAAGCTTTACTTGTAAATAGTGGTGCTAAACCTTTTTGCTTACGGTTACGATTAATGGTTTTCTTCTTACGAATCCAGGCATCGGTTATAATAAGGCCAAGCCCATGAAAAACACCATAGGCAACATAGTACCACGTAAATCCATGCCAGAATCCCATAATGGTCATATTAACTAAATAGGCGAAACCAGAGGTAACATTACGGTTTTTAAAGACTTTATGCTTAATGAGAAAATGAACTAACCTCATAAAAACAAAGTCCCTAAACCAGAATGATAATGTCATGTGCCACCTATTCCAAAATTCTTTTAAATTTGGAGCTAGGAAAGGCAGATGGAAGTTTTCTGGTGTCTTAATCCCCATTATATTTGAGATGGCAATGGCAAACATAGAGTAGCCAGCAAAATCAAAGAAGAGATTTAAGCCATAGAGGTACATAACCAAAATAAGATAAATATTGAATGGACCACCCGTAGCAATCGTTTTCGTTTCTACGATCGGCAACGAAACGCTCCCCAAATAATAAGAAATGATAAATTTATAAAGGAAGCCAAGCATGATATACATAACAGACTTATTTATCATTTGCAAATATTGCTCTTTGTCAGGAAGATTCTGGTAATCCTCTTGAAAACGTCTAAAGCGATCAATTGGTCCACTTGAAAAAGTTGGTAAAAAGGTTAGAAAGCGTAAAAATTCAAGAAAAGTAAATTCCTTTAAAATACCGTCTCGCATCTCCATTATCATACCAACACTTTTGAAGGTTAAATAGGATATCCCTAAAAAACTAAAAAGTGACTGGTTAGGATGAGCCATATTAAAAGGACTCAATTTCACAAAAAATAAAGGAAGGATGGTTAATAGTAAGGTTAGCGCAAAAACAATGAAATGGTCATTTCTTTTTCTATACCATTTGTAACTAAAAACACAAACTGTCTGCCAAACAACATAGATAAGAAAAGCTTTTAGCTGACTTGTATGGTCCTGACCAAACATCATCAAAATAAAGGCTGCCGTTACTAAAAATTCATATAAAGGGAGGCGTCTACGATAAAAGAGACCAACAATAATAGGCAGTAATGCTAAAATTAAATAAACAAAATATATAGGATTTGAATAGGGATCTAAATAAGGAATCTTTTGAAGTACTCCCATCATCTATTGTTCACCTCGTTTATCAAAGTTTTAATATCTGTCTTGCCATTTTGAGTCATCGGCAAACCTTGACGATAGATGAACTTAGAGGGCATCATATAAGACATCATGCTATCTTTTAGAGATTCCTTGATAGCTTTTGTGACATCAATATCACGTTCAAACTGTTGACGGACACCATCTTTGAGGACAACGAAAGCCAATAGATTTTGTACCTTATGCTCTGCATTGTAACGAGGAACGGCAACTGCTGTATCTACATACGGTGACTGTTTTAATTGCTGTGAAACGTCCTCTAGCTCAATACGGTAGCCGCCATATTTAATTTGGAAATCTAATCTGCCACCATAACAGAGAATGTTATCCTTGGTAAAATAACCTAGATCACCGGTATGATAGGCTGGTTGACCTTTATAGGTGAAGAAGGCTTCTTTGGTTTTTTCAGGATTGTTAAGATAGCCTTTTGACACTGCCGGCCCCGTAACAATGATTTCACCACTCTCACCATTTGCGACTTCATTTAAATTTTCATCTAAGATATAGGTAGGCGAGTCTAGCTTAGTATAACCAATTGGTAAACGTGAACCAGCTGCTACCATTTCTTTGGTAATACGGATGGCAGATAGCGCTACTGTTGCTTCGGTAGGACCATAGGCATTAACAATAATAGCATTAGGGAAGCGTTCCATTAACTTTCTAGCTGTTGAGACAGTCAACTCTTCACCGTCAAAGTAAAAATGGGTTAACTGTGGCATTTTATCATGACAGAAATCGTCACTTAGCATAGCCATATCAACAAAAGATGGTGTCGATGTCCAAATACCTACTGGTAGATTTGTAATGGTCGTAAAGAGTTGTTTAAAATCAGAAACCAATTCTTTAGGCAAGGCATACAAGGTTCCCCCTAAGGCTAAAGTCGGCGCCCAGTACATCACTGATAAGTCAAATGAATAGGGAGGCTGAGCCAACATTTGTGGACGCTCAGGAGTGGAAAACTCTTGATCTTCAATCATCCAATTGGTAAAGCTTAATAAATTATCATGTGATATTTGAACACCTTTTGGCTTACCTGTCGTTCCTGATGTGAAGATAATGTAATAGTTATCATCTCCCTTGACAGAATGTGTTAAGGTAAAAGGTGATTGTTGAGCTTTGGCTTGATTAATAGCATCCAAATCAATAACAGGAGGCTCTTGATCTTTAAGTTCAATATTTAGTGGTTCAATAGCAATAATGAGACTTGGTTGTCCAATTTCAATAATATCAGACACCCGTTCTGGAGCAGAATGAACATCAACTGGGATGTAAGCATGCCCTGCCTTTGTTAAAGCAACAAAGGTTGCAATCATATCATAGGTTTGCGCTCCAAATACTAAAACAGGTGAGCCCACCTCTAACTGCATTTGGTTAATATAGTTTGCGATACTATCAGAATCTCGTTTCAGATCTCCATAAGTATGACATTCACCCATACAATTATAAACGGGGTAATCTTTTTGAAGGACTGCAAGTTCTTCTATTCTTTCAATCATATCTTTAATCATGACAAACTCTCCTTAAAACTCGTTGTAAATAAATGCACTTTGACCATGTCCTAAAAAATCAAAGATATAAATTAAAAGCATAAAAATAAGATAAAACAAAATGGTTTTTCCAATAAATATACTAATCTTTTTCCATTTTTTATTCATTTCAATTCCTTTTCACCTTATTCTTTACTTATCAATATACACCAGATATACTAGAAATTTTACCTTATTTCCAGTCAATCGGCAAGAAAAAGATAAAATTATTAAAAATATTTCGCAATTATGTTAATTTCTATACAGGTCTTTTTTTATGTGTTTTTTAATCGTAAGAATTTTTAACATTTATTGCTATTAACATACGGAACCTAACTTAAAGAAAACTTAAATGTGTTACAGTTTTATTACAAGTCCCTATTCACTCATAATAAATACTCAGTTTTCAAGTTTCAATTCTAAAATAAGGTCACGGATTTCAGCTGCTAATTCAAAATCAAGCATTTCAGCTGCTTCTTGCATTTGCTTTTGCAGCTTCTTGATGGCTTCTTTTCGTTCCGTCCGATTCATACTTGTATAGTCAACGCTTTCTTCAGCAATCTCCGAACCAACCTCTTTAGTGATAGCAATTAAATCACGGATATCTTTCTTAATAGTTTGAGGCACAATGCCATGTTTTTCATTATAGTCCATCTGGATATGTCTCCGACGTGCTGTTTCATCAATTGCTTTCTGCATTGAGTCTGTCATTTTGTCGGCATACATAATCACACGCCCTTCAGAGTTTCTGGCCGCACGACCAATAGTTTGAATTAGGCCACGCTCATTGCGGAGGAAACCTTCTTTATCAGCATCTAGAATAGCAACTAAACTTACTTCTGGAACATCTATCCCCTCGCGCAGCAAATTAATCCCTATCAAAACATCAAAAACGCCTAAACGTAAGTCACGGATAATCTCTGTACGTTCTAATGTCTTAATATCACTATGCATGTACTTGACCTTTACACCCATTTCTTTGAGATAATCTGTTAAATCTTCAGCCATCTTTTTAGTCAAAGTTGTGATGAAACAGCGTTCGCCTTTTGCAGAGCGGCTATTAATTTCCCCAAGCAGATCGTCCATTTGCCCCATTGAAGGACGCACTTCAATAACAGGATCTAACAAGCCTGTTGGTCGAATGATTTGTTCAATCACCGTATCTGTTTGTGCCATTTCATAGTCACCCGGTGTCGCTGAAACATAGACAATCTGGTGGACATGGCTTTCAAATTCTTCACGACGTAAGGGACGATTATCTAATGCTGAGGGTAATCTAAAACCGTAATCAACAAGCATTTTCTTGCGCGCTTGGTCGCCATTATACATGCCCTTAATTTGACCCATAGTCATGTGACTTTCATCTATCATAATAAGGAAATCCTCAGGGAAAAAATCAAGAAGAGTATAAGGAGGCTCCCCCGCTGAACGGCCATCCATGTGCCTTGAATAGTTCTCAACACCATTTGTATAGCCCATTTCCCGTAACATTTCAATATCATATTCTGTTCTTTGTTTTAATCGCTGTGCCTCTAGGAGTTTCCCTTCAGATTCAAAAAGCTTCAGTTGTTGTTCCAATTCCGCTTGAATTTTAGTAATAGATGCTTCCATATGCTCGTCATTCGTCACAAAGTGAGTAGCTGGAAAGAGAATCAGATGTTCCGCTTCGCCTAAAACCTTACCTGTTAAGCTTTCGATTTCTCGAATGCGATCAATTTCATCTCCGAAGAATTCAATCCGAAAGGCATGCTCATCACGTGACGCTGGGAAAACCTCTACAACATCTCCACGGACACGAAAACGTCCCCTTTGAAAATCTATATCATTGCGTTCAAACTGGATGTCAACAAGTTGATTTAATAACTGATCACGCGAAATTTCTTGGCCCGGACGCAAACTAACTGCTGAATCGGCATATTCTTTAGGAGAGCCCAGTCCATAGATACAAGACACTGAAGCGACAACAATGACATCATTACGTTCCAATAAGGAAGAGGTGGCGGAATGACGCAACTTGTCAATTTCGTCATTGACAGAAGAATCCTTTTCAATATAGGTATCGCTGGAAGGAACATAAGCTTCTGGTTGGTAGTAATCATAGTAGGAAACAAAATACTCTACAGCATTGTCAGGAAAAAATTCCTTAAATTCGCTGTAAAGCTGACCAGCTAGGGTCTTATTGTGTGCAATAACCAATGTGGGCTTATTAACCTGGTTAATAACCTGACTCATGGTAAAGGTTTTTCCTGTTCCTGTCGCTCCAAGTAAAATTTGGGCTTTTTCGCCACCTTCTATATTGTCAACCAACTCTGCTATAGCTTGGGGTTGATCACCAGAAGGTTGGTACTTAGAGACCAAGTGAAAGGTATTGTTTTCTCGTTTATCTATCATTCTATATCCTCATCAACAGACTTTATATGACTATTTTACCATAGTCAAAGTAAAATTAGAGAAAATCAACACAGACATCTCATGTCAGATTACCTGACATGGAAAGCGAATAAGTTTGCTATTGTCAGTGGTTTCTGATATAATAAAGCATATTTTTTCGAAGGAGATGTACATGAAGAACAAAATAAAAGGAGTTATCCTTGCTATTTTAGCTCTCAGTTTTATATTTAGTGGTATAGCAAATGCTGAAACCGTGACAATCGTGTCAGATACAGCTTATGCACCTTTTGAATATAAAGATTCTGACCAAATTTACAAAGGAATCGATGTTGATATTATCAAAGAGGTCGCTAAACGTCAAAAATGGGATTATAAAATGACTTACCCTGGTTTTGATGCAGCCGTGAATGCTGTGCAATCAGGTCAAGCAAAAGCTTTGATGGCCGGAACCACCATTACTAAAGAACGCCAAAAAGTTTTCAATTTTTCAGACCCATACTATGATACAAAAATTGTCATTGCCACTCAAAAAGCTAAACCTGTAAAAAAATACAGTGAATTAAACGGGAAAACAGTGGGTGTTAAAAATGGTACAGCTTCTCAAAGTTTCCTAGATAAGAATAAAGATACCTACGGTTTTTCAGTTAAAACTTTTGACACTGGTGATTTAATGTATAATAGTCTAGCCTCTGGATCCATTGATGCAGTAATGGATGATGAGCCTGTTATTCAATTTGCTATTAAACAAAATCAAGATCTTGCTATTAATATGCCTGGTGAGGCTATCGGTTCTTTTGGTTTTGCAGTCAAAAAAGGAACTGGTCACAATCAATTAGTAAGAGAGTTTAATAAAGCTCTCAAAGCCATGAAGGCTGATGGAAGTTACCAAAAAATCATGACAAAATGGTTAGGTGATGCAGCAAGTACATCAAATCAAGGCTTAGGCATTGCCAGTAAAAAAGCTAAACCTGAGAAAAAATCTTATAAAATTGTAGCAGACTCCTCCTTTGCTCCCTTTGAATTCCAAAATGACAAAGGACAGTATGTCGGTATTGATATGGAACTCATTAAAGCTATTGCTAAAGAACAAGGTTTTACCATTGAAATTGCTAACCCGGGGTTTGATGCCGCTTTAAATGCCGTTCAATCTGGTCAAGCTGATGGGGTTATCGCTGGGATGTCAATTACCGACGAACGTAAGCAAATCTTTGATTTCTCTGATTCTTACTATACCTCTAATATCTTATTAGGTGTCAAATCGGGCTCTTCTATCAAATCATACGAAGACCTCAAGGATAAAACAGTCGGTGCTAAAAAAGGGACCGCTTCCTATGATTTCTTAGATAAAAATAAAGAGAAATATGGCTACAAAATAAAAGCATTTGACGAAGCTTCATCTATGTATGACAGTTTAAATGCAGGATCAATTGTTGCTTTAATGGACGACGAAGCCATTCTTAAATACTCTATCCAACAAGGTCGTAAATTTGATACACCAATTGAAGGAGAACCCTCTGGTGAATATGGTTTTGCAGTAAAAAAAGGGACTAATCCTGAGTTGATTGACATGTTTAATAATGGACTGGCTTCTTTAAAAGAATCCGGTAAATATAAATCCATTATTAATAACTATTTAGCTTCTGATCAAGACTCTAAAGGCAAAGAATCTTCCATTGATGAATCTAATATGTTTGGTCTATTATCAAATAACTATAAACAATTGCTTGCTGGTCTGGGAACAACCTTAAGCTTAACCCTTATTTCTTTTGCTATTGCTATTATTATTGGGATTATCTTCGGAATGATGGCAGTTGCACCAAGTAAACAGCTCCGTATCATCTCTTCTATCTTTGTAGATGTTGTGCGTGGAATTCCTTTAATGATTGTTGCTGCCTTTATTTTCTGGGGTATTCCTAATCTCATTGAAAGCATGACTGGTCACCAATCACCAATTAACGACTTCCTAGCTGCGACCATTGCCCTATCCTTAAATGGTGGTGCTTACATCGCTGAAATCGTCCGAGGTGGTATTGAGGCCATTCCTGCTGGGCAAATGGAAGCTAGTCGTAGTTTAGGTATCCCCTATAAGCTTACCATGCGTAAAGTTATTTTGCCCCAAGCTGTAAAAGTCATGCTTCCTAACTTTATCAACCAATTTGTTATTTCCTTGAAAGATACCACAATCGTTTCGGCGATTGGTTTAGTAGAACTCTTCCAAACAGGGAAAATCATTATTGCTAGAAACTACCAGTCATTCAGAATGTACGCAATCTTAGCTATTATCTACTTGATAATGATTACGCTATTAACACGTTTAGCGAAACGCTTAGAAAAGAGGCTTAATTAATGGCAGAATTGAAAATTGATGTTCAAGACCTACATAAATATTTTGGTCAAAATGAGGTATTAAAAGGGATTAGTGCCCAATTTTATGAAGGTGATGTCGTTTGTATTATTGGTCCTTCTGGTTCTGGTAAATCAACTTTTCTAAGAACCCTAAATCTCTTAGAAACAATCACCATGGGAAAAGTCGTTGTTGACGGCTTTGAATTGTCGGATTCAAAAACTAATATTGATAAAGCACGTGAAAATATTGGAATGGTATTCCAGCACTTCAATCTTTTTCCACACATGACCGTTATTGAAAATATCATGTTTGCTCCAGTAGAGCTAGGAAAAGAATCTAAAGCTTCCGCCAAACAACATGCCTTAGAACTTCTTGAAAAAGTGGGATTGGCTGAGAAAGCTGATGCCTACCCGGCCAGCCTTTCTGGTGGGCAAAAACAAAGGGTAGCTATTGCGAGAAGTTTAGCCATGAACCCTGATATTATGCTCTTTGATGAACCAACTTCGGCACTCGATCCAGAAATGGTTGGCGATGTCTTAAACGTTATGCGCGACCTTGCTAAACAAGGGATGACCATGTTAATTGTCACTCATGAAATGGGCTTCGCAAGGCAGGTTGCTAACCGTGTTATCTTTACAGATGGCGGCCAGTTCCTTGAAGATGGAACACCTGAAGAAATTTTTGATCATCCTAAACATCCGCGACTTATCGAATTTTTAGATAAAGTCTTAAATGTCTAATACCAAAAGAACTCTCTCAAGGGTTCTTTTTCTTATGTACCATTTATTAACCTACATAATCCTCCCAAATAAAAAAGCCTTTAAGCTTTTTACTTATTATGATTGCATTAATCTTCTAATGGTGTTACAATGGGGTCAATAATAAACGGAGGTATAGGAGCTATGAACAACTAAAAAACTTTTTTTGAGAGATTTGTATCTTATCAAGCTAGGTTTTTTAGTCTGCTCTTATCTGAGTATGTATCTCTGAGGTACTGCTAATTTTTGGGTGCAAACTTTCTACTTTTCTTGTTAAGGTAGAAAGTTTTTTCTGTCTCTCATTTGCACTTCTTATCATGTCCACGATTAAGATATCACTAATAGACAGGAGGCATCTATGCTACAGTTAGACAAAGTAAATCTGACTCATACCAAAGACCTTTCCCCTCTCCTTAGAGACTTATCACTGACTGTCAATAATGGTGACAAAGTAGCCATCATTGGCGAAGAGGGGACAGGAAAATCTACCCTTCTCCAAGCCATCTTTCACACTGAAAAATTACCTGATTATGTTAATATGAGCGGGCTCATCAAGCATGATTTCACAAAAGTGATCTACCTGCCACAAGCATTAAATCAAGCCACCTTAACTAAATCCTTAAATGCATTTTTGTATGATGAAAAGGATCTCTCTTTTCTAGACTTTAATCTTTTCTTCCAATTGGCCCACTTTTGCCAACTGGATTTGGATTTTATAGATAAAGAAGGCCTTCAACTGAAAGATCTATCGGGTGGGGAGCGCCTTAAGCTACAAGTTATCAAAGCTTTAGCCCTCAACCCTGATTTACTCTTATTGGATGAACCTTCTAGTGACTTGGATTTAGAGTCCATCGTCTGGCTAGAAAAAATAATTCAGGATAGTCCTCAAACCATTCTCTTTATTTCCCATGATGAGAGTTTTTTGACTGCCTGTGCTACTGCTATTTTACATCTTGAATTAACCCAAAAACGTCGGAAATCAAAATGGACTTTCTTCAAAGGTTCTTACCCAGATTATAAGTCCCATAGACAAAATCAGTATCAAAAACAGTTACAAATTGCCACTAAAGCGCGTAGCGATTTCCAAAAGAAAAAAGCTAAGCAAGAAAGAATTCAAGACAGTCTCCATCATCGGCTAAATCATACAAAGGATTCAACAGCGGGTCGGCTACTAGCCAAAAAGATGAAGGCCATTAAGTCTCAAGAACGAAAGTTAGACATTACTAAAAACCAACTGGAAGAGTTTCCTGATGAGTTAGAAAAGATTGCCATTTTCTTTTCTGATAGTGTTCCCCTACCGAAAAACAAGATTATCCTCCATTGGTAAGATTGCATCTTAGCGACTGGGCAAAAAGTTAACCTCCTACTTCGAGGTCAAGACAAACTCGTTATCACGGGCAAAAATGGCGTGGGGAAAAGTCGTCTGTTGACAAAAATCATTACCGAGTTAGAAGGCAACTCCTCTTTTCGAGTTGGCTATATGCCACAACATTATGACGAGCATTTAGCAGAAAAGGAAAAAGTCCTTGACTTCCTTTCGCCGCAAGATCCAGAAAAAGCTAGATCTCTGCTGGCTAGCTTACAACTAACACGACAGGAAATAGAACATGATATCCGTCACCTTTCGGGTGGGCAAAAAGCTAAACTGTTTTTAGCCAAAATGGTTTTAGATAGGTGCAACATTTTAGTTTTAGATGAGCCGACCAGACACTTTTCTCCTACAAGTCAACCCTTAGTACGAGAATTCTTAGCTGGTTTTCCAGGAGCAATCATTAGTGTTTCACATGATCGTCAGTTCATAGCTGAACCCTACTTGAAAAAGTATCAGTTAGATGAGAAATTCCTCCTTTAAAGACCATTGACAGGAACTATAAGCTATGATTGAATAATACTATGGCATTATTCAAATACTTCACCAAGCTGGAATGGTTGATTTGGTTATTTTCCATGACAAGCATTATATCTTCCTATATTTTCTTTAATCAAGCTAACCTTTTGGCTTTAGCTGCTTCATTGATAGGAGCTACCTCACTGATTTTTTCAGCTAAGGCAAATCCTTTAGGACAGGGTCTGATTATCATCTTTTCCGTTATCTATGCCTATCTCTCACTGAGAAATCACTACTATGGTGAGGTTCTAACCTATTTTCTTTTGACCCTTCCTATGGCAATTTTTGCTTTGTTCTCATGGCTAAGTCATCCTTTTGAAGGCAAAAAATCACAAGTACTGATTAGCCGTCTAAAGGTTAAAGATATCTATATTTTAGCTTTTTTCACTTTTCTTGTAACCATTGTCTTTTACTTTATTTTAGATATTTTTCATACTTCCTTTTTATTAGTAGCTACTCTTTCCATCGCAACTTCTTTTGTCGCAACTTTTCTATCTTATAAAAGAAGTCCCTTCTATGCTTTATTTTTTGCTTTAAATGATGTGGTCTTAATCTTACTTTGGCTTCTAGAAGTAGACGCTGATCCTAGTCATTATTCTATCGCTATCTGTTTTATCATTTTTTTGATTAATGATATCTATACTTTTTTTAACTGGGTTAAGCTTCAAAAAGGCCAAGAACTGACACTAAAAAAGAGGCTGGAACAAAAAGATCTTAATTTTTGAGACTCCCCGCCATCAATTTTTCCAAGTGATAAATAAAATCCAAAAAGCGAACAAAACTCGTTTTCTGATACTCAGAATACTGTCTTGTTCGCTTTTTATATTTGAGCTTAGACTTTTGTCTTAGTCTCTTCTTTTTTGTTCAGTTTTTCTCGTTCTAGTCTGAGACGTCTATTTGGATTTAGCATATTAAAGAGTTCCTCTAACTTTTCTGCATTCCAAACATCCGCAGCTGAAACAAAATTACCATCTTTATCTTTAAAAGATATCGGTTTGTCACCCATTAGAACCCCCGTCCCATAAATAACATTATCGCTTGTATCACTGTAACTTTTAAATTATTGTCAACAGAAATAGACACATAACCTTTAGTAAAAGTTGTCAGAGCATCTATAGCATAGCTATCTAGTCTGTGCAACTTTAATCCACAAATTCAAACTCAAAATGACCAATTCGCACGATGTCTCCATCTTTTGCACCTCGCTCACGTAAAGCTTCGTCTACGCCCATTCCGCGTAATTGACGTGCAAATTTCATGATTGATTCATCCCTTTCCATGTTAGTCATCACAAAGAGACGTTCTAGTTTTTCACCTGAAAGTACCCAGGAAGCATCATCATCACGGCTAATTTCAAAATCCTTTTCTTCGCCATCAAAACCATAATAAACTTCTTCATCTTGAAAATCACTGTCATCATAAAGTAAGAATTCATCTGTTTTAGCTAAGAGCTCTGCTGTGGCATCCATTAAGTTATCTAACCCTTGCTTTGCAAGAGTGGAGACTGGAAATATTTTAGGAAGCTCATCAAATTCATCATAATTTGCAGCTAATTTTTCTTTAAATGTCTTTAAATTTTCCTCAGCTTCTGGCATATCCATTTTATTAGCAACAATAATTTGTGGACGCTCCAACAATCTTAAGTTATAGGTTTCTAGCTCATTATTGATAGAAAGATAATCTTCATAAGGATCTCGACCTTCTGAGGCTGACATGTCAATAACATGTAAAATAACCCGTGTTCGTTCAATATGACGAAGGAACTGGGTTCCTAACCCTACACCTTGACTAGCTCCTTCAATAAGACCTGGAAGGTCTGCCATAGCAAAACTATCTCCGGATTTAGTTCGTACCATTCCTAGGTTAGGAACGATTGTGGTAAAATGATAGGCACCAATTTTAGGTTTAGCTGCTGACACTACGCTTAATAATGTGGATTTACCTACAGAGGGAAATCCAACTAAACCAACATCAGCTAAAATCTTCAACTCTAATTCTAGGTCGCGCTCTTCACCAGGCTCACCATTTTCAGCAATCTCTGGAGCGGGGTTTCGAGGAGTAGCAAAACGGATATTCCCACGTCCGCCACGTCCGCCATGGGCCACGATATATTCTTGACCATTTTCCACTAAATCTGTGATAATTTTTCCAGTTTCAGCATCTTTAACTGTTGTTCCTTGAGGTACTGGCACGATAAGATCCTCAGACCCTCTACCGTGCATGCCTTTGGTCATGCCTTTTTCACCAGCTTTAGCTTTAAATTTCCGATTATAACGGAAATCCATCAGTGTTCTTAGGCCTTCGTCAACTTTAAAGATGACCGAGCCACCTTTACCTCCGTCGCCACCCCAAGGACCACCATTAGGAACATACTTTTCCCGTCTAAATGCAACCATCCCATCACCACCGCGACCAGCATGAACGCTAATCTTAGCAGTATCTAAAAACATACTCATATCCTTCTCTTACTTTCCCTTATTTTAAAAAAACGCCTGTTGGCGTTTTTTTACATCAATACTGATAGCGCACCTGCAATAAGGCCACCAACAGTTACAAGAACCATTAATATAACAACAAACATTGTGATTTTTTCAAAGGTTGTTTTTTTTCTAGGTCCATTTTCTCCAAATGCCACTTTGCTACCTCAACTAATAGATTTTTCTTTCTATTATCTTAACACGAAACTGAGCAATTAGCAAATAGCAAGTTACTAGCTGATTTCCTTTCAAGAAGGCGCTTCATCTTGAGCTTTTAGGTCTTTTATGCTAGAGTAGATTTACCATAATTAAAAAAAGGGGTCATCCATGGTTTTACCAAATTTCAAAGAAAATTTAGAAAAATATGCTAATCTTTTAATCACAAAAGGGGTTAATATTCAAAAAGGTCATACACTAATCATCGCCATCGCTGTCGAGCATCATTATTTAGCTTCATTATTAACAGAAAAAGCCTACCAAGCTGGTGCAGCTGAAGTTGTTGTTGATTACATTGACGATAAGATTGCACGACAACGTCTCTTACATGCTGATTATGAGCGCTTGGTTAATGTCCCAGACTACTTAGTCGAAAAATCAAACTACTTTTTAGAAAAAAATGCCAGTCGTCTCTTTGTTCGTTCATCTGATCCTAATGCCTTTGCAGGAGTTGATTCTAAAAGACTATCCGAAGCTACCAAGGCTACTGCAATTGCCCTTGAAAAACAACGTGCAGCTTCGCAAGCAAATAAATTTTCTTGGAATCTTGTAGCAGCTTCAAGCCCAGAGTGGGCTGCCATGGTATTCCCAGATCTTGCTACGGAAGAAGAGCAAGTTGATGCTTTGTGGGATGCTATTTTCAAGATGAATCGTATTTATGAAGAAGACCCTATTAAAGCTTGGGATGATCATCAAGCTAAACTGGAAGCAAAAGCAAAACTTTTGAATGATTACCAATTTGATGCCCTCCATTACACGGCCCCTGGAACTGATTTAACTCTAGGCATGCCTGAAAACCACTTATGGGAAGCGGCTGGTAGCAAGAATGCCCAAGGGGAAGAATTCATTGCTAATATGCCAACTGAAGAGGTCTTTACGGCTCCTGATTATCGCAGAGCTGATGGCTATGTCTCTTCAACGAAACCGCTTAGTTATGCTGGAGTTGTCATTGAAGGAATGACCTTTACCTTTAAAGATGGTCAAATTACAGAAGTAACCGCCCAAAAAGGGGAAGAAACTATTAAACGATTAGTTGAAGAAAACGATGGTGCTCGTTCTTTAGGTGAAGTTGCGCTTGTCCCTCATAAAACACCAATTTCACTTTCTGGTTTAACTTTCTTTAATACGCTCTTTGATGAAAATGCTTCAAATCACTTGGCTATAGGTGCTGCTTATGCTTTTAGCTTAAAAGGGGGAACAGAAATGTCTCAGGAAGAATTAAAGGCTGCTGGGCTAAACCGTTCAACTGCACATGTTGATTTCATGATTGGATCAGATAAAATGGATATTGATGGCATCACAAAAGATGGTCAAGTAGTCCCTATTTTCCGAGGTGGAGAATGGGCTATCTAAACTAAAGAGAAAGCTAGCTTGTCACTAGCTTTTTTTATTTATTAGACTTATAATATGCTTATGTATTATGATATTTCAGAAAAATTAAAAGCAACAACCTTTGAAAGCTGTCAGCAAAGCAGAAATCCTTTTGTTGCAGTTATCAAACCTACCGAGTGGCAAAGCTTGCAAGATGCCTTACAAATGGGTATTGATATGGACTTTGACTTTACTAGCGCTAAGTCAACTAAGGCAGAAGTTAACCTAGATTCGCTTACAGGGACCTTCAAAATCCCTAAACGTGAGGATTTACTCAATGCATCCATTGATTTTTCCTTTGCGCTTGATGAGCGAGGGGTTGTCTTCATTGATCAGCATCATGATGTTGAGCATCTGATTAAAAAAATTCAAAAAAGTAAGAAGTGGAAAAATCCCAGTTTAGAGCGCTTTCTCTATGATTTTTTAGAAACTATTATCAAAGGAGATAGTGAGATACTGGAATCTTACGACAAATACCTTGATAATTTAGAGGAAGCCATTCTTGATGGGAAAAACCAATACCATGAATCAGAGCTCAATAGTTTAAGACGTAAACTGACCAAATTGAATCTACACTATAGTCAGCTTCTTGATTTAACTCAAGAATTCGCTGAAAATGAAAACAATTTTTTCCAAGAAGAAAACTTACGCTTTTTCCATCTTTTTTCTGCCCGTGTTACACGATTACAATCAACTGTTTTAACCTTAAGAGAGACCATCATCCAAATTAGAGAAATGGCCAAATCCCAATTAGAAATGCGCCAAAATAAAAATATGGCTGTTCTCACGACTGTTACTACCTGTTGCATGCCCTTAACCATCCTAGTTGGTTGGTATGGTATGAATTTTAAATATATGCCGGAATTAGCAAGCCCTTTAGGTTATCCATTAGTTATTATTTTTGCTGTAACCATATTTATCGCAGCAATTCTCTATTCAAAATTCAAAAAATGGCTATAAAAGCATCTAAGACAATGTCTAAGCGCAAAAATAAAAAGCGAACAAAACTCGTTTTCTGATACTCAGAATGCGATCTTGTTCGCTTTTAAGATTTTATTTATCACTTGGAAAAATTGATGACAAATTATCTTAAAGGGTAGCCTCTGTTTATCCCAGGCTCATTTTTTAATGATCAGGTTCAAGGTAAATTTAGGAGGGCTTCAATTTCACTCTTCTCTAGCTTTCTAAATGCGCCAAGATCAAGAGTAGAATCAAGTTGTAAAGGTCCCATTTCAAGGCGCTGAAGGTCTCTCACTTCCTTACCACAAGCTAATACCATACGTTTAACCTGATGAAATTTTCCTTCTTTAATAACGATTTTAACACGTGACTGAAACTTGTCACGATCACTTGCTAAAATCTCCAAAACTGCTGGCTGGCACTGATGATCTGATAATTGGATGCCTTTTTCGAAAGCCTCAATATCTTGACTAGTCATTAAACCATCAACTTCTGCCACATAAACTTTATTGACATGTTTCTTAGGGGAAAGGAGACGGTGGGCCAAGTCACCATTATTTGTCAATAGTAACAACCCATGTGTATCTTTATCTAAACGTCCTACTGGAAAAACTGCTTTTTGCTTTGCTGTCGCATCTAATAAGTCTAAGACTGTTTGGTGAACCTTATCTTGAGTAGCTGAGACAACACCTTTAGGTTTATTAAGCATATAATAGACAAACTCTTCGTATAAAACTTCTTGCCCCTCAACCTCCACTCGGTCAAGGTTTGGATTAATCTGCTTTTTAGCTTGAGACTCATTTTTACCATTAACACAGACCTTCTTTGTTTTGAGCAAGTTTTTTACCTGACTACGGCTTCCAAAACCAGCTTCGGCTAAAAATTTATCTAATCTCATTATCATCTCCTGACTTGCATAAGTAAGACCTCCATACACCCAAGTTAATAGACTGGCTAACAGCAAATGTCCTATATTATTTTTTCTAATCCTTAGAAAGGGGGTCTAGGTCATCTGCTATTGCTCCTTTATCTTTAACTACCTAAGCGTTCTAAGCTCCTACTAAGCTTTTTTATTAGTATAGCATATAACTGGTTTTCAGCAGACTTAAAGGGTTTAAAGTATTATAATAAAATAAAAAGGAGGTTACAATGGCTATCTATTCCAAAGTGTA
Organism: Streptococcus pseudoporcinus LQ 940-04; assembly: GCF_000188035.1. Lineage (GTDB taxonomy): Bacteria > Bacillota > Bacilli > Lactobacillales > Streptococcaceae > Streptococcus > Streptococcus pseudoporcinus. Next base: position 1,790,932 of record NZ_AEUY02000005.1, read on the forward strand.
TGAAACAAGTACTGAACATTCAGCTAAATATATTGGCTCTGGGGAACTTGAGGTCCTTTCGACACCAAGTCTCGTTGGCTTTTTAGAAAATGCTGCCTGTCTCTTAGCTAAAGAAAAGATTCAGAATGACCTATTGACAACTGTCGGAGCAAAAATGACTATTGATCATTTAAAAGCAAGTAAAATTGGTAATTCTATCACTGTCATCATAACTGAGGTCACTAATCAAGGACGCAAATATGATTTTCAACTAGAAGCTTTTGTTGGTAAAGAATTAATTGCCAAAGCTTCTCATACCAGAGTTTGTGTCAATAAAGAAACATTTCTTGAAAAATTATAAGAGGCTGAGACAAAAGTCTAAGCTCAAAGATAAAAAGTGATGATAACAAAACTTAACATCTTTTTGTCCCAAACTTTTTTAGCTTATCCCTAATTTGATAATTGCTGATAGAGGATTGGTCGGAGATTTTTTATAGATAACATTGCTACAAAGCTAATGATATAAAGGCTAGCTAAGAAAATCATGACCATTGGCACGCCTGAAACGTCCAGGATTTTACCAATGATAACTGACGAGAAACCACCAATAGCACGCCCCACATTAAGAATGAGATTATTCGCTGTTGAGCGAATATGGTGCGGATAAAGCCTTGTAATCATGGCACCATAACCCGCAAACATACCATTAACGAAAAAACCAACTACTGCTCCACCAATGATCATGGCTGGCATTGAATTTGCAAACTGAAAGAGATAAACGCAGACCGATGAAGCTATTAGGAAGGCCGAATAAACTGGTCTTGGGCCAAATTTATCTAAAATATGACCAAAAGTTAACATGCCCAAACACATTCCTAAGATGGTTGCTACCATCCATAAAGATGAATCTTTGACAGAGATACCAAGGCTAGTCTGAATGATAGTTGGTAGCCAATTCATCATACCAAAGTAACCAGCAATTTGAACTGTTGTCATGACCATTAATGCTAAAGTTTGCCCTGCTAAATGTGGGCTTTTAAAGAGTTGGTTAATTTTAACCGGTTGACTACTTTCTTCTCTGTCATCACCACCCTTATCCCAAATCTTTTCATCATCGATAGTGAAGGTCATCCATAGCACTAGCAAGATTGGTGCCAAGCCAAATAAAAAGAGCCCTCTCCATCCTAAACTTGGTGCTAACCAGCCCGCTAGTAAAGCAGAAGAAATTGAGCCTAGTTGCCCAGCAATACCATTAAGAGAAGACATCCGCCCCATCTTTTGGGCTGGAACAATACCAGCTATAATAGCGATGGCAACACCATATTCCCCACCAACACCGATCCCAGCAAGGAAACGCATCAGATAAAGGTAGTCAATACTTTTTGTAAAATAAATGAGGCCTGTTGCAATTGAAAAGACCACTATCGTCCATTTAAAGACTTTAAACTTATGGTATTTATCAGCTAATAGCCCAAAAATAAGTCCTCCAAGTAACATTCCTAAATTTGTTACAGTCGCAATCCAACCGCCTTGTGCTCCTGTTATGCCAAGCTCGGTAATAATTGAAGACATTGAAAAAGCAAGAAACATGACGTTTAAATCATCTGTTCCTGAAGCTATGATGGCTGCCGCAAGGGCCTTCTTGTTATTTCTGTCCAGTGATATCTGTGACATTTCCTTCTCCTTTTAATAGTAGCTCGCTGACTACCTTAATTAATTGAATACTGATAAAAGCCAAAAAAGACCCCCGCCAGTAGCCGTGAGTCAAAAAATCTACAGAAAATAAGAGGGTGGCATTAGCCATCTCTTTTTAGCGCTTTTATGTCTCACGGTACATAGTTAAAGCAGTATTTAATTGTTAATAGTATAGCGAAGATAAAAACAATTGTCAAGGACATTTTATCTGGCATTTGGCCCTTAAAAACGTCTAAAATTCCCAATCTTGTTCGTTTTTTTGATTTGGTTAAGATCAGTATAAAAAGAGGGGGAAGTTTTCATTTTTTCTAGCTTATGATTGTTTAACGACTAATTGTTTTTTATCGTTAAAGAAGCCTTTATAAGCCAGATAGGAAGCGATAAAAGAGGCAATAGATGTCGTAGCTAGTAACATAAAAGTAACCATCATTTGATATTTCACAGCTTGTATAGGAGATGTTCCCGCTAGAATTAACCCCGTCATCATTCCCGGTAAAGAAACAATACCGAGAGTCTTCGCCGAATCAATTGTTGGCACCATACCAGTTCGGATGACATCACGGATAATTTCAATAGAAGCAGGTAAAATATCAGCTCCCAATGCTAATTTTGTTTCTACTTCTTCTTGTTTATCCTTAAAAGAATCTAAAAGCTGTTTATAACACAAACCAATAGCAACCATTGCATTACTAATAATCATCCCACCAACAGGAATCATTTGATTAGGCACAAATGCTAATATCCCTGAAAAAATTAAAACAGATAGCGTAATACTGGCACCCAAAGTAATCGCTATAAAAGAAATCTTAAAAGCGTTACCAATGCCCTTTCCCCGCTTAGATGCATTGTAAGAAGCATTTACAATCATAAATAGTAATAAGAGCGCTGTAAAAATAGGATTCTTATAACCAAAAATATAATTGAGAACAAAGCCCACTATGAGTAGCTGTATAACTGCCCTAATAGCACCTACAATAATTTCTTTCTCTAACTTCAATTTTTGCCAATAGGAAAAAAATAAGGTTATCAAAACTAAAGATGATGCTAGTAGTAAAGACGTTACGGAAATATTATCTGCTCCACTCATTTTATCTCCTCCATAGATTCTAATTCACCGCTTACAATAGTCAGCCTTTTATTAGCATATTTTTTACTTTGGCTACTATCATGAGTAATCCAAAGAATAGTAATCCCCTTATTATGTAAGCTTGCAATGACGTTTTCTACTATTTCTTTATTAACAGAATCCAAAGCTGAGGTGACTTCATCCAATAAAAGAAGTCTGGGTTCAAATAGTAGTTGTCGTATTAAGGCTATTCTTTGCTTTTCTCCTCCAGATAACTTTTTAACATCTTGTTCCAGATAAGAGAGATCCATTTTAAATAGTTCAAAAAGTTCCTTAACGCGTGTCTGGTCTAATGACAAATGTCTAATCTCATAGGGAAATTGGATATTATCCTTCACTTTATCGCCAAATAGATGTGGTGTTTGGAAGCAATATGAAATGGCCTGACGTAATTCTATTGGATTGTAATCTTCCAATGATTTGCCATCAAAAATAATAGCCCCGCTAGTCGGACTTTGTAAATAACTAGCTAGTTTCAAAAGAGTGCTTTTTCCACTACCAGAAGGGCCTACAATTGAGACATAGTCTCCTTCATCAATAGTAAAACTAAGCTTTTTTAAAATGTCCTTCCCATCAGATGAAAATGAGACATCTTTAAATTCAAGTATTGCCAATTTTTTCTCCTCTCTTTCCTCTTAATTATAATCATTCTTATTAATACTATAGCACTTTTAACTAAAAAAGTCAGAAAAATGAACTCTAAATTGACACTAATCTCTATTTACTAGCCAAAATTGTGCATAAAAAAAGCCTTTGAAAGTTACAAATGAACTTACAAAGCCTTTATCTCTATCTGTTTAAAGTATCCAATCTCTCTATTATTCAGACTAAATGCCCCAATCTATTCACTTTCACGTTTTCCTGTCACATACATTGTAAAAACAGCCCGTGTTAATATCTTATTTTTTTGATTTTTAATAACAACTTCATTAACTTTAGTCTTTTTTCCATCATGAATACAAGTTCCCTCAATTGTTAACACATCTCCTAATTTTCCCGGTTTTAAGTAATTGATACTGGACTGTTGAGTCACTGTATCAAAACCAGTAGAAACACTTACGGCTCCAGCAATTTGGTCACTTAAGGCAAAGAGGTAACCCCCATGAGCTGTTTGGTGATAATTTAATGATGATTCAACAACTCTTGTGGACACAATGACATGACCATACTCAACCAAGAGTGTTTCATAATTTTCAAATATTTTTAGTTCTTTTGTTTTAAATTCTTTCATATCGTATTTCCTAATTGCATCATTTTGATTTCAGTCTTAAAGGGTCTAAGACTTGAGCCTTTACCGACATTCCCATAATACCTATTGTAGAAACTTAATAAAGCGTACTTGTCTCTTAGTACCATCATAACCAAGACGTTGATAAAAAGCATGCGCTTCTGTACGATGGGAGCCTGAATTTAAGCGAATAAAGGTAAGCTTATTCTGACAAGCCCATGCTTCAATATAAGTCATCAATTGTTTACCAATGCCTTGCCCTTGGTGTGAATGAGCTACTGCTAATCCCAAGATATTGAGACCACGTTTACTATAGATAGCCTCATAGACCTGTACTTCGACAAATCCTAGAACTTCTTTCATGCAATCATCCTCAAACACAAAAAGGTGATGTTGCTCATCTTGACCTAATTTGTCAATTTGTCGCTCAATAGCTTTTAGAGAACTATCGTATCCCAAATCTTCTTTACAAATCTTTTGCAAAGCTTTTGCATCTTCCAATTTAGTCTTCCGAATCATTTATCCACCCTCCCCTTTAATGATAGCAATATATTTTTTACATATTATCGATCACCTCAAGCAATTCTTGACTAGAGCTAACGACTTTCCCATTTAACTTGATGAGACCAACAGTATAAAGGTTCACATAAGCAAATTGTGATTCCCCCACCTCCTGTAGAGCCTCTATTTTTTGTTGATTATCTGCTCCTAATTGACGCGAATCACTATAGAGCCCCAAGATTGGAATACCTGCTTGATAGGCCACACCAATTTCTGAAGCCACACCTGGATCAATGACCTGCCCGTCTAAAATTGCAATTAACAGGTCACTTTCTAATACTGCTTGCGTATCTAGCTTGGCAATCATCTTAGAATCAGCATAGGCCTGCTTATCATTAATTTCTCCCTGCTCCTGAGGTAAAAATACATCAGCTTCTGGATAAGTCTGTCTAATTTTTTCAACCAGAGTTTTGTTAAAGGTAACTTCCATCTCAGTAAATAAGGGACTAGCAAAATAAATCTTCATGAATGACTCCTCTATTATGATAATAAACTCATTATAACATGGCTCACCAAAAAGTTTAGTCGAAAAAAACCAACAAATATCTTATGGAGCAAAGAACACCTAAAAAAGTCACCTTTTGACTGATGACTTCTGCCTTCTTTATTTCAAACTGTCTTTCCATACACCATTTTCTTGGTAAATAAAGTGCTCACTAACATCATCACGTAAGAAGACTTCTAACATGATAGCCATGGAAGGAGCAAGTTTTAGGTGTTTTAGTTCTTTCAAATCTACCCAATAGACTGGACCTTCCTTAGAAGGCTGAAGCTGACCAGAAAACTTGTTGGTCTTATATAAGAACACAACATAGCGAGAACCTTGCGCATAGGTCCAGTCCTTGATGCCACAGATTTTTAAGTCACTGATATCTAAACCCGTTTCTTCTTTAATTTCTCGAATAGTAGAGTCAACAATTGATTCCTCTGCTTCTACATGTCCACCAGGAAAGGTTACCCCACACCAATTGCTGCCGACTTTATCCTGAACCAGAACCCGTCCCTGATTATCATAAATCATACACATATTTGTTAAGATAGTGGCTGTTTCTCGTGACATTCCAATGACTCCTTCGTCTAAAGTTTTAATGATTCTAATCCTACATTTGCTAATTAAGTATCTGATTTCCTCCTTGATTTGTCAAGTCAGTCAGACCTTAAGTCACAAAACAGAGACTAAGTGAATGATTTCAAAACATTTAAATTTACTTTCTGGCTTCAAAACAGTATACTAGCCTCAGTTATTAAGAGATTAGGAAGCTAACACATGAGAGATATTAACATTTTTTTACACATGTCACTAGATGGTATTGTTGAAGGACCAAAAGGAGCCATGGATATTGGTTTTGTGGCCTACAACCAAGAATTGGAAGCTTTTGCAGAAAAAACCTTATCAAGCGTGGACACTATTTTATGGGGGCGAGCAACTTATGACATGATGTATGCCTACTGGCCAAATAGGCTTACTGATCCAGCAGCAACTGATTATGAACGCAGACATGCCAAATGGATAACTGATGTTGAGAAAGTCGTCGCTTCTAGCACACTTGAATCTGTTGACTGGAACAATTCTACCCTAATCAAAAACAACCTCACTAAGAGTATAGAAGAACTCAAAATTAGAGATGGTCAGGATATCTTAGTTTTGGGAAGTCCACGTCTAGCTCGCTTTTTGCTGGCAGAGAAAATTGTCGACAAAGTGACATTAACCCTTTCACCCACTCTTGTGGGAAATGGCTTGCGCCTCTTTGAAAACATCAGCTCAGATTTAAAGCTAATCAGCTCAGAAACATTTACTTCAGGTGCCCTGGGTTTAGAATACAAGGTAATCAACTAATTCAGCACTCACCTTATGTACCCCAAACCGTTTAGGAGGAAATATGACACTATTTATCGCAACGATAGCAGGATTTATTAACTTTATGATTGGTGGCCTCTGGTATGGTCTCCTCTTTCAAAAACCATGGATAGAAGCCATGGGTATCAATCCAGAAGATATCGGTAAAAATGGCGATGGTAAAAAAGAAATGATAATGACCCTTATCGTTGAGGTTATTATTAGTATGCTGACCATACTATTCTTATCAGCCTTAAATGCTGCTACACCAATCAACGCCATGATTATTGGTCTGATTGCAATTCTTTCTGGCCTTAAAAACTATTTCTTTGAACAACGACCACTGAAGTTAATTCTCATTAATGAAAGCTATAAACTGATGGCCTTCATTATTATTGGATTGGCATTGTTGTTCGTTTAAGCAATTAAAAGTTCCCTTAAATCTTTCACAGACTTGAGGGAACTTTTTTATTATTTTTTTCAATTTTACTAGGTTTTTAAAACTTAAGGAATGACTTCTCATTGAATCTTCTTGACACGTAAAACTAAGAAGTCTGGTCTATGAACTGTATCCTTATATTCAGGGAAAGCAGTTAAAATGGCATTTTCTGGAATTGGTTCTAATATCTTTTCTATCTTAAATCCTGAAGTCGTTAGGGTATTACTAATCGTTGAAAAAGTTCGATGGTATTTTTCCACATTTTCGACGAACCAATCCGTTTTTCTTTGACCTTCAACTCCATAATTTGAAATATTGGCAAATAGTTTCTCTCCCGAAAAATCTCTTGTCCATCTATCTCCCTTGGAATGGCAAGTTACAAAAGGATGCTCCTGAGAAAAAACCAAAATACCGTCCTCACTTAAAAGGTTATTGATATCTTCGACTAATTCCTTAAAATTCTCCACATAATGCATTGCTAATGAACTGACAACTAAATCAAATTTTTGCCTTAGGGTATTGATATCTTCCATTGCAAGTTGAAGATACTCTATTTGAGAACTACTGTTTTTTAATTTTGCTGCTTCAATCATCTTTTGAGAAATATCAATCCCAACAACTTTCCTTGCTCCCATTTCAACAAATAATTTGCAATGTTCTCCAAATCCACAACCCAAATCTAAAATGACACTATCCTTCAAATCTGGTAGCAAAGATAATAAAGCTGGAATTTCTATTAGATTATTAGCAGTGAATTCTCTTTTTCGTAACTGCTTATATTCATTAAAAAATATATCATTATCATAAATATTCTGTTTGGACACAATTTTCTCCTCAAATAATTGTTTGATTATAATTTAAAAAATTATTTCTATTTTGGTTATCCTTCTCTAAAGCATCTTTTTCTGTTGACTGAATGGTTTTATTATTAACTTCCTCATTCCCAATTAGTTTCCTTTTTCTAACAAACTCACGCACTCAACGTGTGCTGATAACTTTCTCCTATACTAGTGGGTGTGATGAAAGCAATTTAGGAATGATACTGTGGGACGGAACTGTTAGAATTTATTTAGTAAGTAAATCCCCTAGCTCACTAATCAACCTCTCCTTTATAGAGCGGAAATCAATACTCTGAACTTTCTCTGCACGTAATCTAGCTTTTTCTTCAGTAGTATAGAAATCTAATTCATCTTGAGTAAAGAAATCTAACGCATCATACCGACGTATAGGTATAATTTTTTCATTATAATAAACCAGCATTTTAATCGGATTGGCTCTCAGTACCTCAGCCAACCCAGAATCCGCAGTTGCAAAATAATTGAGATAAATCACATCTTGGTTTCCAATACAATCGAATAAAGTACTTTGTTCCAATAGCCTTATATGAAAAATATCCCATACTGTATTATATATTTTATCTATTAACCCCTTAGCACCTACTTGCAACTTTTTAAATATTTCTTGAACCGAACTATCATTTTTCAAAAACATTATTAGTAAGGACATTTCCAATTCTAAAAATACACATAGATCCTCAAAACAATAGCGTTTGAACTCAACTACTTTAGCTTCTGTAGAAAGATTTTTTTTATTTTTCAAAATAAATGCTTTCAATATATAGCAACATACTGCCTCATACTGTTGTATCGCTTCATCCTTGCTTAGGTAAGCTTCTGCATCATCCCAAATTTCTTTCATCCAAATATATTTATCTGGTGCTAGAATCTGAGGCAAATTTGTTTGAAATATTTCAAAATTAATGCTATCAAAATAAACATAACTTTCAATCATTCTAGCTAATAAGTTACGATTTATTGGGGTGGTATATCTCTCCATTAAAGCAGTTGAAATATCATTTGTTAGATGCAACGATTTAATCTCGTGTAAGAATGTAATTAGATTCTCCTTATCCGGGACGTTTCTTCCTCTAAATAAATTATGTATGTAGGTAAAAATGTTTAGATCATAATTGACAATTCTAATAACAGGTAACAAATTATCCATAGCATTCACTGTATTTTTATCAATAACCCAAATTTTTTGGTAATCTCCCAGGCCAATCAAATTAAACTTTCCATAGCTAATTGATTTACCTATATTACTAAAATTTGACTTTTCTTCATCAAATAGAAAAACTCTACAGTCATTAAGGTTCCACCTATTGAAAACTTCCATTTTCTGTATAGTCGTTTCACAATTAATCATCTCTCGAATAAAAGGATACAGTTCGAACATAATCGTTTAACCTCCAAAAACATACTAAGTTATCTTGTTCATAACGGATAACTTCTGCCCAGTAATCATACTCATCGAAAATGTACAACAGTGTATTAAATAGCTTCAAAAAATCTATTTCACCGATTTCTCTCTCCCAACGACCATGTCCTACCATGTGTCTATTTGGCTTATCAAGCGTTCCTTCATCAATATGATTATTCTAACACCCAACCTGTTCTTTTACCTTGTATCGGCTATTACATTGACAAACCTTCCATTTACCGCGACCTGTCGTTCAGTTCTTGCGACTAAAGGCAGAACCGCATTAGGTACAGAAGACCTCATAATAGCTAGCAAGGGGATTTACCCACTACAGATATTCTAGAGCCTAAAAATCCTTGAAATCAAGGCTTTTTACTATCCCTTTCGTTCAAAGGTTTTACCCTTTGCTTCGTTGTAGCAAAACTACGCACTCCACGTGTTCATCATTGTCCAAACTTATATTTAAGTCATCGTCTATAATTGGGAGCTTGAAAGTAATTGATTTTAGCCATTGTCCGTTGGGCTGTTTTTCTTCATAAACTTGAATTTCAGAAATCAAAGCTATAATTAACTGCCTACGCTCTACATCATTCATGACTTTATAGAGTTTATCAAAATAGATCAGAACCTTATATATGTTATCTCCTGTGAGTTTTTCAGCTTCAATAGTCTGTTTCTTTGCTTTCGCATCAATTAGTGATGATTCTAATTCATCTATTTTGTCATACATACGATAAAGTCTATCGTCTAAATCCTGTTTCCTTCTCTTGTAATGCTTATCTTCAACATCTAAATTATCTATTTCCTCAATTAGCTTAAACTTTGTAGAATGACTCTTCCTCAATTCCTTTTGGTAATTATCTATTTCTTTTTCTATTTCAGAGGTATCCACCTTCATGTTGATTTTTTCTTGCATCATAGAAGCAAACTTCGGATTACTTACAATCTTGACAATTACCTCTGCAACAGCATCATCTAACAATTCTTCTCTAATTTGCTTACTGAATGTACACTTATGACCTCTTATCATCTGCCTATGCTTACAACCATAGTAATAAAAATCTTTATACTTTGTGCCATCTTTCTTTTTCTTGATACACTTGTTCCCAAACATTCCCACTCCACATATAGGACATTTTACAATTCCAGAAAGCAAGTGTGTGCGTGTATCTTTTCCTTTATTCACATGCTCATATTTCTTTGCTTGAGATTTTAGCTTAACCTGAGCAGCTTGCCAAACTTCATCGGAAACTATAGCTTCATGTATCCCTTCAGATATTAGATATTCATCTTGTTCAACCTGCTTATATTCATTTCTTGTGCCATGAACTTTTTCTAAAGTTCTTCTTCCAAATGCTATTTTCCCATTATATACAGGATTCTTTAATATCTTTCTTATAAGACCTGCATCAAACAAAGGATTCTTACCATTCTGTCTTGGGATTTTTCTAATTCCATGATTCTCTAAGTATTTAGATAGTCCATTGGCTCCTATCGTAGTATTTACATACTGGTCGAAAATCGTTCTTATGGCAACTGCCTCTTCCTCATTTATAAACAGTTTGCCATCTTCAAGTTTATATCCATACGGAGCAAAGCCACCATTCCATTTTCCTTCCTTTGCTTTTTGAATGCGACCTTCCATTGTTTGAATACGGATGTTTTCTCTTTCTATTTCAGCCACAGCTGATAAAACAGAAATCATTAGTTTCCCAGCATCTTTAGATGAATCAATGCCATCTTCAACGCAGATAAGATTAACTCCATAATCCTGCATTATCTGAAGTGTAGAAAGAACATCAGCGGCATTTCTTGCAAATCTTGATAACTTAAACACAAGAACAAAAGACACTCCATCTTTTCCAGATTTTATATCTTCCATCATTCGATTGAACTGTTTCCTACCTTCAATAGACTTGCCAGACTTTCCGGCATCTTCATACTCTCCGACAATTTCATAATCGTTGTAAATAGCAAAAGCTTTCATTCGTGATTTTTGTGCCTCTAACGAATACCCCTCTATCTGTATTGATGTAGATACTCGTGTATAGAGGTATACTTTAATTTTTTCTTTTGACATAGCATTAACCTCAACATAACTTTTCTATATCATATATAAACTTTGATTTTTGAATTTAAGTTTGGACTATCATTTCAAGTATATTATAACACTTTTATTAGTCCGTCTCAATTTGTGTTTTTGCCATGTCAAAACTATTTTTAATCTCTTGATTTTTTGCTGGCGTTGGATCGGGCAGATTATCTAAATCTAAAGCACCAGCATATTTTGCAATCAGATTTGCTATTAAATCAGCCAATCCATTCCAGTCACTATCCACAGACACCCCTCCTTCCTTTACAAACTTTCTATAATCAAAATATGTTTTCTTCTATATTTTAAGTTTTACGACATTGGTAGGTGCTTGGCAGCAACATAGGAATCTCACCTCCGCCTCTTATTCCAGACGAGCCGGCTTAAACTATTGAAGTATCATTATCACTACTTGCTTCATTGAACAGGTTGCCAAATCTGTTTTTATGTATTCTTATTTATCGCTCGCTTTCTTGTTTCCTTGATTTACTCAGTATTTATTAAACCGAAATTGTTCTCAGCAGAAAGGTCATGGCGTAAGTCATAATCCTCCACAAGTAGATAAAGTCCTACCTTGGTCTATTCAGTTTTCAAGGAACAATAGCCTATTGGCTTTCAGAGAGATTTTCTTTTAAGTAATTCATGAAAATAATTCTTCAATAAAATTAAGAGGACAGATCTCCCTTCAATTTATAAAGGAAAATCTGCCCCCATCTACAAGGCGTTTACTTTATGAATTCTTTCAAAAACACCTTTAGCTTTTTAAGAATATTGTTTTTTCGCCATTGTATAGCTTGATAGCTCACTTTCTTACTTCTTGCTACACTCGATAATGTTTCATCATTAAAATACAAACGCTCTATGATGTCCCTTTCTTCATCATTCAGCCTTGACATAGCCTTTCTGACTGTTTCAATTAAGATCTGTGTTTCAATTATTTTTTCTACATCCACACTTTCATCAGCAAGGTTATCTACAAAATTTCCGTCATGATCCAATGATGAAAAAAAGAGCAAGTGGTTTTTCTTGTCCACCTGCTCTAAATACTTTTCGTGTTCTTTTTCTCGCCAGTAGACTTTATATATCTGCTCGCTGACTTTAACCCTTTGTCCGTTGACATAAAGGTAATACTCTTTTGCCATAAAGTTTCCTCCATTTCTTTTTTGTCTATTTGTTTTTCAGACAAAAAAGGAGGACTTCTGCATCTTGGCATGAGAAGTCCTCCGAAATGAAAGAAACCTGTTCTTTCTTTAACTATATTTAATTGTTTAGACGAGAATATGGAAAGACAAGCAACTGTAAATTTTATAAGAAAAAGGAAGGATTTTGTTTTGAGTTATAACTTCAAAGAAACATATAGCCTTTATCATATCCTGTCCCTCCATTTTACAACTAACTATTCCTCATAAATTAAGCCCTTCTACTATTTCAAGTATCCACGCACATAATAAGAAATTTTATGCTTGTACTTTTTCTTTGCTCATCTTATTTAGTTCTCCAAGCATCATGAAGATTCCAACAACAATCATAATGAAATCAACAAGGGGCTGTGTGAACCAAACAGCTTTTACTCCAAATACCATTGGCAAAAGAATCATTGCAGGGACAAACAGGAATAGCTGTCTAAGCATAACAATAATCCCCGCTTTCTTTCCGTTCCCAATAGATTGGAAAAATGTAATGCTCATAACCATTACTCCATATAAAATAAATACGGAATAGAACAGTCTGAAATTTCCTACCCCTTGTACTATGATATTTGTCTCTACTCCAAACAAAGAAAGTATCTGACTTGATAACAGCAATGATGGAATCCAAAAGACTGCTGCAAGAACAAGTCCTCCGATAGAAAATACCTTCATTGCTTGCCTTACTCTGTCATATTGCTTTGCTCCGAAGTTTGTTCCGACAACAGGCTGCAATCCTTGACTCATTCCCCAAAGCGGAATGAACGAAAAGGCGTATACACGAAGCGATGCTGCCATCAAAATTCCGTTTGGATCTCCGCCATACTTAAATGCCATTTTATAAAGCATAGTCTGTTGAATCATGAACAGAAGCTGCATCATCATAGCTGATGAGCCTACTCCAAACATTTCTTTTTTTATTTCCGCATCAGACTTAATCTTATGAATTTTTACAACCTTGCTCTTTTTCAGGAAGTAGTGCAGCGTTACAACTGCTTGAACAAACTGTGCTGTAATCGTTGCAAGGGCAGCACCTTCAATGGCGTATTCACCCATAACTGTCATTAAAATCGGATCAAGAATGATATTCAGTAAAGCTCCAAGTCCCATTATCATCATGGCTTTTTTCATTAGACCTTCGCCACGCATAACCATGTTTGCGGACTGTGTAAAATTTACAAAGAGGGAACCGATAAAGATTACTCTTAGGTATCTGATACCATAAACTTTGATCTCACCTGTTGCTCCGACCATATCTAAAAAATGTGGTGCAAGTAGTATTCCGCCAACTGTTATGATCGCCGAAAACAAAATCACCCAGAAAATCAAGGTGCCCATAATTTTATCTACGGTTTTCTGATCTCCTTTACCAATCGCTCGTGATAAAACAGATGCAGAACCTACACCAAGAAGTGTAGACACCCCGCTGTTAAAAAAAGTAAGTGGCATCGCAACGCCGCAGGCAGTCATTGCAGTTTGCCCTATGATTTTCCCAGCAAATATCCCGTCCATTAACGGATACAAACCGATTACTATCATTCCGATAACCGCCGGAATAGATAGCTGAAAAAGTAAATCTATCGGTCTTTTGGTCAGTAGTTGTTCTTTCATATCTTGTTTCATACTTTGTCCTTCCTTGTTTTGATTTATATTTTTATAGGCAATTATTTGTTTGATTGAAAAATTCCTTAATTGCCTTTATATTTTTTTCATTCTTACCACCATGCCATTTGACTTTTCCATTCTCCATAAACATAAAATAATCACAACAGCATTCTACTAATTCCGGATCATGTGTAATAATAAAAATAGTTTTTCCGTCCTTTTTAAGCCTCATCATTTCATTAGAAACTTCTTTCATATTCCTAAAATCCAAACCACTTGTAGGCTCGTCCAAAATCAGAATTGTTCTATCAGAAGCGATAGCACTTGCAATTGCAACTCTTTGTTTTTGACCTCCGGATAATGACATTGGATGGCAATCTATAAAATCCATTAAGTTTAACTTTTTACATATTTCGTCGACCTTTTCTTCTTTATTTTTATCGTTCTCTATACTCAAAAGAATTTCTTCTTTAACTGATTCGGTAAATAATTGATGATTAACATCCTGCATCACCATAAAACATTTTTTCAATCTTTCTTTTGTATCATAATTTTTTGTTTCTATCTTCAAGGTTCCTTTTGCTTTTTCTTCAACTCCACATAAGCATTTTGAAAAAGTTGATTTTCCAGAACCATTATTTCCTAAAACAGCCACAATAGATTTTTGAGGTAATACAGCATCATGAATTTCAAGAAACGGTTTTTTCCCATAGCTAAACATAAAATCCTTAATCTCTATTTGTTCCTTAGAGTCTATGTTTTTCATAAGGTTATCGGTATCAATAGAGTGTATGCTCCTTAACCCCATATTATTTAAAATGCTGTTAGGTAATTTCTTGAACTCAACACAAGAAAATTCTTTGTTAATTTTTCCATCTTTCATATAAATAAATCTATCTGCAATATCTATTAAATATTGTAGTCTATGCTCTGCAATAACCACAGTTGACTTTTTTTCTTTCCATTTTTTTATGATATCTTTTAACATTTTTATAGTTTGTATATCTAAATTAGAAGATGGCTCATCTAATACATAAATTTCAGGCTCCATGGCAGCAGCAGAAGCACAAGCAATTTTTTGTTTTTCTCCTCCTGAAATAGAAAACAAGCTCTTGTCAAGCAAATTTTTTATATTTAATTCTTTTGTTACCTTACCAATTCTTTTACAAATTTCTTCTCTTGAAATTCCAAAATTTTCACAGGCGAATGCAATTTCACTTGTTGAATCTACATTGAAAAATTGAGTTCTTGGATTTTGAAATACCGACCCTACATATTGACTCAATTCATTAATAGAGTTTTTATAAATTTCATGTCCCTTTACAATAACGCTCCCAGTCAAATTTCCGGAATAATACCCGGGGATTAACCCATTTATCAACCTACTTATTGTAGTTTTCCCGCAACCGGACTCACCACAAAATACAACTACTTCTCCAGCATTGATATTTAAATTAATATTATAAATTCCAGCATTCTTATTCCCGCTATCATAAGTAAATGACACGTCTTTAAATTCAATCAATGCTATCCCCTCCTATATAAAAATAGTCCTGTAAAGGCAATTGAAAAGAGTAAAATTAGTAAATCATATATAGTAAACTTTACTTTTACTACAGTAGTTCTCTTTTTCAAAGCTCCCAATCCTCTACTTATTGCTGCCGCCGACAATTCATCACCTATTTTTGCAATAGAAACGATTAAAGGTATTGTTACATATTCCAAGTATAAGCTTGGATTTTTCCACGCCTTTTTATTTTTAAAGCTAATTCCTCTCATTTTCATAGCAGTCTTAATAGAATTGTGTTCTTCTTTCAAAGTTGGAATAAACCTGAATGCAACTGCTGTTGGAATAATAAATGCATTGGGAATTTTCCACTTTACCATGGCTGCTATAAACTCGCTCGTTTTTGTAGACATTACAACATAATAGCCCAACATAAAAATTGGAAATAGTCTTAAAATCAAGGCATTCAACAATACTGAAATTGTATTTATGAGTGTAGGCAATGTGTACATATCTTTCGTAAAGTGTGCCATAATAGCCAAAGTAAATAGCCCTCCATAAATGAAAGATATCTTAAATTGTTTATTAGATAATAATAATGCTATTGCCACAATGGCGGATATAAGGCTAACTAAAATATCCTTATATCCGACAGACATTATGGTTGTTATAAATATCATAAATAAAATTTTAGTACGAGGATCTAAGAAAAAGCCCTTTGGTTTATTCGGTTTATATACCTCATACTCTTCCATTAAATGATACCCGCTCTCTCGAAGTGTTTCTTAAGCATTTTCCTCCCTAAATTCGCACCAATAACCGAGCCGATAAAAATAATTCCAAATGCAGCAATCCCCATCCAAGAAGGCATATATTTTGCGAGTGCAAGTGCATATTGTTCTCCCATTTGTTGCTTAATACCTTCCATATAGGTATCTGCCATTACCCACATTGGCATTTGACAACCTATCATTCCGCAAGAAAATAGCCAAAATCCAATAACATTCTTTTTAAAACTCTTAAAACCACCTGATTTCATAACCAGATCACTGATAATTCCAAATGGAATATATCCCACTAATGCTAACCATGTATAGCCCATAAAATACCAAAACACACCGATAATAATTGACATAATCGTAACCATGCCAAATTTTTCTACTTTGGTTAAAAACAACATAAAGGGAATTCCTGTGACTATAGGAATTAGAAGATAGATAGCTGGGTATAAGACAGGTATTGCATTCATCATCCCTATTACAAAAAACAGAACTAAATAAATAGCTGTATAAATTCCTACATTGATTAGATCTTTAGCTGACAATCCTTTTTTCATTTTTTTAATCCTCCTTGAATTAAAATAATATAAATCTACATGAGCTATATTTGCATAATTCTCATATAAATCATTTTCACTTATGACAGTTTCCAATTAACTGCCTTTTGTCGTGCCTCAACAAAATTTTTATAGATACCTTCTGCTTGAATTAGCTCTTCATGTGTGCCTTTTTGATTTATTTTTCCATTTGCTAAAACAAGTATTTGGTTTGCATTTTTTATTGTCTTTAGTCTATGTGCTATCATTATTACTGTTTTATTTCTTGTGAGTTCCTCCATAGCAACCTGCAATTTATCCTCATTTTCGGGGTCTACATTTGCAGTAGCTTCATCGAAAATAATGATAGGTGCATTCTTTATCATTGCTCTTGCAATTGATATTCTTTGTCTTTCTCCACCAGATAGACTTGCACCTCCCTCTCCTATAACTGTTTCATATTGTTCAGGAAGCTTCATAATAAATTCATGACAACACGCTTTCTTTGCAGCTTCTATAACTTCCTCATGTGTAGCATCTGGCTTGGCAAACTTTATATTGTTCTCAATAGTGTCTTGAAATAAATAAACATTTTGAAAAACCATACTAATTTGTCTCATTAATGACTCCAATGAATATTCCTTAATATTATGTCTACCTATGCTGATTTCTCCTTTCTCTACATCCCAAAATCTCGCTATCAAATTGCAAAATGTAGTTTTTCCAGCTCCTGAAGGTCCAACTATAGCTGTCATTTGGTTTTGTGGTATCTTGACCGAAATATCATCAAGGATTTTTTTACCTGAATATGAAAACTCTACATTATCAAAAGAAATATCAAAAGTAGTAGGCTTTATGTCTTTTCCATCAATATCCATCTGTGGAAATTCCTCTAACTTCCTTGTTTGCTCAATAGATCCACTAACAACTCTGAGAGAGGTTGTTGCACTTCCTGCCAATTTTATTTGAGAAAAAGCAAGAAAAGAAATTATAATCGTCATAACTGTATTTAAGAATGAGAGTTCTCCATTGATATAAAAGAAAATACCTGCACCTATTATCAAAATGCTAAACAAATCCAAAAGAATATTTTGCAAAATCGTATAAGGTGTAAACAGTTTTTCACAATCAAGATTTATTTTTCTACTATTTTCAATAGCACCTCTGACTTTTTCATCTCCTTTCCCTGTTAAATTGAAAGATTTTATAACAGACATTCCTCCAATTTGCTCTAAAATGGCATCAACTAATTTAGCAGATGCTTCTTGTCTTTTAGGAAGAACACTCCTTGATTTGCTTTCCATTTTTGAGAGAACAAATAAGTACAATAGGCATCCAATTGCAACAATAAAACCTATTCTCCACTCAAATGCTAAAATCATTATTGTAAATATTATCGTGTTTATAAAACCTGATAATGTATTTACCATAACCATTGCGGCGGTATTTTCTACATCTTCTAAAACAGTTGTAGAAATTCCAACCACTTCACCAATATTGTTTTCATTGAAAAATCCCATAGGAATTTTTTTGAGCATTTCTCCTATTGCTACTCTTTTATTTGCCACCATGAAATAACTTGCATGGCATTGCTTTAATTGTGAAAAATAATTTGTAACACTTCTTCCGATTATGCTAATAACAAGAAGTATTAATGCTATCCACGCAGGCATCATGCTCATGTCTTTTTGGGCAATTGCTTTCACTATAAAATAAATAGCACTGATTTGAAGCATATGAAAAATCGCAAACAAAAAACTTACCCATATAGAGTGATATACATTTTTCTTTTCATCACCTGAGAAATCTAAAATCTTTTTTAAAGCACTTAACATTTCATCTCACCATCCTTAGTTCCTATATGAGCGTTCCACATATTTCGGTATAATTCACAACCTTCTAATAATTCATCATGCTTACCGTATGAAACAAGTTTTCCATTCTCAATTAAGAATATTTGTTCTGCATCTGTTATAGTTGATAACCTATGAGCAATAATAATCACCGTTTTATCTTTTATAAGCTTTGATAAAGCTTGCTTTATAATCACTTCATTTTCAGGATCTATATATGAAGTAGCTTCATCAAGTATTACTATAGGTGCATTTTTGAGCATTGCTCTTGCAATTGATATTCTTTGTCTTTCTCCACCAGAAACATGGCTCCCACTACTTCCGACAACCGTATCGTAACCATGTTCCATTTTCATAATAAAATCATGACAACCCGATTTCTTAGCAATGTCTTCTACTTCTTTATCACTGGCACTTGGATTACCCATTCGGATATTTTCCCTAATACTTTCGTTGAACAAAAAATTATCCTGAGAAACAAAAGCAGTTAAACTATATAATTGCTTTAATGGAATTTCCTTAAGATTGTATCCACCAATATTTATATTTCCTTCCGTAATATCCCAATATCCAGCTATTAATTTTGCTAAAGTTGACTTGCCACTTCCACTTGGCCCAACAAAAGCCACTGTTGTCCCTTCTTTTATGTTTAGGGATATTCCATGAAGAATTTCTTTTTCTTCTTCATATCCAAACTTTACATTTTGTAAATCAATATTATATTGCTGGATAGTCACTTCTCCATCAGAATGCTTTTGTTCTTTTCCTTCTAAAATTAAGTTAATAGAATTAGCAATAGTTCCTATCTTAGCAAGACCATCAACAAAATTGATTGTTTCAAGTAAAGGTCCTGCAATACCTAAAGATAGAATAATAACAGATATAAATACTTCTGCACTCAAACTGCCACTAATGTAGAAATACCAACCAAATGGAAGCACTGTTATCATTGTAGTAGGAGATATATTTTTAGATAAAGATACAGGTAACTGACAGCTCTTCATCCATTCATAAAAGTATCTTGCATTTGCAATGACTTTATCTTTGTACTTTGCGTACGATTTCTTGTCTTGATTAAATGTTTTTATCACTTCTATTCCATTGACATACTCAATAATTGCAGAATTCATTTCTCGATTTACCTTTACAGATCCTTCATATTGAACAGCATAATTTTTCATTACGAGTCCCATAAAAAGCATCCCCAAAGGAATGGATACTAATGATAAAAGAGCCATTCTCCAATCAAGAAATAATAAGTAAATAAATATACTCAAAGAGCCTAATAAATTTGAGGTCATTTCAGGTAAAAGGTGTGCCAGAGGCTTTTCCATACTTTCAACTTGATCAACAATAATTTGCTTAAAATTTCCACTTGGAACAGAGATTATTTCCCCTAATGGCATCTTTGGGAGTTTTTCAAGCATTCTTAAACGAACATCTTTCAGTACACTAAAAGTTGCTTTATGAGATACAGATAAAGCCATAGAGTATAAAAATGATTTTAAGATGTAGGATAACAATCCTATTCCTAACCATAAGGAATAAATTTTAAAATCCTCATTTCCCTTTAACAATTCAACTAAAATACGACTTGCTGCAATATATGGAACAATCCCTGCAATAACACCGATACTCGCTATAAATACAGATGTTTTTAACTTTGAATGTTCCTTTTTTGCAAGCTCCCACAATATAGTAGCAGGACTTTTTTGTTTCATAATCAACACCTCCAAATAAAATAACTTAATTAGCTAACTTAGTTATCTTTATTTTAAAAAATATAAGGGCGCTTAATACCCTTTCCCTTATATTTAAAAACCTCGTAATTTCTCCCATCCATCATAAAAAAACTTCGAAACTATTCTTGTGTTTAACTTTACTTCCTCTTCTGTTTGAGAATGTATTATAATTTCACACAATGCATTAATATAAGCATGGTTTAACAAATGCATTGCATTTTTAGGGACTTCTGATTTTATATTCTTTTTCTTTGAAATAATATGAAACGCTTTATGTCTATTTATATCTTCCTTTTCCACAAGAAGCTCTATATAATTATCATATTTCGTACCATATGATTTATATATTAAAAGATTAAATAAATCTTTTTTGCTAAACATATATAATGCAGATTCAATTGACCCTTCAATGTTAATTTTTGATAAATCTTCTCCACAATTTTTTTCTATATTTTGAAAAGATTCCTCTTCAAACTTGTTATAAAAACCCAAAAGTTCTTTTGCCAATGGATCAACTAAACTGATAAATAAATCTTCTTTGTCATTAAAATGCCTGTAAAAAGCACCCGTTGTAACTCCAGCATCTTTACAAATTTTTCTTAAATTAGCTCGTTCATATCCATCCTTCAAAAAATTCGCTTTACCACTATCCATGATTTTTTTATGTGTAAGCTCATATCCATTCAAATCTGCCATTACTCTGCCTACTTTCTCTTTACTGATCAATTTCCCGCCTCATCTTGATAACTTAGTTATCATTTTAATATTGTCGATTATGTTTGTCAAGTATTTTCTGGAACTCTAATAAAAAAAATGGTACAATAAGTACAAATAGTTTTATACACGCTTAATGCTTGCTATCTTAATCGTTCTTTTGTAGCAAGCACAGTAAGTGTACGGACACTTACGAAAAAATTGATGAAGCAGCCCTCTGGGATCTGCTTCTTTTTTTATCAATTTTTAACTTGTTAGGGTGTACCCTAAGACCCCGAAATACATTCAAAGGAGGATTTACCTATGGCAAATAGAATACGAAATGAAAGACTTGAAATTAAATTAACCGAAGAAGAAAAGGCTCTTTTTGAGGAGAAAAGAAAACTTGCTAAGTGTAGAAATATGAGCCTTTTTATTCGCAAATGCGTTTTAGAAAAGGAAATATATCAAGTGGATTTAGAGCCGTTTAGAGATTTACAGGGCTTGCTTTCCAACGCTACAAACAACATAAATCAGATTGCAAAGCGTGTAAATTCGACCGGCATAATCTACAAAGATGATATAAACGATATGAAAAAGCAGATTGAACATTTCTCAAAAGAGTTGTGGCAAATTCATTCCCTGCTGCTTAACAGGACTTCAGGAGGTGATTAAATTTTATGGCTATTACAAAAATACATCCTATAAAATCAACCCTTAATCTTGCCATTTCATATATTGTTAATGGAGAAAAAACAGATGAGCAAATCTTAGTAAGCACTCATAAATGCCATCAGGAAACTGCTCATACTCAATTTTTAAGAACACGAAATGATGCAGGAACAAACGGAACTGTTCTTGCAAGACACCTCATTCAATCCTTTTTACCCGGAGAAGCAAGTCCTGAAATGGCACATCAAATCGGTCTTGAACTATGTAAAAAGATATTAAAGGATGAGTACGAATTTGTCTTATCTACCCATATAGATAAAGGGCATATTCATAATCACGTCATATTTAATAATGTAAATATGGTAACGGGCAAATGCTATCAGTCCAACAAGAGAAGTTACCACCAAATCAGGTATCAAAGCGATAAGCTATGCAAGGATAATAACCTTTCTGTGATTGATGAGTTCTACGAGAGCTATAAGAGAAAGTACAAAACAAATGGTAAGTCATGGTATGAAAATGAGCAATCTAAGAAAGGTAATTCTTGGAAAAGCAGGCTTCAATTTGACATTGATCATTTGATAAAACAGTCTAAAGATTGGGAAGAATTTCTAAAGAAAATGGCGGAACTTGGTTATGAAATAAAGCATGGAAAACATATAGCTTTTAAGCCAAAAGATAAGCAGAGATTTACAAGGTCTAAGACGATTGGCGAAGATTATACCGAAGAAAGATTAAAAGAGCGTATTACAGAAAGGAGTGCTATTAAGGATCCTGCTGTCAAAAAACGAATAGGAAATGTCATCAATATGAATACCAATGCCAAAGTGAAAGAGAGCAAAGGCTATGAATATTGGGCAACAAAACATAACCTTAATACAATGGCTGAATCAGTTATTTTCATCAGAGAACATGGCATTAACTCCGTTAAACAGCTTGATGAATATATCAAAAAAAGTGCTGAAGAAAGACAAGGTTTACAAGATAAAATCAAAGAAATTGATAAGGACATGCAGCTACTTTCTGATACTATGGAACAAGTTCATACTGTTAAAAAATATCGAGCCTACTACAAAGAATATAAGGCAAATCCATCGGACAAGGCATTTTTTGAAGAATACAAATCGCAAATCACGCTCTATGAAACTGCTCTTTCCAAGCTGAAAAGCTCCTATTCTAAACTTCCAAATTCAAAGAATATTTTAGATAGACTTGATAAACTGCAAGAAAAAAAGAATATCCTCATGAAAGAGTATTCTTCCTCAAAATCTACTATGGACGAGCTTTATCAAATACGAAAGAACTATGGAATTTACATGGGCAAGGAGATTGAGAGATAATTTTTTCTCTCCTCTTTTTCTACCTTGATTTGGCAATTCAAGACCAATAAAAAAATAGTCGGTGCAGTCCTAAGACCACACCGACCGTAAATTTATCTCTCAGCTTCTTTGCTTACTTCTTTCTTTTCTTTCGGCTTTTCCTTATCTTCAGCCTGATATTTTTTGATAGCCCCAAGTACAGATTCTTTCTTTTCTTCTTGTCCTTTCATTTGTTCCTTTGCCTTTAACAGCTTTGAAGAAAGTATCCTGATGTTGCTATGCTCCTTGCCGTTATCATCAATGGAGGTTCTGATTTGTCCAAAGAGCTTAACAAAATCTCCCTGCTTAAAGTCCTTTGGAATATCGCTTTTTTCTCCGTATGCCGAGCAATTATGATAGACCTTATTCCCTTCATCATCTTTAGATACTACGGAGAAATTCGCTACCTTAAAGGCTTCTCCGTTCTTATTTTCCCTTTCAACTACATCAACCTCTCCAACGATATTTCCAACAATATTGATAAGATTATCCTTTTCTTCCTGAGCATAAGGCAGGTCTTTTATCTGTCCCTGTTCTCTTAAATCCTCAATCATATAGTCAAATTCCTCATGCAGCAAATTAAGGCTGTCATTGTCCATATAAGCGTCATAGAGCTTATCTAAGGCACTTTCATCATTGATACCTTTTTCCATGCTTATAATCGCTTTTACAAAGTCCTTATGGTTATCATTTACCATATCTTCTATCTGATTTCTCATTGTTTTGTAATCCATGTTTTTATCTCCTTTCATGGCAAAAGGGAGGTTCCCCTCCCCTTATCTTAAAAATTCCTGTTCTTTTGTTTTTTGCTTTTCTTCTGT
Organism: Streptococcus pseudoporcinus LQ 940-04; assembly: GCF_000188035.1. GTDB lineage: Bacteria > Bacillota > Bacilli > Lactobacillales > Streptococcaceae > Streptococcus > Streptococcus pseudoporcinus. The sequence continues at coordinate 1,814,901 of NZ_AEUY02000005.1, forward strand.
TTTACTTTCTTCCTGATAGGCTCTTATCTGTCCTAAGATAGATGGTTTATCACCCGTTTTCTGTGTGGCTTCCTCTTTGGTATGCAAATTATCTTCAACATCATAGGTTGACTCAAAATAATCGCTGTCCTTAAAGTCATTGTCATATCTGTCAGGAATGCCGTCATTATCCATATCTTTAGAAAGAGGATCGTAGAAGTTCCCTTCATCATCAATATCAAGTCCAAGTACCGCCCTTAAATCTTCCGAATCGACATAGACCAAATCACTAAAAGAAGAAAGCTCAATCTCATTTTTCATATTTCGTAGAGCTTCGTTTTCTCCCTTGTTTTCATAATCAAAACTCTCCGTTTTAATCGGTATATTTTCAATATACTGTGTCCATGTCTTATCCTCTAAGTTAAGCTCATATTGGATACTGTGTCTTTCGTCAGGTGTATTGGTATAGGCGATGCCGATATGCTTTAGGTCAGGATATAGAGCGTCAAACTCATCATAACTATGATTTTCTTCATACTCTCTGTTGCAGAAGTCAATGATGGCTCGTTTTACATCTTCTACAAGGGGATTATAATTTCTCTTTTCTTCCACTTCTCCCATATCAAGGAGCTTATTCAGTTCTGCCAAGCGAAGCACCTTATTTTTTAGTTCATCAGCTTTTTCAAAAGGCTTTTTTAATTCCTCTTTGGCATTTTCAAGCTGTTCTTTTGTGCTGAAGAGCTTTTCTTCAAGCCTCTTTAATTTCTCAGGCATTTTCTCAAGAGCATTATCCAGTCTTGTAATATTACCGTCCGCACTCGTTCCAAACTCTCCTGAATGCTTTGCAGCACCATTTAAGCTAAAGTTATGCTCATTGGTAAAGAAGTTATAGCTGACCTCCAAATCCATGTTTCTGTACTTTCCTATGACCTTGCTTTCATTGATTTTTACTTTGGAAATCGCTTCAAGCAGCTTTTCTCCGGCTAATTTCTTATCGGTAATTTTTTCGCCTAAAATGATAATAGAAGTGAACTTTTCATCGCCTTCAGCTTTAGGTTCTACACTTGCTATATCTTTCTTTACAGCTTCAATTAGCTTTTCCGTCCTTGCAATTTCTTCAGGATAGTTTTTAGCGACCTTATCCTCTAATCTGTAACGGTTGGACTTGTAGTTTGCTTCAAGCATTTTAAGTTTTGTAACCTCATTATCCAGATCCATTTTTTCCTTGATTTTCGGATCACCTGTAGCAAGGGCTTTAATCTCTGCATAGTTTAAGCTGCTTTCGTCCACATCTTCTGCAACTCTTACAGGTGTCTTACTTGTCATAATCTGAGAAATGAACTTCTGCTTATTTTCTATAGTCTGGTCGAGTAGGTCGGGGATATTACTATCCCTTTCCCCTCTAAGAACCGTGCATGAGAGTTTCC